>NZ_CP172899.1:2752500-2803983 GCF_050533535.1 Enterococcus sp. DIV2453a | reverse complement strand
ACAGTGACCTCCTATATGTTTAAATTTTGGTTATCTAAAAAATGTGGATAACTTAAAAGAATGAGCATAGTCGATTTTAGCATTTTTTTAAAACTTTTTCCACAAGCAATTGTTCAATGTGGAAAAAAAGTACACAAGGGTGAAAAAAGTTTTCCACAGGGTGTCGACACTTGCGGAAGAAAGTGGTTGTTGAATGAGTTATCCACAAAAAGTTGAGAATAATTAAGCTTGACACAATCATGTTTCAATAACTTATCAACAGCTAAAAAAACACCTGTGTAAAACTTTTTAACAGGCTGTTTTTTTGTGTAAAACTAGTGGAAAAATGGCTGTGAACAGAAAAAAATGTGGAAAACTATCCACAAGCTACTCACAGGAAAATTTAATTTGTGGATAATTGAAACGAATCTTTCTCAGGAAATATTTCTTAAATTTTATTGACAAAAGACCCTATTACTCGTTATACTATCAAAGTATGTCTATATATTGATGGATAGTTACAATTTCAGGAGGTGTAATTGCATGAAAAGAACGTATCAACCAAACAAACGTAAACGCCAAAAAGTTCACGGATTCCGTAAACGTATGAGCACTAAAAATGGCCGTCGCGTATTAGCAAGCCGTCGTCGTAAAGGTAGAAAAGTTATTTCTGCTTAATGATGGTCTGGTCTTTTAAACAGTCAATTTCTAAGAACCCTTAGTTATCTCCATAATTTTTTGGAAGATGTGAAGATAACTAAGGGTTCTTTTTCTGTTTTCAATAAAAGAAAGCAGGATTCTATAGAAAAGGCTACTAAAAAAGAGCGGAAATATGCTATTATTATTAAGAAGTAAAAAAATATAGAAACAAAGGGATGCCGATGAAAAAGTCCTACCGTGTCAAGAAAGAAAAAGAATTTCAACAGGTGTTTAATAAAAAACAATCTTGTGCAAATCGTCGTTTCGTGGTGTACGTTTTAGAGAAACCACAACAAGTCCATTTTCGAGTGGGGATTTCTGTTGGGAAGAAAATTGGAAACGCGGTCACAAGAAATGCTGTGAAGCGGAAAATCCGCGCGAGTTTATTTCAATTAAAAGACCGTATCTCTCCAGAAATTGATTTTATCGTGATTGCACGTCCAGGATTGGAAAAGTTATCGTCTGAAGAAGTGAAAGCTAATTTAACACATGTGTTAAATTTAGCTAAAATATTAGATGTAAGAGAGGGAATTGAGTAGTGAAGAAGTATAAGCGCTTATTATTAATGGCTGGGTTAGTGACCTTAGTCTTTGTTTTATCCGCCTGCGGAACCGCGCCCGTAAGTGAAAGTAGTACAGGAATTTGGGATCGATACATTGTTTATTATTTTGCCCAAGCGATTAAGTTTCTATCATTAGGCGGCAGTGTCGGAATTGGGATTATCCTATTTACGTTAGTCATCCGGATTATTTTATTGCCGTTGATGCATTTCCAAACGAAGAGTATGCGTAAAACACAAGAGTTGCAACCGCAATTAAAGGCCTTGCAACAAAAATATTCTTCAAAAGATCCTGAAACACAACGCTTATTCCGAGAAGAACAGCAACGTTTGTATGCAGAGAATAATGTGAATCCTTACATTGGCTGTTTACCACTGTTGGTTCAACTACCAATCATGATGGCTTTGTATCAAGCCATTTCACGCGTGCCTGAGTTAAAAGAAGGAACGTTCTTGTGGTTAAGCCTCGATAAGCCGGATCCGTATTTAATTTTACCGATTTTAGCAGCTGTCTTTACGTTTGCTAGTACGTATCTTTCAAGTATGAGCCAACTAGAAACAAATGCCTCACTGAAAATTATGAATTACGTTATGCCAGCGATGATCTTCTTTATGGGGATTTCATTAGCCAGCAGTTTATCTCTTTACTGGGTGGTCTCAAATGCCTTCCAAACAGGGCAAACATTGTTATTAAACAATCCATTCAAAATCCGTAAAGAGCGGGAGGAAGCAGCACGTCAAGCCAAAGCACGGGAGCGAGCGCTTGAACGAGCAAAAAGTCCTAAGAAAAAAGGGAAGAAAAAATAAAGGAGGTCGTTCAGATGCCGATTTATGAAGGAAATACAATCGAAGAAGCAACGCAGAAAGGCTTACAAGCACTTGGTTTAACCAAAGAGGATGTTACAATTGATGTGTTAGACGAAGGAAAAAAAGGATTTTTAGGTCTAGGAAAAAAACTTGCCCAAATTTCAATGGAACCAACGATTAGTGAGCAAGTCACAGAAGCGGTCGAAGAAACAGTGGAAGATATTGTTGTTGCCGATGAAGCAACAGCAGTGGAAGAAGCAGTTGAGGAATTAACCGAAGCAATTCCTAGTCTCTCAGAGGAATCAACACATTCTTTAGAAAATCTGGAAGACGAAGCTGCTATTACTGAATTAGCGATGTATTTAACGAATATTTCAAATGAACTGAACGCCCCTGCCATGGTTCGCATAGCGCGCGAGAATGGCAATATTATCTTCCATTTAGAAACAGAAAAACAAGGTATCTTAATTGGAAAACACGGAAAAGTGTTAAATGCGTTACAGTATTTAGCGCAAGTCTTTATTCACCGCATTGCAAGCAATAAGCTATCGATTGTTGTGAATGTCGGAAATTATCGTGAAAAACGTCATGAAATTTTGGAACGTTTAGCGAAACGCACCGCGGAAAAAGCCAAACGTACTGGGCGGCCAGTCTTCTTGGAACCAATGCCGGCTTTTGAAAGAAAACAAATTCATCACACGCTAAGTAAAGATGAGCAAATCAAAACCCATTCTGAAGGGGATGAACCTTATCGGTATTTAGTGGTTGAACCAGTTAAGAAGTATTTTTAAACAAACAAAGAAACGTTGGCAACTCTCAGCAGGGACTGAATAGTTGCTAACGTTTCTTTGTTAAATGATTTTTTAGCCGTCTTCGTTTCTTTTTTTATGTTATGATAATCAGTAATTACTCCAGTAGTAAATTCAAATGAAAAAGTTTTGTAAAGAGACGTAGGGGGAGCAACAGGTATGCGTACGGAGAAAATACTGGTTGTAGATGATGATGCAGCAGTTCGTCGCTTGATTTGGAAAGCATTACAATCAACAGGTATTCTTATTTACCAAAGTGAATCAATTGAAAAAACAAAAGATATCGTGTCCAGAGTTACCTTTGATTTGTTCATTTTAGATGATAACTTGGAACATGACAGCGATGGTTACTACTTAGTCCAAATGATTAGAGAGAAATATCCACTAGTGCCAATTATCTTTTTTAGTAGCAAAAAAGAAGAAGAGGATATTATTGCAGCCTTGGAAATGGGCGTGGATAGTTATATAACGAAACCTTTTTCCTTGAATGTTTTTAAGGCTCAGGTGATTGCTTCGTTGAATCGAGCTCGAATGATTCGAAAACAATTGAATGTTTATAAAAAAGAAGAGCTACAGGTAGGCGATTTCCGTTTTGATTATGGTCGTTATCAACTATTTAAAAAGGATTTACCTATTTCATTGTCTTCGAAAGAAGTTCAATTAATTCAATTTTTTCTGGAGAATCCCGAGCAAGTATTCTCTAAAGAACAAATTTACAGCAGTGTTTGGGGTACTGGGGATGTCGATGCGAATACGATTATGGTTTTTATTAATCGTTTACGAAGTAAATTAGAAGAAAACCCGAAAGAACCTTGTTACCTTCGGACCGTTTGGGGCATTGGTTATACCTTTACGCCAGATGGTTGCGTACAAAAAAAATGAAAAAAGGCCCGCAGCTGCACGAGCGACTGCGGGTCTTTTTTGCTTATTCAATTTGCCGACGTTCCATTTCTTTCAAAATAAATTGAAGCGAACGATTTAGATGTTCATGGGTTAAAAGTGTGATCTGGTCAATATTCTTTGTTTTCATTCCGCGGAAAATTAACCAATGTTCTTCTAGGGCAATACTACGACGTTCTGAGGCACGAATCGCAATATCTCTGAAATAGATTAAGTAAGCATGGAGATCAGTCACAATTTTTTTTAAACGTAGCATCTGACTCTTAGTATAAATAAAGGAATTAAAATCTGAAAAGTTCTGTAGTAAGTCATCTACTTGGTTATTTTTATTGTATTGTTCTCCTTCGAGAAGTAAGGCTTCCAATTCATCAAAATCTTCTGGTGTCATGAGTTCCATGGCTTTAATGGTTGCTAAAGTGTCCAAAGATTTACGAATATCATAAATTTCATAAGCATCTTTCATACTAATCCCTTTAACCACGATACCCACCATAGGTATATGTTCCACCAATTGTTCTTTGACCAATTCTTGTAAAGCAAAGCGAATGGGCGTCCGACTAATGTTTAATTGCTCGGAAAATTCTTTTTCGTTAATCCGTTCACCCGCAGGAATATCCCCTAAAATAATGGTTTTTTTAAAGGCTTCGTAGGTACAAATTTTTAGAGGTTTACTGCTGGTTAAATCTAAGTTCCGTTTTACTGCTTCAACCGTTGGATTCATATGAGGCACCTCCCTATAGGTTATTTTTATAGATAATAAATATAATATTAAAAATGAAAATATAACGCAAGAAAAGACAAAATGAAAAGAAAACCGAGGAGAAAAGGCACTCCTACGGTTTCAGCGACGACGTTTAATTTTGTGGAATAAATAAAGGCATGTGACCTAAAGCAACAATTGTAACAACGAAAATAACGAAAATTCCTAAGGCATATTTTGCCGATTCTTTTTGCCATTGGCCCATATCTAAACCAGTTAAACGTAATAGCAAGTAAATAAATGCCACTAATGGACTTAATAAGTGGAACGCTTGCCCCATTAAGGAAGCTAAAGCCATAGACATATTGTCAAATCCATAAGAACGTCCAGCTTCTGCTAGGACTGGTAAGACACCGAAATAGAAACCATCGTTTGAAATAAAGAATGTTCCTGGTGCTGAAATGAACGCAATCACTAAGCCCCAAGCGCCGGCTAATTGTTTTGGAATAATATTAACAAAGCTATTTGCTAAGGCATTGGCCATACCAGAACCTTGGAATAAGCCCATGAAGACGCCAGCAGCAAAAACTAAGATAACTACTTGCACAGCATCACCAGCATTTGCACTGATACGGCTGCTTTGATCTTTTAATTTTGGATAGTTGATCATTAAAGCGATACAAGTACCAACTAGGAATAATAATAACGGTGGCATTTCAATCCACGAAGGCAAACCTAATTGACCAACGAATGAACTTAGGACTAACCATCCGATTAAGACAATCGTTAAAATACCATTGAATGCAAAATTCTTTGGACGACGAATTTCTAATAACTCAGGATCGTTAACAATAGTCATTTCTTCCAATTCTTTATCAGTAAGCGTTGTCACGCCTAAGCGAGCACGTTCTTTTTTCCCCATGCGATAAGCAACAAAGAAGATAACATACAATACAGATAAAATCATACCAGGTGCTAAATAAGAAAGAATGTCGGCATCAACTTCTAGTACGGCCATGGCACGAGCTGTTGGACCGCCCCAAGGTAATAAGTTCATAATGGTGTTTTGTAAGATAACAAGCACACCTAAATTCATCAATTTCATATTAAGTTTTTTGTAGATGGGAATAAACGCAGAACAGCAAATCAAGGTCGTAGTTGTTCCATCTCCGTTTAAGGAAACAGCAGCAGCAACTACCGCAGTAGCCATCAAGACTTTCATTGGGTCGCCTTTAGCAAAGTAAATCATTTTTTTAGTGATTGGGTCAAACAAACCAGCATCCAACATAATAGAGAAGTAAAGAATGGCAAATAATAACATAATACCAGTTTTTGAAGTAGTTGAAATCCCATCTAAGACGAAATTCCCAATGTTGACTTCAGGGACAACACCGTCAGCACCAGGTGGCGGACTCGCTACTCCAGTTGCAATTGCAATCAAAGTAAAAATAAGAGGAATAATTACTAAAGATGTAAACGGTGACAATTTCTTTTTCATGATTACATACATAAAGATGATAATCATACCATAAGCTAAAATAGTGAGTAACATGTTTTTCTTCCTTTCTTTTTTAGAACTTTTTTGTAAGCGTTAACAACCGGTGTTAATAAAAAAGAATAGCCATGAGAAATGTTTCACAGTATTCTGGTTTACAACAAAAAATATTTTTTGTGTTTGTCTATAGTGTGAGAATATACAAACTTTCGCAGAGAATAAATAGCCTAAAACAAAAAGAACATCAAAAAAACAATTCAACAATCAAATTCTTATTAATAACTTAATATAATATTAATAGAATCTTAACGGCTGATAAATGCTTATATACCAATGTTTACAGAGTTTTTTTCACAAAATAAACAATAAAAGAACAATCTGAGCTAGTGTTTTCACTAGGTTTTTTAACGGTTTTTTCTATAATGAACGTATACCAAGAATTAGTGAAAGGAGAGACAATATGGGCCTATTTAAGTCCTTATTCAAGAAAGAGCAACACACGCAGGATACCGAGATTAATGAAAGCGTTATCCGACGTGAAGCGGATAACTTGGAAAAGCGATGGATAGATATACCAGCATATATTCCTGCTGAGCCAAAAGAATATCAATTGGTAAGTATTGTGGCCACTGCCATCGCAGCAGGAGAGTTTCCAGAAAGTCGTTTTGTTATCAAAAAAATCGCAAAACGAAATCCAGAAGCAAAAGAAGTTGCCATTATTGCAGCCAGTATAGCTGCAGAGCTTTCAGAAGAGTCTCAGCTAGTTGTCAAAAGAATTTCAAAACAAAACCTTGAGGAGGATCATTATGTTACGCAAATTTAAAATTTCAATTGATGGGAAAGAATATTTAGTCGAGATGGAAGAAATCGGTGGCGTCCCACAACCAGCACCTGTTGCGCCACAACCAACAGCGCCAGTTGCTACGACAGAAACACCAGCCCCTGCTGTTGAAGAAGCCCCAGCGCCAGCAGCACAGCCAGCCGCCCCAGCAGGAGCAGATGCAATGCCTGCGCCAATGCCAGGAACTGTGTTAAAAGTATTAGTCAATGTTGGTGATACGGTGTCTGAGAACCAACCATTGTTAATTTTAGAAGCAATGAAGATGGAAAATGAAATCGTTGCAGGAAAAGCAGGTACGGTAACAGGAATTCATGTTACCCAAGGCCAAATTGTGAATCCAGGGGAACCATTAATAACAATTAACTAGAATTAATTTAAGAAGAGGAAGTGATTTGTGTGGAGACACTGATTCAAGGTGTTATAGGAATGGGCCAAGAACCAGGACGCATTGTGATGATGCTGATTGGTGGACTATTAATGTATTTAGGAATAAAAAAAGAGTATGAACCAACACTTTTAGTGCCGATGGGTTTAGGAACGATTTTAGTGAACTTTCCCAATTCCGGCGTATTGAGCGCTGGCGGCGAGCCAGGTCCGTTTAATGTTCTTTTTGATTTTGGAATAAAAACAGAGTTATTCCCGTTATTATTATTTATTGGGATTGGGGCAATGATTGATTTCGGTCCATTGTTACAAAATCCGTTTATGTTGATGTTTGGTGCCGCTGCACAGTTTGGGATTTTCTTTACAGTTATTATGGCTGTTTTATTAGGTTTTGATTTAAACGATGCTGCTTCGATTGGGATTATTGGTGCCGCTGATGGTCCAACGTCTATTTTCGTAGCAAATACCTTACATTCAAAATACATGGGGGCCATAATGGTTGCCGCTTACTCCTACATGGCGTTAGTTCCGATTATTCAACCAGTAGCGATTAAAGCAGTGACGACGAAAGCCGAACGTCGTATCCGTATGACTTATCGGGCTGGTGAAGTTTCTCAAACAGCGAAAATTCTTTTCCCGGTTGTTATTACGATTGTCGCAGGGTTAATTGCGCCGGTGTCATTACCATTAGTTGGTTTCTTAATGTTTGGGAACTTATTAAGAGAATGTGGCGTTTTGGATCGTTTATCCATTACAGCTCAAAATGAATTGGTAAATATTATTAGTATCTTGCTAGGACTATCTATTTCCGTTAGCATGAACTATGCAGAGTTCTTAAAAGTCGATACATTGATGGTTATTGGCTTAGGGTTAGTCGCCTTTATTATGGACTCAGTCGGCGGCGTACTTTTTGCTAAATTCTTGAATCTATTTAGAAAAGAAAAAATCAATCCAATGATTGGTGCTGCGGGTATTTCCGCTTTCCCAATGTCTAGTCGGGTCATTCAAAAAATGGCTACAGATGAAGACCCACAAAACTTTATTTTAATGCATGCTGCTGGTGCCAACGTTTCAGGACAAATCGCTTCTGTAATTGCTGGCGGCTTACTATTAGCCTTTTTAACATAGGACGGAAAGGAGAACGAATACATGTCTGTTAACATGGAAGATTTAAAAATTGCTTTTGAACTGTTAGGTTTTGGTTGGGGCGGCGTTTTCGTTGTTTTATTTATCATTTATCTAGCATCTAAATTACTAACAAAATTATTTCCAATTAAAAAATAAAGGAGGTTATTGCTGTGAGCAGCGTATATACAATGAAAAGAATCTGGTTGCAAAAAGATAAAAAAGCTTATCAAGCTTGGCGCGAATTAATGGAAAAAGCCGCATTGCAAACGACAGAAGCACTTGATTACACCGTTGGCATATATGATGACACAGCATTAATAGCCTCTGGCTCGCTTTCAGGCAAAACGATTAAGTGCGTGGCCGTTTGTAAAAAATATCAATCTGAAAACTTGTTAACCCAATTGGTGGTTCATCTACTTGAAAAACTGAGAGAAGAAAACCAATTACACAGTTTTTTGTATACAAAACCAAAAAATGAACAAATTTTTCAGTCGCTAGGCTTTCAAAAAGTGGTTGCGAATCAAGAGGTGCTATTTATGGAGCAAGGCAAACCAGATTTTGCCGATTATCTTGGTTACCTGACACAGCATAAAAAAGCAGGGCCAGCCAGTAGCATTGTCATGAATGCAAATCCTTTTACGAAAGGCCATCAGTACTTAGTCGAAAAAGCAGCCAAAGAAAGTCCACACGTTTATGTGTTTGTTTTATCTGAAGATAAATCGCTGTTTTCAAAAGAAGCACGTTTCGCAATGGTGCAAAAAGGGGTCGCCCATTTACCCAATGTGACAGTCCTATCTACAGAAGATTACTTAGTTTCGTCTGCGACTTTTCCTACCTATTTTTTGAAAGAAAAAGCGCCATTAGAGGTAGCTGCAATTCAAGCAACGCTTGATGCAACGTTATTTAAAGAAAGAATTGCGCCAATACTTGAAATTCAGCAACGTTATGTGGGAGAAGAGCCTTATTCAGAAGTGACCGATGTCTACAATCAAGCAATGCAACAAGTTTTCGGACAAACGATAACGCTAACCATTGTCCCGCGATTAGCGATTGATGGAGAGCTGATTAGTGCGACGAAAGTTCGCAAAGCGATGGCTGAAGGCGACAAAGAGACACTCAAGAAGTTTTTACCAGCAACAAGTTATCAATACTTAGTAGAACACAAGAAACTAATGAGGTGAAGAAAGTGAAGATTATCAAAAATGCTACTGCAGGGACAGTAGAATCAAGTGATATTATGATTACCGTCCAACCCATTGAATCAACAGAAAATACCATTGAATTAGAAAGTAGTGTCGAAAAACAATTTGGCAATCAAATTCGTCAGGTGATTACGACAACTTTGGAACATTTAGATGTCCAAGGCGTTGCGGTCAAGGCGATTGATAAAGGGGCATTAGATTGTACGATCAAAGCTCGGATGATTACAGTTTTACATCGAGGCGCTGAAAAAGAAACGTATGATTGGAAGGAGTTGGACTCATGGAACGTTTAAGAAGAACAATGATGTTTGTCCCTGGAGCGAACGCAGCAATGCTAAGAGATGCACCTTTGTATGGGGCAGATTCAATCATGTTTGATTTAGAAGATGCAGTTTCATTAAAAGAAAAAGACTCTGCCCGTGTTTTAGTCCATTCTGCTTTGAAAACTTTCGATTATGGCAATATTGAAATTGTTGTTCGGATCAATGCTTTAGATGCCGGTGGCGCAGAAGATATTGAAGCAATGGTCTTAGCTGGTGTCGATGTGATTCGTTTACCAAAAACAGAAACAGCCCAAGATATCATTGATGTCGAGGCAGTCATTACAGAAGTAGAACAGCAAAATGACATTCCCGTAGGAACAACGAAAATGATGGCTGCCATCGAATCGGCTGAAGGCGTTCTAAATGCGCCCGCGATTGCCAAAAGTTCAACTCGCTTGATTGGCATCGCATTAGGCGCCGAAGACTATGTTACCAATATGAAAACACGGCGCCATCCAGATGGCCAAGAACTATTCTTTGCTCGTAGCATGATTTTACATGCCGCTCGAGCAGCTGGGATTGCAGCTATTGATACGGTCTATTCAGATGTAGACAATACGGAAGGCTTTGAAGCCGAAGTTCGTTTGATTAAACAGCTAGGTTTCGATGGGAAATCGGTGATTAACCCTCGTCAAATCCCATTAGTTAATACTATTTATGCGCCAACAGAAAAAGAAATCCAGAATGCTAAGGAAGTAATCTGGGGCATTCGGGAAGCCGAAGCAAAAGGTTCCGGTGTTATCTCCGTAAATGGAAAAATGGTTGATAAACCAATTGTTGAACGAGCTGAACGGGTCATTGCGTTAGCATTGGCGGCTAAATTAATTACCGAGGAGGAAATATAGACATGGTAGTAAATAAAGTAGGCAAAGACATTCCTCAATCTTATGCAGAGCAATACGGCATTTATGAAGGAGAATTAGCACACATTGATGCTTATCAAGAAGCGAGCCGAGCAATTAAACCAGTGAAACCTCGGGAGACAAAACTTTTAGGAAGTATTCGTGAAGCAATTGAAAAAACAGGTTTAAAAGATGGCATGACCATCTCTTTCCATCACCATTTCCGTGAAGGAGACTATGTGATGAATTTAGTTTTAGCCGAGATTGCCGCCATGGGGCTGAAAAACATTTCGATTGCACCTAGTTCAATTGCAAATGTTCATGAACCTTTGATCGAACACATTAAAAATGGAGTAGTCACCAACATTACTTCTTCAGGTTTGAGAGATAAAGTAGGCGCCGCTATTTCAGCAGGTATCATGGAAAATCCTGTGGTGATTCGTTCACATGGTGGCCGGGCACGGGCAGTAGCAGCAGGCGATATCCATATTGATGTAGCTTTCTTAGGTGCACCAAGTTCAGACGCTTATGGAAATGCGAATGGAACCAAAGGAAAAGCTACCTGTGGTTCTCTTGGATATGCGATGGTCGATGCAAAATATGCGGATCAAGTGGTCATCATTACTGACACATTAGTACCATATCCTAATACCCCTATCAGTATTCCACAAACAGATGTTGATTATGTGGTAGAAATTGATGCAATTGGTGATCCAGATGGAATTGCCAAAGGCGCAACACGTTTTACAAAGAATCCCAAAGAATTATTGATTGCTGAATATGCCGCAAAAATAATTACACATTCTCCTTACTACAAAGAAGGCTTCTCATTCCAAACAGGAACAGGTGGCTCTTCACTAGCAGTTACGCGGTTCATGAGAGAACAAATGCTTAAAGATGGTATTAAAGCAAGTTTCGCTTTAGGCGGAATTACGAATGCAATGGTGGAACTTTTGGAAGAAGGCTTAGTAGAAAAAATTATTGACGTCCAAGACTTTGATCATCCATCAGCTATTTCTTTAGGGGAAAATGCCAATCATTATGAAATTGATGCCAATATGTATGCTTCACCGCTTAGCAAAGGGGCGGTTATTAATCAATTAGACACAGCTATTTTATCTGCTTTAGAAGTGGACACAGATTTTAATGTAAATGTCATTACTGGTTCAGATGGTGTTATCCGTGGTGCTTCTGGCGGACATTCCGATACAAGTATGGCTTGTAAAATGAGTCTAGTGATTGCACCACTTGTTCGTGGACGGATTCCAACAATTGTTGAGCAAGTAAATACAGTCGTTACACCAGGTACGAGTGTCGATGTCGTAGTAACAGAAGTCGGCATTGCAATCAATCCAAAAAGAACAGACTTAATTGATTGTTTTAAAACTTTAGATGTTCCTCAGTTTACGTTAGAAGAGTTGAAAGACAAAGCCTACAACATTGTTGGCACCCCGGAACCAATTAAATATGGAGACAAAGTCGTTGCGTTAATTGAATACCGAGATGGTAGTCTAATTGATGTGGTACGCAATGTTTAATGGGGAAAAAGTAACACTTTTAGAGATGTTGGATGCTCGCGAACAAAGAGCTGCCACACAGAAGGAGTTGTTAGAAACAGCACCAGAAGCTAGTCTCTTATCTGCCACAATGAATATTCCTGGAGAAGTGAAAAATTCGCCCACCTTAACGGCTGTTTTTTTAGAAGTAATTGACGAAGTCGAGCAACAATTGCTGGATCAAGTACCGATTGTTAATTTTTACCGGAATGAAAAGACAGGTCCTGAATATTATTTGGCGGTTTCGTTAGCCCCACAAGAATTAAAACAAAGAATGGTCAAAATTGAAGAAACACATCCTTATGGTCGTTTAGTGGACCTAGATGTTTTATGGGGAAATGAAGAACTAAAAAGCCTTCATCGAGGAGATTTAGGCTTGCCACCACGGCGCTGTTTTATTTGCCAAGAAGAGGCGAAAGTCTGTGGACGAAATCGACGTCACAGTCTTGAAGCAATGCAAGAAAAAATAACAGAAATAATTTTGACACGAAAGGAGCAGCCAAGTGAGTAAAAAAATTCGTTTTACAGAAACGGTGCTACGGGATGGACAACAAAGTTTAATTGCAACACGGATGCCAACCTCAGATATGCTGCCGATTATTAAAACAATGGACGAGGCAGGATTTCATGCATTAGAAATGTGGGGCGGGGCAACGTTTGATTCCTGTGTCCGCTATTTAAACGAGGATCCTTGGGAACGTCTTCGCCAAATTCGCAAAGAAGTTAAAAATACCAAACTTCAAATGTTATTACGAGGACAAAATTTACTAGGATATCGTCATTACGCTGATGATGTGGTGCGGGCCTTTGTCGAAAAATCAGTTGAAAATGGGATTGATATTATTCGTATTTTCGATGCCTTGAATGATGTCCGTAATTTACAAACAGCAATTCAAACAACAAAAGAAGCTGGCGGACACTGTCAAGCAGCGATTTCTTATACCACGAGTGAAATTCATACCATCGATTACTTTGTAAAATTAGCCAAAGAATTAAGTCAAACAGGAGCGGATTCCATTTGTATTAAGGATATGGCAGGCGTTTTGACGCCACAAACGGGTTTTGAATTAGTGAGCAAAATGAAAGATGCCATTGATTTACCTTTAGAGGTGCATACGCATGCGACTAGTGGTATTTCTGAGATGACCTATTTAAAAGTTGCTGAAGCAGGTGCGGATATCATCGATACAGCTATCTCTTCTTTCGCTGGCGGTACGAGTCAACCAGCCACAGAATCTGTAGCCATTGCGTTAGAAGATTTAGGCTTTGAAACAGGTTTAAATATGGAAAAAGTAACAGAGATTGCTGACTATTTCAATCCGATTCGTGATCGTTTTAGAAGTGAAGGCATTTTAAACCCTAAAGTTAAAGATACGGAACCGAAAACCTTGATTTATCAAGTGCCTGGTGGTATGTTATCAAACTTATTAAGTCAATTAACGGAGCAAGGTTTACAAGACAAATATGAAGAAGTTTTAGCTGAAGTACCTAAAGTAAGAGCGGATTTAGGGTATCCACCACTAGTTACGCCGCTTTCACAAATGGTCGGAACACAAGCTTTAATGAATGTGATTTCTGGGGAAAGATATTCCTTAATACCGAATGAAATCAAAGATTATGTGCGCGGAGAATATGGCAAATCACCAGCACCTATCGCAGAAGAGATTAAGCAAAAAATCATTGGGGATGAAGAAGTAATTACTTGTCGACCAGCGGATTTATTGAAACCAGAGTTGCATAGTTTAGAAAAGGAAATCCAACAATACGCAAAATCTGAAGAGGATGTCCTATTATATGCGATGTTCCCACAACAAGGAAAAGACTTTTTAGGACGTCGTGAAGATCCTTTTTACGATGTACCGTTACAGAAAGTGACAGTCAAACTTGACTTGCCAGAATAGAACGGGCAAGTGCTCCGCAAATGTATAAAGAAGCAAGGGTTTGAGCGACGATAACGGTTGTTCAAACCCTTGCTTCATCAAATAGAAAAAAGGCAGCCCGTGAAAGGAAGTGACAATGTGTTAGAAGAAGTTCTAGCAATTCATCAAAAAAATATTGGTGTGCTAAGTCTTGAAGCAACAGAAGCGGTATTAAACCATCATGATTTAGCCAAAATGTATACACCTGGTGTCGCAGAATTGAGTTTAATGATTGCCCAAAATCATGAATTAGCGCGCGAGTGGACCATTAGTGGTAAGTTAATTGCGGTTATTACAGATGGGTCAGCTGTTCTGGGTCTCGGCAATATGGGCACGCAAGCGGGCTTGCCAATTGTTGAAGGCAAAGCTTTACTTTATAAAAATTTGGCGGGGGTCGATGCTATTCCTTTAGCACTGGAACAAAAATCAGTTGACGAGATGGTTCAAACAATTGAAAATTTACAAAATAGTTTTGCAGGAATCCATTTAGAAGATATTTCTGCACCAAAATGTTTTGAAATTGAAGAAAAACTTCAACAACGTTTGAACATTCCTGTGTATCATGATGACCAAGAAGGCACAGCCATTGTCGTTTTAGCTGGGCTAATCAACGCAGCCAAAATTAAAGGAAAACCTTTAAATCAATTGCGTGTGGTGATTAACGGAGTTGGTGCTTCTGGTGTAGCGACCGCTAAGTTATGTATTCAAGCGGGAATTACGCATCTTACCTTAGTAGATCGCCAAGGTGTTTTAAGAGAAGAAGACCCGACATTGAATCCTTACCAACGTGCTTTGCTTCGACAGGTAATAAAACCATCAGTAGAAAACAAAGATTTAGCCACCGCTGTCGTCAATCAGGACGTTTTTTTAGGCTTATCAGAAGCGGATGTGCTAACGCCAGCCCTGATTAAATCAATGAACCAAGACCCAATTATCTTTGCTTTAGCAAATCCTAAACCAGAAATTGAACCAGCCCTCGCCCAAGCCAATGGCGTCCGTTTATTAGCAACTGGTTCTTCCAAATATCCGAATCAAGTGAACAACATTTTAGCTTTTCCAGGTCTTTTTAAAGGGTTATTGGCAGCGAAAGGCAGAAAAGTCGATGTCGGTTTGCAAATGACAGTAGCACGAAGCTTGGCCGCTATGATTTCAGAACCCACAGCAGAAAAATTCATACCTAATGTATTTGATGGCGGCGTAGTTGACACGGTTTTTAATGCTGTACTAGACTATATAAAACAAGAAAAGACCACGGCACAGAAGAAGGGACGTAAAAGGCAATGACAAAGCAAGCAAGGAGTAAATTAGCGCAGCAAGCACAATTGGCACTACTCTATGAAGTGACCTGTTTAAATAAACCAGGCTTGGTGGATCCAGTCGATGCAGGCGCCCATCAAGATATGGATGTTTTCACTTTTTTAGAAAGTAGTGTAGTTTTGACTCCTTATTTTGAAGCCTTCGTTCAAGCTGGGACAGAGCTACGTCATTTGCCGATTGAGGCAACATTTCGCGCGATTCGACAAGTTGGTTTAGAAGCAGAACGAGCGATGTTTGAGGCAACAGAAGGGATCAACACACATAAAGGAGCGATTTTTTCTCTAGGTATTTTTTTAGCTATCTGTGGTCGTCTAATGATTTGGGAGACCCCTTGCACCTTACAATTGTTTCAACAAACGCTTCAAACAATGACGCAAGACTTACTGGCCGACTTTGAAAACCTCGCTACGAATGAGCTAGAAAAACTAACTTGGGGTGAACGACTATTTGTTCAGCATGGCTTGACTGGAATCCGTGGTGAGGCGCAACAAGGCTATCCCGCTGTCTTTGAACAGGGAGTGCCTTATTATCAAAAACATCAAGGCACACAACAACAAAAACTCATTGATACGCTCCTTTATTTATCGCTCTATGTTGAGGATACGAATTTGATTAAACGAAGTCAAAATGTCCAAATTTTTGAAATATATCAACCGTTAATCCAGGAATATTTTGCTTTAGGGGGGACACAAACGTTACGGGGAACCCTTTGCTTAGAAAGATTGAATCACTTATTCAAAGAAAAAAATTGGAGTATTGGTGGCAGTGCAGATGCTTTAATTTTGGTGGTGTTTTTAGATAAACTAATGAAATTAAATTGGCTGACCCCTTAATTAAAAAGATAGTCACAACGCTGATTTGGTCAGTTATTTTGACCTTATATGCCTATGGAAAGGTCTCAAGAGAATTCAAGAAAGCGATTGACAAATACCACGAAACACAGTATATTTTATTACGAAATCATTCTTATCAGAGTATACAAATACGATGATAAACAGTTGAAGCGAATCTTGATTTGCTTTTCCTAAACCTGATTCTTTTAGAATCAGGTTTTTGTTTGTCTAAAAGGCGGCATTCGTTCAAAAACGGCTGTCGCCTTTTTTTATGAAATTTTTTTAATATAAAAAAATTCATAAAAAAAATCTTAAAAACAGAAAAAATTGTTATAGATTAGAGTCATTTTTTTGATGTAAAGTTTTTATGACTTACAGCCATAAAATTGATAAAAACAGTCAAAGAAGCAGAAAAAATAATAGTGGAATTTCTCAAAAAAATAAAAAAATTTTCCGTTATTTAATTATCGATTTATCAAACGATAAGTTATAATAAAATAATTTATTTATCTTTAATGATTGGGGAGAAACGTATAAACTTCCTCATTTTCCTCTCATTGTATAATAACTCACTAATGAATTAGTGAGTTTTTTAACATATTTAGGATGCTTGTTATCAAATGAATTTTTATATAAAAATTCACAGCATTATATTTTGAAAAGCTGAGGAAATGTACTAAACTGCAGGTGTTAAATCCATTTAAATCGCTAAAGGGGGAGATGAACAACTAGGGGAAGCTAATGATTTTGGTATTTATCGTTTATTTTAAAGAAAAGAGGGACGATCAGATGAAAAAGAAAATTGTTGAGGATTTTAATCGGAAAAGTCAGCATAAAAAATGGACAAAACGCAAGATGCTTAATTTAGCAATATCAAGTGGTTTATTATTTACGTCATTAGCAATCCCTGTAAGTATAGCTGTTACCTCTGGCACAATCAGTGCATCAGCAGCGGTCTTGGATATCGAACTATTATCAAATGTTACGTCAAATAATGACAGTGGCACTTCAACGAGTAATCGTTGGACAGCCGCAAACCAAAATCAACCAGTTAATTTCACGGTTTCTGGTGGCGCTTTAGCAGATGCTTCCGCTGTGTTTAGTGGACAAAAACAAGCGGTGTTAGTGGTTCCTCCTGAGTTAAGAGGAAATGTAGCTGCAGCAGGCAGCGCAGCAATCAATACCAACGTTACGATTGATCTTTCAAAAGTTACTTTTTTGACTGCCGTTTTGAATGCAGCCAATGATTTAACCAATGTCATTACTCAAATTACCAGTGGGGCTTTAGGGAATTTAACTGGTGTTGATATTGATTTGACGGAAGTGAATCGTCAGTTGGAATTAGTGAATAACATTGAAAACTTAGGTGCTGCTTCATTTACAGCTCCAGAAACGTTAGCAGCTGATGGCTCATACATTAGCGCACCAATTAGTGATGGTTTAGGGTTAGTTTTAGCCCAAAATGTTTCAAACATCTTACAAGATTTGAATGCGGCAGTTCAAGCTTTGGAGGCAAAAGGAACCAGTATCCCAAGTAATCTTGTCGCCGCAGCTATAAATGCAGCCTTGCTTCCTGTCAAAGGCACGGTGAACGTGGCTGTTTCAGGTGCTTTGCCTTTATTAGCGGTTGGTGGTTCAGGCGTAAATGAGTTAGTGGATGCTTCTTTACTAGGCGCAACCACGGTTACTTTACCAACTACCGTTTCAACACCTCAAAATTTATCCAATAATTTAGATGCTCGTTTTGTAGGAACAGTCGTTCAAACAGATCTTTTAGACGTTAATTTATTAGCAACAGCAGACGGTGTATCCAACATTTATTTTGCTGCAGGTACTACTAGTGAAGTAACCGCACCTACCGTAACAGGAGTAACAGGCAATTCAACAGCAGGTTACGAAGTTAAAGGAACTGCCGACGCCAATGCCACGGTTGAAATCCGAAATGCAGGAGGTGCCGTGATAGGTACAGGTACTGCTGATGGGACAGGGGCATTTACAGTTACCATTCCCGCAGGTGAAGCAGGCGCCAATGAAACGTTAACCGCCGTAGCGAAAAACGCCAGCGGTACAGAAAGTACGCCAACAACGTTCCAAACACCAGCGGATGAAGCAACCGTAACCGCACCAACAATCACAGGAGTGACAGGTAATTCAACGGCAGGTTACGAAGTTAAAGGAACTGCCGATGCCAATGCCACGGTTGAAATCCGAAATGCAGGAGGCACCGTAATAGGCACAGGTACCGCTGATGGGACAGGAGCGTTTACAGTTACCATTCCCGCAGGTGAAGCAGGTGCCAATGAAACGTTAACCGCCGTAGCGAAAAACGCCAGCGGTACAGAAAGTACGCCAACAACGTTCCAAACACCAGCGGATGAGACAACCGTAACCGCACCAACAATCACAGGAGTGACAGGTAATTCAACGGCAGGTTACGAGGTTAAAGGAACTGCTGATGCCAATGCCACGGTTGAGATCCGAAATGTAGGAGGCACCGTAATAGGTACAGGTACCGCTGATGGGACAGGGGCATTTACAGTTACCGTTCCCGCAGGTGAAGCAGGCGCCAATGAAACGTTAACCGCCGTAGCGAAAAACGCCAGCGGTACAGAAAGTACGCCAACAACGTTCCAAACGCCAGCGGATCCTAATACGCCCGTGGCGACGCCAATTGTTGAGACTGTAACAGGTAGTACAACAAAAGGCTATGAGGTCAAAGGGACTGCTGAAGTTGGCACCACCATTGAGGTTCGCGATGCAGCTGGCACGGTCCTTGGTACTGCAACAACTGGAACTGATGGAAAATATACAGTGACTTTAGCTCCAGGAACAGCAACAGCAAATCAAACGCTGAGCGTTGTAGCGAAAAACGCTAGTGGCACGGAAAGTCAACCAGCAACGGCGACAACACCAGCTGATGTCACTGCACCAACAGTTGATAACATCACAGGTAACTCTGGTTCGGGTTATGAAATTACAGGAACAGCAGACCCTAACACAACAATCGAAGTTCGTGATCCAGCTGGGGCAGTCATTGGTACAGGTACCTCTGATGCGAATGGTGATTTTACTGTCACACTACCAACGGGAACGACCAATCCTGGGGATACGTTAACAGTGATTGGAAAGGATAACGCGGGAAATGAAAGTCAACCGACTGAAGTCCTTGTTCCTTCTGATGCCACGGTTACAGCACCAACTGTAACAGGAGTAACAGGTAATTCAGTTGCTGGTTATCAGGTGACAGGCACCGCTGATCCGAATGCTACCATCGAAATTCGTGATGCAGATGGGAACGTGATTGCAACAGGGACTGCCGATGGGACTGGTTCCTTTGCTGTGAACCTTCCAGCTGGGACGGCAAATGCGAATGAAACATTGACAGCGTTAGCCAAAGATCCTGCTGGCAATACAAGTACACCGACAACCTTCCAAACACCAGCAGATGAAGTAGTGGCACCGCCAAGTGTCGACAAAGTAACCGGGAATACAACACAAGGATATCAAGTGACAGGTACCGCTGAACTTGGCACCACCATTGAAGTTCGTGCAACAGACGGAACAGTTTTAGGCACCGCAACAACTGGACCGACTGGCCAATATACTGTGACGTTAGCTTCAGGAAAAGCAACAGCGAAACAAACAGTGAATGTAGTTGCTAAAAATGATACTGGACTTGAGAGTCAACCAACTACAGCTATGACACCCGCTGATGTTACCACACCAACAATTGGTGACATTACTGGAGATTCAACAACTGGTTATGAAATCACTGGGACGGCGGACCCTAATACCACCATTGAAGTACGTAACCCAGATGGAACAATTATTGGTACAACGACAACGGATGATCAAGGAAACTTTACTGTGGACCTTCCAGCGGGAGCCGCTAATCCTGGTGATACATTAACAGTTGTTGGAAAAGACGGTGACGGCAATGAAAGTCAACCAACGGAAGTGACGGTCCCTGAAGATGCAACCGTGGCAGCACCGACTGTGACGAATGTCACAGGAACAACTGCTACTGGGTATCAAGTAACTGGCACGGCAGAGCCAAATGTCACCATTGAGATTCACAATGAAGCAGGTTTAGTTATTGCTACGGGAACGACTGATGGTGCTGGCGCCTTTACAATCACTCTTCCGACGGGCACAGCAACAGCCAACGAAGCCTTAACTGCCATTGCAAAAGATACTGCTGGGAAAGAAAGTAATCCGACTGCTTTCAAAACACCTGCTGATCCAGATGCACCAGTCGCGACACCTACTGTTGACAAAATCACTGGTAGCACGACAAAAGGCTATCAAGTAGTAGGAGCAGCAGAAGTTGGTACAACAGTCGAGGTGCGTGACGCCGATGGCACAGTCCTTGGCATGGAAACTACTGGAACTGATGGCAAATACACAGTGACTTTAGAGCCAGGGAAGGCCTCAGCTAACGAAACAATAACTGTCGTAGCGAAAAATGCAACAGGGAAAGAAAGTCAGCCGGCTACAGCAACTACACCAGCCGACTTAGCCACACCAACCATTGATTCTATTACCGGAAATTCTAGTAAAGGTTACGAAATCACTGGAACGGCGGAGCCCAAAACCACTATTGATGTCCGTGACGCAGACGGAACCATCATTGCTGCTACCACTGCTAACGAAACCGGCCAATATACGGTGACTCTACCAGCTGGCGTAGTGACACCAGGAGAAACGATTACGATTATTAGCAAAGATGGCGCTGGCAATGAAAGTCAACCAGCTACAGCCGTTATTCCAGCGGATGTTGTTTTAGTGGCGCCAACTATTACGAAGGTTGAAGGAAACAAAGCCAATGGCTATACAGTCACTGGAACTGCTGATCCAAATGTCACGGTTCAATTTTACAATAGCAGTGAACAATTATTGGCAAGTGGCAATACAACTACTGGAGGCACCTTCTCCGTTCATATTGCAGCAGGGTTAGCAACAGAAAAAGAAACGTTAACCGCACTAACCACAGATACACAAGGAAATGTGAGTCCTAAAACCACATTTATGACGCCAGCCGATATTACGGGAGAACCAGAAATTAAAATTGCGGCACCAACTGTTTCTTCAGTTTTAGGAACGTCTAAAGCCGGCTACCTCATCAAAGGAACAGCTGAACCAAACCGAATCATTCAAATTAGTAACCGACTATTAAGAAGTGTGATTGCTGTAGGTGCCACCGATGCTGAAGGCAACTTCGCTATCCAATTAACAGCGGGACAAGCGACTGCTCAACAAAGTTTACTTGCGACAGCTACCGATGGCGCAGGACATTACAGTACGGCTACAACCTTCATGACACCAGCCGACCCAACGAATCCTGGAGGAGGCAATGGTAACACTGGCGGAAATAACGGCAATACAGGCGGCAATACAGGAAACAATGGCGCAACTGGCGGGAATAATGGGAATGGTTCAAACACAGGTTCAAATCCAAATGGAGGTTCTGGTTTAGGCACAACAGGTTCTGGCTTAGGTTCACTAGGCAATGGCATCGGTACAAATGGTAGTGGCTACCACCCTAAACTAAGTACCATCAGTTATGGCACTGGAAATCACGGGAAAACAGGCTTCTTACCTAGCACAGGTGAAAAAGAGTCTTCAGCCGTGACAACAAGTTTGTTTGGCGCCTTTGTCGCACTCCTTGCGAGCATGGGAATCATCAAACGCAAACGTAAAAACTAGCTCTCTCCTTTAATTCCTATAGATGAGAAAACGTATTGTTGAGAATTCCCCACTCAATGATACGTTTTCTCGTTCCATTTAATGAAGAAAAATTGCCAAATAGAATAAAATGTGCTATTCTATTTTCAGAAAATCGAAGGAACAAGCAGTGAAAGTGCTAAATCCAACCTGAATTTTTTAATGCAGGAGGAGTGGGCGCTTTTTTTGTTGTTATGAAGAAAGGAAGCTAATTATGCAATCAGCTACAATGGAATTTGATACAATTGCGGCGATTTCTACGCCGCCGGGTGAAGGTGCGATTAGTATTGTTCGTTTAAGTGGCGAGCAAGCAGTTGCTATTGCAAACAAAGTTTATCGGTCAGGCACTAAAGATTTAGCTAAAGTCCCCACGCACACGATTCATTATGGTCATATTGTTGATCCGCAAAACGATCAATTGATTGATGAAGTCATGCTTTCTGTGATGCGGGCACCGAAAACATTTACACGAGAAGACGTGGTAGAAATTAACTGTCATGGCGGCATTGTCGTGGTGAACCAATTATTGCAATTACTGTTACGTGAAGGCGCACGAATGGCCGAACCTGGGGAATTTACAAAACGTGCTTTTCTAAATGGCCGAATGGATCTTTCACAAGCAGAAGCAGTGATGGACTTAATCCGTGCTAAAACGGATAAAGCGATGAATGTTGCATTGAACCAATTGGATGGTAACTTGTCGGCGTTAATTCGTTCATTAAGACAAGAAATTTTAAATACTTTAGCACAAGTAGAAGTTAATATCGATTATCCAGAGTATGATGATGTCGAAGAATTAACCACGAAATTACTTTTAGAAAAAGCCGAATTTGTGAAAGCGCAGATTCAACAATTATTAACGACCGCTAAACAAGGAAAAATTTTGCGAGAAGGTCTAAGTACTGCAATTATTGGCCGACCAAATGTCGGGAAATCCAGTTTGTTAAACCATCTGTTACGAGAAGAAAAAGCCATCGTTACAGATATTGCTGGAACGACACGTGATGTCATTGAAGAATACGTTAACGTTCGCGGCGTTCCTTTAAAATTAATTGATACAGCGGGGATTCGCGAAACAGAAGACATTGTGGAACGAATTGGTGTCGAACGTAGCCGCAAAGCGTTAGCAGATTCGGATTTAATTTTGTTAGTCTTAAATCAAAGCGAAGAATTGACAGAGGAAGATCGTCAACTGTTGGAAGCAACGAAAGGCTTAAAACGCGTTATTCTTTTAAATAAAATGGACTTACCGACAAAACTGGATCCTAACGAATTACAAGAATTAGTCCCTGCAGAAGAAATTTTATCTGTTTCGGTGTTGTCAAACACAGGCTTAGACCAGTTAGAAGCGAAAATTGCTGATCTTTTCTTTGGCGGCCAAACAGGCGAAAAAGATGCTACCTATATTTCTAATACACGTCATATTGCTTTGCTAGATCAAGCAGCGCTTTCGTTACAAGAAGTGATTAACGGCATCGAAGCAGGTATGCCAGTCGATTTAGTTCAAATTGATATGACCCGTTGTTGGGATTATTTAGGCGAAATCGTCGGCGATAGTGTCCAAGATGAATTAATTACACAGTTATTTAGTCAATTTTGTTTAGGAAAATAAGACAAGAGAGGAATTTTTTATGAATCAATATCAAGCAGAATCATATGATGTTATTGTCGTCGGTGCTGGACATGCTGGCTCTGAAGCAGCCTTAGCAGCCGCACGAATGGGCGTTAAAACGTTACTTTTAACAATTAATTTAGATATGGTTGCTTTTATGCCATGTAACCCTTCTGTTGGTGGACCTGCCAAAGGAGTCGTTGTCCGAGAAATCGATGCATTAGGCGGCGAAATGGGTAAAAACATTGATAAAACCTACATCCAAATGCGGATGCTAAATACTGGTAAAGGTCCAGCAGTGCGTGCGTTGCGCGCGCAAGCCGACAAACATGCCTATGCGACAGAAATGAAACATACCATTGAAAAAGAAGAAAATTTAACCCTTCGTCAAGGGATTGTTGAAGAATTAATCGTGGAAGATGGCGTTTGTCGTGGTGTTGTAACTTCAACAGGTGCCGCATACCGTAGTCAAGCAGTGGTGATTACTGCCGGTACTGCCTTGCGTGGCGAAATTATTATTGGTGAATTAAAATATTCTTCAGGACCAAACAATTCGCAACCTTCCGTTGGTTTAGCCAATCATTTAAAAGAATTAGGTTTAGAAATCGATCGCTTTAAAACAGGAACGCCGCCACGAGTAAAATCAAGTACGATTGATTATTCTGTGACAGAGGAACAACCAGGCGATAAAGAACCCAACCACTTTAGTTACAGCACGCCAGATAGTGCCTACAATCAAAACCAAGAACCTTGTTGGTTAACTTATACGAATGAAACAACGCATGAAATTATTCAAAAAAATCTACACCGCGCCCCAATGTTTACTGGGATTGTGGAAGGTGTGGGCGCTCGGTATTGCCCATCCATCGAGGACAAAATTGTTCGTTTTGCAGACAAACCAAGACACCAATTGTTCTTGGAACCAGAAGGGTTGAATACCGAAGAAGTTTACGTTCAAGGCTTATCTACTTCTTTACCAGAAGATGTCCAAACAGAAATGCTTCATTCTATTGAAGGATTAGAAAAAGTAGAAATGATGCGTACAGGTTACGCCATTGAATACGATGTGGTAGTCCCTCACCAATTACGCCCAACATTAGAAACAAAGGTTATTGAAAATCTTTATACAGCAGGTCAAACGAACGGAACTAGTGGCTACGAAGAAGCTGCTGGTCAAGGCTTGATGGCAGGAATTAATGCTGCATTGAAAATTCAAGGCAAAGAGCCTCTTGTTTTAAAACGTAGTGATGGCTATATTGGCGTCATGATTGACGATTTAGTTACAAAAGGCACTAACGAACCTTATCGCTTATTAACGTCACGTGCGGAGTATCGTTTGATTTTACGACATGACAATGCGGACTTACGTTTAACAGAAATGGGTCATGAAATTGGCTTAGTCAAAGAAGAACAATATGCCGCCTATCTAGTCAAAAAAGCGGCTGTTGAAGCGGAAATTGCCCGCTTAGGCAAACATCGGATTAAACCAACCAAAGAAGTGCAAGCATTTTTGGAAACCAAAGGCGCTGCTGGCTTAAAAGATGGTATTTTAGCTAGAGATTTTCTGAAACGCCCAGAAATCAGTTATCAAGAAGTCGCTCAATTTATTCCCGCACCTGAAGAGGCGCTTGATCCAAAAGTGATTGAACAAGTAGAAATTCAAATCAAGTACGAAGGCTACATTAAAAAAGCCATGGAAAAAGTTGAGAAACTAAAACGCATGGAAGCAAAACGCATTCCAGAAAACATCGATTACCAAGCGATTAACGGCTTGGCTACAGAAGCAAAACAAAAACTACAAAAAATCCAACCAGAAACGATTGCCCAAGCAAGCCGTATCAGCGGTGTGAACCCCGCTGACATTAGCATTTTGATGGTCTACATCGAACAAGGAAAAATCGCGAAAGTGCAAGGATAATAAGTGAAAAAAGAAAGTTGCTATTTAAATGGTGTAGTTAAACTCAAAAATTAATTTTTTTTGATTTAACTTTTAAATGCACTAGCATAGCAGCTTTCTTTTTGTATGGATGAGTTTTATTGTAGTTAATTTAGTTTGAATAGAAAAAATAAACAAGCTAACTCATAGAAATAATTATATTTTTAACATATATTAGAATGTTCTTGATTTATATTAGTGGAAAAAGTAACATATAAGTGATCACAATTATCTGAACAAAAATAAAAGTCAGGGGAGAGAAGTTTTGTGTTGAGTAAAAAATGGTATATGGGGATATCTTTATTATTATTGATTAGTTTGACTGCATGTGCATCTAATAGTGAAAGTACTGGTTCAAAAAAAAGTTCAGAAGAACCGATAAAAGTGACAAACAGTTCGAGTGATTCGCAGAAAACAGAAGATTCATTGCCAAAAATAATGAATAAATTAGCAGCTAATGGCCAGTCGGTTGATGAAATCTATGTAACGGGAGATATAACTGTGGGGAATGATGCTACAGTAAAACCTGGTATTTATGATTTAGAAGTTACTGGTGGACGTGGTAATTTCACAGGAACTAGAAAAGATATTAACGGATTATTTTTTAATTGGGTCTTGGGTACACCTGATTCAGGTGCAGATTATGCTTCAAAAGTAAGATTAATTTTATTTGATGGTGATGTGTTAAGTTTTAGAAATATATCTAAAATCAAACTAAATGCTGTACCAGAAAAAGTTACAGAAGCTACAGAGTTAGGTATTGGCGAATATATAGTGGGAAGAGATGTACCTGCTGGAAAATACAAATTGAGTACAAACATGGAAATGGATCCACAGTTTGCTAATTTGGGTTGGGATTTAGATATATATAATGATAATGAAGGAAATTCTAGGTCGCAAAATTTTAATCCTGGGAATCAAGATGTAGCAATTGAGTTAAAAGAGGGAGAAATTATTTCTACTTCTTTCTACAACTCTAAACATGATGTACCGACCGACACAGCAAAATTAATTTTAACAGCAGTATAAAGTTGGAATATTTGGAAATAGCTACTTATAACTCAGTTTAGTCTACATCGAACAAGGAAAAATCGCGAAAGTGCAAGGATAATAAAAATTTGAAGCAGTTGCTTCTTCACGGATAATTGATTGTGAAGAAGCAACTGCTTTTTTGTTTTGAATTAGTCTACTCTTTTTTCTAAGCTGCAAAAAAAGACTGTCTTAAATAATTTCACAAACTGACCTATACTGAAAGCGCAAACAAATGATAGGAGTGGAACAAATGACAGATTGGTTAGGAATTAAAGGAAAAGTAGTGATTGTTACAGGAGGCTCATCTGGTATTGGTCGCAGCATTGTTGAAAGCTTGTTAGCACAAGAGGTCTATGTCGCTAATTTTGATATTTCAGCATCAGAAACGCAACATGAGCATTTACTCTTTGTGAAAGTCGATGTAACTTCTCGAGCAGAAGTAGAAGCGGGTGTCGCTCAAGTGGTGGAAAAATTTGGAACCGTAGATGGCCTAGTAAATAACGCCGGAATCAATATTCCTCGTCTATTGGTGGATAAAAATCATCCTCATGGGCCTTATGAATTATCGGATGAGGTATTCGACAAAATTGTAGCCATCAATCAAAAAGGGCTCTACCTAATGAGCCAAGCAGTGGGCCGGATTCTTGTACAAAAACAAGCAGGTGTCATTATTAATATGTCTTCAGAAGCTGGATTAGAAGGCTCCGAAGGGCAAAGCGCCTACGCTGCAACGAAAGCAGCGGTCAGCAGTTATACACGTTCATGGGCTAAAGAGTTAGGAAAATCAAACGTCCGTGTCGTGGGGATTGCGCCAGGCATTATGGAAGAAACGGGCTTGCGCACTTTAGCATACGAAGAAGCATTGGCTTATACACGAAACATTTCTGTGGAGCAATTGCGAGCAGGTTATTCAAAAACAAGTACGATTCCATTAGGTCGTAGCGGAAAACTCCATGAAGTCGCTGACTTAGTATGCTATTATTTATCAGACCGTTCAAGCTATATTACAGGCATCACCACAAACGTAGCTGGAGGTAAAACAAGAGGATAGAGGTGGGAAAACTAAATGACGCTAGTAAATAGATGGTACCAAGTAATAAAATTACTAGTTGATCACAAAGGAATGAGCTTACAGGAATTGCAAGAAAAATTAGCCGCAAGTCCTCAAACAGTTCGTAAAAACATTGATACATTGAATGATGAATTAATCGGTATCGCCCAAATTATTCAGAAGGAAAATCTCTTTCAGTTAGAAATCAATAACTTTGAAGGTTTTGAAGAGGTTTTGTCTGGACGGCTAAAAAGGGAATCTGATTTTAATTCTTCAAGCAAGCGTGTTTCCTACATTATCAAACGATTAATAGAAGAAGATCAATTTATTTCAACTTATGATTTATCCGAAGAACTCGCCGTTAGTCGCGGCACAGTTAATAAAGACATTAAGCGCATGAAAGAGCTGATTACTCCGTGGCAGGTTGCTGTTGTAGGTACGCCAAACCGTGGCATTCATTTAGAAGGAAAAGAGTTTGATTTACGCTTACTTCATGTGAATTACGTCCAAGAATATTTTGAAGAACAGTTTCTTCATGAAACTACCAAACAAATGATACAAAAAATAATCAAAGAAACAAGACTAGCAAAACAAGATAGTTTTCTTTTACGAAGAGTGGTTTCAATTGTTTTGCAGCGTGTTTTAGCTGGAAAACTCATTACGGAACTACCACCAGAATATGTTGATTATGTTCGTCATAACGAGCAGATTGAAGAACTGATGTATCACTTGGAAATAACCTATAATGTAACGTTAAGCCAATGGGAACGTTCCTTTATCAGCTTTCCTTTTAACATCAACACAAACCATATTCGTAACTCTTTATTGACTGATGAAGGACTCTTAGCTGACTATTTTCAAAAAATGATGAAAAAAATTCATCATTCAGTTGTTGTTGAATTTGATGAGGACTTCTTGTTTTCAGAAATGAAAGATCATTTAAGAAACGTGATGAATCGACTCGTTTTTCATGTGGAATGTCACGATTTATTTTATGGAGAAATTGAACGACAATATCCTTTGGCCTATGAATTAGCCAAGATTGGCTTGCAAGAATTGGGCCGTTTGTTAAATCGTTGTGTGCCGACGGTTGAATTTGGATATCTCGCTTTGTATTTTGAACTAGCATTGAGAGGGAACTATGAAGCGGGAGCCAAAAAAGAAATTGCTGTAATCTGCAGTACAGGTCATGGAACGGCCTTGATCATTCAGCGGCAATTGGAAAAAGTTTTGGGTCCAGACATCCAGATTGCCCATTTTTCTGAAGAAGAGGCAGAGAGAAGAGAATTGAATCAATATTTTGCTATTTTTACAACCATTCCCTTAAAAAATATTCGACCACAAACACCGATGATCCATTTAACTAATTTATTTAATGATACTTGGCTCAGAAATGAGTGGCAGAGAGCAAAAGAAATTCGTTCCGTGGAATCTCAAAATATTCATATGACCTATCAATTATTAGAGAATACTCAAGGTTACCGAGCGAATATCCAGAAAATGATTGCTGATTTAGAAGCAGAAAAATTAGTAGATCCTCAATTTATCGAACGAATTTTTACTAGAGAAGATCAACAAACAACTATTTTTGAATCGGGGATTGCCTTTCCCCATACAATTAATCAAGCCTTACCAACGATTATTTTATCGATTGGGGTTTTTGAAGAATCACTGGTTACACCAGAAGGTAAAGTTGATGTTATTTTACTGTTGGGTATTCCAGAAGAGCTGACTGCCACTGTTGAAGCAGAGTTACTACAACTATATGACCGCTTGTTTACAATCGCAGGAGACGAACGTTTACGTAATGAGTTACGGAAGCAACGAGATGTTTTAGCGGTTAAAGAGTGGATGCAAAGGAAGGGGATTATCATATGAGTTTTATCTACGTATTCGGGGCGCTTTTTTTAACAGCTTACTTCGTTCAGATAGCTATGGGAATGAAACAGATTAAACACTTTAATCAAAACTACCAAGAATTGCGACAATTAGGGAAAGTCGCGATTGGTCGACGTGCAGGGAAGTTAAAAGCAGGCACGATTATCTTGTTTGCTGTGGATTCGCAAGGGAAAATCTTAGCCGCTAGAAAGATGCAAGGTGTCACTGTTCTAGCTAAATTTCATCCCTTACCTCAGTACGTGAACGAGGATATTCATTATATGGATCATTACCATCCACTCGTACAAAAGGAAAATAAATTAACCCAACAAGCGATGGAAAATGCACGAGAAATTTACTTACGTGTTGAGCTTGGCAATTATCAAGAAACACAACCATTAACGCCGCTTAATGGAGCCAAAATTCAATGGCAATTATGGAAAAATAAAGTACAAACAAAATTGAAAGGAAGTGTCGAGTAATGTCTTATATTACAAAATTTGCGGAAGGATTTATGCACCTTTTCCAAACAGGAGCAGAAACATTTATTTCTTGGATGACAGGCATCGTACCTGTTGTTTTGATGTTAATGGTAGCTATGAATACTTTAATTGCTTTTCTAGGAGAAGAAAGAGTAACCAAGGTAGCCAAACTTTCTGCCAAAAATCCTGTTACGCGATATTTAGTGCTGCCTTTTTTATCCGCTTTTATGTTAGGCAATCCAATGTCCTTTACGATGGCTCGATTTTTACCAGAATACTATAAACCTAGCTATTATGCTGCACAAGCGCAATTTTGTCATACCAGTAATGGAGTTTTTCCTCATATTAATCCTGGTGAATTGTTCGTTTGGTTAGGGATTGCGCAAGGGATTGATACGTTAGGACTAAATTCGATGGACCTAGCGATTCGCTATATGTTTGTAGGGATATTAATGAATTTTATTGGCGGTTGGGTTACCGATTTCACTACCGCCTATGTTTGCAAACAACAAGGAATTACCCTTAGTAAAACAGTAGAGATTGCTGTGGATTAGAAAGGAGCAAGGTGAGATGACGTACAATAGTATTAAGGTAGTTAAAGGAAATGGCGGTTATGGTGGGCCCTTAGTAATTACACCGACAGAAGAAAAACATAAATTTATTTACATTACAGGTGGCGGCGAGAAACCCGCAATCGTTGATAAAATCGTAGAATTGACAGGAATGGAAGCGGTCAATGGTTTTAAGACATCGATTCCAGATGATGAAATCGCATTAGCCATTATTGATTGTGGAGGCACTCTTCGTTGCGGGATTTATCCTAAAAAAGGAATTCCTACTATTAACGTTGTTCCAACTGGCAAAAGTGGTCCCTTAGCACAATACATTAATGAGACAATTTATGTTTCCGCTGTAGGCCCGAAACAGATTACATTGACATCAGAAGAAGCTGCTGCTGATACAGAAAAGCCCACCTCGAAAAAAACAGAATTTAAATATGATACAAGTAAAAAAATTACTGAACAAAAAGCGGAACAACAAAGTTTTGTTGCGAAAATTGGTATGGGTGCAGGAAAAGTTGTAGCGACATTCAACCAATCAGCCCGTGAAGGCGTACAAACGATGATCAACACAGTGATTCCGTTTATGGCATTTGTTTCTTTATTAATTGGTGTGATTCAAGGTTCAGGAATTGGTGAATTTTTTGCCAATATCATGGCGCCGTTGGCAGGAAACATTGTGGGGTTAACAATTATTGGTTTTATTTGTTCTCTGCCGTTTCTTTCTCCTCTATTAGGTCCTGGAGCAGTAATCAGCCAAGTAATTGGTACGTTAATTGGTGTGGAAATTGGGAAAGGCAACATTCCGCCACAACTAGCTCTACCAGCATTGTTTGCTATTAATACACAAAACGCGTGTGACTTTATTCCCGTGGGTTTAGGCTTGGAAGAAGCTGAAGCTGAAACCGTTGAAGTCGGGGTCCCTTCTGTTTTATATTCTCGTTTCTTAAATGGTGCCCCTCGAGTACTAGTTGCTTGGTTAGCAAGTTTTGGATTGTATAGTTAAAAAATTTTTTTTGGAGGATGGGAAATGTCAGTATTTACAACAAAGGTTCAGTCTATTGGGCCAGAAGCCGAATTATTTAAAGAAGAAAAAATGGTCATCTTATTTGGAAAAGATGCACCAGATGCTTTAGCAGATTATTGTTATAACATTGAGGTTCAGCCAGTCACAGAAGCGATTACGGACAAGCAAACGTTAGTGATTGATGAACAAACTTACCAGATTACCGCTGTAGGCGAGGTAGTATTAACTAATTTAGACACATTGGGTCACATTACTATTAAATTTGATGGCGCAACAACACCTGAATTACCAGGTACATTATATGTTGAAGAAAAAGCTATTCCTGAAATAACTGTTGGTACAACAATCACTATTCTATAATTATCGTTTAAGGGAGGAACGTAAAAGATGGAATTTATGCTAGATACAATTAATCTTGAGGCTATTCGAAAGTATCAGAAAATTTTACCACTGGCAGGCGTAACGTCTAATCCTAGTATTGTTAAGCAAGCAGGAAAAATTGACTTCTTTGCGCAGATGAAAGAAATCAAAAAAACGATTGGACAAGCGAGTTTGCACGTCCAAGTGGTCGGTCAAACGACAGAAGAGATGCTAGAAGATGCCCAAACCATTGTACAACAATTAGGCCAAGAAACATTCATTAAAATCCCAGTCAATGAAGCAGGCTTGGCAGCCATCAAACAACTAAAGCAGGCAAATTATCGGATAACAGCAACCGCTATTTATACAGAATTTCAAGGTTATCTAGCGATTGCGGCAGGTGCAGATTATTTAGCGCCGTATTATAATAGGATGGAGAATTTAACAATTGATTCTCAAAAGGTTATTGAGCATTTAGCTGCAGAAATTAAACGGACGAACGCAAAGAGTAAGATCTTAGCTGCTAGTTTTAAAAACGTGGCACAAATTAATCAAGCCTGTCAAATGGGGGCGCAAGCGGTCACTATCGCACCAGAACTCGTGACACAAGGCTTGGCAATGCCCGCCATTCAAAAAGCAGTAACTGATTTTCAGGAAGATTGGGTTGCTGTTTTTGGAGTAGAAACGGTAAACGAATTAGCATAAAAAGAACGAGAAGAAAAAGCGGCCATTTTTCTTCTCGTTCTTTTTTTTTGTTTCACATGAAACATCTACGTTTATTCACTTGCTTAAAAATTAGACAATTTTCTTTATTTGTCAAAGAATTTCTTAAAAAAAAGGGTTATCTTTTGGGTATTTTTTTTGGTAGCAGTATGATGAGGGTATCAAATGATAGGAGGAAACGAGAATGAGATACACAAATGGAAATTATGAAGCATTTGCTCGACCAAGAAAACCAAAAGGCGTAGATGACAAGAGTGCCTACATTGTTGGTGGTGGCCTAGCAGGTTTAGCAACGGCTGTTTTCTTAATTCGTGACGGTCAAATGAAGGGCGAAAATATTCACATTTTTGAAGAACTCACGCTGTCTGGCGGTTCTTTAGATGGTAAATTTATTCCCCATGATGGCTTTGTCACTCGCGGCGGACGCGAAATGGAAAACCATTTCGAGTGTTTGTGGGATCTATTTCGTTCGGTACCATCATTAGAAGTAGAAGATGCCTCTGTCCTAGATGAGTTTTACCGGTTAGATTTAGATGATCCGAATTCTTCAAATTGCCGCATTATTCATAACCGTGGCGAACGTGTCCCCGATGATGGACAATTTACTTTATCCAAAAAAGCACAAAAAGAAATCGTTGATTTATTTATGACTTCTGAAGATCAATTAATTGGCAAAAAAATTGAAGATGTTTTCGGCGAAGAATTTTTTGAATCCAACTTTTGGATCTATTGGTGTTCAATGTTTGCTTTTGAAAAATGGCACTCTGCCATTGAAATGCGCCGCTACATCATGCGCTTTATCCACCACATCAAAGGTTTGCCTGACTTTACAGCCTTGAAGTTTACCAAATACAATCAATACGAATCGTTAGTGAAACCATTACTAAGCTTTTTAACCAATCAAGGGGTAGACTTTCAATATGAAACAACGATCAATGATATCCAAGTCGACATCAAAGGAGCTACTAAAGTTGCTCGGCGATTATTGTTGACACAAGCGGGCAAAACCAAAGAAATTCCTTTAACTGAAAATGAATTAGTCTTCGTAACGAATGGCTCAATTACTGAAAGTTCGACGCAAGGAGATCATCATACACCAGCACCAATTACTCATGAACTAGGGGGAAGTTGGAATCTCTGGAAAAACTTAGCAAAACAATCCCCAGAATTTGGGCACCCAGAAGTTTTCTGTGAAAATTTACCAGATGAAAGTTGGTTTGTCTCAGCAACGATTACGTGGGAAAATTTCGATATTGAACCGTATCTTTCTCGGTTAACACATCGTAAATTACGCACAGGAAAAATTGTCACAGGTGGTATTATTACTATCAAAGACTCTAATTGGATGATGAGTTTCGCTATGCATAGACAACCGCATTTCAAAGAACAAAATGATCAACAATCTATAACTTGGGTATATGGATTACTTTCTAATAAACCAGGAAATTATATCAAAAAACCAATCGAACAATGTACCGGCCAAGAAATTACGCAAGAGTTACTTTATCATTTAGGGGTCCCGGAAGGGGAAATTGAACGTATTTCAGAAGAATCGGCTACCACTATTCCGGTTTATATGCCGTTTATCACTTCTTACTTTATGTTAAGAGAACCAGGCGATCGACCATTAGTTGTACCAAACGGCTCTAAAAATCTTGCTTTCATTGGGAACTTCGCAGATACTGAACGAGATACGGTGTTTACAACAGAGTATTCTGTACGGACAGCGATGGAAGCTGTTTATCAATTGCTAGAGGTTGAACGCGGAGTACCAGAAGTGTTTGCTTCTGCATACGACTTGCGCGTCTTAGCAAACTCTGTTTATTATTTATCTGACAAGAAAAAATTAACAGAAATGGATATGCCGTTCGTGGAACGCAAAATGGTTGAACACTTTGTGAAGAAATTTGAGGATACGTATATTGGTGATATTTTAAGAGAAAATCATTTAATTTAGTTGAAAAAGCGAGTGTAAATCACTCGCTTTTTTGGTTGTTTTATTAACCGTTGAATAAATATTCATTATTATGTATATTTCTTTTATGATTTTATGAATATTAAATATATAATATATTGAATAGGAGTAGCCAGTGGGCAACTTCGCAAAAAAATCTTAATTTCTGAAGAGACTTTTTCAAAATTTTGTTGAAAAGAAGGCGCATTTTTACCATAGTTTCTTCACATTTAACGGCTATTATTTAAACATACCCGATAAACAAAACCCTAACAAAACACTTTTTCATTTTTTAACTCCTCCGCCCGCCCTTCCCCAAAGGGCGGGTTGTTTTTTTGCGTTAAAGCAGTTGGCATTTTGCGGGGAAAGGATTATCATTATAGAAGAAGTATATAGAAAAAGGCGGCGAGAAGATGGGACGTTGGCAAGAATTACAACAAGCAATGAGTGCTGGTGTAGAGGCGGCGATTGACGCTGGCTGGGACCGCCAAGCTGTTTATGGATTAGTGGAAAGCGCCATAAAAGACACGCGTTTCTTGCCACTTGAGCAAGCGAAAACAGCAGTCGCGGAACTGTTTTCTGAAGTGGAAGAAGTGGGCTCTTCAGCGTATGAGCGATTATTTCGCTTTTCGGCTTATCGTCCGCAAGAAAAGCTCTCGTTACTGTTATGGCAATTAGGTGCAGTGTTGGATCAGCATGGCATGTTGCAATTAGTAGGGCCTTATCGTTTCTCGAAGACGATTGCACCGCATGCGACGTTTTGGCATTTGTTGGCAAAAACAGTTCAAAAAGCCTATCCGTTAGGTCTTCTTGGGAGCTTTAACCAAGAGAAAGCGAAAAAGATACATCAATTAAGAATGTATATTGATCGTCAAAATATCACGTATATCCGCGATTTTTTTAAACAAGAAGGGGACACCGATGAACAGGCATTAAAACGCTATGTTTTTGCGGCCAAGCCGCAAGGGATGGGCGGGCGGAAGCTGAAAAAAAGCTCTGCTCGTTTGCACAACAAATACCCTGAGGGGGCATCTTATTCTTTAATTAATAAGAAACGATTGACGCCTAATTTTCACAGTGAGTTTATTTTGAATGAAGAAGGGACCTTTGTAACCCAGTGGGATGTGTTAGTTGAAGACTGGCGAGGCAGATTAATTAGTAATCCAGCCTATTATCAAGCGGCCAAAAACAGTGAATATCAGGAAAAAGTCTTGAATGGTGAATCGTTTAATTATGCAAATCGGAATAATCGTACCCATGAATTACTAGATAGTTCACCACCAGGGAGATTTGATCATCAATTACGAAAAACAGCCAAAAAAGGTTGGTTAAGTCCCCGTATCCAAGAATACGACTACCGCAGAGAACGACAAATAAAGTGCGATGATTATAGTAAGTAAAACAAGCCAATGTTTCACATGAAACATTGGCTTGTTTTACTCTTAGAGAAAGGCGGTTTTCGTTGCCGCCAATTGAACATTTTGGCTCGTGGCTAGAGACTTTTTACCACATAAAAAGGCGGATTTTTCTTTTATCATTCAGGCAAAAATCTTCCGAAAAGCATTGCAAGAAATTGCTATTTGCGTTAAAGTAGGAAAAGATGATTGTGAAACATTTTTCTGTTTCACAAAAAAGGAAGGAGTCTTTATGCTACCCGAAGAATTTAGACAACTATTAGCCGCAAAAGGCATTGAATTGACAGACCAACAGATGACACAATTTGACCAATATTTCCATTTACTAGTAGAATGGAATGAAAAAATGAATTTAACAGCCATTACAGAAGAAAAAGAAGTTTATTTGAAACATTTCTATGATTCTGTTTCGTTGGCATTCTTTGAAGACTTTGCCAGCGATAAAGCCATTTGTGATGTTGGCGCAGGCGCAGGATTTCCAAGTATTCCTTTGAAAATTGTTTTTCCTTCATTAAATGTCACAATTGTTGACTCTTTAAATAAACGAATTACTTTCCTAACAGAGTTGGTGAATCAACTAGGTTTGGCTAATGTTTCTTTGTATCATGATCGTGCAGAAACATTTGGTCAAAAAGCAGAATTTCGTGGCGCGTTTGATTACGTTACAGCGCGAGCAGTTGCACGATTAAATGTTTTAAGTGAACTGTGTTTACCCTTAGTTAAAAAAGAAGGCTATTTTTTAGCCTTAAAAGCATCGAAAAGTGAAGAAGAAATTAATGAAGCAAAACCTGCAATCGCTACATTAGGCGGTCAATTTCAGAAAGAAGTTGGTTTTACTTTGCCGATTACGGCAGACGAACGCCACATTGTCGTGATTCAAAAGAAAAAAGAAACCCCTAAAAAATATCCCAGAAAACCTGGATTACCAAATAAACAACCGATTAAATAAGATGGAGGCACACACATGACACGAATTATTTCTGTAGCGAACCAAAAAGGCGGCGTTGGTAAAACAACGACCACTGTAAATTTAGGCGCATGTTTAGCAAACTTAGGCAAAAAAGTCTTACTGATCGACATTGATGCACAAGGAAATGCTACCAGTGGCATGGGTGTCCCTAAACCAGATGTCGCACACGATGTGTATGATGTCCTTGTAAATGAAGAACCAATCACTAGCGTGGTTCAACATACCAGCCGTGAAAATTTAGATATTGTCCCTGCAACTATTCAATTAGCAGGCGCTGAAATTGAATTAACTTCAATGATGGCTCGAGAATCGCGCTTGAAATTAGCAATTGATGAAGTAAGAGACATGTATGATTTCGTTTTAATTGATTGCCCGCCTTCTCTAGGGCATTTAACAATCAATGCTTTTACAGCAAGTGATTCGATTCTAATTCCTGTTCAATGTGAATATTACGCATTAGAAGGCTTGAGTCAATTGCTAAATACGATTCGCTTGGTTCAAAAACATTTTAACCCTGAATTGAAAATTGAAGGGGTCTTGTTAACCATGTACGATGCTCGGACCAATTTAGGCGCCGAAGTCGTGGAAGAAGTCCGTAAATATTTCCGTGAAAAAGTCTATGACACGATTATTCCAAGAAATGTCCGTTTATCCGAAGCACCAAGTCATGGTTTACCAATCATTGACTATGATATTCGCTCAAAAGGTGCCGAAGTGTATCAAGCACTAGCAAAGGAAGTGTTGGAGAATGAATAAAGGCAAAGGTTTAGGCAGAGGCATCGATGCCTTGTTTCAAGATATCGCAAAGCTAGAAGATGTCGACGTTAAGAACGAACAAGTGACAGAAATTCTATTAAACGAACTTCGTCCCAATCCTTACCAACCGCGGAAAACATTTGATGAAACCTCTTTACAAGAACTTGCAAACTCGATTCTACATTCCGGTGTGTTTCAACCGATTATTGTTCGTAAATCGGCAGTTAAAGGCTATGAAATTATTGCAGGTGAGCGTCGGTTCCGGGCTTCTAAATTAGCCGGCAAAGAAAAAATCCCCGCAATTATTCGCGAATTTGATGAAGAATCCATGATGCAAGTTGCTGTTTTGGAAAACTTACAAAGGGAAGATTTAAATCCGCTAGAAGAAGCAGAAGCCTATGAAATGCTAATGAAAAATTTGAAATTAACACAAGCGGAAGTCGCAGAACGTTTGGGCAAAAGTCGCCCGTATATTGCCAATTATTTACGATTGCTAACCTTACCAGATGCGGTCAAAGCAATGGTTCAAAAACAAAGCATGTCAATGGGTCAAGCACGGACGTTATTAGGCTTGAAGAACAAAGAACAGCTATTGCCATTAGCTAATCGTTGTATTAAAGACAATTTAACGGTTCGACAATTAGAACAACTTGTCGCTGAATTAAACGAAACACAAGGCAAAAAGGGCAAAAAAGCGAAAAAAGCCATCAAAGAAAAACCCATTTATATTCGTGAAAGTGAAGACCGCTTAATGGATAAATTTGGGACAACCGTAGCGATTCAAGAAAAAGAAGGCAAAGGAAAAATTGAAATTGAGTACTTGTCCTCTTCGGATTTGGCTAGAATTTTAGATATTTTAGATATTCATTTTGACGAGGAATAAAAAGCAAAGTGAGAAAGTAAGACAGAAAGTCACAAATCCTTTTGCTAGTTTCGTTAAAAAATGGTATTGTAATCATGGTATTTTTATATAAGTAAGAGAAGAAAGAAGGCTTGGAACATGTATGATTTAGGCGATATTGTCGAAATGAAAAAGCCGCATGCTTGCCAAGCAAATCGTTGGCAAATCATTCGCATGGGCGCTGATATCAAAATCAAGTGCACGAATTGCGGGCATATTGTCATGATGCCGCGTCGTGATTTTACTAAAAAATTAAAAAAAGTAATCGAGAAAAAAGCAGACTAATGCTTTAATGCCTCTAATAGAAAAGAGAATAGACTGAGAGAAAGAGTGGAAAACAAATGGCACTAACAGCTGGAATTGTCGGCTTACCAAACGTTGGTAAATCGACCCTATTTAACGCAATTACAAAAGCAGGAGCAGAAGCTGCAAATTATCCCTTTGCAACGATTGATCCGAACGTCGGCATGGTTGAAGTACCAGATGCCCGTTTACAACGCTTGACAGAACTAGTAAAACCGAAAAAAACAGTTCCCACAACGTTTGAATTTACAGACATCGCTGGAATTGTTAAAGGTGCCAGCAAAGGAGAAGGGCTGGGAAATCAGTTTTTAAGTCACATTCGTCAAGTAGATGCAATCTGTCACGTGGTTCGTTGTTTTGATGACGAAAATATCATGCGTGAACAAAATCGAGATGCGGATTTCGTTGATCCTTTAGCAGACATTGATACAATTAATTTAGAGCTAATTTTAGCAGATTTAGATTCAATCAATAAGCGCTATACTCGCGTGGCTAAAATGGCGAAAGCAAAAAATAAAGAAGCGGTGGAAGAATTAGCTGTTTTAGACAAAATTAAACCAGTTTTAGAAGAAGGTTTATCTGCTCGTACGATTGAATTTACGCCAGAAGAAGAGAAAATTGTTAAATCTCTTTTCTTATTAACCACAAAGCCGGTCCTTTATGTAGCAAATGTTTCAGAAGATGAAGTGGCGGATCCAGACAACAACGAGTATGTACAACAAGTTCGTAATTTTGCAACCAGTGAAAATGCGGAAGTAATCGTGGTTAGTGCGCGAGCAGAAGAAGAAATTGCTGAATTGGATTCTGAAGAAGACAAGGCTGAATTTTTAGAAGCAATGGGCATTGAACAATCTGGCTTAGATCAATTGATTCGTGCAGCGTACGATTTGTTAGGCTTAGCTACCTACTTTACAGCTGGTGAACAAGAAGTTCGTGCGTGGACGTTCCGTAAGGGAATCAAGGCACCTCAAGCAGCTGGGATTATCCACAGTGACTTTGAACGAGGCTTCATTCGTGCGGAAACTGTTTCTTATGAAGACCTAGATAAATATGGCAATATGCAAGCTGCCAAAGAAGCGGGCCGTGTTCGTTTAGAAGGAAAAGACTACGTCGTTCAAGATGGCGATGTTATGTTGTTCCGTTTTAACGTTTAAGAAAAGACCCATGCCCAACAAGCAATTTGTTTTGGGCTAAGCCCACATATTTAAGGCCATTCAGCCGTTTAGAAAGAGGTTCCCTCTACATGAGGGTGAGGAGGATACAACTATGGAAGCAGAAGCATTACGAGCAATCGTGGCTGAGAATCGTCAATTAGAACAGAATTTGACTAAAAGAAATGAACAATACATTTTTGACTTAAAAAAATCATTAAAAGCGGCTAATTTATCTGAAGAAGAGCTAGCATTGGCTCTACACGGTATTTTACCAGAATTAGTAGCCGGTCAAAAAACAGGCAAAACAGCCCGTCAGTTATTTGGCACTGTTTCAGAACGGACGGAAGCGATTTTAAATAAACCAGCAGAAGTCAAAGAACCAGCGGGCTGGATGATTTGGCTCGACAATACCTTACTATTACTTGGTTTATTAACAATCATGTTAGCGGCGATGTCTCTATTTTCAAAAGGAACCGCACAGCCTCTCGGATTAACCACATATATCTTAGGTGCGATGGCTGGGGGTTATGTTTTCTATCTAATGCACAAATATGTTTACCGTTTTGATCGTCAAGGTGGCGACAAAAGCAAACGTCCTGGTTGGTTAAAAACGACCGCCATTCTATTTGGTGGGATGTTCTTGTGGATTGCAGTTTTCGCCGGTTCAGCGATGCTGCCACCAGTGATCAATCCCATCTTAGATCCGATGATTGCTTTAGTAATCGGTGCGTTAGCCTTTGTAGCACGCTATTTCTTCAAGAAAAAATACAATATTCAAGGTAGTTTCATGACACGTCAATAAACGGCGCGCGCTCAATTGTGAATGCGCTCGGCTGACGCAGAAACTGCAACAAGCAAAGTCGCTCTCTCAATAGAGCGTTTTAACAGTTAAAGCCTGGGGGATTAGTCGAAAAAACTAGTGTCCTAGGCTTCTGTTTTCAGAAGTTTGCTAAAGAAAGGAGCCTCTTATGGGACAACAAGTGAAGTCTTGGTGCCGTCAACACGAGCGGCTACTCATTTTTATTAGTTTTCTCTTATTAAGTGGACTTTCTCTCTATTTTGTCTATTTTCAAGAGAATTTTTTACGAGCAAGTGATTTCCGCTTTCATCAAAATCGGGTGGAAGGTCTCGCATTAGCAATTAAAAACAACGACTGGTTTCCTAAAATCAATTATTTTTTCTTGGGAGGCTATGGCTATGCCTCTAGTTTGTTTTATCCAGATGCGTATCTTTATTTACCTGCGCTTTTGCGTGTTCTGGGGCTTTCCTTTGTCGCTAGTATGGCGATTTTTGTGTTTGCGGTAAACTTGGCAACATTTAGCCTTACTTATTATGCAGGCCGATTAATGGCGCTCTCTAAAAAAAGAAGCTATCTCTTTGCCATTTTGTATGGCTTATCTATTTACCGCATGCAAGACTTGTTTAATCGCCAAGCGTTAGGAGAATTTTTGGCGCTAAGCTTTTTTCCGTTGGTCTTAGCGAGCCTGTTTTTATTACGAAAGGGAACCACGAAATGTTGGCCGTTGTTAACGCTGGCGATGACTGGGATTGGGTTGGCTCACTTTATTTCTATTGAAATGGTTTCTATTTGGATTGGGTTATACATTCTGTTTTATTGGCAGCAGTTTTTTAAAAAGGAGGTCCTGTGGGCATTAGCGAAGGCTGCAGGTCTGACATTGCTTTGGCTGGCCTTTTATCTTTTACCAGTTGCTGAACAAATGAAAAATCAAGTGTTTAAAGTTACGTCCAATCCACTCACTTATATTTCCGAAAGAAGTTATCCCATTGATTCTCTTTTCTTTAATAGTTTAAAGAGCAGTGTTTTTCACGCGAAAACAGCGAATCTAGGAACCCTTTTGTTTGTAGGGCTTGTTGTAGCAGTGGTTTCGCTTGCCAGCAAAAAAATTCAGGACAAACGGTTTATTGGTTTGACGCTGGTACTCTTATTGATGGTTACCAAGCTTTTTCCTTGGCACTGGCTGAACCACACGCCTTTAAATACGATTCAGTTTCCTTGGCGGTTTTTAGGGATTCTTTCTGTAATGCTCGCTTTTTTCATTGCACAAGACGAATGGGGCGTTTTCCGTAAATCTTGGACCGTGGCTTTGTTGGTTTTCCTTGCCATCAGCAATTTAGGCATTTATCAATATCAAAGTATTCAGTCACAACAAGGCCGCCTGTTAACAAAAGCTGAGTATGAGCAGCCAGCGCCTTTTTATATCGGTGCGGGCCATGAATATTTGCCAGATGAAATCAATTATCAGGAATTATTGAAACAGAAAAAACGACAACTTGATTATTCGGAAGAACAAGTAACCATTACAAACGTTAGAATGCCTTATGGGAAAATTTCATTTGACTACCAAGTGGTGAATCAATCAGCGAAGGTGACCGTTCCTTTTATTTATTACTTAGGCTATCAAGCCACGATTCAAATGAAAAACCAAACGGGCGCTAAAAAAATGAGCCTAACCAATCAAGGAGGCTTAGCCGCTCTTTCTTTATCTGGTACAGGACATGTCGACATCCGTTACCAAAGAACAAAAGTGCAAAAAATAGGGACAATGATTACCTTGCTTTCTGTTGGCGGTTTTGGATTTAGCCGATTTTTACAACAAAAAAAGAAACACAAGATAAAAGAACAACGATGAAAATAGGACTTTAATTAGGAAGAGTTGAATAAAGGACAAACCGATTTTGGCGTTTTGTCCTTTATTCCTCATTGATTATTTAAACAAATCTAGTTGACTTCCTTAGTATTATCTGTTATTTTCATATATAAAATTAAGTTGAGGAGTGGACAAAAAAATGTCAAATTGGGAAACAAAATTTGCGAAAAAAGGTCTTACATTTGATGATGTGCTATTAATCCCTGCAGAAAGCCATGTCTTACCAAATGATGTAGACATGAGTGTACAATTAGCTAAAAATATCAAGTTAAATATTCCATTGATGAGTGCCAGTATGGATACTGTTACAGATAGTAATATGGCAATTGCGATGGCTCGTCAAGGTGGACTAGGTGTCGTACATAAAAATATGACTGTCGCCCAACAAGCAGACGAAGTACGTAAAGTCAAACGTTCTGAAAGCGGCGTTATCATTGATCCATTCTTTCTAACACCAACAAACTTAGTAGCGGATGCAGAAGAATTAATGAGTCGTTACCGTATTAGCGGTGTGCCAATTGTAGAAACAATGGAAAACCGTAAATTAGTCGGAATTATTACAAACCGTGATATGCGTTTTGTAACGGACTACCAAATCAAAATTGAAGAAGTCATGACAAAAGATCATTTAGTCACTGCGCCAGTAGGCACATCTTTAAAAGATGCAGAAAAAATCTTACAAAAACATAAAATCGAAAAATTACCAATCGTTGATGAAGCAGGTCGCTTAAGTGGCTTAATTACAATTAAAGACATTGAAAAAGTGATTGAATTCCCAAATGCTGCCAAAGACGAACATGGTCGTTTACTTGTAGCGGCAGCAGTCGGTGTCACTAGTGATACGTTCGAACGTGCGGAAGCATTATTAGAAGCAGGTGCCGATGCGATTGTTATCGATACTGCACATGGCCATAGTGCCGGCGTTATTCGCAAAATTAAAGAAATTCGTGAAACGTTCCCTGAAGCAACATTAATTGCTGGTAATGTTGCCACTGCTGAAGCAACCAAAGCATTGTATGATGTCGGCGTTGACGTTGTCAAAGTTGGTATTGGACCTGGTTCAATTTGTACAACACGTGTCGTTGCTGGTGTTGGTGTTCCTCAATTAACAGCGATTTATGATGCTGCTTCTGTAGCTAGAGAATATGGTAAAGCAATTATCGCTGATGGCGGTATTAAATATTCTGGTGATATCGTGAAAGCCTTAGCTGCTGGTGGCCATGCTGTAATGCTAGGAAGTATGTTAGCAGGTACAGATGAATCTCCAGGCGAATTTGAAATTTATCAAGGCCGTCGTTTCAAAACTTACCGTGGCATGGGCTCATTGGGTGCAATGGAAAAAGGATCAAGTGATCGTTACTTCCAAGGAAGTGTCAATGAAGCAAACAAATTAGTGCCAGAAGGAATCGAAGGACGTGTCGCCTACAAAGGAAGCGTTTCTGATATTGTCTTCCAATTAATCGGTGGCTTGAAATCAGGGATGGGTTACGTCGGTGCAGCAGACCTGAAAGCGTTGCGTGAAGAAGCACAATTTGTTCAAATGAGTGGTAACGGATTGAAAGAATCACATCCACATGACGTTCAAATCACAAAAGAAGCACCAAACTATTCTGTTCAATAAAATAAAAGCTGATTTTTTTAAAATTTAAAAGAGGCAGACGTCATTTCGACGTCTGCCTCTTTTTCTGTAGAATGAAGGAGTTGCTTCTGTTTCCGCCGTTTATCAATTTTTAAGCCTGTAACAAAAATCACTTTGGATTTTTGTTACAGGCTCCTTTTCCTATAGAATAAAAGCCGTTATCTGATATCAGACAACGACCTTCATCTTCCCTTTATTTAATAACTGTTAGGTTACCCATGTAAGGAACTAGGACTTCTGGTACAGTCACAGAGCCATCTTCGTTTTGGTAGTTTTCTAAAATAGCAGCGACTGTCCGTCCTACGGCTAAACCAGAACCGTTGAGTGTATGCGCATATTGGACTTTATCATTTTCATCACGGTAACGAATCATCGCACGGCGCGCTTGGAAATCTTCACAGTTTGAGCATGAACTGATTTCACGGTACGTTTCTTGAGCAGGAATCCAAACTTCCAAGTCATAAGTTTTCGCAGCTGAGAAGCCCATGTCACCTGTTGAAAGAGCCATGACACGGTAAGGTAATCCCAGTTTTTGCAGAATTTCTTCGGCATTATTCGTCATTTTTTCTAATTCCTCATAAGAATGCTCTGCATCACTAAATTTAACCATTTCGACTTTATTAAATTGGTGTAAACGAATTAACCCACGTGTGTCACGACCAGCGCTACCAGCTTCAGAACGGAAAGAAGGGCTCAAGGCCGTAAAGTAAATCGGTAAATCCTTGCCATCTAAAATTTCATTGTTGTAGTAATTAGTTAAAGGAACTTCCGCCGTTGGGATTAACGTTAAATCCGTATCTTGTAATTGGAAGACATCTTCTTTAAATTTAGGAAATTGGCCAGTTCCGAACATGGCGGTGTCATTAACGATATAAGGCGTAATCATTTCTGTATAGCCATGTTCATAAACATGTAAATCTAACATGAAGTTGTATAACGCACGTTCTAAGCGAGCACCTAAGCCTTTGTAATAAACAAAACGGCTACCAGCTACTTTGGCACCACGTTCAAAATCTAGAATGCCTAAGTTTTCAGCGACTTCCCAGTGTGGTTTTGGTTCAAAAGCAAAAGTTCTTGGTTCACTCCAACGACGTACTTCTACATTTTCTTCTTCACCAGCACCAACAGGCACAGAATCATCTGGCAAGTTCGGTAAAGTAGTTGTGATCCCACGTAGCTCTTCGTCAATAGCGTTAATTTCTGCATCTAATGCTTTAATATTGCCGCCGACTTCTTTCATTTCCGCGATTTTAGCCGTTGCATCTTCTTTGTTCCGTTTTAATTGAGCAATTTCAGCAGACACATCATTCCGGTATTTTTTCATTTCTTCGACTTTGACTAATAAATCACGGCGACTTTCATCTAAACGCAGAAATTCCACTAAGATTTCTTCTTTCACGCCACGGGTTTGTAGCTTTGCTTTTACTTCGTCAAAATTTTGACGCATCATTTTTACATCTAACATATTTTTTCCTCCTTAAAATTAGTACATAATCAATAATAACTGTTGTAGAAAACAACAAAAAAGCCATCTCACCCCAAAAATAAATATTCTTGGGACGAAATGACTGGAAATCTCGCGGTACCACCCAAGTTCAGTAATGTTACTGCCCTTGATTTGCAGATAACGGCTGCAGACCGTTCCAACTTATTTCGCTGGACACCTGGAAGAGACGGACTTCTTTATAGATGAATGTTTGCTCGCACCCCCGCAAACTCTCTGGAATTCAGTGCCATAAATACTTTTTCTCTTAGTTTTCTCTTTTCTATAGAATACCGAAAAAGTTCAGGGATGTCAATTAACTCTCTGATTTCTTGTTGGTACGCTGTAAGGGTAGATGAATAATAAAGGAAGTCCACTTTTGATCAGACTTCGCATAAATATATCCACCATGTAAAGCAACAATACTTTGTGCAATAGCCAGACCTAAACCAGTTCCACCCGTTTCTTGTGATCGGGATTCTTCGACACGATAGAAGCGATCAAATAACTGATCTAAAGAATGTTTAGGAATAGCTGGTCCATCATTGCGAACAGCGATAATTGCTTCGGTGCCGACTTTGTCTACTTCCATCACAATATGATGGCCACCTTTGCCATATTTCAAAGCGTTTGAAAGAAGGTTGTTAAAGACTCGGACTAGTTTTTCCGTATCGCCTTCCATCATTAAAGAAGCTGGATTGGCTTTTACTTGGATTTGCATATTAATCTTTTTCGCTTCCAATTCAAAATCGGCAGCAAGCTGTTCAATTAATTGTGCCATATCAAAAGTCGTCGTATGAATCGGTACACTTGGTTGACGGACTTTTGTATATTCAAAAAGATCATCAACTAATAATTTCATTTGTTTCGCTTTGACGTAAGCGGTATGCGTATATTTCAGTAAATCTTCTTGGCTATGAAATTGACGATCTTCAATCAATCCCAGATAACCAATAATAGAAGTTAACGGTGTTCGAATATCATGACTGACATTCGTAATTAATTCATCTTTTGATTTTTCAATTCGCCGTTCATCTTCAATGGCTGCGACAGTACTATCCACTAGACCGTTAATACTCGTCACGACTTTTGCTAAATCACCACTTAATTCAAACGGAATGCGGTGATTGTAATTACCATCAGCGATGTAATGTAACTCACTGATAATATGACGCAATTGCATTTGATGGTAGCGACGAATTAAGCGCCAATAGAGAACAGCTGCATCTACTAAAAAGAAAATGGGTAAGACAAATTTATTCCAGCTCCAAAACAAATCAGTATTTAATTCTTTAGCGACCGCATCCTTAGTGGCCCAGATGACACCAGCTAAGGGCGAGTTTTCACTAAGTAGTTGTCCTAAAAGGAACATAATTGAGACATTTAATAGTAGTAATAAAACAATTGTCACAATTGCTTCTGCTAATAACTCGCTGATTTCTTTAGAAGTTAAGGTAATTCGTTTTTGTTTTTCAATCTTTTTAGGTTTAACGAGCATCGATCTTATATCCAACTCCCCACACTGTTTGAATGACTTTTTCTCCACCAGTTGCTTCTTCAATCTTATCTCTTAAATGACTGACGTGAACCATCACGGTTTTAGCAGAAACAATACTTTCTTGTTGCCACACACGCTCAAAAATTTCATCCGCACTAAACACACGATTTGGATGACTAGCTAATAGATAGAGGATACCAAACTCAAGAGCGGTTAATTGAATTTCTTTTCCTTCTATTGTTTTGACTTCGTGAGAGTCCTTATTAATCATTAATGGGCCGACTTCTAATTCATCGGGTTCTTCTTTGGTTAATTGCATTTGGCTTCTACGTAAAATAGACTTCACCCGAGCCATTACTTCTAAAGGATTAAAAGGCTTGGTGACATAATCGTCTGCACCAGCAACTAAGCCTTTGATTTTATCCATATCGGTTGTTTTTGCTGTTAACATAATAATTGGAATTTGCGATTCTTTTCGAAGTTCTTTCACTACTTCCATTCCATCCATGATTGGCATCATAATGTCCAAGATTAATAAATCGATATCTGGTGTTGTGTGCAATTTGGATAATGCTTCTTTTCCATCATAAGCTTTCACGACTTCGTATCCTTCATTATGAATATAAATACTCAATAGTTCTACAATTTCTTTATCATCATCTGCAACTAAAATTTTCATAAGCGTTCATTTCCTCCATATATAAAAAAATCTCTTTTCCATATTTTAACAAATAATTGCTAAAAAGGACAAAATCCTTGATATATTACGATAAATTTAGAAGATTTTGCTAAAAGTTAATAAACTATAGCCAAAAAAGGATGAAAGGGGGTAAAAAGCGAACGAAAATACCTATACCAATCATAATAATCGGTATTGAAAAAAAGTTTAAAAAAAGTGAAAATAATGATTGACCAATGCTTGAAATCTTGGTATATTATTACATGTCGCAAGGCGAGTCACACAGCTGAGCGATTCAGAAATCAATAATTAAATAACAATTCTTGATTTCAAATCTCTCGAAAAAAGTTTGAAAAAACAACAAAAAAGTTGTTGACAAATAACAAACGAGATGATAAGATATAGAAGTTGTCACAACAGACAACAACAACCGAGCAAAACAACTTGAAAGAACTTTTTTAAAAAAGTTCTTGACATTCAAACGAAAGTTTGTTATGATATAAAAGTTGCTGCGAGGTAACGTAGACCTTTGAAAACTGAACAAAGAATAGACGAACCAAATGTGTAGGGCGTCTTGATTCAATTCAAGACAACAAACATTTTTAACAAGCAAGCAATATGCTAGCAAACAAATTGAGCTTAACAATCGCAAGATTGTTCTAACTTTTATTATGAGAGTTTGATCCTGGCTCAGGACGAACGCTGGCGGCGTGCCTAATACATGCAAGTCGAACGCTTCTTTCCTCCCGAGTGCTTGCACTCAATTGGAAAGAGGAGTGGCGGACGGGTGAGTAACACGTGGGTAACCTACCCATCAGAGGGGGATAACACTTGGAAACAGGTGCTAATACCGCATAACAGTTTATGCCGCATGGCATAAGAGTGAAAGGCGCTTTCGGGTGTCGCTGATGGATGGACCCGCGGTGCATTAGCTAGTTGGTGAGGTAACGGCTCACCAAGGCCACGATGCATAGCCGACCTGAGAGGGTGATCGGCCACACTGGGACTGAGACACGGCCCAGACTCCTACGGGAGGCAGCAGTAGGGAATCTTCGGCAATGGACGAAAGTCTGACCGAGCAACGCCGCGTGAGTGAAGAAGGTTTTCGGATCGTAAAACTCTGTTGTTAGAGAAGAACAAGGACGTTAGTAACTGAACGTCCCCTGACGGTATCTAACCAGAAAGCCACGGCTAACTACGTGCCAGCAGCCGCGGTAATACGTAGGTGGCAAGCGTTGTCCGGATTTATTGGGCGTAAAGCGAGCGCAGGCGGTTTCTTAAGTCTGATGTGAAAGCCCCCGGCTCAACCGGGGAGGGTCATTGGAAACTGGGAGACTTGAGTGCAGAAGAGGAGAGTGGAATTCCATGTGTAGCGGTGAAATGCGTAGATATATGGAGGAACACCAGTGGCGAAGGCGGCTCTCTGGTCTGTAACTGACGCTGAGGCTCGAAAGCGTGGGGAGCAAACAGGATTAGATACCCTGGTAGTCCACGCCGTAAACGATGAGTGCTAAGTGTTGGAGGGTTTCCGCCCTTCAGTGCTGCAGCAAACGCATTAAGCACTCCGCCTGGGGAGTACGACCGCAAGGTTGAAACTCAAAGGAATTGACGGGGGCCCGCACAAGCGGTGGAGCATGTGGTTTAATTCGAAGCAACGCGAAGAACCTTACCAGGTCTTGACATCCTTTGACCACTCTAGAGATAGAGCTTTCCCTTCGGGGACAAAGTGACAGGTGGTGCATGGTTGTCGTCAGCTCGTGTCGTGAGATGTTGGGTTAAGTCCCGCAACGAGCGCAACCCTTATTGTTAGTTGCCATCATTTAGTTGGGCACTCTAGCGAGACTGCCGGTGACAAACCGGAGGAAGGTGGGGATGACGTCAAATCATCATGCCCCTTATGACCTGGGCTACACACGTGCTACAATGGGAAGTACAACGAGTCGCTAGACCGCGAGGTCATGCAAATCTCTTAAAGCTTCTCTCAGTTCGGATTGCAGGCTGCAACTCGCCTGCATGAAGCCGGAATCGCTAGTAATCGCGGATCAGCACGCCGCGGTGAATACGTTCCCGGGCCTTGTACACACCGCCCGTCACACCACGAGAGTTTGTAACACCCGAAGTCGGTGAGGTAACCTTTTTGGAGCCAGCCGCCTAAGGTGGGATAGATGATTGGGGTGAAGTCGTAACAAGGTAGCCGTATCGGAAGGTGCGGCTGGATCACCTCCTTTCTAAGGAATATTACGGAAATACACATTTCGTCTTTACTTTGTTCAGTTTTGAGAGGTCTACTCTCAAAACATTCGTTCATTGAAAACTGGATATTGAAGTAAAAAGAATCAAAACAAACCGAGAACACCGCGTTGAATGAGTTTTTTAATAAGTTCAATTGCTTATTTATTGATTAACCTTCTATCGCTAGAAGAAGTGATCAAGACCCAACCGTAAGGTTGATAAGGTTAAGTGAATAAGGGCGCACGGTGGATGCCTTGGCACTAGGAGCCGATGAAGGACGGGACTAACACCGATATGCTTTGGGGAGCTGTAAGTAAGCTATGATCCAGAGATTTCCGAATGGGGGAACCCAATATCTTTTATAGGATATTACTTTTCAGTGAATACATAGCTGATTAGAGGTAGACGCAGAGAACTGAAACATCTTAGTACCTGCAGGAAGAGAAAGAAAATTCGATTCCCTGAGTAGCGGCGAGCGAAACGGGAAGAGCCCAAACCAACAAGCTTGCTTGTTGGGGTTGTAGGACTCCAATATGGTAGTCTGTTAGTATAGTTGAAGGATTTGGAAAATTCCGCTAAAGAGGGTGAAAGCCCCGTAGACGAAATGCTAACAACACCTAGGAGGATCCTGAGTACGGCGGAACACGAGAAATTCCGTCGGAATCCGCGGGGACCATCCCGCAAGGCTAAATACTCCCTAGTGACCGATAGTGAACCAGTACCGTGAGGGAAAGGTGAAAAGCACCCCGGAAGGGGAGTGAAATAGATCCTGAAACCGTGTGCCTACAACAAGTCAAAGCTCGTTAATGAGTGATGGCGTGCCTTTTGTAGAATGAACCGGCGAGTTACGATTGCATGCGAGGTTAAGTCGAAGAGACGGAGCCGCAGCGAAAGCGAGTCTGAATAGGGCGAATGAGTATGTAGTCGTAGACCCGAAACCATGTGATCTACCCATGTCCAGGTTGAAGGTGCGGTAAAACGCACTGGAGGACCGAACCCACGTACGTTGAAAAGTGCGGGGATGAGGTGTGGGTAGCGGAGAAATTCCAAACGAACTTGGAGATAGCTGGTTCTCTCCGAAATAGCTTTAGGGCTAGCCTCGGAATTGAGAATGATGGAGGTAGAGCACTGTTTGGACTAGGGGCCCATCTC
>NZ_CP172899.1:2367500-2750000 GCF_050533535.1 Enterococcus sp. DIV2453a | reverse complement strand
TAATCAGAGGGTCGAGGGTTCAAGTCCTTTAGCCGGCACCATTTTGCGGAAATAGCTCAGTGGTAGAGCACCACCTTGCCAAGGTGGGGGTCGCGGGTTCGAACCCCGTTTTCCGCTTAGCCAATTCATTACGCCGGGGTGGCGGAACTGGCAGACGCACAGGACTTAAAATCCTGCGGTGAGTGATCACCGTACCGGTTCGATTCCGGTCCTCGGCATTGTTTTATATTTAGCACCCATAGCTCAACTGGATAGAGTGTTTGACTACGAATCAAAAGGTTAGGGGTTCGACTCCCTTTGGGTGCATAGTTGAGTGATTGACTAAGTTTTAAAAAGGTGCACGTGAGTTTCTTTTTAATTCGATAGTCTTTTTTTATTACTTTAACTTCATAGCCCGGGAAGTAGCTCAGCTTGGTAGAGCACTTGGTTTGGGACCAAGGGGTCGCAGGTTCGAATCCTGTCTTCCCGATTGTGAAAAACAGTACTGATGATCAGTACTGTTTTTTTTTGTTTAAAATTTAAGTATCGAAGTAGGTGTATTTTTTTGTGATGTGTAATTCTTATCGAAATTGCGACTAAAAATACAGGAATAAAGGACATTGAGAATATATTCGATGGCTAGTTGAGAGGAAAAGGTCGAGACTTTGAAATCTGCATGTTCAACGTTAGGAATGGGCAAAATCACTGTGGCATATTTAGCTAATTGGCTGTTCAAGTCTGAAGTAATAGCAATAATCGGGGTGCCTCCTTCTGCAAAAATCCGTGCTTCATTAACGATTTCTGCAGTGTTACCACTGTAAGAGACGAGGATGGCTACGTCATTTTTGGTGGCATTGATGGCTAAATAAAATTGTTCAGCTTGATAAGGAATTAAATGGATAAATAGCTGAATGCGTAATAACTTTGTTTGAAAATCCGTTAAGCGAATGTAGGAGTTACTGACACCCACTGCTAAAATATTTTCAGCGGTTAAAAGTAAATCAATGCTTTTATTTAACATGGCCTCGGTTAATAACTGTTGGGTGGATTGAACAGTTTCAGTCGTTAACTGCGCAATTTTCTTGGCAATTAGTAAATCAGAATCTTGCGCTAAAAAAGGCATATTCGCATCAACATTCCGGATTGCTTGGTAGTGAATTTCTAAGTCGCGGGACAAGCGGATTTTAAATTCTTTGAAACCGCTAGTTTCTGTTTTTTTACACAAACGAACAATCGTGGAGGTTGAAGAGTTGGTGGCTTCTGCTAGTTCATAAATCGACATATGCAGGACTCGTTCAGTATGAGATAAAATAAAATCAATAATTAGCCCTTCGTTATATGTATAGCGTTCTTTTTGTTCTAAACATTCGATTAGATTCAATGGGTTCACCTCTCTGTGGTACTTTGTTTCGCTTTCAGTATACCTTAAGCGTATGAATTATGAAACATAGTTACAGAATCAGTTAGTCGTATTTACATCAGAAAGCGGTTTCTTTATGATGAGGATATCACAAAGGATTAAGGAGAGAAGTGAAATGGATAAGTTAACAAACTGGGTGGAGCAAGCCGTAGTGCCTAAAGTTTCAAGGATTACAAGTTTACGTTATTTTCAAGCCTTAAGAAATGGTTTTTTTGCGATTATGCCGTTAACAATTATTGGATCGATTTTTATGTTGATTACAGATTTTCCAGTAGCAGGGTATGGCGATTTTATGGCTGGAATTTTCGGTGCAGGTTGGGCGGATATGATTTCACCAGCTTATCGAGCAACTTTCAACATGATGGGAATTATTTTTGCCGGGACGATGTCCTATAAATTGGCGGAAAGTTACGAAATGGATCGTTTAACTTCATTAATTTTAGGAATTGTCGCTTACGTAGTCGTTTTACCGAAAACGGTGACCACTGAATCAGGCGAAGTTGTGACGAAAGTTTTATCGTTTGATTGGTTAGGAACGCAAGGGGTGATTACGGCCATTATTATGTCAATTCTTTCGGTTGAATTGACTCGTTTCTGTATTAAGAAAAAATTAGTCATCAAAATGCCTGAAAGCGTGCCTTCTATGGTGAGCCAAGCTTTTAGTGCATTGATTCCTGGGATTTTTGTGGTAGCGGTGGCTTTATTGATTAATGGGATTGGGCTTTCGTTTGCGAATTCCTTCCCGCAATTAATTTATGCGGTGATTCAAGCGCCACTGCAAGGTTTAATCGGAACCCCTTTTGCAATTATTATTGTGGCTGGCTTAAATGGACTGTTCTGGTGGTTTGGGATTCATCCAACTGTCATCAATTCCATGCTATATCCTATTTTATATGCGAATGCAGACAAAAACCAAAGCTTAGCGGAATTAGGACAATTAACTGCTCAAAGTGGCAACTTTGGCACGGTCCAAATGCTCGATCAATTTGCCACAATTGGAGGCGCTGGTTGCACGATTGGCTTGGCTATTGCAATGGCCATCGTCGGACATTCATCTAGAATGAAAGCCATGTCGAAAATTTCGTTTGTTCCAGCATTTTTCAACATTAATGAACCCTTGATTTTTGGACTCCCAGTTATTTTTAACCCTTTATTATTGATTCCGATTGCGGTCGCGCCGATTGTATCGGTCTTGATTGCCTTTCTGTCAATGAAAATTGGGTTCATGCCAATGTTTACAAACATTCAAGCACCATGGGCTACGCCCTTTCTGTTTTCGGGCTTTTTAGTGGGAAAATGGCAAGGTGCAGTGACGCAAGTTTTAGCTGTTGCCGCTAGTGTCGTTATTTATTATCCATTTGTAAAAGCCTTAGATCGACAATATCAAAAAGAAGAAGCCCATGAAGTACCAGAAACATTGTAGAGAAAGAGGAGTGAAGGAAATGCATGTTGAGAATGATGAAAATATTTGCTGTGAAGTGGAAAAAGGAATGGAAAAAATGTATCATCCGATGGTGCCCGAGTTGGTTCAAACCTCTTCCTTTTATTTTCCAACTTACGAAGAATTTATGGCAGCGAGTATAGATGAAAAAAATAATTATGTTTACACACGTGGCACCAACCCCACAACAGAAATTTTAGAGAAAAAAATTGCTCGTTTGGAACGTGGAGAAAAATGTAAAGTTTTTGCCTCAGGAATGGGCGCTATTTCGGCAACGCTGTTTACGTTGCTCCAACAAGGTGATCATGTTTTAATGGTCAATACAATTTATGGAGAATCTGTTTCGTTTGTGCAATATTTAGAGAAATTTGGCGTATCCTTGACCCGAGTAGACGTTGCAGAAACAGAAGAACTTTTTCAATTTGTTCAGGAAAACACCAAAGTCATTTACTTTGAAAGTCCGTCCTCACAAAAGTTTGAACTGCTAGATTTAGAAAAAATAACTGCGTTAGCACAAAAAATCGGCGCATACACTGTCATTGATAATACGTGGGCGTCACCGTTATTTCAGCATCCTTTATGCCATAATGTGGACCTGGTGATTCATTCTTGTTCCAAATATATTGGTGGTCATTCGGATATTGTAGCAGGGGCTGTCATTGGCAAAGCAGCGCTTGTAGATCAAATTTTTGAACATGGTCATCAAGCATTAGGCGCAGTCAATAGTCCCTTCAATTCTTGGTTAGCGTTACGAGGTATTCGTACCATGCCCGTTCGGTTGGCGCATCAGTCTCAAGCCATCCAAACGGTGCTGTCGGCTTTGCAAAAGGATCCGCGAATCAGTCGCTTATATCATCCTTTTGTAGGAAATCAACAACAACAAGCGTTAGCAGAAAAATATTTAACAGGTTATGGCTCATTGTTTGCGATTGATTTAAAAGATACCGATTTTGAACGTTTGAAAACATTTGTGAATGCATTGACGTTGGTCACAATTGGGGTCAGTTGGGGTGGTTTTGAAAGTTTGGCCTTGCCTGTATTCAAAGGCAATAACTTGGCGGCTGTTCAGAAAAGAGGCTTGTCGCCAGCGCACATTCGCATGTACGTTGGTTTGGAAGAGCCAACATCTATTATCGAAGATATTCAACAAGCCTTGGATCAAGCCTACGGCGAAGAATCGTTTTTGTGAGACATTAAGGCGGAGCCATTGTCTGCCTGTAATTCAATAACATATTTTCAACTTTAGGAGGGGAACTTAAGTCAGTTTGACTGAGGTTGCTCCTCCTGTTTTGCATTTTTTTATTAAAGTCAAAGCGTTCCTCTTTATTTAATAGGCAAAGTTCGATATAATAATGGTCAATATTAGTCAAGAGAGAAGAAGGATGGAAGACTATGAGTAATCAAAATACGTCAGATTTAATCGAGGCTTATTTAAAAAAGATTTTAGAAGAAAGTAATAAAATTGAAATCCGTCGGGCGGAAATGGCTAATTTATTTAATTGCGTTCCTTCACAAATTAACTATGTAATTAATACACGTTTTACCATCCAACGAGGCTACGCAGTTGAAAGTAAACGTGGTGGAGGCGGCTATATTCGCATTGTCAAAGTACAAATTTCAGATAACGATCAATTACTAAAACAAATGGATCAATTGATTGGCGCAACCTTAACAGAAAAAGATGCGCTAACATTTATTCAAACATTGTATGAAGAAGAAGTGATTACGAAAAAGGAAGGCAATTTAATGCTAGCTGCTTTAAGTAAAAGCACATTGAATGGTCTGGGGAATCACGAAGATTTTCTAAGAGCTCAAATAATGCGTTCATTTTTAGAGCGTTTGAGCTATGAGGAGGAATAACTATGGATGAACTATTTACAGAAAGTGCGAAAGCCGTACTGGCGATTGCCCAAGAAGAAGCGAAGTATTTTCGTCACCAATCCGTCGGTTCTGAACATTTATTATTAGCACTCGTTTTAGAACCAAATGGGATTGCCGGAAAAACATTACGACAATTGAATACTGACACAGAAGACATCCGTGAAGAAATTGAGCATTTAAGTGGCTATGGCACCATGCAAAGTCCAATGGGGAATAACAACTTATACTTACCTTATTCACCAAGAGCCAAACAAATCTTTGCCTATGCGGGAGATGAAGCGAAGCGCTTAGGGGCTCAAAAGATTGGTACCGAGCATTTATTATTAGGCTTGTTAAGAGACGAAGAAATTTTAGCGTCTAGAATTTTAGTGAATTTGGGATTAAGCTTATCCAAAATGCGTCAATTATTATTGAAAAAAATGGGCGTTTCCGAACCCAATGGCGCACAACGTCGTCGGAATGGTCAAAATAAAAATACGCCACAAGGGACGCCAACATTGGATTCTTTAGCGAGGGATTTAACCAAATTAGCACGAGAACAAAGCTTGGATCCAGTAGTTGGTCGCGGGACCGAAGTTCGTCGTTTGATTCAAATTTTGAGTCGCCGTACCAAAAACAATCCTGTCTTAGTCGGTGAACCAGGTGTTGGGAAAACAGCGATAGCAGAAGGGTTAGCCCAGAAAATTGTCAACCGAGAAGTCCCTGAAGATATGCAAGGCAAACGTTTAATGATGCTAGACATGGGTGCCTTGGTTGCTGGAACCAAATATCGAGGTGAGTTCGAAGATCGCTTGAAAAAAGTTGTCGATGAAATCTATCAAGATGGACAAGTCATTTTATTTATCGACGAATTGCATACCTTGATCGGTGCTGGCGGTGCAGAAGGGGCGATTGATGCTTCAAATATTTTAAAACCTGCTTTAGCACGTGGCGAGTTGCAAACAATTGGTGCGACAACTCTGGATGAATACCAAAAATATATTGAAAAAGATGCCGCTTTGGAACGTCGTTTTGCCCGTATTCAAGTAGCAGAACCAACCCCAGAAGAAGCAGAAGAAATTCTAAAAGGCTTGCGTTCACGCTATGAAAAACATCATGGCGTAGAAATTACAGATGAAGCTCTACATGCAGCGGTTCAATTATCGATTCGCTATTTAAATGACCGCCAATTACCAGATAAAGCAATTGATTTAATGGACGAATCTGCAGCAAAAGTTCGTTTAGATAAGGCAGATCAACCTTCAGAAATTAATGAATTGCGTACCGAAATTTCTCAATTAATTACGGAAAAAGAAGAGGCCATTCAAAACCAATCATTTGAAAGTGCCGCTCGGATTCGTCAAAAAGAAAAACAAGTGATGGAAAAACTAGAAGAATTGATTGCAGTGAAAGAAAAAAGTCTGTCTGGTTACAGTACGCAAGTAACAGAAGAAGACGTGGCTGGAGTCGTTTCACAATGGACAGGCGTTCCTTTGCAGCAGCTAGAGAAGAAAGAAAGCGAACGATTGATGGAATTAGAAACCATTTTACATCAACGGGTCGTTGGCCAAAATGAAGCAGTTGAAGCTGTTTCACGCGCTATCCGTCGTGCGCGTAGTGGCTTGAAAGACCCAGCAAGACCGATTGGTTCCTTCATGTTCTTAGGACCAACAGGGGTTGGGAAAACAGAACTTGCCAAAGCCTTAGCCGAAGCGATGTTTGGCAGCGAAGAAGCTTTGATTCGCGTGGACATGTCTGAGTTTATGGAAAAATACAGTACTAGCCGTTTAATCGGTTCTCCTCCAGGTTATGTCGGCTACGAAGAAGGCGGCCAACTAACTGAAAAAATTCGTCAACGTCCTTATTCCGTTATTTTGCTAGATGAAGTAGAAAAAGCCCATCCAGATGTCTTTAATATTTTATTACAAGTCTTAGATGATGGCCATTTAACGGATGCCAAAGGACGAAAAGTCGATTTCCGTAACACGATTTTAATCATGACCTCCAACTTAGGAGCAACAGCGATTCGTGAAGAAAAACATGTCGGCTTCAATGTGAAAGACATTTCTAAAAATCATGAATTAATGCAAAAACGAATCATGGAAGAATTGAAAAAAGCCTTCCGTCCAGAATTCTTAAACCGAATTGATGAAACGGTTGTATTCCATTCCTTGAAACAAGAGGAAATTCATGAAATCGTAAAAATTATGAGTCAATCTGTCGTGAAACGGATGGCCGAACAAGAGGTTAAAGTGAAAATCACACCAGCTGCAATTGAAGTTATTGGTAAAGTCGGGTTTGATCCAGAATATGGCGCACGTCCAATTCGTCGGGCCTTGCAAAAAGAAGTGGAAGATCGTTTAAGTGAAGCCCTTCTTTCTGGTCAAATTCAGTTAGGGGATAAAGTAACTTTAGGCGCTAGCAAAGGCAAAATCACGTTAAATGTGCGGGCACCAAAAGCACCAAAAACAGAAGCGAAAGAATTACAAACTGTATAGATGAGGTGCAAAGGAGGTCGGGACAGAAGTGTTTAACTCCGAGAAATAAGCCGAAGGGGTTGCTTCTGTTCTCACCGTGTATCAGTTTTTGAGCGTGGAGCAAAAATCCAAAGTGATTTTTGTCCCACGCTCCTTTTTCTATTTTCCAGTGGCGATTTCTTTTTGAGAATTGCCAGATTGATTTTTCTGTGCTACGTTAATAAGGAGGGGTGATGGAATGGAACAATCTTTTTTTCGAGAATTACTACATTATCAACGTCCAAAGGATAATCCTTTTCGACTAGTGTTTGCTGGCTTGGTTATGTTCAGCATTCTTTTTTTGGGCTATATCAATCATCAATTATTGATTTCAAGCTTTGGCTCGTTAGGTATTTTTACTTTTTTATATTATCAGCCGTTACCATTAAAACAGTTAATGACTCGTTTATCTGTGGTCGGTAGTTACCTTTTTTTAGGAAATTTGTTAGGCATGTTATCGACCCATATTGCATGGCTCATTCCCATTGTTGTTGCACTGGTCGGTTTTGGTGGCCGCTTTTTCTTTGAAGTCTACGATATTTCAAAACCAGGGGCCTTCTTTGGTGTGATGGTGACAGCGATGGGTGCCAGTACGAGCATTCTGTTAGCAAAAATTCCGTTCATGAGTGGCTGTATGTTATTAGGCATTGGCTTTTCTATTTTGTTTGCACTAGTGTTGCATTTTACAGAGAAGGAAATCAGTGCCCCGCTAGCTAAGCGATCATTACGGGAACGAATTTATCGGCATCCAGAAGCGCCATTAGATAGCATATATTATAGCTTTGTCTTATTTTTTGCTGTATATATCAGCGAAAGTTTACATTTACAGAATCCGTATTGGTTAGTCGTTTCCTGTGCATCCATTTTACAAGGAGACAATTTACGTGCGATTAAGCAGCGAAATATTCAGCGAATTTTTGGCACAACGATTGGTTTGGTTATTTCCGCTTTTCTGCTTAATTTAGCTTTGACAACTTTTGAATCGATTGTCGTGATTACAATCTTATTTGTGACCGTTGAGTATTTTATTCGTCGTAATTATGGATTGGCGCAATTTTTCACAACGCCTATGGCTCTGATGCTTTCATTGCTCGTTCGTCAGCAGTACGTGATAACGTTGATTCAATTCCGCTTTTTGGGGATTGTTTTAGGCAGCTTGTTAGGCTTAGCGGCAGCGTGGCTATTCACCGTTGTAGTAACGTTTTATGAACGAAAATACCACTTGAACGAGTGACCAAAGAACAGATGACCAGTAATTAAAAAAAGAGCATTTGGTAGGTAAGCGGTTGGCGCTTTTCTACCAAAATTTTTTCGGAAACATTGTGAAAAATGTACGTTTAATACAGATGGGCTCTTTTAAAGTTTGTGAACGTATGATACTATTAAACGGTCATAAAGAAGGAGGCTATATTTATGATTGAACTGATTGCAACTGCAGAATCTGTTGAGCAGGCTGTAGAATTACTCGCAACAGGTGTGGATACATTATATATTGGAGAAGAAACATTCGGGTTGCGTTTGCCCGTATCTTTTACACGAGATGAACAACGCGAGATTGTGAAACGTGCACATGAAATGGGCAAACAAGTGCTAGTTGCAGTAAATGGCATTATGCACCCTGAAAAAATGAAATTAGTCCCAGAGTATCTGACATTTTTAAAAGAAATCAACGTCGATAAAATTACTTTGGGTGATCCAGGTATTGTGTTTATTATGCAACGAGATGGATTAGAAATTCCTTACGTTTATGATGGCGAAACCTTAGTAACGAGCTCACGTCAAATCAATTTTTGGAGTAAACGAGGAGCCATCGGAGCTGTCCTAGCTCGGGAAGTACCTTTTGAAGAAATGGTCGCAATGGAAGAAAACTTAGCAGTTCCAGCTGAAATTCTTGTCTATGGGGCGACGTGTATTCATCAATCGAAACGCCCATTAATTCAAAATTACTACAATTACACAAAGAACGACAAAGGGGTTACGAAAGACGAAGGGCTGTTTATTTCTGAACCCAAAAAACCAGAAACCCACTATTCCATTTATGAAGATAGTCATGGTACGCATATTTTTGCCAATAACGATGTGAACTTGATGAATGAGTTAACAAACTTGTATGACCATCACTATCGTACATGGAAGCTCGATGGCCTTTACACGCCAGGTGAAAATTTTGTCGCGATTGCTCGCTTATTTGCTGAAGCGAAAGCAGCACTTGAAGCGGGAACTTGGTCAGAAGATCAAGCAGCTCATGCAACAGCTGAAATTGAAAAATTACATCCAACAGGTCGTGGCTTAGACAATGGTTTCTTTGATTTAAGTGCCGATGCAATAAAATAAATTGATTCATTTAAGGGGAAGAAGAACATGAAAGTAATGACAGAACGAACATTGAAGCGTCCCGAGGTGTTGGCTCCAGCCGGGACGCTAGAAAAACTAAAAGTCGCAATTCGTTACGGTGCCGATGCCGTTTATATCGGAGGGAATGCCTACGGTCTGCGTAGCCGCGCAGGAAATTTCACGCCAGAAGAAATGGCGGAAGGCGTAGCCTTTGCCCGCGAACATAATGCGAAAGTTTATGTCGCTGCCAATATGGTCACTCATGAAGGAAACCAGGAAGGGGCAGGAGCGTTTTTCAGAGAATTGCGAGACATCGGAATTTCAGCTGTGATTGTTTCCGATCCAGCTTTAATCGAAATTTGTGCGACAGAAGCACCAGGTTTACCTATCCATTTATCGACACAAGCTTCAGCAACCAACTATGAAACATTAGAATTTTGGAAAAATGAAGGCTTAGAACGTGTGGTATTAGCGCGCGAAGTTTCAATGGAGGAAGTTGCAGCGATTCGTGAAAATACGGACATTGAAATTGAAGCCTTTATTCATGGAGCAATGTGTATTTCATATTCAGGACGTTGTACTTTATCCAACCATATGTCGATGCGGGATGCCAATCGTGGCGGTTGCTCTCAATCTTGTCGTTGGAAATACGAGTTATTTGATATGCCTTTTGGGACAGAACGTCGGAGCAAAACCAGCGAAGGGGAAGTTGAAGAAGAGTTTTCAATGAGCGCCGTAGATATGTCTATGATTGAACATATTCCAGAATTAATTGAAAATGGTGTCGATAGTTTTAAAATTGAAGGCCGCATGAAATCCATTCACTATGTTTCGACAGTCGCTAATGTGTATAAAAAAGCCGTCGATTCTTACATGGAAGATCCTGAAAACTATGTCTGCCAACAAGAGTGGATTGATGAATTATGGAAAGTAGCACAACGTGAATTAGCAACTGGTTTTTATTACAATACACCAAGTGAAAATGAACAATTATTCGGCAAACGTCGTAAAATTCCACAATATAAATTTGTTGGTGAAGTGATTGCGTACAACGAAAAGACGCAAGTCGCAACGATTCGTCAACGGAACCTTTTCAGTGTCGGCGATGAAATTGAATTTTATGGTCCCGGGTTTACCCATTTCCACCAAACCGTCAAAGAGATGTATAATGAAGACGGTGAAGCGATCGATCGGGCACCTAATCCCATGATGTTATTAACAATGGAAGTGACGCAACCTGTTGCAGTCGGCGATATGATTCGTAAGAAAAAATAAACCAGCCAAAAGGAGGAGTAAATATGAGTGTCCGTGTGAATGATTTATTAAAATTACCGTCTTTGCGAGAAGCAACGGTACTTTCTGGTAAAAACCAATTGGACACATCTGTTGCTTCTCTTTCTTTTTTAGAAGTCTCTGATATGTCTTTGTTTTCGGAAAAACTTCACAAAACAAATGAATACCATGCTGGCGAAATTTTGATTGGTTCATTTTGTGCCATTCGTCATGATGTGGTGAAGCAATGTGAAACGATTCGGCATCTCCATGAATTAGGCGAAGTAGGCCTAATCTTGTACTACGTTGGGATTATCGTACCGAAAGTTGCAGAGGAAGTGATTCAATTAGCGGATTCTTTAGGTTTTATTTTAATCCAAATGCCTAAAAATGATCCCACATTACGCTACAACGAAGTCATTTATGAAGTCATGAAATTGTTAGTCAATAAAAATAAAATGGCTTCTTTTGCAACGGACCTCTTGGAAAAAGTTTCCCTTTTGCCTGAACAAAACCGCAGTGTGGAAATGACCTTGAAAATCCTATCCGATTTTTTAAAAGTCAATATTGCGTTAACCACCTATACCAATGAAATCATCAGCACCATCAATTGGCCGCGAAGCACGAAATTGCCCTTAACCAAGTTACTTTATCAATCACAAGAGAAAGTAGCGCTGGGAGAAACGACCTACTTCATTACCTCGCAAAAACTTCCTCAGAAAGATGGACAAACATTGAAGCTTTACTTCATTCGAGAAGAAGAGCAGTTAACCTCTTTTGAGATGAATCAAGCGGTGGAAGTCGTTCAGATGGCTCTGAATTTATGGGGGAAAAACTATGACGAAGTCAGTGAGTATGCCTTAGTCCAAGCAATCATTAACGATGAAAGTGATAAGATGTACCAATTAGCCAAAAAATTAATGATTGATATTTCTTCTGTCGAAACGATGTGGCTTTTGCCTATTTGGCAACAAGGACAAGAAATCCACGCTATTCAGCAAGATTTGAAAGATTTCCTACGTTACTATTACCAAACAACGATTGTCCAGCAAACAGAAAATTACCTGATTGTTCTCTTAGGTAATTATTTACACAAACAGCCTGAAGCCACGATTAGTAAAGAATACTTGCAAGCCACAGACTATCAGGACTATTTAGGTGAAATCATCCTTTGTCCGAAAGTTCGTAACACGACTGAAGTGCGTGTCAGCTACCAAACCGCTAATCAAGTCGCGCCGTTTTTAAAGCGTGTCTATCCACAAAGAAAAGTGTTATCAATCGCAGAAATTCGTACAGTTCAACAAATGATGACGTGTCTCCAAGCAGGAGAAGAAGCCATCCAACAACGCTTAGCAGTTATCCAACCTCTCTTAAAAGAATCAGAGCAGTTAATGACATTAGGGACGTTTTTACTAGATGCAAGTAGTGATTTTAAAGAATGCGGCGAACGCCTATTTGTTCATAAAAATACGGTCAAATATCGTATCAGTAAAATTAATGAAGCGCTCGGCTATGATATGACCAACGCCGCCGAAGCCTATGAAGTCTATTTGGCGATGATCTTATATCGCTTGGTCACGAATGAATGAAAAAAGCAGACAATCGGCAGTAGCCGATTGTCTGCTTTTTTATTTTAAGCCAAAACTTCCTCGATATTTTTTTCAATTTGAAAAAGACCTATGACTGATTTTTCGTTATAATTGAAAAAATAATTAAGGAGGAATGAGAATGAAATTAAAAAACGAGCAACAACAATCGTGGCTTAGCTTAGCATTTGTTTGGGCGGGCGCAATGATTAGCGTGCCAGGATTAATTATTGGAGGAACGTTAGTTGCAGGCATGCCTTTATGGGAAGCTTTGTTAACAGGATTTATTGGTTACGGTATTATTGTTATTTTAATGATTTTACAAGGAATTCAAAGTTCCGACTTACAAGAACCTTCTGTCAAAGTCGCTTCTCAAGTGTTTGGCATTCAAGGTTCGCAAAAGATTATTTCCATTATTCTAGCGATTGCTTGCTTAGGTTGGTTTGGTTTGCAAGCCAATGTCAGCGGCGGCGCCTTCACGAACTTTTTAAAAATTTACGGCATTGATTTACCTGTGTCGCTTTCTTCCTTAATCTGGGGAGTTATCATGCTTATTTCGGCTCTTTATGGCATAAAAATATTGAAAATTCTGAATTATTTTGCGGTTCCTGTGTTAGTTCTGGTTTGTCTTTATGGCTTGGTGGCTTCGTTAAGAAACAACGGTTGGGAAGCTGTTAGTCAATATACACCTCAAACAGCAGGAAGCTTTATGTCAGGTCTTTCAATGACTGTCGGTTCTTTTGCATTAGGCGCAGTAATTGCTGGAGATTACTCTCAATATGTTTCTTCTCGTAAAGATGTGGTTAAAGCGGCCACATTAGGGATTTTACCGACAGGCTTGTTGATGATTGGCGTTGGTGCGGTCTTGACCATTGCATCGAACACCGCAGATATCACGGAAGTTTTTATGAATCTCGGTTTTCCAGTTTTAGGAATTATTGCGCTAATTTTAGCAACTTGGACCACGAATGCCGTGAATGCTTTTTCTGGCGGATTGGCCTTGATTAATGTCTTTGATATTCCAAAAGAAAAAGAAAAAGTCGCTGTCGGTGCGGCCGGCGCCATTGGAACCTTATTAGCAGTTGTGGGGATCTTAAATTACTTTACGCCGATTATGTCTGTCCTTTCTGCGATGGTTCCACCAGTGGCTGGTGTAATGATTGCTGCCTATTGGTTGATTAACAAAGGCGATCGAACCAAATGGCAGCCAACGCCTGGCGTGAATAAATTAGGTGTTTTTTCATGGCTAATTGGTGCTGCAGTGGGGGGCATTCCGGTGATTATGAGTTTCTTTCCCAATGCCCCTCAATTGCCTAACCAACCGCTAATTGGCATTGTTTTATCGTTTGTTATTTATTATTTCGGTGCAAAACGTCAACAGACGAACACCGAATCATTAGAAATGGAATGAAGAAGAGGAGTGTCGGAGAATGCGTTATTTAGATGCAGAAGCAATTGAGAATATAGCTACAGGAGCAGCGTTTTTAGGGACAGGAGGTGGCGGTGATCCCTACATTGGTAAAATGATGGCTTTGTCCGCCATCGAAGAAAACGGACCTGTCAAACTGGTTTCTCCAGAAGAGATAGCTGCGGAGGATTTTTTCCTACCCGCCGCAATGATGGGTGCCCCATCTGTCGCAATTGAAAAATTTCCCAAAGGCGACGAATTCGTCCGTGTCTTTGAGAAGTTAGGAAAATATTTAGACCAAGAAACGATTGCGGGAACCTTTCCAATGGAAGCTGGGGGCGTCAATTCAATGATTCCAATTGTTGTTGCAGCGAAGCTAGGCATTCCCTTGGTGGATTGTGATGGTATGGGTCGGGCCTTTCCAGAATTGCCTATGGTAACGTTCCATTTGAATGGGATGTCAGCGACCCCTATGGCAATTACCGATGAAAAAGGAAATATTGGCATTATGGAAACGATTGATAATACTTGGACAGAACGTCTTGCTCGTGTTCAAACAGTTGAAATGGGCGCCAGTGCTTTAGTGAGTATTTATCCCGCGACAGGCAAACAATTACAAGACTATGGTATTCACAACATCGTGACATTATCAGAAGAAATTGGCAAAGTGATTCGAGGTACCTATGCAGATGAACAAGAAAAACGCCAAGCATTAGTAGAAGTTACGGATGGCTTTGAATTGTTCCAAGGAAAAATTCTAGATGTGGAACGAGAAGTAAAAGGTGGCTTCAATTTGGGACGTGTCAAATTGAGTGGCTTAAACAGTGATGCTGGTTCAGAAGCAGTCGTCCATTTTCAAAATGAAAATTTAATTGCCGAGAAAGATGGTCAGGTGATTGCGATGACGCCTGATTTGATTTGTATGGTAGATTTAGAAACTTTAACGCCTGTGACAACAGAAAGCTTGAAATACGGCAAACGTGTCCAAGTAATGGGCTTGAAAGCGAATGCCGCTTGGCGAACGAAAAAAGGTATCGAAACAGTGGGTCCTCGGTATTTCGGCTACGAAATGGATTATCAACCACTAGAAAACTTAGTAGCGAAGGAGGACAAATAAATGTATAAAATCGGTATCGATGTCGGCGGCACAAATACAGATGCTGTTATTTTAGATCATCAATTAAACTTGATTCATTCAGTGAAAGTTCCAACAACCGATGATATTCAAACAGGGATTGCCGGTGCCTTAAATAAAGTCTTGGCAGAATCAGCAGTGGACCCAACCAAAGTCACACATGCAATGTTGGGCACGACCCAATGTACGAATGCCATTGTTGAGCGAAAAAAATTAGCAAAAGTTGGGGTCCTTCGTTTGGGCTATCCAGCAACCGCTTCGGTCTTGCCTTACACAGCTTGGCCCAAGGATTTAGTGGCCACTCTTTCAGAAACGTATGCTTTAGCACATGGCGGCTACGAATATGATGGACAACCATTGACTGCACTGGACGAAGAAGAATTACGTGGGATTTTGGCCTCTTGGCGAGGAGAAGTAGAGGCAATCGCAGTAATTGGCGTTTTTTCTTCTTTAAAAAATGACCAAGAATTGTTTGTTCAAGCGCTTGCGAAGGAAGTGTTAGGGGCAGATGTTCCTGTATCTTGCTCCTCAATGATTGGGTCTGTCGGTTTAATTGAACGGGAAAATGCGACAATTTTAAATGCTGCGTTGCACAAAGTAATTAAAGTGACCAGCGAAGGCTTTGAACAAGCCTTAGAACAAGAAAAAATTCATCACGCCCAAGTGTACTTATGTCAAAATGATGGTACGTTAATGTCGTTAACGTATGCCAAACAGTTTCCTATTTTAACCATTGCTTGTGGCCCAACAAATAGTATTCGTGGGGCTTCTTACTTAGCCGGCTTGAAAGATGCGGTTGTTTTAGATGTTGGTGGCACAACGTCAGACATTGGCGTGTTAGTGGATGGCTTTCCAAGAGAATCTTCACTGGCCGTTGATGTTGGCGGGGTACGGACTAATTTTAGAATGCCAGATATCGTGTCAATTGGTGTCGGCGGCGGCAGTCTAGTGCGTGAACAACCAGATGGTTCTGTGACAGTTGGCCCCGATAGTGTCGGCTACCGTATTACACAAGAGGCCCTTGTTTTTGGCGGCACACAATTAACGACCACTGATATTGCGGTTCGCTTAGGCCATGCCCAAGTCGGTGATCCTAGCAAAGTGGCTCATTTAGACCAAGCGTTTGCGGAAAAAGTGTACCAAAAAATTGGCGAATTGGTCAGTGAAGCGATTGATCGCATGAAGACCAGTTCCGCAGACGTGACGGTCGTTTTAGTTGGTGGTGGGAGTATTATCATCCCCGAAGAATTGACAGGCGTTAAAGCGCTAATTCGCAACGAAAACGGAGCAGTGGCGAATGCCATCGGTGCCTCTATCGCTCAGATTAGCGGACAATACGAACAAATTTATGTCTATTCAAAAATCCAACGGGATGCGGCGTTGACTGATGCCCAAGAAAAAGCCGTCCAACAAGCTGAACTTGCGGGTGCAGTCCCTGGCACAATCGAGTTAGTCGAGGTGGAAGAAACACCACTTGCCTATCATCCAGAAAATGCAACCCGCTTACGAGTAAAAGTGGTTGGGAATATGTACTAAAAGAAAGGAAATCCTCTAGCATATGAGGGTTTCCTTTTTGTGCTATAGTCTCATCTTTACTTTCGAGTCAATTCAGTTTCAATGCGTTTTAAAATCCTCTTGTTCGCAATTATACCAAGTTCTTCTGTTGAGTTAAGCATATAAATCGTTGATTTCCCATTTCCTTTGTTTAACAAAGTACCTTGTTGGACTAAGCTGGTAACGGTTTTTCTAATTTTATAGTCAGAGTACCCACTATTTTTTTGAATATCTTTAATTTTTGCTTGTCCGTGATCCATCAAGTATAAAATAATTAATTGTTCAATATCAGTATAACCTTTTAGGCTATCTTTCATATTAATTTTCCAGATTTTGATAGTGGTCGCATCGAAATAGGTATCAATATCAGGTGCTTTTAAACTATTTTTAGTCGCTGCATCTATTATTCTAGGTCCTCCAGACCCTGCCTTCTCAGCAATTCCTACTCTCCTAAACAAAGTTGAAATAATCGGATTTCTAGTGACTGAATAACTTCCATGAATAAATTCTTCTTTAGACACTTTCATTTCTCCTGGATTGTAGAACTCAATATAATCATCGTAATCTGCAATCTTAATGACATGATCTGAATCATAATACGCATGCATTAAGACATTTACCAAAGCTTCTTTTAGTGATAATAATAGATCTGATTTATAGGAACCGCGAGTCATATCTTGTGATTGTCTAAAAGTATCAGGAATTGCGAGAGCGAATTTTTCAATGACAATAGTGTAAAAAGAGAAAATATTCATCTCTGGATAGTTCATATCACCTGTGGAAACTCTATCTAACCAATCGCTATCTAATGAACTTTTTTTCTTAAAATAATCCAATTGAAACTTTTTAAACCTGTCTGTAATTGAATGATATTTTCCGAAAAATAATAGTCCGCCAGTTGTTAATTTATATACATTATCGCTGTTCATTCTATCCTTTTTCAGGACACCCAAATTTATAAGTAACTCTTCATCTGAATAATCTAAGTATTTTTGCTCCTGAGTATTTTTATAAAGTAATTCTCTATATTCTTGAATTGTTTTTGTGTTTAAATCGTCCAGGGTATAATTATTTAGTAGCTCAGTATCTATATCGTTCTGAGAATCGACAATTAGGTATTTAAATTGATTATCATCTGCTTTTCGATCGCCATCATCTGTTCTTATGTAGGTATTCGTTTTATTTCCATTTAGATAAATAGGTCTTCTTTCAAATGAAGCTTTTGGGACTTTAATTTGTATAATTGATTTTCCAGCAACTTTTAATGTAATAACATCTTCATTACTCAATAAATTAGCGCTCACTTTTTTCTTGTCGTGAATAAGATTCCAAAAATCCCTAAGGATCATTTCTGGCTTATCAACGCCAACAACTCTATAGCCGTTGGGTATTTCTTCTACACCTAAAATAATTATACCACCCTTAGTATTTGCAAATGCGCTGTATGTACTCCAGATATCTTTGGAAAGAGAAGTCTGTGATTTTTTGTACTCTAATTGCCAACTTTCTTTTGGATGTGAAAAGATTTCGTCTTTTAATTCTATAAATTGATTCATACGTCCCCTCCTTAGTAATAAATTCAAAAGTAAATCAAAAGTAAAAAAACTGAGTGGTATCAAGCCTTTGAGTGATTTTTTCAAAAGAAAAAGTCATTTTTGAAAAGAAAACCAAAAGAATTGACATATAGATAAAATGTGGTATAATTTTAGGTTTCAATAATTAAATTGTATCATTAAAAAACTTTTTTTTCTAGAAGATTTTAGCAAGAAGTAGTTAAATGAACCAAGTAAATCAATCATAACTAGGAATTCCCTTCGACAATGCTACGATTGAATTCCTTTCCCCCAGTGCTTTTACGGAACGAATCAATAAAACAGAAGCAGCAGAAAACTAAACAAAAGTAAGTAATACGACTGTCTTTTTTTGCTATTTTTTGCGATAATAAGGGAGAAAGTTCAAATTGAAAGGGAGCCAGAATAAATGAAAACCTATGATTATATTGTTATTGGTGGCGGTAGTGGCGGGATTGCTTCTGCTAACCGCGCAGGAATGCACGGAGCCAACGTCCTTTTAATTGAGGGCAACGAAATTGGTGGGACCTGTGTCAACGTTGGTTGTGTGCCTAAAAAAGTCATGTGGCAAGCCAGCAGCATGATGGAAATGATGGAAAGAGACACAGCAGGCTATGGGTTTGATGTTGAAATCAAAAATTTTAGCTTTAAACAATTAGTTGAAAATCGTGAAAAATATATCGACTTCTTACATGGTGCGTATAATCGTGGTTTAGACAGTAACAACATTGAACGTATCCATGGTTACGCTACGTTTACTGGGGAGCAAACAATTGAAGTCAATGGGACAGAATATACGGCGCCGCACATTTTAATCGCGACAGGTGGTCGTCCGAAAAAACTAGGTATTCCAGGAGAAGAATATGCCTTAGATTCAAACGGCTTCTTTGCGTTAGAAGAAATGCCAAAACGAGTGGTCTTTGTCGGTGCGGGTTACATCGCAGCCGAATTAGCAGGAACCTTACATGGCTTAGGCGCAGAAACACATTGGGCCTTCCGTCATGAACGACCATTACGAAGCTTTGATGACATGCTTTCTGAAAAAGTCGTAGAACGCTATCAAGAAATGGGCATGCAAATTCATCCGAATGCAACACCAGCTAAAATTGAAAAAACGGCGCAGAATGAGTATGTTATTACATTTGAAAATGGTGAATCAATCACGACAGATGCCGTGATTTTCGGGACAGGCCGTCAGCCGAACACGGATCAATTAGGCTTAGAAAATACGAAAGTAGCTCTTGATGAAAAAGGCTACGTCAAAGTAGATAAATTCCAAAATACCACACAAAATGGCATCTACGCAGTCGGCGATGTCATTGGGAAAATCGACTTAACGCCAGTCGCGATTGCCGCTGGTCGGCGCCTGTCTGAACGCTTATTTAACGGACAAACCGATTTATATCTGGATTATAACTTGGTGCCAACGGTGGTCTTTACCCATCCACCAGTTGCGACAATTGGTTTAACGGAAAAAGCAGCGCTTGAAGAATATGGTGAAGACCAAGTGAAAATCTATCGCTCTAGCTTTACGCCAATGTACTTCGCTTTAGGAGAATACCGTCAAAAATGCGACATGAAATTAATCTGTGTCGGTAAAGAAGAAAAAATTGTCGGTTTGCATGGCATCGGCATCGGTGTTGACGAAATGCTACAAGGCTTTGCAGTCGCTATTAAAATGGGCGCGACCAAAGCTGATTTTGATAATACTGTTGCGATTCATCCAACAGGCTCAGAAGAATTTGTAACAATGCGATAAAAGGCTAATAACCCCAAAAAAGAGCGTTGCATTAGCAACGCTCTTTTTTGAATACACGAGTTATTTCATTCAATTTATAACCAATTGGGTGCTGACAAACGTGATGAAATTAGCTATTTTCTATTATCAGTTGCAACATTTTTTTCATTAAAATGTTGATATAAGGAAGTATCAGAAACGAGTAATTCAATGATTTCAGATTTATCTATAATAGTAATTCTTTGTCGAGACAAAAACGCAATAAATTGTGGTAAAAATCTTTTGGCATAGATATCTAAATATAACTTTGTGGTTTGATTATTATAGGTGACTAGTAAGTAAAAATAGTCGGGACTACTATCAAAAGCGGACGCTCTTATCTTTTTGGTATAAATGATTTCTATGGATTCAATTTCAGAATAAGGAATTTTTATTTGTGTAGAACTGTTTTTTATGCATTCAATGATTTTCAGAATCGGGTTTCTGGAGAATTGATGGACCATAATATCTTGTTGGTTAATTATCCAATAATCTGAAAAGATGATTGGAAAAACTAAAAGTAGACCGATAAATATGATTGCACTAAACAACCAAAAAGGTTGATAACCAAAACCAGTAAGTAGCAAAGAGAAACAAGTCCAAACAATACAAAATAAAATTCCTTTTTTTAGATTATAAATTTTTCCAACAACTTGGGGCTTTTTAAAATAAGGACTACCTTGGATTAGCTCATCAATAGAAATATTGTATAAATCAGAAAGCATCAGTAAATTATCAATTGAAGGGATGGATTGTCCAGTTTCCCATTTGGAAACAGCTTGTGTAGTGACATGTAATTTTTGGGCAATTTGTTCTTGCGTATAGTGATTATTTATTCTCCGTGTTTTTAAAATAGTTTGGATTAACATTATTCGTTACCTCCTTGATTTTAGAGTAGTCTATTCCGCTATATGTTTCAATCAACTAGTGGTTGATAAGCAAATAATTGCTATTAAATAAACAATAACATCTTTTAACTACTGACTTTTCCAAGAAATATGCTATGATTAAAAAAATCAGCAAAACAGAGGGTAGGGAGTTAGAGGATGGATAAAATTAGAATTAACAACTTGAAATTTTTCACAAAAAATGGTGTTTTGGCAGAAGAAAAACGTCTAGGGCAGCAAGTAGAAATCGACCTTGAAATGCAGTTGTCGTTAGCCGAGGCAGGGCGAACAGATGATGTCACCCAAACCGTCAATTATGCCGAAGTGAATGAATTGATTGCCCAACGAGTAAACAATCACTCGTACGATTTAATCGAAGGTTTAGCAAGTGCTATTTTAGATGATATTTCCGCAGATTATCAAGAACAATTGAACAAAATTATCATTAAAATTAGAAAATATAGTGTGCCGATGCCCGGCCTTTTTGACAATATTGAAATTGAAATGGAGCGAGAAGTATAGATGATTGGCTATGTAGCATTAGGTAGTAACGTCGGCGATCCATACGCAAATTTAGTGAAAGCCCGCAATTATTTAAACGAAGACCCGCAGATTCAGGTCGTGGCTTCTTCAAAACTTTATGAAACGGATCCTTACGGCTATACAGACCAAGATGATTTTTTGAACGCCGTATTGAAAATTGATACTAGCTATACCGCTGAAGAGTTATTGGCTGTTACCCAAGGGATTGAGCAAGTAATGAAACGTAAAAAATTAATTCACTGGGGTCCGCGGATTATTGATATTGATATTTTATTATTAGGGGAACAGTCAGTCGCGTTGCCCCACTTACAAGTTCCTCATCAAGAATTAACAAAACGGTCATTTGTTTTGATTCCCTTAAGTGATGTTTACGCAGAGGAACAATTATTGGGCACGCCAATAGCTACGTGGATTCAGCGCAGTGGCAATCAAGAAGAAGTGCGAGTAAGCGAAAAGGAATGGTAGAGATGGAGCAGGAAAAACAAGCGCAAATTGAGCAGGCAGTTACCACAATCTTAGAAGCAGTGGGGGAAGATACTCAACGGTCAGGACTCATTGATACACCCAAACGTGTAGCTAAAATGTATGCAGAAGTTTTTAGTGGATTAACCGAACCTGAATTTGACGATTATAAATTATTTGATAGCTTAAATGAAGGCGAAATGGTTTTAGTAAAAGATATTGCCTTTTATTCAATGTGTGAACACCATTTATTGCCATTTTATGGAAAAGTACATGTCGCTTATCTGCCAGAAGGTGGCAAAGTATTGGGACTAAGCAAGTTACCAAGATTAGTAGAACATTGTGCCAAACGTCCCACAGTTCAAGAAGATTTAACAGTGACAATTGCCCGCAAACTCCAAGAAAATATTCCCGTCAAAGGCATTGCAGTAGCCATTGAAGCGGAACATATGTGTATGACGATGCGCGGCGTGAAAACACCACAAAGTAGCACCAAAACATTTCAATTTACCGGACTATTTAAAGAACAAGAGTGGAAAAATCAATTTTTAATGGAGATACGTTAGAAAATGGAAATCATTGTTGGCACGAATAACCAAGGTAAGTTAAAAGAAATGCAATCAGGACTTAAGGACCCCGCTATTCAACTTGTCTCTTATCGAAAGTATACAACCAGTCAAGAACAACCTGCAGAAACTGGCACTACGTATGCTGAAAATGCTTATCTAAAAGCTCGCTTTTTCCAACAATTAATTGGCCGCCCAGTGTTAGGTGATGATGGCGGCTTAACGTTAACTGCTTTTCCTGATTTATTAGGTATTCATACAAGCCGCTTTTTCCATTCAGCCAATCCGGAAGAACAGAACCGCGAACTGTTGCACTTATTTGAAGGGCGACAGTCGACTCGAGAGTTAACCTTATCAGCCACGTTGGTCTATGTACTCGATGACGACAAACTGTTGCAAACGGAAGCCACTTTGACTGGTGAATTAGTTGAACCGCACGGTACAGGTGGTTATGGCTTTGATCCGATTATTTATTTACCAGATCGAGGCAAAACCTTAGCGGAGTTGTCCACGAGTGAACGAATGAAGATAAGTCCTAGAATGCGGGCTTTACGAAAGATGATTCAGCAGATAAAGGAGCAATGTGACAATGATTGATTTAAAAAAGAATTACCAAATTATGGGGATTGTCAACACGACCCCCGACTCTTTTTCTGATGGCGGTAGCTACACAACGGTCGACGTGGCCTATCAACATGCGCTTCATCTACTAGAAGCGGGGGCCGATATTTTAGACATTGGCGGCCAATCCACACGTCCTGGCTACGAAGAAGTTTCTCCACAAGTTGAGGTAGACCGAGTATTACCATTAATAAAAAAAATACGTGAGACTTCTCTAGCGCCGATTTCTGTGGATACCTACTATCCCGAAGTAGCAGAAGCCGCGATCCAAGCTGGCGCCACAATGATTAATGACATCAAAGGATTAGACACTCCGGGGATGGCAGAAGTCCTCGCACAATATCCTGAAGTCCAAGTTGTGATTATGCATTCTAGAAAACGCCAATCGCTTTCTTTAAAAGAAGAGTTGCACCAATTTTATACAGAAAAAATTGAACAATGCCAAAAATATGGGCTTTCCTTAGAAAAAATTTGTTTCGATCCAGGGATTGGCTTTCATAAAACTGTCGCAGAAAACCTTCAACTGTTAAAAGATCCTAACGCCTTTCGCTACCAAGATTATCCGTTACTATACGGCGTTTCTCGCAAACGAACCATCGGCGCTTTAACGAACGAACCAGAACCAGCCAACCGTGATTTTGGCTCAGCCGCTGCTTCCTTGTATGCAGCACAACAAGGCGTAGAAATTTTACGTGTTCATAATGTCCAAGGCTTAAAACAAACATTTGATGTCTGGCGAGCATTGTCGGAGAAGGAGTAAGGGCGGAGCAATAGACTAAACAGACCGACCATCAAAAAAGATGGTCGGTCTGTTTAGTCTAAAAAATTTTAGTTGGCTGAATCGTTTTATCCCAGTAAACGGTGCGCGATTTTTATTACAAAAGAAAGCGGCTGTTGAATAATCAGGAAAGTAAGCGTATTCTAGGAAGGTACAAATGTGTTATACTACACAAGTAGGAAGTTTATGACGGTGGCAATTTCTCAAAAAAAAGGGGGACTGCCAATGTTTTTGCTTGTTTGCTCTTTCCCTAGAAAGGAATAGTAGTGACTGTCTTTGAAGCATTGATGCTTGCGATTGCTTTCGCAACATTAATTGTCAAAATCAGTAATAAAAACGACAAAAAATAAACCCGTCATAACCTTTAGCGAAGATTGACGGGTTTATTTCCGTATCAAAATCAAGCTACCGTCTTAAACGGTCTACCCGAGAGCGTATATCTAGTACGCTCTCTTCGTGTTTATTATAGCAAGTTGAAACGGAAAAGTCGAATAGTAAATAAAAAAGTAAGCGTATTCTAGGAAGGTACAAATGTGTTATACTACACAAGTAGGAAGTTTATGACGGTGGCAATTTCTCAAAAAAAGGGGGACTGCCAATGTTTTTGCTTGTTTGCTCTTTCCCTAGAAAGGAATAGTAGTGACTGTCTTTGAAGCATTGATGCTTGCGATTGCTTTCGCAACATTAATTGTCAAAATCAGTAATAAAAACGACAAAAAATAAACCCGTCATAACTTTTAGCGAAGATTGACGGGTTTATTTATCCACAATTAAAGCTACCGTCTTAAACGGTCTACCCGAGAGCGTATATCTAGTACGCTCTCTTCGTGTTTATTATAGCAAGTTGAAACGGAAAAGTCGAATAGTAAATAAAAAAGAAAGCGTATTCTAGGAAGGCACAAATGTGTTATACTACACAAGTAGGAAGTTTATGACGGTGGCAATTTCTCAAAAAAGGGGGACTGCCAATGTTTTTGCTTGTTTGCTCTTTCCCTAGAAAGGAATAGTAGTGACTGTCTTTGAAGCATTGATGCTTGCGATTGCTTTCGCAACATTAATTGTCAAAATCAGTAATAAAAACGACAAAAAATAAACCCGTCATAACCTTTAGCGAAGATTGACGGGTTTATTTCCTAATTAATTCAGCTACCGTCTTAAACGCTCTCTTCGTTTTTATTATACCAAGGTATCACCTAAAAAGCTAGCCGCTAAATCCTCAATAGGATCCAGCGGCTTTTTTAATTTTCTCTTGTCAAAATCGTTTGTGTAATTTCATACAATTGTTCTTTCGCTTGGGCCTTTGTTTCAGGAAGTTTGCTGATTTCTTTCAGCGCTTTTTCTGTGTAATGAGTGGCTAATTGTTGGGCCTTTTCTACGCCACCTAGTTCATGGACAAGACGATAAATTTCCTGTGTTTCTTCATCGGTCAAGGCTTCTTTTTTCATTAAAAGTGGCAACAAGACTTCACGATTGGCTTCAAGTGCATAAATCAAGGGCAAAGAATACACGCCTTGACGTACGTCTTCTAAGACGGGTTTGCCGATAGCGTCAGCAGTTTGTGTATAGTCCAAAATATCATCAATAATTTGAAAAGCCAGTCCGATATTTTCGCCGATTTCACCACAACGTTTGGCAAAACGTTGGGAGGTGCCACTTTCATAGGCACCGACAAAACAACTTAGCGCAAACAGTTCCGCAGTTTTCCCGGAAATATTTTTTAAATATTGGTCAATCGTTACCTCGAAATTATAGCGATTGTCCATTTGACCAAGCTCACCAGTCAGGACTTTTTCCATACTACGCGAATTTAATTGAATGCTTTTTAATGAAGAAGAATAATCAGATAAGAGCTTGAAACAGCAAACAAAAAGATAATCGCCTGTATACACGGCTGTGCTATTTCCAAAGCGCGAACGCAATGTTGGCAAGCCACGACGCGTATCAGCTTCATCGACAATATCGTCGTGAACTAACGTGGCGGTATGCAGTAATTCAATGGAAGCCGCTAACGCTGTCGCCTTTTTAGGGTCCCGCTGTTCACCAAAATAAGAGAACAACAGTTGGTAGGCTGGACGTAGCAATTTGCCGCCAGAATGAATCATGTCATGGACAGCAGCTTGAATCTCTTGATTATCGATTTGAACCGCTTGTTCCATCAAGCGAAGAGTAGTTGTTAATTCTTTTGATAACGTAGGATAGGTATTCCACATAGGATGTATATTCATAAGATGACTCCTTTAATTGTGGCGGACAGGTTTTCAATTAGAAAAATTGACTCCACTTATGTTTCGTTGTTTGTTCATAATTCAGTTGGAATTTTCGTAACGTCTGGACATGTTGTAGTAAATAATTAGCGGCAATCCCAATCGCAATCCCCGAAAGTAACCCAAACAGAGATAGAAATGGTAAGTACAGCATCGGCGCCCACGAATGAGCAAAGAAAGAGGTCGTTAGCAACTGACCAACGTTGTGTAAGAAACCACCAACGGCACTAATCCCGATAATGCTGACCCGTTTTGGCCCCAGCTGCTTGACAAGCAACATGCCGAAATAACTTAATAAGGCACCACTGGCACTATAGAAAAAGGTCGAAAGTGTACCGCCCAGTAATGTCGTTAAAATCAAACGTAAACAGACTAGGAAAAAACTATCACGCTTACGCATGGTGAAAATCGCAATAATAGTAATTAAATTTGCTAGACCGAGCTTTGCCCCAGGAGCAAATGCGAAAGGGTAAGGAATCATATTTTCGATTAAACCAATAATGACCCCTTGGGCAACGAGCATAGCAATATAAATATTCTTGTGTAATTTGCTCATAGTTGTCGTGCTTAATAAATTAAGCTACCGTCTTCACTCCCATCAGAAGCTTCCACGGTGATAAACAAATTGTGGGGTAGACAGGCAATCGGGGTTTCACCAGGTTTGGAAATCCAGCCTCGCCGAACATCCACTAAGTCAGCACAGTTGGCTTCCTTCACGCGGATACGATCACCATCTACTTCAATCAGGTTGTAATCACCGTCTTTTGCTTCGTATTTATATGTATAATGCGGGCCGTCCTTTTTTAAGTCAAAGACTTTGATTACTTTGTTGTCTACTTTCAAGACTGCTTGATACGTAGCCGCTTCTTGACCACGGTTTTGCATGGCAAAAACAACAAGGGGCAGAAAAGAACCAAGAACTAAAACAGCAATAATAATAACGTCCCATGTTTTCAAGCGACTTTTCTTAATGAATTCTTTAATCGTCATTTTCTTCTCTCTCCTTTGGTGTTTTTTTCTTGTCTATCATAACACAGTGAACGAGCTTGGAACAAAAATTATTTTGAATTTTTGTTCCAAGCTCAAAAACTGATAAACGGCGGGAACAGAACCAACACTACGCGTTGCTCCGATCTCAACAACTTCTAAGAGCTAAAGCTCTAAGAGTTGAAGGTCCTTCGGAAATAAGCCGAAATTGTTGAGAATCACGAAGAACGTAGTGATTCGATGATGAACAATACCTACTTGGTCTCCAAAAATTAAAGAGCACCGAGTAGGTATCATGCAACATCAACTCTTTCCTCGTTGTGTTTTATGACAATTTTCGGAAATTCCTTCTTATTGCTGAGAAACACTATTTGCAAAGCAAATAGATGTTGAACAGTACCTACTTGGTTCTCGGAGCTAAACGATTCTGTCCCGACCTCAGTTGAGCCACCATATTATATAAAAGAAAATATGTGGGACAAAAGTCATGCTTGACTGCTGTCCCACATACTAAATCCTATGATAGTCAGCTGGAGACATGTGTCTCAGCTTTTGCTCGTAGTTGTCAATCGATTATCGATTGCTTACTTACCGCCGTATCTAGCTTTCGGGGTACCATACCACGCTTTACCAAGTTTGCGTTGAATCCATGGAATTACCCAGCGGTCTAAACCGACAGCACGGCCTGAACCGTTCATCAAAGCAAAAGCGACAAAGATAAACCAGATATTTACCCAATAGAACATGCCAGATAAACAGAAGGCAATTGTTAAACCAATTGTAGCAGCACTTGATAACCAAGTGAATAAACCAGCAATCAATGCTAAAGCAATACATACTTCAACGATTGTCATGAATTTTTGCATGAACAAAGCAACTTCTTGGTTTGGCATCATAAATTTCATTACGCTTTCGAACCATTTAGGCATGTGATCAAACACTTGCATTGGTGTTTCGCCGTAAGCGTAGCTTAAACCAAAGTGCGCTGCTTGTGTTGCCGCATCGGCACCACCGCTTGCCGCCGCATCCGCCGCACCACTTGCAGCAGTTGTTGCTGTTTCAGTTGCTTGAGAAGCACCTGTTGTTACTTGTTCTTGTAACCAAGGGAATGGGAAAACGACTTTATCTGTGAACCAAGAACCATCACCAAACCAAGTGCTTGGTTTCAAGTAATCGCCGTTGCCGACAATTTTCTTCATTGATTCGACTAACCAAACCATACCATAGAAGACACGTAGCGGAACACTCCACAAGACATTGCCGTAACGAGACGTATGTCCGCGAGCAACAGAACGATCATCTTTAATATGGAAGATTTCGTGCATAATGTATTGGAACATGTAGTAACCAGAACGAATATCAAAGAAGTATTTCAAGTTAACGATATGTTTCATAATGATGGCTAAGAAACCACTCAAATGAATTTTATCGAATAAGTTGGCAACGCCCCATTTCGCGCCGATGGAAACCATGAATCCTTGGTAGTTTCCTTTAAAGGCGTGTTTTTCGCCGCCTTTAATATCTGCAACGATGTTGGCAGCCGCAGTATGACCTGTTTGTTCAGCTGCTTGAACGATTTGAGGAGTTGGTGTGTTTGGTGTTTCTTCGTAATAAACCAAGTCACCAATGATATAAATGTTTTTGTCTTCGTAACCTTTTGCTTGCATGTATTCATTCGCAACTAAACGACTACCACGTGCTGCTTCTAAACCAAAGTCAGCGGCATCAGAAGTTGCTTTCACACCAGCTGTCCAGATTAACGTATGCGTTGGTACTTCAGAACCATCTTTTAATTTAATGTGATCTGCTGCAACTTCAACGATTGGTGAGTTCAATAATAATTGAACATTTTTCTTTTCTAGATAACGTTCTGCTTTGGCAGCATCGTTACGAGATAACATGTTTAAGATGGTTGGCATTGCTTCAACAACCATTAATGTAATTTCGTCTGGATCAATTTTGGCATCTTTCGCTAAACGATCTTTCCAGTCGATTAATTCGCCGACCATTTCGATCCCAGTAAAACCAGAACCACAGACAACGAATGTTAACATTGCTTTGCGTACTTCAGCATCTGGTTCGATGGCTGCTTTAGCAACGGTTGCTTCAATGTGATGACGAATTTTCACTGCATCATCAAATGACCATAAGGTGAAACCATTTTCTTTCACGCCTGGTGTTCCAAAGTCGTTTGGTTCGCCACCCATACCCAGAATTAACTGGTCAAATGGATAAGAACCTGCTAAAGTTTTCACAACTTTGTTTTCTTTGTCGATCCCAGTAACAGTATCTGTTACCAATTTTACGTTTTTCTTGCGTGAGAACAAACGTTGTAAGTCGTATTGAATTGCTTCTGGTTCAACACGTCCGCCTGCTACTTCATGCAATTCGGTCATCATAGTGTGGTAAGAATGGCGATCAATCAATGTGATTGTTACGTCCGTATCTTTTTTAAATTTCTTTGCTAGAAATTTAGTAGCTGAAACGCCAGCATACCCAGCACCTACAACGACAATATTTTGCTTTGTCATTGACAATCCGCTCCTTAATATTGTAAGTAGTAAAATAGTGATAATGATTAATAAGTACACAATCGACTAACATTATATAAGTATTTCACGAATTTGTCTAATATAAATTTTAATTGTCAACAAATTTACTCCAACGATGAGTTTTTGATGAAAAAAAGACCGAAATGTAAATATTTTTAGGGGATGGTCTTGACAACGTTTTTAAAACCATTATAATGTGTAATGTATCACAAACTTTTAATGTTTGTGAAAATCATGAAAGAAAAGGTGACTATCAATGAAAGTGAATAAATTTGTTAAAGGTTTTGCGGCAATTGCATTATTTAGTTTAGTATTAGCAGGCTGTGGCGCAGACAAGAAAGACAACACAACGAACTCTTCTAGCGCAGCATCTTCAGAAACGAAAAAATCAACTGAATCATCAGCACCAGCGAAAAAAGTTGCCGGTGGCGATTTAAAAGATGGTACGTATAAATTAGAAGAAAAAAATGAAAAAAATGGTTACCGTGCAGTCTTTGAAATGACTGTAAAAGACGGCAAAATCACTGAATCTAAATATGACAACATCAATGCTGACGGCAAATCTAAAACAGAAGACACTAAGTATGAAGAAAGCATGAAAGCAAAATCTGGTGTTGGACCAAAAGAATACATCAAACAATTAAACGATTCTTTTGTTAAAGCACAAAGCGCAAGCGGTGTGGAAGTAGTAACTGGTGCGACTCATTCATCTGAATCATTCCAAAACTACGCACAACAATTAATCCAAGCAGCACAAGCTGGTAACACAGACACAATCGAAATCGACAATGGGGCAACATTGAAAGATGGTACGTACTCATTGAAAGAAAAAAATGACTCAAACGGCTACCACACAACATTCTCAATGACTGTGAAAGATGGTAAAGTAACTGAATCTAACTACGATAACGTGAACGCTGACGGCAAATCTAAAAAAGATGACACTGAATACGAAAGCAAAATGAAAGACGTTACTGGCGTTGGACCAAAAGAATATATCGAAACATTAAACAAAGAATTTGTTAAAGCAATGGGCGAAGAAGACGGCTCACCTGCAGGTGTTGAAGTGGTAACTGGTGCAACACACAGCACACATTCATTCATCAACTACGCACAACAATTAGTGAACGCTGCTGAAAAAGGCGACACAACTGAAATCGTTGTTGACAACATCGTAACAAAATAAGTAATAATAAATGAATCGTGAAGTAGTTCCTGAAACGCTTTTCAGCAATTACTTGACACCATTGAGGGGTTGGGAAAAAGTCGGTTGGCTGACTTTCCCGCCCCTTTTTCTTCGCTAGTTCTGTCCATCATTTCACAAATTTTTTTCACAGAAATTTGTGAATTTCCAAGAGAAAGACTTTTCATTTTTTCCAAAAAAGGCTACTATGCAAGAGAACTTATTTTTTAATTAAAGAAGGAAAGAAGAGGGAATCCTATGAAAAAGAAACTTCTGCTCATGGTGAGTGTTCTAGCAGTGCTGTTTGTGGCAGCTGCTTGTTCCTCAAAACCAGAAGCGAAAATTAATACAGAACCATACTCTGACCGTCAAACAATGCTTGGTACCTACGTTCAAATTCGCATCTACGATGATGGCAAAGAAGACGTCTTACCGAAAGCTTTTGCCCGTGTCAAAGAACTAGGCGATAAAATCACCGTCAACCAACCAGGTTCAGAAATTGATGAAATCAACCAAGAAGCAGGCGTGAAACCAGTCAAAGTCTCAGATGACCTGTATCCTTTGTTGAAAAAAGCCTATGAATATAGCAAAGACTCCCGCGGCGGCTTCGACATGGCAATTGGTCCAATCACCTCTATGTGGCACATTGGCTTCGATGATGCCCGCAAACCAAGCCAAGCCGAAATTGATCAAGCCTTGAAACTTGTCGATTACACGAAAGTCAAATTCAACGACAAAGAGCAAACCGTTTACCTTGAAGAAAAAGGCATGCAATTGGATTTAGGCGCAATTGCCAAAGGCTTCATCACCGACGAAGTCGTGAAAGTCCTCAAAGACAACGGCGTCACCACCGCTATCGTCGATTTAGGCGGGAATGTTTACGTCTTAGGACACAGCCCACGTGGCAAAGACATGGACTGGACAGTCGGGATTCAAGATCCGAATAAAGCCCGCAACACAGTCTTAGGTCAAGTCAAAGAAAGCAACAAAACCTTAGTCACATCAGGAATTTATGAACGCTACTTAAAAGTCGATGGCAAAACCTACCACCATCTCTTTGATCGTGAAACTGGCTATCCGTTTGATAACGACATCGCAGGTGTTACCATTATCACCGACAAATCCATCGATGGTGATGGTCTCTCAACAGCCGTCTTCTCAATGGGCGTCAAAAAAGGACTAGAATATGTCGAAAGTCTGAAAGGAACCGATGCCATTTTCGTCACAAAAGACGACAAAGTCTACATCAGCAAAGATATCGAAGGCAACTTTGAAATCGGCAAAGACTCTGGCTATACGATGGGGAATCGGGCCGATTTGAAATAAGGAGCGACTAAAAATGTCTTTAAATGTGTTTTTAAAAGTAGTGGAAATTCAGACGAAGCTTGCCAGTCTCTTTCCCTTCATTATCGGGGTCTTGTTTTCAATGACCTATTTTGGGGAAGTCCAGTGGGGCAACACGCTGGTTTTCTTCATTGGCATGGTGGTCTTTGATATGGCCACCACCGCCATTAATAATTACATGGACTTCAAAAAAGCCAAATCGGACGTCTACAAATATGAAGAAAATATTATCGGACAATCAGGCGTTTCACCACAACTAGTTCGCAACATGATTTTCGCCATGATTGCCTTCACTGCCGTTGTGGGTGCGTACTTGACGGTTCAAACCGGTTGGCTCTTCCTTGTGTTAGGAGGAATTTGCTGCTTCATCGGGATTTTCTACACGTATGGACCGATTCCGTTATCCCGTATGCCCTTAGGAGAAATTTTCAGTGGCTTCACGATGGGCTTAGGCATCTTCGTCTTAACCGTTTACTTGAATGTCGTCACCAATCCGCCTTTTTACTTAACGGTTGATTTCGCCAGTGGCGCCTTTCGCTTAGACGGCAATCTCTGGGCGGTGCTTGCGATTGTCGTGGCGTCCTTGCCTTTGGTCTGTTCGATTGCTAACATCATGCTCGCCAACAATTTACGGGACTTAGACACGGATATTGAGAACCACCGTTATACATTAGTCTATTATATCGGGCGCCCAGCAGGGATTGTGCTGTTTCAAGTGTTAGCGCTAGCTGGTTATCTGGTGATTTTATTCGGCTTCATTAGTGGTATTTATCAATGGCCTGTGTTAATCACGTTTGCCACTTTGCCTGTCATTTGGAAAAATATTCAAACGTTTAAACAAGAATTGCCGCAGCCGAAAAGTTTCCGCCATTCCATTAAGAACTTAATGGTTTTCAATGGCACCTATGCTTTAGGGCTATTAATCAGTGCCTTGCTTGGTTAGAACCTAAAAAAGTGCGAGGAATGCGAAAAAAATCTTGTTTTTTTTAAAAAGAATGCGTCGGAATAATTAAGAAAAGCTCAAAATGTTAGTCTTTAATGCTAACATTTTGAGCTTTTCTCGTTAAAAAGAGTAAAGACTTAAACTTTGAACGCGTGATTTCGAGGGAAAGTAGGCGTAGAACAACATTTTTGTTTATCGATAATTAAATAACGAGCTTGTAAACGTTGTTCTATCAACGTGTTTCAAAAATTTCGCATAGGGTGCGTAAAAATCGTCAACTTCTACAGGGGGTTTCTTTGTTATCATAGAGGTATGAAAAAAGGTTGTTTGAGCAGTAATTGTACAGAAGCTCAAATCTGTTGTTGATTTAAAAGGAGGTTTTTAAATGAAAAAAAAGCGTTATTTAATGATTGTGTGTCTACTATCTTCTCCTAGTTTCTTTATAAATGTTGAAGCATCTGATGGTGGTTCTAGTTCGGTGGGGATTGAATTTTACCAAAATCCGACAACACCCGCTCCTAAAGATGCCCCGCCGAAAACAGATGCGCCAGCTACTGATCCCAAGGGACCAGCTGGTCCTCCGCAAGGAGATCAACGAAGTGGTGGTTCGACACAGACCACCACAACTGGCTCAACGCTCCCTCGTACAGGGAGCAAGAGTCAGGCAAATCTTAGCATTCTCGGCTTGGTCTTAATTGGCCTTGTCGGAATGGTACATAGAAAGAAGGGACGACATGAAGCGAAATAAATGGCAACGTCTTGCAGCTATTGGCTTATGTGGTTCTTTGCTAGTGAATGCCTTTTCGGGCGTGACGGCAGTTGCGGAAACCGTCACGATTGAAAGTAGTCCGACCGCTGAAAGTAGCGTCAAGGAAGAAACGCAAGCAAGTAGTGAAACGCAAGAAACAACGACTGAAACAAGTCGAGAAGAAGTAACAAAGGAAATAGAGAAACAAGCAGAAGTGGCGGTAGAAAAGAAGGAAGCACCGCCAGTGAAAGCGGAGCAAAAAGAAGCGGAAGCTCAGCAGGAGGTGCAACTCACACCGCAACTCCCAGTACAAATCCAGAATCGAGCGATTGGGGTTAAGGCAGGAAATTTAGCCTCGCTTGATTCCCAATTTAGGGAGTTATCTAGAAATGAAAGGAATAGGACGCAACTAGTCACTCCAGAAGCACGGTTGGGACTTAATCTTACTTCGAAGGATAACACGCCATTAAATACATCAGACTTCAAATTAAAAACAGAGATGGGCCTAACGAGATGGATTCAAACTACTACTACGAGTGGGTGGTTTGTCCATTCTGATCAAACTATGGTAGCCCCTAATATCCCCACAGAGACGGGGATTGATATTATTTTACCTAGTCAAACAGCCGTAATTGGTTTTGTTTACAGATCAGATATAAGCCTTTACTATCTGAAAGATCCTGAGTTGACTGTACCCAAGTATATAGATACGGTTGAATTGAAAGCACCTGCGAATGGCTACACATACAGACGCTATATTGGTGCTACGGGAATAGGAAATCCTCCAAATGTTGGAGATTATCCTATGAATGTTAGTTTAGTGAAAACGAACGATACGTATGTAATTAATCAACCTAAAGCATCTGTTTGGCCAGTATCGCCAGCACCACCAATTGGTTATCAAGCAGAAATCCGCTCATCTCCAGCAGCTAGTACTGAAGATTATAATATTTCTGCTAGCGCATTTTATGTTACACAACAAGATTACGCTTTAGTAGTTACCCACAAAAAAGTCACCGAAAACTTCGTAGATGCTACAGGTGCCAAAATTACACCACCAACTGGTTTCACGCAAGGACAACAAACAAGTATTACGAGCAATGACTTCACGTACACCAGTGCCAAAGCCTTGCCAGATGCGTACAAGGCAGGCGGCAAGACCTACAAATTCAAAGGCTGGTACAAAGGTACTGACAAAACAGCTCTGAAAACGACGAAAACACCAAGTTATGCCGTCACTTACGATGACAAGGATGACATGACGGCGGTTTATGAAGTGGACACAGGTAAAGATTACAATTTTCCAAGTAAGACTGTGAATTTCCAATTTATCGATGAAGCAGGGACGATTATATCGCCAACGCCGTTTACAATTACAACCGATTTACAACAAGAAATTAATTCCACTTATACGAAGCTTGGATCGATTACTGGGATCAATTCAGGAAATACCAAACGAGTGACGATTCCTGCCAAAACGATTAGAGCAGATGTATCTTTAGGTGGTGTGAATAATTATGGAACAACCAATACAAGAATCACTATTCCAAAATTTTATGAAAATATCTCTGTCTATACAGGAAGTGCTTATACACAAGCTACGTTGAATCGTTATTCAACTGCAGATAATACATTAATCGGTAACCCAACCAGTAATGCGCCATTGTATTACGGACTAAACAAAATGACAACGACACAATTTAAAGTGAGTGAGTATGATTCGACTACTACAATTCCAGAACAATCGGAGTATCTGTATAATCGATTGTATGTATCAGGTGCATCCCGTTTATTTAATTCTTACGTTACGCCAGTAGGGACGATTTACTATCAGTTAACCAATCGCAAGGTCACCGAAAACTTCGTCGATGCCAGCGGTGCTAAAATCACGCCACCAACAGGCTTTACCCAAGGCAACAAAGTAGTGATTGATAGTGAGAACTTCACCTACACCAGTGCCAAAGCCTTGCCAGATACCTACACAGTAGGGGACAAAAATTACAAGTTCAAAGGCTGGTACAAAGGCACTGATCAAACCAAAATGAAAACGACGAAAACACCAAGTTATGCCGTCACTTACGATGACAAAGATGATATGACGGCGGTTTATGAAGAAGTCCAAGAAATCACTGTTCACCCAGGATTCTACGCAGAGTTTGTCGATGAACAAGGAAAAGCGTTCACGAATCCACTTACGCTTTCTGGAAACTATACAGAATTTTTCAGAAAAACCGCCACTAGTCCCTTTGAAGCAACAGGTTCGCTTTACCCAATGGTGGGAAGTAAAGAGGCAACCGTTGCTAATCGCTATAAAGTAGAAACCAAGCAAAACGTCTTGATTCCTAATGATTATGAACTTTTTTCTGATCTACCAACAGGTGTTTTAAATAAAGGTTTTGCGTTGAACAACTTTGATATTACGAATGAATTGAAGTATGTTGACAAAGTGGAAGCAACAACGAAAACCATTACGTTGTACGACTACGAGACCATTAGTGACATTGGCACCAACCTTCTATCAGATTCAGCAACGACTAGTTTTACTAGTTTTGAAACAGTGTTTAACAGAGAGACGAACAATACTTTTTCTGTTAAGGCAAGGTGGGGCCAATCAGGACTAACAAGAGATGTCCTTCCTAGTCTATTATTTCTAACTAGTGCAAATTCCCAACCAAGATTATTTGGTTTCGATGGAACTAGCGACTACAAGCAAACGATAAACTATAAAGTCACACGAAAACAAGTCACCGAAAACTTCGTTGATGCCGCGGGTACTAAAATCACGCCACCGACAGGTTTCACGCAAGGGAAACAAACACCAATGACAAGCAACAGCTTCAAGTATACGGCGGCGAGAGCTTTGCCAGCTAGTTATTCAGCTGGTGGCAAAGCCTATACTTTCCAAGGTTGGTACAAAGGTAAAACCAAACCAAACACATTGACAACAAGTACGACGCCAACATATAACACAACCTTTGATGGCAATGACGACATGACGGCAGTGTATAAAGAGGAAGTGGCAAAAGCGAGTGTTACTTTAACACGCACTACAGCTGAAACAGTGACTAGCGGCGGCAACGTCACATGGCGTGCTACGATTACCAATACAAGCCAAGCACCATTAACTACGGCGACCATCAAGAAATCAACGGCTTGGACAACTGGCTTAGCAGCACCAACTGCCATGATCGTTACACCAGTTGGCGGCACGGCGAAAACCGTCCCAGTCACAGCGACTACTTGGACTAATGGCGTTAGCTTAGGGACTGACATCCCAGTAGGGAAATCTGCCACGGTTCAGTTCACTACCAAAGCGACGGGGACAGCGGGGCAAGTCTTGCGTGCAGGGATTACCACCAGTGGGAATTACAGTGGCATTTCTGCTTCGGCAACTGTTCGTGTGAAAGACAATGATCAGGCGATTGTTACACCAACGGCTGAAGGCTTCATCAGTGTCCCAACTTTCAATTTTGGTCAGATAGGGATTGCAGGAAACACACAACAGCATGGCCTGAAGAAAGCCGCTGATTACTACGGCAACGGTACACGCAATCCCTATCTGCGAATTAAGAAAACTCAACCGAATTGGAGCTTAACGGCACAACTGTCCCAACCAAAATCAGCTACAGACAGCTTGCCAACAGCGACTCGCCTATTATTAGGCACGGCTCCTGTTTCAAGTTTCTCCAATTACAATCAACCAACGGAGTTGAAAAACATGATTGGCACCACGACTGCCATTAACTTAACGGCAAATAACACGGCTACGAACATCGTTGCCAACCAACAATTTACTGGCAGTAATGTCTATCAACTAGACTTCGCATTTGATAATATCAAATTAGAAGTACCAGCTAGTCAAGGCATGACTGGTCAACAATACCAAGCTGCAGTCACGTGGAATTTAGTGACTGGCCCATAAAAATAAAAATGCCCGAGCCTTGAAATAGGAGGCTCGGGCATCTTTTATTGATGGTCTTTTTAGGGGCGTTGTGCTACAATAGCAATGAAAAGAGAGATATGCTGTAACATACCTCTCTAGTGTAGAGCCGTTACTAACGGTGACAAAATTTTAAAGATTTTGAAATGACCGTCTAACTAGGCAAAGTTAAACAGCGGTCATTTCTTTTTGTCTTCTTTAAGCAATTTCACAATCAGTGCAATCAAAGCAATGGTAAACATACCAAACCCTAGGATCGTCTGAATTGTCTCATATGCTGACAAAAGGCCTCTCCTTTCATAGATTTTAGTACTTACATTCATAAGCACCACCACCGAAAGGGGAAAGCATCTGCTCCTACGCTTCTCGCTTTGTTGCGATTCTCGTCGCAAAGCGCATGTTCCTGTGCGCTTGCCGCCGCCATAACTTCTCTACGCTTAGAGTATACCATGTAGAACTAAAAAATAATTAGTTTACAATATATTTTTTTAGGCAATTGTGCTATAATAGCAATGAAAAGAGAGATATGCGCCAACATACCTCTCTAGTGTAGAGCCGTTTAAGACGGTGACCTTTTTAGTTACAAAAAATAACCGTACTCAGTTAAAGTAGACGGTTATTTTTTCTTGTCTTCTTTAACAGCTTTTAGGATTCCGAAGATTAACGTTGCGATAAAAGAACCGAAACTAATCATCAGAGCTAAAGCTTCTGCGATAGACAAAAGGCATCTCCTTTCATAGATTTTAGCACTTACATTCATAAGAACCACCACCGAAAGGGGAAAGCATCTGCTCCTACGCTTCTCACTTCGTTGCGATTCTCGTCGCAAGGCGCATGTTCCTGTGCGCTTGCCGCCGCCATAACTTCTCTACGCTTAGAGTATACTATGTAAAACAAAAAATAATTAGTTTCCAATATATTTTTTAGGCAATTGTACTATAATGGTAATGAAAAGAGAGCTATGCGCTAACATACCTCTCTGATGTAGAGCCGTTACTAACGGTGACAAAAATTAATATTTTTGAAATGACCGTCTAACTAGCCAAAGTAAGCAGCGCCCCTTTCATTAAGGGGCGCTGCTTTTTAGTCGTTATTGCGATTGTTCAGTGTCTTTTGTAGAGAGGTTCATTTGTTCTTTAATAGCATTTTCGACACGTTGGCGTTCACTCTCTTCCACAAGTTGATAAGAAATACCTTCAATCCCTGTCACGCCATCGCCAGTGTAATCGTAGCCTTTTAATTGATCGGTTTCAATCGTTTTTAGTGCGGGGGTGTATTTTTTTAGCATTGCCATCATTTGGTCAAAGGATAAGTCGGTTTCGCCATGTTCGCCGATTACGTCCAGAATTTCTTGATATTTTAGCAAGCTGTTAAAAGAAAGTAGTTTGTTGGTTAATTCGATTAAAACTTCTCGTTGGCGGCGTTGACGACCATAGTCGCCTTCGGGGTCTTCGTAACGCATGCGCGCGTATTGTAAAGCTTCCCAGCCCCCTAAATGCTGTTTGCCTTTCGGATAATGAATCCCTTCAGCGTCAAAAGCAAAGGCATTGTCAACAGTGACGCCGCCCACCGCATCGCCAAGGTCCTTCATAGCATCCATATCAATTGAAAAGTAATGATTGATTGGGATGTGCAAGACATTTTCAACCGTTTTAATTTGCATATCGGCACCACCGAAAACGTGGGCCGCATTGATTTTATTGTATTCGCCATTGGTGCCAGCCATTTCCACATAGTAGTCGCGCGGGATGCTGGTGATGGTAGTTTTTTGTAATTGATTATTCACTGTAACCACCATTAAGGCGTTGGAGCGGTAATCGGTTTTGCGTTTTGAGTCATTCGCAATTCCCATAATTAAGAAACTAACCGGCTCACCTTTGGCTAAATCGGGACTCTTCGTGGAAGATTTTCTTGGTTTATACATGGTGTTCGCCGTTTTTTGCAAATTACGATACATGCTGACGCCGTAAGCGGAAACAGAAAGTGTGCCTAAAAATAAAAGGGTTAAACTAAAGACCACGAATAAACTTTTTCTTTTACGAGAATGGCGGCGCCGGCGTTGTGTCGGTACTTCTGCTTCCTCTGGTTCAGGTGCCGGCAAATAACGTTGAACAATTTGAAATGAAAAGTTGATCCAGCTATAACTTAGGAGCATCCCAGCGATGACATCACTAGGATAATGAACGCGTAAGATTAAGCGACCTAACACAATCAAAACTAAATAAGTGAGTAAGAAAATTTTGATTCCTTTGGTTTTTTCGACATGAAGATAGGCCAAAATGATCAAAATCGTACAGACTAGCGCCATTGCTAATAATGAATGTCCGCTGGGAAAGCTAGCAGAGCTTCGATCAGCTAAAGCGCCTAGGTTTGGTCGAGCCCGACCCACCACATGTTTAAAAACGCTCCCTAAAAAGCCGACAGCTAATAGGTTACTGACAGCCCAAAAGGCTAGAATTTTTTCTTTTTTGCGTAAAAGGTACACCATCAATAATAAGAAGAATAGCAGCATTGGTCCAATTGTGGCTGTTTTTGCTAACAGATTGACCGCTGTTAAAAGTGGGGCATTTAATTGCCATTTGATGTGATAGATAGCTTCGTCCATTTGTTGAAACCAATTTGGACTAGCCGCCACTAACAAAGTGAGGAAAGAAAAACAAAGCGTTGTTAGGGCATAAAGTGGAAATTTTTTATTCGATGTTTGCATGAGAATCCCTTTCTTTTTCCCTTGAAAGAGTAGACTAAGCCAGCATCGATTGTAAATAAGCGCTTGCGACTAAACAGGACACAGCAAGCCAATCGGTTCTCATCGTCTGAGCTTTAGCACTATCCAACGTAAAGATTTCTCTTAGCTATTTTTAGAAGAGCCTTAATTCGACCATTCCTGTTTTACACATTGGTGTCTTTCGACATTTCTGCGCAATAGCCTATGTTTGAATAGGAGCCTCACCTAACAAGGTTATTTTATCTAACGCTAGAAGTATAGAATTTATGCAGCGGTTCTCACAATGAAGTTTAAGAAAATTTATTGTTTTTTAAATAAATTTAAAGGTGTGGGGGAAAAGCGTTATTTTGGGAAATTTATTTTAAAAACGGAAAAACGTTTTACAGTATCAGTCTTTAACGATATAATAAAAGAATAGATGAAAAAACGAGGAGGTGAACAGCATGCTAGTTAATTTTACAGTCAAAAATCTTCTATCTTTTAAAGAGGAACAAACACTTTCCCTACAAACAGGCGCGTATTTACGAAAGTATGTCAATAATCGTTTCGAAGTGAAGCCTAAAAATTATCCAGAAAAACTAAGGTTACTGAAGAGTGCCATTGTTTTTGGGGGAAATGGTTCAGGAAAATCAAATTTAGTGAGTGGGTTAAATGCGTTAAAAACTTTGGTTTTAAGAGAACAAGCTTCGATTAATGATGCTTTATTATATGAACCTTTTGCGTTAGACCCTCTCACTAAACAAAGCCCATCTGTTATGACCATTGAATTTATTAATGACAGTGTCTTGTATCGCTATTCGTTAGCTAACACAGCGCGCGAAGTAGTTAAGGAATCTTTAGAGATTTATGACAAAACGCAGGATGATTTTGTTTATTATTTTAAGAGAGACGGTGCGGAATCTTCCGTTTTTCCAGAAAAATATCAAGAATACCAAACACAAATTAAGTCTAATTCGTTAGTTATCCATACGTTGGAATCAAAAAATGATCAGCACGCTACGAATGTCGTTCGTTGGTTTGCCAATCAGTTAGTTATTTTTGATGGATCTTTACGGAATATTGAACGGTTGAACAATGAAAAAGACAAAGAGAAAGTCTTGAACTTTTTGAAACTTGCGGATATGAACATGGTTGACCTAGTTCCTGTGAAAGACAAAGAGGAAGATTACTCGAAACAAGAAAAATTAGCCGCTGTTTTAGAACGAATTATCCAAGAAAAAGACCCGACTATTGAAATTGGTCGAGTCAAGAAAAGTCTGTATTCGCTGTACTCTGTTTATAACCAATATGATGAAATGAATCAAGTGGTCGGACAAGAACGTATTCATTATGATTTGGAATCTTCTGGGACGAAAAAATTAATTGGCTTAGCGCTAAATATTTTATTTAATCCAGAAGAAAAAGTTTTTGTTTTTGATGAATTTGATGATGCGTTTCATCAAGAGTTGTCAGGAACATTGTTAGAAGCGTTCAATGCCATGGAGACGAATACACAATTTATCTTGACCTCCCATGAACTTCATTTGATGGATAATCAATTGAGAAAGGATCAAATTTACTTCACAGATAAGAATTATCGTGGTGCCAGCGAATTATACGCTTTGTATGACTTTGAAGCAGACCCAAAAAAAGGTCGCGGAGATATCACATATTATCGCCGTTATTTAAATGGTCTGTTTGGTGGTGTTCCTCATATTGATCGAAGTGAAATCGTTCAGGCAGTGAAGGTAAAGGAGTAGAAGTTGGTATGCCAAAAATAAAAAGGGTAAAAAAAGGAAAGAAATTAAAACCAAATGTCATGATTTTTTGCGAAGGAGAAACAGAAGAAGCTTACCTTAGATTGATTAAACGAAAATATTCTGCAGTCAATATTAAAAGTAAACTCAAAGTAAAAACATGTAGACGTCAAGGAGAGGCGTTGGTCGAATACGCCGTTTCCTGTATTCGGAGTATGGGAAAAGCGGAGCGAGACAATTATGATTTGTTTTATGTTATGTATGACAAGGACGAACAAACCACAGAATCGATTGAAAACGCGGTAAGATGTGGACAACGACATCGTCCTGAAATCAAGACAATTTTTTCAAATGAATGCTTTGAACTCTGGTTATTACTTCACTTTGAGGAAGTCAATCGATACATGACTAGAGAAAATTTATATGGGAGATTAGAGAAAGTTCTGCATTTAAAAGACAGTTATCGAAATTTTAAAGGCGCAGAAGTATGTAAGTATCTTGAAGAAAAAGTAGCTATTGCTTTTCAGAATACGAATAAAAACTGGTTTTCTCCTTTAGAAGAAATGAAAATCAATGAAAATCCCTATACGAATTTCCCCAAAGAATTGTGCGAAATGTTAGCACAAAAAGAAGTTGATTTTTAAAGAGCAAGAAAGCATCTGTTTAAATTTAGACAGGTGCTTTCTTGCTCTTTTTCTAAATTTCCCCACTTATCCTCGACGCCATTCACCAATCTGGTCCAAACTAATTTCCCCAGAAGACAACGTTTTGGACGTACCATCAGGCAACTGGACAATCAATTCCCCGTTTCCATTAATGGTTGTCGCAACGCCGCGGAAGTCTTGCCCGTTTTGGGTAAAAGCGACGTCTTTGCCAATCACAAAGGAGCGTTGTCGGTATTCTTCTAAAAAGTCTTTCGTTGAACGTTCGTCTAAAATTTGGTAAAAATGATTCCAAATGTTGGCGACTAATTCATTTCGCGTCGCCGTCGGTTCACCATCTGGGAAAAGGGAAGTCACTTTCTGCCGAATGTCCTCAGGAAATTCGGTTTCTGTAATTGAAAAATTAATCCCCATGCCGATGATAACATTAGAAATCTGCCCTGTTTCCACATTGCTCATGGCTTCCGACAAAATCCCGCAAACTTTTTTGCCATTTAAATAAAGGTCGTTGACCCATTTAATTTCTGTGTGAACGCCTGCCAGAGCATCCATTGCTCGAGCGACCGCTACGGCCATAATCACAGTATATTGGGCGATTTCTTCAAAATTTTGGTTCGGTTGAAGCACCATGCTCATGTAAATCCCTTTACCTGGCGTAGCGAAAAATGGTCGGCCGAACCTGCCCCGCGGCATTTCTTGCATGTCAGCAACAATCAAAGTATTGTCGGGCGTCTGGTCTAAAATCGCCCGCTTAGCATCGGTCATGGTAGATTCAGATGTTTCTAGGACGGTAATTGTTAAAGGCGGCGTTTGGGGCCATAATGCCAACTGAATGCCTTCTGCAGAAAGGACATCTGATTTCTCAAGGCGATACCCCTTATTTTGCACGCTAGTAATTTGATAGCCATCTTTTTTCAATTCATTAATTGCTTTCCAAATAGCTGTGCGAGATAAGGACAGACGTTGTGCCATCTCTTCGCCCGAAAGGAATGCGGGCGTTTGTTTCATCAATAAAGTTAGGACTTGGCTTTTTGTCGACATATTTTTTCCTCCGATTCGTTATGCTTATTGTAGCGGAAAGGAAAAGGCTTGGTCAACTAGTGAAAAAATCCATCTTAGGATGGAGGAAAATGAAGCAGGCGTTTGCTATACTTATTTTATTGAGAAGGAGTGAGGGGAATGGAAAAGCAACAATATGTTTGTGAGAAATGTGGCAACATGCACTATGTGTCGGACCAATTTCAAGCAACAGGTGGGAACTTTGCGAAAATTTTTGATGTTCAAAATAAAAAATTTATTACAATTAGCTGTACCCAATGCGGCTACACCGAACTTTACCGCAGCCAAACAAGCGGCGGCATGAATGTCCTAGACTTTTTATTAGGTGGCGGTTAGTCAAAAACGAATGCATCTTTGCATTCGTTTTTTTGTGTGAATAGAAGATAGGGGAAAAGGAGGTCGGGCCAGAAGCGTTTAACTCCGAGAAATAAGTAGGTACGATGATTTCATCTGTTCATGCTTCACAGTGAAACATCGCAACTCTTAGAGCTGTAGCTCTTTTGAAGGCTGTACTGTGACGAGACGCATGTCGAGAAAACACCTTAGAAGTTGTTGAGATCGGAGCAACGCGTAGTGTTGCTTCTGTTCCCGCCGTTTATCAGTTTTTGAGCGTGGAGCAAAAATCCAAAGTGATTTTTGTCCCACGCGCATTATCGAATTATATAGTAAACTCAGTCACATTAAGTGTGATTTAAAATTCTTTCCATCATTGCAAAGGCATAGTATAATGAAGCGAAGGGAGTGATTTCATGCTAACAACTAAATCAAGAAGACAAGGAAGCTCGGTCGTTTTAACTTTACCCACTGATAATGGTAAAAAACCAAAAGTCGACCAAGAATATATTGTGATGTATTCTGACGACGGTACAATTACATTAGTCCCTAAAATTCAGGATCCATTTAGTGAAGGTCCAGAAGGTGAGTATTATGAAAAAGATGAGTGGCATGATCTTGCACCTGAGGGGAGAGAACTTTTTTAATGAACGTTGAAAAGAAGTACATTCCCAAAAAAGGAGATATTGTATGGATTGATTTTGATCCTGCTGCAGGTAAAGAGATTCAGAAGAGACGGCCTGGTTTAGTCGTGTCAAGATATGAATTTAATCGGAAAACCATGTTTGCTGTGATTTGCCCGATTACTTCCACCATTAAAAATATTCCCACTCGATATACGTTGCCCGATGACATAGAAACCCATGGGCAAGTAGTGATCTCACAACTGAAATCTTTGGACTTCACTGAAAGAAAATTAAGTCAAATTGAGCATTTGCCATTAAAAGATATGGCGAAAATTGACCAAATAATTGAATATATTTTCTAGTTGTTGAAAAAATGAGGTCGGGACAGAAACGTTTAGCTCCGAGAACCAAGTAGGTACTGTTCAACATCTATTTGCTTTGCAAATAGTGTTTCTCAGCAATAAGAAGGAATTTCCGAAAATTGTCATAAAACACAACGAGGAAAGAGTTGATGTTGCATGATACCTACTCGGTGCTCTTTAATTTTTGGAGAATTTCGGCTTATTTCCGAAGGAGTTGGTTCTGTTCCCGCCGTTTATAAGATTTTAAGCCTGGGACAAAAATCCAAAGTGATTTTTGTCCCAGGCTCCTTTTTTCATTAAAACCCTTTACAAAAAAACTCCTTTTTATGAAAAAGAAAACCTTAAAGAAACCCTTGACTTTTCTAGACAAAGGTAGTAGAATCTATAGAGCAAAAACTATCTGAAAGTGACGAAGCAGGAGCGAAATATTGTCCGTTCCGGTTTTTTATAGGAAAACAAAAGTAGAAACGCCAGAAAATTTTTCGGAAGCATGTTCTATTTTTGGTTTTTTTTTGCTTAAAAACTGCAAAAAATGCTTTTTGTTACATATATTTAATATATGTAACGTAAATGTAATTTTTCGGATCGGTGTTTTGATAGACTTATAACTAGAGGGGTGAAGAGCTTGGCTGGACACGTAGTAAAATACGGAAAGCATCGCGAACGTAGAAGTTTCGCACGTATCAGTGAAGTATTGGAATTACCAAATTTAATTGAAATCCAAACAGACTCTTATCAATGGTTTTTAGATGAGGGACTTCGTGAAATGTTTGAAGACATTTTACCAATTGATGATTTCCAAGGAAACTTATCCTTAGAATTTGTTGACTATGAATTAAAAGAACCAAAGTACACAGTAGAAGAAGCCCGCGCACATGATGCCAACTATTCTGCGCCATTACATGTAACATTACGTTTAACCAACCGTGAAACAGGTGAAATTAAATCCCAAGAAGTATTCTTCGGCGATTTCCCATTAATGACAGAAATGGGTACCTTCATCATCAACGGGGCAGAACGTGTTATCGTTTCCCAATTAGTTCGTTCTCCAGGTGTTTACTTCCATGGAAAAGTGGACAAAAACGGCAAAGAAGGTTTTGGCTCAACAGTCATTCCTAACCGTGGTGCATGGTTAGAAATGGAAACAGATGCGAAAGACATTTCTTATGTTCGGATTGACCGCACACGTAAAATTCCTTTAACTGTGTTAGTTCGTGCTTTAGGTTTCGGTTCAGATGATACCATCTTCGAAATTTTCGGCGACAGCGAAAGCTTACGCAACACAATTGAAAAAGATTTACACAAAAACGCAAGTGATTCTCGTACAGAAGAAGGCTTGAAAGACATTTATGAACGTCTTCGCCCAGGCGAACCAAAAACAGCAGATAGCTCACGTAGCTTGTTAACTGCACGTTTCTTTGATCCAAAACGTTATGATTTGGCAAACGTTGGTCGCTACAAAGTTAACAAAAAATTAGACTTAAAAACACGTCTATTAAACTTAACCTTAGCGGAAACGCTAGTTGATCCAGAAACTGGTGAAATCATTGTCGAAAAAGGCACGGTTTTAACACACCAAATCATGGAAACATTAGGCGAATACATTGACAACGGCTTAAACAGCGTAACTTACTATCCAAGTGAAGATGCGGTAGTAACTGAACCAATGACAATCCAAGTGATTCAAGTTCTTTCACCAAAAGATCCTGAACGTATCGTAAATGTGATTGGTAACGGCTATCCAGACGACAGCGTAAAAACAGTTCGTCCAGCAGATATCGTTGCTTCAATGAGCTACTTCTTCAACTTAATGGAAGATATCGGCAATGTCGATGACATCGACCACTTAGGTAATCGTCGTATCCGTTCAGTAGGCGAATTATTACAAAACCAATTCCGTATTGGTTTAGCCCGTATGGAACGTGTGGTTCGTGAAAGAATGTCTATTCAAGACACAGAAACATTGACACCACAACAATTAATTAACATCCGTCCAGTGGTAGCAAGTATCAAAGAATTCTTTGGTTCTTCACAGTTATCACAGTTCATGGACCAAACAAACCCATTAGGTGAGTTAACCCATAAACGTCGTCTATCAGCCTTAGGGCCTGGTGGTTTGACTCGTGACCGTGCCGGTTATGAAGTTCGTGACGTTCACTACTCTCACTATGGTCGTATGTGTCCAATTGAAACGCCTGAGGGACCAAATATCGGGTTGATCAATAGTTTATCTAGTTATGCGAAAGTGAATAAATTTGGTTTCATCGAAACGCCTTATCGCCGTGTTGATCGTGCGACAGGCCGTGTTACTGATCAAGTAGATTACTTAACAGCAGACATCGAAGACCATTATATCGTAGCGCAAGCGAACTCACTTTTAAATGAAGATGGCACATTTGCCAATGATGTTGTTATGGCGCGTCTACAAAGTGAAAACTTAGAAGTTGCCGTAGACAAAGTTGACTACATGGACGTTTCACCAAAACAAGTAGTCGCAGTCGCAACAGCATGTATTCCTTTCTTAGAAAACGATGACTCCAACCGTGCCTTGATGGGTGCCAACATGCAGCGTCAAGCGGTGCCGTTAATTCAACCACGCTCTCCGTGGGTAGGTACAGGTATGGAATATAAATCAGCCCATGACTCAGGTGCTGCTTTACTATGTAAACATGACGGTGTCGTAGAATTCGTCGATGCAAAAGAAATTCGCGTTCGTCGCGACAATGGCGCATTAGACAAATATATGGTTACAAAATTCCGTCGTTCTAACTCAGGAACAAGCTACAACCAACGCCCAATTGTTCACTTAGGTGAAAAAGTTGAAAAAGGCGATACTTTAGCGGATGGACCTTCTATGGAAGAAGGCGAAATGGCTTTAGGGCAAAACGTCTTAGTTGCCTTCATGACATGGGAAGGTTACAACTACGAGGATGCCATTATCATGAGCCGTCGTTTAGTTAAAGACGATGTCTACACTTCTGTGCATATTGAAGAATATGAATCAGAAGCACGTGATACAAAATTAGGACCTGAAGAAATTACCCGTGAAATTCCAAACGTTGGGGAAGACGCGTTGAAAGACTTAGACGAAATGGGGATTATCCGCATTGGTGCTGAAGTTCAAGATGGCGACTTACTAGTTGGGAAAGTCACACCTAAAGGGGTTACAGAATTATCTGCAGAAGAACGTTTATTACACGCAATCTTCGGGGAAAAAGCCCGCGAAGTTCGTGATACGTCTCTCCGTGTACCTCACGGTGGCGGCGGTATCGTTCATGATGTGAAAATCTTTACTCGTGAAGCTGGCGATGAATTATCACCAGGTGTCAACATGTTAGTTCGTGTCTATATCGTTCAAAAACGTAAAATTCACGAAGGAGATAAAATGGCGGGACGTCACGGAAATAAAGGGGTTGTTTCCCGTATTATGCCGGAAGAAGATATGCCATTCTTACCTGACGGAACACCTGTTGATATCATGTTGAACCCATTAGGGGTACCTTCTCGTATGAATATCGGACAAGTACTTGAATTACACTTAGGTATGGCTGCTCGCCAATTAGGTATTCACGTCGCAACACCTGTTTTCGATGGGGCAACCGATGAAGACGTTTGGGAAACTGTTCGTGAAGCTGGTATGGCTAGCGATGCTAAAACAGTTCTTTACGATGGACGTACAGGTGAACCATTTGATAACCGTATTTCCGTTGGTGTCATGTATATGATTAAATTAGCCCACATGGTTGATGACAAATTGCATGCTCGTTCAATCGGACCTTACTCTCTTGTTACGCAACAACCGTTGGGTGGTAAAGCTCAATTCGGTGGACAACGTTTCGGGGAAATGGAAGTTTGGGCACTGGAAGCTTACGGTGCTGCTTACACATTACAAGAAATCTTAACTTACAAATCTGATGACGTTGTCGGACGTGTGAAAACATACGAAGCCATCGTTAAAGGTGAACCAATTCCAAAACCAGGTGTGCCTGAATCATTCCGAGTATTAGTGAAAGAATTACAATCACTTGGTTTAGACATGCGTGTCTTGGACATTGAGGAAGCTGAGATTGAGTTACGCGATATGGACGATGACGATGATGATTTAATCACCGTTGACGCACTAACCAAATTTGCGGAACAACAATCAGCGAAACAGCTGGAAAAAGAAGCAGAATCAGTCGTGAAAGAAGAAGCACAAGACGTTGTTCAAGAAATTGAAACAGCCGAAGACAGAGACTAATTTGTCGCTACCACTCTGATGAGTTGATTCAACTGCGACTTTGTTGCAACTGCGCAAGCCATTACTTGTTCCAAGTGTCGTCAGACCTTCTTTCAAGTGATGCTTGCCATTTGCTAACAAGTTGCTGACTCAGCTTCTCTAAATAAGGAAATGGAGGGAATTCCTTTTGATCGATGTAAATAAATTCGAAAGTATGCAAATAGGGCTTGCTTCACCAGAAAAGATCAGAAGCTGGTCTTATGGGGAAGTTAAAAAACCCGAAACAATTAACTACCGTACATTAAAACCCGAACGTGAAGGGTTATTCTGTGAACGCATTTTTGGTCCAACCAAAGACTGGGAATGTGCTTGTGGTAAATATAAACGTATCCGTTATAAAGGTATTGTCTGTGACCGTTGTGGCGTTGAAGTCACTCGTTCAAAAGTACGTCGTGAACGTATGGGACATATTGAATTAGCCGCACCAGTTTCACATATCTGGTACTTTAAAGGAATTCCATCTCGGATGGGTCTTGTTTTAGACATGAGCCCTCGTGCATTGGAAGAAGTCATTTATTTTGCTTCATACGTTGTCATCGAACCAGGTGACACAACATTAGAGAAAAAACAATTGTTAACGGAACGCGAATATCGTGAAAAACGTGAACAATATGGCCAAGCCTTCAAAGCTGCTATGGGTGCCGAAGCCGTGAAACAATTATTAGATAACGTCGATTTAGATGGCGAAGTTGCGCAATTAAAAGAAGAATTGAAAACAGCTTCTGGTCAAAAACGGACACGTGCCATCCGTCGTTTAGACATCTTAGAAGCCTTCCGTGCCTCTGGTAACCAACCAAGCTGGATGGTAATGGATGTTATCCCAGTTATTCCACCAGATTTACGTCCGATGGTTCAATTGGAAGGTGGTCGTTTTGCAACAAGTGACTTAAACGACTTATACCGCCGTGTTATCAACCGTAACAACCGTCTAAAACGTTTATTAGACTTAAATGCACCAAGCATCATTGTTCAAAACGAAAAACGGATGTTACAAGAAGCGGTCGATGCTTTAATAGATAATGGTCGTCGTGGCCGTCCAGTTACTGGACCAGGTAACCGTCCATTGAAATCTCTTTCTCACATGTTGAAAGGGAAACAAGGTCGTTTCCGTCAAAACTTACTAGGTAAACGTGTTGACTATTCTGGTCGTTCCGTAATCGTCGTTGGTCCGTTCTTAAAAATGTACCAATGTGGTTTACCAAAAGAAATGGCGATTGAATTATTCAAACCATTTGTAATGCGTGAATTAGTACAACGTGAAATTGCGACAAACATTAAAAATGCGAAACGTAAAATCGAACGTGGCGAAGATGAAGTTTGGGATATCTTAGAAGAAGTTATCCAAGAACACCCAGTTTTACTTAACCGGGCACCTACGTTGCATAGATTAGGGATCCAAGCTTTCGAACCTGTTCTTGTTGAAGGTCGTGCGATCCGTCTTCACCCATTAGTTTGTGAAGCCTACAATGCCGATTTCGATGGAGACCAAATGGCGGTTCACGTGCCTCTAAATGAAGAAGCACAAGCAGAAGCTCGTATGTTAATGCTTGCTGCCCAAAATATCTTGAACCCGAAAGATGGTAAACCAGTTGTTACACCATCTCAAGATATGGTCTTAGGTAACTACTACCTAACAATGGAAGAAGAAGGCCGTGAAGGGGAAGGCATGATCTTCCGCGACATGAACGAAGCTGTTTTAGCATGGCAAAATGGCTACGTGCATTTACACTCACGGATTGGGGTTCAAACAACACTTTTAGGTGACAAACCATTTACTGATTGGCAAAAAGAACGAATCTTAATCACCACAGTTGGTAAGATCATCTTTAACGAAATCATGCCTGTTGAGTTCCCTTACTTGAACGAACCAACAGACTATAACTTAACTGTTCAAACACCAGATAAATACTTCGTAGAAGCTGGTACAGACATTCCTGCACACATTAAAGAGCAAGAATTAGTTTTACCATTCAAGAAGAAAAATCTTGGAAATATCATTGCTGAAGTCTTCAAGAGATTCCACATTACGGAAACCTCTAAAATGCTTGACCGCATGAAAGACTTAGGTTACAAACACTCAACTTATGCTGGGATGACGGTAGGGATTGCCGATATCATGGTTCTTCATGAAAAACAAGCAATCATTGATGCTGCCCACAAACAAGTTGAAACAATTACTAAACAATTCCGTCGTGGTTTAATTACTGATGACGAACGTTATGAACGTGTAATCGGCGTTTGGAACGGTGCCAAAGACGAAATCCAACAAAAACTGATCGAAAGTATGGAAGCTCGTAACCCAATCTTCATGATGTCTGACTCTGGAGCCCGTGGTAACATCTCCAACTTTACACAGTTAGCTGGTATGCGTGGTTTGATGGCCGCTCCGAATGGACGAATCATGGAATTACCAATCATCTCAAACTTCCGTGAAGGACTTTCTGTCTTAGAAATGTTTATCTCAACTCACGGGGCTCGTAAAGGGATGACCGATACGGCCTTGAAGACAGCCGATTCAGGTTACTTAACACGTCGTTTAGTTGACGTTGCCCAAGACGTAATCATTCGTGAAGACGACTGTGGCACTGACCGTGGTCTTGAAATCGAAGCAATTCGTGAAGGTAATGAAATTATCGAACCATTAGACGAACGTCTATTAGGTCGTTATACACGTAAATCAGTTGTTCATCCAGAAACTGGTGCAATCATCATTGGTGCGGATCAATTAATCACTGAAGATCTTGCAAGAGAAATCGTGGACGCTGGTATTGAAAAAGTAACCATCCGTTCTGTCTTTACATGTAACACAAAACATGGTGTATGTAAGCACTGTTACGGACGTAACTTGGCAACTGGTTCTGACGTTGAAGTCGGAGAAGCAGTTGGTACAATTGCCGCTCAATCAATCGGGGAACCTGGTACACAGTTAACCATGCGTACGTTCCATACCGGTGGGGTTGCCGGTGACGATATCACGCAAGGTTTACCTCGTATCCAAGAAATCTTTGAAGCACGTAATCCGAAAGGGCAAGCAGTGATTACAGAAGTAACCGGTGAAGTTATCGATATTTCTGAAGATCCTGCCACACGTCAAAAAGAAGTAACCATCAAAGGAAAAACAGATACACGTACCTATACTGTCCCTTACACTGCACGTATGAAAGTTGCTGAAGGCGACATCATCCACCGTGGTGCACCGTTGACAGAAGGTTCAATTGATCCAAAACAATTATTACAAGTTCGTGATGTTTTATCTGTTGAAAACTACCTATTACGTGAAGTACAACGTGTTTACCGTATGCAAGGGGTAGAAATCGGCGACAAACATATCGAAGTAATGGTTCGTCAAATGTTACGTAAAATCCGCGTAATGGATCCAGGTGACACTGAAATCCTTCCAGGAACATTAATGGACATCGCAGAATTTAAAGACCGTAACTACGACACATTAGTTGCTGGTGGCGTCCCTGCTACTAGTCGTCCAGTTTTACTTGGTATTACCAAAGCGTCATTGGAAACAAACAGCTTCTTATCTGCTGCATCCTTCCAAGAAACAACACGCGTGTTAACAGATGCTGCTATCCGTGGCAAAAAAGATCCATTACTTGGATTGAAAGAAAATGTTATCATTGGTAAAATCATCCCAGCTGGTACTGGTATGGCTCGTTACCGTAACATGGAACCAAAAGAAGTTGGCGTAGCTAGCGAAAACGTTTATAGTATTTCAGACATTGAAGCACAAATGGCTGCTGAAGATGCGATGAAAAACATCAATAAATAAACCCTAAAAAGCCGTAAGGAGCATGCTCCTTGCGGCTTTTTTTTATTTGCTATAAGCAACTGATTGTGAGTAAGCCCAAACTTAAAAAGGGGACAAAAGGAAGTGTCTGTTCAACTGGATACCCCAAAAATTTACAGCTGTAGCCATAGATTAGGCCATAACTACTGGCAAAAAATAGTAGCATCAGTAACTGAGGTACCTGTAAAAAACAGCCCCACAAACCCAGTAACAAAAGATCCCCTCGCCCCATGGCTTCCGGAAAATAATGTAAGACGGCTTGGAAAAAACAAAAACAAAAAAGACCAGTCAGTAAGTAAAACGAATGCTGACCCGCCACTTTCAGTAAGCAAAGCACAAAAAAACTAGGATAAAGAATCTTCGGTTCAACCACTAAATACCAGTAATCAATCAAGGATAATGTGAAAGCACTCGTCAGCCACCACCAGAGAATCAAAGCATCAATCGTCAGGCCAGCTGAAAAACAGCTTGCGGTTAAGCCGCCCATGACAAGTTCTGCTAAAAGATAACTCTTAGCTACTGGCTGTTGACACTTTCGACAACGAAAGCGCTGCAGCAAAATCGAAACAACTGGAATTAATTCATAGAGTTGTAGAGGCTGGTGGCAACCTTGACAGTGGGAAGGGGGCCACCACAGAGAACGCCCTACTGGTAAGCGCTCCGCCACTAAGCATAAAAAAGAACCGAAACAGGCACCAATCAAAAAGAGACTCAAGAAAAACATAGGTTACCTCCTTAAAAATAAACTACGCTTTTTTTAAACTTTTTCGTTTGACTAGACAAATCTTTTTTTGTTAGGAATAATAAAAGAAACAAGAAATGAGGGAATCAAATGGAAAAATTAGCGATTGGTGTCGACGTTGGCACCACGCAAGCCAAAGCAGTGGCTTTTCAAGCAAATGGCACAGTCGTAGCTTCTAGCTATGTGCGTTATCCATTAATTCAAGAGACTGAAGGAATGGCGGAGCAAGACCCAGAAACGCTGTTCCAAGCTGTGGTGAACTGTATTCGAACCGTCACACAGCAAGTGAAGAATCAACCAATTGGGCTCATTTCTTTTGCTTCAGCGATGCATGGCTTAATTGCCATGGATGCGCAAGGACGCCCATTGACCCAAGTGATTACTTGGGCTGATACACGAGCATCTGATTATGCGGAAGCGTTAAAAGAAACGCCAGCGGCCCAATTGTTTTATCAATTGACAGGCATGCCAGTTCATCCAATGGCGCCTTTGTACAAGATTCGCTGGCTGCAGGAAAATCAGCCAGCCGTTGCGCAGAGCGCGGCCAAGTTTATTGGGATTAAGGATTACATTTTTTACCGTTTCTTTGGCGAATACTGGACAGATTATAGTAGTGCTTCAGGAATGGGTTTATTTAATATTCACACACGGCAATGGGAATCGTCGATTTTAGCGTATTTATCTATTGAGGAGGAACAGTTGCCAAAAGTTGCCCCGTCAACGTTCATTTTTCCAGCGTTAGCGCCTTCTTGGCAAGAGATGCTTGGTGTTGAGGAGGAAACGGTTTTAGTTCTTGGTGGCGCGGATGGTCCATTGTCTAATTTAGGTTTGGGAGCGCTAGGAATGGGTGTAGCGACTTTGACCGTTGGTACGAGCGGCGCACTTCGGTATATTGTCGAGGAACCTTTTTTGCATCCGCAAGGTGAAACGTTTTGTTTTGCTCTAGATGAACAGCACTGGGTGATTGGTGGCGCAAGTAGTAATGGTGCAGTTGCGTTAGATTGGGCGAGCCAAACGATTTTTGCAGAAGAACGTCAGCAAGCTATCCAAAACGGGACCGATCTCTATGACCCAATTATGGCCAAAATTGCAACTGTGCCAGCCGGGGCAAATGGCTTACTGTTTCATCCTTATTTGCTAGGTGAACGAGCACCGCTGTGGAATGCAGAGGCGAGCGCAAGTTTTATTGGCTTGCGCAAAAATCACCATGCCGGACATTTAGCTCGAGCGGTGGTGGAAGGCATCTGTTTCAATTTAAAAACCATTTTAGAAGATTTGAAACAACTCGGTGGACCCGTTCAGGAGATTCGAGCGACAGGCGGCTTTGCTGATTCCCCTGTGTTCCGTCAAATCATGGCTGATGTGCTGGGAGAAACGTTATCGTTCACTGATAGCACCGAAGCTTCGGCATTAGGCGCTGTTTTGCTAGGTTGGCAAGGCTTAGGGCAGTTACCAAATTTACAAGCAGCGGCGCAACAGGTGCTGATTCATGAAACGGTCACGCCACGGGCGGATCAATTGCTAGTTTATCAAGAACTGTATCCTGTTTTTCAAGAAACCCAACAAGTTTTAGCACAAAGTTATCAAAAATTAGCAGAATTCCGCAAATAATTGATAGTAAATAGCTTTGACAAATGGCTGAGAAGTTGCTTAACTAGAAGAGAGACGAAGACTTGAGGAAATGAGGATGAGGAATGAAGAAACAGCTACTACCACTATTTCTGTTATTCATTGGGGCGTTAGCAAGCTGCAGTGCACCGTCTCGTTCCGGCGAAAAAGCAGCGCAACAGTTGGTAGATTACTTTATTTATCAAGAAAAGCCAGCGACATTCTCTCAAACTTTTCGTGAACCGAAAGTCTTGGTGGAGCATTTGCAGACGAGCCGTCAACAGTTCCAGAAGCAATTTTTCAATAGCTTAAAAGAAATGAACGCTGAAGTCACCGAAACTGAAGCCCAGAAGCTTAGCGCAGAATTACTGGCTCAAGTGAAGAAAAAAGCGTCATATCAACTAGTAGCCACAAAAGAATTGAATGGGCAAGCGACAATCACTTTTCAGATTAAGGGCTTAGATTTTGTGACGGCGATTGAAGATACAACCACTGCTCTTCTTCAGCAAACGCAACAGGCGACACAAGCGCTAGACATGCAGCACACGTTAGACGTTTTAAAAAAAGAAATCCAACAAATCAATGTCAGCCATGAGCCAGTTGAACTGCCATTAACGGTTAAGCAAGTAGAAGGACAATGGTACTTGCCGGCAGCGGAGCAACTGAGACTGAATCAGTTTTTTTTAGCTTTCGTCACAGGAAAAGAAGATACTGACCAGTTGACAGAGGCACTCGACACGATCCTCACTCAAGCGGAACAAAAAGTCGTCACTGCGGATGAAAAAACAGCGATTTCAGGAAATTAATTAGATTCTTAATTGTAATTATTATAATTTGATAATAATTTTAAAAAAGAAAGGTTTTCAGTGTACTTTTTTCACAATTCATATTACACTAAGAGTGTAGAAATAATATTTAGGAGGATGACAAAGAATGAAATTTGAAAAAACAAAAGAAATTTTGAACCAACTCGTTGCAGATTTAAGCCAATTTTCCGTGGTAATTCATCAAACACATTGGTATATGCGTGGACCTGAATTTTTAACACTTCACCCACAAATGGATGAATACATGGATCAAATCAATGAGCAATTAGATGTTGTTTCAGAACGTTTAATCACATTGGACGGCTCTCCATTCTCAACATTGCGTGAATTCGCAGAAAATACAAAAATTGAAGATGAAATTGGTAACTGGGACCGCACCATTCCAGAACGTATGGAAAAATTAGTAGCAGGCTACCGTTATTTAGCAGACCTTTACGCAAAAGGAATCGAAGTTTCTGGTGAAGAAGGCGACGACTGCACACAAGACATTTTCATCGCAAACAAAACAGACATCGAAAAAAATATTTGGATGTTACAAGCCAAACTTGGCAAAGCGCCTGGTATTGACGCATAATTTAAAACAACTCCCAAAGCCGCTGACGTTGACGTTGGCGGTTTTTTTCTGTTTAAAAGGCACAAAAAAATAAGTGAAAATCTATTTTCTGAAAGCGCAGAAAAACATTGACTTTATCAGTGATTGAAGGTAAAATATTAAATGGTATTGTTTGCCCCACAATGAGCCCCGGAAACTCAAGTGTATGTCAAACATCGAAAACAAAATTGGAGGAAAGAAACGTGCGTACAACATATATGGCCAAAGCTGGCGAAGTAGAACGTAAATGGTACGTAGTAGATGCAACAGATGTTCCTTTAGGACGTCTATCAGCAGTTGTTGCTTCTGTACTACGTGGTAAAAATAAACCAACATTCACACCACATGTGGATACTGGAGATTTCGTAATCGTAATTAACGCTGATAAAGTAAAATTAACAGGTAAAAAAGCTACAGACAAAATTTACTACCGTCACTCAATGTATCCTGGAGGATTAAAATCAGTGACAGCTGGTGAATTACGCGACAAAAACTCTCGCCGTCTTATCGAAACTTCTGTAAAAGGTATGCTACCTAAAAACACTTTAGGACGTAAACAATTTACTAAATTGAACGTATACGGTGGAGCTGAGCATCCACATGCTGCACAACAACCAGAAGTATTAGATATCACGAACTTAATTTAAGGAGGGAAATTCATTGGCACAAGTACAATATAGCGGCACAGGCCGTCGTAAAAATGCAGTTGCCCGCGTACGCTTAGTACCAGGTACTGGTAAAATTACTGTAAACAAAAAAGACGTAGAAGAATATATTCCACATGCTGACTTGCGTGAAGTTATCAACCAACCATTTGGCGTAACTGAAACAAAAGGCGCTTACGATGTAATCGTAAACGTAAACGGTGGTGGCTATGCTGGACAATCAGGAGCTATCCGTCACGGAATCGCTCGTGCATTGTTACAAGTAGATCCTGACTTCCGTTCTGCTTTAAAACGCGCTGGGTTACTTACTCGTGACGCACGTATGGTTGAACGTAAAAAACCAGGTCTTAAAAAAGCCCGTAAAGCTTCACAGTTCTCAAAACGTTAATTATTTGGAGTCGTTGCGAACATGTTCGCTTACGAAGACAATCTGGGACGAAGATTTCCTTGGAAATCGAGTGCCACTCAATTATCATTTTGAAAGACACTTTCCAATTTGGAAAGTGTCTTTTTTTGTTGTAGCAGTTACAGTATTATTTCTGCTATACAAGTCTTATAGACTGATTACACGCTTATCTTTATTACCAATAGAAGGACGGATCCTGATTTCAAAATTATACGCCTCCTAAAAATACACTTATGCAGAGGATAAATTTCTTTTTAGTTAATTTTCTAATTTTGTTCACTTACATATTTTTCTGTTTAACTTTCCTTAACAACGAATATATCCTCAATCCTCACATGGAAAAATTTAGCAATCCTAAAAGCTAATAATAAAGAAGGGTTATAGCGATTTTTTTCTAATTGAAGAATGGTTTGTCTCGAAACACCGACCTTTTCTGCAAGTTCTTGTTGAGTCATACGATGAATTGCTCTGTATACATGGATAGAACTGACGAAATTTTCTTTTTCTACTTTACTCATAAATACACTCCTTTTTTATAAAATGCATGTCTATACGAACAACACTATAAAAATAGTTTACTATACGATGTTTATATAGACAACAGTTAGAAAGGAGAAAATGACTATGAGTCAAGAAAAAACATCGGTTAAAGTAGAAGTATTGATCAATGACTTACTAGCTGAAAGAAATATGTCTCTGAGAGAACTAGCGAGATTATCAGGTATTGAACCATCTAATCTCAGTAATCTTGCGAATGGCAAGCGAAAAAGAATCTATTTGGAACACATTGAACGTATTGCAGATGCTTTGGAGATTGATGATATATCCAAGGTTATAAAATTACGAAGACTTGACTAAAAAATATAGATTATATTAATATATTTACTTATAGCTTTGTATTAAATGAGAAGAGTAGCAAGCTGTTTTTCTTACCTCCAAGGTATATTAAAGAATATGGTAAAATATTATTGAAACGTTTAATGAAATAGGATTGTTGCTTTTTCACTCTATTTTTGGTACTATGATGGTGCGAAACGATAGTCGCTTTATCAATATTACACAAAAACCACTCTACGGCGAATAGAGTGGTTTTTCTTTACATTCGTTGCGACGACGAATGTGTGAGTTAGAAGGCAACCTGCTTTTAGTCATTGTCGTTCTCATCTAACCAGTGAGAAAAAAGTTTAATAACAATACCTACAAATATAGGCGCAATGACTAACGATAGAAGCTCATCCAATATTACACACCCCCCTTGGGGGCAAGTTGCCGAGATTAGTATAGCATAGAGAAAGATGAAAGAAAATGAGAACATCACCACCCCCATCGTCTTTTGACATCCTTTTCGAGCTTTTCTTTGGGGATAATTTCTGTATTTAGTTGTTTGATAAATTTTTTTGTATCGTGGTTGGAATATATATTTCCTTCTGAAAACATAGAAATACGTTTTTGTTCTTTTTCAAAAAATGTCAACTGGTTTAGGCAGTCTACATAATTGTTTATCCTCTCTTTTTCAGATTTTATTTTTTGATAGGAATTATTGCTGCTATGTTCTATGTAACCTCGATTCTTAATGATTGATGTTTTAATTAATTCATTTTCTCTATTAGAATATTTGTAATTATTTACTAAAAACTGTAAATCTTTTAAATTTACTGCTCTAGGCTCTAAGTATGTTTGTAAATCTTTGTCCGTATAAGAGTTGATATTTATAACTATTTGAGTAAATCCTAATATTAAAGCATAGTTCTCTAGTTGAATAATGAATTTTTTATAGAAATTATAGAAATCATCAAAGTGAAAATTTTCACTTTTTTTATATAAATCAAAATCTGTTATCTCAAATGTTAATCCATATAAAGTAGTATTGATTCGCATATTTCCTGAAAAAGAAAACTTTTTGAAATATCCTTTGGAATAAATATTCAAGCATTGTTTTGACGAATAAGGATGATACTTGCATGAAATATGAAGGTTTTTAGAAAGTAAAGATTCTAATAGATCCAAATTTTCATGATTAAAACCTTTATTAGGTAGGAATGCTTGTAAGCACTCTTCACGGGTATATATTGTTCCAAATTCATCAAAAGATACGTCAAAATATTCTAACAACTCAGTTAATACATTAACGGAAATATCATGAAATTCATTGTTTTTAATCTTACTAATAGCTTGCCGAGATATTGCAGTTTCTTTTGCTAGTTTGTGGTTACTAATATTTCTTTCTAGCATTAAATCTTTCAGTCTATTTTTATACATATTCATCACCTCAAAATGAGTTTAGCAAAAGAAGAAAAAAATTAAAACTGTAACTTAAGTAGGCAAACTGTAAAATGAATCAAATTTTTAGTTGATGTTATAAGGTTTCTGTTCAATGAAAATATGATAAACTATATTTTATAGGGAAAGTACACAATAAAATATATAATGGTATAGAAAGTTGTTACAAACGAAGTACTATGAGCTATTCTAGTAGCAGTTTTGATGTGGATAGATTAGGAGGGGGAAAATGTCAAGGTTGAATAGAATTCAAAATGAAATCAAACAACTAGAGGGAGGGAAATTTCAAAAATTATGTGATAGTTATCTTTATCGTAAAAGAAGTTGGGGAAATATCGTATCTCTAGGTTCTATGGAGGGGACTGATAAGACAACAAAAGGAATACCTGATACATACTTCTTTGATAATCAAATTAATAGATACGTTTTAGTTATGTATGGTACGAGAGCAGACTCTACAGCTAAGTTAGAGATAGATATTAAAGAAGCAATTGAAAAAACAAAAATTAGCAAAAAAGATATTCAAGAAATAATTTGTTGTCACACCTCTTCTAATTTAACTGTAGCAAAAGATAAAGAGCTCAGAGAGTTGGCTGGTTCAATAGAGCTAACTCTCATTGGTATAGACACATTATCCCACGACCTTCTTCAGTTTAAATATCAAGATATTACAAAGGAATTTCTTGGAATAATAGAATCAACGGAGCAAGTTTGGAATATAGAACAATTTATTTCCGTTCATGATAAAAGTAAAACTAATGCTCCTCTAAATACCTCTTATATTGATGAAACACAAACAATTGAAGAATTGGTAGAAGGCATAAATGATTATCAGATTCTTTTACTATCCGGAGTATCTGGAACGGGAAAAACGAAGCTAGCTATTGAGATATGCAAAAGATTGCCTTTAAATAGTAATGTGATTTGTGTTAAAAGCAATAGTATGCCTGTTTATCAAGATGTTAAGGATGCATTAGATAGCAATAAAGTAAATTACTTATTTTTAGATGATGCCAATACGATCACTAATTTCGATGCAATTGTTAATTTGTTGAGATTAGAAGAGTATGAACAGAAGTTGAAAATTATTATTACTGTAAGAGACTATGCACTTTCAGGAATTATTAATCAGTTAAAGTCTTTTAAAACAAAAATACAAAAAGTGACTTTAATGAGTGATAAACAGATTGAGTTACTAATCAACAGTATAAATAAAGTTTCTACTAGTAACTTGAGAAAAATAATGAAATTATCTCATAATAATCCTAGAATAGCAGTAATTGCAGCTATTATGACGAAAGAAAAAAAGTATGAATTTATTGATAATGAAAAAGAGGTATTAGGTAGTTATTATAATCAAATTATCAAAGAAAATTCTCTTTCTCCAAATGAGAAAATCAGTTTGTTTATTTTGAGTTTTAAACATAAGTTGAATTTGACTGATAAAGAATCTTTGGGAGAATTGCTGAAATTTTTTAAAATAGATTTTGATAGCTTTTTACTTGCAATAAGGCAATTACACGATAAAGAGTTATGTGACATATTTCAAGATAAAGCGGCTAAGATCAGTGACCAAAGTTTGTCTGATTTTGTGATAATAGATTTTATTGCAGATAACAAAGTTTTTAAAGTAAGAGACTTTTTCATCAGTTTGTTCCCTGAAAATGCAAAAGAGATTGTTGAGATGCTTGTACTTGTTAATAATTTTAAATCCTCAAATGACTGGATAGATTACTTAACAGCTGAGATAAAGTATGTCTATAATGAAGGTATTATAGATGTGGATAAAGAACGTTTTCTAACACAATACGGGGTATTAATACCTATTGAAGCACTTGCCTACGTTAACGAGAAGATACAATCTGCTAACCCTAGTGAGTATCAAATATCTCAAAAAGAATTTGAAGAGAAAAAAAGAAATAATCGAGTCGATGATCCGATTATTGAGATTCTTTGTTCATTGTCAAGCGGTGAAAGATTTAATGATGCTGGTATACTTCTTATGGAATACTTAAAAAGGAGACAGGATAAAGTTTATGAAGTTTTTTCAGCGATCAAATCGAATTTTGATATTGAAGAGGATCGGAATTCTTATCTAGAAAAAAGATTTTGTATTTTTGAAATTTTCTCAAAACAAGAAACTATTAATGAGTTGACAGCATTGCTAATTGTTAATATTGCTGAAAAATTTTTAGAGTTTTCTGGGGAAAAGTTAATTTCTTATGGTCAAGCAGGGGGCTTTAGGCACTACAGATTAGTTGATGGAGATTACCTAATTGAACTTCATACAAAAATATTTTATATGCTCTTTGAAATTTTTAATTTGGAATATGTAGAAGTTAATAACCATATAGATAAACTATTATTTAATTATCCAGTCTATGAAGTGGAGAACTGTTTTTTAGAAACAGTTAGTTCGGATTTAAAATGTATAGAAAATCTTTTTTTTAAAGATTTGAGTAAGCCAGGTGTTAGACAAGAAGCGATAGTATTCAAATTGAATTCAGAAGCAAAGAAGCTAAAACTGAAATCTCAGCCATTCTTTGAATATGAACCATCAATTAGGCAAAAAATTTATGAGATATTTTCATCTAATGGGCTAGATTATATGGCAGAGGAATTTGACTATGAAAAGATTCAAAAATTAAGAATAAAAAATCTTAGTGAAGTTTTTGGCGAACATTCTAATGACTGGTTATGGTTGTTTAATGTACTTGCGGAATACCAGTCAGATGAATTACTAAATAAATATGAGTTGGAAGAATCACTACTTTTATTGTACTTAAAATTGAACGTAGAAGATAAAGTGAAAATGTTAACAGTTCTATTGAATAGTGATTTCGTTCTCTCGTATTACAACTTTAACTTTTACATGGAAAAGTTATCATTTGAAGAAGGTAAAAATATTTTAAGTAGCATTGAAAAAGAACTTGATGAAAGATGGTATCTTTCCAATCTGTTAACATGTAAAAGTATTAATAAAGATAGGATACAAGAGCTTATCTTATTTTTAAAGGAACTTAAAAATTATGAGAAAATAAATACTTTTAATATTTTATCTTTTGAAAATTATATTGAAAAAGATAGAGCTATTTTAGATGTTTTAAGGAATAAGCTTGGAGAAGGAAAAATATTGGGACGATTTTTCATACCTGATTATGTTTTTGAAGATATTGCAAAAAGAATTATAAATATAGTGGGCTACAAAGATTTAAAAGAAATATATTTAGATATTTTAGGTAGTGAAGAAGTTGATAAATCAGGAGAACTTTTCAAGAGTTTATTAGAAGAGCAAGATATTAATTTTATTTATTTATTTCTTGTGAAACTAAATGCTTTAAGAGGAAGTTTAAGTTTTGCCAAATATGATGCTCAATTAGAGCGCATATGGACATCCGAAGTTGCAGAGGATGGGATTAGAAAGTATTTAGACTTTTTAATCCGAGAAAATCGTGTGATTTATGTTGGAGTAGACCCATATTTGGAAGGAATATTCAAAGCAAATACTGAACGTGCTTTAGAGTTTGTAAAAGCAGAAGTGCTTGATACTGAGGATGAGAATAGATTGGTTAATTTGTACAATCTGTCTCTTGAAATATTTGATGATGAGGTATTACTACAGTTATTCGAATTGCTCAAAGATAAAGATATTGACGCTCCTTTTGTTGAAAAATTATATTTAACCATGCGTACACATAGTTGGACAGGTAGTTTAGTTCCTTTATTGGATAAAGAAATTAATTTCTTGAATAGCTTGCTTGATATTTTTGAAGGTATAAAATATATTTCACATGCTTTAGTTATTACAACAAGGATAGATTCACTTAGAAAACAAAAAGAAAAAGAACTTCTGTCGGACTATTTGAGATAAATATATAGATATGATACTCTTTAAATCTCTGTTTTAGTTACTAAAAATGAACGATAAAAACGTGAAATATATCTTCTGATTTTTATTTTATTATTGTTCTGATTCACGCATATTTTTGGGTACGTCTTGAGGTATGATGGTCTTAAAATGTGCTGAAATTCATTTTGAAAAATTGTTTAATCTATTGCTGTTAAAGGATTCTTCAACTATTTCAAAATCTCTGTCACAAAATCAGATCTTAAAAAAGCCCGTAAAGCTTCACAGTTCTCAAAACGTTAATTATTTGGAGTCGTTGCGAACATGTTCGCTTACCAAGAGAATAATTGATTCCGATTTCAGCAAGTATCCTCATTCCGAATAACGCACTTACGCAGATGATACATTTCTTTTTAGTTGATTTCCTCATTTTGATCGCCGCTATTTCTTTTTTCTTTGAATTCATCATACGTTTTTGGGAGATATTTCTTTATTAACTTTTTCTCTCTTGCGTTTTGGAGGGAGTAAGTTGCGGTTTTTTGAGAGATTAGTATGTTTAAACTGAAGAGTTATTAAATAATTAAAGTATAGTAAATCAAAAAACAAATATAATAAATGAAATTTACGCCACTAATATTGCAACCATAGCTTATTTATGCGATCCTAAATATAATAAAACTAACAAAATCAATTAGATTAGAGGGTTAAAATATATGAAAAAAGAAATTCACGTAGTAGGAGCAATCATAGTGGAGAACGGGAAAGTTTTGTGTTGTCAAAGAGGACCTGAACGTGCATTAGCAAATCTTTGGGAATTTCCTGGTGGAAAAATCGAGAATGGTGAGACGAAAGTTCAAGCGCTTGAACGTGAATTGCAAGAAGAATTAAAAATAGAAGTAACGATCGTCAAGGAAGAGTATGCTTTTTGTCGATATGAGTATGATTTTGGTTTCGTTAATTTAACTACATTTATCTGTTATTTAGAATCAGGTGAACCTCAGTTGACAGAACATCTACAAATTAAATGGCTAACGCCAAATGAATTAAACCAACTTGAGTGGGCGCCTGCTGATATTCCTACTGTGGAAAAATTAGTAGAAAAAGGTGTGGGAACTGAACAAAATGGATAATTTAGAATTGGCGTTACAAAAGGCATTTATTAATAAGGAAGCTCTAGGTGACGAACTTACACCTAAATTTATTGTTAACAATCCCAAAAAACATGATTATTTATTGAATACATTGAGTAAAGATTTGAAAAGCTGTAAGACTTTTTTTATAGCCGTTGCATTTATAACACCTAGTGGCTTAAATGCAATAAAAACACAACTGGCTGATCTGGCTTTGCGTGGAATCTCTGGAAAAATTTTAACATCAACATACTTAAATTTTAATGATCCACACGTATTTCGAGCATTGTTGAATATTCCAAATGTAGAAGTACGAGTTTCTAAAAAAGAAGGTTTTCATTCAAAAGGATATTTGTTTGAGATGGAGGATTATCAAAGCTTTGTTATTGGTAGTTCGAACCTAACAATGTCTGCTTTGAAACTTAACTATGAGTGGAATGTTAGATTAACTTCAAGAGAGAATGGCGAGATGGTTTCTTCTATTCAAAAGCATCTCATTCAAGAATGGCATGAGGCACAGTCGCTAACCCTAGAATGGGTCGATGCATTTGAAAAAAATTATCATCCTATTGTTAATAGAAAGATGTTAGTGCAAGATGTTTCTGAAAACGAGTGTTTAGATACGCAATATATTTTGCCGAACTCTATGCAGAAAGAAGCGCTTAGAAGTTTAAAAGCGCTTAGAGAAACGGGCGCAACTAAGGGAATGATTGTTTCGGCGACTGGTACAGGGAAAACGTATCTAGCAGCATTTGATGTGCAGCAATTCAATCCTAAACGTGTATTATTTATTGTTCATAGTGAGCTAATTTTAATGAAAGCATTAGAATCATTCAAATTGATTTTAGGTGGAAAAGATGATGATTATGGTGTTTTATCAGGGAATTCTAAGAATTTTGATGCAAAATATCTATTTGGAACAATTCAAACAGTATCTAAAAGTGAATATCAAGAGCGTTTAGGAAAAGAAGCGTTTGACTATATTTTGATTGATGAAGTCCATAAAGCTGGAGCGAAATCTTATATTAAAGCCATTGAATTTTTCAATCCCAAGTTTTTATTGGGAATGACGGCTACACCTGAAAGAACAGATAATTTTAATATCTTTGAGCTATTTGATTATAATGTAGCGTATGAAATACGTTTGCAAGCCGCTTTAGAAGCAGAACTGCTTTGTCCATTTTATTATTTTGGCGTAACTGATTATGAAAAAGATGGTGAAATCATTGATGAAACAACCGATTTAAAACGTTTGCTACAGGAAGAACGAGTTGATTTTTTAATAAAAAAAATTAACTATTATGGTTATTCGGGAGATAGTCCTCGAGGCTTGGTGTTTTGTAGTCGTAAAGACGAAGCAAGGCAGTTAGCAGAGATGTTTAACGATCGTGGAATTCCGAGTGCTTATTTATCTGGTGACCATAATTTTGATAAAAGAGAAAAGGAAATTAAGCGTTTAGATACTGGAGAGATTCATTATATCTTCACGGTTGATATTTTTAATGAAGGCATTGATATCCCTAAAGTAAATCAAGTAATTATGCTGCGAAATACGCAATCTAGTATTATTTTTATTCAGCAATTAGGTCGGGGGCTAAGAAAAGACCCATCAAAAGAATTTGTTACGGTAATTGATTTTATTGGTAATTATAAAAATAACTATATGATTCCTATGGCTTTATCTGGAGATAGTTCTCAAACTAAGAATAGTTTACGTCGCGATACAATTGATGTGACGTATATCAGTGGTTTATCTTCAATTAATTTTGAAAAAGTTGCTCGTGAACGTATCTTTAAATCAATTGATCAAGCTAAATTAGATGCGATGTCGGAACTAAAAGCTAGTTATTTTAAGTTGAAAAATCGGTTGAATAGGGTTCCTTACCTGAATGATTTTCAAGTGTTAAATGGCGTGGATCCATTGTTGATTATAGGTAAAGAAAAAACATACTATAATTTCTTGGAGAGAATTGGGGAAACAGAAGCTAAATTAAGTGAAGAAGAAAACGGTGCACTAAAATTTGTTTCTGTAGAATTGCTATCAGGAATTCGCCCGCATGAACTTTATGTTATTGAAGAATTTTTAATGACAGATAAAGAACAGTTATCTTTAGAGGAAATCACAGCGCTGTTTGATACGTTTAACCTGACGTATACGACAGATACTCTAGCATCTGTTGTTAAAGTCTTAGATTTATCTTTTTACGAATCAACAATTAGAAAACGTTATTTGTTATCACAAATGTTTAAGATGAAAGAAAATTGTTTACAAATAACAGAAAAATTCAGAGAGTTTAAAAAGAATTCTTATTTCATCAATTTGATGTTAGATGTAATCCATACAGGGATTAACAAATCTATGGAGTATGATTTATCCCAACCGTTAAATTTATACAAAAAATATCGTCGTAAAGATGTTTTACGATTATTAAATATGAACTTTAATCAAAATGAACAAAGTATTGGTGGATATACAAACAGTAATAATCATTTTGCTATTTTTGTAACTTTGGATAAAGGCAAAGATTTTAAAGCTGCACGTATTGCTTATGAGGATGAATTTATTGATGAACGAACATTCCATTGGTATACAAAAGCGCCTAGAAATCTACGCTCGCCAGAAGTTCAACTTTTGCGGAATCCTGGGGAATATAAATTTCATTTATTTGTGAAACGGAAATATAATCAAAAAGAGAACGAAACAGATTTCTATTATCTAGGCGAAGTAGCCCCTCTTCAAGAAACTATCCAACAAGTCGAAAAACAAGACAAAGAGGGTAAGAAAAAAAGCGTCGTTAAACTAGACTTTACCTTAGAAACACCTGTAGAACCTAATATGTATGAATTTTTAACGCAGAACACAAACTAAAAAAGCCACTTTCCTCTGGAAAGTGGCTTTTCCCATCCCCTCTCACCGAGAAGACAAAATTTCATAAATCACATAGAGTTCCCAGTTGGAAATTTCTATTCGATAAAACTGTTCTAGGGTATAGAAAATGTTCTTAGCATTTTGGAAAAATGGTTTTTGGTTAATGGTTAGTTCCTCAAGGTTAGCAGGGATTTCATAGTCTTCAACGCCGAGCATTGTCCGCTCTACCATGAGCGCGTTGTGCATCATTAAGTTAAATTTCATTTTGCCGCTGAGTGTGAGGTCGAAGCGTTTTTCAATGTTTTTTGTAACGTTTTCGACTTGTTTAATAATGACGTCAGGATTTAGAAATTCTAGTTTTTCTGACAAGCCTTCTTTCGAGAAGAAGTGAACAAACTCGTTAATCATGCTATCAATGTTATTGGGATGCATCAAGTTTTGGAAAGGTTCCATCAACTGGGTTCCTGCATCTTCGTCTAACATGTCTAAGAGATTCACGCTAGCAACATTCGTATGATTGTCTAAGTAGGACGTCGTCAAAATGAGCGAGGTTTCTTTTAAATAATTTTCTTCGGCGTTGGCAATGTCTAACGTGTTTACCAAATCTTTGTATTTTAGGGTAATGACTTTAATGTCAGTATACAGGTATTTTTGACAGATTTGTTTGATTTGCTTGGCAATATCCAGACCTGAAATACTAGAGACAATGATATTTTTTTCCACTGAAAAGCCTTCAAAGTACTGTACATCGGTTTTAAATTTTTTTTCAGCGGTTTTAGCAATACCATAGAAAAGTTGTTCGTTCATTAATTGATGACCAATTTCCAACGCATAGGCAGTGGTCAGGTTGTTGATCACCAAGAGTTCTCCAAGAATTTGCGGTTTCAAACTTTTATAAAGTTGTGTCAGGGAACCCATATCGACGAGCATAATGACGCCTTGTGATGTGTCCCGCTGAGAAAGCCAGTCTTTAACTTCGGCGACGATATCTCGGACGGAGGAGGTTAAGGGCATGTTAATCGCATCGAAAATATAGGTACCACATAATTTGTTGGCAACGGCTTGAATACTTGTGGCAGTCGATTCACCATGCGCCACGAGGAGCGCTTGGTAAGGAATCGTTTCAGAAATTTCCCCGCTGAGTAATACAGATAAGAGTACCTCTGTCAAGAAACGGTATTCTTCTGGCAGCGGACTGACTAAGTTTTTGACGAGGGAAACCGTTCGCGGATAGTGTTCTTTTAACTGTGCTTGGACTGGAAGGAGCATTGTTTCGTTAAATGTTGGCGGTAAAATTTTCAGCAATTTGGCAACATCTTTCATCGGTTTTTCAGTTTGTTCAGGTTGGTTAATAATTAGTTTGTTTTTGGTTTGGACTTCCGTGACTAGGTTTTGTAAAAAGTAATCATTTTCTAAGGTTATTTCATCGTCTAAACAATATTTAATGAATTGTGTCAGTTCAGTTTTTAAGTGGGCCAGTGTTTTTTCTTTTGTAAATAAGGCTTCAAATGTTGCGAAAATATCGGAAGAAAGTGTGTCTTCTTCTAACACTTCTTTGTCTAAAGGAATCGCAATCATTGGTTGAGTCGCATCGCCAATGACGACGGGTTGATTGGGCAAAGTTTTTCGTAATTGCGACGCGCAAAGGAGCTGCACTTTGTTGGATAAACTTCCCACGTTACCAGGTTCGTCATTTTCTAATAATGCCGTAAAGATTTCTTCGTCCACGTTGATGTCTTTGGTCATTCGTTTCGCTTCTCGGTGGAATAAGTTTTTCAAAATCGCAATCCGTTCTCGAATGGGGCGCTCTTTGAAGTTCGGAAGTGAGACGATTACGGAAATTCGGCGATAAAAGGTTGGTAATAAGACTTTTTTCGGGTTTTCGGTGGTCGCAAATAGTAGTCGAACCTTGGAATGCACCATTTTTCCTTCTTCACCAATGGGGCGGAAGGTCCCTGTATCCATAAACTGAAAGAGTTTTTCTTGGTTTTCGTTGGATAATCGATGTACTTCATCTAAAAAGAGTACGGAATTATTAGCTTGGGCTAAGAGTCCTTGCTTTTCTGATTCAGCTCCAGTGAATGCGCCTTTGGTATGGCCGAAGAGAATGGATGATAGCAATTCGGGATTGTTGGCATAATCGGCACAGTTAAAGGTGTAGAATTTTTCCAGGCCAATGATTTGTTCATTTTTCAGATATTCATAAATCAACTTTGCCAAAAAGCTTTTGCCGACGCCACTGGCTCCATGGATTAATAAAGGCATACCCAATGGGGGATACAACATAGCGGCTTTGCATTGTTCGATGGCTTTTTTGGCGCTGCCTTGGCTACCGATGTATTGTCGAAACACATCGGTCGTGGGGGTTGTTGCACGGGTTAATTGCCAATAAACGGGTTTTTTTCCCGTTTGTTGGACTTCACCTTTTTCCAATAATTTATTTAAGTATAAGCTGGTTACCGAGCGGCTTAATTGAATTTTTGTGGCAATTTCTTGTGTGCTCATCGGGGTGTTGCTGGTTTCTAAAATATCAACTAAGTGTTGGTAGGTCTCCAAGCGCATGATTCATCGTCCTTCCAAAAGAGAGGTCGGGACAGGGGTTGCTTCTGTTCCCGCCGTTTATCAGCTTTTAAGCCTGAGATAAAAATCACTTTGGATTTTTGTCTCAGGCTCTAAGTGTTTAATAATTAAATGTTTATTGTTTCAATTTTAACAGATGCCTAGTAATCCTAGCAAGATGCCTAAGAACATGATGCCAAACATCACTACGTTAACATTGACTTTTTTGCGTAATAACCAGAAAGCAAGTAATGTCACGGCTAATGGTACGATACCGACGAATAGTTGATCCAAATAGTCTTGGATTTTAACTACGTCTTCGCTTCCTTTAACGGAAACTTCAAGAATCGTTTTGAATTTTACATTTGAAGCAGTCATACTGCCCATCATCATTAAGCCTAGCATACTCGATACTTTTGTGAGTATCTTCATTCCGCCTGATTCGTACATTTTTTGGATAAAACTTTCACCGATTGAGTAGCCGCTATACAACGCATAATAGTGAATTAAGAACGCAGGGACGTTGTATAAAAGTAAGAAGACAATCGCCCCTAATGGCGAACCAGTGCTGGCTAATGAAATCCCAATACCGGCAGCAATGACACGCAAGATGCCCCAGAAGAAGGAATCACCGATGCCTGAAAGTGGCCCCATTAGTGAGGCTTTAACCGCTGTAATAGAGCTAGCATCAAAATTTTCGTCTTCACTGTTTTGTTTTTCCATCGAAGCAACGAGCCCCATGATGAAGTTATTGATATGCATGGTTGCATTGAACCAAGTGGTGTGACGCACCAATGCCTCGGCCCGTTCTTCCTTGGTTTTATAAAAACGATTGATAACTGGGAGTAAAGTGTACATGACACCCACTGCGTGGTATTGTGTAGCTCCTGTCCGGCTAGCGTTCATCGTCCAAGAACGCCAGAAAACAGAGCGCATCATTTTTTTCTCTTCTTTAGATAAATTCTCTTTTAACTTCATGCGAAAAAGTCCTCCTCTTCGATTTCTTTCGCGCTGCCTTCAACCGCAGAAGACGCCGCAGGTTTTCTTTTTAGAATGTCGCGAAATTCTACATCCCGTTGGGCACTCACGACACAAATTACTGTTCCGATGACCGCTACCGCAACGGCTGGTAATTGTAGGTACGCGGTTAAAACAAAGCCTAAAATGTAAAAGACGGCTAATTTATTATCCCATAACAGTTTCATTAACATAGCAAACCCAACGGCAGGTAAAAGTCCGCCAGCTGCGCTTAAGCCGTTCATCAAATTTTGTGGAATACTTTCAACAAACAGATTTACTGGCCCGCTTCCTGCTAAAATTCCGATAAATGAAATCGAAGCGATGATTAAATAATAAATAATCCACGTTCCGTAATGCAGTGTCACAACCATTTTTTGGTTGCCTTCACGTGCTGCTTTGTCAAGAGAAGGAGCAAAGATATTCATAAAGACATTTTTTAAAAACATCACCACGAAAGCAGCTAACATCCCAATTGGTACGGCTAACGTCATGGCGGCTTTTTGTTCGACATTTGAAATAATTGCAAACGTTGTGGCTAAAGTAGTCGCAGTTACAGGTTCCGCGGCGATAACACCACCGATATTAACATTTCCTAAGAAAATTGCTTCCAAAGAGGCCCCCATTAAGACCCCTGTTTTCATGTCGCCCATTAAAATTCCTGTGACTAATCCAACGACTAAGGGACGTTCCATCATACTTTGACCAGTTAAATAGTTCCCAGCAAAACAGATAAATACAGCTAAGGCTGCCATTGTTGCATGCATAAGCATTGTTCATTTCCTCCTTTTAATTGACGGCTTGTTTTAGACTTAATTTTGAGTTGGTTGGCAGTACTTGGTTATAGCTTTCCACGTGAGTCAAACTGGCTAATTCTTTGGCAGCTTCTAACTCTTCAGGGTTTAATTGGACACTTGGGAAAACCATTGTTTTGGTGGCTGGATCTGATTTATCAAAGCGGCCAGCGTTGGCAACATTCACACTTTCAATATCTGTCACGTTTTTCGCAATTTTAGTAGCATCCGCTACACTGTTCACAATTACAAAAATTCGTTTGTCTTTGCCACGAGGATCATTAAAGACATCAATCGCATCATCGACTGAGCGAATTAATAGTTTCATGCCATTAGGGACAGCCATTTTTAACGTCATTTGCATTACTTCGTTTTTGGCTGCTTCATCATTCGCTACAACTAATAAGGGGGCATTCAATTCTTTGGTCCAAACTACGGCTACTTGGCCGTGAATTAATCTGTCGTCTACTCGTACTTGTGTAATCATTTTAATTTCCTCCTAAAAAAAGTTTTCTTCTTCATTTGATGGGTTTAATTCAACGAATTGAATTTGTGCTTCAGCAATTGCTGCTTGAATATCTTCTTTGGTTAGCTTTTCGCCTTCTTTTAAGAAAATCAGCGACAAGGCAATGGCTAAGTTGGCATTGGAAATGATAAAAACATTGTCTGGTTTTGTCGTCATGACTTCTTGAACAATTTTTTGATTGACACTACCACCATATAAATCTGTTAAAATAATAGCTTGTTCTTCTGCGCCAAGGGACTGAAGAAACGTTTGAATAATTGGCGTGTAGTCCTCAGGAGTCACATAGGCATTGATGACCGCCAGCTCTTTTCCTTTGTCTGCGAGAATATCCAAGGAACTTTGGAAGCCTTTCGCTAAGTTTCCGTGACTAGCAATTAAAAATTTTCTTTTCATTCTTTTCACCTCACTTTTATATAAAGCAAGTTCTGTGCCAAAAAAAGAGAACTCTAAATCCTTGATTTGAAAGGGTTTTAACGCTCTCGAAACTGTTTAAACAGTTTCAAGTCAAAATAAACACGTTAATCGTTGGCTAGTTTGTTGTTGAAAAATAGCTAAGCAAAACTGTGAAATTTAATCAAAATAACCCCCGTTTTTATCGAGAAGTGTTACAATAATATTCATGAATATTTATACATTAAGGAGAGTTACGAATGACTGATGCTCTTGTGATACAAGATTTACGCAAAGTGTACGCTTCAGGTGTTGAAGCGTTGCGGGGGATTGATTTAACAGTCGAAGAAGGCGATTTTTATGCTCTTTTGGGACCGAATGGCGCAGGAAAATCAACGACGATTGGGATTGTGACCTCGTTAGTTAATAAGACTTCGGGGAAAGTCAAAATTTTTGGGTATGATTTAGATACGGAGATGGTGCGGGCGAAGCAACAGATTGGGTTAGTGCCGCAGGAGTTTAACTTCAATCCGTTTGAAACGGTCCAGCAGATTGTGGTCAATCAAGCGGGCTATTATGGGGTGTCTCGTAAAGAAGCCATGAAACGGAGTGAAAAGTATTTAAAACAATCCAATTTATGGGAAAAACGGAACGAGCGGGCTCGAATGCTTTCTGGCGGAATGAAACGTCGCTTGATGATTGCTCGCGCGCTGATGCATGAGCCGAAGTTATTGATTTTAGATGAACCAACTGCAGGTGTCGATATTGAATTGCGCCGTGAAATGTGGGCCTTTTTACAAGAGTTAAATGCGCAGGGAACCACGATTATTTTGACGACCCATTACTTAGAAGAAGCTGAGATGTTGTGTCGCAACATTGGGATTATTCAGTCTGGTGAATTGATTGAAAACACCAGCATGAAGCACTTGTTAGCAAAATTACAATTTGAAACGTTTATTTTTGATTTAGCACCTTATACGCAGGCGCCAGTTATTGAAGGCTATCAAAGCGTATTTGAGGACGAGTTAACGTTAGCGGTGGAAGTAGAACGAAACCAAGGAGTCAATCACTTGTTTGAACAGCTAAGTCAACAAGGAATCAAAGTATTGTCAATGCGGAATAAGTCCAACCGTTTGGAAGAGCTCTTCTTGAAGATTACTGAGGATACGTACCAAAGGGAGGATCAACATGTTTAGTCTGTATTTTACTGCTTTAAAAAGTTTAGCTGTGAAGGAAACCAACCGTTATTTACGGATTTGGGTCCAAACACTGGTACCGCCAGTGATTACGACGTCCTTATATTTTGTGATTTTTGGGAAAATGATTGGCGGGCGAATTGGCGACATGGGCGGTTTTTCTTATATGGAATTTATCGTGCCAGGTTTAATTATGATGTCAGCCATTACAAGCTCGTACGCCAATGTTTCATCTTCCTTTTTCTCACAAAAATTCCAGAAAAATATCGAAGAAATTCTCGTGGCGCCAGTTCCAACTCATGTGATTATTTGGGGATTTGTGATTGGTGGCGTTGGTCGTAGTATTTTGGTCGGTGCGTTAGTCACCATCATTTCTCTATTTTTTGTCCCATTGCACGTTGTTTCTTGGCTGATGGTCATCATGACTTTATTGATGACAGCGATTCTTTTTTCTTTAGCTGGTTTGTTAAATGGTATTTTTGCGCAATCCTATGATGATGTATCGATTGTGCCGACCTTTGTGTTACAGCCTTTAACCTATTTGGGTGGGGTTTTCTATGCCATTTCCATGTTGCCGCCATTTTGGCAAGCTGTCTCAAAAGTTAATCCGATTGTTTACATGATTTCTGGGTTCCGCTACGGTTTCCTAGGGGTTCAAGATGTGCCAATTGGTATTTCTATGACCATTTTAATCTTATTTATTGTCGTTTTATATGGCATTTGTTGGTACCTTGTAGAAACAGGGCGTGGCTTACGTAGTTAAGCCTGACGTAAAAAGATTAAACTGTCTGAATCACTCATTCTAGCGAGCAGATTCAGACAGTTTTCTTGTTTCTAAGTATGCCTTTTTTGATTCTTCGTGCATTTCCCTGTATAATAGCAATGTTTCGCACCAGAATATGTCGACAAGTTGTCGTTGAAAATAAAGAAAAAATCAGAAACGGAGTATATGAAGATGAGCAAGAATTTTTGGGCAACATTGCCAAAGCCCTTTTTTGTTTTAGCACCAATGGAAGATGTCACTGATGTGGTCTTTCGTCATGTCGTGAAAGAAGCTGGGGCACCAGATGTGTTTTTTACAGAGTTTACTAATTCAGATAGTTATTGTCATCCTGAAGGGAAAGACAGTGTGCGCGGGCGCCTCGTTTTTACAGAAGATGAACAGCCGATGGTGGCACATATTTGGGGAGATAAACCGGAATTTTTCCGTGAAATGAGTATCGGCATAGCGGAGATGGGCTTTCAAGGATTAGATATAAATATGGGCTGTCCTGTGCCTAACGTGGCTGAGCGTGGAAAAGGCAGCGGGCTGATTTTGCGCCCAGAAGTTGCGGCTGAATTGATTGACGCCGCCAAAGCAGGTGGCTTACCTGTTAGTGTCAAAACACGCATTGGGTTTACTGAAATGGCGGAAATGGAGGCGTGGATCACGCATTTATTAGAGCAAGACATTGCGAATCTATCCATTCATTTGCGAACACGAAAAGAGATGAGCAAAGTGGATGCCCATTGGGAGGTCATTCCGCAAATTATGGCTATTCGGGACCGTGTCGCACCGCAAACGACAATTACGATTAATGGGGATATTCCCGATCGTCAAAAGGGCCTAGAATTAGCAGAACAATATGGTGTAGATGGCATCATGATTGGTCGGGGGATTTTTAAAAATCCTTATGCCTTTGAAAAAGAACCCAAAACACATACGCCACAAGAATTACTGGGCTTGTTACGTTTACAATTGGATTTGCAAGACAAGTATGCAGAATTGGTGCCTCGCTCCATCGTTGGGCTGCATCGCTTCTTCAAAATTTATGTCAAAGGCTTTCCAGGTGCCAGTGATTTAAGAGCACAATTAATGAATACAAAATCAACGGATGAAGTGCGCCAGTTGTTAGCGACGTTTGAAGCAGAACATGGTGTGCTTGACTAAATAAAAAAAGAGAGGAGGTAGCATTTTAGCTAATGCTACCTCCTCTCTTTTGAATGCTTAATGCGCAATCATTTCTTGGGCAATTTCTTGTTTGCTTAAGTCGTTTGGATAATACGTTGGCCAGTTGTCCATTTCATTGAACAGACTTTCTTGGCTATCGCCGCCGAAGAAGATGTGGAAATGAGCGGCTTTCGTTGGTGCGATGTTGTGGTCGCTAAATTGGACGTATTTAAACCGCCCAGCATTGGCATCGTCTGTTTCAAAAAGGAAACGGACGCCACGGTTGCCTTTTGCATAGTTTAAAATTTTATAACCGGCTGCTTTATAGGTGAATTTTTGTGGTTTGCCATTGACCAGAAATTCAATGGTGGAATCAGTGATGTTGATATGGTCGACATCGGTTTGATAACCGGCATCATAGTAGGTTTTGTATTCGGCTGGTGTTTTATCTTTTTTCAGTTTCGCTTTGTAATCGAAGACTTGGTCTAATGTGCCATCTTTTAATAAAGGATAGACGGATTGCCAATTTCCAGCGTAATCTGTCAGTGTTCTCTCAGCCACCTCACTGTCTTTGAAATAGCCGTTAGCCACGGTTTTTTCTGTTTTTTCAGAGGTTTCTGGTTGAACCTCTTTCCCGGCTGTATCTGTTGTTTTTTTCAAAGCAGTTAAGTTTTCTTTCATTACAGAAAGATAATCTTCGCCATTGTCCATTTGTTTTTGTGTCAAACTTTCTAGCGGGTTTAGGACTTCCAATTGAACATTTGCTTCGTCAGCTAACGTTTTAGCAATTTTATCGTTGGCATTTTTTTCAAAATAAATATAGCGAATTTGGTTGTCTGTGACATATTTTTTCAACTCTGCCAAGCGCCCTGCTGTTGGCTCTTGTTCAGGTGTTAAACCAGCTATTGGCACTTGTTTTAAGCCGTAATCTAAGGCAAGATAACCAAATGCAGCATGTTGGGTAACAAAACTTTTTTGCTTAGCGTCTTTCAAAGCTGTTTGGAACTCTTTGTCTAAGGCTGTTAATTTTGTTAAGTATTTTTCTGCGTTTGTTTCAAATGTTTTGGCTTTTTTAGGGTAAAGTTTGACTAATTGTTCTTTGATGTTTGTAACTTCTTGGATGGCACGATGGGGCGAAACCCAAGTATGCGGATCTAATTCATGGTGGTGGCCTTCTTCGCCATGTTCGTGGTCATGGTCGTGTCCGTCTTCGTCACTGCCAGGAAGTAAGACCATGTTTTCGGTACCTTTAATGACGTTCGGGGCTCCTTTTTTCCAGCCTTTAGCAGCTTTTGGTACCCAAGATTCCATATTTTCATTGTGGTAAACGAAAACATCCGCATCATGGATGGTAGCCATATCTTTGGCGGATGGTTCATAATCGTGGGGTTCAGAACCAGCAGGGATTAACAATTTGACGTCTCCTTCATCGCCTACAATATTTTTAGTGAAATCGTACATAGGATAAAAAGTCGTGACAATGGATAGTTTTTCTTTACCGTCAGCGGTTTTATCAGAGGTGTTTGTTTTGCCGCAAGCGCCGAAAAGGATTAGCGCTAAGGCGGCTAACAGGGGAAGAGTAAATTTTTTCATAGGTGTGCTCCTTTAGTGAATTACGCAATTTTCTTTTGTTTATTGCGCTTATGTTCTTTAATGATTTTAAGTGCGCGTTTTCGTGTTTTGATGTTGGGACTTTTCAGTCGACGATAAGCGCTAGATAAGTCAGTTTTTTCCATTATATATAGGACCTCCATTTCGTAAAAAATTAATTTACGGAGTAGCTATTTTGTTGAGGGTTTGAAAGGTTTCTTGGATTTTTTTTGTCTCTAATTCTTTGCCAATCAGAACAATTGTCGTTTCTTGAGGGGGTTGATTCGTCATTTGAAAGGCCACTTGCTGGTTGACGCCTTGCATGGCAATGGCCAAGTCATGCTCCTGTAAGGCGAGAATCCCTTTGAAACGGTATAACTTTTCCTGATGTGTATACATTAACCAATCAAGCCAACGAGTGAAAAGAGGTTCGTTGAGGGCTGAGGACGCCGTTAACGTAAGGGAGTGAAAGGTATGGTGATGATGCTCATGGGCGTGCTCATGCGGGGAATGAGTCATTTCGTGTTCTGTAAGTGTTGCCGTAAACTTATTTAATTGAAAAAAGTCACTAGCCAAAAGAGGCTCGTTGGCTTGAAAGGATAAAATATCAGCAAAAGGATTAATGGTACGAAGGGTTTCTTGGAACGTTGATAGCTGAGTGCTGTCTGCTGGTTCCTTGACAGAAAAAAAGAGGCGATCTGCTAAGGCCAGTTGTTTGATGGCTTCGGCTTCTTGAAGCTGTTGTTGCCAATGATGCCCATCAACGACCGTTAAGAGACTGTCTATATAGAAATGATTTTTGATGTGCGGGGTCGTTAAAATTGTTTGAATGATTGGTTGCGGATCAGCAATGCCCGTTGTTTCTAAAATGACTTGGGCAATGGGTTGTTGTTCTTCTTGGTACACTTCTAAGATTGCTGATAAAGAGGCAAGAAGATCTCCTCGTAAGCTGCAGCACATGCAACCGTTATTTAATTGAATAATTCGTTCCGTGGTTTGTAAAAGTAATGCGTGGTCAACGCCTGTTTGACCAAATTCATTTTCAATAATAATAATTTCTTCTTTAGGAAACGGTGACTGCGCAAGCGCATGGTTAATTAAGGTTGTTTTTCCTGCGCCTAAAAAGCCAGAAACAATGGTGATTGGAATGCCCATCAAGTTTTCCTCCTGTTATTTGACTTCAGTGAAAAGTGCGCGGCGCCGTAATTTTGGTGAATATTTTTTCAGCTGTAATTTTTCTGGTGTATTTCGTTTGTTTTTACTTGTTAAGTAAAGGCGCTCGCCAGTTTCAGCGCAAGCTAACGTAATGGTTTGGCGCATAGTACCGTCCTCCAATTTGATTTTTTTAATTGCGTATAAAAGATAAAGGGGGCTGCGAGGTCAGCCCAAATGCGACCGTCCTCGCTAGTTGTCTTTATCGAAATAATGAGTTACCAGCTTGCTTTTTTGACGCCAGGAATCAAGCCTTGGTGAGCCAATTCACGGAAACGAATCCGAGACATGCCAAATTTACGCATGTAGCCACGTGGGCGCCCATCTGTTTGATCGCGGAGTTTTAAGCGACTTGGATGAGCATCTTTTGGCAATTTGCTAAGACCTTCATAATCGCCAGCTTCTTTTAAGGCTTGGCGAATAGGCGCATATTTTGCAATCATTGCTTGTTGTTTTTTTGCTTTAGCAATTTTTGATTTTTTAGCCATAAGGCACTTCCTTTCTTTTTGGATTTATAAAATCTAAATCGTAATGGTTACGATTTGAACGGAAGTATATTATCAGGTGTTGCGTTGTTTGTCAAGTTAGAATTTCGTTTTTTTTAGGACTTGCTAAGTTGAGAAGTTAGAAATGTTTGTTTTAGCGCTGTTTTGTAGTATCTTTTAAGAAAGAGTAAAAAGGAGTGAAGATGGCAATGGTAGAACGTTTGACGATTATTCGTGGTGTGGAAAAATTTGAATTACAAACGAAAACAGCGCGCTGGGTGTTAGCAAAAGAAGAGGGATATTCGCCAGTTCAAATGCTCGTTTCGGCAATTGGCGCTTGTGGGGGGTACGTGTATCAATCCGTTTTGGAAAATTCGCACATTCCCTTTGAGTTTGAAAAAATAGAAGTCACGTATTCAAGAGAAGTAGAGAGACGCGCACAACCATTAAAACAGGTGACGATTCTCTTTTATGTGTCTGTTCCAGAAGCCTTTCAAGCACGGGCGACACGGTGTTTGAAGCTTGTCTCCCCAAACTGTCCAGTGATTCAATCATTAGCTGAAAGAATTACTGTCGAAGAAACAGTTGTATTTAAAAAGTAAACCATTAGAGACATTATCGTTACGAGCGCTTTTCCCTTTTTGGATGCCTCGTTTCTGAGAATGTCTTTTTTTAGTAGGAGCGTGGGGAAATAGCTGTAGAAACAGGAAATTTTTAATTCATTTGTACAAAATAATACAGACAAAAAACAGATAGTGTTTTTTTCACAAATAAAAAGGTTGCTTTTTTTTCTGTTTTAGTAGATGATGTAAGTAGTTACATCTCTGATATACCGCTGTTTTTCGAAACGTGTGTTATTTTTTAATTCGTAATAGTTTTTTTAAATCGTTTCACAGAATTACTTTAATTGTTATACAGTTTTTTTAGTTGTTATAGTTTGTTTGTCGGCCTTTAGGAGGTAATCATGATTGAGTTAGTGAATGTGTCGAAAGTCTATCAAGAGACACACGCGTTAAAAAATATTCACTTTTCTGTCCAACCAGGAGAAATCGTTGGGATTGTTGGGAAAAGTGGCTCTGGCAAGTCCACGTTGTTACGTTTGTTGAATTTAATGGAACAACCGAGTGAAGGGGAGATTCGTATTGATGGCAGAAATGTTCAAACCTTCTCTAAAAAAGAAGTTCGCCAGCAGCAACAACAAATGGGGATGGTGTTTCAGCATTACAATTTGTTAGAAAATTTGAAAATTTATGATAATGTTGCGTTGCCTTTGAAACTTTTAAAAGAGAAACAGCCTGAAAAAATTGAGCGTTTATTAACGTTTGTTGATATGGCCCATAAGGCAGAAGCGTATCCTGCTCAGCTTTCTGGTGGGGAAAAACAGCGTGTCTCTATTGCTCGAGCGTTGAGCCGTAATCCAAAATGGTTATTATGTGACGAGGCAACGAGTTCATTAGATGAAGAAAATACAGAAAGTGTCGTTCGACTATTACATAAGACGCATCAGGAATTCCGACCGACTATTTTCTTTGTTAGTCACGAATTAGAAACCGTGAAGCGCTTATGTAATCGTATCTTAGTGATGGAAAAAGGTCAGTTAATTGGCGAATTTCTGAATAATCCTCAGCAATATGAGGAAGAACCGCTTTCCTATTTAGAAAAAGTGGAAAGGAGTTTGCGTCCATGACTTTTTCAGAAACCTTTGCCGAATATTGGCCATCTATGCTGGTCGGTTTAAAAGAAACAGGGATTATGATGTCGATTTCGATGGCTATCTGTTTGCTTGTCGGCTTGCCTTTAGGCTTAGGACTATTTTTGGCTAATCCGAAAGTCAAAGGGCATCAACCTTGGCTATACTGGGTTTTAAATTTCATTGTAACTGTTATTCGTTCGTTTCCTTATTTATTATTTGTGATTGCGTTGATTCCAGTTACTCGTTCTGTTTTAGGAAAGGCGTTTGGCCCAATTCCTTCATCTGTGCCATTGAGTATTGTTGCGATCGCGATTTTTGCTCGCTTGGTTGAACAAGTGCTGTTGGATGTTCCAGAAGAAATTTATTTTTTAGCTAATTCGTTAGGCACCTCGAAAGTCCAATACATTTGGCACTTTTTATTGGTGGAAGCACGTAGCGGATTGGTCCTTGCTTACACAACCACGACAGTGAGTATGGTTTCATATTCCACGGTGATGGGTGTTGTTGGTGGCGGCGGGATTGGCGATTTTGCAGTTCGTGTCGGGTATCAACGGTATGAATACGGTATTATGTATGTTGCCATTGTGATTATGATTGCACTGGTCTTCATTTTACAAATGCTTGGGAACTTCATTGCCCAAAAACTAGACAAAAGAAAGTAGGAGGACAAAAGAATGAAGAAGTTTTATTTAGCAACATTCGCTGTTATTGCAACAGTTATTTTAGCTGCCTGTGGGGGAAATAAACAAGCAGATCAGAAAGAAGACAAGGAGATTACCGTGGCCGTGCAATTGGAATCTTCAAAAGATATCTTGGAGATTGCCAAGAAAGAAGCTGAGAAAAAAGGGTACAAAATTAACATTATGGAAGTGAGCGACAATGTTGCCTACAACGATGCCGTGCAACATGACGAAGCGGATGCTAATTTTGCGCAACATCAACCCTTCATGGAAATGTTTAACAAAGAGAAAAAAGCTGATTTAGTGGCTGTGCAACCGATTTATTATTTTGCTGGTGGTTTCTATTCAAAAGAATACCAAGATGCGAAAGATTTACCTGAAAATGCCAAAGTGGGGATTCCTAGCGATCCAACCAATGAAGGTCGTGCTTTAGCAATTTTAAATGCAAACGGCGTGATTAAATTAAAAGAAGGTGTCGGCTTTAACGGCACGGTGGCAGATGTCGTGGAAAATCCTAAAAACATTACTTTTGAAAGCATTGATTTACTGAATTTAGCTAAAGCCTATGATGAAAAAGACATCGCTATGGTGTTCTGCTACCCAGCCTACTTAGAACCTGCTGGTTTAACAACGAAAGATGCGATTTTGTTAGAAGATGAAGAAGCAAGTAAACATTACGCATTGCAAGTTGTGACACGTAAAGGCGAAAAAGATAGCGAAAAGATCAAGGTTTTAAAAGAAGCGATGACAACAAAAGAAGTTGCTGAATACATCAAGAAAAATTCTAAAGGCGCTAATATCCCTGCGTTTTAATGAATAGAAAAAATGAAGCCTCTTTTTTGAGAAGCTTCATTTTTTTCTTTTCCTTGATTTATAGTATAGTTAATAGGAAGGAGGTGCCGGTGTGGTCGAATTATTTATTTTAATGATGGAACGGGTGGGCTTAATTATTTTACTGGCCTTTCTTTTAGTGAATGTGCCTTATTTTAAGCGTGTTTTATTAAGTCGTGAAAAAATGTCTTCAAAAGTTCAGTTGATTTTGATTTTTGGTTTATTTGCTATTATTTCTAATTTTACAGGTATCGAAATCGCTAAGAATCAGATTGTTCCCAATAATTTACTAACCTATTTAAGCAGCAATGCTTCCATTGCGAATACGCGTACGTTAGTAATTGGCGTTTCTGGATTAGTGGGTGGTCCGATTGTCGGCAGTACGGTTGGTTTAATTGCTGGCTTTCATCGGGTTATTCAAGGCGGGGGGCATAGTTTCTTTTATGTGCCTGCTTCTTTAATTGTTGGCTTAATTGCTGGTTTTTTAGGGAGCCGCATGGCAAAGCAAACCGTTTTTCCGTCTGCCGGCTTTTCTGCCATTGTCGGAGCGTGCATGGAAATGATTCAGATGATGTTTATTTTCTTTTTCAGCGGTGATCTATCGGATGGAGCCACGTTGGTTCGTTTTATTGCGCTGCCGATGATTTTGTTAAATAGCGTAGGAACGTTCATTTTTATGTCGATTCTAACGACGACATTGAAACAAGAAGAGCAGGCCAAAGCGGTTCAGACGCACGATGTTTTGGAATTAGCAGCGGAAACACTGCCATATTTTCGAGAAGGACTCAATAAAAATTCCAGCAAAAAAGTTGCGGAGATTATTAAGCATTATACAAAAGTCAGTGCGATTAGCATGACAAACAGTCATCAAATTTTAGCTCATGTTGGCGCAGGAAGCGACCATCATATTCCAGAGCTAGAAGTCATTACAGAGCTTTCTCGGGAAGTGTTACGGACGGGCCGAATGACCATCGCACATGCCAAAGAAGAAGTTGGTTGTTCGGACCCTAATTGTCCGTTGCAAGCGGCGATTGTGATTCCATTATTTTCCCATCAGCAAATTGTTGGCACCTTAAAAATGTACTTTACGGATCCAGCGCAGTTAACGCATGTCGAGGAACAGTTAGCAGAAGGTCTTGGGACAATTTTTTCTTCACAAATTGAATTAGGGGAAGCGGAAGTACAATCAAAATTACTTAAAGAAGCTGAAATTAAATCCTTGCAAGCGCAAGTGAACCCGCATTTCTTCTTTAATGCCATCAATACTATTTCCGCATTAATGCGGAAAGACAGTGAAAAAGCGCGGAAACTATTGCTCCAATTAAGTAAATACTTTCGAGGCAACTTACAGGGAGCCGTGCAAACTACGATCCCAGTTTCACAAGAACTAGAACAAGTAAAAGCCTATTTGTCATTAGAACAAGCACGGTTTCCGAATCGTTATCAAGTAACATTTGACGTGGAAGAAGCGGTTGCTTCAGAAAAAGTACCGCCGTATGCGATTCAGGTGTTAGTGGAAAATACCATCAAGCATGCATTTGGCAGCCGGAAGGAGAACAATCAAGTTCGGGTAGTGGTCAAAGCAAAACAACATAAATTACATGTGGATGTGTATGACAATGGGCAAGGGATTCCTGAAGAACGCCGCTTGTTATTAGGAAAGACGACAGTGACTTCGGAAAAAGGCACCGGCACGGCACTGGAAAACTTGTCCCGCAGAATGGCGAACCTTTATGGATCAGAAGGTTGTTTTTTAATTGAAAATTTAGAGACAGGCGGGAGCCATGTTCATTTAGAAATCCCGATGGAACAGGAGGAATTAGATGCACGTATTAATCGTTGATGATGAACCCTTAGCACGAGAAGAATTGAGTTATCTTGTTTCCCAACATCCGCAAGTGATGAGCGTTGCAGAAGCGGATTCTGTGGCGGAGGCAATGGAAGAGATGATGGATCAAAAGCCAGATTTGTTATTTTTAGATATTCATTTGACCGATGAAAGCGGGTTTGATTTAGCGGAAAAATTAACCCATCTTAAAAAAGCGCCCTACTTGGTCTTTGCAACCGCCTATGATCAATATGCGTTAAAGGCCTTTCAAGTGAATGCAAAAGATTATATTTTGAAACCTTTTGAAGAAGAAAAAATAACACAAGTCATTGAAAAAGCATCGAAAGAAATGGCTCAAGCTGTCCCAGAAAACACTGCTGAAAAAGGACCGAAATCTGAAGCAATACCTATTCAAGGAGAAGACCGCATTTATCTTGTGGCGCCAGAAGATATTTACCTCGTTTCTGTCGAAGAACGGCAACTGAGCATTTTTGTGGATCAACAGGTCTACAAGATGACAGGGACCCTCAACAGTATCGAACAGAAATTACCTGCCACGCTCTTTATTAAAACGCATCGAAGTTTCATCTTGAATCGAACAAAAATTCAAGAAATCCAGCCGTGGTTTAATAACACGTTGCAAGTAATTTTAACCAACGGCTCAAAAGTACCTGTTAGCCGTTCATACGTCAAAGAATTTAAAGAAAAACTTGGCTTAAGTTAAAAAATCACCACTTGAAATGTCGAATGCATTTCAAGTGGTGATTTTTGCATTTGGTGAAGAAATTCTGGCATTTCATGAAAAAAAGCCCTTAAAAAAACGTTTTCTTTATATACTTAACCCATAGAAAACAGAGAAAAGGGAGCGAAGAAGAATGGAAAAGAAAGTATATTCATTTTTACAACAAGCAGCAGTTTTTGCCATTATTATGTTAATCGCCAACGGCTTGGCGTTCATTTCCCCAATACCAATGCCTGCTTCAGTAATTGGCATGGTGTTATTGTTCATTGGTTTATGTACAAAAGTTGTTAAATTGGAGCAAGTGGAAGGGCTAGGTAATAGCTTATCAACGGTTATTACATTTTTATTTGTTCCTTCAGGGATTTCCTTAGTTAATTCTTTAGGGATTATGCAACAATTTGGCGTTCAAATTGTTTTTGTTATTTTAGTAGCGACACTAGCGTTACTAGCAACGACTGGTTGGACGGGCGCCTTTTTATTGCATATGAAAGATGCTCGAAAAGAAAAAGAACCCGCAGCAACGAAGAAAGCGAAAGGAGAGGTTCGCGCATGAATCCGTATGTTGGCATTATTATTTCATTAGCTGTATTTGGCATAGGTACTTGGTTGTTTAAAAAAAGCAAAGGTTTCTTCTTATTTACGCCATTATTCGTTGCGATGATTTTAGGCGTTGTCGTTTTAAAAGTAACAGGAATTAGTTACGAGCAATACAATGAAGGTGGCAAATATATCAGCTTCTTTCTAGAGCCTGCGACAGTAGCGTTTGCGATTCCTTTATATAAAAAGAGAGACGTATTGAAAAAATATTGGTTAGAAATTTTAACGGCGTTAACAATTGGTTCTTTTGGTTCGCTAGTGGCTGTTTATTTTGCAGGAAAAGTGATTGGCATGGATAATCATTTAGTGGCCTCAATCTTACCACAAGCTGCTACAACAGCGATTGCCGTACCTATTTCTCAAACTGTTGGCGGCATTGCTTCTATTACGGCGTTTACCGTAATCTTCAATGGTGTACTAACCTATGCCTTGGGTCGAATTGCATTGAAATGGTTTAAGATTAACAATCCAATCGCCAAAGGTTTAGCTTTAGGTGCGGCCGGACATGCCCTAGGTGTGGCAGTTGGCATGGAAATGGGTGAAACAGAGGCTGCTATGGCTAGTATTTCTGTCGTAGTGGTTGGCGTAGTTACTGTTTTAGTAGTTCCTTTCTTTGCAACGGTCATTGGTCTATAAAAAAGTGAGGAATCCCACTTTTTTATGAGTAGCTAATTTCTATCAGCTAGCAGTCTCTGCTTATTCTGTGAATGCTAGTTATCACTAATCCGCAGGCTCGGAGTTAAAATGAGTGTAAAAAAGCCAACCTTATCCATAGTAAGGTTGGCTTTTGTGTTGTTTACAGGATTTTTTGAGTATAGATAGGGCGCATGGAAGGATTGACCAGTCTTTTTATAGAATGGTTGCTCCTAAAGTTTGTTTAAAGTGGCGTAACGCCCATTCGTGTCCTTGTTCATCAAAACTAGCAACGGCGCGTTCAGGAATCATTAATTGATAGCCTAAATTATAGGCATCAACAGCCGTATGCAACACGCAAATATCTGTACAAACACCAGTTAAACAAAGCTCTGTAATTCCTCGTTCTCGTAACCGAATGTCCAAATCCGTGCCACTAAAAGCAGAATAGTGCCGTTTGTCCATCCAATAAACGGTTGCCTCATTTTTGTGAGCTTGATAAAAATCAGCTAGCGAGCCAAACAGATTACGCCCGTCAGTTCCTAAGACATTGTGGGGCGGGAAAAGTTTATTTTCAGGATGATAGCGATCTAGGGGGTCATGCCCATCAATGGCAAAAACCACAAAATCGCCATTGTCAAAATAGTGCTTTGTTTGTTGAACAAGGGCCGTTTCAATAGCTTGTCCAGCGGCACCAGTGGTTAGTTTTCCGTCTGTGGCGACAAAATCATTTGTATAATCAATGGAAATCAGAGCTTTCATTTGGCAACCTCCTAAAGGTTAAAGTCATTTTGTTCATTTTACAGCTTTTAAGAGGGCATTTCAAATGATAAAAGTACATCAAATTCTAAAAAGCTGTTTCAAAATAAACGCTTTGGCTAAAAAACATGCTATAATTTTGCTACAAATTAAAGCAGGTGAATAGAGTGAAAAGAAAAATCGTACGTTTTATCCTTTGGTTGTTAGGAATCATTGTGGTTATTTGCTTAGGTGTGTTTCTCGCCTTTCAATTATCTCCTAAGCCAGGCGCTTGGGTCATCAACCAGTTATTCGCAGGCGAAGTTGAAATAAAAGATTCAGCTTCCTATGATAAAGCATTGCCCAATGTTCAATTGCAAGAAAATCAAACATACCCTTCTTCAAGAAAAAAGAATACCTTTGATTTGTATTATCCCCAAACGTCAAAACAAGCGGTACCAGTCGTTTTATGGGTCCATGGTGGTGGCTATGTGGGAGGAGATAAGTCTGGGATGAAAGAATTTGCGACACGTTTAGTGGCTGATTCCTCAGTTGCCTTTATTTCAATGAATTATGAATTAGCACCAGACGCACCTTATCCAAGCCAGCTCCAGCAGGTCAATGAACTTGTTCAATTTTTATTAGAAAAGAAACAAGCATATCCCATGTTAGATTTATCTAAGCTTTTTATTGGCGGGGACAGTGCGGGTGCACAGATTGCTCTACAATATGCAACAGTTCAAACCAATGCCAACTATGCCAAAGAACTAGGGATGACTGCAGCGTTGCCGGCTAGCCATTTAAAAGGCACACTCTCGTATTGTGGTCCGGTGGATTTGAAACAAATGGCCAACCAACAAAGTGATAATCGTTTTATGAAATTTTTCGTTAAAACAGTGGCTTGGTCCTTGCTCGGCACTAAAGACTGGCAGACGAGTGCAGAACTGCAAGAAGTGAGTTTAGTGGATAAAGTCACCAAAGAATTTCCCCCGACGTATCTAACAGATGGCAATAGTTTTTCATTCCAAGATCAAGGACTAGCCTTGGTTCAGCGGTTAAAAACTTTAAATGTTCCAGTTTCAACTCTCTTTTTCAAAGATAAGAAAGCAACAATCACCCACGAATATCAATTCGACTATCAAACAAAAGAAGCTAAACAATGTTACCAAGAAACAGTCCAGTTTGTGAATACGTATAAATAAACAGAGGCCTTAGAAATATTTCTAAGGCCTCTGTTTATTTATTTTTGTCATTTTTTTAGCTGAGAAATATGTATAAATTAAACAAAAATGTTTATTTAATGATGTTTACATGAGAAAAAATCCGTGCTATACTACGAACTCGTTTGTTAATTTTAATGTTAAAAATAACGTTTTTGTTATTTTTGTGAACAAATTAACATTTTTATCTTACAAAAACAGCAAAAAATTCGTTTAGTTAACAAAAAGAAAATTAAAAAATAAATTTTTTTTTTGAAATTAAGAAAATATCTTTAAAAAAATCAGAAGAAAACTTCGTATACTTGAGCCATAGGTTGGTTGTGGAAAGTTTACTTCGAGGGAGGAGTGATGAAGTTAATGAAAAAGAAAATCGCTGTTTTATTGGCAACTTGTTTACTTGTACAACCATTTTTATCTGTTTCAGCGTGGGCGATTGAAGGGGAGCAACAAACGGAACGTACGCAGACACAGCCAAAAACAGCAGAAACCAGTACAAGTGAAGCAACAAAAGAAAGCAGCGCACATTCTACAGAACAGTCATCAATGACGGAATCTAGTGCTATCACAGAAAAAGTAACCACCTCTTCCACAGAAACAAAACCAAGCGAAGAGCAGAAGCAAATCACCTTGACCTTTGAAACAACGGATCAAGCTTTGTTTCTAAATGATGCCAAAAGTTATCAAGTGGTAAAAGAAAAAAATCAGCCACTTCGGACAGAAGAATTACCAAAATGGGCGAATAGTGAGGAAAATGCGACTTTCGTTGGCTGGTCTTACCAAGGAAAAACATATACAAATGAAGAACTTCTTCAATTAGAGTTTTCAGAAGATACACAACTTACGGCTGTCTTTAAACAGAAACTGACACGCATGGCCAGAGCTATCTCAGTTGATCAGTCCATTGCGGACACAATTGCTCCTGCGGATAAAACAAAAGTGATTGTTGTGCCAAGTCCAGCAGGAGATGGAGCAGCGTACAAAGAATATGCATCGACAGAGGCTGGCTTGAAAGAAGCCTTGTTTGATTTGTATCAACAGGGAAACAATGGCGATTTCACTCTTTATATAGGAAACAATATTACGACGAGTGCGGCGACCACCGCTAAAGTGATTCCTGACACCGTTACGGCAAGTAATATGACTTTTTACGCCTTGCAAGGCAAGGTCAATCATTTAGTGATTACTGGAAACAGTGCGGATCCGATTAGTATGGATCAAACGGCGCCAACGGGTTCTAAGACGTTAGGATTTAATCAAAATATCTTTTTTGGCTCAAACATCACTTTGAGAAATCTAAACTATACAGGTACGAATATGTATTTAAATGGTTACAGTTTGAACTTGAATGGCGGTTCTAGTGGAAACGGTCTGACCGTATACGGTGGAACGGATACAGGAGATGTTTCAGGAAACCCAACTTTAACAGTAAATAGTACAGGTACAGGGACATGGAATTTCTATGGCGGAAACCAAAATGGTGGTAATTTAGCTGGAAATCCTACGATTGTTATTAACAATACACGGAGCGGACTAAATACATTAAGTGGGGGCGCCAATATTGGGACAGTGACTGGGAATACTTCATTGGTTGTCAATGATTCTGGTGGCAGAATTGCTTCAATTTATGGGGGCGGTTATGGGACCAACGCAACCAACACAGCGAATGTTACTGGTAACGTCTCAACAAAGGTTGCGATTACGAATGCTGCTACAGGTTTCCAATTAAGTACGTATTATGGCGGTGTTCAATACGGAAATATTGGTGGAAAAGTAACAAACGATATTTCTGGATATGGCCGTTGGTATACAGCGGGTCAACGTTTTATTGGTGGCTCTTCCCGTGGCGATATAGGAACGAATCGTACGACTGATGGAATTACTACAAATTTAAATACACAGTTGTATAGTGCGGGTCGTGCAGATTTTGAAGGAGGCAACCAATATTCTGGAACGATCATCGGAGATATTACGAATGTGGTTACAGCAGGAACGAATACCGCTGGTGGTATTAATGATTTTAACGGCGGTGCTGGTAACAATGTTTCGAAATTTAACAAGAGTCAAATTGGGGCCTCAAATGAAGCAACGTATGATGCTTATACACCACAGCAAAGAGCAGAATTAGCCAAATCGGCAGCAGCTTTTAAAGTTTTCGGAAATATTTCTTCTAAATTAGTCAGCGGTTCGTTTAATAATGGTGCAATTTACTCAACTGCAGCTGGCCGCGGCGGTTATATCGAAGGAAATACAACAATTGAAGTGGGAACAGCGAATGGTGATGGGTCTTTAGGTGGCGATGGTATGGCTTATTCAGGCGCAAAACCGACAAGCTTAGATTATTCAACGACCAATAAAAGTCGTGGTAATAATTCAGGTTGGGATATTGTTGGTGGCGGCGGCTATCCTGCTAGTAATGATACTTGGGATATCTATATAAAAGGAGATACTAAGACTGTTTTAAATAATACCATTGCTCGCTGGACATATGGTGGCTCTTTTTCAGGTGTCGTTGAAGGCAATACTTCTAACACATTGAATGGCGGGATTGCTGACACATTAGAAGGAACAGGCTATCAAGCAGCTCGAGTTTATGGAAACGGTCAAACAATCGTTAATAATGGTCAAGTCGATTGGTTTCTTTCAGGCGGTGGCTGGAATGATGCCAAAAATGTTGGGAATGTCGGTGTAACGGTTTATGAAGGAGTAATTAATGCTTCGATGGGCGCTTCTTATGGAGCAAGCGGTGGCCATACAATTACTGGTAATTCAGACAATCGCATCTACGGAGGAAATTTCTCAGGAACTCCTCGGACAGGCGCGAACGGTTTTTCAGGTGGGATTACCAATGCGGGCTCACTTCTTGGAAATGCCAAACTCTTAATTGATTTAAGAAATTACAACGGAGAGTTTAAGTTGCCTGGTAATACCTACATTACTGGTGGTCGGCCCTATGGTCAAAATACGACACTAGGAACGGATGAATCAAACACAATTACTTTAAATATTTTCACTAAAACAGGTGTGGAATCTTTAAATGGGGCCAGCATTTACGGTGATGGTGGAACCAATGCTGCGTATACCAAGAACGGCAAGATTACAATGAATATTCAAGCAGCGGGTTCTAGTATTGGAAATTTATATGCGACACAGTATTCCAATATCAGTGGCGGAAAAATCTTACGTGATGTTACCGCAAATGTTCAAGGTGCAGTTAGTATTAACGGTTTATCCGGTGGTTCATCAACAGATAATTTTACTAATGCAATTGTGAATGCTAGTTCAAATAAAGTGGCCTTTAACTTTGGGACTAACGTTGACGGCACCAATAACTATCAAACAGAACCACTAAATGCGACAGGCTTAGGCGTTGTCAACTTTACGGAATTAAATGTCACCAATGGCATTAAATTAATGGCTAATGGTGGGAACATCAAAAATGGCGTTTCTGCTACTGCCGCGAATCATAGTACGACTTACAATGAATTCGGATCAATTCATCTATCTAAAAACGCTGGAATTGGAATCACCAACACAGCCAATTTAATTTCAGCTAGCAAACTAACGGTTCAGGATCATGCAACATTAGAAACAATTCCTGGTACAGGTAAAGTAAACATTGCGGATTTTGAAGCTGTCGATCCAACAAAAGATGAACTTTTATGGATTAAACCAACGACAGATACAACTGCTTTGGTGGATAGCACAGGGACTTGGTTTGGAAATGTCAAAGCCTATCAGGTCTTGACGATTAATCCAACGGTCAATAATGCTACAAAACTTACGCCAACAACGTTTCATGGGATTGAAAAAGCGACTGGAAAAACATTTATTGGCGATAACGATGTGACCAAGGGCGCCAATGGCTATGGAATAGCAATTCCTGGCTCCATCATCGATTACGAAGTGGAAACGCCTGGGATTGTGGCAGGTGCAGGTACTATTTCTCATGATGTAAAAGAGGTCAAAGCTGGCAATGCGCCGTTAACCTTACAAGCGTGGGGCACCGAAGTAGCTGGACAAAAAGTTCAAAAAGGACGTTTGATGATTCCGACCTCAAGTGCTTTAACACCAACCCTAAGCTTCCTTCCTGACGAAGTAACAGGTTCTTGGTTGCACCAAGGAACGGTTAAATCTAGTGAAGTTGGGAGCGCGATAGAGCAAATTCCAGAGCAAAAAGATACCACCCCGCTTTCATGGAAAGCGACGAATATGAACTACAGTTATCAGGTGAAAGTTCAATTTTCAAATAAAGTGGAACTTTCGGGGCAATCGGTGATTGTCACAGAAGATGAGGCAGCGCAACTAACGACTGTCGATAAAGTAATAGAAATGCTTGGTGCAAAAGGTCGGCCGTTTTTCAAAACCTCATTAAAAGAGACGGATTTACCACAAATTCAAGCGCCGTTAGCAGAAAAAACTGTATCGCGGACACATGATATTCAATTAGAAGCAGGGACGTCAGGGGATAATTTGCAAAACAAAACGGTTCATTTAGTTGTTGTGAAAAATGAAAGTGTCCTTGCCAAAGATCGTTCGTTTGCCTTGTATGCGACAAGTGCGCATTTGAAATTAAAAGAAGCAAATGGCTTAACGAATTCAGACGAGTTGGCACAATGGACACAAGCAACGGTGATTTTCGCAGATGGTCGGGCCAATCAAACACCAAGTCTTGATGCCGCAACCTTCCAAGCCATTCAGCAAGCGAAACCAGAAGAATTAGCTAAAACGGTGCCAGCCAATTATCAATTTACAGAAGCTGGTGAAACATTAAATAAAAAAGTCAATGTGTCTATTTCAGGCGAATTAACGTTAGAAAAAGTACCTAAAACAATTGATTTTGGCAAACAAAAAATTTCTGCCAAGCCAGAAGTTTACTGGCCAACTCTTTCAGATGATTTAGTCGTTCAAGACACACGCGGGACAGAAAGTACGCCTTGGAAACTGAATGTTCAGGTAACGAATCCCTTAACGAACGGCACAGATCAATTGGAAGATTTGTCATTGGTTACAGACAAAGGAGAATTTTTACTCAATAAGGGAGATACGGTTGTTACAGAAAATGAAGGCTCAGGTTCAGGTAGTTATACAATTAACCAAGGTTGGGGTGCGGCAAACCAACGGGGACTTAAACTATCTGTGCCAGTCGAAAAACAAAAAGTCGGTGAATTTAAAGGGACATTGTCATGGTCATTAGTCATGGCACCATAACAAGGAGGAGAGAAGTGAGATGAAAAAATACCTTTTGCTTAGTTGTTTTTTAGGTCTTTTCAGCTTCTGTCATTCAGACACTGCGTTTGGGGAAGCAGCTTATGAAAATAGTGGTGTTGTCTCCTTTTATGGAACGTATGAATATCCCACAGAAGAGTCGACAACAGCGACTAGTAATTCTTCCACAACGACCGAACCCACCAAGCCAGCTGACGGAGGTGCTTCATCTATCCTTTCTTCTGGCATATATGGGTCGCGACAAGGAAGATTACCAGCGACAGGTACCACCAATCAAGAACCATTTATTTATTTGGGAATCAGCCTTATCACTATAGGCATATTATTTATTAAAAGGAGAAAAGAAGATGAAAAAAACAGTATTAGCAGTAGTAGGGATTGTAGGATTTAGCGGTGTCCTAGCGACACAACAAGCATTTGCGGAAGATATTAACGTGAACTATACAAGTAATGGCGCCATTACATTTGAACCAGATACAGATCCAACGAAGCCAGTTAACCCAACCAATCCAGATGAAAAAGTTGAACCAGAAGATCCAACTGACCCAACTGGACCAAAACCAGGGACTGCAGGCCCCTTATCAATTGACTATGCTTCAAGCTTTCAATTTGGGGCCCAAAAAATCACTTCCGATACGAAAGATTATTACGCACAAATTCAAACATTTAAAGATGGAACAACAGGTCCCAACTATGTTCAGGTAACGGATAAACGTGGGACACAAGAAGGCTGGACGTTAAGCGCTGTACAAAATGGGCAATTCAAAACAGCCCAAAATGAAGAATTAGTGGGGGCCGCTTTATCGATTGCCAATGCAGGTGTGACATCGATTGTTGATGCCGCATACGCGCCAACACCAACAGCAGCACATACCTTTGTTCCTGGAACAGAAGTAGAATTAGTCAAAGCAGAAGATGGTAAAGGAATGGGGACTTGGGTCTATCGTTTTGGGAAAGATGCGACAGAAGGTGCTACTGCCGTGAAATTAAATGTCCCAGGTAAAGCGATTAAATTAGCAAAAGAATATCGTACGACCTTAACATGGACATTGAAATCTGTACCAACGAATGTTGGAGGCTAAGTAAATGAAAAAAACAGTCGTCTACTCCTTGTTATTCGGAACAATGTTGCTTGGCGCCACTGTTCCTGCTGAAGCGGCGACGGTCGTTTTTGATAGCGAACAGTCGATTGTTTTTACCCCAAGCACAGATGGGACGGATCCAGTAAATCCAGAAAATCCCGATCCAGAAAAACCAGTTCGACCAGTCGATCCAACGAATCCTGATGGACCTAATCCAGGTACCCCTGGGCCGCTTTCCATCGATTATGCCTCAAGTTTGGATTTTGGGAGTAATGAGATATCGAATAAGGATCAAACGTATTTTGCCAGAGCGCAAACCTATAAAAATCCAGATGGTTCAGCAAGTGAATTGGCAACTGCTAATTATGTACAAGTAAGTGATTTACGGGGAACCAATGCTGGCTGGGTTTTAAAAGTGAAACAAAATGGTCAATTTCGTAATGCAGAAACATTACACAAAGAATTAACAGGCGCCACCGTCGCCTTTACTGAGCCCAGTGTGCGCTCAAATGCGACGGACGTATTGCCGCCAACTGCTACCGCAAACATTCAATTAGATGCTGCAGGCGCAGAAACTGTTGTCATGCAAGCCCCAGAAAAGACCGGCGCCGGAACGTGGATCACGCTGTGGGGGCAAGCGGAAAAAGTGACCGAAAAAAATCAACAAGGACAGCAAGTAAATGCCACAATCACACGGGCAATCTCACTAACTGTTCCCGGGAAAACCCCTAAGGATGCAGTACAATATAAAACAACTTTGACTTGGCTACTTTCAGATGTACCAGTAAATAATGGAGGGAAATAAATGAAAAAGACAAAAGTAATGACATTGATGGCAACCACAACTTTAGGCGCATTGGCACTTGTACCAATGAGTGCATTAGCAGTCGACGGTGGTGAATACCAAACAAACGGAGCGATTCAATTTGCACCAAATACGAACCCAACGAATCCAGTTGATCCGACGAATCCAGATCCGGATAAACCAATTACGCCAGTTGATCCAACTGATCCGACAGGGCCTAAGCCAGGGACAGCAGGTCCGTTATCCATTGACTATGCATCTAGCTTATCTTTTGGGGAACAAACGATTACCTCAAAAAATATGACCTACTATGCAGAAACACAAAAATACAAAGATAATGCTGGTGCCGACCAAGAAGGCCCGAACTTTGTTCAAGTCTCAGATAATCGTGGGACTGAAACAGGTTGGACGCTAAAAGTAAAACAAAATGGTCAATTCAAAACTGAAGCCAATCAAGAACTAACAGCGGCCAAAGTAACTTTAAGCAACGGACGCGTGGTTTCAGCTTCACAATCTGCAAAACCAACGACAGCGCCAGCTATGATTGAATTAAACCCAACTGGGGCTGAATCAGTGGTCATGGCTGCTGGCGATAAAGAAGGTGCGGGTACGTACTTAATGAGCTGGGGCGATAGTGTAGATGCCGCTAAAACAAGTATTTCATTAGAAGTACCTGGTTCAACCACAAAATATGCGAAAAAATACACGACAACTTTTACTTGGACTTTGACAGATACACCTGCTAACACAGGAAACTAAGAACGACAGCATACACGCAAGATCGGGATATAAGTCAAAAATTTTTGGCTTATCTTTCGGTCTTTTGGTGCTTATAATACAACAAAGAATGACAGACATAGGAGAATGAATATGAACAGATGGAAAGTATATGCAACGGTAATCGCTTGTATGTTATTTGGCTGGATTGGCGTGGAGGCGCACGCTTCTGAATTTAATTTTGCGGTCACACCAACAATTCCCGAAAATCAAGTGGATAAATCAAAAACTTACTTTGACTTAAAAATGGCGCCTGGTGCCAAACAAACCGTAGAAATTCAGTTACGCAATGATACAGATGAAGACATTACCATTGAAAATACGGTGAACTCAGCGACAACGAATTTAAATGGCGTAGTAGAATATGGCCAAAACGGGATCAAACCTGACAAAACTTTACGCTTTAACTTAAAAGATTATGTGGAAGCACCGAAAGAAATCATCTTGCCGAAGCATTCCCAAAAGACATTACCTTTAACCATCACGATGCCTAAAGATTCTTTTGATGGCGTGATGGCTGGCGGCATAACACTCAAAGAGAAAAAGAAAGAAACCACGACTTCTGCGGATCAATCAAAAGGGTTAGCTATTAATAATGAATACTCCTATGTTGTGGCTATTATTCTTCAGCAAAATGAGACAAAGGTTCAACCAGATTTAAAATTACTGGGGGTTAAACCAGGCCAAGTCAACGCGCGAAACGTCATCAATGTTTCTTTACAAAACCCACAAGCGGCCTACTTAAACCAATTACATTTAATCAACACTGTTTCAAAAGGAGGCGAAACGCTTTACCAATCCGATACTGAGGATATGCAAGTGGCGCCAAACTCTAACTTTAGTTACCCAATTTCTTTAAAAGGGGAACGATTAACGCCAGGGAAATATGTCTTGAAATCAACGGCCTATGGTGTAAAAGATGAAAAGGGCACCTATCAAGTCAAAGGCGCCAATGGTGAAGAACGGTACCTGTACAAATGGGAATTTACAAAAGAATTTACTATTTCTGGGGACGTTGCTAAAGAATTAAATGAAAAAGACGTAACCATTAAAGGAACCAATTGGTGGTTGTATCTACTGATTGCATTCATCATTCTAGCGCTGCTCTTATTGATTTTCTTCTTGTATCGTAAAAAGAAAAAAGAGGAAGAACAACAATCTGAGCAATAAAAAGGGCTATCTATTGACAAAAAGGGTTTTCCTTGTAAAAGTAAAGGTACTTTTACAAGGAATTGCTTCCCATAAAGTAGAGGTAGAGAGAGTGAGAAGCCATGAGAAAAAAGTATCTTTTTTTATTTAGTTCTTTGCTAATTTTTACGGCTGTCGAAATAGAACCAATTCAAACATTGGCGACACCTATTTATAATCCCTTAGAACCAACGGAAGAAATTCAACCAAAACCAGAATCAATCACCCCTCAGGAAAAGTCAGAACCGGAACAACCTGCGCCAACCCCTCAGGAAGATCAAAAAACTACGGTTCCTTCTGAAGAAAAAAAGCCTTCACCCAAGAAAAAAGACAAACCTGTGGAGAAACCGGCAATGTCAAAAGAAAAAAAGAAACAAACAAAAGAAACAACGGCTCATCCCCTACAAGTGAATAAAGATTTTGTCTTTCCTAACGGACTTGGTGCAGGCGGCGATGAAGAATCTGAAAGCTATTTAGCAGCGGTTGGGTACTTTCTTTCAGGAAATGGATTGTATGGGAAAAAAATGGATGTGAGAGAAGTCTATGATATTGATGATGTTTTTAAATAAAGTGGATAAAAGAAAAATCGCCTTATTTCAGTTACTGGAAAATGCACCGATGTTAACAGAGTCAAAAGAAACCGTAATGCAGGAGTTAGAATTATCTGAATTTATCGTGAACAAAACGGTCGCTGAATTAAATGCTGATTTTATTGAATTTGGTTTATCAGAGGATTTTCAAATTGTGAGCGATGGTATTTTCTTAACGCTTAATGAATCAGGAACGGAAACTTCTGCTACTTTGATTGATTGCTATATTAAAGAGTCGTTACGTTTTGCTATGTTTCAAGATTTCTTTTTTCAGCGTTTTGATTCTGTAAATGAGTTTGCGTTAGAACACTTTGTTAGTCACACATTGGCTTATAAGGAGTTCAAGGAATTAAAGAAAATGCTGGAAAATTATCAAATTACAATTAATAAAGAATTTCACTTGGTGGGAAATGAAACCAATTTACGCGAAGTAACAACACTGGTTTTTTTACAATTATACCAACGTGATTTTTCATTGTACGGTAAAAAAGTTTTAGAGCAGATTCGGAACTTTGAGCTATTTTTTTCTGAGAAGGTTCATCTTAATCAGCGTGCGGGCTATGCACAAGCTAAATGTTTTCATTTTTTGGCGGTTTCTTTAGTACGAACGCAGCAACAGTTTTATGTAGAGAAAAAAGTAGATTCGCAAGTGTTAAAACAATTAGCCGGTGACAATCAGCAGAATGTTTTCAATTGGTTAGAGAGTCTTCAAATCCCAGAACCACAACGAACAAACGAAGGCAATTATTTACTCTTATTTTTAATTGCTGAAGAGTGGCTTCAAGTAGCTTCAGCAGCACTTTGCCAAAGATTTGCAGAAATTCAACAATTGAATCGTGACTTGTTAAGCTATTTAAAAATACAATTTCAGCTTTCCGAGGAAGTCCTGCAAGGTTTTGAACAAAAAGTAACAATCGTACATTTTAAATTGTTCCATTTTCCAATAGAAGCAAACTATAGTTATCGCAAAATGGATATAACCTACTTTGCAGAAACGTATACAGAGTATTTTTCTGCTAGTCGACAATTTATTCAAGAACAAAAAACGAATCCCGCTGTTTGGGATGCCAGACAGTTTTTATTTTATCGGTATCTGTTGTTAATGGTGGATGCGTTACCATTGAAAAAAGTTTTGGCTCCGATTACATTGTGTGTCGACTTTTCCTTTGGTGAAGCCTATAATCGTATGATACAAAAAAATATTGAAAAAATTACGGAATGGAATATCATTTTCAAAGCACATGTAGATGAAAGTGTACAATTAATTTTATCGGATATTCATTTTGTCGATTGGCCTGAGATTACCCAAATTATTTGGCTAGCGCCACCACGTCCTGTTGATTGGTCGCATTTTATTAAAACGCTGAGTGCACTAAGACCGCACTCGGGAGAAGAAAACAAGGTCGGGACAGCACCGCTTAGCTCCGAGAAATAAGAAGAAATTTCCGGAAATTGTTCTTTAATTTTTGGAGACCAAGTAGGTATTGTTCATCATCGAATCACTACGTTCTTCGTGATTCTCAACAATTTCGGCTTATTTCCGAAGGAGCTGGTTCTGTTCCCGCCGTTTATCAGATTTTGAGCGTGAAGCAAAAATCCAAAGTGATTTTTGTACCACGCTTTTTCTTTTAGAATATAAAAATTAAAAATAATAAAAAAGTTGAAACTTTTTATGCTTGTGATTCGTCTATATAAGTGTACAGGAAAGGAGGTTCCAGAAATCGATGGTTTTCGATGGTTGGAAAAGAAAAAAACAAATTCGTGCGTTAGAAACGCTTGTTGATACCAAATATGAAAAAATGTATCGCATTGCCTTTAACTATACACATTCGAAAGAAGATGCCTTGGATGTGATTCAAGAAAGCTTTGAAAAGGCACTGAAGGCCATCCAAAAAGGACCCGATATTAATGATTTTGACGCGTGGTTCTTTCGAATTCTGCTTTCTGTAGCGACAGATTATTGGCGTAAAAAGAAACGAGAAGCTGTTCATATTGAAAAAGATGAACATGTGTTAGCCCTTTTAAATAATCCCCAACGCAGTTTTTTAGAAATTGAAGAAATTATTAATCAATTAGATAGTCCCAATCGTGAAATTATTCTATTAAAATTTTTTGAAGGATTTACGCTAAAAGAAATCGCCTTGATCCTGGATATTAACGAAAACACGATTAAAACGAAGATGTACCGCAGTTTGAATGAACTCCGAAGTCTATTGAATTAGTAAAAGAAAGGAAGCGAAAAAATAATGGAAGATTTTGTAAAAAGTGTTGTTAAAAACTTTTCAAAAGAATACCGCCAACAACCGTTGCCAACGGATCTACAAGCGGAAGTCAAAGCGCGTTTTCATAAAGAGAAAAAGCGGTACACCTGGCTTCGTTTTAGAAACCGCTCACTGCAAAGTAGTGTAGTGGTGGCTTGTGGCTTTGTCTTATCAGTCAATTTGTTTCCAGGTTTTAGTGAAGCAGCCCGCAACATTCCTGTGTTAGATAAAATTGTTCAATTAGTCACCATCAAAACGTTGACAGCGAAAAAACAGGAAAGTGAAGTAAACATCGATGTCCCTAAAATCCAAACATCCCAAGAATCTTCAGTAGCCGACACGCTCAACAAAAAATACTTGAAAGAAGCCCAAACAGAATTTCAACAAGTCAAAGGGCAATTGTTTGATGGTTCTCGTGTTTCAGTCACTGGAGATTATGAAAAAGTTGTGGACGACCGTCGCTTCCTAGTGGTCAAACGAACCTTCACAGAAATTAAAGGCAGCTCTGCGACGACAACGAAATATGACACCATCGACAAACGAGCCAATGTTGTCGTTTCACTCCCCTTAATTTTTAAAAATGATTTTTACATTGATGTCATTAGTAGTGAAATTAAACAACAAATAGCAGACCAAATGAAGAACGATAGCAATAAAATATACTGGTCCGAAAAAGAGGATGCCCCCAGTGATGTTCAACCCTTCAAAAAAATTAAAAAGGACCAACCTTTCTATATCAATGAAAAACACCAATTAGTGATTGTGTTTCCTCAAGGAGAAATTGCGCCTTACTATATGGGCACCCCTGAATTTGTGATCCCTAATCAAGTCATTGAGAATGAATTGGCAGCGCCTAATTATTTAAAATAAACTCAGCAAAAAACACGCGACATTTCTTAAAACTGTCGCGTGTTTTTTACTGACCTAACCAAGTCAGTTGCGGTTTTACTGAGAGAAGCGTACACTAGAATTAAGCATAACAAGAAAGGGCGAATGGCAATGGAAAAATCAGAAAAAATTAGTATTTTACAAGATGTGGTTAAAATTAAATCTGTAAATGGAAACGAAGAAGAAGTGGCAATCTATTTACAAAATCTTTTGAAAAAATATGAGATCCCTTCTGAACTTGTTTCTTATGCACCAAATCGTAGTAGTTTGGTTGCTTATTTAGGTGAAAACCGAGAAAAAGTCTTAGGGTTTAGTGGCCACATGGACGTGGTTTCTGAAGGGGACGAAAGTCAATGGACTTTCCCGCCATTTGCGGCCCATATTGAAGGAAATAAATTGTATGGCCGTGGCGCAACGGACATGAAAAGCGGCTTAGTCGCAATGGTTTTAGCAATGATTGAATTAAAAGAAAAGGAAGTTCCATTAAATGGAGCGGTTAAATTTTTAGGTACAGTTGGTGAAGAAGTCGGTGAGCTAGGTGCTGGCCAATTAACTGAAAAAGGCTATGCGGATGATTTAAGTGCCTTAGTCATTGGAGAACCAACCAATTATAACTTGATGTATGCGCACATGGGTTCAATTAACTATTCTGTTGTGTCACACGGAAAAGAAGCCCACAGTTCGATGCCAGAAGAAGGCATTAACGCGATTAATAATTTGAACGAATTTATTACAGAAGCAAACCAACAAATGGCGGAAGTCACAGCAAACTATGAAAATCCTGAATTGGGTCGAACGATTCACAATGTAACCGTCATTAAAGGTGGCACACAAGTGAACAGTATTCCAGGTCAAGCAGCCTTGCAAGGGAATATCCGTTCAATTCCAGAATTCAGCAACGACCAAGTCATTGCATTATTACAAAAAATTGTCGATGAATTGAACAAAAAAGAAAAACATCAGTTAGAATTAACGATTGATTACAATAAAATTCCTGTAAAAGCTGAGAAAGATTCTGCGTTAATTCAAGCCATTCAAGCCCAATTTGATCAACCATTACCATTAGTGACAAGCGCTGGGACCACAGACTTAGCTGAATTTACTAAATCAGACAATACATTTGATTGCGTTGTCTTTGGACCAGGTGTGACCACTACTGCACACCAAGTCGACGAATATGTCGAAATTGATAATTATTTAGATATGATTGATAAGTATCAAGCGATAGCAAAAAGTTATTTAAATTAAAAAAGTGTCGCGCCTGAATCATAAAAATCAGGTGCGACATTTTTTATAAGGTTTATTCCACCACAGTCCATTCATTTAAGGTTTTGCCGTTCTCATCAACTAGCTCTAACCAGCTGTTTGTTCCAGCAAAATAGAGAAACAAGCCGACTTCATTAACGCTTTTTAAGATGATATCTTCCGTTGTGACAAACTCTTTAAATTGGCCCTTGCGTTCATCACGAAGTTTTTCACCAAATCTAGCGGAGAAACCGACAGACCCGTCTTTATTTAAAGGGGCTTCTGGCATCATTGTCGCGCCAGCTTTAATAAGCATTTCATTGCGCTTTTGCCAAAAAACAGTTGCTTTGCTTTGTCGAGTATCAATATAAAAAGGAATTTGGCTAACTTCTTTTGTCCATTTGTGGCGTGCTTTGGCTGGTCTGGCTTTTTTCGGCGCCGGTTTTTTAAACAGAGAATAGCCAAAACGTTCCAAGATAAAGGTGACTGTTTCTTTATAGTTAGTCACTGTCGCTACCGCACTTTTCGGAATTTTGACTGTCGTTGGGGTTGCTTCCAATGTTAAACCACTTTCTTTCGCATCATCTAGGAAAGCTTGCGCTAAATAGGCAAGTTCTGTGTCCCAAGTCGGTTTCAATAAAATCGAGTGATCAAAAGAAACTTCTTTATATGTAGCTTTTTCTTCAGCAAGTCCTAAAGCAACTAGTTGGTTATCTCTTAGCAAGAAAAGAATCGCTGCCTCTTTTTTCGGTAATTTAGTTGTTTGTTCAATGATTAAGTGGGCCTGATCGGCTAAATCAATGAGTGTCTTTGTTTTTTTTAGATCAACGGTTAAATGTAAGTCCATGAAGTCTGCTCCTTTATCGTTAGTTTCTTCATTGTATCATGAAATAGCGTCTTCGTCTTTTAACGAGTCAGCGACCTTACAATATTGTTTGAAACAAAAAGAAGCTTTCATGGTATACTTACTCACATACATAATTTTTAATGAGGAAAGTAGAGGAACAAGAATGAAAACACTTGGCAATATTTTATGGTTCATCTTTGGCGGCTTTTTTGGTGGCTTATCTTGGCTATTCGCAGGCGTGATTTGGTGTATTACAATCATTGGTATTCCGATTGGTTTACAATGTTTTAAATTAGCGGGGTTGAGCTTTTGGCCGTTTAAAAAGCGAGTCGTGTATAGTGATAGCGGCGTATCTTTGGTGGTAAACATTATTTGGCTGATTATCAGTGGACTACCATTAGCAATTGGGCATTGTATTAGTGGCTTGTTGCTTTGTCTGACAATCATCGGTATTCCGTTTGGGCAACAATCCTTTAAATTGGCGAAATTAGCGTTAATGCCGTTTGGGGCCCGTGTTGTTTCAACAAATGATTTTTATTTTGAATAGTCAGAGGTTTCTCATTGACAAATAAAACGAAACAGCGTATTCTGTAAATGTAACAAATAACGTTACATTTAGTTTGGAGTGATTAGACATGGCCATGTCAACGAAATTAAGTGTTGCGATTCATATTTTAAGTTTGATTGAAACAGGTCCTCAAGAACAAGTGACTTCTGAATACATTGCTTCGAGCGTGAATACGAATCCAGTCGTTGTTCGACGACTAATGAGCCAGTTAAAAAAAGCCGGCTTGATTCATTCCATGCGTGGAGCCAATAAAAATACCTTATTAAAGAAACCAGAAGAGATCTCACTGTATGAAATTTATACAGCGGTTGAATTGGAACGAGAGATTTTCAATATTCATCAGAATCCTAATCCAAACTGTTCCGTTGGGGCAAATATCCAATCGGTACTAGAAACTGAATTTACTAAAGTGCAACAAAAAATGGAAGAAGAATTGAAAAGCATCACCTTAGCAGATGTGATTCATGAAATAGAAGTTAAGAGAGATAAGTAATCTCTCTACTTTTAAAGTGTCAAATGTAACTATTTTAGTTCTATTTAAAAATGAAAGGATGATTTACATGAAAGTAGCAGTATTAGGAGCAACAGGAAAAGAAGGACAATTACTTTTAGCAGAAGCTAAACGTCGCGGGATGGACGTGACAGCCATCGTTCGTAATTCCTCAAAAATAACAGATGGCACACCGACCATTGAAAAAGATGTTTATCAATTAACAACAGAAGATATTCAAGCGTTTGATGTATTAATTAGTGCCTTAGGATTCCCTAATGTGCAAGATTTCCCCAAATCTACCCAGCATTTGATTGAGATTTTAACCAATCAAAAAACGCGCTTGTTTGTCGTTGGGGGCGCTGGAACCTTGTATGTGGACCCAGAACACACAACTCAATTAAAAGATACACCATCATTCCCAGCAGAAATTCAGCCATTAGCTTCGGCGATGGGCGAAGCTTTAAACTTATTGAAAGAAGCTCAAAACATCCACTGGACCTATATTAGTCCTGCAGCCATGTTTGATGCTGATGGTCCTGCGACAGGCCATTATGAAATCGCTGGCGAAGAATTAACAACCAATAGTCAAGGTGACAGCTACATTAGTTACGCAGACTACGCCGTTGCCATGTTAGATGAAGTGGAAAGTAATGCACACCCAAATCAACGAATTAGTGTGTATCAATAAAAGAAACAAGAAAAATGGGGCCTCCGTTAAAACAACGGAGGCCCCATTTTCTTGTTTGATTAATTATTGCTAATGTATTTACTGTTTGGGTGCTCGGTATCCTGCTGCTTCTGCTTCTTCAACAGTAGAGAACCAAGCCACTGGATTAGTGGTTCTATTATAATATCTACTTCCAGGCACATGATAAATTCCATTACGTGACCCTTTAATTAAGGCGTTACCGCTTGGTGCTTCCGCAGCAGCCGTCTCGACTTCCGCTGGTGCCTGTGCGGCTTGTTGCGCCTCTGCTTCAGCTTGCGCTTTTGCTGCCGCTTCGGCTTGTTCTTTTTGCGCTTTTTCAGCAGCTAGTTTTTGAGCTTCTGCTTCTTTTCGTTGTTTTTCTTTGTGGGCATCTAATTGAGTTTTAACAACGGCTACCCGTTTTGTTAAAGCTTGATTTGGGGAGTTTAAAGCATCAATTTGTTTGATCGCTTCATTATAGTAAGCTTCATTGGTTGGTTCTTGTTCAGCTTTTTCAACAGCGGCTGTCGCACTGGCGACTAATTGTTCATTTTTTTCTTTTTCAGCGATAGCGGTTTGAACAGTCGTTAATCGTTGTTGAAATCCTTCTTTGCCAACTGGGGCAGCAGCTACTAATTTTTCAGCTGCTTGATAATCGCTTTTACTTTTGGACTTTTCAGCAGTTGTAACTGCTTTATCAACAGGTACTGCTTCTTTGATTTTTTCAAGGCGATCATTGTATTCCTCGTATTCTTGACTTAATGAAGATACTAAGGTTGCGGCTTCATCATAGTTTTTCTGAGAAGGTTGTTTTTCAGCGTAAGCTAAGGCTTTTTCTGTTTTGGCCAATTCTTGCTCAGAATCTGTGATGCTCGCAATAAATTCTTTTGACGGTGTGACTTCGACTGATTTTTCAACTTTGGTATCTTTCTTCTCAGCCACAAAGGTGATTTTTTGCGTTTTTTCATCGGACAGTTTTACTTTGTAAGCAAACGTTTTGTCTTTTGTTTTTACTTCCTTGCCATTGGCCGTTAGTTTGCTGTTGCCATCGTATTCGCCTTTGATGGTGGCTGAGCCATTGGCATCGGTTTCAACACTCTCTGCATCAAGTGAAAGCGTTGGGGAAGAATCTGTCGTGGCAACCCCACCAATAAATAGAGCGGCACTTGCTAATGCGGCATAGCCATATTGTTTTTTCGGTTGTTTCTTAATTAATGCTTTGATAGTCAGTCCCCCGCTGACAAGTAACCCTAATAGACCTAAAAGTACTAATACTACACTCATTCATTTCTCTCCTTTCGATATAACGTTATTATACAATGTATTGTGAGAAAATGAACATTTTTTTCGTAATAATTAATAAATTTCCTGATAAAAAAATTATTTCCTGAAGCTCAAATTCTTTTGTAAAAATTTTGTTGTGCTAAAATGGAAAGTGAGTTTAACTACGTATGTTATTAGAGAAGGGGAAATCAATGAAAGCAGAAATCATTGCAGTCGGAACAGAATTATTACTGGGACAAGTAGTGAATACCAACGCCACCTTTTTATCAGAAGAGTTAGCTGCGCTAGGCATCGATGTTTACTATCAGACCGTTGTTGGCGATAACGGCGGCCGCTTAGAAACGCTACTAACAGAAGCAGAACAAAGAAGTGATTTAATTGTCCTTTGTGGAGGGCTAGGACCTACAGAAGACGATTTAACCAAGCAAGTTGTCGCACAACATCTCCATAAATCATTAGTAGAAGATCAAGAAGGATTGAACCGCTTGCACCAGTTTTTCCAACAGTCTAAGCGGCCAATGACGGAAAATAATCTACGACAAGTGTTAGCCATTGAAGGTGGACAAGTTCTTCAAAACCCGACAGGATTAGCGGTTGGTTCTTTCGTAACAGAAGGGACAACAAGCTATTTGCTCTTACCAGGGCCGCCCAATGAATTAATTCCGATGTTCCAACAAGCGGCACGACCTTTATTGATTGATGCGTTTCCACAAGAAGAACAATTGATTTCAAGAGTCTTGCGTTTTTATGGCATTGGTGAATCACAGCTGGTGACCGAGATTCAATCGTTGATTGCGCACCAAACGAATCCAACCATTGCGCCTTATGCTAAGGCTAATGAAGTGACACTTCGTTTAACAGTTAAAACAAAAGACTTAGTAGCTGGCGAAGAATTATTAACAGCGACGGAAGAAAAGGTTTTAGCTAAAGTGGGAGACTATTTTTATGGGTATGGGGATGACAATAGTTTAGCCAAGGTAACAGTGGATTTGTTATTACAAAACGGACAAACCGTCACGGCTGCTGAGAGCCTCACCGCTGGCCTATTCCAAAGTACACTGGGGGAAATTGCGGGTGCTTCGAAGATTTTTAAGGGAGGCTTCGTGACGTATTCGCAAGAAACAAAAGAGAACTTTTTAGGAATTTCTCATGAACTTTTAGAAGAACATGGCACGGTAAGTGAAGCGTGTGCCAAAGAAATGGCAGAGAAAGCGCGTCAGTTAGCTAAATCTAACTATGGTTTATCATTTACTGGGGTCGCTGGTGACCCAATCGAAGGTCAACCGACAGGCACTGTTTGGATTGGGCTGGCGGAAGAAGGCCAACCAACCGTTGCAGAATGTTTCCATTTTAACCGTGACCGAAATTATATTAGACAGAGTGCGGTTATGCGGGGGTTAGATCTTTTGCGGCGCCGAATCATTAATAAAAAATAAATATGCGAATGTTTGTTCGGTTTTTTCTTGCTTTTTTGGTACAAAAGAGATATGATAGACCTACTAACAGGAAATGAAAAATAAGTTTATATAAATTAAAGGAGGATTATCCATTGGCAGATGATCGTAAAGTGGCTTTAGATGCCGCACTGAAAAAAATTGAAAAGAACTTTGGGAAAGGTTCTATTATGAAATTAGGCGAAAAAGCTGATCAAAAAATTTCAACTATCCCTAGTGGTTCTTTAGCGTTAGATGTTGCATTGGGCGTAGGTGGGTATCCACGTGGCCGAATTATTGAAGTATATGGTCCTGAGAGTTCAGGTAAAACAACTGTTTCTTTACACGCAATTGCAGAAGTGCAACGAAATGGTGGAACAGCCGCTTTTATCGATGCTGAGCATGCATTGGATCCTCAATATGCGGAGAAACTAGGCGTTAACATTGATGAATTACTTTTATCTCAACCAGATACGGGTGAGCAAGGCTTAGAGATTGCCGATGCCTTAGTTTCAAGTGGTGCGATTGACATCGTTGTCATCGACTCGGTTGCTGCGTTAGTTCCTCGTGCAGAGATTGATGGTGAGATGGGAGCGAGCCATGTCGGCTTACAAGCTCGACTAATGTCTCAAGCACTACGTAAATTATCAGGCTCAATTAATAAGACAAAAACAATTGCTATTTTCATTAACCAAATTCGTGAAAAAGTTGGCGTGATGTTCGGAAATCCTGAAACAACTCCTGGTGGACGTGCATTGAAATTCTACGCAACGGTTCGTCTAGAAGTCCGTCGTGCAGAACAGTTAAAACAAGGAACAGACATCGTCGGTAACCGCACAAAAATTAAAGTCGTTAAAAACAAAGTGGCGCCACCATTTAAAGTGGCAGAAGTTGATATCATGTATGGCCAAGGGATTTCCCAAGAAGGCGAATTACTAGATATGGCTGTGGAAAAAGACCTTATTAGTAAAAGTGGTGCTTGGTATGGCTACAAAGAAGAACGAATTGGCCAAGGCCGTGAAAATGCCAAACAATACATGGCGGATCATCCTGAAATGATGGCAGAAGTGTCTAAATTGGTCCGTGATGCATATGGCATCGGTGACGGTTCAACCATTACAGAAGAAGCAGAAGGTCAAGAAGAACTACCTTTAGATGAATAAATAACGAGTGAATACGACTCGTTAAGAAGAAGGACAACACTTACTGAACAGGACAGGTGTTGTCTTTTTTTGTTTAGAACTAAATTGTTAAATAGACTGTTGTCCATGTCCGAACCCATCCACATCAAGCAGCTTAGTCAAACAGCAGACTATGCGGCGTTTGTTCTAAAATTTAAACAATTCGTGACGGCGGAAACCTAAAAATGTGACGTTGTCTAATATTTGCTGCCCTTTCCAAAAGAAAGGGCTTTTTTAAGTTGACACCTTTCGCGACAAACATTAGAATAAAACTGTGTGTATGCACAAATATGCAAGTAGGCATATTGATAATTGATTTTAGTTTATCAAAAAACTACAAGATATGAATTAACAAAAAGATAGTATGGAGGTGGAAATATGGTTTTAAATATTCTCCTCGCTATCGTCGGTTTGATTGTCGGTCTTGGTTTAGGATTTGTTATTGCAAAGTCACGTCATGATAAAGCAATAAATGGTGCAAAAATTTCAGCGTCGAGTATTCTCGAGAACGCTCGGAAAGAATCAGAAACACTGAAAAAAGAAGCATTGCTAGAAGCTAAGGAAGAGAACCAGAAGTATCGTTCAGAAATTGAAAGTGAGTTGAAAGAAAGCAGATTAGAACTTAAATCTCAAGAAAATCGTTTAATTCAACGGGAACAAACGTTGGATCGTAAAGATGACTCTCTTGAAAAACGTGAAGGCTCACTGGAAGAAAAAGAAGAGAAACTTGGTGCTAGACAGCAATTAATTGATGAGCGAGAAAAAGAAGTAGAAAACTTAATTAATCAGCAACATCAAGAATTAGAACGAATTGCTTCCCTTTCAAAAGAAGAAGCAAAATCGATTATTATGAAGTCAACAGAAGAAGAGTTGAATCATGAACTAACCTTGATGGTCAAGGAGTCAGAACAACGTGCCAAAGAAGAATCTGATCGCAAAGCGAAGAACTTGCTTTCCCTAGCAATTCAACGTTGCGCCGCCGATTCTGTTTCTGAAACAACTGTTTCCGTGGTCACTTTACCAAATGATGAGATGAAAGGTCGCATTATTGGTCGTGAAGGACGTAATATTCGTACATTGGAAACATTAACAGGGATTGACTTAATCATTGATGATACGCCAGAAGCGGTTGTGTTATCCGGATTTGATCCAATCAGACGAGAAATCGCTCGAATGACCTTGGAAAAATTAATCCAAGATGGTCGGATTCATCCCGCTCGTATCGAAGAAATGGTAGAAAAATCACGTAAAGAAATGGATGAACGGATTCGTGAATACGGAGAACAAGCAGCCTTTGAAGTAGGTGCTCATACGTTACATCCTGATTTAATTAAAATTTTAGGCCGTTTACGTTTCAGAACAAGTTATGGTCAAAATGTCTTGAACCACTCAATCGAAGTAGCAAAACTGGCTGGCGTTTTAGCCGCCGAATTAGGCGAAGATGTTCAATTAGCCAAACGTGCAGGTTTACTACATGATATTGGGAAAGCATTGGATCATGAAATTGAAGGTTCTCACGTTGAGATTGGCGCAGAATTAGCTGCGAAATATAAAGAAAATTCAGTAGTTATTAATGCCATTGCCTCGCATCATGGTGATGTGGAAGCAACCTCAGTTATTTCTGTTTTAGTGGCAGCCGCAGATGCGTTATCTGCAGCCCGTCCAGGTGCACGTAGTGAATCGTTAGAAAACTACATTCGCCGCTTAGAAAACTTAGAAAATATTTCTAATAGTTTTGAAGGCGTTGATTCAAGTTTTGCTGTTCAAGCAGGACGTGAAGTTCGTGTCATGGTGAAACCAGAAGAAATTTCTGATTTAGAATCTGTTCGTTTAGTTCGAGACATTCGGAAGAAAATTGAAGATGACTTGGATTATCCAGGACATATCAAAGTAACGGTTATCCGTGAAACACGTGCCGTAGACTATGCGAAATAAAATAAAAAGCGAATAAGTATCGCGTGTAGTGTCTCAACGAACAATTGCAAGGATTGTTCGTTGAGACACTTTTTTTAATCTTTTAAAACCAAAACTTTCTTTTCAAAGCGAAAACAACTATAATAAACAAGAGATGTTAAAAAGAGAAGAGGAACCTTTTTGCGTATATTATTTATAGGAGATGTTGTCGGTTCTTTAGGAAGAGAAGCCTTAGCAACGTATGTCCCTAAATTAAAGAAAAAATATCGTCCACAAGTGACCATTGCCAATGGTGAAAATGCGGCATCTGGTCGGGGAATTACTGGCAAGATTTATAAGAAATTTTTGCAAGATGGTGTCGATGTTGTTACGATGGGTAACCATACGTGGGACAACAAGGATATCTTTGAATTCATTGATGATGCGAAGAAAATGGTTCGTCCAGCGAACTTTCCAGAAGATGTGCCTGGTCAAGGAATGGTTTTTGTGAAAGTCAATCAATTGGAACTAGCGGTGATTAATTTACAGGCCCGCACATTTATGGTGCCATTGGAAGATCCTTTCAAGAAAGCCGCCGAGCTAGTGGCTATCGCTCGCAAACGGACACCGCTCATTTTTGTGGATTTTCATGGCGAAACGACGAGTGAAAAACAAGCCATGAGCTGGTTTTTAGATGGCCAAGTTTCAGCCGTTGTTGGAACACATACGCATGTTCAAACAAATGACGCTCGGATTTTACCGAAAGGGACAGCCTTCTTAAGTGATGTCGGTATGACCGGACCTTATGATGGGATTCTAGGAATGAAGCGTGAACCGATTATTGAGAAGTTTATGACAGCATTGCCGAAGCGCTTTGAGGTAGTCGAAACAGGTCGGACGATTTTATCTGCCTGTATTTTAGAGATTGATGACCAAACGGGCCAAGCGAAGATGATTGAGCCGATTCAGATTAGCGAAGATCGCCCGTTTCAAGAATAATAGAAGAAAAGTTAATCTCGGATCATTAAGAGGTTAACTTTTTCTGCTCTTATAGAAAAAGTGCCGGTGAAAGATGGAGGTGAAAAAAATGGAGCCGTTGAATTTAGATGCACAAAGTAATAAAGAATTAGAAAAATTGCTACATTTAATTGGACAAGATGAAGTCATTCAGCGCTACCAAGCGATTGAAGAAAAGGTAAAGAAAAACAAAAAGCTGACAGAATTAGTGGAAGAAATTAAAGCTGCGCAAAAAGATGCGGTTCAATTTGCTCACTATGGCAAACCAACTGCTGAAAAAGAAGCCATTCAACGAGCTGATGCGAAAACAAAAGAATTTGATGAGCACCCACTCGTTGTAGCCTACCGCGAACAACTGATCGAAGCCAATGACTTAGTCCAACATGTCACGGCGCTCATTCAATACCGCGTGAACGAAGAGCTAGAGAAGGAAGGGAATTAAATGCCACAAAAGACAAAAAATACACCCATGATGGAACAATATTTATCCATTAAGGCCCAATACAAGGATGCGTTTTTATTTTATCGCTTAGGTGATTTTTATGAATTATTTTATGAAGATGCTATCAATGCAGCGCAAATCTTAGAATTGACGTTAACAAGTCGTAACCGCAATGCGGATGATCCGATTCCTATGTGTGGCGTTCCTTATCATGCCGCGCAAGGCTATATTGACACGTTGATTGAGCAAGGCTATAAAGTAGCGATTTGTGAGCAAGTGGAAGATCCAAAGACTACCAAGGGCATGGTCAAACGAGAAGTGGTCCAGTTGGTAACGCCAGGAACGGTGATGAATAGTAAAGGCTTGGAAGCCAAAGACAATAATTACTTAACCGCTGTGCTAACAGATGGTAATCAGTTCGGTTTTGCCTATGTAGACTTGAGTACAGGCGAATTAAAAACAGCAGTCTTGGCTGATGAAGAGGGCGTTTTGAACGAAGCTTCTGCGTTGCAAACAAAAGAAATGGTCCTAGGTTCCGGGATTCCTGAATCGTTAAAAGAGAACTTAAGTTTACGTTTAAATATTATCTTTTCGACACAAGAAACGGTGGAAGAAAATGCCGAGTTTAGTTTTTTAACCAATGAACTGATTAATCCATTAGAAATTGAAATTACAGGAAAATTATTATCTTATTTATCCGTTACCCAAAAGCGGAGCTTGTCCCATATTCAGAAAGCTGTGGAATATCAGCCAGATCATTTCTTGAAAATGGATCATTATTCTAAATTCAATTTAGAATTGAGTCAGTCGATTCGAACAGGACAGAAAAAAGGGACTCTATTGTGGCTATTAGATGAAACGAAAACAGCTATGGGTGGCCGTTTGTTGAAACAATGGTTGGATCGTCCACTGATTCAAGAACGTCAAATTAAGACGCGTCAAGAAATGGTGCAATCCTTATTAAATGCCTATTTTGAACGCTTGGATTTGCAAGCAGCATTGACGAACGTTTATGATTTAGAGCGGTTAGCAGGACGCGTGGCATTCGGCAGTGTGAATGGGCGTGATTTAATTCAATTACGGACCTCTTTAGAACAAGTACCAACGATTCGACAGTTAATTGTCGGGATCAATCAAGGGGAATGGGATGATTTGTTAGTCGACTTAAACCCTGTTGAAGATTTAGTGGCATTGATTGCGACGGCGATTAATGAAGAAGCCCCTTTACAAATTACTGAAGGAAATGTTATTAAAGACGGCTATAACGACCAATTAGATGAATACCGTGATGCCATGCGCAATGGTAAGCAATGGTTAGCGGAGTTAGAAGCGAAAGAACGCCAAGAAACAGGGATTAAAAACTTGAAGATTGGCTACAATCGTGTCTTTGGTTATTTCATTGAAATCACTAAGTCAAATTTAGCGAATTTAGAAGAAGGAAAATACGAGCGGAAGCAAACATTAGCTAATGCGGAGCGCTTTATTACGCCAGAACTAAAAGAACTAGAACGTTTAATCTTAGAAGCCGAAGAAAAATCAGTTGAACTAGAATATCAATTGTTCTTGGCCGTGAGAGAACAAGTGAAAACGAACATTGATCGGTTGCAAACACTGGCTAAAACCATTAGTGCGGTTGATGTTTTACAATCTTTTGCAACAATTAGTGAACGGTATCAATACGTTCGACCAACGTTAAGAAGTAACACGAAAAATTTGGCGATTGTCGAAGGACGACACCCAGTCGTGGAAAAAGTTTTAGGGCATCAAGAATACATTCCAAACAGTATCCGCATGAACCCAGAAACAGATATTCTCTTGATTACTGGACCAAACATGTCAGGGAAAAGTACCTACATGCGTCAATTGGCTTTGACGGTGGTCATGGCGCAAATTGGCTGTTTTGTACCAGCGGAAAGTGCTGAAATGCCAATTTTTGATCAAATTTTTACACGGATTGGGGCCTCTGATGACTTAATTGCAGGGCAAAGTACCTTTATGGTAGAAATGATGGAAGCCAACCAAGCACTGCGGCACGCCACGCCTAACAGCCTAATTTTATTTGATGAATTAGGACGCGGCACGGCAACCTATGATGGAATGGCGCTAGCGCAAGCCATCATTGAATATATCCATCGTGAAGTACAAGCCAAAACGTTATTCTCTACACATTATCATGAACTAACTGTTCTAGATGAAACCTTAAAAGGCTTGAAGAATATTCACGTGGGCGCTGTCGAAAAAGATGGCGAAGTGGTCTTTCTTCATAAAATGATGGAAGGACCTGCTGATAAGAGCTATGGGATACATGTTGCTAAAATCGCTGGTTTACCAAGCTCGCTTTTAGAACGAGCAGCCACCATTTTATCCGCTTTAGAAGCGGAAGAAACAACGATTCCAAGTTCAGTTCATCATGAAGAAGTTTCAGAAGTCCATGAAGAAACCGAGCAACTTTCATTATTTAAAGAAGTTTCAACAGAAGAATTAAGTGTCATTGACACATTGAAGAAAATGAATCTATTAGAAATGACACCACTAGATGCGTTAAACATGCTTCATCAATTGCAAAAACGTATCTAATTAGGAACCGAACCGGTTAGGAGGTCGTGAAATGGGGAAAATTCAAGAACTATCCGAACAACTAGCCAACCAGATTGCTGCTGGTGAAGTTGTTGAACGTCCCGCTTCTGTCGTCAAAGAATTGGTGGAAAATGCACTGGATGCAGGAAGCACCCAAATTGATATTTTTATTGAAGAAGCTGGCTTGAAAACCATTCAAATTATTGATAATGGTGAAGGAATTGCCAAAGAAGATGTACTGAATGCCTTCAAACGCCATGCCACAAGCAAAATTCATACGAGAGATGATTTGTTCCGAATTCGCAGCTTGGGGTTCCGAGGCGAAGCCTTACCAAGTATTGCCTCAGTTTCTGAAATGATTGTCGAAACTGCCACAGCTGAGGAAGAAGAAGGCAGCTATGTGATTCTAAAAGGGGGCAAGGTCGAAGAAAACCGACCAGCAGCCCTCCGTAAAGGCACAAAAATGACCGTTTCTAATTTATTTTATAATACGCCTGCTCGTTTGAAATACGTCAAAACGATCCAAACGGAATTGGCCAATATCGGTGACATTGTCAATCGTCTGGCGTTAAGTCACCCTAAAGTCGCTTTTCGCTTAGTTCATGACGGCCACAAAATGATGAGTACAACAGGCAATGGTGATTTAAAACAAACGATTGCGGGGATTTATGGCATTAGCACCGCAAAGAAAATGTTGAAAATTGAAGGAAAAGACCTTGATTTTACTTTGACAGGGTATGTCTCATTGCCAGAAGTCACACGGGCCAGTCGCAACTATTTATCAACGATTATCAATGGTCGTTATATTAAAAATTTCGCGTTAAATAAAGCAATTGTAGCCGGCTATGGTTCGAAACTAATGGTGGGGCGTTTTCCAATTGCTGTGTTAGAAATTGAAATGGATCCGCTGTTAGTCGATGTCAATGTCCATCCTACTAAGCAAGAAGTTCGTTTAAGTAAAGAAAAAGATTTAATGGCATTAATTGAACAGGCGATTCAAGAAGTGTTGAGCCAAGAACAGTTGATTCCCAATGCGGCAGACAATTTGCGTTTTAAAAAGAAACTACCGCCAGAACCTAAAGCCGAACAAATGGAAATTCCTCTATCGACTGAACAACCTGCGGTAAAACAACGACCGGGCAGCTTAAGCTATAATCCTGCAACGGGTCGCTTCTATGCGGAACATGCGACAGACGAAACACCAGTCTCAAGCGCCCCTGAAACTGTCAACCAGACAGAAAGAGCAGTGGATCCAATGGACGACCCATTTGCGCCGCCAGTGCCAGAATCAACGAGTGTAGCGGAAGAAACGTCAGCTTACGAAACCTCTTCGGCAGCTGCTGATTCCGCAAATCATTGGGAAACAGCTAGTAATGAGCAACAGGTAATAGCCGAAGAAACGAAAATAACTGAAGTGCCTGATTCAGAACCTTCTCTGCGTTCATCAGAGGCTGCTGACGAGGTTTTCCAAGAAGAAATGAAACTTCACCCGGAATTCGATGCCAATAGCGCTGCGAGCCAAAGAGAACTGAAACAAGCCCTGAACAAGTTGGAAGAAGAACGACCGACAGAACGTTTTCCTGAGCTAGAATACTTCGGTCAAATGCACGGAACTTATTTATTCGCACAAAGCAAAGATGGCCTGTTTATTATCGACCAACACGCTGCCCAAGAACGAATTAAATACGAGTACTTCCGTGAAAAAATTGGCGAAGTCAGTGATGATTTACAAGAACTATTGGTACCAATCGTTATTGATTATCCAAATAGCGATGCCTTGAAAATTAAAGAGCAGAAAGAAACCCTTGCGGAAGTCGGCATCCATTTGGAAGACTTTGGACAAAATAGTTTCATTGTGCGGGCGCACCCAACTTGGTATCCTGCAGGCGAAGAGGAAAGCATTGTTCGCGAGATGATTGACATGTTGCTAACAACTGGCTCGGTCAGCGTGAAAAAATTCCGTGAAGCAACTGCCATTATGATGAGCTGTAAGCGATCCATCAAAGCCAATCATTACCTCAATGAGCAACAAGCACGCGTGCTATTAAAAGATTTAGCCTTGTGCGAAAATCCGTTTAATTGTCCGCATGGACGTCCGGTGCTGATTCATTTTACGAATTCAGATATGGAACGAATGTTTAAACGCATTCAAGACCCCCATTAAAAAGAAACGAGGCGTCATCAATTTATGCAAATTATTTTAGCATCCCAATCTCCTCGCCGTCAGGAGTTATTAAAGCGTGTGGTTCCAACTTTTACGATTGCACCAGCCGATATCGATGAAACTGTTGGCAAAGACGGCTTACCAGCAGAATATGTGGCGCAAATGGCTGCCCAAAAAGCAGCGGCTATAGCAGAACAATCCCCCGAAGCACTAGTCATTGGCTGCGATACAATTGTGGCATTGGCGGGAGAAATCCTCGGTAAACCGACTTCTCGGGAAGACGGTTATCGCATGTTGCGCCTGTTAAGTGGCAAAACACATGACGTGTATACAAGTGTGACGTTGAAACAAGGGGAAAAAGAGCGCTCCGCGACAGTTCATTCAACCGTTACGTTTTATCCACTGACAGACACGGAAATCCATGCGTACTTAGATACCGCAGAATATGCCGACAAAGCAGGCGCTTATGGTATCCAAGGACAAGGGGCATTACTAATTGAAGCAATCGCCGGCGATTATTACGCCATTATGGGCTTACCAATTGCCAAAGTAGCCCGACTACTAAAAGAATTCAACTAATAAAAGACAGTCCTTTTCATTCGTCAAAAGAGAAAGGACTGTCTTTTACTATGCAAACTATTAGGTGCCTGTTTGGCAAACGTGGTATCATTGAACCCAATAAATTGAACAGAAGAAAAGGAGTGGACAGAATGACAAAACCAACAGAAGAAGAATTAAAACAAACCTTGACGGATCTTCAATATGCCGTCACACAAGAAAACGCAACAGAACGCCCTTTTTCAGGAGAATATGATGACTTTTACCAAGACGGAATCTATGTAGACATTGTTAGTGGCGAGCCGTTGTTTAGCTCCCTGGACAAATACGATGCTGGTTGCGGCTGGCCATCCTTTACCAAACCAATTGAAAAACGTGGCGTCAAAGAAAAAGCTGATTTTAGTCACGGCATGCACCGAGTAGAAGTTCGCAGTCAAGAAGCAGATTCACATTTAGGGCATGTTTTCACTGATGGCCCACTCCAAGAAGGCGGCTTACGTTATTGCATTAATGCGGCAGCTTTGAGATTTGTGCCAGTGGCAGATTTAGAAAAAGAAGGCTATGGCGAGTACCTTTCTTTATTCAAATAATCCTCATTTTTTAGACAAATACGATAAAATAGTTAGAAGAAAGCGACTTTTGATGAATATCTTGTATGAAATACAGAAAATCTCTTGATTTATTTGGCTAGGACTACTATTATTTTAGAAGGAAAGTATTGTTCAGTTTTAACGAATTGGCTGAAATAGAAAGTGGAGGTTCTAATGTCGAAACATTATTTTGATCCAAGATTGAAAATCTTTTCTTTGAACTCTAATCGTCCCTTAGCAGAAAAAATTGCGGATGCTGTGGGTGTGGAGCTAGGAAAGTGCTCTGTAACACAATTTAGTGATGGCGAAATTCAAGTGAATATTGAAGAAAGTATTCGTGGTGCACATGTTTACGTCATTCAATCAACAAGTAGCCCTGTTAACGATAACTTAATGGAACTATTAATCATGATTGATGCGTTAAAACGTGCGAGTGCTAAAACAATTAACGTGGTTATGCCTTATTATGGGTATGCACGTCAAGACCGTAAAGCACGTGCCCGGGAACCAATCACTGCTAAACTTGTTGCAAACATGATTGAAAAAGCTGGCGCAACAAGAATGTTGACATTGGACTTACATGCGGTCCAAATTCAAGGATTCTTTGATATTCCAGTGGATCATTTGATGGGTGCACCATTAATTGCCGATTACTTCATCGAACACGGCATTCAAGGCGATGACGTCGTTGTCGTTTCCCCTGACCATGGTGGTGTAACGCGTGCACGTAAATTGGCAGAATTCTTAAAAGCACCAATTGCGATCATTGACAAACGTCGTCCAAAAGCGAACGTAGCAGAAGTAATGAATATCATTGGTCATGTGGAAGGCAAAACATGTGTCTTAATTGATGACATGATTGACACAGCGGGGACAATTTCTCTTGCTGCAAACGCATTGAAAGAAGCCGGAGCAAAAGACGTTTACGCTTCTTGTACACATCCCGTTTTATCAGGACCAGCCTTACAACGTATTGAAGATTCAGCAATTGAACGCTTAGTTGTAACAGACTCTATTTACCTATCGGATGATCGTAAAATTGCAAAAATTGACGAAGTCAGCGTTGGTGAATTAATCGGAGATGCGATTAAACGTATCCACGAAAACAAACCAGTTAGTCCGTTATTTGAAACAAAAAATAAATAATTACAAAAAACCGCCCACATCATTTTTCTGATGTGGGCGGTTTTTTCTCTAAATCATTTTATCTAAAAAAATATTGTAACCTGAATATTTATTAGGTATTCATGATATACGATAAGTGTAGAGAAGTTAAGGCGGAGGCAAGCGCAAAGGAAGATGCGCTTTGCGACGAGCATCGCAACAAAGTGAGAAACATAGGAGCAGAGACTTTCCCCTTTCGGTGAGGTGGTGCGTATGAGCGTACTTCCAAAATTTACAGAAAGGAGAGGCCTTTTGTCAGCATATGAAACAATTCAGACGATCCTAGGGTTTGGTATGTTTACCATTGCTTTGATCGCGCTGATTGTGAAATTGCTTAAAAATGACAATAAAAAATAACCGTTTACTTTGATCGAGTACGGTTATTTTTTATAACTAAATTGGTCACCGTCTTAAACGGCTCTACATCAGAGAGGTATGTTGACGCATATCTCTCTTTTCGTTTTTATTATAGCATATTTTCCCGAAAAGTACGAATAAATTTAGCGTTAATCCGTGAAATCCTAAAAGCTGTTAAAGAGGAGAAAAACCTCTGGGCTTTTTCTCTTTGCCTATAGTCTGTTTAGCCCGCTTTTTTGTTAAAATTTATCGTAAACTTCAATTACTGAGGTGCTATTCAGCTCAGACTTACTTATTTTAATTACTTCATGGGATTCAGTTAAAGATTTCGATTGGCTCTTTCGTGGCTGATTTATTAACGATAATAAAGATTGTGGGACGTACTTTTTGTTATTCTCTTTACATGTTAACGCCACAATCATTTTGCCTGAACGAATTGCTTTTTCATACTGTAAATTATAAAATTTTCCTCCATCGCATATTCGTACACCTGGAGAAATAAGCATTTCTAATAGAGAAATTACTTGTAATTTTTGGCCTATGGTTCCATCATCTTTAGGTTTAATCCCGCGCAGTGAAACTTTATTATTTTTTAAAGCTCTGTAAAATTGAGTAGCCTTAAAACGAAATTTACAGCTCCCTTGTTTATCTATTTGATAATAGTCAACTCCGCATAAATGCATAAAATTCCCAGCTTCAAATTGAACGTTCATTTCTAACAATTTCTTTGTTTTCCGATGTTGATATGTATAAGTGAACATATGATTATTGAAGTTGGTGTCATAAATTAAGAACGCCTTTCTAATTGTGTCAAAATCTTTTTTCTCAATCATTAGTTTCTCCTATAAATAAAGAAGCCAAGCTTAGCTTGCCTTCTTTAAACTTCAAATATAATTCAGGTTTTTCTGTTGCTCACCAACTATTGGCTCTACGTCCAATTCTATATCGAGTTTTTCTGTTGCTCGCCAACTATCGGCTATTACTTCCGATTTCAGTATTGAGTTATTATGATGCCTGATCATCAAGAAACATCTACTTGTTTCTAATAAAAGTCTACCACAGAACCACGTTCAACTCAATCCTTTTTAATCCAATAATGGAGTGTAATGACAAGAAAAAATAACCGTCAACTTTGACCAGCACGGTTATTTTTAAATAATCCAAAAGGTCACCGTCTCAAACGGCTCTACACTAGAGAGGTACGTTGACGCATCTCTCTCTTTTCATCTACATTCTAGCATAGATACAATGTAGATGAAAAGAGGTGCCTGCTGCTAAAGGTTCTTGTCCTTCTTTAGCGATTGAGCAGTGCATCAACGCTTAGTTCAGTCATTTCAGAGACTTGCATGTCGGCTCCGATTAAGGGGTGGTTGGCCGACAAGCCGACGGCATAGATGCCCGCGGCTTTCAAGCCGTCAATGCCTGATTGTGCATCTTCAAAGCCAATGGCGTTTTGCGGTAGCACGCCAATACTGTCAGCGGCGGCTAAAAAGATTTCAGGATCAGGTTTGCCTTTGCTTAACGAGTCGGGATCGACAATTGTGGCGAAGTACGCGCGCACGCCTAATTTTTCCAAAATCAGGGGGGCGTTTTTTGAAGCCGAAGCCACGGCACAGGGAATGTGACGTGCTTGGGCTTGCTGTAGCAATGGCACGACACCAGGTAAAACATCTTCTGTCGTTAAATGTTCTAATAATTGAACGTAGTGGTCATTTTTTTGCTGAGCTAAGGCTTCTTTTTCTGCTGGAGTAAACGCATTTTCACGGTGGCCATGGGCTAAAATGCGGTCCAAGGAATCCATCCGACTAATGCCTTTTAATGTTTCGTTGAAGGTTTCGTCAATGGAAATGCCTAGCGAATCGGCCAACGCTTTCCAAGCTTGATAATGAAATTTGGCGGTGTCAGTAATGACACCATCCAAATCAAAAATAAATCCAATCGTCATTGTGGTTCGCTCCTTTATTGATAATGTACTTCTTTTGGTCGTTCGGCGGTTAACGGAATCAACGCGCCCTGAACCAATAATTGTGTGTCTTTATCTGCTGTAATCGTGACACTGGTTTGTGTTAATGAAAATTGATACGTCACGCCTTGATGAATAAACTGGAAGGCCAGCGATTGCCAATGTTCAGGTAAGTTTGGACAAATTGATAACTCGTTTTGGCGCGTGTCAACGCCTGCATACGTCGCTAAAGTAACGTGGATCGTCGCAGCCATGACCCCTGTATGAATCCCTTCAGAGGTCGTGCCACCTTGAATGTCACGATAATCGGAATACAACGCTTCTTGATAAAGTTGCCAAGATAGCTCATGGAATTGCGCCATTTCTGCCAATTGGGCATGAACAATTCGTGACAAAGTCGAACCATGAGACGTCCGTTTTAGATAATACAAAAGATTTTTTTCCAAATAATCCGCAGGCAATTGATACCCTAAATCTTCTAAAATTTGATCCACCCGAGTTTTGTCTAAGTTGTAGAACAACATTAACGTGTCGGCTTGTTTCGCCACTTTGTAATCATCGGGGGATTCCCCTTCGGCTTTTAAAATTCGATCCATGCGGTAAATATTGCCGTATTTCTCTTTCATCGCTGCCCAGTCAATCTCTTTTAAGCCGAAATACCCTTCATATTGCGCAATAATACCGTCAGAATTAACTTCAATTTCCAGTGAATTTTGAATTTGCTGCATGCGGGCTAGATCAGCCGAAGTGGTCTGCGTTTTGGCAAAAAGTTGTGCCTGTTCTTCCTCAGAGAAAAGTGCCAAAATGTTGGTTAATTCTTCGAATAGCCAAACCACCATCAAATTCGTATAGGCGTTGTTTTTCAAGCCGCTTTCCGTTTGGTCTGGATAGCCCTCGTGAAACTCATCAGGTCCCATCACTTTATCAATAAAGAACCGTCCTGTTGCGTCATCTAACGTCGCAGCGCTGTTCCAAAATTGAGCGATTTCTAACAACATTTCGCCGCCATATTGTTTCATAAATTCATGATCCTGTGTACTATGCCAATACAACCAAGCATTGTAAGCAATCGCCAAGGACACATGCCGTTGCAGAATGCTATGATCCTCGCCCCAATGTCCATTCAACGGATTTAAGTGAAGTTTTTGCGTGGTTTCACGCCCGTCACGTCCTGATTGCCACGGATACATTGCGCCACGATACTGGCTAGCCGCCGCATTTTCCTTCGCCTTCTCTAATCGATGGTAGCGATACAGCAACAATTGTTTCGCCGTGTCAGGATAATGTTGAATATAAAAAGGTAAAATAAAAATTTCATCCCAGAAAATATGTCCACGATACGCTTCACCATGCAAGCCTCGGGCGGTAATCGAGACGTCCAATGCTTGCGCTTGGTTACTAAAAGGCGAAGCCGAAGCCAGCAAGTGATAACTGTGAATCCGTAAAAGTTTTTGAGACATCAAATCGCCTGTCACGGTAATGTTGGCTTGTTGCCAAAGGGTTTGCCAAGCGCGGGCGCTTTCCTGAGCGGCGGCCGCAAAAGAGTCCTTCGGCGTAAACGGTACTTGCCAACTTTGTTCGGCGTGGCTGGCTTGCACATAGACTTGTTTTTCTAGCGTATAGCGCGTGCCTTGGTGCGCCATCACGGTCACCACTTGGGCGATTTTTTCCGCTTCTTCTTGAATCATAATGGCTTCTTTTTCAAAAAAATCACCGGTTATCAAGGCCGTTTCTCGGACGCTCAAGTTGGATTGATTGGTACAAACCTCAATCACGGTTTTGTTTTCCTGCGCGCTTAATGCTGTCACCTGAAAATGTTTGGCTGTTAAGTTACGATACCGCGCCACGTTATAGTTGTAGACACTGCCATCCGTGACGGTTTTCAAAGTAATCGGGGCCGAAAAGTTTAACGGCTCAAACGTATATTGCAGATGATAGTCATTCGGCTGTGCCATATTGGCGATTTTTTTCGTCGTTAATTTAATTTGCTGATTGTCCGCATCTTTCAATATCATTTCTGCGACAAACAATCCCGTTTTCAAGTTCAATTGACGATGTAATTGTTGTAGCGTGTCTGGAGAAATCGTTAACCAGTCAGTGGCATCGCCAATTTTTAAAGCGATGTGTTGGTTATCAGGAGCATTGACGAAATCTTCATTTTCCACTACTTGACCCGCAACTTCCGAAGCCGCTGTATTATAAAGCCCCGCAATGTAGGTCGCTGGATAATGATCATCAGAAATCGTCATCTCAGGGGTTGTGCCGCGCAAGCCTAAAAAGCCATTGCCGACAGTTAACAGGGACTCCACCGCATATTCATTTTTCCCAGGCACGTAGCCATAATAATCTAAATGCCAAGCCAGATACTGCCGTTTTTCTCCAAATGCTTCCAGCAGATTCGGTGCCGCCGCTTGTTCGGCTGCCGTTAAAAGTGGCGTGTTCAACTGTTCCGCGAATGCTTGAATCACCGCTTGCGGAACCAGCGCCAACGTTTCCTCTGGCGAAAAGAAGTCCGCTGGGAAATCAGCCACAATTCCCCCCAGAATCGGCGCAGCCTCTGCCACAATCAATTGGCACAGTTCAGGAACCGTTTCTTCGATAGTCAAGGCTTCAAAAGGGAACGTTTTTTGGTGAAGCGGTTCCAATTTATGGTTAAAAAAAGTCGTCGTTAGTTGGTTCGTTGCGAATGTTAATTCTAAAATGGTCATGTTTGGCGCCTCCTTGCGAACTTGTATAGACATGTTTCGTTTGACTACAGTATAGTATGAACGAATCAGAATTACAAGGATTTTCCCTAGATTCTTGGGAAAAGTTTTCCAGAAGGGGGCTGTAACAGACTGCGCTGGGTCCGAAAAAAAGGCGGTCAAGCAGTGGTTTGGCTGGGGGAGTCAGTGGCGTAAGCAAGGCAGAAAGTGCGGGGGATTTTTCTGACCAGCTCTAGGTTTTTCGGAGGGAATATGCTATGCTTTTAGAAAAGAAATTGTTGGTAGAGGAGGATCGGCATGAACAAGTTTCATGACATATTTTTAGAATTAGAACAACAAATTGTCCAAGGCGACTATCAGCCAGGCGATTTATTACCTAGTGAAAATCAATTAGTGGAAACTTACAATGTTTCCCGTGAAACAATTCGGAAAGCCTTGAATTTACTGATTAACGCTGGCTACATTCAGAAAAAGCAAGGCAAAGGCTCGATTGTCTTAAACTTTAAAAAATTTAATTTTCCTATTTCAGGGGTGACCAGTTACAAGGAGTTACAACAAACGCAACATATTGAAAGTCATACTCATGTAGTTTCCTTAGAAGAAATTCCTGTGGAGCGCAACTTGGCTCAGTTGACTGGTTGGACCGAAGGGGCCCCTGTGTGGCGCTTAGTTCGGCAACGGGAGATTGAAGGGGAAGTCGATATTTTAGATATTGATTACTTGATTAAAGAGATTGTCCCTGAACTGCCGAAGCATCGTGCCGAAGATTCGATTTTCGATTATCTGGAAAACGACCTTGGCTTGGCGATTAGTTATGCCCAGAAAGAAATTACCGTGGAACCGCTCACAGAGATGGACAAGCAGCTGATTGGTGAAGTGGAAGGCAATCATGTCGTCGTGGTCCGCAGTATCATGAACTTGGAAGATACCCGCTGTTTTGGCTATACGGAATCTCGTCACCGCTTAAACAAATTTAAGTTTGTGGAATTTGCGCGTCGCCGCAAGTTGTAAGTCTTGGCGATTAGCAAACGCAAAAACGGCTGTCATTAAATGAAATTTGAAGATTTTTTCGCCGAAATCGCGGATAAATTTATAAGAATTTAGGAGAAAACGTCAAAAGGTAAGAGTTGAACCCTTACTTTTTGACGTTTTCTTGCTGTTTATTAATCGATTTTGCCGCGAAAATCATTAAATAACACTTTCGAATGTCAAAAAGTGTTGAAATTTATGTTTAAAACCAAGAGATATCATTGATATTAAAAGAACTGTTGATTTTTTCTATGCGCGGTTAAATATTTAAAATCACAGACACAGGGGAATCTTGTATAATTAAGGCCATAGCTTCAGAAGTACATTCTGGAAATTCTTAAACAAAAGGAGACGTACATAGATGAAAAAGAAATTATTTGCAAGTTTACTCGTTGGCAGCGCAGTTGTTGGGGCTAGCTTGGCGCCTCTTTCGGCACAGGCTGTCACGACAGGAAATACACCAGTACAGGTAGAATTTGAAGGTGGAACATTGCAAGATCAGGGGGATGATACTGGCCCAATCGTAGATCCCGATCCGACGCAACCGAATACGAATTTTGACTTATTAGCCATTCCGAAAATTTTTGACTTTTCTCCCGTAAAAATTGGTGAGGATATAACCGCTATTAGACCCATTTCAACTGCGCCAAAATCGATCATGGTGGGTGATGTCCGTGGGACCAAAGAAGGCTGGCATGTCACTGGCGAAGTAGTGGGCATGAGTAATGGCACAGATACATTAGATGGACAGATTACTTTTGGAATGACACCATACTATGCCATATTCAATGAAAGTACGAGTTCTTACGGGGGCTTCAATACTCTGAATGGCATGAATATCGCTAATGATCCAACGGCCCCTAGCTTTAACGGTGCGAGCCTTAAGATTGGTGGCGGCGCCGCAGCTTTAATTAACGCTCCTCTAGGAAAGGGGCAAGGGACTTGGTCAGGTCGTCTAGATAACTTAACGTTAAATGTAACGACACCAATGCAAGAACTGAAAAAAGGCGCGTATACAGGAAATGTCACCTGGAATCTTGTCGCAGGACCAGCGATTTAAGCATAAACAGGTAAACAATAGCGGACGGAAGAGCTGTTTAAATGGTCTTCCGTCCGTTCTTAAACAATCAATTAAAAAAAGAGAGGTATGTAAAATGAAAAAGAAATTACTCGCAAGTTTGTTGGTAAGTAGCGTAGTGGTTGGCGCTAGTTTGGCACCGCTGTCGGCACAGGCTGTGACGACAGGGAATACGCCAGTGCAGGTGGAATTTGGCGGAGGGAAGTTGCCAGATGGGGACTTCGACGGAGCAAATACAGTAAGACCTGACCCAGGTGCTACAAACACTGATTTTGATTTGCTTTATATTCCTGAAATGATTTCGTTTCAGAAAAAAATGATATCTGATGATTTATCCGCCATTTCTTCTATATCTGAAACCCGTTATGGAGTAGGTGATTTAAGAGGGACGAAAGAGGGTTGGCATGTTACTGCCACAATTCCTGAAATGGTCAATGGTGAAGAGACATTGACAGGTGAATTCTCTTTTACTCAATCAGGATTTGTTGTATCTTATGATGAAGCAACAAATATGTTTTCAGGAGTAGGGGGGGTTATTTTTACGAATAATCCTGCTGCACCCGAATTTCTAGCTACCAATAGTATTACAATTGGTGGTGGTGCTACATTAGTGGGGAATGCAGTTGGTGGAAAAGGTCAAGGAATGTGGTATTCTTTAATGCGCAACAAATATTTAAACATTACGACCCCTTACCAACAACTCAAAGCAGGGACCTACACAGGGAACGTCACCTGGAACCTTGTCGCAGGACCATCTCTCTAAGACAAAACAAAAAAGTCATCCCCTCAGGATGACTTTTTGCTTATTTCTCTGTGACGGTGCTGTCTGTTTTGACAGTTTCAGCAGGCGGTGTTTGTGCCGCTAGCAAGTCGCGAATTTCTTTTAAGTAATCTTCGCTCGTTGGTACCACTTCTTCTTCTGCCGCTTCTTCTTTTTTGCCACGGTTTTTCATTTTGTTGGCCGCTTTGACAATCAAGAAGAGGACGAAAGCCGTAATTAAAAATGTAATAAGTGCACTAATCACGCTACCAATATTGAATTCAACGCCTTCGACTTTATAGACAAGGGCACCCAATGCATCGTCGGCACTCTTTTTCCCAGTCGTCAAGACAAAAATCAGACTAATTAACGGGGTAATCAAGCCTTCCACCACTTGTGTCACGATTGCAGTAAACGCACTACCAATGACAACACCGACGGCTAGATCTAAGACACTTCCGCGCATGATAAACTCTTTAAATTCTTTAATCATTCTTTTTTCCCTCCTCACTTTAAAAACAGTATACCGAATCTTCTTGAAAATTTGAACTGAAAAACTCTTATCATTCAGAAAGCACCTGAAGCTGTGTTATAATGGAGCTATTGGAAAAAACATTAAAAAATGCTTTAGAATTTACGCGATACATATATTTCACAGCATTCTTTAGGTAAGATGAAGCAAATGAAGGAGCGATGCGGCAATGTCTGTTCAATTAGTTAAAGGCGTGAATTTACACGTCATTCCTACAGAAAAATATAAAACGGTGCGTCTTTTAGTCCGCTTTAATACACGATTAAATCATGAAACCATTACAAAAAGAACGCTGTTGTCCAGTTTGATGGAAACCAACAGCTTGAATTACCCGAATCAAGTCAAGTTAAGTGAGCGTTTGGCGGAACTTTACGGCGCCAGCTTTGGGATTGGCGTTTCCAAAAAAGGCAATCAACATTGGTTTAATGTTTCTATGAACATTGTCAATGATCATTATTTACAGGATAGTCAGGTGCTTGCCGAAGCGGTGGACTTTTTGAAGGAAATTATTTTTGCCCCCAATATTCAAGCGGGCCAATTCGAAGCGGAAACCTTCCAACGGGAGAAAGAGAACTTGAAAGCGTACTTGGAAAGTATTGTGGAGGATAAGCAAACCTATGCTTCTTTGGCGCTTCAAAGTGTCTATTTTAATCAATCGGAGGATCAAAAAATCCCTAGTTTCGGGACCGTTGCGGCGTTAGCTGAGGAAACAGCGGCGTCATTAGCAGCGTATTATCAAAAAATGCTGGCGGAAGATCAAGTGGATATTTTTGTCTTAGGCGATGTCAATGAGGCGGAGTTAGTGCCACTATTCAAGCAATTACCGTTTACGCCTCGTGAAGAAGGCAAAGCCGCGATTTTCTACAATCAACCAATTCGCAATGTGATTGAAGAGCGGACCGAGCGTGAGGTGTTAGCCCAATCGAAATTAAACTTGGCTTATAACACAGATATTTATTATGGCGATAGCTATTATTTTGCGTTGCAAGTGTTTAATGGGATTTTTGGCGGTTTCCCGCATTCTAAATTATTCATGAATGTCCGTGAGAAAGAGCATTTAGCGTATTATGCTTCTAGTAGTATCGACACCTTCCGTGGCTTCATGACGGTTCAAACAGGAATCGATGGCAAAAATCGGAATCAGGTCTTGCGTTTGATTTCGACAGAATTGGAAAATATTCGCTTAGGTAAGATTAGCGAATTAGAAATTGAACAAACGAAAGCAATGTTAAAAAATCAGTATATCTTAGCGTTAGATAATGCAGGCGCGTGGCTGGAAAAAGAATACTTGAACGAATTAATGCCGCAGACGATGCTGACGGCGGAGGAATGGATTGCGCGGATTAATGCCGTGACTATTCCAGAAATCCAAGAAGTAGCCAAACGCTTGGAACTTCAAGCGATCTTCTTTTTGGAAGGAGAAACGGAAAATGATTAAAAAAGACTATGCACAAATTAAAGAAACATTGTATACAGAAACACTGGAAAATGGGTTAAAGGTTTACCTATTACCGAAAAATGATTTCCAAAAAACGTATGGCTTGTTTACGACCGATTATGGTTCCATTGACAATACGTTCGTGCCAATTGGTCAAGAGGAAATGATTGAAGTACCTGACGGAATCGCCCACTTTTTAGAACATAAAATGTTTGAAAAAGAAGATGGCGATGTCTTCCAAAAATTTGGGCAACAAGGGGCTTCAGCGAATGCCTTTACCAGTTTTACGAAAACGAGTTATTTGTTTTCAACGACGGATCAAGTGACACAAAATCTAGAAACGTTGCTTGATTTTGTGCAATCGCCGTATTTTACGAAGGAAACGGTCGAAAAAGAAAAAGGCATCATTGGACAAGAAATTCAAATGTATTTAGATGATCCTAACTGGCGCTTGTTCTTTGGGATTTTAGGCAACCTTTATCCGAAACATCCATTGCATATTGATATTGCCGGTACAGTGGCAAGTATTGCGGAGATTACCGCAGAGGATTTGTATACATGTTACAATACGTTTTATCATCCAAGTAATATGACCTTATTCGTGGTAGGGAAAATGGACCCTGAAGCGTTAATGGCCTTCATTCGTGAAAACCAAGCGGCGAAAGAGTTTCCTGCCGCCCAACCTATTCGTCGGCATTTTCCTGAAGAAACAGCTGCTGACATTGTCAAAGAGAGCGCCATTGAAATGGCAGTCACACGGGCAAAAGTGCTTGTTGGCTTGAAAGGCTTAGATGAAGTGCCAACAACGGGTCGTGACTTAATGAAATATCAAGTCACCGTGAACTTGTTGTTACAATTATTGTTTGGTAATACCTCTCAAAACTATTTGGCTCTTTATGATGAAGGCTTGTTAGATGATAGTTTTAGTTATGACTTTAATTTAGATCGCAGTTTCCATTTTGCGGATATTGGCGGCGATAGTGAGCAACCAGAAGTCTTAGCAGAACGAATTGAAGCTATTTTATTATCTGCCACAACAAGTCCAGAATTAACGGAAGAAAATTTGTCCTTATTGAAGAAAAAAATGATTGGTAAATATTTCCAATCCTTAAACTCTTTAGAGTATATCGCCAACCAATTTTCACAATCATTGTTTGGGGAAACCACGCTGTTTGATAAGATTGAAGTCATTGAAAGTATTCAATTAGCCGACGTCCGCCAAGTAGCAGAGACCTTTATTCGTGAAGAAGGATTGAGCCGTTTCTACATGTATCCTAAAGGAGAAACCGAGCAATAAACCAACTGTTTAAGAAAAAGAAAAATCTTTGAAATCTTTCAATTTTGTTATCCTCAGTTGGCTTCTTTTGTGGTATTCTTAAAGGACGGGAATGTTTTCCTTGGCAATTGAAAAAGACTGATGAGACAATCGATAAATTAACAAAATAGACTGGAGAAGATGGACGAGTGGCCAGCGTAAATATTGGAGAAACACTAAAAGAAGCAAGATTGCAGAAGAACATCACAATTGATGAACTGCAACAAATGACAAAAATTCAAAAAAGATATTTAGAAATTATTGAACAAAACGATTTTGAGTCCTTACCAGGCACCTTTTATGTGCGGGCGTTTATCCGCCAATATGCAAGTGCGGTCGGCTTAGATGGCAATCAATTGGTAGATATCTATGATGGCAAAGAGCCTGAAATTGTCGAAGAACCCAAGCCAGTGTATGAAGAGCTTGAAGGATCACGTAAGCAATTGCATGACGAAGAAAAGCAATCCAGTTGGTTACTGCGGAACTTACCAGCCATTGCCTTTTCGTTAATTGGTTTAGCCATTGCGGTCGTAGTGCTGTATATTATGTGGCAAGATCAAAAAGCCGAACCGATTATTCAAACACCGGCAACTAGTGCCAGTGTGGAAAAACCCAAAGAATCAAGTCAAGCCCCAGAAAGTAGCACACAAAGTAGTACACCGCCGTCTTCTTCAAGCGAACCAGAGAAGAAAACAGCTGTGGCTGTGGTGAGTGATGCCAATAATCAAGTAACTGCAACGGTTAAAGATGCGAATAGTCCAATCAACATTACCTTTAAAGGGACTGAAGGCTCTTGCTGGATTGGCGTGATGGTCGATGGCAACTATACGTACCAACACACCCTGCAAGCAGGAGAAACAGAAACAACAGCTTTACCTGCGAATGCCGCCAATGCAACACTGATTCTAGGCGCCTCAAATAACGTCGCCATTCAAGTCGATGGCGCCGATTTAACACTGGAAAAAACGCCAGTTTTAATTCGTAAGGATGTTACATTAGGGATTACGTATCGTTAGAAATGGTGTAAGAAGAATCTGGATAAACTGTCAAACGGCAATTATTCCAGATTCTTTTCTTTTATAATTAACAGCGAATGGTTAAAAAGACGACAATAATAATTCAAGAGAGAAGGGGTTATCAATGCTTAAAATAGTTAATAAAAAATTTAATCTTATCACCATATTTTCAATCGCTCTGTTGGTCATGGGCTTCTTGATTGTTGGCTTACAACTGTATTTCTACTTTATCTATGGTTCTAAATTTTTAGACAGTATCACATTGATTGGAATGATTAATTTAGGTTTAGGCTATTACCAGCTCTTTCTAAAAAAAGGCAAGAATATTTCTGAATAAACGGTCAAACGGCAATTATTCCAGATTCTTTTCTTTTTTTCGTGACACTGCCAGCAAGATAACGTAAAATAGAACAGGAGAAGGAAGGGGCAATTGAAGTGAATTTACCAAATAAATTAACAGTTTTAAGAATATTTATGATTCCGATTTTTATTATTATTGTGTCAGTGCCAATGGACTGGGGAACGATTAGTTTTGGCGACACAACGTTAGCCGTTACCCAATTAGTGGGCGCGATTATTTTTGCAGTTGCTAGTTTTACAGACTGGTTGGATGGCAAAATTGCCCGTGCGCAAGGCTTGGTTACGAACTTCGGAAAATTTGCGGACCCATTAGCGGACAAAATGCTAGTGATGACCGCTTTTATCGTCTTAGTTGGTCAAGGCAAAGTACCCGCTTGGATTGTAGCAATTATTGTTTGTCGTGAATTGGCAGTAACTGGTTTACGGTTGTTATTAGTCGAACATGGCGAAGTAATGGCAGCAGCTTGGCCAGGAAAAGTAAAAACAGCTACCCAAATGGTTGCAATTATTTTACTGTTCATTAACAACATTCCATTTTCAGCACTTCATCTACCACTAGATCAAATCATGCTATATGCTTGCTTGATTTTCACCATTTACTCTGGTGTTGATTATTTTGCTAAGAATAAAGATGTTTTTAAAGGTTCGATGTAAAGAGAGAATCAAAACGCTTGGCTTGTGCCAAGCGTTTTTTTAGTATTCATGATTGAATGGACAAATAGATTTTTAAGTAGAGGAACAGATGAATCGATAAAACAAATCGGCAGTTTCTGTATGCTATTTTTCATTTTGGTTATATCTACATACAAATAATTAGTTTGTTGTTGACAAAGTAAACTAAATAGATTACTATTTAGTTCGTTAGCTTATATATAAACTAAATAAATTTTTTGGAGGAAATTATGAAAAAAACAGATATTTTAAATAAACTATTAAAAATTGCTCAACAACCTTACTTAATCTTTGCTTCTAGCATAGAGGAGAAACCAGATAACACTTTTGAAACGTTAAAATTGCTTGCTTCTGAAGAAAATGTAACAGCTGGAAGAATCGCTGAATATTTAGATATAAAACCTTCTAGTGTGACACAAATCATAAAAAAATTAGAGTCTGTTAAAGCAGTTAAACGAGTCAAAAATGAATCAGATGCTCGGGTCACATTCGTTGTATTGACCGATAAGGGACGAGAAAGTTTAAGTACTCAAGGAAATATTTCTAATGGATTTAATGAAGAAATGTTTAAGGGCTTCTCAGAGGAGGAACTAGAGTCTTTAAATAATTATTTAGAACGTATAGAAAAGAATATTTCTAGTGAAGAATTTTTAGATAAAATTGAAACAATTTTTGGCGACGATAAAAATTGGGAACATTTCAGAAAAATATCAGCTAGATATGGTAGAGCTAGAGAACAGATGATGGGACATGATGGCTTTGGTAGATTTGGTGAATTCAATGGTGAATACGGTGGCTTTGAAGGATGGAAGAGAGGTCGGAGAAGATAATGGCAGTAGGTGGAGGCGGCAAAAATAGTCATGATTCTATCCGAGCAGATAAAACAAAATTTTCGTTTAAAGAATTTTTAGGCTTAATCAAGATGACAGAGCCTAACTATTTACTGCTTGGCATCGGGATGATATTTCTTGTGATTTCTTCTAGTGTCCAAGTGTACGTTCCAAAACTTGCTTCAAGTTTAGTCAATAATTTTCAAAAGGGAGTAGATTATAGTTTATTAGGTAAAGTTGTTGGGTTATTTATATTTTCAGCACTCGTTTCTGCATTAGGAGGGACAATTTTAGGTATTTTTGGTGAAAATGTCATCCAAAATATGCGTAAACGCTTATGGAATAAATTAACTATTCTAAAAGTTTCTTATTTTGACTCTGTTAAAGCGGGTGAAATATCCAGCCGGGTCGTAAATGATACTAATCAAGTTAAGCAATTGTTAGCCGTTACTTTTCCTCAAACAGTTGCCAGTGTGATTACAGTTATTGGTACGGTATATATGATGATTAAAATGGATTGGCATATGTCGCTTGCTATGGTAATTGCTGTTCCTGTTGTAATCCTTTGTATGATTCCAGTAATGGCATTTGGTTCAAAAGTTAGTCACATTCGCCAAGATGCTATGAGTCAATTTAACGGACTTGCTACTGAAACGTTGAGTGAAATTCGTTTAGTCAAAACTTCTAATGCTGAATCTCAGGCGCAGGTTCGTGCTGCAAATGAAGTGGATCGGTTATTTAATGTAGGGAAAAAAGAAGCAATATTTGATGCATCTATGCAACCAATTATGATGATGGTCTTTATGAGCATGGTATTTGGGCTATTAGCATATGGGATGCATCGAATTGCCGTTGGTGTGATGACAATCGGAACATTGATGAGTTTCTTAATGTATCTATTTAATCTTATTGGCGCCATGCCAATCATTGCGACGTTATTTTCTGAAGTAGCTAAAGCAGCAGGATCAACGCGACGAGTGCAAGAATTGTTATCTAGAGAACCTGAAGACTTTGAAAGTGGACAAGATATTGATTTATCGGAAAAGACTTTATCAGTTAAAAATGTAAAATTTTCTTATGAAGATGCACCAGAGGAACCTATCTTAACAGACATTTCTTTTACTGCTCAGCCAAACCAAGTAATTGCTTTTGCTGGCCCATCAGGTGGCGGGAAATCGACGATTTTTAGTTTAATTGAAAGGTTTTATGAACCTACAGAAGGACAAATTAAATTTGGAGATATTGACATAAAAGATATCAAATTATCAGATTATCGTCGTCAAATCGGCTTTGTATCACAGGATTCTGCGATTATGGCAGGGACAATCAGAGATAATCTAACGTATGGCTTAGCAGAAAACTTCTCAGATGAACAACTATGGGATGTCTTGGAACTAGCATATGCGCGAAAATTTGTAGAAGAAATGCCAGATAAATTGAATACGGAAGTCGGTGAACGTGGCGTTAAAATTTCTGGAGGACAAAGACAGCGTATTGCAATTGCTCGTGCATTCTTGCGGAATCCCAAGATTTTAATGTTAGATGAAGCTACTGCTAGCCTAGATTCAGAATCTGAGATGAAGGTTCAAGAGGCATTGTCCAATTTAATGAAGGGCCGAACAACATTGGTTATTGCCCATAGATTGTCGACAATTGTTGATGCGGATAGCATTTACTTTGTTGAAAAAGGGAAAGTAACTGGTTCAGGAAAACATGATGAGCTAGTAAGTAAACATAAAACTTACGCTAAATATGTGTCCGAACAATTTAAAGTAATGGAATGAACGAAATAAGCAAACTTAAAATGAAGCTAAGACAACACATGCATTTAACTAATTGTCTTAAGATTTAGAAAGAACTTGGACATAACCCCCAAGTTCTTTTTTCTAATTTATTTTTACCCACAAGATAAAAAGCGACCAAAAAATTGGTCGCTTTTTAAATACCTCCATGATAGTTCACTTGCTTCATAAAATGTAGAGTCACGGTATAAAGCCAATTTGCGAGGACCGATATTACAAAAATAAGCACCATTCAGATCTTTACGACAAATAATGCGGATCGGTCTTAGTCGTGCTAATGTTATCACGGATTTTTTTCAAGGAATCGGCATTTTGATCAAAATTGTGATACATCGTATTTGTGTATAAAATATCCATTACCGTTAAGTAACTAATCCGTGAAGCCAAGGATTCCGCACGAAACAAGCCTTCTTCGGTGACGACAATAATTGCTTCGTCGGACAAGCCTGCCAACTCTGAACCGCTGTTACCGGTTAACGTAATCATTTTTGCGTTGGTTTTTTTAACTTGTCGTGCTAGGTTGATTGATTCTTTGGTTTTGCCTGAATGGGAAAAAATAAACACGCAATCTTCACTGGTTAATTTTGTGACAAAACTTAACTGCATGTGGTAATCAAAAATGTAGTTGCACCGATAGTTGGTCCGAATGAATTTATGGAAACTATCAAAAGCCACAATCGAGGAGCCGCCTTGCCCAAAAAAGTGAAGCGTTTTGGCAGAGTACATCAAAGCCAACACGTTATCTAACAGCTCTTTTGTTAAGAACTGTGTGGCGTTACTGAGGGAATAAATATTGGCTTGTAAGACTTTTTTAGCAATGGTAATACTATCATCATCTGGTGAAATATCATCGGCGCCATTCACGCTATTGACGTTTTGAAAAGTCGGCTGATAATTAGAATTCCTGGCGATATCAATTTTAAATTCTTGGAACCCAGAATAGCCAATCTTTTTTACAAATTGATACACGGAAGATTGGGAGACGCCAATTTCGTTGGCCAGACTTTCTAACGTCATTTGTGTCAATAATGATTCAGAATGAACAAAGTAATCGGAAATTTTCTTTTCTGTGAGGCTCAAATTCGGTTTTTTGATCCGAATCCGTTGATCCAAATAGTGGTTTTTCATTAACACGTTCCTCCAATCTTATTTTTTAAAATAGAATGAATGCCTTTTCATTGTTGGTATAGACTGATTATAGTGGAAAAAGAGGACAAATACAATTTCTCTTTTTCTCTACAAAAAAGAAATTCTTTAAAAAAAGCCAAAAAAAATAAATAATCTTTTTTCTGAAAAATGAAGGGGTCTTGAAAAGACTTCTCTCAACTAAAGAAAGTAGCCAGTAAAAAGAACGTGATACCAAGAGATTTACTTGTGTTTTTTGTATGAAAGCTCCTTAAAAATAAAAACGTTTTACCTTTTGAGTAGGCAAGATTTTTGCTAAAAAATAAAAAATATTTTTTAATTAGTGTAATCGTTTACATTATTTTTTTTATCCTTTATGATTGAAGTATCAAAAGAGGCAGGTGAAAGAAAAATGGACATTGGCTTTATTGGACTTGGGAAAATGGGTTTGAACATGGCATTAAATGTTCACGAACAAGGCTGGCCCATTATTGGCTTTGATGTGACAAAGGAAGCAAGAGCGACTGCTAGAGAACAGGGTCTTTCCGTTGTAGATTCGTTGTCAGAATTATTGAAAGCGCTTAATAAAAGGAAGGTGATTTTTTTAAGTACCCCCGCTGGTCAGATTACCAATCAATTAGTGGCAGAATTGGTAGAGCAATTAGCACCAGAGGATATCATTGTGGATAGTGGCAATTCAAATTTTCATGATAGTGTCGCGAATGCTCAGCTTGCTAAGGAAAAAGGAATTTATTTTATTGATTGTGGTACTTCTGGTGGCATCAAAGGAGCGCGGGAAGGAGCGTGTTTAATGGTTGGCGGTGCGCCTGAAGCTGTCAAGGTGTTAACCCCATTTTTTGAAGATTTAGCTTGTGAACAAGGGTATCTTTATGCTGGAAAATCAGGAGCTGGTCACTATTTGAAAATGGTGCATAACGGGATTGAGTACGTCATGATGCAAGCCATGGGCGAAGGATTCAATTTATTAGAAGCTGCTGAATATGATTTTGCGTTGGAGAAAGTAGCCGATGTGTGGAATCACGGCTCGATTATTGAAGCTCGCTTGATGGGCTTAGCGAAAGAGGTTTTTGCGGAAAATCCTACGTTAGCCAATTTAGAAGGGAAAGTTGCAGCAAATGGCGAAGCCAAATGGATGATTGAAGAAGCATTGCGTTTGGAGATGCCCGTCCCAACGACAGCGTTGTCCTTATTTACTCGAAATGAAAGTATGCTAGCAAATCATTTTTCAAACAAAGTGGTCGCTTCTTTGCGACAAGGATTTGGCGGGCATGAAGTCGTAAAAAGTCAGTAAAGGAGTTTAGTCATGTTAAAAAAACAAAAAATTGCCATAGTGAATTCCAGTAGTTTTGGTCAAATTTTTCCTGAACACTTGACGCGCTTAGAAAAAATAGGCACCGTGAAGCATTTTACAGTCGACAGTGAAATTGGTGGCAAAGAGTTAGCGGAATGTTTACAAGGATATACGATTATTATTGCTAGCGTGACGCCATTTTTCACGAAAGAATTTTTTGAACATAAAGATGAATTATTGCTGATTTCTCGCCACGGCATTGGGTATAACAACATCGATTTAGACGCTGCAAAACAGCATGACACAATTGTTTCCATCATCCCAGCTTTAGTAGAACGAGATGCCGTGGCGGAAAACAATGTCACAAATTTGCTAGCTGTTTTACGGCAAACCGTGGCTGCAGATGCCAGCGTTAAAGCAGATCAATGGGAAAAACGAGCGAATTTTGTCGGTCGGACGTTATTTAACAAAACTGTGGGTGTCATTGGTGTTGGGAACACAGGAAGTTGTGTCGTTGAGACGTTACGAAACGGATTTCGCTGTGACGTGTTAGCGTATGATCCCTATAAATCCGCCACTTATCTGCAAAGTTATGGAGCCAAAAAAGTAGACTTAGATACGTTGCTAGCTTCAGCTGACATCATTTGTTTATGTGCCAATTTAACTGAAGAAAGTTATCACATGATTGGCTCGGCGGAAATTGCCAAGATGAAAGACGGCGTCTATCTTTCCAATAGCGCACGAGGCGCCTTGATTGATGAAGAAGCCATGATTGCCGGCTTAGAATCGGGCAAAATTGCTGGGCTTGGGACAGATGTTTTAGAAGAGGAACCAGGTCGGAAAAATCATCCTTATCTTGCGTTTGAAAATGTAGTAATGACGCCGCACACCTCCGCTTATACCATGGAATGCCTGCAAGCGATGGGAGAAAAATGCGTGCAAGATGTGGAAGACGTGGTGCAAGGTATTTTACCTCAACGGGCAGTGCAAGAAGTCAGTCGTTACGTTAGTTAAGAAGGAGGAGGAGCATGTTAACTGATTTAAAAGTGAAAGTTGGACCGCAATTTTATCGTTACCACGAAGGCGCCTTAGCTTCGGTGCCGTCACTTTTCAAGGAATATCACGCCCAACGAATTTTGGTGGTGCATGGCACCGTATCCTTTGAAAAAGCTCAGCCATTTTTGCCCTTCTTGGCAGATTCAGAGTATCAATTCTTCTATCACACTTACACAGGAGAATGTAGTTATTTTGGCGCCGAACAAATTTCACAGCAAATAAAGGAACACCAGATTGACTTTCTTCTGGGAGTCGGCGGCGGTAAGTTAGCCGATTTAGTGGGCTACAGCGCCCATTTAAACAATCTGAATTTTGGCTTGGTCCCTACTTTGGCTAGTAACTGTGCGCCGTGGACACCATTAGCTGTGATGTATCAAGAAAATGGTGCGGCCGAAGGCAAAACGGAACATTTCTTTCGCCAAGCTGCGTTTTTAATCACTGATCCTAAGTTGCTTCTGGATGCACCCCGTGATTATTTTGTCGCTGGTTTAGCTGATACGTTAGCGAAATGGTATGAATCAGAGACCATTTTACGCCAAGCCCATTTGCAAGGGGAACCCTTTTTACAATTAGCGGGAGCGACCGCCAAGCTTTCGCAAGAAGCGATTATGCGGGACTCAAAAGCAGCCTTAGCAGCGATGGACGAGGGCAAACTCACGCCTGAATTTGTCCATCTTTCAGAAATTGTTTTCGCCGTTTCCGGATTAGTCGGCGGCTTCGGTGACAAATACGCCCGCAATGCAGCAGCACACGCCATGCATGATGCTATGAGTAAATTTTTACCAAAAAGTCATGACTATTTACATGGCGAAAAAGTAGCTTACGGCATCTTCTATCAATTAGCATTGGAAAAAAGGTGGGCCATCATAGACGCATTAATCCCTTTTTATCAAGAGCTAAACTTGCCCATGTCGTTACGACAAATGGGCCTTTACCCAGAAGAAGCAGTACTCGATGCAATGGTTCAATTTATTGATTCAAAAGAAAAGGTTCATTTAATTCCTATTGAGATTTCGGAAGAACGTTTACGTCAAGGGATTGAAGAGCTAGAAAAGTATATCCAAAACCAAGGATAAGAAGGAGGAACTATGGAAACGTTAAGTGTTTTACAAAGTTTGATAATGGCGCTTTGGGTGGCAGCAATTATGTCCAGATGGCTTGGAGGAGGAGCAACGTTAACGTTGCGTTTCTCGCCCTTAATGACAGGGTTAGTAGCAGGTTTAGTAATGGGCGATGTCCCGAAAGCGATGATCGTCACCGCAGCATTACAAATGATTTACATGGGTGTTTTTTCACCAGGTGGCTCTATGCCAGCAGAACCATCAATTGCGGCAGCGATTGCTGTGCCAGTTGCGTTGCTAGGGAATTTGAAGCCGGAAGCGGCTATCGCCGTAGCGGTTCCTGTCGGTCTTTTAGGAAGTTATTTATATCAATTCCGTTTCTTTATTAACACGTTTTTAGGGAAGTATACCGATCGTGCGGTGGCTGAACTAAATTCTAAAAAAATTGCCCGCTCAATTATCTGGTATCCAACGATTGCCTCATTTATTTTATTCGTTCCATTAGTCTTTTTTGCTCTTTATTTAGGGGCACCAGTCATTGCCGATATTATTAAAGCATTAGAAGGAACCGTTGTGATTCACGTGTTAGAAGTAGTAGGTGGTGGTTTAGCCGCAATTGGGATTGCGACAACGGTCTATGTCATTGGTCGAAAAGATTTCTTGGTTTTCTTTTTCCTTGCATACTTCATGAGTATCGTCTTTAAGTCATTGGAAATTACCATGGTAACGTATGCCATCTTTGGCGTAATTATTGCGTTAATTTTTGTGCAAGTCCAAAAAGGCAAACCTGTAGCAGAAAGTGCTGGTTCCGCCAGTGCCACCACTGATTTTGATGATGATGACGATTACGATGACGGGTTTTAAAAGAAAAAGGAGGAACTGAAATGACGGAAACAACAGAAAAAGTCGTGCCGAAAACAACGAATTTAGCACCAGAAGAAATTACCAATAAAGATGTTACAAAAGCCTATCTCCGTTGGCATTTTGCCAATGAAATTCCCCATTCCTTTGAACGTTACTTGGCGCCTTCGTTATTGTACGCAATGATGCCACTTTTAAAGAAATTATATAAAGACGATGAACAATTAAAAGCCGCTTATATGCGTCAACTGCTGTTTTTCAATACGCAATTAAGTTGGGGCGGCGGGGTCATTACTGGGCTGATGGCTTCCATGGAACAAGAGCGGGCCAAAGAAGAACATGAAGGCCGCGAAATCATGATGCAAGATGATTTAATGTATAACACCAAAGCTGGATTGATGGGCGCGTTAGCTGGGATTGGTGATGCGATTGACTCAGGCACGGTTCAATATATTTTTATTGCGATTGCGGTGCCGTGGGCGCAACAAGGTAGCGCATTAGGTGCGATTTTCCCATTTGTGGCGTTTGCCCTTTATCAAGTACTGTTAGGCGTGTTCTTTGCGAGACAATCCTTCAAAATGGGGCGGAATGCCACAGGTTTAATGCAAAGTGCTGGGATTCAAAAAGCCATTGAAATGTTATCTGTTTTAGGGTTGTTCATGATGGGGATTTTAGCTGGTAATTATGTCAAAGTTTCTTCAACTCTTCAATTTAAACTTTCTGGCCGTGAGTTTGTGGTCCAAGATATCCTTGATCAGATTGTCCCAGGACTCTTGCCGCTAGCTGTCGTAATGGGCGTGTATTGGTTCTATACGAAAAAAGGCTTGAAAGTTACGCAAGCATTATTGTGGTTAACAGGTATTTTAATTGTCTTAGCAACAGTCGGTATTTTATAAAAAGAAAAGGACGTGAATCAGATGGGCGTAGTAAATTTAGCAAGAGTAGATGAACGATTAATTCATGGACAAGTGATGGTGACCTTGTCCCAAAAAAGTGGTGTTAATTCCATTTTCGTTGTCGATGAAGTGGTGGCAAAGGATAAATTTATGCGTGATTTATACAAAAGTGCAGGCAGTCGGACAGGACAAAAAACCATTGTCATTACGCCGGAAAAAGCCAAATTTTATTGGGATGAATACCAATTCAAAGAGTACAACTGTATTTTAATCGCTAAAACCGTCTCTGTAATTTATGACTTAGTAAAACACGGAGTCCCTATGAAGGAGTTAAACATCGGCGGTATTGCACAGAAGAATCCAGAAAAAGATTTATTAGTAACCAAATCAGTTTATTTAAACAAAGAAGATGCCGAAAAATTAAAAGAACTACATGAGGTGTATGGCGTAGAAGATATTTATTTCCAAGCAACGCCTTCTGCACCAAAAACTAGTTTAAAAGAGGTTTTAGGCAAATTTAATTTATAAAAAAGGCCAGTCGCTTGAGTCATTGCATGACTGTTTGAAGTAATGACTCAAGCCACTGAATTGAAGGAGGAACTTTTATGTTAGGGATTGTGATTGCTACACACGGTGCACTAAGTGACGGTGCGAAAGACGCAGCTACCGTGATTATGGGCACAACCGAAAATATCGAAACTGTTAATCTAAATAGTGGAGACGATGTCCAAGCACTAGGCGGACAAATTAAAACAGCGATTGAGAACGTCCAACAAGGGGATGGCGTGTTGGTCATGGTTGACTTATTAAGTGCGAGTCCTTACAATCAGGCAGTTTTAGTGATTAACGAACTCGAACCAGCACTACAAAAGAAAATCTTTGTGGTGAGTGGTACCAACCTACCAATGGTCTTAGAAGCGATAAACCATCAATTATTGGGCACACCGATTGCTGAAGCGGCGCAAGCAATTGTTGCGCAAGGCAAAGAAAGTGTGCAAGCATGGGATATTTCTATGACTTCCTTTGAGGATGAAGAGGATGAGGACGATGATTTTTAAGAATGTAGTAAAGGGTGAAAGCAATGAAATGGGGATTTAGATGGTACGGAGCGGCAGGCGATGCCATTCCGTTAAAACATATTCGACAGATTCCAGGAATTACTGGCGTTGTCGGTACCTTGTTAAATAAACTACCAGGTGATGTTTGGACAGTAGCCGAAATTCAGGCACTTAAACAATCGGTGGAACAAGAAGGATTAGCACTTTTAGGAATTGAAAGTGTCGCTATTCATGACGCCATTAAAGCGGGGACGGATCAACGAGACCACTATATTGATAATTATCGCCAGACGTTGCGTAACTTGGGGAAATGCGGAATTTCCTTAGTGTGCTATAGTTTCAAGCCTATTTTTGGTTGGGCTAAAACGGACTTGGCGTATGAGAATGAAGATGGCAGCTTATCGTTGTTATTTGATCAAGCTGTGGTAGAGAACATGCAGCCAGAAGACATGTATCAATTAATTCACAGTCAGTCAAAAGGATTCCGGTTACCAGGTTGGGAAGAGGAGCGTTTGCAACAATTTCAAGAATTGAAAGCCATGTATGCCGGCGTAACAGAAGAAGATTTGGTCGAAAATTTGCGCTACTTTTTAGAACGTGTGATTCCTGTCTGTGAAGAAGAAAATATCAAAATGGGGATTCACCCCGATGATCCACCTTGGGAAATTTTTGGTTTGCCAAGAATCACTAAAAATTTAGCGGATTTAAAACGGATCCTTTCCTTGGTGGACTCACCAGCAAATGGGATTACATTTTGTACAGGTTCCCTCGGTGCGGACCCGACGAATGATTTGCCTACTATGATTCGTGAAATAGGTCACAGAATTAATTTTGTTCATTTCCGCAATGTGAAGTATTTAGGCGAGCATCGTTTTGAAGAAACGGCGCATCCGAGTGTCGCTGGTTCGTTAGATATGGCGGAATTAATGCAAGCACTGGTAGACGTAGGGTATGAAGGCGTTATTCGCCCTGACCATGGGCGGGCAATTTGGGATGAAAAAGCGATGCCTGGTTATGGTTTATATGATCGAGCAATGGGGTTGACCTATATTCAAGGACTGTACGAAGCAACCAAAGCCAAACAAAATAGGAAGTGACAGAATGGAAACAAAAGTTGAAAAAAATCAACTGTATCAACAATTAGCGACATGCAAACTTTTACCACTATACACTGCAACAGATTTACGCTATTTGCCACAAGTAGAATCAGTCTTAGTAGAAAACGAATTACCGTTTATTGAAGTCACTTTTCGGAGTCAGCTGGCCTTGCCTGCCATCAAACAACTTGCTGCTTCAGGGAATTTAATTGTGGGTGCAGGAACTGTTAGAACCTTGAAAGAAGCCCAAGAGGCAGTAGCGAACGGTGCACAGTTCATTGTTTCACCAGCGATTGTTCCAGAAGTCATTGATTTTTGTCTGGCAAATGAGGTGCCTATTTTTCCAGGAACAGCTACGCCTGGGGAGATTCAGCGAGCGCTGGCGTATGGCTTACGAGTGGTTAAATTTTTCCCAGCCGATATTTATGGCGGGTTAAAAGCCATTAAAAGTTTAAGCGGTCCGTTTTATGATGTTCAATTTTTACCAACTGGTGGGATTGATGAAACAAACTTTATAGAGTATGTGGAAGCAAAAGAAGTATTAGCAGTGGGCGGCTCCTTTATTTTATCAGAAAAGATGCTTCAAGAAGATGAAGCCTCGGCACGCCAGCATGTTCAATCTTTACTCACGAAAATCAAAGAACGACAAGCAAAATAAAAAGATGGGCTAAGTTTTGTTACTTAGTCCTCTTTTTTTCTGTCCAAATACTACTGACATTATTTTAGTTTTCATTTTGTAAAAATAGTATAGGAGAAAAGCAATCAGTTATGTATAATTAGTGAAAGAAGGTTGCGTGAAGTAAAAATAAAAAGGAGAGCAAAGGATGTTAAAAAATGTAGAAGTGTTTTGGCAAAACTTTTTAGATAAACATGAATTAGATATGTTGATGCCCGATGTGTGGATGTTTGGTGATGGCTCTTCTGAGATGGGTAATCGTTTGGGTCAATTGGTTGTTTCTGGTCGTAAGACAGCGACATGTTCTTCTTTAGATATTTATAAAATGGAAGAAGAACAACTCCCTAAAGCTGGTCAATACGACATAATTTTAGATGGTCAGTCTCAACCTCTGGCTATTATTCGAACAACCAAAGTTGAAATTATGCCCATGAATAAGGTCTCAGAATCTTTTGCGCAAGCGGAAGGTGAAGGAGATTTGACGTTGGATTATTGGTATGAAGAGCATGCGCGGTTCTTTAAAGAAGAACTGTCCCCCTATCAGTTACAATTTTATCCCGACATGTTATTAGTTTGCCAAAGTTTTGAAGTGGTGGATCTTTATACAGAAAAAGAATAGACAGAGAAGCGGTGACTGACACGATTGAAACGAGCAGTTGTCGCTTTTTTTTACTGATTTTTTGAAAAAGTTGCGTATGTTTATATAGACAGGGTGATAGAAAAAAGATGTGTATTTTAAGTGTCGAGGAAAAGATGGTACAATAACCTAAGGAATACTAACAAGGAGTGAATGTTATGAAAGAAGAATTTTCATATGAAATTTTAGAAGAAGTCGCTGTGTTATCTGAGAATGCTCGTGGCTGGCGTAAAGAATTGAATTTAATTAGTTGGAATGGTCGTCCACCAAAATTTGATTTGCGTGAGTGGGCCCCTGATCACGAAAAAATGGGTAAAGGCATCACCTTAACCAACGAAGAATTTGCTGAATTAAGCAAAACAATTAAATCCATGTAAAAGGAGCACCCTGTCAATGAAAAGTATGACTGGATTTGGAAAAAAGACCATTCAAAATGAAAATTATCAATTGGATATCGAAGTCAAAAGTGTTAATCAGCGGTTTTTAGATATTCAATTGCGTATGCCAAAGGAACTGAATGCCTATGAACTGGTGATTCGGCAAGTAATCAAACGCACGTTAAAACGTGGGCGTGTGGAAGTCTATGTAAATCTCCAAAAAATCGGCAACAATCAAAAAGAAGTGCGCGTGCAGTGGGACTTAATTGATCAATTATTAACTTCGGTAGATCAACATTTAAAGGAAAACTATCCGGAAGCAACGTTTGATGCAGGGAGCACGGTCAACCATTTATTAAAGCAAAATGATTTTGTCGAAATAGTGGAAGCAGAAATTGCTGATCAGACATTTGAACCATTTCTTGTTCAAGCATTTGAAGCAGCCATCGCTAGTCTTGACCAAAGCCGTGTGCAAGAAGGAACGCAAATTAAACAAGTCCTGCTTGACTATGTAGCAGTGTTGACCCAATCAATTCAAGAGCTGCAAGCGTTTGTGGGTGTTTTTGAACAAGAATACCGTCAACGTTTTGAAGCGAAATTAAACGAATGGTTAGGGAGCCAAGTGGATGAAACACGCTTATTAACAGAAATGGCCATTTTATTGGAAAAAGGCGATATTCATGAAGAATTGGATCGTTTGGATATCCATATTGATAAGTTGCATCAGTTGCTTGACGAAACAGAACCAGTGGGCCGAGAACTAGATTTCTTAATTCAAGAAATGAACCGTGAAGTCAATACGATTGGTTCGAAATCAAGTCCAATTGAAATAAAAAATAGTGTCGTTCAAATGAAAACAACCTTAGAAAAGATTCGGGAACAAATTCAAAATGTCGAATAGAGAAAATGGTTTCGTGTTTTTCCAGAAAACGCTATAATATAGAAGTAACGAATAAATGACAGAGGTGAAAGCAATGACTAAATTTTATGATGTAACCTTTCAAGAATTAAGTGGTCGTTCTGTGGTAAAAACAGAAGTCGCTTCAGACAGAGAACCATTTGACGTCTGGCAAGATGCTTGTGCAAGCTATTCTGAAACAGAATTAAATATCCAAATTAACGAAGACACGTTTGTTACTTTGAATCGTCACTTTGTTGTTCGCATTGACGTGAAAGAAGTTGACGGCCCTGTCGACAAACAAGTTCGTCGTCGCGATGAATTGATGAACGTGGTCAATACGCTTTCTAATATGGGCTTATAAAAAATGCCACCAAGCATTTCACGCTTGGTGGTATTTTTTTTTAATTAGAATAAAAGAAACAAGCCAACGGCGCATAGGAAAGAAAGAACTGCGGCACTTAAAAAGATTGTCCGCATGGATGCAGTTTTACTGCTTTCTTTGCCGTGTTTTTTCTGACGTTCTAAACGTTTTTGAAGCTGACGGGTAATTACTGAGAAAATCAGCCCGAAAAGGACTAAAACACTTGTGGCAATCGATTTGGGAATAAAATGATTCGGTTCTGCAACGGTGGTATCCCCAGAATGTTCGTTTGATTCTTCCGCAGCTTCAGCTGTTGTTTGTTTTGGCTTAACTTCTTGGTAAGCCACTTTAGGCGCTTGAACAGTACTATTTAACAATGTCAAAGGCGTGTCGACTTGCACCTGTCCTGCTACTAATTTAAAAGTAGGCTGACTGCCTTTGGGAACGACACCGTATAAATCGTTAGCCAAAGTGACTTTTTTGTGATCAATGGTTTGTGGTCCTTTGTCTAAAAGTTTTTTGCGTTCGTATGTCGTATAGGCATAGTCCAGCAAAGCATTACCAGCCACATGCCGTTCGTATTCACCATCTTGGTTTTGCCAATTACCAACGCCTAAAATGACTTCAATTAAACGGAAATCTCCTTGTTTGACAGTCGCAATATAGTTAAAGCCGCCTGTTGGACTAGAGCCTGTTTTTAAACCATCCACGCCTTGATAACCATACTTAGCGCCTGGTAAAGAATAATTGTACGCTTCAAACGTTTCCTCGTAAGGCGTGCCGACCATTGTTTTCACCACTGGTTTATTGGTGATTTCTAAAATTTCTGGATAATTTTTCAGAAAATGATAGGTTAGTGAAGCTAAATCTCTAGCTGTAGAGACGTTATCGCCATTTGGGTCAATTCCTTGCATTTGATACAGGCCGTTAAAGGCACTTGCTTGCGCCCCACTGCAGTTGTAATAGGTAGTATTTGTCATCCCTAATTCAGCCGCTTTTTGATTCATTAAATGAACAAAGTCAGTAGGCTGGTTCCCTGAAATTAAGTTTGCCAACATGAGAGTCGCCACATTAGAAGAGGGGACAGCAATCATTTTTAACAGTTCACGGACTGGATAAGCAACACCTAACGTAATTTTGTTATTACTAATGGCATATATTTTAGAAATATCGACATCTTTTTGCGTAGCAGTCACAGTCGTATCCATTGTAAATTTTCCTTGCTCCATTGCTTCAAAGGCCAAATACATGGTCATCACTTTGGCAATACTGGCAGGATTCCACGCTAAATCTGGTTGCTGCGACCAGAGAATTTCTCCAGAATCAGCATCAACAACGATGGCTGCTTTGGGAATGCCATCCGCTTTCAGAGTCGTCCCCATTTTTTTAGCAATCGCGGTAATATCTTCTTCTGCATGAGTCACAGTAGGTTGGGCAAAAAAGGCCCCACAACTGACAACTAAGCCTAGCAGAAACAATGTAAATGGTTTAATTCGTGCGATGTTTCTCAGTCCTTTCTTATTCACGTTTTTTCATCCTAAAGGAGTCATCACTTCATTTTACTTAAAAAATGGCTGCCTGTATAGGAATTCTAGGTAATTTGTTTAAAAAAAGAACAAGTTATGAAAGCCAAATTAAAGAAGAAATGTTATTTTTTCAGTGAATCTCCAAGAAAGTCTTGAAAATTGCAGAAAAAAAGTGCAAAATAGAACTAATACTGTGAAATTATGTTTTGAAAGGAAGTCGTTATGTCAGAGCGCGGGTTATTAATCGTATTGTCAGGTCCTTCAGGAGTGGGGAAAGGGACTGTAAGAAAGGCTATTTTCGACAGTGAAGAAAATGATTTTCAATATTCAATCTCAATGACCACTCGGAAACAGCGAGAAGGCGAAGTGGATGGAGTAGATTACTATTTCCGTTCAAGAGAAGAATTTGAAGCGATGATTGAAGCTGGAGAAATGTTGGAATATGCGGAATATGTTGGTAACTATTATGGGACACCATTAACGTATGTTAACCAGACGCTAGATGAAGGCAAAGACGTCTTTTTAGAAATCGAAGTCCAAGGGGCTAAACAAGTCAAAGACAAAGTGCCTGATGGCGTATTTATCTTTTTGACACCCCCCGATTTAGCGGAATTAAAATCAAGAATTATTGGCCGCGGAACAGACGAAATGTCTGTGATTGAAGAACGAATGGCTGTGGCCAGAGAAGAAATCGAAATGATGGCGCTGTATGATTATGCGGTAGTGAATGATGAAGTTCCTTTAGCCGTGCAACGAATTAAAGACATTATCGCGAGTGAGCACTTCCGTGTTGACCGTGTAATTGGAAAATATATTAAAATGTTAGAGGAGATGTAGCCTTATGATGTTAAAACCGTCAATTGACTCATTATTAAAAGAAGTCCCTTCAAAATATTCTTTGGTTATTTTAGCAAGCAAACGTGCGCATGAATTAGATGAAGGCGTTCAACCAACCGTTGAATCCTTTGATTCTGTAAAAAGTGTGGGTCGTGCGTTAGAAGAAATCGAAGCAGGAACAGTGATCAGTGATCCAAATCCTGAAGAAAAACGTGAACGTCTACGCATTGAACGTGAAGAACGCAAACGCCAACGTGAACAAGAACAAAAAGAATTAGAAAACCGTTTACGTGACGAAAAAAATTAATTGAATGATTGTCAACGAATGGAGAAAGCCGTCTGTCTATTTCAGAGGCTTTCTCTTCGTTTATTCTGAAAGGTGCCAACGAGACACACAAGACAAATCAGTCAATCTTTAGTACAATAGGCAAAGAGAATTTACATAAAAAGGAGGATGCACCATGCAAAAAGTAGCCAAAGTTATTGTGGATGTACCAACGATGCAAACCGATCAACCATTCACTTATTTAGTTCCTGAAAATTTAAATGAGCAATTGGCTGTCGGCATGCGTGTAGAAGTGCCTTTTGGTAACGGTAATCGGCATGTTCAAGGGTTTGTTTTAGCCATTGAACCAATAGCTGCAACGGTTCTTGACGAAACCAATGTTCAGTTGAAAGAACTAGTGGCGGTGTTGGATTTAAAACCTGTTTTAAATACAGAAATGTTGGCTTTAGCTGATTATATGAAGGAAAAAACGTTTGCTTTTAAAATCACTTGTTTGCAAACCATGTTGCCTAGCGTAATGCGTGCCGATTACCAAAAATATATTTATTTAACGGATGAGCTTTCTGAAGAATTACAAGATCAGTTATTTTATGGTTTAGAGGAAATTTCGTGGGACCAAGCGCAAGAACGTGGGCTTTTGCCTCAACTAATGGCGTTGCGTAAACAGCAAAAAGTCGATATTCGCTACGAAGTTACGACGAGAAATAAAGTCAAAATGGTCCGCTTCATTCAAGCCGCTAAGGAATTTGAACAATTAGAGGAAATTCGTTTGGGTTTACGCAAGGGAGCTAAGAAGAAAGAGCAACTTCTTTACTATTTACAACGCTTAGGCACTGAAAAAGTCACCGCTGTGAAGGAAATGAAAGAATTAGGTTTCAGTACCGCGCTTTTAAATGAAGCGGCCAAAAACGGCTGGTTAACGTTCATTGAAAAAGAAGCGTATCGTGATCCGTTTGCTAATCAGACGTTTGAAAAAACGACTGCGTTATCTTTGAATGCAGAACAACAGGTGGCTGTGGAAACAATCTTACAATCGGTCCAAGAACAGCAAAGCCAAACCTACTTATTGGAAGGTATTACAGGAAGCGGGAAAACAGAAGTTTATCTACAGGTCATTGCAGAAGTTCTTAACCAAGGCAAAACAGCCATTATGCTTGTCCCTGAAATTTCTTTAACTCCGCAAATGGTGCAACGCTTTAAAAGTCGCTTTGGCGAACATGTTGCTGTAATGCACAGTGGCTTATCGCAAGGTGAAAAATACGACGAGTGGCGGAAGATTGAACGAGGAGAAGCGGAAGTGGTGGTTGGCGCGCGTTCTGCCATTTTTGCGCCAATCGAAAACATCGGTGTGATCATTATTGATGAAGAACACGAGGCAAGTTATAAACAAGAAGAAACCCCCCGCTACCACGCGAGAGATTTAGCGATTTGGCGTTCGGAGTACCATCATTGCCCTGTTGTTTTAGGTAGTGCCACGCCGTCCTTGGAATCACGCGCTCGCGCACAAAAAAATGTTTATCAGCGGTTACGATTAACACAGCGTGCCAATCAAGCGGCAACTTTGCCTACGATTGATGTAGTGGATATGCGGCAAGAAGTAGAAAATGGCAATGTCTCTTCTTTTTCCATGTCGTTGCAAGAAAAACTCCAAGAACGCTTAGAGAAAAACGAACAAAGTGTTCTCCTACTTAATCGCCGTGGATATTCGTCATTTGTGATGTGTCGCGATTGTGGCTATGTGTTGCCGTGTCCGAATTGTGATATTTCCTTAACTTTGCATATGGATAGTAAAACAATGAAATGTCATTATTGTGGACATGAAGAACGGATTCCTTATCGCTGTCCTAACTGTGGCCAAGATAAAATTCGCTACTACGGAACAGGCACACAAAAAGTAGAAGAAGAATTACAAACGTTGTTACCAGACAGTCGTATTCTCCGAATGGATGTTGATACGACCCGTCGCAAAGGTGCGCATGAAAAGATTTTGCGAACATTTGGTGAAGGACAAGCGGATATTTTATTAGGCACACAAATGATTGCCAAAGGACTGGACTTTCCAAATGTGACGTTAGTCGGTGTCTTAAATGCTGATACCGCCTTGAATTTACCCGATTTTCGTTCCAGTGAACGGACCTTCCAATTATTGACACAGGTCAGCGGTCGCGCTGGTCGCGCTGAAAAACCGGGGGAAGTCATCATTCAATCTTTTAACCCCGAGCATTATGCGATACAATTGGCAAAAGCCCAAGATTATGAAGATTTTTATACAAAAGAAATGTATATCCGTCATCGTGGGGATTATCCACCGTACTATTTTACGGTCCAAATTACGGCTAGCCATCCTGAAGAAAATGAAGCAGCGAAACAAATGTTTCAAATCGCGACGAAATTAAAACAAGGCTTATCGCCGCAAGCTATTTTGTTGGGACCAACGCCTAACGCAATTATGCGTGTCAATAATCGATACTTTTATCAAGTGATTATCAAGTATAAACAAGAACCAATGCTTCAACCATTATTGAAAGAAATTTTAACCGATACACAACGAGCAACGGCTCGTGGCTTAAAGCTTTCCATTGATGCAGAACCCATGAATTTTATTTAAAAAATACAGCTTTGAAAGGAGCACTTATGCGCTATCCAGTTGTGATTCACCCGAACGAACACTTAAAAATGAAGGCTCAACCTGTGACGATTATTACCGATGAAATTGTGCAGTTACTAGAGGATATGTATGAAACAATGCTGGCCCATGATGGGATTGGCTTAGCAGCCCCGCAAATTGGTAAAAATTTGCAAATGGCAGTGATTGAAATCGATGAAGAATCTGGTCGTTTTGAACTAATTAATCCTGTGATTATTGAAAAAAAAGGAACCAGTATTGATGTGGAAGGCTGTTTAAGTATTCCAGAAACATATGGAACCGTTGAACGAGCAGATGAAGTGACTGTCCGTTATTTTGACCGTGAAGGTGAAGAAATGGAAGTTACGGCTTACGGCTATTTAGCTCGAGCTTTTCAACACGAAATTGATCATTTGAATGGCGAGTTATTTATCGACAAAATGATTGAGAAAATTGCACCAGAAGATTTAGAAGCGTATATGGAGGAACATTTTGATGACTAAAATTGTATTTATGGGCACACCAGCCTTTTCGGTTCCGATTTTAGAAAGTTTAATCGAGGCAGGCTATGACGTTCAAGCGGTTGTCACGCAACCAGATCGACCAGTTGGCCGAAAAAAAGTGATTACCCCAACGCCTGTCAAAGAAGCAGCTTTAAAACATAACTTATTAGTCTTACAACCAGAGAAAATTTCAGGTTCTCCTGAAATGGAAAAAGTGATTGACTTAGCACCAGATGTAATTGTGACAGCAGCCTTTGGACAATTTTTACCAGAGAAAATTTTAAAAGCGCCCAAACTAGGTGCGATTAATGTCCATGCCTCACTTTTACCAAAATATCGTGGCGGCGCACCTGTACATTACTCGATTATTGAAGGAGAAAAAGAAACAGGCGTCACGATTATGGAAATGGTGAAAAAAATGGATGCTGGCGCGATTTTATCGCAACGTGCAATTCCGATTACGAAACAAGATGATGTAGGCACCATGTTTGAAAAATTAAGCATTCTAGGAAAAGAACTTTTATTAGAGACGTTACCTAAGCTAATTGCTGGCGAAATTACGCCTATTCCACAAGTGGAAGAAGAGGCTACTTTTTCACCCAATATTACTCGAGAACAAGAACGAATTGACTGGCAAAAAACTGCTGAGGCAATTGATAACCAAGTGCGTGGTATGCGTCCTTGGCCAACAGCGTTCACAACCTATCAAGGGACCAACTGGAAAATTTGGGCAGTGACACCACTGACTGAAACAACAACCAGCGCCCCAGGAACGATTATCCAACGTAGTAAAAAAGCGCTATGGATTGCTTGTGGCGAAGGGACAGTTCTTCAAATTGATCGCCTGCAACCAGCAGGTAAAGGTCAATTAACGATTCAAGAATTTTTAAATGGCGTTGGTCAAAATGTCGCAGAAAAAGATAAGGTGGACTAACAAAAATGGCTGAAAAAATCCCCAAGAAATTAAAACGTTCTGTTCGATACGTTGCTTTAGAAACCATCGAACGTGTGGATAAAGGTGGGGCGTACTCCAATCTTTTACTTAATGAAATGATGACAAAATCAGAACTAAGCGAGAAAGATGGCCGCTTGTTTACAGAACTTGTCTACGGCACAATTAGTCGCAAATTATTGTTGGAATACTACTTAACACCATTTGTTAAGAAACCGCAAAAAGTCGATAATTGGGTGAAAAATTTATTGATTTTATCGTTATATCAATTACTTTATTTAGATAAAGTGCCTGATCATGCAGTCATTAATGAAGCGGTTGAAATTGGCAAACGTCGTGGCAATCCTGGGATTGGTAAATTCGTGAATGGCGTGCTGCGGGCGTTCCAACGAAATGGAGCACCTAGTTTGGCCGCAATTAGCGATCCAGTTGATCGTTTAGCAACGGAAATTAGCATGCCACGTTGGTTAACAGAAAAATTACTTGCCCAATTAGGCGAAGAAGAAACACGGCAGTTGGGTTTGTCATTATTTGAAAAAAGCCATGCGAGTGGCCGAGTAAACACACGGTTTATTTCACGAGAAGAAGCGCTGGAAGAATTACAAGAAACAGGGATTGCCGCGAAGGAAAGTCAACTTTCCCCTTATGGTGTTGTCGCTGAAAAAGGCTACTTAGCTGGCAGTGAACTGTTTATTAACGGTTGTTTAACCATTCAAGATGAAAGCTCTATGCTCGTGGCTCCAGCGATGCAAATTGAACCGCATCATCGTGTCTTGGATGCTTGTGCGGCTCCTGGTGGCAAAACGACTCATATCGCAACTTTTTTAGAGGCTGAAGCAGGTGGTCGTGTGACTTCTTTAGATATTCATGCGCACAAAATTAAGCTAATTAATGAAAATGCGCAACGCCTCCATGTGGCGGAAGTCGTCCAAGCAGAAAAGCTTGATGCGCGACAAGTGGCCGAAGAATTTCCCGCAGAAACCTTTGATCGGATTTTAGTTGATGCACCATGTTCAGGCTTAGGGCTAATGCGCCGTAAACCAGACATTAAATACCATAAAACGGCCAATGATTTTCAAAATTTACCTAAAATTCAGTTAGAAATCTTAGAAAGTGTTGCCCCAACACTAAAACAATGGGGTATAATGGTCTATAGCACTTGTACTATTACGCCAGAAGAAAATCAGGAAGTAGTGGCAGCCTTTTTAGCCAAACACCCTGAATTTGAAAAAATTGAAATTGTTGCAAATGAAAACGTCCAAGCAGTAGTAAAAGAGCAAGAACTGGTTCTGTATCCCCATCAATACATGACAGATGGCTTCTTTATTTGCTGTATGCGGAAAGTTAGTTCAAATGAGGTGAAATAATTTGGAAATCAACGTTCAATCAGATGTCGGTCGCAAAAGAAATACGAACCAAGATTATGCCAACGTTTTTGAGAACCAACAACACATAACCTTTGCTGTTTTAGCAGATGGCATGGGTGGTCACCAAGCAGGTGATGTCGCTAGCCAAATGGCAGTCAATAATTTAGGTGAGAGTTGGTCCAATGCGTCTGTCGACTCAGCTGAAAAATCTGCACAGTGGTTAATTCAAGCAATTCAAAAGGAAAATGAAAAAATTTATGAACGCGGACAATCGAAACCAGAGTATTTAGGAATGGGGACAACCGTGGTTGGTGCCATTCTTTTACCGGATTCATTTGTCTTAGCAAATGTGGGGGATAGTCGTGCTTATTTAGTTCGTGACCAACACATGTTACAATTAACAGAAGATCATTCTTTAGTGAATGAACTAGTAAAATCAGGGGAGATTACTCGTGAGATGGCTGCAAATCATCCACGAAAAAATGTCCTAACACGTTCTTTGGGAATGCCTGGCACTGTCGAAGTCGATGTAACCAATCATGAATGGCTGCCTAATGACTATTTACTGTTATGTTCGGACGGTTTAACCAATATGGTTCCTGAGACAAAAATTTTAGAAATTTTAGAGACGTCAGATCCCTTAGAATCCAAATTAAGCCAACTCGTTGCCCAAGCAAATGAAGCGGGTGGTTTAGATAACATTACCGTGTTAGTGATACACTTTGACGAACAGAAGGAGGAAAACCAATGATAGAAATCGGCAAGAAGCTGAATGGTCGATATCACATTATTGGCAGCATCGGAAGCGGCGGCATGGCCAACGTCTATTTAGCACACGATTTAATTTTAGACCGAGACGTTGCAGTAAAAGTCTTGCGCTTTGACTTCCAAAACGATCAAGCCGCCATCCGACGTTTTCAGCGTGAAGCACTAGCCGCAACTGAGCTGGTTCACCCGAATATCGTCAGTGTGTACGATGTAGGCGAAGAAGATGGACTACAATATTTAGTCATGGAATATGTGAAAGGAATGGACTTAAAACGTTACATCCAAACGCATTTCCCAATCCCTTATTCCACAGTTGTGGACATTACGCAACAAATTTTATCTGCTGTCGCAATGGCACATGAACATAGAATTATTCACCGGGATTTAAAACCGCAAAACATTCTGATTGACGAACACGGCACAGTCAAAATTACTGACTTTGGGATTGCGATTGCTTTGTCAGAAACGTCAATTACGCAAACGAACACAATGTTAGGTTCGGTGCATTACTTATCGCCAGAACAAGCGCGCGGAAGCATGGCGACTAACCAATCAGATATTTACGCTGTGGGAATTATTCTCTATGAAATGTTAACGGGGAATGTACCGTTTGATGGTGAATCAGCCGTAACGATTGCCTTAAAACATTTTCAAGAAGAAATTCCTTCTGTCAAAATGTTTGATCCAGGGATTCCTCAATCATTGGAAAATGTGGTTCGTCACGCAACCGCAAAAGACCCAAGCGATCGCTACAAAACAGCGAATGAGATGGCAGAAGACTTATACACGTCCTTGTCAGCCAGTCGTTTAAACGAACCTGCGTGGGAACCAACGGCTTTATTAGGAGAAACGAAAGTATTAACTCCGATTCCCGAAGACATCGCTGAACCGGAAGAGACAACGCCTGTCGAAGTTCCAGAAGATATCGCAGATGACATTTTAGCTGAACAACCACCGAAGAAAAACCGCAAAAAATTGTGGATTGGCTTAGCAATTGCGGCATTAATTGCTTTAGCAATAGGTGGCTTAGCCTTTGCAATGTCGGGCGGTAAAGACGTTGAAGTTCCTGATGTTACAAATGAAACGAAAGCGGCCGCTTCACAAGCGCTACAAAGTGCCGGGCTGAAAGTCGATAGTGAAACCAAAAAAATTCCCGACGATAAGATTGAAGAAGGCAAGGTGGTCAAAACAGACCCCGAAGCAAAATCATCTGTGAAAAAAGGCCGATCTGTTACTTTATATATCAGCTCTGGAACAGAAAAAATTGAGATGGCCGATTATACAAAGGAATCGTATGAATCTGCTGTCGAAGCCTTGAAAAAACTAGGGTTTTCAGAAGACCAAATTACAACGAAAAAAGAATACAGTGATTCTGTGTCTACAGATAACATTATTAAACAAAAACCAGCTGCAGGTAAAAAAGTTGATCCGAAAAAAGACAACGTCACTTTAACGGTCAGTGAAGGACCAGAAGCGGTTACTTTGCCTAGTTACGCCGGTTATTCTTACACAAATGCAGTAAATGCACTGGCACAATTAGGTATTTCTGAATCTCAAATTACGCGTGTCGACCAAGCAAGCGATACGGTAGAACCAGGTTTAGTCATTACGCAAGACCCCGCACCAGGGGGCACCGTAGTACCTAAAAATGGTCAAGTGACATTATATGTAAGTAAAGGTAGCGACAAAGTGACACTTTCTGATTATAGCGGAATTTCTTATGATAATGCGGTAAGTCGCTTAATTGCTTTAGGTATCCCAGAATCTCAAATAAAACGAGTGGACGAAGAAAGCGACAAAGTTGAAAAAGATACCGTGATTAGTCAAGAACCAGCTTCTGGTACCGCTGTTGATCCGAAAAATGACACGATTACTTTACATGTCAGCAAAGGCAGCGACTCAGTAACTGTTCCCGATATTTCAGGTTATTCGCCAAAAGCTGCAGAAGACAGCATCAATAACGCTGGCCTTAAAATCAATGAACAAGGATTATCTGGCTCTGGCGATGGCCAAGTCGTTGAACGAACTAGCCCATCCGCTGGCAGCAAAGTCAAAAAAGGCGACGCTGTTACAGTTTATTATTCAAAAGCAAATGATTCAAAAAGCACCACTAGTGAAAGTAGTACGAGTAATTAAGACAAGAGGTTGGGACAGGAGTGTTTAGCTTCAAGAAATAAGAAGAAATTTCCGAAAGATGCTTTTCGTCTTTCGAGGAATTTCGGCTTATTTCTGAAGAAGCTGCTCCTGTCCCGCCGTTTATCTTAAGATTTAAGTCTAGGAAGGTAAGTCATTTCGACTTATGTCCTAGGCTCTTTTTAATTAATAGAATCGAGAGGCTCCCTTGATTTCTCTGCCACTATCCTGTATATTCGAAAGTAGTTAGGAGTGGTTTATCTGAAAGGTCAAATCAGAAAAGCGTTAAGCGGTTTTTATTATGTATACGCAGATGGAGAAACATATCAAACAAGAGCGCGAGGGAATTTTCGTAATCGAAAAATTACGCCACTCGTGGGAGATGAAGTACTTTTTGAAAGCGATAATTTAACAGATGGTTATGTGTTGGAAATTTTACCAAGACGAAATGAATTAGTGCGCCCGCCTGTTGCAAATGTGGATCTAGGCGTGGTTGTCATGAGTATGGTTTCGCCAAATTTTTCGTTTAATTTGTTGGATCGTTTCTTAGTCAGCTTAGAGTATAAGGATATAGAACCAGTTATTTATTTAACGAAAGTTGATCTATTAGATGAGCCGCAACGTCAAGAAGTCACTGAAATTAAACAGATTTATGAAGCGTTAGGTTATGCGGTAATCGCTTCGGAAGACGTAGAAGCCACCAAAGAATTAGAACGCTTTTTCCCAGAACGGTTGACTGTTTTTATGGGACAATCAGGCGCTGGAAAATCAACATTGTTGAATCAAATTTCACCAGAATTACAACTAGCAACTGCGGAAATTTCCCAATCTTTAGGACGGGGCAAACATACGACCCGTCACGTGGAGTTGATTCCGTTATACGACGGTTTGGTTGCTGATACACCAGGATTTAGTGCCATCGATTTCTTGGAGATGGAAGCAGTGGAATTACCAAAGCAATTTCCTGAATTTGTTGCCGCAGCCTCTCACTGTAAGTTTCGTGAATGTATGCACCACAAAGAACCTGGCTGTGAAGTGAAACGCCAAGTGGAAGCGGGAACCATTGCGACGAGTCGTTACGAAAATTATTTACAGTTTTTAATGGAAATCGAGAATCGACGACCTGTTTATAAGAAAAAATCATAGCAAATATAAAGGGAGCGAGCCAAATGAAACTAGCACCATCCATTTTAAGTGCCGATTTTGCCAATTTAGAAAGAGATATCCGTTTAGTAGAAGAATTAGGAGCAGATTATATTCATGTTGATGTCATGGACGGTCAATTTGTGCCCAACATTACCTTAGGACCGAATATCGTTTCAGCGATTCGTCCAGTGACAAAACTACCATTGGATGTTCATTTGATGATTGTACAACCTGAAAATTATATCAATGCTTTTGCGGAAGCTGGTGCGGATATTATTACTGTCCATCAAGAAGCAACACCCCATATTCATCGTGCCTTACAAATGATTAAAAATGCGGGTGTGAAAGCTGGCGTAACCATCAATCCTGGGACACCACTTTCGATGATTGAAAATGTATTAGACTTAGCAGACCAAGTCTTGGTAATGACTGTCAATCCAGGCTTTGGCGGACAATCATTTATTGAAAACTCACTAGAAAAAATTGCTCAATTAAAAGAATGGAAAGAAACAAAAGGATACACCTATGAAATTGAAGTCGATGGCGGGATTGTTCCTGAAACTGCCGCACGCTGCAAAGAAGCTGGTGCGGAAGTGTTTGTTGCAGGCTCCTACATTTATAATGCTGAAAATCCTCAAGAACGAATCGATGCACTGAGAGCAGTGCTAGACAAATGAGTCGTGTCTTACTGGTAGCTGGCGGTGAGCCAAGTGATTGGCCAACCATTGAACCATCTACGTATGATTATTTCGTAGGTATTGATCGCGGCTGTCTCCATTTATTAGAGGCCGATTTACCGTTACAATTAGCAGTGGGCGATTTTGATTCATTATCACGAGAAGAATACCATTTTGTCCAAGAAACTGCCGAAACACTCATCCAAGCACCTGCTGAAAAAGATGATACAGATACACAATTAGCGCTTCAAGAAGCTTTACAACGATTTCCACAAGCAGAGATGACGATTATCGGTGCGACAGGGGGCAGAATTGACCACCTGTTAGCCAATCTTTGGTTACCCTTTGAACCACGATTTCAAGGCGTACTTCGCCAAATCCGTCTATGCGATCGTCAAAATAGCATCCAGTATTACGCCCCTGGTTCGTATATCGTACCAAAAGAGCCAGATAAAGAATATCTGGCCTACTGCTGTTTGACGCCTGTAGAAAACTTGACGCTACGACGCAGTAAATATTTATTAACCAATCAAGATGTTCCTTACCCAACATCGTATGCAAGTAATGAATTTATCGAAGAAGCCGCTGCTTTTTCCTTCGATGCAGGGATGATTGCGGTTATTCAAAGTAAAGATAAGTAAAAAGAGGTTGGACCTTCAGCAAAGTGATGAAGGTCCAACCTCTTTTTTTATGCAATAAAAAAAGCCGAACAACGAACGTCCAGCTTTGCTTATTTAAGTTTATTAAACACGTTCGATTTTACCAGATTTCAAAGCACGAGTTGACACCCAAACTTTTTTAGGTTTACCATCGATTAATACGCGAACTTTTTGTAAGTTAGGTTTCACAGTGCGTTTTGTTGAGTTCATCGCATGTGAACGGTTATTACCACTTGAAGTCTTACGACCAGTGAAGTAACATACTTTTGCCATTTTAAGTTTCCTCCTTTGCCTTGATCTTGGAGCGATAATATTCAGCTCATACTAACTTAATTTATCATATTAGGCACTGATTTGCAAGAAGATTTTTAGTGACTAACAACAAAAGTAGCTTGTCAGGTGATAGTTTTTCATTGTCTGATTTTAAATACTTAAGAAATCCATGCACAAACGTAAGACGATAAAGATGAAAATTTAAGAGTTCAAGAAAAAAATGTAGTGGTCCGTGTTTGATTAATATAATTAAAGTACTTAGATAAATGAAAAAGGAGGAAAATATGAGCTTAGAAATTAAAAAGTTGAAAAAGAAAATGAATGAGCAGGAAATTATTAAAGGAATCAATTTGACTATTCCAGAAGGCGAAATTTATGGCTTCTTAGGCGCAAACGGTGCAGGTAAAACTACTATTTTCCGCCATATTTTAGGCATCTACTCTCCTGATGAAGGGGAAATAACATGGCAGGGACGTAAAGTTGATCGCTTTGATGCTAAAGAGGTCGGTTATCTTCCAGAAGAGCGTGGCCTATATCCGAAAAGAACGGTGAGACAACAATTAACTTTCTTTGGGAAGCTCCGTAAAATGAAAAAGAAAGAAATTGAAAAAAGTATCCTCTTTTGGCTAGATTTTTTTATGATACAACAGAACGTAGATCGAAAAATTAGTGAATTGTCAAAAGGAAATCAACAAAAGATTCAATTTATTGCGTCGATCATTCATGGACCCAAGCTTGTCATTTTGGATGAGCCATTCTCTGGATTAGACCCGATTAATGCGAATCAACTAAAAGAAGCAATTCTTTTTTTGAAGGAAAATAGTGCTACGATAATTTTCAGCTCTCATCAAATGGCAAACGTAGAAGAAATCTGTGAAAACATTTGTATGATAAAAAAGGGTGAGGTTCTTTTAGAAGGAAATTTAAAAGAAATCAAAGATGAAACGGATAAAAGAAAAGTGATTGTTCAGGCTGATTTTGACAGAGAAATATTAAAGCGAGATTTTGAAATAGAATCGTATAAAGAAGAAAATGATGTTATTTCTTTTTATGTAAAAGATGAATGTACTGCGAAGAAAATTCAAAAATTTATTTTTCAATCAGAAAATATTCAGCAATTCAGAATTGAGCCAATCTCGTTAAATGATATTTTTCTAGAAAGAGTGGGTGAGTAAAGTGAAAAATATAGTGACGATTGCTTTAGAAACATACAAACAAAAAGTCGTGTCAAAAGTGTTTGTTATTATACTGTTGGTTTTGATGGTAGGGACATTTTTGGGAATGAATTATGAAGGGATTCTAAAAAAAGAGGAACCAAGTAAAGAAACCATCCTTGTTGTTTCAAATAATCAAGAAACTGTTACTATGCTGAAAGAAGTTGGTAAAGGTACCAGTCTGAACTTTGTTGACGGCGGTCAAAAGTTATCAGATGCTGAGAAAGAGCTGAAAGATAGAGCGAGTAAAACCATTTTAAAAATTGAAAAGAGTAGCACTGGTCTATACGAAGGAAAAATTTATTACGAAGGAGCTCTCCAATATAATGTGTCTGAACAATTACAAAGTCTTGTAACCACTGTAAATCAATCGATTAAATTAAATCAATTAAATATTGATGCGGCGCAACAACAGTTTTTGAATGAAAGCACACGTTTATCCTTAGAATCTTTAGCTGGAAATCAAGATAATTCGGTTCAAACATTAATACTAGTTTATATTGTTGGTTTTATTCTCTACATTGCAGTTATGCTCTTTTCTACAATGGTTGCCCAAGACATTGCGGTGGAAAAGAGTTCAAGAGTTATGGAAATTTTACTCACAACAATTACACCAGTTCAGCATTTAATTGGTAAAATTGTTGGCATTGGGCTAGTTGGGGTAACGCAAGCAGCAGCAATTTTTGGGGCTGCGTATGCATCTTATGGAATTTTTGGAGATAGTACAGGAGTATTTGACTTTTTGAGTGAAGGCAAAAATAGTCAAGCAATCATCTTAGCTGTCATATGTTTCGTTTTAGGTTATTTGCTATATTCTGTTACGGCTGCTATTTTAGGTTCTGTTGTTTCCTCTGTTCAGGAAGTTCAACAGTTGATGTATATTTTGATTATTCCTTTATTTATTGCGATGTTTATGGTAATGATTCTTGCAACTGGATTAGGAAGTAACCAAGCGACTATCATTTCATCTTATATACCGTATCTATCACCGATAGTCATGTACGCACGTTATATGCTGGGGGATGCATCGTTAAATGCTTTTGCTGTAGCGATGGGAATTAATCTGGTTTTTACTGCGATTTTAGCGTTTCTAGGGAAGAGTGTTTATCAAGGGGGCGTGTTTATTTATAGTGGAGATAAACTTACAAATGTTTTCAAAAAAGCGTTTAAATCTGGGAAATATTATGTTAGATGAGTATAAAAAATCTTGTCGCAACTCTCATGTATAAAACATTTATTTTGATAAATAAAAAAGTAATTGAAATTGTACACTCAGTATAGCGAGTGTACAATTTTTGTTTATAGCGTAATAGTCGGGCACCGAAATCTACTTTTTCTCAGTTTCACTTATAAAGAAAGCTTGAATTGTCTTTTATTAGAGTATATACTTTTTTTATTAACTGAAATATAAGGAGGTTTTAATTTGGTGAGGTTTATTTTTATTCTAAGTAATATCACGGCAGTGTTTCAAGTGTTCTTTAATTATCTAAAGTCAAAAGTAGTAAAGCTTAATAAAAAAATTACTTTACATAGTATTTTTGGCTTGATGGTTATTGCAATTTTGAATGGCAAAATAATTTCTGCTATAGGAATGTACGGATTTGCTTGGATTTATTTGAGTATAATAATTTTAGGTTATTTTTTTATCTCTAAAAGCCTTATTAAAGTTTTGGGTATAAATTCTTATATCGTCATTATTTCAGCTATAAGTGGTCAGTTTGTATCCTTTGTAAAGGAAAAAATATTTGGCACAGAACTAATTTTTTCAAGTAATTTAACTATGTTTTTACATAGTACATTTCGGCTAGCGCTATCAGTAATTCTGACGATATTAATGATAAAGGGGATAAAAAAACTAGAAAAAAAGTTTTCTATTATCAATGAATGTCTTCTGCTTTTTAATTTGATAGGAATCGGCACAATGATTATCTACTATACCAGCCTGATTTTAGGAAAATATTTGGGGAATAACAAGGAAATAATTGTAGTAAATTCAATCTTTCTCACGCTCTATTTAGTCGTTTCATTAATTTCTTTTATTGTGTATCTTAGTTCGCTCAAAAATAAATATGATATTCAACAGAAGGAAACAGAATATTTAGAAAATCAGAGATATATGGAGGCAATGGAGAAACAATTCAAGGAGATTCGGAAGTTTCGGCATGATTATAAAAATATCCTAAATTCATTAGAAGATTTTATTGTAAGTGGAGATTACGAGAGTCTTAATGACTATTATTTCAGTAAAATAAAGAAAGCATCAAAATGCATTGACCAAAATGGGTTCAAGTTAGAAGCGATTGGAAACATTCGAGTAAGAGAAGTTAAAAGTCTCCTTGTGTCTAAGTTGATTTCAACGCAAGAAAAAGGAATGGATGTACAGTTAGAAGTGACTGAACCAATTGAAGAATTAGCCATTGATTCAATTTCTTTGGTTAGAATACTAGGTATTTTTTTAGATAACTCTATAGAAGAAATCGAATTTTTAGGTGAGGGTAAGCTTGTAATCGCTGTATATAAAGATGCCTCTGCTGTACATATTATTATCCAAAATTCATGTAGGAAAAATTTACCAAAATTCCATCTACTTAAGCAACGCGGTTTTTCATTAAAAGGCACTGATAGAGGAATGGGATTGAGTAATGTTCAAGAATTGCTTCAATCCCTAAATAATGTTCAACTAGCTACCTCCATCAGTGATGGATGGTTTACTCAAAAATTGACGATTGAAAACAATAGGAGGTGCGAATAAGGTGATTTCTATTATTATTTGCGAAGATGATTGGCGACAACGACAAATGTTGGAAACCTATGTTAAAAATTACATAATGATGGAAAGTCTTGATATGGAACTGGTTTTTTCAACAGGAAATCCGTTAGAAGTACTTGAATTTGTCAAAAGTCAGTCTAGAATAATTGGGTTATATTTTCTAGATGTTGATTTACAACATGAAATGTCAGGATTAACCTTAGCAGCTAAAATCAGAGACTACGATAATTTAGGTAAAATCGTTTTTGTCACAACACATGGGGAACTGTCCTATCTGACGTTTACGTATAAAGTGGAAGCGCTGGATTATATCATTAAAGACAATAAAGAACATCTACAGCAGAAAATCTGTGAAAATATTCAATTGGCTCATGAACGTATAACTAGTGAACGTGGAGATACAAAAAAATTATTTAAATTTAAGGACGGCGATACCATTCGGTCTGTAGATATGACAACAATCATTTTTTTTTGAATCTTCTTCCGTATCGCATAAAATTGTTTTACATCTTGAAAACGGAGAAATTGAATTTTATGGTTCCTTAAAGGAGATTGAAGAACAATCTAATGACTTTTATCGTTGTCACAAATCATATTTAATCAACCGCAAGCATATAAGTAAAGTTATAAAAAGCGAACGGATTGTCGAAATGAGTAATGGAGAAAGATGTTTAGTCTCAGTGAGAGCCATGAAAAACCTCTAAAATCAGCAGACAAGATTCAATGTACCAAGTCGAATCTTGTCTTTTTCTGCATTGACAATGCACGACAAACGTTGTAAATTGTACAAATGTTGGTAATTATGAGGAAGGGTCTAGAATATCTGACGAACTTCCTTTTAATTAAAGGCTGGATATGATAAAATGTTATGGAAGAAAATAGGGCGAATGTGCTCTTATAAGGAGGCTTTCATCAATGGCTGTAAAAATTCAAACACCCGCAGGTACCATTGAGATTACCAATGATGTGATCGCTACAGTAGTTGGCGGAGCTGCGACAGATATTTACGGAATTGTCGGAATGGCAAGCAAAAATCAAATTAAAGATAACTTAAACGATATTTTACGTCGTGAGAATTACTCACGTGGTGTCGTTGTTCGTCAAGAAGACAACGGAATCGCAGTGGATGTCTACACGATTGTTAGTTATGGTACAAAAATTTCTGAAGTTTCTCGTAACGTCCAAGAAAAAGTAAAATATAATCTTGAAACATTATTAGGTGTCACTGCGAATTCAGTTAACGTTTTTGTTCAAGGAGTTCGTGTATTACCGGATTAGAGGTAGTGTACTGTCAACGATGCAATTGCACAAGGAAGTCGTGTGTTGCCGTTAGCGGTAAATCTGAAGGAGGATTTTTTAGGTGAATGTAACAGAAATCAGCGCAGGTCAGTTCCAGGAAATGGTCCAGGCAGGTGCGACTCGTCTGCACACAAATGCAGAATATGTCAACTCATTAAACGTTTTCCCTGTACCCGATGGTGATACAGGAACAAATATGAACTTATCAATGACCAGTGGTGCAAAGGCTGTGGCCGATTCTCGCTCTGAAAAAGTAGGAGAATTAGCAGGTGCGTTATCCAAAGGGTTATTAATGGGTGCTCGTGGAAACTCTGGGGTTATTTTATCTCAATTATTCCGTGGCTTCTCAAAACAAATTCCTGAGGTTACAACATTAAACGCCAAAGACTTGGCCGCTGCATTTACACATGGTGTAGAAACAGCGTATAAAGCAGTGATGAAACCCGTTGAAGGAACAATCTTAACTGTTTCTCGTGAAGCGGCGCGTTCTGGTGAACGTAAAGCGAAAGAAACAGATGACTGTATCGAAGTTATGACAGCTGTTGTAGCAGGTGCTAAACGTGCCTTAGCGAAAACACCTGATTTATTACCTGTCCTAAAAGAAGTCGGCGTTGTAGATAGTGGGGGTCAAGGACTACTATTTATCTATGAAGGATTTTTAGAAGCGCTTAGTGGTGAATTTTTACCAACTGAAACGTATGAACCAAGTCCTGCCGAAATGGACGAAATGGTTAATGCTGAACATCACCGTGGTGTTAGTGGCCACGTTGCGACAGAAGACATTAAATTTGGCTATTGTACAGAAATTATGGTTCGTATCGGCGAAGGCCCAACCGTGGACAGCGCTTTTGATTATGAAACATTCAGAAACTACTTAAATGAACTAGGCGATTCTCTATTAGTCGTTAACGATGACGAAATTATCAAAGTTCACGTACACACTGAGCATCCAGGTGAAGTGATGAACTACGGCCAAAAATTTGGTTCGTTAGTAAAAATAAAAGTAGACAATATGCGTTTACAACATGAAACGTTAGTTGAACGCGATGCTCAGCAAGAAGCGTTGACTGAAAAAGTTCGCGTACCGTTTGCTGTGATTGCTATTGCAGCCGGTGAAGGCGTTCAAGAATTATTCCGAAGTTTAGGTGCAAGCTACATTATTAGTGGTGGCCAAACAATGAACCCAAGTACGGAAGATATTTTAAAAGCAGTCAAAGAAGTGAATGCAGAGCAAGTCATTATTTTACCAAACAACAAAAACATCTTTATGGCGGCTGATCAAGCAGCAGAAGTTGCCGATGTACCAGTAGCGGTTGTTCCATCTAAAACCATTTCTCAAGGAATGACAGCAATGTTAGCTTTCAATGATCAACAATCATTAGAAGAAAACAAAGCAAGTATGACGGAAATGTTAGACAGCGTTGTGAGTGGTCAAGTAACCACAGCTGTTCGTGACACAACCATTGATGACGTTGAAATTAAAAAAGATGACTTCTTAGGAATGATTGATGGTAAAATCGTCGTTTCTGAAGCAGATCGTTTTAATGCATCATTAGACACGTTGAACCGCATGATTGATGAAGACACTGAAATCGTGACAATTATTGTCGGCGAAGATGGCTCGGTTGAAGAAGCTGAAAAGCTAATCGCTATTTTAGTTTCTGAAAACGATGAACTAGAAACAGAACTTCATGAAGGTGGACAACCTGTATATCCATACTTATTCTCAGCAGAATAGGTTTTCGTGATGAAAAAATAAAAACGAATAGGCTGGTTCATTAGTTAGGGCTAATGAACCAGCCTATTTAATGAATGATCCATTTTTTTGCGTATATTAATGAGGAGGGGATTTTATGGACATCACAGATTTAGTCAGCGTATTGCCCGGTGTTGGCCCAAAACGTGCTGAAAATTTACAAGAACTGGGGATTGCTACAATTGAAGACTTATTGACGTATTATCCCTTCCGCTACGATGATATCCAAGAAAAGGATTTAAGTGAGATTCAGGATCAGGAAAAAGTTACGCTAAAAGGGCTAGTGGTTTCGGAAGCAGTCGTTAGTCGGTACGGTTATAAGAAGAGCCGGTTAACGTTTCGAATGATGCAAGAACATGCGGTCATTAATGTTTCCTTCTTCAATCAACCTTTTTTAAAAGACAAAGTAGTTCTTTCCGAAGAAATTGCTGTTTATGGCAAATGGGATGCCAAGAGAAAATCATTAAATGGCATGAAAATCTTAGCTTCTAAAGGAGACAATGAAGATTTCGCCCCCATTTATCATGTGAATAAAAAAGTCCGCCAAAGCACGTTGGTTCAGTTAATCCGCACTGCTTTTGAAGAGTATGGTTCACTGGTTGAAGAGATTTTACCGAATGATTTATTAGAAAAGTACCGCTTGATGCCTAGAAAAGAAGCAATGTGGGCGATGCATTTTCCCAGTAATCCAGAAGAAAGCCATCAAGCTAAACGACGAGTAGTCTTTGAAGAGTTTTTCCTTTTCCAACTTAAAATGCAAGGATTGAAGAAACAAGAAAAAGCGGAAAAAAATGGTTTAGCTATTCAATATGACGTGGATCGCTTAAAAACGTTCACCCAAGGACTGCCGTTTGAATTGACAGGCGCCCAAAAAAAAGTGACCAATGAAATTTGTCGAGACTTGCGAAGTCCGAAGCATATGCAACGATTGCTTCAAGGTGACGTGGGGAGTGGGAAAACGGTAGTGGCTGCGATTGCGCTATACGCCACCATGACCGCTGGCTTTCAAGGGGCGTTAATGGTTCCGACTGAAATTTTAGCGCAGCAACACATGGAAAGCTTACAGCAGTTGTTTGATCCATTAGAAGTGCGAACGGCCTTATTAACAGGTTCCACCAAAACGAAAGAACGTCGTCTAATTCTCGAAGAACTGGCCAATGGCGAGATTGACATTGTGGTAGGGACCCATGCTTTGATACAACAAGATGTCAGTTTTCATCAATTAGGTTTGGTAATCACCGATGAGCAACATCGTTTTGGTGTGAATCAGAGAAAAATATTAAGAGAAAAAGGCTTAAAACCAGATGTTCTATTTATGACGGCCACTCCGATTCCTCGAACGCTGGCCATTACAGCCTATGGCGAAATGGATGTATCAATCATTGATGAAATGCCAGCTGGACGGATTCCAATCGAAACACGTTGGATTCGGCCGCCGCAGTTAGATACTGTTTTAGAATGGATGGAAAAAGAGCTGGCTCGAGGACATCAAGCCTATATTATTTGTCCCTTGATTGAAGAATCAGAAGCCTTAGATGTGAAAAACGCAACAGAAATTTTTGAACATATGCAAAGCTTTTATTCCCCAAGATATCAAGTGGGATTACTACATGGTAAAATGAAAAACCAAGAAAAAGATGACATTATGCAGGAGTTCAAAGACAATCAGCTGCAATTATTGGTTTCTACCACCGTTATTGAAGTTGGCGTGAATGTACCAAATGCCACAGTGATGTTAATTATGGATGCGGACCGGTTTGGGTTAGCACAATTACATCAGTTACGGGGACGTGTGGGGCGTGGCTCCAGTGCATCTTATTGTATTTTAGTGGCCAATCCGAAAAATGAAATGGGCGTTGAGCGTATGAAAATCATGACAGAAACCACCAATGGTTTTGTCTTGAGTGAGCGTGATTTGGAACTTCGCGGACCTGGGGAAGTGTTCGGTGCACGGCAATCAGGGGTGCCTCAATTTGCGGTAGGAGATATCGTGACGGACTTTAACATTTTAGAAGTTGCGCGCCAAGAAGCAAGTGCCCTATGGAAAGTGAAAGAGTGGTGGCAATATCCTGCTTATCAAGGCTTAGCCAATCGAGTGAAACCCCAAGATGAGGCAGCCCAATTTTTCGATTAGAAGAGGTAATTTTTGAAGCCAGAAAGTAAAAGCCAATGCGTATTTCTTTGAAAAAAATATGTTATACTTGTTAGGAAACAAAAAAGTAGGAGGGAATCACTCATGAAAATTGCTGTAGATGCAATGGGTGGAGATAACGCCCCACAAGCAATTGTTGAAGGGGTTATGCTAGCCAAACAAGACTTCCCAGACATTGAATTTCAATTATATGGAAAAGAAGCCGAAATAAAAAAATACATCACCGATGAAAAAAACATTACGATTATTCATACCGATGAAAAAATTGCTAGTGACGATGAGCCAGTTAAAGCAATCCGTCGTAAGAAAACTGCTTCCATGGTTTTAGCAGCGCAAGCAGTTAAAAATGGGGAAGCCGATGCGATTTTTTCTGCAGGCAACACCGGAGCGCTATTAGCAGCGGGTCTGTTCATTGTCGGGCGCATCAAAAATGTGGAACGTCCCGGTTTGATGTCAACTTTACCTGTCATGGGAGAACCAGACAAAGGGTTTGACATGTTAGATTTAGGAGCCAATGCAGACAATAAACCAGAACATTTGGTTCAGTATGCCGTTTTAGGTTCATTCTATGCTGAAAAAGTTCGGAACGTTCAGAATCCTCGTGTCGGTCTATTAAATAACGGAACTGAGGAAACAAAGGGCAGTGAATTAACGAAAAAAGCCTTCGAATTGTTAGCAGCAGATGAAACGATTAATTTTGTCGGAAACGTTGAAGCACGAGAATTATTAAATGGCGTAGCTGACGTGGTGGTGACAGATGGCTTCACAGGAAATGCCGTTTTAAAATCCATCGAAGGCACAGCTATGAACATGATGAGCTTGCTGAAAACAGCGATTCTTTCTGAAGGTGTCAAAGGAAAAATGGGCGCCTTATTATTAAAGAATGCGTTGCGTGGCATGAAAGACGAAATGGACTACTCAAAACATGGGGGGGCGGTTTTATTTGGCTTAAAAGCGCCAGTCATTAAAACGCATGGGGCCACGGGTCCTGATGCCGTCCGCTACACCATTCGTCAAATTCATACAATGTTAGAAACCCAAGTTGTCCCACAATTAGTGGAATATTATGAAGGCAAAGCAGAGTAATTTGCAATTGTCTTGACATCAGTTTGTTACTCAAATGAAAAAAAGATGGACAAATAGCCAAATTGTGAGTACAATGTATCTTAGCGTTTTAGTAAAAGAAAGAACCTTTTTTCAAAAGCAGTGGAGGTGAATACAGTTGACTCGTGAAGAAGTACTTCAAAAAGTAGCGAAGATTATCTCAAACCACTTTGATATTGAAGCGGATCAAGTAACAGATCAATTAAACATTAAAGATGATTTGAACGCTGACTCAATTAGCGTAATGGAGTTTGTTTTAGAACTTGAAGATGAATTTGGAACAGAGATTTCAGATGAAGATGCAGAAAAAATTGAAACAGTTGGTGCCGCTGTAGATTATATTGTGAGTAATTCATAAAAAATAATAAGACAAAGTCGATTAACATTCCTGTTAATCGACTTTTTTTGCGTACATAATGGTTATTTTATTAAGCAATAAGGCTATTTTTACACATATTTTTGTAAAAAAAATCATACATGTAAAAAAATAACTGCGAAAAAAGTTATTTTATCTTGCTTTTTATGGAATAATTCTATAAAATTATGAAAAAACAATGAGCTGTAAATTAACATTGATAAAAATTAGAAAGTGCTATCATTAAATATTAGTTAATTTATATAATGTTTTTGAAAGGACGTAAGGGGTGCGTATGGATGCAAGGAAATGAACAATTACTAGAGGTTTCAGGATTAGAAACAGCATTTAGAATCAAAGATGATTATTATAATGCCGTCGATGATGTTTCATTTGAATTGAAGAAAAATGAGATTCTGGCAATCGTCGGAGAATCTGGTTGTGGAAAAAGTACCTTAGCAACAACGATTATGGGCTTACATGATCCCAATCATACCAAAATTACTGGGGAAATTTTATACAACAATTTAAACTTAACTACGTTTAATGAAACATTGTACAACAAAGTCAGAGGAAACGATATTGGGATGATTTTCCAAGATCCGTTGTCTGCACTGAATCCGCTCATGCGAATTGAAGACCAAATTAAAGAAAGTCTCACGTATCATACCAAAATGACTGCACAACAAAAACAAGCACGGGCCATTGAACTGTTAGATCAAGTGGGGATTCCCAACCCAGAGCGTGTCGGGAAACAGTATCCTCATGAATTGTCTGGCGGCATGCGCCAACGGGTGATTATTGCCATTGCAATCGCGTGTAAACCACCGATTTTAATTGCAGATGAACCCACAACGGCCTTAGACGTTACCATTCAGGCACAAATTCTCGATTTGTTAAAAGATTTACAAGAAGAAACAGGGAGCGGCATTATTTTAATTACCCATGACTTAGGTGTAGTTGCGGAAATGGCTGATCGTGTAGCGGTTATGTATGCGGGTCAGTTTGTAGAAGTAGCCACTGCTGAAGAATTGTTTAGTCATCCGAAACATCCATATACACGTTCCTTACTTCAGTCCATTCCCCAAGAGAATTCCGATGAAGAAGAACTTCATGTGATTGAAGGGATTGTTCCTTCGTTAACCAAATTACCTAGAAAAGGTTGTCGGTTTGCCCCACGAATTCCTTGGATTGATGCATCGGAACATGAAGAAAATCCAACATTACATGAAGTTGCACCGAATCATTTTGTTCGTTGTACATGTTATAAACATTTTCATTTTAGAGACGGGGAAGGGGAAGCGTAATGACAGAAATTATTCAAATTAAAGATTTAAAAGTTCATTATCCAATTCGCAGCGGCTTCTTCAATCGAATCACTGATCATGTTTTGGCGGTTGATGGTGTGGATTTCATGATTGAACAAGGTAAAACATATGGGTTAGTTGGTGAGTCGGGTTCTGGAAAATCAACGACAGGAAAAGCAATTATTGGTTTAGAAAAAATTACAAATGGTGAAATTATTTATCAAGGACAAGATGTAACCAAGCCGCGAAGTCGAAAAGCGATTGGATACAACAAAGATGTCCAAATGATTTTCCAAGATTCGATGTCAAGTTTAAACCCTAAAAAACGAGTACTAGATATTATCGCCGAACCAATTCGAAATTTTGAACGGTTAAGTGACCAAGAAGAAAAGAAAAAAGTCAAAAGTTTGTTGGATATTGTGGGGATGCCAGAAGATGCGTTGTACAAATATCCTCATGAATTTTCTGGTGGACAACGCCAACGTTTAGGCGTCGCCCGAGCGGTGGCTACCAGCCCCAAATTAATTATTGCAGATGAACCTGTTTCAGCACTGGACTTATCTGTGCAAGCACAGGTATTGAATTTTATGAAAAACATTCAACAGGAATATGGGTTAAGTTACTTATTTATTTCCCATGATTTGGGCGTAGTTAAACATATGTGTGACAACATTGCCATTATGTACAAAGGCCGTTTTGTAGAAATCGGTACACGCCAAGATATTTACACTAATCCACAACACATTTATACCAAACGCTTACTTTCAGCAATTCCTAAAATTGACGTAGCGAACCGAGAAGCTCACAAAGAAGAACGAAGAAGAGTTGAGCAAGAGTATCGGGAAAATCATAAAGACTATTATGATGAAAATGGGCGGGTTTATAACTTACATGCGATTAGTCCAACCCACCAAGTAGCGTTAAAAAATGGAGGTGCTGAATAATGTGGAAAACAATTTTACGCCGTTTGTTATTGATGATTCCGCAAGTGATTATTTTAAGTGTCTTGATTTTCCTGTTGGCTAAAATGATGCCAGGTGATCCGTTTACAGGATTGATTAATCCGAACCAAGACCCGAAAGTGATTGAAGCCATGCGCGAAGCTGCCGGATTAAATGATCCTTGGTACGAACAATATTTCCGTTGGATTGGCAATGCCTTACATGGAGATTTTGGGCATAGTTTTATCTTTAAATTACCTGTGTCCACGCTCATTGCTGGTCGGGTGGGGAATACGATTGCATTGGCCGCTGTGTCAGTTATAATCACGTATTTAATCGCCATTCCTTTCGGTTTAATTGCTGGCCGTTACCAAAATTCATGGTTTGACAAAATGGTGGTTATCTACAACTTCTTCAGTTTTGCCGTACCATTATTCATCTTTGCCTTGATTATGCTCTTTATTTTTGGGTATCGCTTAGACTGGTTCCCAACGAGTGGAACCGTGACTGTTGGTTTGGCTGAGGGAACGTGGCCGTATTATTTAGATAAACTGAAGCATTTAATTTTACCAGGGGTCACTCAAGCGTTGCTAGGGACAGCGGTCACTATTCAATATTTGCGCAGTGAAGTGATTGATGTTAAAAACATGGACTTTGTTCGTACTGCTCGTTCAAAAGGAGTGCCAACGAATAAAATTTTTAATCGACACATTTTTAGAAATGCAGCATTACCAATTGCCTCTCAATTAGGTTATGAAATTACTGCTCTGATTGCCGGATCAGTCGTTATTGAAAAGATTTTTGCTTTCCCAGGAATTGGAAAATTATTTATTGATAGTATCATTCAACGTGACTATTCCGTTATTACCGCTCTCGTGTTGATTTTGGGATTGGCAACCCTTATCGGAACATTAATTTCTGATATTGTAATGAGTATTGTTGATCCAAGAATTCGAATTCAGTAGAAAAAACACGAAGAAAGGGTGATAAAAATGGAATTGACAGAAGAAAAAAGAGAAGAAGTCTTACAAGAAAGTATTCCACCAATGGGCTTTCGGATGATTGCGCGAGAATTCGTCAAAGAAAAAATGGCGATGTTTTCTTTAATCCTTTTGGTCATTATCTTATTAGCCGTTTTTATCGGTTCGTTAGTGTTAGACCAAAGTGCCGTTATGCATGTAAGTATTTTAGATAAATATGCGGAACCAGGTACCGTTACAATGAATGGCACCAAGTTCATTTTAGGTGCCGATGAAGGTGGTCGTGATGTTTTAGGACAATTGATTATCGGGGCTAGGAACTCGATTTTAATCGGTTTTGCCATTACGATTATTACGTCTATTATCGGGGTCGGTTTAGGGATTATTTCCGGTTATTATGGAGGCATGATTGATAATATTTTGATGCGTATCGTGGATTTTATTATGATTTTGCCAATTATGTTAATTATTATTGTGTTCGTTTCCGTGATTCCTAAATATAGTATCTGGTCCTTTATTTGGATTATGTGTGCGTTTTATTGGGTTGGAAAAGCGCGGTTGTTCCGCAGTAAAACGTTATCTGAAGGGCGCCGAGATTACGTTAGTGCCTCTAAGACAATGGGAACAAGCGATTTTAAAATTATGTTTCGAGAAATTATGCCGAATTTAAGTTCATTAATTATTACGAACTTAACGATTAATTTCGCGGCCAATATCGGGATCGAAACAACGTTAACTTTCTTAGGCTTCGGGTTACCACAAAGTGTCCCAAGTTTAGGAACCTTAATTGGCTACGCCAGCAGTGGGGATGTATTAGTCAATAAACAATGGGTTTGGTTACCTGCATCAATTCTAATTTTAGTCTTGATGTTAAGTATAAACTATGTTGGACAAGCATTTAAGCGCTCAGCAGATGCACGACAACGATTAGGCTAATTAGCCAAAAAATGAGGGAGGAAAAGAGATGAACAAGAAACGGATTTTAGGTGCAATCACGTTAGCTTCTGTGTTAGTAATCGGGTTAGCTGCATGTGGTGGCGGCAATAAAGGCGGGGGCAATAAAGCAACGGAAACAGAAGACATTTCAAAAATGCCAATCGCTGTTAAAAATGATAAAAAAGCAATTGATGGCGGGACATTAGATGTCGCTGTAGTTATGGATACACAATTCCAAGGACTTTTCCAGCAAGAATTTTATCAAGACAACTATGATGCACAATACATGCTTCCAACGGTACAGCCATTATTTAACAATGATGCAGACTTTAAGATTGTCGATGGGGGTCCTGCGGATCTGAAATTAGATGAAGATGCCAATACAGCAACCATTAAATTACGTGACAATTTAAAATGGTCTGACGGTAAAGATGTGACGGCAGATGACGTGATTTTCTCTTATGAAGTCATTGGTCATAAAGACTATACAGGGATTCGTTATGATGATAACTTTACGAATATTGTTGGTATGGAAGACTACCATGATGGTAAATCGCCAACCATTTCTGGCATAGAAAAAGTCAATGATAAAGAAGTTAAAATTACTTACAAAGAAGTTCACCCAGGAATGCAACAATTAGGTGGCGGTGTTTGGGGTTCAGTTTTACCAAAACATGCCTTTGAAGGAATTGCTGTTAAAGACATGGAATCAAGCGATGCAGTTCGTAAAAACCCTGTAACTATTGGACCATACTACATGAGTAATATTGTGACAGGTGAATCTGTTGAATACCTACCAAATGAGTATTACTACGGTGGCAAACCTAAATTAGATAAATTAGTGTTCAAATCTGTTCCTTCTGCGAGCATTGTAGAAGCGATGAAAGCGAAACAATACGATATTGCATTATCAATGCCAACAGATACGTATCCAACATACAAAGATACTGAAGGGTATCAAATCTTAGGACGTCCCGAACAAGCCTACACGTATATTGGCTTTAAAATGGGTACGTTTGACAAAGAAACAAATACAGTGAAATACAATCCAAAAGCTAAAATGGCAGATAAAAGCTTACGTCAAGCCATGGGCTATGCAATTGACAATGATGCAGTCGGCCAAAAATTCTACAACGGCTTACGAACAGGGGCAACAACGTTAATTCCACCAGTCTTCAAGAGCTTGCATGATAGCGAAGCGAAAGGCTATACGCTTGATTTAGACAAAGCGAAAAAATTATTAGATGATGCTGGCTATAAAGACGTAGACGGCGATGGCATTCGCGAAGACAAAGAAGGCAAACCACTAGAAATCAAGTTTGCTTCAATGTCAGGCGGCGAAACTGCACAACCACTTGCTGATTACTATGTCCAACAATGGAAAGAAATTGGCTTAAACGTAACGTATACAACAGGACGCTTAATTGATTTCCAAGCCTTCTATGATAAATTGAAAAATGATGACCCAGAAGTAGATATCTATCAAGGTGCGTGGGGCACAGGTTCAGATCCTTCACCAACCGGCTTATATGGTCCAAACTCAGCCTTTAACTACACACGTTTTGAGTCAGAAGAAAATACTAAATTACTTGATGCGATCGATTCAAAAGCATCATTTGATGAAGAAAAACGTAAAAAAGCCTTCTACGATTGGCAAGAGTATGCCATTGATGAAGCGTTTGTAATCCCAACGCTTTACAGAAATGAAGTCTTGCCTGTCAACGACCGTGTAGTTGACTTTACTTGGGCAGTTGATACGAAAGATAATCCATGGGCAACGGTGGGTGTCACTGCAGACTCACGGAAATAAAAAAACAGATTCTAGAAGACATAAAGCTCTTCTAGAATCTGTTTTTTTGGATAGGATAGTTTCTTAGGCCATCTTATTTTATGTGAAAATTTTTGTTACTTTAAGCAATTACAATTTATATGTATGCGTTATTTTTTTGTTATAGATGAATTGTTTTTTATGCAGTATGGTTTTTGATGGGAGGTTCTGTTTTTTTATTTTATTTAGTGTGTATATCTACATATTTGTTATGAAATGTTATTTTTTTTATTATATATATAATACTACCTTTACGTATAAAGAACGATAAGTTACAATTAGATTAAGTTTTAGTTAGTTTTTGAAGGTGTGTTTGGTATTGTTTATAACTAAAACTTATATTTAAAGAAAGGAGTGAATGGATATGCCACTTTATATGGAGAATTATTTGCTTGCGTTGCAATCAAAATATTCACAAGAAATAACTGTAAAATGGGTTTGGGCAGTTGTAATATTACTTTCAGTGATTGGCTGTATTGGTTATGCAGTTTACTGTAGTTGGGTAGGTGGAACATTTGCTGGGAGTATTAAAATTGGTGTTCCCGACTTGGTACACGTTACCTTCAATTGTAAACGTTGATATTTAAGGAGGAAGGAGCCTCTATTTTATGGAGGCTTCTTGTTAAGAAACTTATGATAAGAATTGAAAATTTAACAAAAAAATTTGATAGGAAAGTTTTAGATAATATAACTATCTCATTGCCTAAAAACCGAGTTAGTGTGATTGTAGGTATAAATGGAAGTGGGAAAACTACTTTATTAGATTGTATTGTAGGATTGAAAGATGCAACGTCTGGAAAGGTATTTATTGAGAGCTATTCTAATGATTCTGAAAAGTTTAAAGAATGTATATTCTATATACCATCGGAATTTTATCTACCTAATTATATGACGGGTAAAGAGTACTTAAACTTTGTTTTATCAAGATATCGCTGTAGTGATATAGAACGGATAGATGATTTTTTAGAACTATTTGATTTAAAATTTGCTGGAACTAATTTAATAGAATCGTACTCATTTGGTATGAAGAAAAAAATACAAATAGTTGCAGCAGCACTAGCTAACACTGATTATATATTAGGTGATGAAATATTTAATGGACTTGACTTTGAGACAACATTGCTTACGTTAGAGCTGTTTGAAAATTTATCTAGAGAAGTAGGGATAGTGATTATTTCTCATAATAAATTAATTATTGAAAGGTTTTCAGAGAATATTTTATTGATGTCCAATGGCAATTTAACTCCATTTTTAGGGGCGTCAGAGAATTTAGAAAAAGAAGTGATAAGTACGGAGAAAATTCATGAAAAAATTAAATACATCAAAGGATATCATCCTATTAATCGAGTTATTTATTGATAATGCTTTACGAGGTTTGCTCAAGCACTCTATTTTGTCAAAAAAGAGTACTCGCATCGTAATAGGTGTGTGTGTATTTTTTATCTATTTTGCATACTTTTTTTATAATATGAGTGAATTAGCTAGAATTGTACCAGATTCAGAAAAAATTAGTCATATTTTGATAGAACAAGGTCGAAAAATAACTTTTTATAGTTATTTTAGTAATACATTTGTTTTAGGTATAATAGCATATATTTTAGTTGATAATACTGTTGCATTAGATAAAAACTCCTTATTTTTTGTGAAAACATTGCCTTTTAGAAAGAAAGACATCAGCTTATCTTTTATGCTATTCAAATTTGTAATTATGATATTGCTTTATGAATTAGTTATGATCATTTCTACGCCAGCTATTAAACTTGTGACGACTGTTCCTATTGAATATGTCATTTTTTTTATTGTTCAGCATCTTTTTTACCTAGTGGTAATTGGGGTGATTGAGTTTATACATTGTTTGTTTACATTCTTTTTGAAACGAAGAGTGAAACAAATCAATAGTCTCAAAGTGATAGGTGATAGTTTATTAATGATTTTTGCTACTTTTTATTTTTTTGATTTTCGTTATGGTTTAGAATTATTTCTAGCAAACCAATTGTGGAGTATCTCCTATATGATTCCTATCACTTTTTTTCTAATAGTGGTATGTTTAATGCTTATTAGTATAGGTCTATTAAGACTAATTAGTATTCTTGAAAATCAAATGTCTCAACATTCAAAATATATATACATTCCATTCTTAAATAAAGTTATATTTCGTTATAAAGCGAATTGGTATTTTATTAGTTTTACTACAGTTGTTATGTTGGTTATTTTTTTCCAAAGTGGTTTAAGAACAATGTTATTCATTTTGACAACTGTTATGGCCTTTTCAGGCGTTTTATTATTAAGCTATGGAGATATTACTGCTGATTTCAGAAAACAATACGATTTATTGAGAATAAAAATTAGAAATGAATGGTTGAGTCAACTATTGCTAGTGATAATGTTGGCAATGCCATTGTTACTGCTTTGTTTTTGGGGATTTGGGGAGTTAGCTCAACTAATTACAGCGTTGTCGTTATCATTAGTAGCTATAATTTTGGGATATGTATTTCCAAAATCACAAGGAAGTTTAAATGAAACGACTTCATTATTGTTATTATTTATTGTATTTGTTCTAGTTAGTTTATTGACAAATCGCTCTTTTGGTTGGTTGATTCTAATTGTTTTAGTACTCTTGCATTTGTTAGTAATTAAGAAGGTGAGAAATGAAAAAGAATAGTAAATATTTAGGAAGTATAACAGTTATCTATTTGTTAGTTCTTGTGATCGAAACATTATGGGAGCTATTCCATACCAGTCGCACAGAATCAACGAAAGTCACTACCTTATTAGGAATTACGATTGATAATCGTATAAGTAAACATGAAATTTCAACTACTTTTGGTTTGACAATTAAGGTATTAGTACTCTATTTGTTGTTATTGTTAGTTGTCTATATTTTGACTGGGTTATTTGGAAAAAAGAAAATATGATTATTAAGTTATCAATATTGTATGTGTTGTCAATATATGTCGTGTTACTTGTACATGAGTGGTTACATTTTATTTTAGCCAAATTCTTCAAATACAATGCTTATATAAAGAGAGTTGGTCTATACCCATTTAAAGTGGTGTATACGAACAGAAATAATCCTCTAGATAATTTATTGATTTCAGCGATATCTCCGCTTTTCTTGGTTATAGTAGGAATAATTTTGCCATTAAATTATTATACTGTGATTTTAAAAGTATCTTGTATTAGTAATATTTTTAATCTCTTACCGTTTACTGCAGATGGAGAAATAATTTTGCTTTCAATTTTTCAAATTTTTAGGAGGAGAAATAAATGAAAAAAAGAAAAGTGTTCATTATTTTTCTTGTTAGTTTGATTATATTTGTTTTTGGTTATTACTTAGCGTTTAATCAAAATAAGTATGTATCATATAATGACGAGACAAAACAGTTTGTACATACTGATACTTCAAAAATAATGGAAAATCTGGTGAACAGACAACAAGGAATTTATTATTTTGGCTTTCCGACTTGTCCTTGGTGTCTAGAATTATTACCAATACTAGATAAAGAATTAGAGAAGGAAAGTATGAATGCTTATGCTGTAAATACTCGTGATGATGACTATACAGAAAATGATGATGAATTATTACAAAAATTTTATCAAAAATATACTGGGGATGAGTCGCTTTCTGTACCTTTTATTGTTGCTATAAATAATAAGAAAGAGGTGCAGGTTCATATAGGCACAGTAAAGAATCATGATGCGACTAAAACAAAATTAAAAAGACGACAAAAAGAAGAATTATCCCAATCTTTAAATGAGATGTTAATATTTAGTGAAAGTGAATAACTGAATCCTTTTTTTATTGTCTCTTGCTGGTACGTTTATTCAAAAAATTCCGAGAAAACGTTGCTACGTTTTCTCTTTTTTTATGGGGTAGCAGTGGCTGATTTGATAGCTGGAGAGGTGATTTATTTTTTTTTTTCTAAAAAATAATGAGAACACAGTGAATAACAGGCTTTTTCTGAATAGAACCATTTAAAAAAAGTGAAAAAAAAAGTATAATGAAACAAGGTGTAAATAAATGTAAAGGAATGTGGAGAATGGACAATCAGTTAACAACAGAGTTAAAAGAACGTTACGGCATTGTTTTCCATGATGTCAATCTATTAGAGCAAGCTTTTACTCATTCATCCTATGTGAATGAGCATCGCTATTTAAAATTATCCGATAATGAACGTCTTGAATTTTTAGGAGATGCAGTTTTAGAATTAATTGTTTCACAATATTTGTATTTAAAATTCCCAGAACTTCCAGAAGGAAAATTAACGAAGATGCGCGCAGCCATCGTTCGGGAAGATAGTTTAGCCAAATTTGCGAAAGAATGTCACTTCGACAACTACATTTTATTAGGTAAAGGAGAAGAAGCATCGGGCGGACGAACACGTGCATCATTATTATGTGACTTATTTGAAGCCTTCTTAGGTGCCCTCTACTTAGACCAAAAAGTTGGCGCAGCCAAGAAATTTATTGAAGACGTTATTTTTCCGAAAATTGATGCCGGTGCTTTTTCACATGAGATGGATCACAAAACACAATTACAAGAAGTTTTACAACGCAAAGGCGATGTTTCAATTGAATATCGCTTAATTAAAGAAGAAGGCCCTGCTCATGACCGCACCTTTTTCACTGAAGTTTACATGAATGGTGAACTCATTGGGTTAGGCCAAGGAAAATCGAAGAAGTTAGCTGAACAGGATGCCGCTGAGCGGGCACTGAAAAGTATTCCTCAGTAAGGCTGGAAGGAGCAATATTCGTGTATTTAAAACGAATTGAAATTACAGGATTTAAATCATTTGCAGATAAAACCATTATTGAATTTGAAGATGATGTGACAGCAGTGGTTGGTCCGAATGGAAGTGGGAAAAGTAATATCACGGAAGCCGTTCGCTGGGTATTAGGTGAACAATCTGCGAAAAACCTTCGCGGTGGCAAAATGAACGACATTATCTTTGCCGGTTCGGAAGGTCGTAAGCCGCTAAATATTGCGGAAGTTACCGTGACGTTAGACAACAGCGACCATTATTTAGCATTGGATTATAGTGAGATTAGTGTCACCCGTCGTTTAAAACGAACGGGCGAAAGTGACTTTTTTATTAATAAACAAGCGTGCCGTTTAAAAGATATTCAAGATTTATTTATGGATTCAGGGTTAGGCAAAGAATCTTTTTCAATTATTTCGCAAGGGAAAGTTGAAGCGATTTTTAATAGTAAACCTGAAGACCGTCGAGGGATTTTTGAAGAAGCAGCGGGCGTTTTAAAATACAAACAACGAAAGAAAAAAGCTGAACAAAAGCTTTTCGAAACCGAGGACAACTTAAGCCGTGTCCAAGATATCATTTACGAATTGGAAGACCAATTAGTTCCTCTAGCCGCCCAAGCAGATGCGGCTAAAAAGTATTTAGCTTTGAAAGAAGAACTTACCGAAATTGATGTCAATTTAACTGTGACCGAAATTCAAGAAGCAAAAGCTATTTGGGAAACGAAAACGCAAGAATTAACAGCCATTGAAGAAAAGTTAGCTGGCGCAAGTAAGCAAGTCCATGACTTAGAAGGCAAATTGGTACGTTTACGAAGCAAGCGCAATCGTTTAGATGAACAAATTGAAACGGAACAACAACAATTATTACAAGTGACAGAAGCGTTGAAACAAGCAGAAGGACAAAAAAATGTTTTAATTGAACGTTCCAAACACACCTCCCAAACGGCAAGCGAATACGAAGAGACATTGGCAGAAACGGCCGAAAAAATTGTTCGTTATCGAGAAGAATTGCAGACGCTGGAAACAGCAATCGCAGAAAAAACGGCACAACGTCAGACGTTAAAAGAAGCATTGGTTTTGGCAACGAAAGATGTGGAAAAATATAGTAAGTCTTCTAAAGAATTAATGGAAGAATTGCGCAGTCAGTATGTGGAAGTCATGCAAGAACAAGCCAATACAGCCAATGACTTAAAATATTTAGAACGACAATATCAACAAGAAACAGCTAAAAATCAACAATCGCTAGCAAAACACGAAGCGCTAGAAGAACAGATGGTTGAAGCTCTCGCAATGAAAGAGACGCTAGAAAAAGAGCAAAAAGTTGCAAAACAAGGCTTACAAGAACAGTTGGAAGAATACACTGCGTTGAAAGCAACGCTTGAAGCTAAGCGTGAACGATTAGCACAGCGTCAAAACGATATGTACCAAGCGATGAATCAAGTGCAACAAGCGAAGGCACGCCAAAAAAGTTTGCAAGAAATTCAAGAAAATTACGCTGGCTTCTATCAAGGCGTGAAAGCTGTATTGCGTCACAAAAACCAATTAACTGGGATTGTTGGCGCAGTGGCTGAGTTAATTGAAGTGCCTAAAGAATATACGTTGGCGATTGAAACGGCCTTAGGTGGTGCGGCGCAACATATTGTTGTGGAAAATGAGAAAGATGGTCGAGCAGGCATCACCTTCTTAAAACAACAACACAGTGGCCGAGCGACCTTTTTACCATTGACCACCATTAAGCCACGCTCTGTATCGGCGATGGTTCAGAATCGTTTGGCTGGTGCACCGGGCTTCGTGGGGATTGCCAGTGAATTAGTTCGTTATCCAGAACAAGTACAAACCGTTATTCAAAATCTCTTAGGCGTCACGATTTTAGCGGCAGATTTAACGAGTGCCAACCAGTTAGCAAAATTAGTCAATTACCAATATCGCGTTGTCTCATTGGAAGGCGATGTGATGAATCCTGGCGGTTCGATGACTGGGGGAGCCAATAAACGTGGCAACCAAGGAAGCCTATTTTCACAAGCGCAAGAACTTCAAACAATTACTGAACAAATGACTCAATTAGAAACACAACTAAGAAGTGTAGAACAAGAAGTCCAAGCGCTCTCGCAAGAAGTGAAAACAGCCACGGAACGTGCAGAAATGTTGCGCTCTGCTGGTGAACAAAATCGCTTAAAACAACAAGAAATTGATAATAAATTAGCCAATCAAACAGAAACGATTACTCGTTTAACAAAAGAAAAACGCTTGTTTGAATATGAATCACGAGAATTACATCAATTCTTAACCGAATATCAAACGAAAAAAGCCACATTGACAGAGCAACAAGCAAGCTTAACAGCAACGAAAGAACGTTTAGATGCTGAAATGAAACAAGTGGAACAAGAAGCTAGCCAAATGGAAACCTTTAAAGCCCAAGCGCAAGAACGCTTGACGACAGTTCAAGCAGAACAAGCAGTAGCGGCGGAACAATGTGCCCATTTTGCTCGTCAAAAGCAAGACAAACAAGAACAATTGGACGAATTGTTGATTCGAGAAACGGCCATCCGTCAACAGCTACAACAACTAAGTAGCCATTCTAGCGATCACCAGTTAACCGAAGAAGGCTTAGCGGCACAAGTCGCTCAATTAGCGGAGAAACAAACAGCGTTGCAAACGTCTTTACAAACGGCACGTAGTCAACGACAAGCGTTGCAAGAAGAAGTAGACGAGTTAGATACAAAATTAGCGGAAGAAAACAAACGCCAACAACAGTATTTAGCAGATAAAACACAAATTGAAGTCCTAAAAAATCGTGCAGAAATGCAATTAGATAGCTCATTAAGTTACTTACAGGAAGAATACAGCTTAACCTTTGAAGCTGCCTATGAAGCGTATTTCCCAATCGATGATTTGGCGCAAGCGCAACAAACAGTGAAACGCCTAAAACAAGAAATTGAGCGGTTAGGACCTGTTAACTTAAGTGCCATCGAGCAATTTGAACAAGTCGATGAACGCCATCAATTTTTAGTCAGTCAACGTGATGATTTATTAAATGCGAAAGAACAATTATTTGAAACCATGGATGAAATGGACCAAGAAGTGAAAGAACGGTTTAAAGAAGTCTTTGAAGCAATTCGTGGCCAGTTCAAAGTGGTATTTCCTAATATGTTTGGTGGCGGACGGGCAGAACTGGTGCTAACCAACCCAGAGGATCTCTTGAATACAGGGATTGAGATTGAGGCGCAACCACCAGGGAAAAAATTACAACATTTAAGCTTGTTGTCTGGAGGCGAACGGGCATTAACGGCGATTGCGTTACTCTTTTCAATTATTCGTGTTCGACCAGTTCCGTTCTGTATTTTAGATGAAGTAGAAGCAGCTTTAGATGAAGCCAACGTTGCTCGTTTTGGTCATTATTTAAGCGAATTTGAAGATGGCACACAGTTTATTGTGGTGACGCATCGTAAAGGGACAATGGAAGCCGCAGATGTTTTATATGGCGTGACTATGCAAGAATCTGGGGTTTCAAAAATCGTTTCAGTTCGCTTGGAAGAGGTCAAAGAAGGTGGCGCAATTGAAAAAAGCAATTAGCCAGAAGCAAGGAGGAGCGAACGTTTGATAAAATTAGTTGCTATTGATTTAGATGGAACATTATTAAATAGCCAAAAAGAGATTTCTTTACGGAATAAACAAGCACTGATGGCTGCGAAACAAGCAGGCGTGAAAGTTGTTATCTGCACAGGTCGACCTTTGGCAGCTATTGGTCCTTACTTAGAAGAATTAGGTTTACAAGATGAAGGCGATTATAGCATTACTTTTAACGGCGGGTTGGTTCAAAAAAATGATACAGGGGCCATTATTGAGAAAACATTGATGCCCTTGGAAGCGATTCATGAGCTGTACCAATTAGCAACCACACTCAACATGCCGTTTGATGTCTTATCCGATGAGGTCGTGATGCAATTGCCTTCTGCACCTAATTATCCTTCAATTTATAGTTCTTTAAACAAATTATTAACCTTTGAGTCCTACAAATTAGAAGAGTTAACCCCGAATCGAATTTATAACAAAGTTGTTGTTGCGATTGATGAAGCGTATTTAAATGAACGCATCAAGGAAATTCCGGCCTCCTTTTATGAGCGCTTTGAAATTATTAAAACGCGAAATAACTTATTAGAATTTATGCCAAAAGGGATTACGAAAGCCTATGGTATTTCCTTGTTAGCCAAAGATTTAGGAATCCGTGCAGAAGAAATCATGACCCTAGGGGACGAAGAAAATGATTTGCCGATGATCGAATACGCTGGCTTAGGTGTCGCCATGGCAAATGCGATTCCATTAGTTAAAGAAGCCGCAGATGTCGTTACAGACACGAATGACCAAGATGGCGTTGCCAAAGCGGTCGAAAAATATATTTTAACGCCGTTGGAAGGAGGCCAATAAGAATGGGATTTTTTGATAAAATTAAAAAAGCTTTTTCCGCTGAAAAAAAGGAAGAAGAAAAACAAGAGATAATTGAAGAAACAGCAGACGAAACACCAAGTGATGAATCAGCGCCTGCTGAATCAAAAGAAACCGCAACAGAAGAGGCGCAAACAACGCCAGAAACGACAGCGGAAGAAGTCACAGAAACAGCCGATTTAACAGATAACGCTGAAATGGAAAAATTAGCTGGCGTAGAAGAAGCATTAGAAGAAGAGCCAGAAGAAATCTTGACAGAGAAAACACAAGAAGTTGTTGTGGAAGCGCCTGAGGAAGAAAGTAGTGTCGTAACTCCGTTGGCAGAACCAACAGACACGCAGGTTTCAGAAGAAATTGAAGAGTCAAAAGAAGAGCAAGTCCAAGAAAAATATGAAAAAGGCTTGGAAAAAACGCGTAAAACATTTGGTCAACGGTTGAACGAATTGTTTGCTAATTTCCGAAGCGTTGATGAAGATTTCTTTGAAGAATTAGAAGAAACGTTAATTGGTGCAGACGTAGGCTTTGATACATCCTTAAAAATTACAGAAGCCTTACGACAAGAAGTGAAACTGCGAAACGTGAAAAAACCAGCTCAAGTTCAAAATACCATCATTGAAAAAATGGTTGATTTGTATGAAGAAGCAGGAATTAATGAAAATAACGCGATTAACTTACAGCCAAATGGCTTAACCGTGATTTTATTTGTTGGTGTTAATGGAGTTGGTAAAACAACCAGCATTGGTAAATTAGCCCATCAATACAAGTTGGAAGGAAAGAAAGTTTTAATGGCCGCTGCCGATACGTTCCGAGCGGGCGCCATCGACCAATTAGTTGTTTGGGGCGAACGGGCTGGCGTTGAAGTTGTACGTGGAAATGCTGGCGGCGACCCAGCAGCGGTCGTTTTCGATGCAGTGGAACGTGCCAAAGCAGAACAGGCCGATGTTTTGCTAGTGGATACAGCAGGTCGTTTACAAAATAAAGTCAACTTAATGAAGGAATTAGAAAAAATTAAACGAGTCATTCAACGAGAAATTCCAGATGCGCCTCACGAAGTTCTCTTAGTCGTGGACGCAACTACTGGGCAAAATGCGATGACACAAGCCAAACAGTTCAAAGAAACAACCGATGTCACTGGCTTAGTTTTAACCAAACTAGACGGAACAGCCAAAGGTGGTATTGTCATTGCTATTCGGAATGAATTACACTTGCCAGTGAAATTAGTTGGTCTAGGTGAAGGCATTAACGATTTAGAACCATTCAATGCCAACGATTTCGCAATGGGCTTATTTAAAGGCTTATTAAAAGATGTTTAGTTGTAGAAAATAAACAGGTTTGGGAAGAACGTGGGACAGGAGTATTTAGCTTCAAGAATGAAGAAGCTACTCCTGTCCCGCCGTTTATTTTAGGATTGAGACGGATGTTCTAAGTTCTTCCTAAATCGTTTCTGAAAAAAATGAAGGAGTGAGGGAGAAGATGACAGAACAAATATGGATTGAGAAGTTAGGATTAGAAGCGCATCCTGAGGGCGGTTATTTTAAACAAACCAATAAAAGTGAACAATTGATTCCGACCAAACGAGGCGAACGGGCATTGCATACAGCGATTTTGTTTCTATTAAACACAGAAAGTCCATCACATTTTCATCGTTTAAAAGCGGATGAATTATGGTTTTTTCACGATGGTCAGCCATTAACCGTTCACTGTATTTTTCCTGATGGAACGTATCAAGCTGTTCAGTTAGGGAAAGACTTAGTTCAAGGACAACAGCTTTCGTTCTCAGTTCCTGCCGGCACAATCTTTGGCTCTACAGTAGCGACAGGATTTGCGTTAGTCAGTTGTGTGGTTACACCAGGCTTTGAGTTTGAAGACTTCGAGTTATTTACTCAAGCGGAATTGTTAAACGATTATCCACAACATAGTGAAATCATTCAGCACTTGGCTTATCGAGAATTACCTTAAGAAAACGTTTTAGTAACATTTCTTTTATGAATATGCTAGTATAAATCAAACAAGCTTGTTGATTTTGTCGCAACGCACACTTAGCTGTCGTAGATGATTAAAAGAAAGGGATGAATCACATGGGCACAATGGTTTTTGTTAACTTCCCAGTAGCGGATGTCCAACGTTCTACAGCATTTTATGAAAAACTTGGATTCAAAAAGAACGAGGAATTTTCAACAGAGGAAGCTAGTTCGATGATGTGGGATGATCAATTTTGGATTATGTTGTTGAACCATGACTTTTATGGAAAATTTATCCAAGAAAAGCAAATTATTGATGCGCAAACAACCAGTGGGGCATTAATTTCCTTTAGTTTAGAGAGTGCCGAAGCCGTAAAACAGTTTGGTGAAACCGCCAAAGCTAACGGAGGCAACTGCTACCGAGTTGATATGGGAATACCAGAAGAGCAAATGTATGGCTTAGAAGTGCAAGATTTGGATGGCAATAGCTTAGAACCTGTCTGGATGAAGATGTAAAAAGAGCCGCAAAATCTCTACAGAAAAAATATTATAATCAAACAAAAATATACGCCATTCTTCAAACTTAGATTAAAAAGTCTAACTTTGAAAATGGTGTATATTCTTTTACATTTGAATTACTTCATCAAATTTACTAGAAATATCATTGTTTACATGATGAAGAACAGCAAGGACTGTTTTAGAACTTTCAGCTAATAGGGATAAAACTTTTTCAGTATTTTCTTTATCTGTTGAAGAAGTTGGTTCATCTACCAATAAAAATGGACGATTTTCATATAGCGCCCGAGCCAAGGAAACTAACATAGCCTCACCACCACTGATTGTGGCAGTAGATTGATTGGAAATTATTTCAAAATTGGCACCAAAAACTTTTTTACCAATTTCATGTAACTTCTCTTTATTAGGTTTATTGAAAGAAGTAATATTTTCTGCGACTGTCCCATCATAAAGCTTGGCTTTTTGGGAAACATAGCCAATCATTGTCGAGAAGTCGACTGTGCGTAATTCTTGTTGTTGATTCAATAATATTTTTCCTTGATACTGATTTATCTCTTGTGTCAACAATTTTAGGAAAGATGATTTTCCACTTCCGTTTTTACCAATGATTATATACTTTTTTCCTGAATATAATTCTAAATTAATCGGACCAATATTTTTTTCTTCATAAGTAATCAAAACATTATTAAATAAAATTGTTTTGGGAACTATAGAAGAATGAAGAAGTTCAGGTTCGGTGGAAAGCAAGACATCATTAACTTTGCGAATCTCTTTTGTAGAATAAAGTTCTGTTAATACAGTTGAGAGCCAAAAAATAGGAGTAGTAATTGTTTCGACAGATTGTGTTATCGCTAATAGTTCGGGAAAAGTCAATTCTTGCTGGCGAATTAAAAAAATACCTATTAATAACAAACCAATTTGAATAAACCACCCACAAGTATCATTAATAACTGTTATCGTTGATTGGAAAAAATTATTCTTGAAAAAATGTTTTTCAGCTTCTTTGTTTTTTTGAGAAAAACGAGGAAAGAGACGTTTGCCAATAGAAAAAATTTTTAATACTGCTAAGTCTTCAAAAATATCTTGCAATGTTTGTACAATATTAGCTTGTGAATCATTAAATTTTTTTTGATGTATAGCGATTTTTTTGACAAACTGTTTCGTTGTAAAAAAAGAAATCAACGTTAAGGCTAATAAATAGAGCCAAATATGCCAATTAATTGTCAGAATTAATAGCGAACCTAGAGAAAATGAACAAATAAAATAAATCAAACTAATTAGCGCACCTAGATATTTTTTTATCACAAAAGGATTGTCAATCGTCATTATTTTAACAACTTTTTCTGTAGGATATTTTTTTATTAAAGTAGCCAGCGGTAACCGAATCAAAGCTTGGTACATTTGATTATTCATTTTTTTTAAAGAACTGGCAAAAAAATGTTGTTGAACAATTTGTGATCCTAAATTAATTAAAACAAGACTAAATAGAATTCCTAAGTTGATACAAACTAAGATGTAAAAAGGTAAAGTTTGTTCTTGTTTAATATAATTGGAGTCGAATAAAATCAGTAGCGAAAAAATCGGTTTGTAGGTAGCGAAAAGTAATGTCATCAGAAATGTAGCAAGGAATAACTTTCGATTTTTACTGAATAAAAATTTAAGCATCGAGGTGGGATGTCCTTTCTATGAATAATCTAAAAGTGTGAAATTGTCTATAAAAAAAATTGGTAAACTTAATCACCTCCAGTCTATATTTGTATTTTTCTGAATTTTTGATTAGAATTATGTTAACAAATAAAATTAAGAAAAAATCAGTTTGTACACTTTAGTCACAAGTATTATAAAAAGGAGTGATGGTGGTGAAATGGAATTTTGGGAAAGTTTATAAGGAGGTAAGAGAGTCTAAAGGTATTTCGCAGAAAAAAATTTGTCATGAAGCATTATCCAGAACAACCTTATCCAAATTAGAAAATTGTAAAATAATGCCCAGTTATCAAACTATGGAGTATTTATTACAACAAATAAATATGAGTTTTTCTGAGTTCGAGTATATATGTAATGTTTATCAGCCCCAGGAAAGAGAGTGTATCATTGAAGAATTCAATTCTTTAATAAATAATACAGACAAAGTGAATATCAAGGACTTACTAAAACGATGCGAAAAATTTTTAAAAATAACGGATGATTATTATATCAAAGATATTCAGATGCTATTAAAAGCTCAGTTAGCCTTCCAATTAGAATCAATGAGTAGCAATGTGTGCAAATCGAAACTGCTAATTAGTCAAATTTGGACTAGATTAGAGAAAATGGATGTATGGTATTATAATGAGATTCGCTTACTTAATGGTATTTTGTTTTATTTCCCACTTGAAACAATCGAAGCCATATCCGATAAGTTATTGTATTCTTTAAAGAAATACAGTACATATGCTAAAATTAAAGATCTTGAAATATCTATATTGACTAATTTATCAACCATTTATTTGAAAAATTGTAAGATGGCTGAGTGTGAAAATGTTTTGCTTCGAATGAAACAACTAGCACTAGATTTAAAACGGTATGATTTTTTAGGCGTTTATTTTGTTAGAATGGGAATTTGTGAAAAAAATAGCGTACTAATAGAGCGAGGAATGAAAATCTTAACATTAACCGATGAAAACGAATTAATCGAAGAACTGAATAAAGAAATCGAATTTTTTAAGATGACTGAACAATAGAGTATAAATTAAGAGCCGCAAAATCTCTACAGATTTTGCGGCTCTTTTCCTACAAAAAACTATTGTAAATTATTGGCATTAGTTGCTTCAACGCCATAAGAATCAGCTACTTTTTTCAAGCTAAATCCTTTTCCGTAGACTTCACTCGCACTCATTGAAATCAAAAAGGCTTCTTCATCAATCTCAAGAATGGCTTCTTTTAAGCGGGGAAAATCTTTTTCACGAATGACGGTCATTAAGAGCATACCTTTCGCGCTTCGATAACCGCCTTCGATTGGCACCAAGGTCACACCTTTATCTAGTTCACGTAATAAGCGTTCTTGAATAGCGACATATTTTGGTGAAATAATCATCACATTCTTCGAGCGAACCAGACCAACTTGAATCATGTCAACGACACGACCAATTGTAAATAAACAAATTAAAGAGAATAACACAATATCTGCATTAAAAGCGTACATTGCTGATAAAATGACTAAACCATCGACGAATAAAATAGCAATACCTAAGGAAACTTTGAAGTATTTATTGACAATTTGTGAAATGATTGCTGTCCCACCAGTTGAAGCATTGCCACGGAAAACCAAGCCTAGGCCAGCACCTGTAATAATACCGCCAAATAATGCTGCTAGAAAAATATTATGTGTTAAAACAGGCATCCCTGAAGTAATTCCTACAAAAAATGGATAAATAAGACTGCCGTAAATGGTTTTGACACCGACCTCTTTCCCAAGAAGTAAGAAACAAAGCACTAAAAGAGGAATATTGATGGCGTAAAGAACAATGGCGGGACTAATCCCGAAAACATAATTAATAACAATACTAATGCCATTGGCTCCGCCTGCGACAAGTTTATTTGGCAATAAGACCGCATTGATTGAAATGGCCAAAATGAATGCACCAACTGTTACATAGGCGGTGTCTTTTAAACGTTGGGCTGTAAAAAATTTGTTCATAAAATACCTCCAATTATTTATTAGTTTAGTGAATGATGACATAAAAAAAGACAGAACATGAGAGACAAGCCTAATCGACTTATGTCCCACACTCTAAATCTTCAACTAATCAACTGAACACTTTTTCCTTATACTAACATGAAATACGACAAGAAAACATAGTGAACAAACAATTTTTTGGAAAAGCTCTCAATTTATTGAAGGCAAAAAAGTCAAAAAGCGGCCAGCCCAAATAGCTTCATGATGCTGGATAATTTGTGCCGCGGTTAAATGTCCATTATCCAAGGTGGAAGTGGTTTTCGGTGTCATCAAACACGTATAGCCTAAACCATGAGCCATCCGAATTGTAGTGTCCACACAAAACTCGGTTTGCACGCCAGCAATTTCTAACGTTTGAATGGCTTGTTCCGTCAATAAATCATTTAAATTTGTTTGGTAAAAGGCATTCGCATGTGTTTTGCGGATGAAAAAATCTGTAGGTTGTGCATCCAGTTTTTCAAAAAGTTGCCAAGAGTCTGAGTCAAAAGGTAATTCGGTTTCTTCATGTTGAACAAAAATAATGGGCGCATGGTGTTGGCGGTAGACAGCAATACGCTGATTGACCTTTTCCAACACTGCTGGTAGACGGTACAATTGCTGCGACGGACTTTCGATGCCTTTTTGAAAGTCAATTAAAAGTAATGCACGATTTTTCATGAGCAATCCCCACTTTCTATAAACTAGTTGTTTTCAGTATAACGGAAAAAGGCGCTCTCTAAAAGTGTCTCGAAAATTCCCAAGCGAACGTTCAAAAAAACAGCATATTTACTCGTTTTCCTATATAATAGTAAGAGAAACAGATAGTTTGTAGAAAGAAAGGCGACAAGATGAATTATAGAGAATTAATGCAAAAGAAAAATGTTCGTCCTTACGTATTGATGGCTCGTTTTGGTTTAGAAAAAGAAAACCAACGTAGTACACGAGAAGGGCTTTTAGCGACAACTGATCATCCCACGGTTTTTGGTAACCGTTCTTATCATCCATATATTCAAACAGATTTTAGTGAAACACAATTAGAACTAATCACGCCTGTAGCAAATAGCGGCACAGAAATGCTTCGTTTTTTAGATGCCATTCACGATGTGGCTCGTCGTTCGATTCCAGAAGATGAAATGCTGTGGCCATTAAGTATGCCGCCACGATTACCAACAAAAGATGAAGAGATTAAAATCGCTAAATTAGATCAATATGATGCGGTGTTATATCGTCGTTATTTGGCAAAAGAGTATGGCAAACGAAAACAAATGGTCAGCGGAATTCATTTTAATTTTGAATATGACCAAGCCCTGATTCAGCAATTATATGATGAACAATCCGAAGTGACAGATTGCAAACAATTTAAAACGAAAGTGTACATGAAAGTTGCCCGTAACTTTTTACGTTATCGTTGGTTAATTACGTATCTTTTTGGGGCTTCGCCAGTTAGTGAAGACGGCTACTTTAGGGTCTATGACGACCAACCGCAAGAACCTATTCGCAGTATTCGGAATAGTACGTATGGCTACAGAAATCATGACAATGTGAAAGTATCGTATGCCTCATTGGAACGCTATTTAGAAGATATTCATCGCATGGTGGAAAATGGTTTACTTTCTGAAGAAAAAGAATTTTATGCGCCTGTGCGCTTACGTGGTGGGAAACAAATGTCTGATCTGCCTAAAACAGGTATTCGCTATATCGAGTTGCGTAATTTAGACTTAAATCCTTTTTCACGTTTAGGCATTGTGGAAGATACTGTGGATTTCTTACATTATTTTATGTTGTATTTATTGTGGACAGATGAAAAAGAAGAAGCGGATGAATGGGTAAAAACTGGCGATATTTTTAATGAACAAGTGGCTCTTGGTCATCCTCATGAAACGATTAAGTTAATTGCAGAAGGCGATCGGATTTTTTCAGAAATGATTGATATGTTAGATGCTCTAGGCATTCGTAAAGGTAAAGAAGTTGTCGGTAAGTATTATCAACAACTGCGGAATCCACAAGACACCGTTTCTGGCAAAATGTGGACGATTATTCAAGAAAACTCCAACAGTGAACTGGGAAATATTTTTGGAAACCAATATCAAAGTATGGCCTTTGAACGCCCTTATCAATTAGCTGGTTTCCGTGAGATGGAATTATCCACACAAATTTTCTTATTTGATGCGATTCAAAAAGGTTTGGAAATCGAAATTTTAGATGAACAAGAGCAATTTTTGAAACTGCAACATGGCGAGCACATTGAATACGTCAAAAATGCCAACATGACTAGCAAAGATAACTACGTGGTACCATTGATTATGGAAAACAAAACCGTGACAAAGAAAATTTTGTCTGCAGCAGGGTTCCATGTGCCTGGCGGTGAAGAATTTTCATCTTTTATTGAGGCACAAGAAGCACATTTACGCTACGCCAATAAAGCGTTTGTCGTGAAACCAAAATCAACGAATTACGGTTTAGGAATTACCATTTTTAAAGAAGGCGCTTCGTTGGAAGACTTTACGGAAGCGTTACGGATTGCTTTTAAAGAGGACACAGCGGTTTTAATTGAAGAGTTTTTACCTGGAACAGAATATCGGTTCTTTGTGTTAGATAATGATGTAAAAGCCATCATGTTGCGCGTGCCAGCCAATGTTACCGGAGATGGCAAACACACTGTAGAAGAATTGGTGGCCGCTAAAAATAGTGATCCATTGCGGGGGACCAATCACCGTGCACCACTAGAATTAATCCAGTTAAATGATTTAGAAAAACTAATGTTGAAAGAACAAGGTTTAACTATCTATTCTGTGCCAGAAAAAGAGCAAATCGTGTACTTGCGAGAAAATTCTAATGTTAGCACGGGCGGGGATTCGATTGATATGACCGATGTCATTGATGATAGTTATAAACAAATCGCCATTGAGGCCGTAGCTGCTTTAGGAGCCAAAATTTGTGGCATTGATTTAATCATTCCTGACAAAGACGTAAAAGGCACACGTGATAGCTTAACGTACGGGATTATCGAAGCGAACTTTAATCCAGCCATGCACATGCATGTGTATCCATACGCTGGACAGGGTAGACGCTTGACAATGGACGTTTTAAAACTTTTATACCCAGAAGTGGTTCAATAAAAAAAGAATATCGCCAAAAAATTCATAATAGATTTTTTGGCGGTATTCTTTATAAAAACGTTTTCTTGGTGAACCCAATAGGTTATACTAAAACTATTACCAATGAAAGTTGTATGACGGTGGCTCTGAGTTAGAGAGGCAGGTGATGCCTATGTGTATCCGATGCACTTTAACGAAAGGAGCATTTTTTGTCAATCGAAGCGGCATTGGAATTGATGATTAGTTTTGCAACCCTTGTTGCGTTACTGATTTTCGGTATCCTTGAAGCAACGAAAAACAATAAAAAATAACCGTTCACACGCTTCGTAGGCCGAACGGTTAAGATTCAAAACTTAACTCAGTAAGCCACCAGTTCTTATAACTGGTGTTGGTATAAAAGGAGAGGTATGTAGTAGCATATCTCTCTTTTCATTTTCATAATAGCATAATTCTATTTAAAATGGAAGCGCTCATAACTTATATCATTTTATAGAAAATTCCTATAAAAACGTTTTCTTAGTGAACCCAATAGGTTATACTAAAGCTATTACCAATGAAAGTTGTATGACGGTGGCTCTGAGTTAGAGAGGCAGGTGATGCCTATGTGTATCCGATGCACTTTAACGAAAGGAGCATTTTTTTTGTCAATCGAAGCGACATTGGAATTGATGATTAGTTTTGCAACCCTTGTTGCGTTACTGATTTTCGGTATCCTTGAAGCAACGAAAAACAATAAAAAATAACCGTTCATAAGCTTGACAGGCCGAACGGTTAAATAGTAACAAAAATTTAACTCAGTAAGCCACCAGTTCTTATAACTGGCGCTGGTATAAAGGAGAGGTATGTACCCGCATACCTCTCTTTTTCATCTTTATAATAGCACAATTCTATTATAAATGGAAGCGCTCATAACTTATGTTTAAACAATCCAATGACTCATAACTTTTCTTGAGCTTTTTATGAGTGAAATAGTTTTTGCCAGAAGCCTTTTTTAGCTGTTGGCTCTTCTTTTGGCGTTTCGGTTGCTTGAGGATATTTTTCTGTAACGTCAATCACAGGTTCATCGACTGCATGTTTTTCAGCTAACAGTAAGCCGAGAGAGTCAGGGTTGTTCTCCACAAAATTGTTAACAATCTTAAAGGTTGCGCCATGCTGATTTAATAATTTAATATAGGTACTTTGCAGGTCAGAAGAGATTTCGCCATTTAAAAGTACTGTAACTTCAGGATGCTTCGCTAATTCTTCTAATAAATGTTGTTGATTCTGTGTATCTTTCATTTCAGCGACGGTCATGGAGAGACGGCAGCGTTCACGAAATGTACCCATATATTTGTGTTGTTCTTCAGGATTGACGAGGGGCGTACCGTACATTCCTTTATCCAGACGTTGTTGTAAGTCATCATTCGCCATTCAGTAACACTCCTTTCATAACGTTTCCCTCCATTATAGCATATCTTAGATAAGTCGTTGGTCAGTCGGCTTGAGAAGAAGTTTTTAAGAAAGGAAAAAAAGTGGTTGCATTTGTGATGGTTTTCTCATACACTGTAATTAAGAATGAGAATCATTCTCAATTAAATAAAAATGGAGTTTTCTCATGAAAAAGATTGGTTTGTTTGTTCTACTATTACTTTTCAGTTTATTGTCATTAGTGATAGGGGTGAAGGACATTGCACTTTCTCAGTTGTTTCAATTAGATGCGCAGCAACAATTTGTTTTATTTACCACCCGTGTTCCCCGCACGTTGAGTTTAATCATTGCTGGTAGTACGATGAGTATTTCTGGCTTGATTATGCAGCAACTCACACAAAATAAATTTGTCGCTCCTAGTGTCGCTGGAACAACCGATAGTGCAAGGTTGGGTATTTTAGTCGCAATGTTATTTTTCCCAACAGCTCCGTTTCTCTATCGAACGGCAATTGCTTTTATTTTTGCGCTAAGCGGGACCTTATTATTCTTAGCGCTCATTCGATTATTACCAAGTAAGAATCAAGTGATGGTCCCTTTGGTGGGCGTGATGTTTGGTAACATTCTAGGCTCAATTGCCACATTTTTTGCCTATCAATACCAATTGGTTCAAAATATGTCTGCTTGGTTACAAGGAAATTTTTCCACAGTTATGAAAGGGAATTATGAATGGTTATTCTTAATGATTCCTTTGTGGTTTGTTATTTATTTATTTGCTTATCATTTCACTGTCGTTGGTATGGGTGAAGCATTTGCAAATAGTCTTGGCGTCCATTACCAGCGAATTCAGTTTTTAGGTTTGACGCTGGTTGCTTTAGCAAGTGCCATCGTTTTATTGATGGTGGGGAATATTCCGTTTTTAGGAGTTGTGATTCCCAATCTCGTGTCTTTACGTTATGGCGATCATATGAAAAATACCTTGTGGTTAACTGGGATTTGTGGGAGTTTGTTCTTGTTAATCTGTGATATTTTAGCACGAGTATTGATTGCCCCCTATGAAATTCCTGTCAGCGTGGTTGTCGGAACATTAGGGAGCATTTTGTTCATTTTATTATTACTAAGGGGGCGCAAACAATGAAACGGCCTTTAAAAAAATGGCTTTCATTACTTTTGCTTTTAGCTGCCGTAGTAATTGTGAGCCTTTGTTATTTAACTTATAACACTTATGGCAATTGGTCCTTTGCTTTGGCGTTACGAGGGAAAAAGTTATTGGCTTTTATATTTGTCGGAATCGCTGCGGCTTTTTCAACCATTAGTTTCCAAACGGTCACGCAAAATCATTTCCTAACGCCAAACATTTTAGGGATGGATTCCTTGTATGTCTTTGTGCAGACGGTGTTATTTTTTCTTTTAGGAGGCGCACAAGCGTTAGGTCAAGTAAGTCTTGGCTCGTTTTTGATGAACGTCTTTTTAATGGTGTTTTTAAGTACTAGTTTATCGTATTTTCTATTACGCAAAAATCAATCCGATTTATTTTTATTATTGATGATTGGCATGATTTTAGGTACTTTTTTCAGTAGTATTAGTACGTTTTTACAAGTGATTATGGATCCTAACGAATACGACTTACTCCAAGGAAAGTTGTTTGCCAGTTTTGGTAACGTCAATAGTCAGTATCTCGTTTTCGTTGGTGTGGCGGTACTCATGATTTGTGGGATACTTTGGCGGGAAAGTTACCGTTTAGACGTTTTACATTTAGGGAACCATCAAGCCCAGAATTTGGGGATTGCTGTGAATCAGTTTCAATTAGTGTTGTTGTGTTTGATCAGTAGTCTGGTCGGCTTATCAACAGCATTAGTGGGACCGATTACATTTTTAGGTTTTATCGTAGCCAATATGAGTTATCAATTCATGAAAACCTATCGCCACCGAGAACTGTTTGTGGCAGGGAGTTTAATAGCAGTCTTTTTACTGGTGTTCGGTCAATTGATGGTTGAACAGGTCTTTCATTTGAATACCCCGCTCAGTGTCGTGATTCAATTTGTTGGGGGCGTTTATTTTATATGGAAAATTATTGCAGAAAGGAAGCAACGCACATGATCCAGATGAGTGATGTATCAAAAAAATATGGCGATAAATTTGTCGTTTCAGACATTGATTTACCTATTTCTGAAGGCAAATTAACGGCCTTTATTGGGCCAAATGGCGCTGGGAAAAGCACGCTGCTAGCCATGATGAGTCGCTTAATTCCCAAAGATACCGGGGAAATTTATCTGGACAAGCAAGAAGTAAAAACCTGGAAGCAATCGGCTTTTTCACAAAAAATTGCCCTTTTAAAACAAGCCAACGGTGTACAACTTAAATTAACTGTGCGAGAACTAGTCAATTTTGGCCGTTTTCCTTATTCCAAAGGTCGCTTAAAAAGCGCTGACCATGAAAAAGTAACAGAAGCACTGGAACAATTGGGCTTAACTGAAATGGCGGAAGAATACATTGATACCCTTTCTGGGGGCCAATTACAACGGGCGTATATTGCCATGATTTTAGCCCAAGATACCGATTATATTTTATTAGATGAGCCCTTAAATAACCTCGACATGAATTATGCGGTTCAAATGATGCAGATTCTTAAACGCTTAGTGGATGAACTAGGAAAAACGATTCTGATTGTTCTACATGATATTAATTTTGCCGCGAGCTATGCAGATGAAATTGTCGCCATGAAAGGCGGAAAGCTCTATGCGCATGGCGCAACAGAAGAAGTTATTCAAACAAGTATTTTAAATGATCTTTATGAAATGAATATCCGGATTTGTGAAATTGAAGGAAAACGCTTTTGTCTTTATCACTAAATCGGGCAATTTAAAAATAACGTTTTTGGAGGAAAAGAATGAAAAAGAAATTTTTAGCAATGATGGCAGTTTCAATGATGGGACTGTTGATGTTAAGTGCTTGTCAAACAAATAAAAAAACAGCAGATTCTGCAACAAAAGAAACAACAGCTAAAACGGAAGTCACAGTCAAAGACACCAATGGTCAATTAACCGTTCCCAAAAATCCTCAGAAAGTCGTTGTTTTTGATAATGGTTCCTTGGATACAATGGACGCACTAGGTGTCGGTGACCGCGTGGTAGGTGCGCCAACCAAAAATATCCCTGCGTATTTGAAAAAATACCAAAAAGTTGAATCAGCAGGCGGCATTAAAGAACCAGATTTAGAAAAAATCAATCAACTAAAACCAGACTTAATTATTATCTCTGGTCGTCAACAAGACTATCAAGAACAATTAAAAGCCATTGCGCCAACCATTTACTTAGCTGTAGATGCCAAAAATCCTTGGGCATCAACGAAACAAAATATCGAAACGTTAGGCACTATTTTTGATAAAGAAGAGGTAGCTAAAGAAAAAATAACTGGCTTAGAAAAAGAAATTGCTGACGTGAAAAAACAAGCAGAAGCTAGCGCGAATAATGCGCTTGTTGTGTTAGTTAACGAAGGACAACTTTCCGCTTACGGAAAAGGCTCTCGTTTCGGTTTAATTCATGATACATTTGGCTTCAAAGCAGCAGACGATAAGATTGAAGCTTCCACTCATGGGCAAAGTGTTTCTTACGAATATGTTTTAGAAAAAAATCCTGGGATTCTCTTTGTGGTAGATCGCACCAAAGCAATTGGTGGAGATGATTCGAAAGATAACGTCGCTGCAAACGAATTGATTCAAAAAACCGATGCTGGTAAAAATGATAAAGTCATTATGCTTCAACCAGATGTTTGGTATCTAAGCGGTGGTGGATTAGAATCAATGCATTTGATGATAGAAGATGTTAAAAAAGGATTAGAGTAAAATTGTTTTAGAAAAGAGGGATTGAAACCTCTTTTCTTTTTTTAATGAAAAACAAAAAAGTTTTAAATTAAAAATGTGGTTGACGGCCTCGAAAATGTTTGCTAAACTATCCGTAAATCAGTATGATTGATGAAACAAATAAAAGAACAAAATGTGATGAGAAGGAAAGTACTTTTTAAAATAGCTTGCAGAGAGCCTCGTTTGGTGAGAAGAGGTAGTGACGTTAAAGGGGAAAATGGCCTTTGAACAGGTTGATTGAAGCCGTTTGCTTAAACCAATTCAGGTGCGCCTGTTATAGCGCTACAGTATGATTGTACTGGAAACGAGCGGATCTTTTTTAGCGAAGAGATCAACAAAGGTGGTACCGCGATTGCATAAGCATTCGTCCTTTTTAGGACGAATGCTTTTTTTATTTGTTTAAAAAATATGAGGGGGCAACAACATGAAATTGGGGAAAAAAGTAGTAGGTTTGATTGCAACAGGGTTTCTTTTAGCCGCATGTGGCGGAACCAAAGAAGCAGCAGAGAAAGTAGATTCGGGAAATTTAGCAGCTGAACAAAAAATCAGTATTAGTTCACCTGCACCAATCTCAACATTGGATACAACACAAACAACAGATAAAAATACCTTTACAATGGCGCAACATTTATTTGAAGGCCTGTATCGGTTTGATGATGATAGTGCCACGGTGCCAGCTCTAGCAAAAGATGTCAAGATTAGTGACGATGGGCGCAAGTACCACTTTACCTTGCGGGAAGGGATTAAGTGGAGTAACGGCGAGCCAATCACGGCCCAAGATTTTGTTTATTCTTGGAAAAAACTGGTGACACCAGCGACGATTGGACCGAATGCCTATTTACTAGATAGTGTTAAAAATAGTTTTGAAATACGCAACGGTGAAAAGTCAGTCGATGAATTAGGGATTTCAGCCCCTAATGACAAAGAATTCATTGTTGAATTAAAACAGGCCCAACCTTCCTTCTTAGCAGTCGTTTCGATTGCTTGGTTAGCGCCACAAAATCAAAAATTTGTCGAAGCGCAAGGTAAAGATTACGCCTTGGATAGTGAACATTTACTTTATAGCGGGCCATTTACGCTAGCCAATTGGGATGCGACTTCAGATACTTGGACATTGAAAAAAAATCCAGAATACTATGATGCGGATCAAGTGAAACTGGAAGAAGTTGCGGTTAGCACAATCAAAGAAGATAATACTGGGATTAATTTATATCAAGCGAATGAACTAGACTTAGTTCGCATTAACGGACAATATGTTCAACAATATCAAGATGATCCAGGCTATGTCAGTCATCCAGATGTGGCCAACTACTTCTTAGATTTCAACAAAAAAGAAGGAACGCCATTAGCGAATGTTCATTTACGAAAAGCGATTGGCCAAGCAATTGATAAAGAAGCCTTAACACAAAGTGTCTTAAACGATGGGTCAAAACCCCTCAACGGATTGATTCCAAGTAAACTTTATGCGAACCCAGAAACAGATGAAGATTTCCGAGCTTACAGTGGCGAATATTTGAAAAATGACGTCAAAAAAGCCCAAGCTGAATGGACGAAAGCCCAGGCGGATGTCGGTAAAAAAGTGAAACTTTCATTGCTGGCGGCAGATACAGATCAAGGAAAACGAATTGCTGAATATGTTCAAAGTCAGTTGCAAGAAAATCTGCCAGGTTTAGAAATTACCATTTCATCGCAACCAAGTAATAATGTGAACCAATCGCGACGTGAAAAAAATTATGAGTTGTCTCTTTCAGGATGGATTGCCGGCAGTAGTGAATTAGACTCTTACTTTAACTTATATGCAGGAGAATCAAGTTACAATTATGGCAATTATCATAATGCCAAATACGACCAATTGGTAGAAGATGCACGAACGATTAATGCCAATAATCCAGAGAAACAGTTTGCAGAATACAAAGAAGCGGAAGACATCTTGTTGAACCAAGATGCTGCCCAAGTACCGCTGTATCAAAGTGCCTCAAATTATCTAATCAATCCTAAATTGAAAGGCATTAGTTATCACTTGTATGGGGATTATTTCCACTTGCGCAATGCCTATTTAACAGAATGATTCAGGAAGAAGGAGTAAAAAATGGAAAAATTAGTCGAACGATTTTTAACTTACGTGAAAGTTAACACCCGTTCAGATGCCAATAGTCAAACCACACCGACGACGGTCGGTCAAGTGGTTTTAGCCAAAATGATTGAAACAGAACTTCATGAATTAGGCTTGGCCGATGTGCATTATAACGAACAAAACGGCTTTTTAACGGCACGGTTGCCGGGTAACCAACCTGCAGCGAAGAGTATTGGGTTGATTGCACATCTGGATACGGCGGATTTTTCAGCAGAAAATATCCGTCCCAAAGTCATCACTAATTATGATGGCCAAGATGTCCTCTTGAATCAAGAACAAGGCATCGTTTTATCGGTTGCTGAATTTCCCAATTTAAAAGAGTATCAAGGGGAAACGTTGATTACTACAGACGGAACCACACTTTTAGGAGCAGATGACAAAGCGGGAATTGTCGAGATATTAGCTGCTGTTGAGTATTTTTTGGCACATCCAGAAGTAGCGCGGGGGGATGTTTGGCTCGCCTTCGGTCCAGATGAAGAGATTGGACGCGGGGCCGATCAATTTGATGCGCCGAACTTCCCAGTCGCTTTTGCGTATACGATTGACAGTGGCCGCGTGGGGCATTTCGAGTATGAAACGTTTAACGCTGCTCAAGCTGTGATAACAATTGAGGGAACCAGTGTCCATCCGGGAACGGCCTATGGTTCGTTAGTAAATGCCATTAAATTAGGCGAACAACTTGATCAATCACTGCCGCAAAAGGAAGTACCAGAACAAACACGTGGAAATGAAGGATTTTATTTACTCAATAAATTTACAGGAAGTATTGAAAAAGCAGAACTTGTCTATATCATTCGGGATCATGATCAAGAAAACTTTCAAGCGAGAAAGCAATTTTTGGAAAAACAAGTCCAACGTTTAAATGCGCTGGCGGATAAACCCAGACTAACAATTACTTTCCAAGACCAATACTATAATATGAAGGAAATCATCGAAAAAGATTGGACGCCTGTAGAATTGGCCGTCCAAGCAATGGAAAGTTGTGACATTGAACCAATCATCACACCATTTCGTGGCGGGACAGATGGTTCTAAGATTTCTTTCAAGGGCATTCCCACGCCTAATCTATTTACAGGTGGCGAGAATTTTCATGGGCAATATGAATTCATTACCGTTGAATCAATGGCCAAAGCTGTTCAAACGATCATTGCCATCATTCGCTTAAACGCTAATTAAAGAAACACGCAAGGGAAATGCCGATTTTCCTTGCGTGTTTCGCTGTTTTTCGGTAAAGTATGTAGAAAAGTAGGGAGTTTTGCTCATGAATTATCCATTGATTTTTGCAGAAAACCAACGAATCGAAACCGAACGCTTGATTTTAAGGCCCGTCACATTAGCCGATGCAGAGGATATGTACGAATATGCTTCAGATGAGGAAACGGTCCGCTATGTGTTTTTGAAAAACCAAACAATCGCTGAAACACGAAAAAACATTGCTAAATATTTTATGGGGGAACCTTTAGGAAAATATGGGATTGAAGTGAAAGAAACGGGCAAAATGATTGGCACGATTGATTTGCGGGTCAATGAAACCAATAATATTGGAGAATTAGGCTATGTCTTGAACCGTGCCTTTTGGGGCAATGGCTACATGCCTGAAGCCGCGACGGCGTTAGTTGAACTGGGTTTTGCAAAAATGAAACTCATGAGAATCTTTGCTTTACATGATCAAGACAATCCAGCTTCTGGTCGTGTCATGGAGAAAATTGGTTTTACCTACGAAGGAACACTGCCCAATGCCCGAATTAGTAAAGGGAAAATTGTCACAGATGTTTATCGTGGGATGACACTGGAAACATGGCAAAATCGACAAAAATAGAAGCGGAAGACAAGTTAAGAGAGGAATTAGAGAAATGTTGATGTTTACAGAAAAAGAATTCGCAGCCTTTGAAGTTGCTGGATTAGATGAACGAATGGCGGTTATCCGTGCGCAAATTCAACCTATTTTTCAAGAATTAGACACGTATTTTGCCGAACAACTAGCGCCTGAACTAGGAACGGAGTTGTTTGTCCATATTGCGCAACATCGCCGTCGCACCGTGTATCCACCAGAAAATACTTGGTCAGCACTTAGCCCGAATAAGCGCGGCTATAAAATGCAGCCGCATTTTCAATTAGGCATTTGGGGCGACTATGTGTTTATGTGGTTGTCATTTATTGATAATCCTAAAAATGAAAAGCAGATTGCGCAAGCCTTTTTAGAGAATCAGCAATTATTCCAAGCATTACCAGAAGATACGTATGTTTCTTTGAATCACACGGTTCCTCAAATTACTCCGCTACCAGACACGGATTTAGAAAAAGCCTTAACTCGTTTTAGAGATGTAAAAAAAGGTGAGTTTGAAATTGGGCGCATCATTCCCGAAGATAGTGCTTTGTGGCAAAACCCTGAAAAAGCACGAGCTTATATGTTGGCAACCTATCAACAACTCCTGCCATTGTACCAATTAGCTGTTGCCCAATAAGAGAAACAGACAGCATTTTGTGTTTTAGTGTTATTTTATCGAATTATCTAATCGTCAAAAATGAGAAAAGCTCACAATGTTAGTATCGAAAACTAACATTGTGAGCTTTTCTGAGGTTTGGTTAGCAAAAATTTAAGAAATTAAAGGCGATTTCTAAAGGATAAACGTGTTTCGACAATCATTTTCAAAGGATAATTTTAAATAACAAAGCACGAAACGCTTGTTATATAAGGGTTTTGTGGGAAATAGGGTTGTCAAATGGAAAATAATGGTGTTTTGGAAAGCTTTTTCTTTGTTATTATAGAGATATGAAAAAAGGTGGTTTGAGCAGTAATTGTAGAGAAACTCAAATCTGTTGTTGAATTAAAAGGAGGTTTTTAAATGAAAAAAAAGCGTTATTTAATGATTGTGTTCCTACTATTTTCCCCTAGTTTTTTTATAAATGTTGAAGCGTCTGAACGTGGTTCTAGTTCGGTGGGGATTGAATTTTACAAAAAGGCACCCCCGAAAGAAGAGCCCTCACCGAAAACAGATCAACCAGGGGCAAGTCCCAAGGGGAAAGGACCAGGACAGACGAGCACTAATCAAGGTATGGCAGGTGGTCAAGGCGCCATTACCACTGGCAATAAACAGCTACCGCGCACAGGGAGTAAGCGGCAGGCAAATCTTAGCATTCTCGGCTTGGTCTTAATTGGTTTAGTGGGAATCGTACATAGAAAGAAGGAACGACATGAAACAGATAAAATTTAAACAGTTAGCAACATTTGGCTTATGTTGTTCATTATTAGTTAATTCATTGACAGGAGTCACAGCGGTTGCGGAAACTGTGACGATTGAAAGTAGTCCAACCGCGGAAAGCAGCGTGAAGGAAGAAACGACAAAAGCTAGTACAGAAACAAGTGAGACAACGACTGAAACAAGTCGAGAAGGTATGAAAGAGCAAGAAACAGAAGAATTTGTAAAGCAAGAAGTAGTAAAGGAGAAGGTGGAACAAGATATAGTAGCACCATCAATTAATAAAATTTCACCACGTGCGACAGTCATTTTTCCAGAATCTATCTTTCAAATTGGGTTTGTTGATGAGAAGGGTGCCTTAGTTGCTCCAGAAAATTTCTCAATTAAATACGACTATATCAATTGGGAACAAAATGATTATTCGAATAGATTTACTAGTTCAATAATTACACCAAATGTTGAAGTACCAAACGTAAATGGTCTTAAACAAATAGTATTACCTGCTGCAAATATTGCACAGACAAACTATCCAGGACCAAACGGCGCAGGAACACAAAATGCCTATAGGGGAACAGCACCTACTAACTTTTCTATTAGTATTCCTAAATATTATGAAAATCTTAGTCTCTACGATCAGTCGGGAAATATAAGTCCAGCCTATCCTTTACCGATTGTAAAACAACGGAATAATTCAGGTCTAGCGGCTCTTAGCACTACTAGCATATATTTCTATATGAATGTTAAAAAGAAAGTTGATGGAACATATACTAATACTATTGAGAATAACTTTACGACAACAACTCTTCGTTGGCCAATTATTATGGAAAGGCGGGTAGATTCTGTCACTATGGATACTCACTATTCTTATTATTCAGAGGGGCCAGTATATTACCACTTAACCAATCGCAAGGTAACCGAAAACTTCAAAGACGTAAACGGTACAGCAATCCCAGCGCCAACTGGTTTCACTCAAGGCAAAAAAACAAGTATCACCAATAATGATTATACGTTTACTCAAGGTGGTATCTTACCAAACACTTACACAGCTAATAATGGCAAAGCATACAAATTCAAAGGCTGGTATAAAGGGAAAACTGAACCAGCTACACTGGAAATAAGTAAAACACCAAGTTATGCTGTTACTTATGATGACAACGATGATTTGAATGTGGTCTATGAGGAAGTGGCAACCAAAGCGTACACACTGCCAAGTGAAGAAATTTCTTTTGGCTATGTTGATGAAAAAGGAGAATTAATCAATCCAGCCAACTTTACTATCGAAGCTGAATTAGGCGATAGCAGTGAAACAGAAACTACAGTTTTATCAAAGATTTATGGTACGAATGATACGAGTAACATGCTAAAAAAACTTGCTATTCCAGGGAAATCGTACACAATTCCAGAGGGGAGTATAAAAACATATGGCACTCGCTATGTGAATCACACCATTCCTAAATACTATAAGACATTATCAATCAGCCCAACAGCTACTTATACAGGCGATAAGACAAAATATCCTATGGCAAATGAAGTTCGTAAAAATATTGAAGCTCCGAATGCTACTGTAAGTACAACTAGTGGTACAACTTCCTATCGTTTATCAACAAATGGTACTGTTTTTGGCACTCGGCGATTACCTTGGTCCTGGGATACCAATAAAACTGCGTATGCAATGGGAATCTATTCTGGATTGGTTGGTAATAACTACAATTTAGCAGCACCAGATAAAACCATTTATTACTACTTAGAAAACCGCCGTGTCACCGAAAACTTCGTTGATAGTAATGGAACGAAAATTACACCGCCAACTGGTTTCACACAAGGCAAACAAACCGTGATTGATAGTGAGAACTTCACCTACACCAGTGCCAAAGCCTTGCCAGATACCTACACAGTAGGGGACAAAAACTACAAGTTCAAAGGTTGGTACAAAGGCACTGATCAAACCAAAATGAAAACGACGAAAACACCAAGTTATGCCGTCACTTACGATGACAAGGATGACATGACGGCAGTCTATGAAGAAGTGCAAGAAATCACTGTTCACCCAGGATTCTACGCAGAGTTTGTCGATGAACAAGGTCAAGCGTTCACGAATCCACTTACGCTTTCTGGAAACTATACAGAATTTTTCAGAAAAACCGCCACTAGTCCCTTTGAAGCAACAGGTTCGCTTTACCCAATGGTGGGAAGTAAAGAGGCGACCGTTGCTAATCGCTATAAAGTAGAAACAAAGCAAAACGTCTTGATTCCTAATGATTATGAACTTTTTTCTGATCTACCAACAGGTGTTTTAAATAAAGGTTTTGCGTTGAACAACTTTGATATTACGAATGAATTGAAGTATGTTGACAAAGTGGAAGCAACAACGAAAACCATTACGTTGTACGACTACGAGACCATTAGTGACATTGGCACCAACCTTCTATCGGATTCAGCAACGACTAGTTTTACTAGTTTTGAAACAGTGTTTAACAGAGAGACGAACAATACTTTTTCTGTTAAGGCAAGGTGGGGCCAATCAGGACTAACAAGAGATGTCCTTCCTAGTCTATTATTTCTAACTAGTGCAAATTCCCAACCAAGATTATTTGGTTTCGATGGAACTAGCGACTACAAGCAAACGATAAACTATAAAGTCACACGAAAACAAGTCACCGAAAACTTTGTTGATGCCACTGGTGCTAAAATTACGCCACCGACAGGTTTCACGCAAGGGAAACAAACACCAATGACAAGTAACAGCTTCACCTACACCAGTGCCAAAGCCTTGCCAGCCACCTACACAGTAGGGGACAAAAACTACAAGTTCAAAGGTTGGTACAAAGGTACTGATAAAACTGCGTTGAAAACGACGAAAACGCCAAGTTATGCCGTAACTTACGATGATAAAGACGACATGACGGCAGTCTATGAGGAAGTCCAAGCAACGGCAGAAATGACCGTTAGTCGGTTACTAGAAGTTGTCTCCAATGAAGCTTCTATGATTTGGACAGTTAGGCTAAAAAACACTAGTGAAGTTCCATTGACCAACGTTAAACTAGCACCAACGGCCAAATGGGCGGCAGGTATTTCGGCGCCGACCCAATTAGCTGTTCGCCTTGGTAATACGCCAAATAAAATTATTCCAGTGACGGCAGAACAATGGCGCACAGGAGTTAACTTGGGTGTGGAAATTCCGGTGAATGGTGAAGCTTTAGTGACAGTGAACACAGCGAAAATCACTGGGGAACCAAGACAACTTTTAACCGCAGAAATGACAGCAAGTGGGAATTTTTTCCCAGTGACAGCTAGTAACTTTGTACGTATTCAAGGCGAAGATCAAACGATTGAGCCAACACCAGCAGAAGAAGGCTTCATTAGTACGCCGACGTTTGACTTTGGAAAAATTATGATTAGCGGTAGTACTAAGCAGTACGGCCTGAAAAAAGCAGCTGATTATTATGGGAATGGCACACGTAATCCGTATTTGCGGATAAAGAAAAGCCAACCCAATTGGCAGTTGACAGCACAATTATCACAGCTAAAAGCGTCTGCCGATAGTTTGCCAACTAGTACGCGCTTATTATTAGGCAATGCAGACGTTGCAACAATCGAAAACTATAATCAAGTCACAGAATTAACGAATAAAGTTGGAATTACGGAGCCGTTAGCTTTGACGAGTGACGGCACATCTACACCAGTAATTCTTAATAACCAATTTACAGGTAATGATGTCTATCAATTAGATTTTGATTTTGCCAATGTGAAATTAGAAGTCCCTGCCAATCAAGGGAAAATAAATGAGAAATATCAAGGAACGGTGACGTGGAACTTAGTCACTGGACCTTAAAAAAATAGTAAACCGCCCTCAAAAAGTCTAACTTTTTGAGGGCGGTTTATTATTTTTATGGAAAGCCAATTTTATCTAACGGATAATAACGAAAAGTCAAAACACCTTCCACGCTCGCTTGTTTAACAAAGCCAAAGTAACGACTGTCATCTGAGCGTGGGCGATTATCCCCCAAGACAAAATACATGCCTTCTGGAACGGTCAGGGATTGGGTTGCTTCTAAGGTCTCTAGCGTAAAATCTTGGGTATAATTTTCATTTTTAGAGACATTTCGTTTAGCACTTGCTAAGTAATCTTCACTAAGTGATACACCGTTAATATAAAGGGTATCATCGCGATACTCGACTGTTTCGCCAGGTAAACCAATTAAACGTTTGGCTACTCGTTGGCCGTTGCGAGGACTGGGAAAAGCGATAATATCAAAGCGCTGTGGCTTTTTAATCGAGGTCACCCATAAACGGTCGTTGTTATGAAGTGTTGGTTCCATTGAAGAGCCGTTCACCGCAGCAGGGGAGAAAACATAGTGTCGAATTAGCAAGACAGCGCCGACTAACAAAACCAACTGAACCAATCGTTTTAATAATGAGGACATGGACTTCACTCCTTTGTCCTTTTAGTGTACTACAGACAAGGAAAAGAAAAAAGTTTTCCCCTTAAGAAAGGTGTGCTAAAAAACGTTTCATAAAGCGTTGGCGAATTAAAATACCAACATAAGCAGCTGCGACAGCCTTGATGATACCAGGAATAATAAACGGAGCAAACCCGCCCGCGAAAGCATTTGGCCACGGTAGATTTGCGGAATATTTCAACCAAATCATACCGAAAACTAAGGTAACTAAGGCGCCGGCAATATTTGCGATAATGGCCCAAGTATAGTTAAAGGTTGTTTTTTCTAAAATATAACCAGTTAATAAGCCGTTAAAGATAAAGCCGATTAAATAGCCGCCAGTTGGTCCAAAGAGTACACCGAACCCGCTAGACATCCCAGCGTAAACGGGTAAACCAATTAATCCTAATAAGAAGTAAATTAAAATAGCGTAGGTCCCCGTTCGCTTGCCCAAAACGGTAGCGGTTAAGCCGATGGCAAATGTTTGTCCAGTTAAGGGGACAATCCCCAATGGAATTGTAAATTGTGAAAGTACAGCAATAATCACAGCGAATTCTGCTGCTAAAATTAAAGAGCGTAACGATGCTTTATTCATAAGAAGCCTCACTTTCTATTGTTAACCAATTATTTTTATTTGGTTAACAATAGTTTAGCGGAAGTAAACAATTTTGTAAAGAGGGCAAAGAAAAAACCTTGCCAAGAAAGGCAAGGTTTTGAAAGAAGGTAAGAACCGCAGTTCGACCTTTTGAAATCTTAAAGTTTTTGGTTGTAGTATTCAACGACAAGTGCTTCGTCGATTTCTGGGTAAAGTTCATCACGTTCTGGTAAACGAGTGAAGCTACCTTCTAATTTTTCAGTGTCAAAGCTTACGAATGCTGGACGTCCAACAGTTGCTTCAACCGCTTCTTTAATTGTTGAGATGTTTTGAGATTTTTCACGAACACCGATCACTTGACCAACTTCAACGTGGTATGATGGAATATCAACACGTTTGCCGTCTACAGTGATGTGGCCATGGTTAACTAATTGACGTGCTTGACGACGAGTAGTTGCAAGACCTAAACGGTAAACAACGTTATCTAAGCGTTGTTCTAGTAAAACCATGAAGTTAACACCGTGTTTACCTTCTTTGATTTTGCTTGCTTTAATGAACAACGTACGGAATTGACGTTCGTTCATGCCATACATATGACGTAATTTTTGTTTTTCAGTTAATTGCATTCCGTATTCAGAAACTTTACCACGGCTGTTAGGTCCGTGTTGTCCTGGTTTGTAAGGGCGACGAGCTAGTTCTTTACCAGTACCTGATAAAGAGATACCTAGACGACGAGATACTTTCCATGATGGTCCAGTATAACGAGACATTAAAAATTCCTCCAATAAATAAATGTTTTTTTGGAGTAAAATAATTAGATGAAAAATTCATATTCGTTCAGTTCATTCTTCAACCTTCGCCTTTGCAGCCGCGGTTACGCAGTTGAACCAAGTTTGGCAATGAACTGTTGACGAGTTATTATTCTTCTGCTGCAATTATTTTACACAAAATCTAGTATACTTAATAGGATAGGAAACGTCAAGGTTTTAAAGTGAAATATGAAAAAAAGGTAGACAAAAACACTTTTCCTCATTAGAATAAGGAGAGATGTTTTGAAAATATAAGTTGAAAACGGAATGAAAGGGAGTTTACAATGAAGTCTGGTTCACCATTGTTTGAACAAATTGATAAATCCATCGACAAGAAAGTGAATTTATTCTCAAACAGCTTTTCCCGCTACGCTGTTCGTGCAATGCTTGCTTGTCTATTTTTAACGTTGGGAACAGCCGTTGCTTTTGCAATCGCAATTAAAGGAGAAGGAATTTCTCATGGTTTAGGGAAAATGCTTTACGCCTTCATGTTCAGTTGGTCACTTGTGATGATTTTATATATGAATGCCGAACTTGGTACCTCGAATATGTTGTACATGACTGTTGGCGTCTATCGTAAAAAAGTCAACTTTTCCTTAGCTGCAAAAATTTTATTTACCTGTATCTTATTCAATTTAATTGGTGGTGTCTTATTTGGTTTCTTGGTATCACTTACGGTGCCGTTCCAAGATTTACCAAAAGATAGTTTCTTCTTTACGTCGATTGCTGGAAAATTAGAAAAAACCACCCTGCAAATTTTAGTTGAAGCTATGTTCGCCAATATTGTGGTTAATACAGCCGTATTAGTGAGTATGCGAATGAAAGATGACGCCGGCAAAGTCGCGGCCATTATTTTCATTATCTTTATCTTTGCTTTCCTTGGTTTTGAACACGTGATTGCCAACTTCCCAGCCTTCAGTTTAGCTTACTTTGCTTCAAACGGCGCAATTGAAGCTTTCACAGCTGGTAATGTTATTCATAATCTTTTCTGGGCCTTTATCGGTAACTTTATCGGTGGTGGCTTAATTATGGGTCTCGGCTATGCTTGGTTAGATAAAGACAACAAAAACTTAACGTATTTTGATTAATTGACCAACCAACTATACTAAAACATGGTACACTGTTTTAGTATAGTTTTTTTATTATGAGGAGCGAAGGAATGGACACACTTCAATTTCAGAAGAACCCAGAAACAGCAGCAAAAATGTCTGCTTATATGAAACACCAATTTGTTTTTGCAGGCATCCCCGCCCCAGAACGTCAAGCGTTAAGTAAACAACTTTTAAAAGAAAGTCATACGTGGCCAAAGGAAAAATTATGCCAAGAGATTGAGGCTTACTATCAAAAAACAGAACGAGAATATCAGTATGTCGCTATTGATTTAGCCCTTCAAAATGTTCGGAGATTTTCATTAGAAGAGGTCGTAGCGTTTAAAGCCTATGTTCCACAAAAAGCGTGGTGGGATAGTGTGGATGCTTGGCGAAAATTTTTTGGGTCGTGGGTGGCGTTGCATCTGACTGAATTGCCAACGATTTTTGCCCTTTTTTATGGCGCTGAAAATTTCTGGAATCGGCGTGTTGCGCTGAATTTACAGTTGATGTTGAAAGAAAAGACCAATCAGGACCTGTTGAAAAAGGCGATTATTTATGATAGAACTACAGAGGAGTTCTTCATTCAAAAAGCGATTGGCTGGTCATTACGCCAATATAGTAAAACGAATCCGCAATGGGTCGAGGAATTGATGAAAGAATTAGTGTTGAGTCCTTTAGCACAACGAGAAGGCAGTAAATATTTAGCGAAAGCGAGCGAATAAGGAGAAATGATGGAAAGAAAACTTTTTGCATTTGATATTGATGGGACGTTGTTAAATTCGGAGAAGAAAGCATTGGATAGCACGAGAGAAGCGCTAGCAAAATTGCGGGAGCAAGGACACTTAGTTACGCTGGCAACTGGCAGAAGTCGTTATATGGCGCAAGAGGTGATTTGGGATTTAGATTTTACCAATTACGTATTATGTAATGGCGCCGCGGCTTTTGTGGATCATGAGCAATATTATCAAAATTTATTGCATGCTGAAGCGTTGGAACGTTTGGCACAAGACAGTGATCAACGCGGCTTAGGATTTGCTTGTGTGGGCTTAGATGATATTAAGAAGAGCAACCAGCACCGTGCTGAAAAAATGGAAATTGCGATGAACTCTTTTCATTTTCATTCACCTGCTTATGATGAACACTTTTATCGTCAAAATGATATTTACCAAGCGCTAGCTTTTTATGACGCAGAAGATCAGTGTACGTTTGAAGAAGAATACCCAGAATTTCGCTTTATTCGCTGGCATCAACATAGCGTAGATGTTGTGCCTAAAGATGGCTCAAAATCAGCTACGTTAACGTATTTAGCTAAACGTGTGGGCATTGATGCAAAAAATATCATTGCCTTTGGGGACGGCGAAAATGACCGAGAAATGTTAAGCCATGCAGGGATTGGAGTCGCAATGGGCAACGCGAGTCCTTCCATTCAAAAAGTGGCCACGATGGTCACAGATACCAATGATAATGATGGGATTTGGAAAGCCTTAAAAGAAATGAAGGCCATTTGAGGTCGGGACAGAAGTGTTTAACTCCGAGAAATAAGAAGGAATTTCCGAAAATTGTTCTTTAATTTTTGGAGAATTTCGGCTTATTTCCGAAGGAGTTGCTTCTGTTCCCGCCGTTTATTAGTTTTTGAGCGTGGAGCAAAAATCCAAAGTGATTTTTGTCCCACGCTCCTTTATTCGATGACTAAAACGCCCTCTTTTAAAGCAAATGGATTTTCTTTGTTAATATGATCGTAGAACATGATGCCATTAATATGATCAATTTCATGTTGAACCACAATCGCTTCGTAGTTTTTTAAACGAACTTTGTGTTTTTCGCCAGCCATGTCAAAATAACTGACGGTAATTTTGTTATGGCGAACGACATATCCAGGTACATCCCGATCGACAGATAAACAGCCTTCCCCTTCACCTAGACATACATCTTGCACAGAATGGCTCAAAATTTTAGGGTTGTACATCACCGTACTTAATGAAGGCGTTTCGTTTTCTGGGTCGTTACTAGGAACATGGACAGCAATAATTCGTTTAGAAATATCTAATTGTGGTGCAGCTAAACCAACGCCACCACGTAATTGTAATTCTTCAGCTTTGACTGGATCTTGACTATTTTTTAAGAAAGTCAACATGTCTTCACCTAATTGTCGGTCTTCCTCAGTGATAGGGACAGGCACTTCTTCTGCCACAGCACGAAGTGTGGGATTCCCTTCACGAATAATATCTTTCATTGTAATCATTCAATGGTTCCTCCTTTGAAACATAAAAAAATTCTTCTTTTATTTATTCATGCGCTGAAATAATCAGTTGTTTACCACCATTTAGTGTATCACAAAATCACCAAAAAAGGGGCTAGATTGTTTAAAAAAACTATCGAATAATAGAGATTAAGCTTGCATTTTAGCGGTGTTTCCTGTAAAGTAAGCTTGTGTGGAAACACACCATCTATCACTTGGTTTAGCGAGTCACCAACGCTTCACTCAGTGATCAGACGAATAATAGAGAAAGAGGTGGAACAAATGGCAATTTCACAAGAAAGAAAAAACGAAATCATTAAAGAATACGCACGTCATGAAGGAGATACTGGTTCTCCAGAAGTACAAATTGCTGTCTTAACTGAAGACATTAACCAATTGAACGAACATGCGCGTACACACAAAAAAGATCACCATTCTTACCGTGGTTTAATGAAAAAAATCGGTCACCGTCGTAACTTGTTAGCTTACTTACGTAAAACTGACATCCAACGTTACCGCGAATTGATCCAACGTTTAGGATTACGTCGTTAATCATTACGTATAAAGCGAGGTTCAATCAGAATCTCGCTTTTTATCTTATTGTCACTATTGAAGGTCCTCTTTGGAAAGTTTTTAGGAACTACTAACCAAATGAAAGAGCAGCAACGACTTGTTACTTTTTCATTTGTTTAGTAGCCGTCTGACTTTTCCAAAGAGCAAGAGTAAAGGAGAAGAATTATGACAGAAAAACAAGTCTTTAAAACAACTTGGGGCGGCCGCCCACTAGAAGTAGAAATCGGCCAATTAGCCAAACAAGCCAATGGAGCTGTCTTAGTACGTTACGGCGATACGGTCGTTTTAAGTGCTGCTGTTGCCTCTAAAGAAGCAAAAGATGTAGACTTTTTCCCATTAACTGTAAACTATGAAGAAAAAATGTATGCGGTAGGAAAAATTCCTGGCGGCTTCATTAAACGTGAAGGTCGTCCAAGTGAACGTGCGACATTAACCGCTCGTTTAATCGACCGTCCTATTCGTCCAATGTTCTCAGAAGGCTTCCGTAACGAAGTCCAAATCACGAACATCGTTATGAGTGTTGATCAAGATTGTACACCAGAAATGGCTGCAATGTTTGGGTCTTCCTTAGCGTTAGCAATTTCAGATATTCCGTTTGATGGACCAATTGCTGGTGTTGACGTTGGTCGTATTAATGGCGAATATGTTTTAAATCCAACGGTAGAACAAGCGGAACAAACAGATATTGAATTAACTGTTGCTGGAACAAAAGAAGCCATCAATATGGTTGAAAGTGGTGCCAAAGAAGTATCAGAAGAAGATATGTTAGGTGCCTTACTTTTCGGTTTTGATGCCATTAAAGAACTAGTGGCGTTCCAAGAAGAAATCGTTGCCGCTGTAGGTAAACCAAAGATGGACGTGGACTTATTACAAGTGGACGCTGATCTTAAAAAAGAAATTTTTGATGCGTACTACAATACAATGAAAACAGCCGTAATGACGGAAGAAAAATTAGCACGTGAAGTTGAAATTGACAAAGTAAAAGATACAGTCAAAGAAGTTTACGCTGAAAAATTTGCGGAACACGAAGAAGAAGCACAATTACTAAAAGAAGTGAAACAAATTGCGGAAGATCTTGAAAAAGATGTCGTACGTGAGTTAATCACGATCGATAAGATTCGCCCGGATGGCCGTAAATTAGACGAAATTCGTCATTTATCATCAGAAGTAAGTATTTTACCACGTGTGCATGGTTCTGGCTTATTTACTCGGGGTCAAACACAAGCTTTATCCGTTTGTACATTAGCGCCTTTAGGGGAACATCAAATTATCGATGGGTTGGGTGTCCAAGATAGCAAACGTTTCATCCATCATTATAACTTCCCGCAATTCTCTGTTGGTTCAACAGGACGCGCGGGCTCACCAGGTCGTCGTGAAATCGGTCACGGTGCGTTAGGTGAACGTGCCTTAGCACAAATTATTCCATCAGAAGAAGACTTCCCTTACACAATCCGCTTAGTAGCAGAAGTGTTAGAATCAAATGGTTCTTCTTCACAAGCAAGTATTTGCGCGGGAACATTAGCATTAATGGATGCGGGTGTGCCAATTAAAGCGCCAGTTGCAGGTATTGCAATGGGTCTTGTTAGTGATGGTGAAAACTATACAATCTTAACAGATATTCAAGGTTTAGAAGACCACCTTGGCGATATGGACTTTAAAGTAGCGGGAACGAAAGACGGAATCACTGCTTTACAAATGGACATCAAAATCCAAGGAATTACAGAACAAATTTTAACGGAAGCATTAGACCAAGCGAAGAAAGCACGGATGGAAATTCTAGAAGAATTAACAACAACGATTGCTGCCCCTCGTGAAGAATTAAGTCAATATGCACCGAAAATTGAAATGATTCAAATTAAACCAGCGAAAATTAAAGATGTCATTGGTAAAGGTGGCGAAACAATCAACAGCATCATTGATGAAACTGGTGTTAAGATTGATATCGATCAAGACGGTAACGTAAGTATTGCTTCATCAGATGCTGAAATGATTAAAAAAGCCATCAAGATTATTGAAGAATTAACCAAAGAAGTTGAAGTCGGTCAAGTTTACTTAGCAAAAGTTGTCCGCATTGAAAAATTTGGTGCGTTTGTTAACCTAATTAAAGGCAAAGATGGCTTGATCCATATTTCTCAATTAGCAAACGAACGTGTGAACAACGTTGAAGATGTCGTGAAATTAGGCGACGAAGTCCTTGTCAAAGTAACTGAAATTGACAAACAAGGCCGTGTCAACGTTTCAAGAAAAGCATTATTAAACGAAGAAAACAAAGAAAAATAATTTCTTTTTAAACCAACGAAAACCAAGGAAGTTTCCTTTCTTTTCGTTGGTTTTTTCGTTGAAAACAAGCCCTAAAAAAGAAATGATAAAAAAAGCTAAAGACGATCGCCAACTCTTTTGTTTATAGTCAATTAGTGGTAAAATTAATACTATCAGTCTGAAGAATATCTGGGGTGTCTTTGTGAAAAAATTTAATCCAAATAAAAATATAATCATTACCTTAATTTTAGTCATTATTTTAGTAACCATTATTAGTTTAACTGCTGCGCAACGTTCTGAAAAAGGCAAAACCAATGTCGTTCAAGGTGGTGTCAACAATAGCGTTAGTATGGTGGATCGTGTGATTTCTTTTCCAGCTCGTGTGGTGGAAAACGGCTTGTCTTCAATGGGCAATTTAATTAACACGTTTAAAGAAAATGAACGTCTAAAAGAAAAAATTGATAGCTATAATGAATTAGCTGTCCAAAACAATAACTATAAACGCGAAATTGATAGTTTAAAACAAGAATTGAATCTGAACGAAACGTTGGCCAACTATGAAAAAGTAACTGCGAATGTCATTACGCGTTCGCCTGATACTTGGCAAGACTTATTAATTATCGATAAAGGAACCAATGATGGCATTGAAGCGGGCATGGCGGTCATGGCGCAAAAAGGGTTAGTGGGGCGTGTTATTGAAGTCAATGCAACGACTGCAAAAGTGGAACTACTAACGTCTAAAAATGTCAACTCGAACCATTTCCCTGTGCGAGTAACTTCCGCAAATGGCGAATCGTTTGGTTTACTTAAAAATTACGACAATAAGACAAATGCATTAATTGTGTCACAATTAACTGGCGATGCCACGCTGAAAGAAGGCGATGTCGTTCAGACTTCTGGCTTAGGGGGTAATTCACCAGCCGATTTAGCGGTAGGAACAGTTATTAAAGTGAAACCAGATAGTTTTGGTTTAGATCGTGAAGTCTATGTGAAACCTTATGCGGATGTCTATGGTATCTCCGTTGTGACGGTCGTGAAAAGATCGGCAGGGGAAAGCGAATGATTCGGAAAGAGTATTTAAAATACGTCACACCTATCCTCTTGTTTTTCTTAATGTTAATTGACGCTCATTTAACAAAGTCTTTTGAAACGTGGACAAGTAATGTTTACTTCGCCAGTTCTCATCTGCTATTACTTGCGTTTATGTTTGCCGTTCCTAATTTTTCTAAACGTTATTTATTAATTACTTCGTTAATTTTAGGCTTTATTTGCGATAGCTACTACATTGGCATTATCGGGATTTATACAGTCGCACTGACGCTTTCGGTTATGTTGATGTATACATTTAAAGAAGTAATTCAAACAAATTTACTAACTGGTTTTTTTGGGATCGTTATTTTTACCACGTTGTATGAACTGATTGCGGTACTGATTCAAGTGGCCTTTCATTTAGCGGATGTCAGCCCAATTTTATTTATTACACGTGTGTTGGGCCCTACATTGCTATTGAACATGGTGTGGTATGTTATTTTATCTTATCCACTGAAAAAACTGTTTTCCGTAAAATAAAAATTGAAAATTTTGTTCGTTTGCGAAAAATGCTCATTTGTTAGCATTTTTCGCTTTTTTTATTTTCTTTAAATAACAAAACAATGAGAAGATTACCCTGGAGCCATGAAGAAAGTTGTGAAAAAAGTGAAGCTTTTTTTTGTCATTTACAAGAAGAAAATTGAAATATTACTGTAACATCCATATTATCTCAGTGACATACAGCTATGCTACAATTGCTCTATCGTTGAAAAAGAGAAATTTATTCAAATTTTAATAAATAATAAAAAAGCTTAACAAAAAAGGATTTTCGGAGGACAACAGATTGAAGAAAAGTGTATTATCGGCTCTAATGGTATGTTCCATTACCTTAACAAGCGTAGCGTTACCATCCGCAGCATTTGCAGATGAATACGATACAAAGATTCAACAACAAGATCAAAAAATTAATGCGTTAACTAGCCAAATGTCAGATGCAGAAGCAAAAGTTGCCGCTATTGAAAATGATATGGTTGAAACGGCCAAACAAATCGATACATTAACAGCTAAAAAGAACAAGCTATCATCAGAAGTATCTAAATTATATAGTGAAATTTCTGATTTGAATGTCCGTATTCAAAAACGTGAAGTACAAATGACAAAACAAGCACGCGATGTCCAAGTGAATGGTCAAAGTGATTCAATTATTGATGCTGTCTTAGATGCAGATTCAGTAGCAGATGCAATTGGTCGCGTTCAAGCGGTCTCAACAATGATGAGCGCCAACAATGAATTACTAGAACAACAAAAAGAAGACAAAGCGACTGTTGAAAAGAAAACAAAGAATGTTGAAAAACAAATTGCTGAATTAGAAGCAGCAACAAAAGAATTAAATGACAAAACAGAATCATTAAAAACATTGAAGATTCAACAAGAAGTGGCTAAAAATGATTTAGAAGCACAACGTTCTGAAGAACAAGGGAAAAAAGACAGCTTCATTAAACAGAAAAAAGAAGCGGAAAAACGTTTAGCAGAAGAACAAGCACGCCAACGTGCAGCTGCTAAAAAAGCAGAAGAACAAGCGGCAGCGCAAGCACAAGCCGCAGCACAAAAAGCGGCAGCAGAGCAAGCGAAAGCAACAAAAGCAGCCAATGAGGCAGCAGCATCAGCCGCTGAAGAAAAAGCCGCAACACCAGTAGTAGAATCATCAACAACTACTGAAAGTACCACAACGCAAGAAACAACAACTTCAAGTACTGAAACAGAAAGTGTTGTAACAACACCAGCAGCAGCACCTGAAAAAGAAAAAGAAGTTCCTGTAACTAACCCAACGACTCCTGAAAAAGGTAATGAAGCAAAACCAGGGAATGGTGGCGTGACTTCAGGAAAACAAGCCGCAATTAATGCAGCTTTAGCAGATGTTGGTAATTCTTATGCAACAGGTTGGAATCAACCAGGCGAATGTTTAGTATCTGTTCGTCGCTGGTTAGCGGCAGGCGGTATTAACTTCGGTTATGGTGGTCCAAACAGTGGCTATGTTGCTTCTGGCGCAACACAAGTTAGCTGGAGTAACGTGCAACCAGGCGATGTTGTTCAATATGAAAGTGCCTATAGTCCAGATAGCTGGATTGGTGGCGTGCATACTGTCTTAGTTACAGGTGTAAGTGGTGGAAGTGTCCAAATCGTTGAAGCGAACAACCCAGGAGGTTCTGGTTATGTTTCTTCTAACTCTAACTGGTCACCAGCACCACCAGCAGGATTCCGCGCTGTTGTATGGCGTTTTCCAGGATAAATAGTCACCTATTAATAATTGATAACAAGGAGTGGTAACTAACAAAAATCGTTAGTTGCCGCTTTTTTTATTCATTTAATTTGGCTCTTTGTCAAATAATGTTGGATAAGAGAAATCGTAGAATCATATTGAGTCCAGAGGAGAAAATCTTCTGGATTTTTTTCTAGTTACTACTATTTAAATTATTTTTTACTCATTAATAATGAAAAAAAATGGTGAAAAAATAAACAAAAAATGGCAATATTGATTGAAAGTTATGTGGATTAAATAAGAAATATCTGTTAAAATTAATTTCAGTTTTAAAATTTAATGTTATTTTTATAGGAGATATTTATAACTAAATAATTAGTTGAAGGATGATGAAAAACAAATGCTACGTATAATGATATTTTTGATAACAATTATCATTTTTGTTTTAGAAATTTCACCAATATTTTTATTTTTAAAGTCAATACTAACGAAAAAAGTGGTTGTATTGATTGTACTTGCTAAACTTTTTTACGAACTATTGATGTGGGGTCATTACCAATTAGGGATTTTAGAAAATGCCTCTTTTATTCACTCTCTTATTGTGTTTATCTTGCTCATTCCATTAATGTTTTTAAAGAAGAACTTACTATTAAGTGCTTATATTATTAATTTGACACTGTTATTACAAAACGTGAGTCAGTCTGTATATGAACGATTTGATGGTTCTTTAGTTAATGTGATAACTATGTTTGTCCATGAGGATAAGCTAGCTTTTCAAGTTTATTTAATCAGTGAACGTTTCATTGTAGCAGGGCTAACTTTTATGCTAGCTTGGGTATTAGCTAAGGTGTTTACTCGTTTTGATGTGATTTCTAAGCTAGTTGAACTACCTATGAATAAAAAAAATATGATTGCGGGCATTTGTATTATTGTCTTAACTATTTGTATGTTGGAAATTGGGCCGTTTTTACTATTTGATGATTTCCGTTATGAACTGTGGCAACAATTAATCGGTAATGCTTTTTATTTTATTATTCCTTTTTTAGCAGCTTGGCTAGGAACCTACGTTTCAAATTATTTGCGCGAACGTCAGATAAGTGAACAAGCAATTAATTATGCTGCAGAATTAGAACGTATGAATGATGAAATGAAAAAATTTAAACACTATTACACGAATATGTTAGCTGGGATTCAAGAATATATTCAGCAAGGAGATCTGGAAGGTTTAAAAAAAATACATATTGCGATGTCTGAACACCTTCAAGAGATAAAATTCCAAGAGACAGATATTTATAATGAACTGAAAAATGTTGATTCGGAAGGGTTGAGAGGTGTCTTAAAAAATAAGCTTGCACAGATTAAAGCTCCGACTCGTATGACTCTGCATATTCCAGAAACTATTAGAATTGTTTCTGCAAAAGATGAGTTGAGATTGATTCGTTATTTGGGCATTCTTTTAGACAATAGTATAGAAGCTACTTTTGGGGTGCAAGATAGTTTTATTGCAGTGGGCATGGTTGAGAAAAACCAGCGGATAGAAATCACGGTTGTAAACAATGGCGTGGTTGAGAAAGATCGTCAAGCGCTGAACAAAGGACGGTCTTCTAAAGGTGAGGGGCGTGGCATCGGTTTGGCTAGTATCCAAGAATATTTTAGTAGAAAGAAACATGGTTATCTACAGATAGATATTCAACAGAACACCTGTCAAGTTTTCATGGTCTATCCTTTACATAAATAAGTATAAAGAAGGTTGAAACAAGTGGATTTAAATTTTTACATTATAGAGGATAATTACTTTCATAAAAAAGAACTAACAAAATTGCTACGAACATTTGGTAGCAAAGAGAGTGTTCTTCATGAGGAAGTAGATATTTATAATTTTGAACAATTGATTAGTGAAAAAAAACTAAGTGAAAAAGATGTCTTCTTTTTTGATATTGATTTTAATGACTCTGTGACAGGAATTGATTTGGCAGAGAAACTAAGAAATAAGAATGTTGAGTGTCAAATTGTTTTTTATACAGCAAATTCAGCAAATAGCCTAGAAATTATTTGCCGTAATATTTTGCCGATTGGGATGCTAGTAAAAGGCGATCCTCAATTAGGGGAACATCTACAACAAGTATTAAAAAAAATTCAGCAGACCATTTATCAGAAGAATGGTGAACCTTTGATTTTTCAATTAAGTGGGCAAACCATTAGGATTAACAAAGAGGAAATTAAATTTGTAGAAACAAATAAAGAAGTTAGAAACTGGGTTACATTTAAGCTATTGACAGGGGAAAAGATGATTCATATGACCATGAAAGAACTTAAAAAAATCATGGTGGAAAAAAACTTTTATAAAGAACTACGCTCGTACATTATTAATTTTAATCTGATTAATGAAATTGATAAGAAAAACGAAACAATTATTTTTGCAGATGGACAAGCGTTGTATTTGGGTACAAAGATTATTAATAAACTAGCAAAAGCATATACTGATTGGAGTTCAAAAATTTAATGATGATTGAAAAATAACAGTATTTTCTGCAGCAACTATTGTTGTGTTAAAAAACTTGTGATGATAGTAGCTTATTAACAACTGCTTATTATCACAAAAGGTGCTTTTTGTTTGAATGGTCGTCAAATGTGTGTGAATGGCTAACACGTGTTGAAAAAAAATGAATATAATAAAATTATCAAGTTGTTAAAGAAACTTTTAAACAATCATGATAATTATTTGAAAAAATGTTAAAAGGGGAACTAGTAAAATGAAGAAAAGAATGTTAGCAACAGCATTTGCTGCTACAGCGATTTTAGGCGCGAGTGTGGCACCAGCAGCAGTACACGCAAATACAACAGGAACGTCTCCTGCACAAATTGAATTTAGAGAAGGAACATTACCTGGTGGTGGCGGTGGTGACAATGGTACTGATGGCCCAGGGGATGGCAACAATGATGGTGATAATGAAGGTGGTTCTTTAACAAGCTTTGATTTACTTTATGTACCAAGAGCATTTAATTTTGCTGCGACACAAATCGGTTCTGATTTAACGGCAGGAATTGCGATTGACCCAAGTATTGAAGCAGAACAAACAGCCACGCCTCCATTAACAGGAACGAATACCTTAGTAAAACGTTTCGGTGTTGGTGATGTTCGTGGTACAAATGAAGGTTGGCATGTAACAGCGAATGTTGCTGAAATGAAAAATGGTTCTGATGCATTAGTCGGCGAAATTCAATTTAAGCAAACAGGTGCATATGCAAAATACAATGGAACTTCATATGAACGTGAAGTAGCAGGTTTCGATACAGATTTGGCAGCACCGACTTTTGCAGGTACGAGTATTCCTGTAGGTGGCGATGCAGTGACGATTGCTAATGCAGACAAAGGTCAAGGGCAAGGTACTTGGGATTCAGAATTGTCAGATATTAAATTATCTATCCAAACACCAGCCTCACAAATCAAAGCTGGTACCTATACTGGGAAAATTAATTGGACACTTGTTTCAGGACCTTCAGCATAAAAAAGGTTTATAAAAATAAAAAGGTTGATTCTAGTTACATTAAATAAATCGTTAAGAGGGCTGCATAAAAGGAGCAGCTCTCTTAACTAGTTTTTTAGTTATCCAAGGAGAGAAACAATGATGAAGAGAAATTGTTGGTGTACAATGGCTGTCTTTTTTTTTATTATTGGAAGCGTTTGTTTTGCTCAAAGAGTACAAGCTGAAGAAAATATGACAACGAAGTTCACTGTGAATCCTATTTTACCAAAGAATCAAGTAGCAGCGACGCAATCCTATTATGATTTAATCGTTACCAATGGTCAAACACAAAAGTTGGAGCTAGCTTTGATTAATAAGACAAATGAAGAATTGACTGTTGATTTAGCGATAGCAAATGCAACCACCAATGTAAATGGTTTAATTGTTTACAATGATTTAAAGACAAAACCTGATAGAAGCATGGAAAATCCATTAACTTCACTCATTTACTTACCAAATAAACAAGTGAAGATCCCCGCTAAACAAACAGTATTAGCACAAATGTTTATGGAAATCCCTTCAAAAGGATTAAAAGGCGTGGTTTTAGGAGGTATTTATGCAACGCTTGCCTCTGAGAAAGAAGAGGCTAGGACAGTAACTGGTTTGACAAGTCGTTATGGATTTAATGTGGCGATTACGCTTCGCAGTTCAGAAAAAGTACCGATGTATCTAGCAGAAACTCTTCAATTAACAACAGTCGTACCCAAAATTGAACGAGGGAGTAAAACAGTTCAAGCGGTAATTCAAAATCCAACCGCAGCTATTTTCCCAGAGGTATCTTTAGAAGGGCAAATTACAAAAAAAGGTGAATCTAAAAAAATTGCCAAACGAGTGTTATCAATTGTTCGTTTTGCACCAAATACTGTTATGAACTTTAACATAGACCTTGGGAAAAAAAATCTCCAGCCAGGCACATATGTTTTTGAAGGAACAGCTCGACTGAAAGCGGATGAAAATCAAGGTTGGCACTTTAAACGAGAATTTAAGATTACTAATCAGCAAGCGAAAGCATTAAATAAGGAAGCCAGTATTAAACTTGTTTTACCTAAGTGGTGGATACCGACTTTTTATGGTTTATTGGCTATCACAGTGATTGCAATCATTTTAGCGATAAAAATGTCATTTAATCAGTATCTGTTGCTAAAACAATTAGATTAATAGAAGAAAAAAACGAAGAGTCAAAAGGAGAGCGCGATGAAACAAAAAAATAAGAAGCAATTATATAAGCGAGTGCTTATGTCATTTTGCATTGGGTGTAGCTTGTTAGCGATGAGTATTGTTCCTAAATCTGTTTTAGCAGAATCAGTTGGTTCGACGGATGTCGGAATCACCTTTTATAAAAGTGAACAAGGACAAGGGGTAAAAGAGAATCCTCAACGTGAGGGACGAGAGGAACTAACGATTCCTCCTAAAAATCAGGCAAACATAGAGACCGATAATCAACATTTACCAAAAACAGGGGAAATAATGAATAATTGGTATTATCTTTTAGGGAGTATTGTACTTGTTTATAGTGGGATTCATTTGTGGAAAAAGAAGCGAGGTCAACAAAATGAAACAAAATAAATTGAAACAATTGGCAACATTAGGAATCTGTTGTTCATTATTAGTGAATTCATTAATAGGCATCACGGCAACTGCAGAAACATTAACAAGCGAAAGTAATCAGACGGATGGGACAGCAGTAGAACCGGCAACAAATACAGGGACGACAGAAACAGGGGGAAAAGAAGAATCAAAAGATTTACAAGCAATTAAAGAAAACGATTCTGAAGCACAAAAAATCTTAAAAGAAGACAGTCAAGAGAATACAACACAACAATCAGAAACTACTTCTTCCATCTCAGAATCAGATAACTGGAAACAAATCACTGAAAAATTTATCGATGAAAAGGGTACGGCAATTACGCCGCCAACTGGCTTCACTCAAAATCAGAAAGTACCAATCACAGACAATAATTTTATCTTCACAGAAAGTAGAACATTGCCAGAAACATATGCAGCAGATGGTAAAAATTATGTCTTTAAAGGATGGTACAAAGGCACCAATCAAACAAAAATGGAAACAACTCCAAAACCAAGCTATGCAGTCACGTATAATGATCAAGATGACTTAACAGTAGTTTACGAAGAGGCAGTAACTAAAACATACACATTTCCAACAAAAGAAATCCAATTTGGCTATGTAGACGAAGCAGGTAATTTACTTAATCCAGCAGATTTTACAGTAGAAGCTGAGCTAGGTGAAAATGATGAAACACAAGCTACTGTTTTATCAAAAGTTTATGGAACAGATGTTGCGGAGACTAAATTAAAAAAATTAACGATTCCTGGAAAGTCTTATGAATTACCAGATATGTCTGTTAAAACATATGGTACTCGCTATGTAAATCATACAATTCCTAGATACTACCGACTCATGGCGATTACGCCAACTGCAACTTACACTGGCGATAAGACAAAATATCCTGTGCCAAACGCAGTTCGTCAAAATATTGAAAATACTCAGGTGATTTCTACAACACCAGGAACAGAGAGTTACTACTTATCCACTAACGGCATTGTTTTTGGTACACGTCGTAATTATTGGTCATGGGATACCACTAAAACATCATACGCAATGGGTATTTACTCAGGAATAGCGGGAGAAAATTATAATTTATCTTCACCATCAGGTACGATTTACTATTATTTAGAAAACCGCAGAGTAACCGAAAATTTTGTAGATGCTTCTGGTACTAAAATTATGCCACCAACTGGTTTTACCCAAGGAAAGAAAACAGTGATAGATACTGATAACTTTGTGTACACTAGCGATAAAGCTTTACCAGATTTATACACTTCTGGCGGAAAAACTTATAAGTTCAAAGGTTGGTACAAAGGGACGGATCAAACAAATTTAGAAACGACCAAAACCCCAAGCTATGCAATTACGTATAATAATAAAGACGATTTGACAGTTGTCTATGAAGAGGTTCAACCTACTGCAACATTAACAGTTGACCGCTTGTATGAAGTTATTGATAATGGTAATTCAATGGATTGGACAACAAAATTAACAAATACAAGTGAAGCTACTCTAACAAATATTAAGTTAGCGCCAACAGCAAACTGGGATTCAGGGATTTTGTATCCAAGCCAATTAAGTGTAAAAGTTAATGATGGGTCATATAAAAATATTTCTGTGACAGCAGAACAATGGCAAGCTGGCGTGGATTTAGATATTGAAATTCCTGCAAAAGGTGAAGCAACCATTCAATTATCTACTGAGAAAATTACGGGAAATCCAAACCAAGTTTTAACTGCTGAAATGACAGCCACAGGAAACTTTACTGCTGTGACAGCAAGTAACTTTGTCCGTATTCAAGGGGAAGATCAAATCATTACACCGACACCAACGGAGGAAGGCTTCATTAGTACGCCAGAATTTGACTTTGGGTCAGCTGCTATTAGTACCAGCACACAGCAATATGGACTGAAAAAAGCAGACGATTATTATGCAAATGGCACGCGTAATCCATATCTAAGATTGAAAAAAAGTCAACCTGATTGGTCTTTAACGGCACAATTTTCTCAACCAATATCAGCAAATAATCAACTATCGAATAATACTCGTTTATTATTAGGAACAGCTAATGTTTTAGAGATTGAGAGCTACAACCAATCAGTGGAAACCATGAATAAAGTAGGGACAACAGCCAATTTGACTTTAGTAGCAGATGGTACAGCTACAAACGTCATTGCCAATAAACAGTTTACAGGAAGTGATATTTTTCAACTAGACTTTGATTTTTCTGACATAAAATTAGAAGTGCCAGCCAATCAAGGGAAAGTTAACGAAAATTATCAAGGGATTGTTACTTGGAATTTAGTAACTGGTCCATAGAGAAGAAGGAAACGAAAACGTGAATACTATGATTTGGCTTTGGCTTAGTATTGGCAATGGTCTCATTTGTTTCATCTTTTTTTTAATCTTATTATTGAAAAATATCTCATTTGTTCATAACGCGAGAACGAAGCAATCGATGCTTGCTCAAACGGGGTATAGTTGGTTCTTATTAATTCTCGGTATTACTTGGTTTGTTTTGGCATTACTGCTCAATTTTGAGCTTCAAATTCAAGCCAGCATTTAGTACCTGAAAAAAACACTGCCTATCAACATATAGAATAATTTTAACATCATTTTGAGGGATTACCCTAGTGGTTCTTCGGCCCCACACTTCTAGACATTGGTAAAGTTATTTGGTTGATGGTATAATTTTTAAACATAAAGCACTCACTTCCTTTCTGATTTAATTTAATACAGGGATGAGTGCTTTTTGTGTACCCTAAAATCAAGTAAAAAGAACGAAGCTGATATAAAAGGGCTTAGCTCTGAGAACCAAGTAGGTACTGTTCGGCACTCTCAAAGGCTAAACTGCGACGAGTGTTCACATGAGAAAGCCAATAAGAAGGAGTTTCCGAAAATTGTCATAAAACACAACGAGGAACGAGTTGATGTTGCATCATGATACACTAAACGCCGTTTCGTTCGCATCAATTTCTTTGTATGGAACATGCTAAGATTGAAGGACTGGGTGTTTTTTTATTTTGGGAGAATTTCAACTTATTTCTTACTTTTGTCCCATCTTTCAGAAAGTATAGAGCTAACAAAAAACGTTAGTTGCCGCTTTTTTTATTCATTTAATTTTAAATATATGCATAAAATGTATCTGAAAATATTGTAATCTGGCCATTTTTTTGCAATTATAGAGGTATATACATATTAGGAGCGGAGGAATCAGCATGAGCGGAACGCACGATACAAAACAAGCAATCGCTTCAGCTTTAATAGAATTATGTGAACAAAAGGATTTTCGTAAAATAAGTGTCCAAGATATTACCAAAAAAGTGGGCTTGAATCGCCAAACATTTTATTATCACTTTACAGATAAATATGATTTATTACGTTGGATTTATCGTCACGATGCATTGATTTACTTGGAAACAGATATTTGTTTGGAAAACTGGGAGGAACAAGCCCTGAAGTTATTAAAAGCGATTAAAGAGAAGAGTCATTTTTACTATACAACAGTGACCTCAGATTCAGAAGTTCTTCTTAATGTTTTTTCCGCTTCGACCAATCGCTTATTTATTTCATTATTTGAACAAGTCGATGTTGAGAACCATTTAACAGATAAAGACAAACAATTTTATGCGAATTTCTTTTCTTATGGATGTAGCGGCGTCTTAACGAAATGGATTCTTGAGGAATATCCTCAGACTCCTTTGGAAATGGCGACGCAATTATTCCGTTTAGCGAAAGATACAGAATTTATGGCTTATCATTTGTATGAACAAGAAGCCAATGAGTAATGTGTGAAGGATAAAAAGTTTTATGAAGGAGTGAAACGTTGTGGTAACTGTGTTATTTGTTTGTTTAGGCAATATTTGTCGCTCGCCAATGGCAGAAGCGATTTTTCGTCAGAAAGTCCAACAAGCTGGTTTAGAATCGACTATTCAAGTATTTTCAGCAGCTACTAGTCACTGGGAAGTTGGCAGTCAGCCACATAAGGGAACCAGAAAAATTTTGGAGCAACAAGGAATTTCCTATCAAGGAATGCGGGCAACACAAATCCAGCCAAGTGATTTTAAAAAATATGACTATATCATTGGGATGGATGCGAATAATGTGGCAGATTTAAAAGCATTAGCTCCTCAAGAAGAGCAACGGCGGATTCATTTATTTATGGAAGTTGTGGCTGGTAAAGAAACCATGGACGTACCTGATCCTTATTATACTGGTGATTTTGAGGAAACTTACCGCTTAGTGGAAGCAGGTACCTCAGAATGGTTGAAAAAAATAAAAGCACAGCTGAAAGATTAGGACTATAGTCCGATAGTACTTTCTGTTTCCCCTTGGTACAATAGTGTTAACAAATTGTTCAGGGAAAAAGAGACAGGAGGGAAGTAAGATGAACAGTAGTTATTTATCCTATGTTTTTGAATTGAGTTTGTATTATTTATTGTTGATAATGAGTCTGCCGCTAGTGTATGCTGTCACGTATCATTTATCTTTTAGTAGTATGTATACAAGTGAATGGTTAATGATCTCTGTCTTCTTATCTCCGTTAGTTTTATTGTTTGCAGGTATCCGTTATGGTTTTGCTCGTCTGAAACAGCAAGAACGTCAAGCGATGAAATAAAGCAAAAAATCCTTGAAAAGTGTCAAAACTTTTCAAGGATTTTTTTATTAAGCCACCCAATCGGCTAAGGTTTTTTGCTCCAATTGGAAAGCCTTCAACATATCGTCGTTGGCGTCTTTAATAGGCGTCGTTGCTGCTAATGTTCCTTGAACAGCAATTCGCGTCGTTGCTTGTAAATCGCCACAGGTAATTAAGGTAATCATATTTTGACCAGGAACGTCATCAATTAACTCAACACGAGTTGGTTCGATTTTTTCTACACAAGTTATTTTGTATGTATAAACAGTAGATAAATCAGTGATATAAATGAGTTCGTCTTTTTTGGTTCTTTCTAAAGGTGAAAATAAGGAAACACCATCTTCCGTTCGATGACTAGCCAAGGCATAATTGTTTTTCCCCATGACTTGATCTTCTTTCATGGTCCCCGCACCAGTTAATAAAGCGACATTTGACAATCCTTTAAAAATGGGCAAATTAATTTCGACACTTGGTATCGCAATGGCACCAATCACAGGTAAGTTTTTGTTTTCAAATTGGGCTTTCATCACCGCTTCTGTGCTCAAGGACTCAACTGAATCAAAGTCAAACGTTGTTTCACGAGCCATATTTTTCTTCACATCAGCTGGTTTCAACTTGCTAACGGCGTACGAGCGGCTATTTTGTTGAACCACCCAACTGCGTATCTGATTGTTAAAAATTAAGGCCAAGCCAATGATAAATAGTAAAACTAATAAGCTGTTGATTAACCAATTTTTTCCTCTTTTTTTCTCTTTTGGGCGCATATTCTCCCTCCTTTTAATGTATCAAGTTTACCACAATTTATTTGAAAAACCTATTTATTTTCTTTGGGGAATAGGTAAGCAGACCGGACCTTGATTTAATAAAAAACAACTGAATCGATTGATTTTTCAAAAAAATCCTCATTTTGTAATGGAATTTTAAAGTAAAAGAAACAAGCTTTTCTTTTGAAAATATTGTAAAATGGTAAGGAGGCTAGTAGAGGGGAGATGGGAATTTGCTTGATTTAATTTATGTACATATAGATGTAACCAGCAATGCGGTTTTATCTAAAGGAATTACCCATTCCGATTTTGTTCGTTCAATTGTGCATCATCCACAGAACTTACTATTATTAGATCCTTCTGCCGAAGCTGGCGAATACGATATGCATTCAGGTTTGAAAATTATTCGTGGAGAAGAAAGCGTCAATCGCTATTTTCAATCGCTACAACGTCGTTGGATGACTGAAGAAATTAAATGGATTGACTTTTCCGATGTGACGATGCTAAAAGAGCTAACGCCATTAGAAATTTCGGAACTTCTTTATTTTGGACACATGAAGAATAGTTTGCATTCGCCTTTCTTTTATAAGCTACAAAATGATTTTGTCTTTTTTGAATTTGCAGATCAGATGACGCGTGTCTATTATCGTTATATTGATGAATTTTATCGAATCTTTGCTGATAAAATTACACGTGTTGTTTTAGAGAAAGTGAATCAGAAAAAGGCCTTCTTTAAACGAAATACGCCTGTCGAAAAATTAAGTCCTGAATTACTTAAAAATATGAAAGGTATCTTGCAAGAAGGTGTTATTTTTTGCTTCCAACAAACAGAAGTGGATAAAGAAGAATATCGGATTCCTATTTACTTGGTGGAAGATTCACTTAGCAAGATGAAAAATACGTCATACCAAAAAGAAGAAATTTTGGCAACGCTTGTCTATAATAGTGAAAAACGCATTTGGCACATTGAACAAGAGAATGATTTCGGTGAAATTTTTATGTTAGCCCATGAAGGCTGAGAGAGCTCTAACTTTATCAACTAAAGTAGGGCTCTTTTTGTAGCTATGATTTGAATGAGAAATCAAGTATAATAAAATGATAAAAAGGAAAGAAGGTTGTTTAATGAAAAAAATACTCTATGGCGCTCTGACTGGCTTGGCACTCTTTTTGGTAGCTGGCTGTACACCCAAAACGCCTACTGCTGTTTCATCAACAAATGAACAAAAAGAAACAGCAATATCAACTAGTGAAATAAGTTCATCCGTACAACAAGAAGCAACGACGACATCAGAGAAGACAAGCGCGGTAGCTGTCTCTTTAGAAAAAGTAACGACAGCATTTGAGAAAAAATATCCAGAAGCTAAAATAACAAGTCTGCAGTTAGATACAGATTTTGGCCGTTATTTTTATGAAATAGAAGGCGTGGATCAGCAAAAAGAATATCAAGTTGAAGTGAACGCAGAAACAGGCGAATTCACAAAAGAAAAAGTCGAAACCTTGGATGCCGATGAACAAAATGGCGTTAAAATGCAAGAAGAGGCACTTGATTTAACAAAGATCATTTCCAGAGAACAAGCCACAACCTTGGCTGAAAAAGAAGCGAAAGTCGGCCAGGCAACAGATTGGAAGTTAGAGAAAGAATTAGGAATCACCTATTGGGAAGTGAAAGTGAAAGAGGGCCAACAAAAAATAGAGGTAAAAATCGATGCTCATTCTGGTAAAATTTTGACAACTGAGCGGGACGATTAATGGATAAACAGTAGCTGGCATGCGTTTGAGTAGGAGTTGATTCCCTTAAATGCTGATCAGCTATTTTTTTGCTTGTTCGACAAACGTGTTTTTCTAAAGTCCCTATGGTAAAATAACGATGTATTAGTGGTTGAGAGCGTCAGAACATAGGAGGAAATTTGTTTGGCTAGAAAAATGGATTTACGTATTTGGGTAGAAGGAACAGTCGTCGCAGCAATGGCAATGGCCCTCTCTTTTTTACCGATTGAATTTGCCAATAGTGGCTTGGACCTATCGTTGGGAATGGTCCCATTAGTTCTTTATTCGTTTCGTCGTGGGTTGCTTCCTGGAGTTGCAGCAGGCTTTGTTTGGGGCATGTTAAATATTATTCTCGGTACAGCCATGAAAAATTTCTTGTCCGTTCCACAGATTATTTTTGAATATCCCTTTGCTTTTGCGTTTGGAGGAATGGGTGGCGTATTCGCTAGAAAAATTCAACTGTATTTTCAAGCGAATCGTTTAAAATCAGCCATTCGTACGATTATTTTAGGAAGTGTTGTCGCAGTCTTCGCCCGCTGGTTTTGGCATTTTTGGGCGGGTGTATTGGTTTGGGGCATGTATGCACCAGAAGGGATGAGCCCATATCTCTATTCCTTTGTTCTAAACGGTACAAGTACTGTCGTCAATTGTTTGTATGTAAGTCTAGTTCTAGGCTTATTGGCAAAAGTAGCACCGCAATTATTTGTTCCTAAGAAATAAGTTGAGTCCTAAGTCAGAAGTTTCATGGGATTTTGACTAAAGTCATAAATAAAAGAAACCACCAACCTGCAATCGCCAGGGTTGGTGGTTTCCATTTATTTTATAAAGACTTCAATATTCTAGTGAATTTGACGTTGGTGACGATTGGCTAACGTGCTGACTTTCATGACAGAAGCAACAGGAATCATGCGCAACTGTTGTTCATCCGTTTGTAAACGAACGACGATATTGTCCGAAATATTTTTTGAGACAATCCAGCCGATCACCGTTTCGAATTTATGCGCTGTAGGGACTTCTTTCAATTGTAAGACCACTAAGGATTTTTGGGCGGCAGCGACTTGGAGCTCTTGTAAAAGCGCACTGCGTTCCTTTTCTTTATTCTTTTGATCTTGAGAATCTTCTAAAAATGCCGAAAAGAAATGTTGGGAAGAGAGCGTAATCAGTTTAGAAATGCTCTTGATGGTAGCTTTATGTTGATCCATTCTTCTGCCTCCTTTACGAATAAAATAGAATAAAACTCAAATGACTAATTACCTGTATTTTACCTAATTTTGTGATAAAATTCAAGAAAATATGTTCGCCTTCAATAATTATGAGAATTTACCAACGTTTCTGTTTTTCGAAAAAGAAAGTAGTATAATGTGTGAGCGTATAAGAAATACATAAGATTATCGGATGTAGTCAATAGATAGAAAAGGATGAATAGTATGTCAAAAAAACCATCAGGTTACCAAAAAAAAGTTCTCACGGTGTTGTTGGTATCGTTTGGCTTTGGCGGGTTGTTAGCGCAGTTTTCGCCGATGAAATCAGGTGGGTTTTCAAGTTGGTTTGATGATTCATATGTCAAAGCTAGTGCTGAATCAAGTAAAACAAAAGAACCAGCACCAGTTAAAATTGAGAAAAAAGTCAAACCTTTAAGCTATGGACAACAGGTCAATCAAGAAATTGAAAAGAAGCAATATAATGGACATCTGGATTTGCCGTTAGAATTGCAGACAGATGCTAAATGGAAAGACACCGCATACGGATTTGGCAATGTGGATAAGCCGAATACAATCGAAATTAATGGCTGTGCGATTGTGTCGCTTGCAATGGTTGGTTCATACATGGATCACCAAGAAGTTACCCCTCTGGATGTGTTAGCTTGGGCAAAAAATGACTTCTTTATGGAAGGACAAGGGACGGCGTGGTCTATTTTTAGTGCATATGCTGAAATGAAAGGCTATAACTGTCAAGAAATTGGGGATATTGAAACAGTGGCAGCTTTCTTGAAGGAAGGTCATCCAGTCATTATTTCTGTAAAACCGGGCTATTTCACTACAACTGGCCACATTATGGTGATGAGTGGTGTGGATGAAAAAGGCGATTTCTGGATTAATGATCCAAACGATTCAGAAGAAAAGGGCCATTCAAAACGGACATTTACAGCCGAAGAAGTGATGAATGAAGCGTTAAACTTCTGGGCATTTTATTAGGAATAAGAAAAGGTGTGGAACAACAGGCAGTACCCTTTGTTCGCATCTTTTTTAGCAAATAAAAGGAGGCAGGACAATGGAGCGATGTACTTGGGCAACGGATACAACTGAAGAGATGCAAGCCTATCATGATGATGAATGGGGACGTCCAGTTCATGAAGAGCAACAGTTATTTGAGTTATTGACCTTGGAAAGTATGCAAGCAGGCTTAAGCTGGGCGATTATTTTGAATAAACGAGAAACGCTTAGAGCAGCTTATGATGCGTTTGATTATCGGAAAATTGCGCGATATGATGAGGAAAAAATTTTAGCTTTACTAGCAAATCCTGGTGTGATTCGTCATCGTTTAAAAATTCAAGCGACCATCACGAATGCGCAAGTTTTTCAAGAAGTTCAGGCAGAATTTGGCTCCTTTGATCGCTACCTCTGGAACTTTGTCGATCAGCAACCAATCGTTAATCACTGGCAGCACCCAGAAGAGGTTCCAGCCTCCACGGAATTATCGCAACAGATTAGTCGAGCGTTAAAAAAACGAGGATTTAAATTTTTAGGTGCCACGACAGTCTATTCCTTTTTACAGGCGGCGGGATTGGTGAATGATCATTTAGAAACGTGTCAGTATAAATAAGTATAGAAGAATTAAAAAGGAAGGAACTAGCAAAACGAATGGCTAGTTCCTTCCTTTTTTTGCAGTGATTATGGACACTCATTTAACATCGTTGAAACAGTTTTCGCCAACTTTTCTATTAAGAATAGTGCAGGTAGTTGGGACGTCACGTCTGCAATGGAACTTTTCTCGGTTGTTATATAGTAGGGGATTGTGACTGTTGAAAGTTGAGCAATCGTGCTTTTTTCACTATTTGTAATGGCAATTACATCAATCCCCATTTCGATAAAATAATCAATATTTTGCCGAACTTTTTGTGTTTCACCCGAAACTGATAAGGCGATAACGCCCACTTTTTTAGCCGTTTCTTCGGATAATTTGCTAACGGGATGGGAAAAAAGGTGTGATACAGAAGCAGATAAATTATAGATACTGGAAAAATAAATTTCACCAAATTCAGCTAGGACTTTGGACGTTCCTTCGCCAATAAAAAGAACAAATTCTTTTTTTGCCAGTAATTCCGCAGCTTGAACAATCCGTCCTTCTAATAATTCTTCTGATGAGCGTTGCAAAAAATGAATCAGCATTGTTTCATCTAAAGATTTTGGTTGGGCTGTTTTTTTTCGTTCGCTTAGATAATTCTTCAATTTAAATTTAAAATCTGTATAGCCTTCACACTCGAATTTTTGACAAAAACGCCAGATTGCCGTTTTACTGAAATGAATTTCATCTGCTAATTCTCGAATTGTCATATAAGGAACTTTTTCAATATTGTGGCTAATATACTTGTAAATCTCTAATTCTGTTGGATTTAATTGTGGATCATAGGTTAAAAACAGCATGCTGATCCCTCCTGTCATTTGTGAACGTAATGTCCTTTTTTAGGGACATGGTCTTATTTGTAGATTATAGCACTCAATCAGAAAACTAGCTATAAAAAACGGCGCTACTTAGCTACAATCAATTAGAGAAACAACTAAAAATTCATGAAACAGAAGAGAGAGTGGGGAAAAATGAGCAATAAAAAATTAATTATCAACGCTGATGATTTTGGTTACACGCCAGCGGTAACGCAAGGAATCATTGAAGCACACAAACGTGGTGTGGTTACTTCAACAACTGCATTACCAACTTCTCCTTATTTTTTAGAGGCCATGGAGAGTGCTCGAATCAGTGCGCCGACTTTAGCTATCGGTGTCCATTTAACATTGACATTGAACCAAGCAAAACCTATTTTACCTCGAGAAATGGTTCCTTCCTTAGTAGATGAAGCTGGTTATTTTTGGCATCAATCGATTTTTGAAGAAAAAGTCAATTTAGAAGAGGTTTATAACGAATGGGATGCTCAAATTATTTCATTTATGAAAAGTGGCAGACGCCCTGATCATATTGATTCTCATCATAACGTTCATGGAAAAAATGAAAAGTTATTAGGTGTGGCTTTGGCACTTGCTCGCAAATATCAATTACCTTTACGTAACGCTTCAAGAAGTATTGAAACAAAAGACTATTTAGAGTTATATCAGGATGTTCGCACGCCAGATGAAATGTTGTACCAATTTTATGACAAGGTGATTTCAACTGAAACCATCTTGCAATTGCTTGATATGGTTGTTTGTAGTGAAGGAGAGGTCTTTGAAATCAATTGTCATCCTGCGTTTATCGATACTATTTTACAAAAGCAATCAGGGTATTGTATGCCTCGAATTCGTGAAGTGGAAATATTAACGTCTCAAGAAGTCAAAGAAGCGATTGAAGAACGCGGCATCTTGTTAGCCAATTATGAATCGCTAGCAATGTAAATCAAAGAAGCGTGAATAGCGTGTGAGTAAGTTCTTAATCTGAGCGCTTACTTACACGCTAAATTATTGAAAGAAAGAGGACGTACATGAGTAAAGAACAACCAATAAATCTGAATATCAGCGATTTTTTTAAAGTTTTCGCTGTAGCATCAGTTATTTTACAAACGGTTTTATCATACGTGTTGATACATTCTCCGCAAACGGAAGCAATGAATTCAATCGGTAGTTTTTACCGAATGTCTAAATATTCGGCACCCATGTTTATTTTTGCAATTATTTACAACATGGTGTTAAAGAGTCAAGCTGAATCGTATCTTGAATTTTTAAAGGAAAAATTTTATGAATTGGTGCTTCCTTATGTGGTATGGTCCAGTCTCTATCTATATGCTTTTCCTAGTTTACAACAACGAATGCCCTATGAAAGGCCCCTAGGATTTCTAGGAAAAGTTCTCAGTGGTGATGGCGCGGCACATCTATGGTATGCCGTAATGATGTTGCAATTCCAATTATTTATGCCGTATTTTATTTGGTTGGCAACCAGAATTACAAAAAACAAAAAAGTGATTTTACCAATTGTCTTTTTTACAATCGGTGCGCATATCCTTTGGTGCTTCTGGTACCAGAAAATGATTTTTCCATATGCAGAAACTTCTCTTTGGTACTTAATAGATCGTTCAGGGCTTAGTTATCTCATTTATGGTATTTTCGGGGTCATCGCAGCGAAGTATCAAGGGGCAATTTTTACTTTCTTGAAAAAGACGAGAGTGGTGCTATTTCTGTTGTTTCTGTTTATTTTTTGGCAGGCAGTCCAAGGGAATTTATTTGATGGAACACAGATGACACCGAACGATCTACCTTATTTGGATCTTCTTCAAAGTGCCTATAGTTTACTGATTATCGGGTTGGTTTTTTATTTGGGAACACAAGGAATAGCCAAAAAGATTCGTCTTTTACCAATGGTTAAATGGATAGCCACTTATGCGTATCGCAGTTATTTAGCGAATGTTTTTGTTTTTCAAGTGGTCTTGAAACTGGTCCATCCGTTTTTAACCAATCAACCAGTCAGCTTGGTTATTCTTGTGTTGTATATGGGTACATTTGTTGGCTCATTTGGGTTAACGGTTGTAATCGAGCATTTTTTCAAAAGCATATTTAAGTTGGGACGCCTTGTATCTGTATAGGGACATGTTCTTAAATAGAAATCATCGTCCAAAATCATGGGAAAGCATACTCAATTGTTACAAGAATTGTTACACTCTTTGAGGAATAAGTTCTGCTTATCCAATTAAATAGTAAGCTCAGTAAATAGTTAGGGGAGAAAGAATAAATGATAGGTCTTATTTTAACGGGACATGGGGTATTTTCAACTGGAATGCATCAATCAGTTAGTATGATTGCAGGAGAGCAAGCAAATGTTCAGGCGGTCCCTTTTTTCAATGATACAGGGCTTGATGTATTAGAGTCAAACATTCGTAAAGCCGTTGACTCTATGCTGGAGACGTGTCCAGCAGTGGTCATTTTAACTGATCTTTTAGGGGGTACACCGTTTAGAATTTCAATGACTGTCGCAAGTAATTATCAAAATGTTGAAGTGTTAGCAGGAACAAATTTACCGATGGTTCTTGAAGGGCTTGCATTACGCACAATCAGCACGAACGTAGAAGATTTTGTTTCAATGGTCACAGATTCAGCCAGAGACGGGATTGTTCATAAAAAACTAGAACAACCACAAGCAAATACTCAAGAAGAAGCAGACGGAATCTAACCAATTAGAAAAGAGGAGGAAGCACTATGCCGAATATTTTATTAACAAGAATTGATAATCGCTTGATTCATGGTCAAGTCGCAACACAATGGAACGGTTCTTTAGGCGCCAACTTAATTTTAGTCGCAAATGATGCAATTTCTGAGGATACAATGCGCCAACAATTGTTAAACATGGCGGCCCCTGCAGAAGTACAAACCCGTTTTTTCTCCATTAAGAAAACGATTGAGGTCATTCATAAAGCCTCAGAAAGACAAAAGATTTTTCTGTTAGTTGATAATCCTGTTGATGCATTGCGCTTGGTAGAAGGTGGTGTGCCAATCGAAAAATTAAACATTGGTAATATGCATATGGAAGAAGGCAAAAAACAAGTAGCTACCGCTGTTGCGGTTAATAAAACAGATGTAGACGCCTTTAAAAAGCTACAAGAATTAGGTGTTAAACTTTCGATTCAACGTGTCCCGTCAACGCCAGAAGAAAGTTTAGATGCATTATTTTCATAAAAAAGTAATGTTGGACAATAATTTTGAAGAGAAGAAGTGGGAAGAATGATTATTCAAAGTAAAAACGTATGGATTAACGAACAATTTCAACCAGCTCAAGTTGAAGTGTCAGAACAACGAATTGTTGCAATTCTACCGTACAATGAAAAAGCTGTCGACAAAGAATACGGAGAAAATCGCATTCTTCCAGGATTTATTGATATTCATGATCATGGTTGGCATGGTGGGGATGCCAATCATGCCAATCATGAATTTATCAAAGAGTGGCAAGCTTACCTTCCAGAAGAAGGGATTACAGCTTTTTTACCAACAACGTCAACCACATTTCCAAAAGACTTGGAACATTCATTTGAAGTGATTGGTTCATTTATTGAGGAAGACCAAGGAACCAACGGGGCACAAATCTTAGGGATTCATGCGGAAGGCCCAATGATTTCTGAAGAATTTCGTGGCTCTCATAATCCAGAGTTATTAGTAAAACCATCCGTTGAGACATTTAAAAAATGGCAAGAGTTAGCAAAAGGGCACATAAAATTAATGACGTTGGCACCAGAAAATGATGTAGAGAATACCTTAACTACATATTGTCATGAACATGATGTAGTCATTTCAATTGGCCATACGGCTGCGACCTATGAACAAGCAATGGCAGCTGTCGAAGCAGGTGCAAAAAGTTTTACCCATACGTTTAATGGGATGGAAGATATCAGTCACCGGAAACCAACCGCAGTAGTTGCTGCTTTGGATAGTGAAGAAACGTTTGCTGAAATTATTGCTGATGGGGTACATGTTGATTATTCATTAGTACGTGTGTTAGCCAAACTAAAAGGCAAGGACTATTTAATTGCTGTGACAGATTCTATCTGGGCCAAAGGATGTCAACCAGGCGTTTATCCAAAACCAGAAAAAGGGATCGAAATGGTTATTGATGAACAAAATGTGGTCCGTTTAGCCAATGGCAAGTTAGCTGGAAGTACGAACCATTTAAATAATATGGTTCGCAACCTTGTTGAAAAAGCATTACTTCCAGAAGTGATTGCAATTAATTCAGTCACGAAAAATCCAGCTCGTTTGTTGAATGTGAACGAATCTATGGGAGAAATCAAACTAGGGCTTTTAGGTAATTTTACAATTATTGATGAGAAATACGAAGTGCTAGAAACCTTAGTAAATGGTGAAACAGTTTATAAAAAGTAGACGAAGTCTAATAGGAGGAAAAAAATGTTAGTACAGGCAATTTTGGTAGGAATTTGGGCTGGGATAGCAGGGGTTGATAAGCTTGTCTTACAGACACATATTCATCGTCCGATTGTTACAGGGCTGATTGTTGGTTTAGTATTGGGAGATGTCAACACAGGGTTAATCACTGGGGCAACGCTAGAGTTAGTTTGGATTGGTGCAGTAGCAATCGGCGGTGCGCAACCACCCAACGTAGTAATTGGGGGAGTTATTGGAACAGCGTTAGCAATTATCACAAAATCTGACCCACAAGTGACCGTAGGGTTGGCTGTTCCTTTCGCAGTTGCAGCGCAAGCGTTAATTACCTTGTTATATACAGCGATGTCACCAATTATGCATAAATTTGATGCTTATGCAAAAAAAGCAGATACAAGAGGCATCGAAAGAATGTCTAGTTTTTTACCAATCGTTTTATTCATTTGTTATTTTTTTGTAGTATTTTTATGTATTTTCTTTGGTGCTGATAAAGCATCTAGTTTCATTTCTATTCTACCCGAATGGAGTATTCATGGCTTGAGCGTTGCAGGTGGTATGATGCCAGCAGTAGGTTTCGCCATGTTATTAAAAACGATGTGGGAAACATCCTACGCGCCGTTCTTTATTTTTGGTTTTGTTATGGCTGCCTATCTAGGATTAGATACATTAGCGGTTGCAGGTTTAGCTGTCGCAATTGCTTTATATGAATTTTACGCACAAAGAAATAATACAGTCACTGCATCAAATAATAATGGAGGGTTTGAAGAAGATGGCATCTGAAGAAACATATAATGATACGATATCCGAAAAAGTAATAACAAAAAAAGAGTTAAAAAAAATAATGTTCCGTTCGTATCTGCTACAATCTTCATTTAATTATGAAAGAATGCAAGCAGGCGGCTGGACCTACTCATTAATTCCAGGATTGAAAAAGATTCATCGTGATAAAGAAGACTTAGCTCTTTCTTTGGAAAATCATTTACAATTTATGAACACGAATCCACAATTGGTGACGTTCATGCATGGTGTGATTATTGCAATGGAAGAGTCAAAAGAATCACCAAAATCCATTCAAGCGATTAAAACAGCGTTGATGGGCCCGTTAGGCGGAATTGGGGATGCGCTATTTTATTTAACCGTTTTGCCGATTGCAGCAGCGATTGGTTCACAACTATCATTAGAAGGCAATATCTTAGGACCAATTGTTTTCTTGTTGTTATTTAATATTCCGTATATGGCTGCCAAAATTGGGTTAATTAATCTAGGTTATAAAATGGGTGTCAAAGCAATTTCAGTTTTAAGCGAAAGTACTAAAAAATTATCTCGTTCAGCAACAATTGTAGGAATTTCCGTGGTGGGCGCGTTGATTCCGAAGAGTGTACAATTAACGACAACTTTTGTTTTTCGCTTGAAAGACACTAAGTTAGACCTTCAAACACAATTGTTTGATACAATCATGCCCAATTTATTACCTTTAGTGTTTACGCTGTTTTGTTTTATTATGTTGAAAAAAGGACGTACGCCGATTGCTTTAATTATTTTTACTGTGATTTTTGGGTTGTTAGGTTCTTTAATCGGGATTATATAAAAAAGATTTGGAACAATAGCCAAAATCGCTATTGTTCCAAATCTTTTTCTAAATTTAATCGAGTGATTATTCTTTATACGCCCACTTGAAGTCGTATTTAGCACCTGTTGGATGATAAATAATTTCTTTCACGTTTGGTGCACGTAAGTGTGATTCTGCTTTTTGGTAAATTGGCACAACACCCATATCAGCAATTACTGTTTTTTCAGCGTTGATTAGATCTTCCCAGCGTTTTTCAGGGTCGTTAACATCTGTGGTTTTGGACGCAGCAATGAATTTATCGTATTCAGGATTGCTGTAACGTCCACGGTTATTAGAAGTTGAGCTTTCTAATAAATCTAAGAAGTTAATTGGGTCTGAATAGTCGGCACTCCAACCACGAACAGCGATTTGGAAATCCCCTTTTAAGGTACGATCTAAGCGAACAGCCATAGGGACAGGCGTCACAGTTACTTTTAAGCCTTCCAAAGTATCAGACAGTGATCCTTGAAGATATTCGCCCATTTTTTTAGCGCCTTCAGAGTCGTCTACCATTAAATCAACCGTTAAGTTGGAAACACCAAGTTCTTGTTTCGCTTTGTTCCAGTATTCCACAGCTTTTTTCTTGTCGTATTTGACTAATTTGTCGCTACCAGCTTCTTTAACAAAGTCTTCACCCGTTTTTGGTGATTTCGCGACATCCACAGGGACGAAGCCTTGTGAAGGAAGAGAGCCATTGGCTAAAATGTTTTTAGCTAATGAATCGCGATCGATGGCATAAGACATAGCACGACGTAAGTTTGCGTTGGTCAATGGTGATTTTTCATCTGCTTGATTCATTTCTAAATAGAAAGAAGAAGCGGCTTTTAATTGGACCAAGTCAGGCGAGTTTTGCATTTGTTGGGCCAGTTCGCCAGATAAATACGTATCATCCACTTCACCAGTTTCATAAAGATTTAAGGCAGTTGGGGCTTCTTTCACCACGTTGATAGCGACTTTATCTAACTTGACAGTCTCTTTGTCCCAATATTCTTCATTTTTAGTTAGAGACCATTTAGTATCTGTTCCGGGACCATCAAACTCAGTTAGCGTAAACGGACCATTGTAGACTGCTTTATCGCTACTCTTTGTATAATCTTTACCAAAACGTTCAACGATATCTTGACGTTGCGGCAAGAAAGAAGGGAAAGCCAATAAATCGTCAAAATATGGTGTTGCTGTTTCTAAAGTGATTTCCAATTCATGATCATTGATTGCTTTAATGCCCAATTCTTCTTTAGGTAGTTCCCCTTTAGAAATTTTTTCAGCATTTTTTACTGGTTCAAACATGTAGGCATATTCTGAAGCAGTGGCAGGGTCCACTGTTCGTTGCCAACCGTAAACGTAATCTGCAGCAGTAACTGGTTTGCCATCAGACCATTTTGATTCTTCACGTAATTTAACTTTGTAAACTAAACCGTCTTCTGAAACAGTCGCTTTTTCGGCTGCACCAGCAGGCGCGGGTTTGTTGTCTTTATCTAAACGATAGATTCCTTCGTAGACATTATTTAAAGTGGTAAAACTCACTTCATCTGTCGCAAGGGACGGATCGGCACTAGGCATTTCTTGGGATTCAACCATTGTGTATACTTGGTTGTCGCTGCCGCCGTTGCTTGCTCCTTTATCGTCACTGCCACCGCCGCAGGCCGCTAAAGCTAAGCTTGATAATACAAGTAATGAAGTAAATAAAACAGATTTCTTCATTTGACACGCTCCTTTTCATTTTTAGCAATACTCTCAGTATAATGTAAAAATGAAAAGGAGAAATTAAAAAATCGTTAGAAATGATTATTCTTTTATCAATTTTTAAAAAATGTCTAATCTTTTTTATGAAAAAAGTGGACAAACGTTGATAAGTAAAGATTTGAGGTGATTTCCATACAGAAAACATTCGATTTTTGAGTATTTATTCATCATTGATTTGATTTTTTTGACATAAAATAAACATCCCTTTTACAAAAAACAAATGAGAAGAAAAAAAGATTGTTACAAAAGCAAATAAGTGCTTTTGTAACAATCTTTTTAATCTTTTAATCGTTGGATGTCAATGACAGTTCCTGTGTAGGCATCTGCAGTGAATTCGTATTGAACAATGCCGTCGTCTTCAATGCGGCAAATTCCTCCAGTATATGTTTTGGAGTGGATGGCGAATTTCCGCAAGGGCTTTTTCTCAAACTCAATCCACGAACCTTCAATCGGTCCTTCTTTTAAAAAAGCAGCTTTTACATTTTCTAAGACGAGATCAGCGGAGATTGTTTTTTTCTTATGGTAGAACAAGGTTGAGGCAATGCCGCCTACTAAACCAAGACCAACGCCTAGCGCTAAGCCGCCTTTAAAGTATGTCAACTCATTTTCTTCGTTCATTTGTATGACCTCCCTTGGTCGGTTTCTGCTTACTATTACTTTTGTCAGTATCACTCTTATTTTACCATAGAGAAGGGGCCGCTGAGAAATAAAAAAAGTTTTTCAATCATTCTTTTAGAGCATTCTCATTGTCACGTTTAAAAAGAGAAAGCGATGTGCATTTTCTAGTATTTGCGTTATAATAAGAGTGAAATCATATGAAAGGAGTACCTATTTTTATCGACAGGATAAAGTGACTTTTTAGAGAAAAAGTGACGCTTGGTTGGCGTAATTTCCAACAAATCAAAAGCAATAGGACATACATCTATGGAAGAAAAAACATTTCAACGAATCAAGGAATTAACTGAATTACAAGGAACCAGCGGATTTGAAGACGACATTCGCGCGTACATGAAAGAACATATCACCCCATTAGTGGACGATGTCCAATATGATGGTTTAGGTGGTATTTTTGGGATTAAACGTTCAAAAGTGGAAGCAGCGCCACGCGTAATGGTAGCAGCCCACATGGACGAAGTTGGCTTCATGTTAACTCAAATTAACGATAATGGTTTATTCCAAGTAGTTCCTTTAGGTGGCTGGAATCCCTATGTTGTTTCAGCACAACGTTTTACGTTAAAAACAAGTAAAGGGAACTATCCATGTATTTCTTCATCTATTCCGCCACACTTGTTGCGTGGTACGAGTGGTCAAAAACAATTAGAAGTCTCTGATGTGTTATTTGATGCAGGATTCTCTTCAAAAGAAGAAGCTGAAAGCTTTGGTGTTCGTCCAGGGGATTCCATTGTTCCACAAACAGAAACGATTAAAACAGCCAATGGCAAAAATATTATCAGTAAATCATGGGATAACCGCTATGGTTGTACGTTGGTATTAGATGCATTGGAAACGTTACAAAATGAAGAATTAGGCCACACATTAATTGCTGGAGCAAACGTACAAGAAGAAGTTGGTTTACGTGGTTCTAAACCATCTGTTCATAAATTTAATCCAGATATCTTCTTTGCGGTGGATTGTTCAGCGGCAGATGATATTCACACGAAAAAAGGGACATATGGTCATTTAGGTGAAGGAACGTTATTACGGATTTTCGACCCAGGTTTAATCACATTGCCTCGCTTGCGTGAATATTTATTGGATACAGCAGCGACACACAATATTCCGTATCAATATTTTGTTTCTAAAGGCGGAACGGATGCTGGGGCAGCGCACACAACTAATAATGGTGTACCAAGTACAGTCATCGGCGTTTGTGGTCGTTACATCCATACGCATCAAACAATGTTTAGTATTGCGGATTATGAAGCAGCACGGGAAATGTTGTTACAAGCATTACGTGGCTTGGATAAATCAACAGTTAATACAATTGTTTACGGAAAGTAGAGGATGTTTAAATGATTTATCCTAATTCATTAGAAGAACTAGCAACTTATGTTGAAAAAGGTAAAAATGTTTTCTTCTTTACTGCTGATTGGTGCGGAGACTGTCGTTTCATTAAACCAGTCATGCCTGAAATTGAAGAAGCATTTCCAGCGTTTCAATTTATCGAAGTCGACCGTGATCAGTTTATTGACGTGGCTGCCGAGTGGAATATTTTTGGTATTCCGAGTTTTGTCGTAATTGAAAACGGTCAAGAGTTAGGACGCTTAGTAAACAAAGACCGAAAAACAAAAGAAGAAATCAGTGCATTTTTAACTAGCTTAGGCTAATTTTCATGAACCAGAGGAACCATTAAATTAAGAGAGAATCAGCTGGACAAAAGGGCGTTCTGCGTAAGGGTCCTAAATTCATTTTTGACTCTAGTTTCTTAGTCAAAGAAGCCTTTTAGATCAGCCTCCATCGGGAAGGTGACGAAAATGGAAGAACAAATGTATAAAAATATTCTTGTCGGCGTAGACGGTAGTGATCAAGCCAATTTAGCTTATGAACGTGCAATTGAGGTTGCTCGTCGAAACGGAAGCCGAGTCATTGTTGCAAATATTTTAGAAAATCAAGTGTATACAATGATGGGGTATTCGACGTTAAATGATCAATTAATTGATCAAGAAACAGCCGCTGCGGAAGAATTAATGGCCGATTGTAAAAAGTATGCTGAAAGCGTTGATTTTCATAATGTTGAAACAGTTACCATGTTTGGTTCACCCAAAGAAGTCATGAGTCATGAATTACCTGAAAAATACAATGTTGATTTAATTATGGTGGGACAATCAGGATTAAACGCAGTCGAACGTGTGGTCATGGGAAGCGTCAGTAGCTACATTATTCGTCAAGCACCTTGCGATGTCTTAATTGTTCACTCTGAAGAAAAATAAGCAAAAAGAGAATGTCAAGAAAGGAAACTCTTTCTTGACATTCTCTTTTTTATTTGCTATTTTTAAGACGTATTAAGACGTATTAAAATGAGGTGTATGATTAATGGATAAATTAGAATCAAATAAAAAAGCACCGCTTTATCAACAATTATACGATGCTATTTTAAATAAAGTTAGAAGTGGTGAATATCAAGTAGGAGAAAAAATCCCTTCAGAAGAACAATTGATGACCATTTACGGAGTGAGCCGAGTAACCGTTCGTAATGCGATTAAACAATTAGTTGATGAAAATATTTTAATTAAACGGCATGGAAAAGGGACATTTGTTTCAATGCCATCCTATGTTGAGAGCATGACAGCTGGTGGGAGTTTTACTGAGTCAGGTTTAAAAATGAATCGTAAACCAACAACTAAGATCATATCAATTTGTTTGAAAAAAGCAACAGGGCATGTTGCAGAAGCATTGGGTGTTGAAAAAGCGACAGAAGTTATTGTTATTGAGCGCCTCCGTTCGTTAGATAATATGCCTGCAATTTTCGAGATTGATTATTTTAGAAAAGAAGATCAGTTTATGTTGGACTTAGAATTAACAGATACTTCATTATTAGATATTTTACGGCAATATAGAGGGGTAATTGCTAGCTATTTTGATAATATCATTGAAATTGCCTTGGCCGATGAAAAGTTGGCAGAAGCATTAGCGATTAGTGAAGAAGAAGCGTTGGTCAAAATTAATCAAACAGTTGTGGATAATGATAATCAAATTTTATATTTTAATGAGCAATATATCCGTAGCGAATCCTACAAAGTAGCCATTCGTTCATATAATAAATAAAGGAGGTTTATGAAATGAGAAGGTTTTACATTGCTTCACATGGTGATTTTTCTAAGGGGATTAAACACTCGCTAGAAATGATTGCGGGACACTCTGCAGCTGCCGTTCATACATATAGTCTGTATCCAGGTGAAAGTGCAGTTGATTTTTTTGGAGAGTTAAAAAAGAAAGCCGAACAAGCGCCAGAAGATGAATTTATCCTCATGGGTGATTTATTTGGTGCAAGTGTGGTTACAGCTATGATGGGGCTAACTGTGCTTGAAAATGTAATCGTTTTCTCTGGCGTTAATTTGAATTTGGCACTAGAGCTTATGCTAGCAGGTTCAGAAAAATTAACAGATGAAAAGATTCAGGTAATTATTCGAAATGCACGACAAGGAATTCAACGCGTTCATATCGAAGAGATAGAAAATGATGATTTCTAGGAGGAGTATTAATGAAGAAAAAAGCTGATTTTTTAGAGCTGTTTGCAGTTGAAAAACCAATTATTGGGGTGATTCATTTAAAAGGTAAAACAGATCAGGAGATTCAAGAGCGAGCAAAAAAAGAGATTCAAATTTACAGTGAACATGGGATAGATGCAATTTTGATGGAGAACTATTATGGGGATTATGTTCAGCTAGAAAAAGCGCTCCAATATGTTACTTCATTAGATTTACCGATTCCTATTGGTGTAAATGTGTTAAATGTTGACCCATTAGGTTTTCATTTAGCCAATAAATATCATTTACAATTTTTACAGATTGATTCTGTGGTTGGTCATGTGAAACCGCGGGATGAAGCATCCTTACAAGCTTTTTTTGATTTATATCGTGCAAAAACAACAGCAAAATTAATTGGTGGCGTGCGCTTCAAATATCAACCAATGTTGTCTGAAAAATCAGTCGAAGAAGATTTGAAAATTGCACAGCAACGTTGTGATGCTATTGCAGTGACAGAAAATGCAACGGGTGAAGAGACATCACTAGAAAAGATTAAGTTGTTTAGAAAACAATTACCTGAGTTTCCGTTAATTGTCGCAGCGGGTTTAAATGACAAAAATGTGAAAGAACAATTGGCGATTTGCGATGCAGCAATTGTAGGGAGTAACTTCAAAGATACGAGAAAAGATACGGGAGATATTTATGCTCCTTATGTTGATTCGTTTATGAAAATTGTGAAAGAACTGAGAGGTGAATAAGGATGATTAAAATGACAAGAGTGGACCATCGTTTGATTCATGGTCAGGTCGGGTTTACTTGGACAAAATTTTTAGAAGCAGATTGTATTTTGATTGCTAGTAATACGTTGGTTGAGGATCCATTAAGAATGAGCGCTATGAAAATGGCAAAACCTTCAGGTGTTAAATTAGTTATGAAAACGATTGATGATTCAATTAAGGCGTTAAATTCTGGGGTGACAGATAAATATAAACTATTTATTTTATGTGAATCAGTTGCTGATATGTATCAATTGGTCAAAGAAGTGCCAACAATTAAGGAAGTTAATTTAGGTGGAATGAAAAATGGGGGAACGCGCAAACAAATTTCAAAAGCTGTTCATTTATCAGAAACCGACATTGCACAAATTAAAGAACTAACTAATGAAGGAATCGAATTAACCGTTCAATTAGTCCCTGACGATCAAAAGGTTGCCATAAACAAGTTATTAAATTAAATAAATAGGAGGGTCAAATAGATGGAAGTGACATTTATCAAGGTTCTATTAATGTTTTTAATTGCCTTTTTTGCCTACATGCATAGCTGGTTTGGTTCAACGATGTGGAACCGTCCAATTGTTGTCGCTCCGCTAGTAGGGTTAGCTTTAGGAGACTTAGATACGGGAATTAAGCTTGGCGCAACATTAGAGTTGGTATTTATGGGTGCATTTCCTGTTGGCGCAAGTAATCCACCAGATTTTGTTTCAGGAACGATTATTGCAACAGCTTATGTAATTATGAGTGGGCAATCAATTTCTAGTGCGGTTGTTTTAGCTGTTCCAATCGCTACATTAGTACTTTTAATCGATAATCTTCAGATGACATTTTTACTTACAGGCGCTAGCCATTTAGCTGATAAGGAAGCAAAACGAGGCAATATTCAAGGGGTAGAGCGAATTCAACTAATTGCAGGAATTGGCAATAAAGTTTTGTTAGCTCTAATTGTGGCATTAGGCTTTTACTTAGGCGTGCCGTTTATTGAAAAGGTATTGTCTTATGTCCCAGACTTTATTACGCATGGATTAGATATTGCGGCAGGTATTATTCCAGCAATTGGTTTTGCGATGTTAGCAAGAATGATGGTAACAAAAAAGATGATTCCATTTCTATTATTAGGCTTTTTATTCGCTGCTTATTTAAAAATTTCAGTAGTGGGGATTGCTTTGTTTGGCATCGTGATTGTCCTACTATATATGAATATGAGTGATGGTCAAACAAAGGAGGCTGTTGTCGATGACAATGAATTCTAAAAACACAAAATCTGTCATTACTAAAAAAGATTTTTGGTCTGTATTTTTTCGCTCTTTAACGTTAGATGCATCATGGAATTATGAGCGGATGCAAAATTTAGCTTATGCTTATGCAATGGCTCCAATTATACGTAGGTTGTATAAAAATAATGAAGAGAAGAAAGCGGCCTTAGAACGACATTTAGAGTTTATGTCTGTCACCCCGCATATCTCTACCTTATTATTAGGAATTTCTGGAGCAATGGAAGAAGAAAATGCTAAAAATCATGAATTTAACTCAGCTAGTATTAATGCAGTGAAAACTAGTTTAATGGGACCAATGTCTGGGATTGGGGATTCTTTCTTTTGGGGGACCTTAAAAGTTATCGCAACAGGTGTAGCTATTTCATTGTCTAAACAAGGAAATATTTTTGGTCCGATTGCCTTTTTACTGATTATCAATATTCCGCATTTTGCTTTACGGTATATCTGTTTGGATAAAGGGTTTAAATTAGGTGCTAAATTTTTTAGTGATGTTGAAGATAGCGGCGTAATCGAAAAAGTTACCACAGCTGCCTCTATTTTAGGGTTAATGGTTATTGGTGGGATGACGGCTTCTAATGTCGTGTTTGAGTTAACTGCCAAAGTTGGCTCTGGAAAAATCGCCACGCCATTACAAGAATATATCGACCAAATCATGTTAGGTTTTTTCCCGGCTTTATTCTTCTTAGTTATTTACTGGTTATTAGGGAGAAAAGTGAAAACAACGACACTTTTAGTTGGGGTTATTCTATTATCTATTTTTTTGGCAGCATTAGGGATTGCCTAAAATTCAATAATTGTAAGTGCAACTTTCCCCTTTTTTTGTTACTATAGGACAGGAGAGAATTTAGCTATCCAGCCTATAGCTTTCAAATTTAGGAGGAACAGAAATGATTTTTGCATATAACAAAGAACACGTTGGCGATGTCTTACTTGTCATCGTTGCGGACGATCAAGGGGCGGAAAACCAAGTAAAACGTGTCGGCGATGTGGCACGTGTAAGTTTAGTTGAGGCGCCAGAAACAGTGGTAGCTTGGAATATTTTTAATGCTTCAGCGCTTCTAGGTGACATTAATGGCACTGGCCAAGTGACTTTAACAGACGAACAAATCGAAAAAGTCAATACAGCGATTAAAGATGCGGGATTTTCAGAAACCCTTGAAAAAGACGACACCCCTAAAATTGTGGTCGGCTTTGTCAAATCATGTAAAAAACACCCAGATTCAGATCATTTATCTATCACACAAACAGAAGTAGACAACGGCGAAATCTTACAAATTGTTTGTGGCGCACCGAATATCAAAGCAGGACAAAAAGTAGTTGTGGCCAAACCAGGCGCAATGATGCCTGATGGTTTAATGATTTGGCCAGGGGTTTTACGTGGTGAAGAAAGTTTTGGAATGATTTGTTCAGCAAAAGAATTACGTTTACCAAATGCACCTGCTAAAAAAGGAATCTTAGAATTGCCTTTTGATGCAGAAGTTGGTTCTGCATTTGCGGTAGGAGAATAAAAGAAAGAAACGACCTGTTGTCTGAACAACAGGTCGTTTCTTTCTTTTATTGATTGCTGCGATTATTTTGTTGTGTTAAAGCTGATTTATCAATGGTTAAATCGATCGTTGCTTTCATTTCTTTAGAACCACGATAATAAGTCACTTCCATTTTATCGCCAACTTTTTTCTTGTAAAGCGCGCTTTGTAAATCTGTAGTAGAGCTTACGTCTTGGCCGTCAACTTTCGTGATAACATCGTATTTTTCCAATCCAGCCTTTTCAGCAGGGGTCGCTGCTTCAACACCACGAACCACTACGCCAGTTTTTACAGAAGCTGGAATTTTTAAAATTTGTTCTTGTTGTTGTGAAGAGATACCTGTTAAATCAGACATCGTAATCCCAAGAGCTGGCCGTGTCACTTTACCATCTTTTTCTAATTGGTTGATAATGTTGACTACGTCATTACTTGGAATGGCAAAGCCCATCCCTTCAACGCTCACTTGACTAGTTGATTGCACAATTTTTACTGAGTTAATGCCAATGACTTGTCCTTCAATATTGATTAGTGGACCACCAGAGTTTCCTGGATTGATGGCAGCATCGGTTTGAATGGCATTAATATTGATGGTTTCACCAGACTCGTTTTTATTGGTAATATTTCTATTCACAGAAGAGATGATTCCTTGTGTGACAGAGTTAGCATAATCAGAACCTAGCGGGGAACCAATCGCAATAGCAGGCTCACCGACTGTGATTTTACTAGAATTCCCAAACTCAGCGACTTGATCAACTTTGTCGGAAGAAATTTTAATCACGGCTAAATCCGTGTAAGCATCGGTTCCGACTAATTCGCCTTTCACTTTGGTACCATCAGATAAAACAACTTCCAATCCTTGCGCTTTATCTACGACGTGGTTATTTGTCACGACATAAGCCGTTTTACCATCTTTCTTATAAATAACCCCACTACCTTCACTGGCTGCTTCTAAATCGTTACCATTGTTGCCGGAAGAGTCTTGAGTACCTTCATTCCCACCGAACAATCCCCCAAAAGGATCATCTGCCGAAGAATTGTTGCTAGCACTTTGCATATTAATGACAGAAACCACAGAATTTTGAACTTTTTTCACGGCTTTTGTGACATCGCTAGAAACATTGTAACTTACATTGCTGACTTTTGTGTCGCCGTGATTAGTGGACGTCGTCGTCGCTGCATTATTTCCGCCGTTGGGTGTGGGAATAATCCCAGAATAAGCGCCTCCTAGAATAAGGGCGCCACCAAGTAAGCCGCCAGCTAAACCAATTCCAAATTTTTGCAATAAACTTTTTTTATCTGAATTAGGTGTAACATCTTTTCGTTGCATAAAATAACCTCCCAATAAGTGCATCTGAATTTTCTATATTAAGTATATCTGTTTCCTACTCCTTTAGTCTATCGAATAGCTTTGAATTTTTTATGAACAACTTAGGGAAAAATTACAGAAAAAATACGAATGAAAAAGTTATACACAGAAAAATGTGAACAAATCGGGAATAACTCTGTGTATAGTTTTTAAGAAAGTTATCCACAGAATGTGGATAATGTGGACAAATCAGTGGCGAATATGTGTTTGTATTGAAAAAGCTGTTAAATAAAGTAATTTTTTAGTTTGTTCTGTGGATAACTCTGTGTATATGTGTATAAGTATGTGGAAACGTTGTGGAAAGTAGCCAAACTTCGTGCTAAAATAAGAAAGAAGAGAAAACGAGAAAGTAGTGGAATAGGTGAAAATTAAACTAGTAACAGTCGGAAAACTGAAAGAAAAATACCTGATTCAAGGCATTAATGAATATCTGAAACGTTTAAATAGCTATGCCAAGATGGAAATCATTGAAGTACCAGATGAAAAAGCCCCGGAGAAACTCAGTGACGCTGAAATGCTTCAAGTCAAAGAAAAAGAAGGCCAACGTATTTTGGGGAAAATTAATGACAACGAATACGTCTTTGTTTTAGCCATTAATGGCAAACAATTATCTAGTGAAGAATTTTCAAAAGAAATTGAACAATTAGGGATTAGTGGCAAAAGTAATCTAACCTTTGTCATTGGTGGCTCCTTAGGTCTCAGTGATTCAGTCCTTCAGCGAAGTAACCAACAAATTTCTTTTGGCCGCTTAACTTATCCACATCAGTTAATGCGTTTGGTATTAGTGGAACAAATTTATCGCGGTTTTCGGATTATGAAAGGGGAACCGTATCATAAATAGGAAGTAGGCTGGTTGCTCAGTAAGTTCTATGAATCAAGTCATTGCTTGAAAAATATATGAAGTAAAATATCTTTAGTCTGTTTGTTTGATAGAAAATAAAAAAATTCAATCAAACTGGTTTGAGAGCAACGTTACCGTTCAAACAATAAATAAAAATGAGAGGAATGGCAAAAAACAATGGTCATTCCTCTTGTTTTTTTTAAAATTGTCCGATTGTTGTGCCTCAGAAATAGGTTCAGCACCCATAATTATTATTTTAAAATGAGAAAAAATTAAGGGATTATCATAAAAATCAATATTTTTAACGTGAAAAGTTGAATAAGCTCTTTAATGAAGAAAACGCTATTGACAGTAACCAAAAATTACCTTAAAGTGAAAGCGTAAACATGTATAATATTTCATGTGACTAGGGAAAACTAGGCATGAAAAGTCTGTCTGAAGTAATTACTTTAGGTTGTCTTTTCATGCCTAATTTTTATATAGAATACTTAGTAGAGGAGGAAGTTGATTAAATTATCAGAAAAAAGTGTTTGGAAAAGTCGGATTGGTTGCTTAAAAATAGAAAGATATGGGGAAAAATATGATTAAAAAAATAATAGTCGTTGTTGCTTTCATGCTTACAGGCTTCTCGCTAACTGCGATGAGTGCCTCTGCAGAAGAAATAACTGATTTATTTTTACAAAAAGAAGTGACATATTCTGGTGTGGAAGGAGGAAAAATTGGAGAGAATTGGAAATACCCTCAATTTGTTGGCGAAAAAGCTGTCGATGGCGATGAAACAACACGCTGGTCCGCTGATAAGCAAGATGAACAATGGTTAATTGTTGATTTGGGTGAAGTAAAAAACATTGGCGAACTCGTTTTACAGTTGCATGCAGAAAGTCCTGTGTATGAAATCTTAGTTTCAACAGATGGTGAAAGCTATCAATCTATCTTTAAAGAAGAGAATGGGCAAGGTGGCCAACCTACTAAAAAATATATTGATGGCAATAATGTACAAGCACGTTTTGTAAAATATCAGCAGATGAAAATGTGGCAACACACAAATAAGCAATTTTACAGTTCAAGTATTATTTCGTTTGAAGCATATGAAAAAAAACGACTGCCAGAAGCGATTAAACTTTTAACAGAGAACCTGACTATTAGTGAAAAAAGAAAGCAACAGCTAGCCTTTGAAGTGTCACCAGCTGGAGTAGATATCACAGAGGATCAGATTGAGTGGTCGAGTAGTGATCCTACCATTGTGACGGTTGACCAAACGGGTAATTTAACAGCAGTTAAGAGTGGTGAAGCGAAGGTAACAGTCAAAATTAAAGGAACAGAAATTAGTGATACAATTCCTGTGACTGTTGTAGCAGAAAATAAACAATATGCGGAAATGCGAGCAAAATGGAAAATGCGATTGTTAGGTACAACGCAGTATGATAACGATGCAGATGTGCAACAGTATCGTGCCCAGATTGCTACGGAGAGTTTAGCATTGTGGCAAACGCTTAATCAAGCAGCAGATCGTGGGTATCTGTGGGAACGAAAACCATCGGATACAGTGTCTGCTGATTACACGACTCAATTTACCAATATTAAAAAATTAGCGTTAGGCTACTATGAACCATCAAGTGAGCTTTTTGAAAAACCAGAAGTTTATGATGCGATTGTTAAAGGCATTGAATTTATGATTGATACAAAAAAATACAATGGAACGTATTACACAGGTAACTGGTGGGATTGGCAAATTGGTTCCGCGCAGCCGCTAACAGATACATTGATTTTATTACATGATGACCTATTGAATACAGATGCAGAAAAATTAAATAAATTTACTGCTCCGCTGATGCTGTATGCAAAAGATCCAAACATACAATGGCCAATTTATCGTGCAACAGGGGCTAACTTAACAGATATTTCAATCACCGTTTTAGGTACTGGACTTTTGTTAGAAGATAATCAACGCCTAGTACAAGTACAAGAAGCTGTTCCGTCCGTTTTAAAAAGTGTTTCCTCTGGTGATGGCTTATATCCTGATGGTTCCTTGATTCAACATGGTTATTTTCCGTACAACGGCAGTTACGGGAATGAGTTGCTAAAAGGGTTTGGACGAATTCAGACTATTTTACAAGGTTCCGACTGGGAGATGAATGACCCTAACATTAGTAATTTATTTAATGTTGTTGATAAAGGTTACTTACAATTGATGGTAAATGGAAAAATGCCATCGATGGTTTCTGGTAGAAGTATTTCCAGAGCGCCAGAAACGAATCCTTTTACTACAGAGTTTGAATCGGGTAAAGAAACAATAGCTAATTTAACCTTAATTGCAAAATTTGCACCAGAAAATTTAAGAAATGACATTTATACATCTGTCCAAACGTGGCTCCAACAAAGTGGGTCATACTATCATTTCTTTAAAAAACCAAGAGATTTTGAAGCGTTAATTGACTTGAAAAATGTGGTGAATAGTGCGTCACCTGCCCAAGCGACACCAATGCAATCTTTAAATGTATATGGTTCGATGGATCGAGTCCTACAGAAAAATAACGAATATGCGGTGGGGATCAGTATGTATTCACAACGTGTCGGAAACTATGAATTTGGGAATACGGAAAATAAAAAAGGCTGGCATACAGCAGACGGCATGCTTTATTTATACAATCAAGACTTTGCTCAGTTTGATGAAGGATATTGGGCAACGATCGATCCATATCGATTACCAGGAACGACAGTTGACACAAGAGAATTGGCAAATGGAGCTTATACAGGGAAACGCAGTCCCCAGTCATGGGTAGGTGGCTCAAATAATGGACAGGTTGCCTCTATAGGAATGTTTTTAGATAAAAATAATGAAGGAATGAACTTAGTTGCTAAAAAATCTTGGTTCTTATTAGATGGACAAATCATCAATTTGGGAAGTGGCATTACTGGTACGACAGATGCTTCGATTGAAACAATCCTCGATAATCGGATGATTCATCCACAGGAAGTGAAGCTTGACCAAGGTTCAGATAAAGATAATTCTTGGATTAGTTTAAGCGCAGCGAATCCATTGAATAACATTGGCTATGTTTTTCCTAATTCAATGAATACGCTTGATGTTCAAATAGAAGAACGCTCTGGTCGCTACGGAGATATTAACGAATACTTTGTTAATGATAAAACCTATACAAATACATTTGCTAAAATTAGTAAAAATTATGGCAAGACTGTTGAAAATGGTACTTACGAATATTTAACAGTGGTTGGGAAAACGAATGAAGAAATCGCAGCTCTTTCTAAAAACAAAGGCTATACTGTTCTAGAAAATACAGCAAACTTACAAGCCATTGAAGCAGGTAATTATATCATGATGAATGCATGGAATAATGACCAAGAAATTGCAGGACTGTATGCGTATGATCCAATGTCGGTTATTTCAGAAAAAATTGATAACGGTGTTTATCGCTTGACTCTTGCGAATCCTTTACAAAATAATGCATCCGTTTCTATTGAATTTGATAAGGGCATTCTTGAAGTAGTCGCAGCGGATCCAGAAATTTCTGTTGACCAAAATATTATCACTTTAAATAGTGCGGGGTTAAATGGCAGCTCGCGTTCAATCACAGTTAAAACAACTCCTGAAGTAACGAAAGAAGCGTTAGAAAAATTAATTCAGGAACAAAAAGAACACCAAGAAAAAGACTACACCGCAAGCAGCTGGAAAGTCTACAGCGAAGCATTGAAACAAGCACAAACTGTGGCAGATCAAACAACAGCAACGCAAGCAGAAGTAGACCAAGCAGAAGCAAAACTACGTTCGGCAGTGAAGCAATTGGTAAAAGTGCCAACTAAAGAAGTAGATAAAACCAACTTGTTGAAAATCATCAAAGAAAACGAGAAACACCAAGAAAAAGACTACACCGCAAGCAGCTGGAAAGTCTACAGTGAAGCGTTGAAACAAGCACAAACTGTGGCAGATCAAACAACAGCAACGCAAGCAGAAGTAGACCAAGCAGAAGCAAAACTACGTTCGGCAGTGAAGCAATTAACATTGAAAAATAGTGGGGAAAATAAAACGGAACAAAAAAATGGGGGGAATAATGGACACTTAAATACTAGTGCGGGAGTTGATCAAACTGGTACGAAACAAGTTAAGCCATCAAGCCAAGGTGGTTTCAGAAAAGCTAGCCAATTTTTACCGAGCACAGGAGAAAAGAAATCGATCGCGCTTGTGATTATTGGTCTTCTAGTTATCGCCAGTGGGTGTCTTTTAGTTTTTCGTAAAAGTAAATCGAAGAAGTAAAAAATTACGGATTCACTAAAAACATAATAAAAAAGCAGACTTCCATACAAGAAGTCTGCTTTTTCATTAATTACTCCGCTTCCGCATTTTGCAAGTCAGCGACATCAGTCAGATAAGTGGCTTCATCCAACAAATCTTCCGAATGTGCAACATAAATCGCAGTGGCGCTATCACCCACCACGTTTAGGCTAGTAACGAGCATTTCGATTGGACGATTAATGGCTAAAATTAATGAATACGTCGCAATCGCAATCTCATTGTTATAGTTTAAACCAGTTAAAATAGTGAAAAGGATAATTCCGCCAGCGCCAGGTGCCGCCGGTGTACCAATGGATGACATTAAAGCTAAAATGGCAATCAAGGCAATATTAGCTGGTGTCACTTCATAACCAGCTACGCCCGCTACAAAAATAGCCGCAATTACTTGCATAATCGCTGTGCCGTTCATATTAATAGTCATTCCTAACGGCAAGACAAAGGCGGCAACATCGCTGTCGACACCTAACTCTTCAACCGTTGTTTTTGTATTTAACGGTAAAGTGGCTGCTGAAGAAGAAGTAGAAAATCCAAAAACCACAACTTTCATAATCTTTTTAATAAAAGGAACAGGATTTAATTTTGTCGCAAATAAGATAAATAATGGGTAACCGATCATCAAAAAGGCTAAGAGCGTCGCTGTCGTTGTTACAACGTAGACTAACGCTGGTTTTAAATAATCAATCCCGTAAGAAGCAAACGTCCGAACTAACAACATAAAGACGGCGATAGGAGCAAATTTAGTAATTACAAAGGTTAAAAATAACGTGACCATCGCATTGACTTCTTCAATTAATTTTTTGAAAACACGAATTTTATCCCCTAATGCATTAATACATAAACCAGTAATCACTGCCAACACAACAACGGCTAAAATCGCACCATTGTCGCTAAATGCAGAACCGATATTTTTCGTGACAGCATTGACAATCACCATTAATGGGTTGCCGCTCGTACTTACTTCGACAGGAGCTAGCGTTTCAGATAACGACACATTAAAAGCGCCAGTTAAATATACGCTATAGCCCACAATTCCTGCCGTTAATAGAGCAATCAGTGACATCGATAAAAAGCCAAAAATTGTTTTATAAGAAATTCGTCCTAATTTTTGCGTATCGGTAATATGACAAATGGCTAAAGTAATTGAAGTAAAGACCATCGGCACAATCACTAATTGTAGGCCGTTGATAAATAGTTGACCAATAATATAGAAAAGCCCAATCGCAGATTGTCCTTTTTCAGGATCTGAAATATCTTGGAAAAGAATCTGATTGATTGTCTGCCACACAGCGCCTTGATTGCTGCGAATAAGGTGCTCTCTTAAAAATAAAAAGCCGAGCCCAACGATTAAACCTCCCACCAATGAAATCACCATTTTTTTGGTAAATGAGATACCTTTCACTTCACGTTTTTTCTTTTCCACTTTGTTGCCTCCCAAATAAATTGATTAAGCACCGCGCAAAAAAAGCCTTGCACACAAAAAAAGGGCAAGACATCTCGTATCATTCACTATACAAAAATACAGAATTTTACAGAACTTTGCCTTGTTAGCCTCTCGGACTATCTTAAAGGTACTTTTCCACATACTAAGGGAAACTACAAGAATTGTCAATTCTTTTTTACTTAGGGGGGTGTTATTTTTGAAGAAATGAAAGGAAAGAAACAGACGTTTTTCATTTTTTGTTTAATGATTGTGTTAAAATAATCATTAGTAGAATAAGTGAAAGGAAATATTACCTTTCTATATGATAGGAGAGTATTTTTAATGAGAAGTGATCGACATCATAATAACAAGTATTTAGGAATAGTGATTGGATTATTAATTGTTATTATTGGATTATTAGTATTCATCTTAGTGAATGGGCAAACAAATTTAAAAAGAAAGACGGTAGAAGAAGTAGATGCAACACCATCTTCCTCGACAAAGACCGTTAGCAGTTATTCAAGTACCTCAGTGGTGCAAGAAAGTGAAAGTAGTTCAGAAGTTACTACTATTTCAGATGAAGAAAATGTGGCTGCAGAAGCAGTAAAAAAACTCTCCACTAGCCAACGTGCGGCGCTAGTTATTTTGGGTGCGCCTTCAGGATGGCGGTTTAATGGCTATCCAGCTCAAGAAAATTCGAATCAATCAGTTCAAGAGATTGCTTTGTCCAATATGAATACCATAACGTTAACCAAAGTAAGTAGTAAGTTAAGTGATAACACTAGTGAAAATGATCAAATGTTTTTTGCAACTGGAAAAAATATACAAGGTGTTGGCGGTGTTCCTTCGCAAATCTATGCGTTCGGACGTGATGGGGAAATGATTTACTATTATGTTGTTAAAACGAAACTGGATAATTCATCCGCTCAACCAACAGCGATAAACTTGGGACAAGCTAATATGAATAAAATTTGGAAAAATTTTTTTGATGTGGGTGATTTAAGTAGTATGAATCGAGTGGCGGATCAGATTGTTATAAAGTAATAGAGCACTGATTTAGAAAAGGAGTTAAAGCGTATGTTTAATCATCGTCACCAAAAAAATAAATACTTCTTTGTTGTGATTATACTGCTACTAGTCATTATTGGCTTACTTATTTTTCTTATTGTTACTGGTGGGACAAATTCTGAAAAACAAACAAAAAGTTCCAGCAAAACAACCCAAACAACAAAAATTAGTAAAGAGAGTTTGAAAACCATACCTCAAACAATGAGTTCACAGCAAAATAGTTCAACAAGATTAAACGAAATGAATTATACGGAGTCAGAGAAGCGAGCAATAACTAATGAATTTCTGCTCTGGGCTAGTAAACGAGCAGAAATTGGTGGAATGGCTGTTACCACTAGATTTTTTGATCATGGAGCGAGTGGTAAAGGTGATTGGTATGCATTAACACCAGATCGGCAAGCTATTTTAGTTCAGCGGCAAGATCCATCTAGGCAAAATAGCTACCCTATTCAAGCCTTGGGTGGGGTAACATTTTATACTTCGAAAGATGGCACCTTGGGCCGGTCTGATAAAGTAATGACTTCGGCTTTAGCAGCAGGCTATAATGAAGTTGCTGATTTAGGAAAACCAATTATAAAATATTTACTTGGTGATGATGGTGAAATTTATGAATATCACAGTAGTGGTTCTTTTACAGATGGTTTTTATGAGATGGATGATAAAGGCAATCGGCAAGAAAATGGAAGGCCTATTCAAACATTTACCCTTTCCGCAGATACCGCAGCCAAAAAAGAGCTACAACGGATTCTTTTGCAGTATAATAGAAAATAGAAACGAAAGAACAGGCACCAACACAAAGGAGGTATTTTTATGAAAGTCACTCAACTTTCTAGTGAAACTCTTGACCGAGCGCATGAACGTTTTGAAGAAACACTTGCGCAAATGACCGTTGCCGAAGCAAACACGATGCCCGCACCATTAATCAAGTCTGTTACTTGGCTGATGTGGCACACAGCCAGAGAATTAGACCTACAAATTTCCGCACTTAATCATAGTGAACCGTTATGGCTTAGCCAACACTGGACAGAAAAATTTGCCTTGGATTTGCCAGATGAAACAGAAGACTGGCATCACACACCAGAAGAAGCGGCGAAAGTCGTGGTGGCAGAAAAGCAATTGCTTAGTGACTATTTGGCTGCCAGTGTGGCACTTACCAAAAGCTATTTAGACCAAATCAAAGAAGAACAATTGTCAGACGTGATTGATAAAAATTGGACCCCGCCGGTGACTAGACAAGTGCGTTTAGTTTCAGTGATTGATGATGCAGTGATGCATTCTGGGCAAGCCGTTTATACACGAAGATTAGTCATTGGAAAATGATAAATAAGAAAAAACAAAAAATGCTTCTGCCTAAGCAGGAGTATTTTTTATTGAGAGAAAAAATACATAAAAATAATGAACGAAGGACTGTCCACTTTTTCCCTAGTTGAAACGTTGTATAAGTGAAAGGAGAAATCAGATGAAAAAGGAGGCAAATTTTGACGAAGTACTATTTTCTTTGGGGCAAGAAGTCATCCAAGTCTTGATTCACCGAGGAGCAAGTCTTGAAGATGCACAAGATGCAGTGTCGCAAACGTATACAACGATTTTTTCAATATTACCTGAAATTACATCAGAAAATCTACGCCCGTGGTTTTTCCGAGTAACATTTAATTACTACATTACGATGTATCGAAAAAAGAAACGAGAACGCACTTTTGTGGCAAACAGCCATCCTGTGCAATCAATAGAAAAAATGGAAGGGCAAGAGCTATTATTATTGATCGATTCCTTAAAAGATGAGGAACAAGAACTATTGCTTTTGAAATATTATTATCAATTATCGTATGCCGAGATTGCGTTGATTTTAGAATTATCTGTTGAAAATGTTCGCAAAAAATTGTATCGCACACGTCAAAAACTAAAAAAAGAACTGGAGGAATAGAAGTGGATTTAAAAAAAAGTATTCGTAAAGCGAAAAGAAAACAATTTATCGTGATTGGTGCCATAACCGTTGTTAGTTTTGCTGTATTGTTTGTCGGTTTTTTTGTGGGAATGGATAAACTTTCGACGAAAAACTATCATACCCTACTAGAAGTAATTAATGATCAAGAAATGATTGCTTCACCAAACACTCAATTAGACTCCCAAGTAATTGCTAATAGTTCGCCTTTTGGGGGCGAAGTTGTAACTAATCGTTCAAAAAATATTGATGGTTACACGGTGGAGTGGAGTAATTTACGTAGCAGATATAGCTTTTTCAGAAATTCGATTGACCGGAATGAAGCCTATCTTGGTAGCTATTATTCTTCTAAGAATTCCTATGAATACAACCGACAAACCAAGCAGAAAGTGGCAACTTTTTATAACCCAGCGATTACCAATTACTATGATGATGTTAAAAACGAATTAAGTGAATTAGATAAAATGGAAAACCAAGTAGCGGAAGTGGCGATTTCTTTTGATAAACCTTATCCATATGAAGAAGTCCGCAAAATGTTACCGAGCAATGTCAACTTAGTTTGGCTCTATGTTTACTCCAAAACGGTTAATGAAAAAGAAGGTCCTTCTGGTACGCTGCCTTATGGTTTTCAATTAAGCATGGACGATCAAAACGAAATATTTGATCCTGAAAACGACAAGCAACACTTTTTTGAAACCTTAGAAAAATCCCCCATGTTTGCTGACAACCAAGAAGGCCAAAAGTTTATCCAACAAAATAAAAATAAAAAAGTCGAAAAGTTACCTATTTGGGGAGTCATGCTCACCGGACAAACCAAAAATTTCAAAGCCTTACAAAATGAACCTTTTGTTCGTGGTGCTTCAATTGGCGTGACCGCACCTATCGTTCCTTATATTCAGCCAGAGAAATAAACGTTCTTCAGAACTCTAAGCCTTCCGACTGATTTTGCTTCAACGATATTGTCAGTAAAAATAGAAAACGTTATAATAGAATGGATCACAGGAAGTGCTTCTACAATGCGTGGGAGCACTTTTTTTACTTATCTATGAGGAGGGCAAGTGAATGTTTTTTAATTTTATTGGGTTAACGTTATTTTTTGGTATCGGGATCTTAGTTGCGAATGGCGCCAAAATTGTAGCGAATAAAGGGAAAAAGAGTAAGGGGACCATTCTATTAATGGTGATGGAATTGCTCTTGTTAGGTATCTTTTTATTTGTGACTTTGCCAAGTAAAAATCTTTCAACCGTGTTATGGATTAATCTGATTGGCGCAGTGATTGCTAGTGGGGTGTTATTAAGTACACGCTTAGCTAGTAAAGTCGAAGTTCCTGGTATCCAAAAGGGCCGCAAAGAAGTAGGGAAGAATACCAACAAAACGGCTAACAAAGACTGGTCTGGCAAAATTTTGGGTGTTGCCGTTGTGGCAATGATTTTGTTGACCATTGTCAGTAGTATTACCAGAATTTCTTCCATTGATGAAATTTATCAAACAATTCCTTTAAAAACGGAAGAAAAAGCTGAAGTTTTAACTTCGGCGAAAGAAACACCCATTGCGATTGCACCACAAACGGCGAAACGAAAAATGTTACAGAAATTTTCTGTCATTCCCAATTCCAATATGTTTACTTTGGATGGTATAACGGCACAAGTCGTCAATGGCGAGTATGTTTATGTAGCAACAGTCGAATTTAATGGCTTCTTTAAATGGCTAAAACTGGGGGAAGTACCTGGCTATTTCATCATTAGTGCAACAGATATCAACGCACAGCCAGAATTTGTAGAAAAACCAATTGTTTATACTCCTTCAGCTTACTTTGGCAAAGATGCCGCACGAAAAATTTATTCCGCTTATCCAGGTTATGCAGCAACTGGCACAATCAATTTAGAGCTGGACGACCAAGGGAATCCTTACTATATTCAAACGCTTTACAAAGAGTATGGGGTTTCTGGTCGCATGCACTATAATGAATTTAAAACGGCCGTATTAAATGCTACAACAGGAGAAGTTAACGTTTATGACAGTCAAAAAGCCCCAAGTTTCGTTGATGCGCCGATTACTAGCTCAGCGGCGAATAGCTTAAATGAATTCTTTGGTCGTTACAGTCAAGGCTGGTGGAACCAGACAATGTTTGGTGCCAAAAAAGATGTTAAAATTCCAACTGAAAATGGTATTTATGCATCAGGACAAATTACGCCGATGATGAACAAGGAAGGGAACCAGTTGCTTTATTTTACGGACTTTACAAGTAGTGAAAAAGACCAAGATTCCGCTTTAGGTTATTCCTTAATCAATGCCCGAACAGGCCAAGTTACGTATTATCGTGATACTAAAGTCGGCATTATGGATAGTGATGGCGCCATTTCTATCGCTTCAAAAATTTATCCAGAAAAGAAATGGAAAGCTAGTATGCCAGTCCTTTATAACATTGATGGCGTGCCAACGTGGATTGTTTCGCTAATGGACAGTAAAGGGATTTTCAAAAAATATGTCTATATAAACGCCGTAGATAATGATATTGTGATTGATGCAGACACGGCACAAGGCGCATTAGACGCTTATCGAATTGAGTTAGTAACCAAAGGAAGTAACAATGAAAATACAGACAAAGCCAACTTGAAAACGATGCAAGGTAAAGTAGCTCGTGTCTCAGTAGTAGCTGGAGAAGCGCAAACGGTAGTTTCATTTTTACTAGAAGATGAAAAAACCATTTTTAGCGTAACGACTAATAACAGTCCGCTGGCGCTATTCTTAAAAGAGGGCGACCAAGTGACATTTAAAGCCGTAGTGACTGAAAATGCTAAAGCAGCGAATGTTGAAGAATTGAAAATTGCAGGATTAAACTAAGAGGTCGGGACAGAAGTGTTTAACTCCGAGAAATAAGAAGGAATTTCCGAAAATTGTTCTTTAATTTTTGGAGAATTTCGGCTTATTTCCGAAGGAGTTGCTTTTGTTCCCGCCGTTTATCAATTTTTAAGCCTGGAACAAAAATCCAAAGTGATTTTTGTCCCAGGCTCTCTTGGAAAAGAAGAAAAATCCACCTATTTCTGCTATGATAAGAGAGAAAAAGAATACGAAGGAGCTTCGCCCATGCGCAACATAAAATTAACCATTGAATATGATGGTAAAAGATACTCAGGTTGGCAACGACTAGGTAATTCAGAGAAAACGATTCAAGGGAAAATTGAAAGTATTTTAACACAAATGACAGGTGAACCGATTGAAATTATTGGCTCAGGCAGAACGGATGCCGGCACACATGCACGTGGTCAAGTAGCGAATTTTAAAACGACTAGTTCACTAACAACAACCGAAATGTTATCCTTTTTAAATCGATATTTACCTGGCGATATTGTTGTTAAAGAAGTTACAGAAATGCCTGAACGTTTTCATGCACGGTATAACGCCACAGGCAAACAATACAGCTACTATGTTTGGAATAGCCCAATTCCTAATGCCTTTGAACGGTATCATAGTTTTCACTTTCCCAAAGCGTTGGATCAAGAAAAAATGGAACAAGCTTGCCAAAAATTAATAGGGACCCATGATTTTATTGGTTTTTCAGCATTGAAAAAAACCAAAAAACCGACTACTCGAACGATTGAAAAGATTACGATTGAAAGAAACGGCGAAATGTTACAGTTCACTTTTGTGGGCAATGGTTTCTTGCATAAAATGGTCCGCATCCTCGTTGGGACACTTTTAGAAATTGGTGCAGGCACCAAAGAATTAGCGATAATTGACGAATTATTCGCAACAAAAGTCCGAGAAGGCGCAGGTGAAACGGCTCCTGCACAAGGGTTATTTTTAGATGAAGTGTATTATAAATAACAAAAAAATAAATTTTCTTTAACCACACCAATTAAAAAGTTGAACTTCATCTAAAAAGTGCTAACGTTAAGAAGAGATTAACAATAGAAAGAGGTCATTTTTTTGCTATCTTTACTTATTTCTGTCAAAAAATTATTTTCATCTTTTTTAGGTATCTTAAAAAAAGAAGACACGCGTGCCTTGTTCTTTTTACTGGCAACTACGTTGTTGAGTGGGACTATTTTTTATTCAACAGTGGAAAAATTGTCGCCATTAGATTCGTTATATTTAAGTTTCATGACGTTAACCACGATTGGTTATGGAGATGTGCATCCAGTTACTGACTTGGGAAAAATTTTCACCATGGTTTATGCTACAGTAGGCTTGGGGATTATGGCTATGTTTATTTCGGTCGTAGCAAAATCCTACTTGTATTCTAAACAAAGTCATCACCACCATCACCATAAAAACAAAGAACATTCAGCGGAAAAGTCTTCAGAAAAATAGACGAAATTGATGAGTTGACCAAGTGTTTCTCGAAAAATGAAAGTTTTTTGAGAAACACTCTTTTTTTATCTTAATAATTATGGTAGTATGTCCCAAACTGTATTTTATTTTAAAGGAGCGTGAAGTGAATGGTCAAAGCGATTCGGAAATTATCGTTAATTCAAAAAATCATGATAGGGATTGTGATTGGAACCACCTTGGGTTTCTTGGTGCCTGAATGGACCTTCATCAGCGTTCTTGGTGAATTGTTTGTGGGCGCCTTAAAAGCAATTGCGCCGATTTTAGTTTTTGTCTTAATTATTGCGTCGCTAGCCCAACAAAAGGCTGGGGCGAAAACATATGTTGGATCAATTTTAGTTGTGTATCTGTTAGCGACATTTTTGGCAGCTGTTGTTGCCGTGACGGCAAGCTATCTGTTTCCCGTTAAGATTGTCTTGGAGGCGGCGCAGGAAGCGCAAGCAGCCCCAACGCAACTTAGTGATGTTTTAAGTAATGTGTTAACAAGCGTTGTCCAAAATCCGATTCAAGCGATGATTGAAGGCAATTATTTATCTGTTTTATTTTGGTCCTCATTAATCGGTATTGGGTTACGTCAAAGTTCGGTCGCTACCAAGGATGTGATTGCCAATCTTTCAACAGGGATTACCACGGTCGTTCAAATGATTATCGGCATTGCGCCAATTGGAATTCTAGGTTTGGTGTTTCATTCGGTGGCAACCACAGGCATTGCAGGGTTAGCCAAGTATGGTCAGTTATTATTATTGTTAATTGGTACGATGGCCGTGGTTGCTTTAGTCGTTTATCCAGCGATTGTTTTTTGGAATATTCGGCAAAATCCGTATCCGTTAGTCTTTTTTGTATTAAAGGAAAGTGCGATTCCCGCATTCTTTACACGCAGTTCTGCGGCCAATATTCCCATTAATATGGAATTGGCGAAAGCAATGGATTTAAATGAAGAATCTTATGCGGTCTCTATTCCGCTAGGCGCAACGATTAATATGGGCGGCGCAGCCATTACGATTACCATTATGACATTGGCGGCAGTCCACACATTAGGCATGTCCGTGCCAATCTATTTAGCATTATTGTTGAGTATCATCGCCGCTGTTTCTGCTTGTGGGGCTTCAGGAATTGCTGGTGGTTCCTTGTTGTTAATTCCGCTTGCATGTAGTTTGTTTGGCATTTCCAATGACATTGCCATGCAAGTCGTCGGCGTTGGCTTTATCGTCGGCGTAGTCCAAGATTCCATTGAAACAGCGTTGAACTCTTCTAGTGACTTGTTGTTTACCACCTCAGTTGAGTTAGCAGACCGACGTAAAAATGGTGAAAGTATTGATGTCAAAGCGTTAATTGGCAAAAGTCAATTGGTGGTCGAACAAGAAAATATTTAAAAGAAAGGAACAACCCGCTAAAATGCGGGTTGTTCCTTTCTTTAATAATCTCGGCCCCATTTTTTTCAGGGGCCACTGAAATTATCGACCATTTTGTGAAGAAAATCCTCTCTATAATAAAGGTATCAAGTAAATAGGAGGTACACGAAATGAAATGGTATCAACTTTCCTCAACAAAAGTAATCGAGCAGACTAAGACGAAGCAAACGGGTCTTTCTAGCGAAGAACGTCAGCAACGTTTACAAACGAATGGTCCAAATAAAATTGAAGAAAAACAACAACTGAAAACGTGGCAAAAGCTAGCCAAACATTTTACAGATTTACTAATGGTGGTCTTACTCGCTGCCGCAATTCTAAAATTTGCCACAGGCGAAGTGGTCGAAGGAAGTATCATTTTTCTAGTGGTACTTGTCAATGGCTTTGTCGGTTATTGGCAAGAGCGTAAAGCAGAAGAATCATTAGACGGCCTGAAACAGATGATGGGCCAAGAGGCAGTCGTTCTAATTGATGGACAAAAAACAACCGTTTCTTCTGAAACATTGGTTCTGGGAGATGTAGTCACGTTACAAGCTGGCGATGTAGTCCCAGCAGATTTGCGCTTATTTGATGTTCATAATCTGACGATTGAAGAATCAATTTTGACAGGCGAATCAGAAGCCGTGGAGAAAATTACCGGTTCCTTGAATGAAGAATTGCCAACAGGCGATCAAAAGAATTTGGCTTTTTCAGGAACTCTTGTCCAAGCGGGCTCAGCCTTGGGCGTTGTAGTAGAAACAGGAGATTCCACTGAAGTTGGAAAAATTAATCACGCGTTGCAGTCAGTAGATCAAAAAACAACGCCGCTCGTGCGGAAAATGCACCAATTAAACAAGCAAATTTTCCAAGGGATTATGGTCTTGATCGTGTTTCTGATTTTCTTTACCACTTTTCGTCATGGCATGGAATGGAGCCTCTTATTTTCTGCGATGATTGCATTAATTGTAGCAATGATTCCAGAAGGCTTACCTGCTGTGTTAACGATGATTTTATCGATGGGTGTTCATGAGATGGCTAGAGAAAATGCGATTATTAAAGGCATGCCTTCCGTTGAAACATTAGGTTCAATGACAGTTATCTGTTCAGACAAAACAGGAACGCTAACTAAAAATGAAATGACGGTAATGGATGTAGTGACTGAAGAAATGACCATTGTCAAAGAGATTATGGCCAACTGTCAAGAATTGAAATTACAAGACCAACAAAAAATCGCCGACTTACAAGGGAATCCTACCGAGTTAGCTTTACTACAATATGTTGATCAGGATCAACTGTCTTTACGCCCTGTAGAAAAGAAAATTCCGTTTAGTTCAAGTTATAAATACATGGCCACTCGCCATCCGCAAGCAGAAGGTTCAATTATTTATGTCAAAGGTGCGCCAGAAGTATTGTTACAACTTTCTATGTTATCTGATAATCAAAAAGGTGCTTGGCAAGCACAAGCTGCGCAATTAGCGCAAAAAGGACAACGGGTATTAGGTTTCGCTTATAAGACAGTTACGTCACAACAGGAACTGACACATGAAACATTGTCAGGATTGACGTTTGCTGGACTGGCAGGCATCATCGATCCGCCAAAAGAAAGTGCCATTCAAGCCGTCAAAGAATCTCAAGAAGCAGGTATTTCCGTCAAAATGATTACCGGAGACCATAAAGATACAGCGCAAGCCATTGGCGAGCAGGTTGGTTTAAAGCATACGAAAAAAGTCCTTGAAGGATTAGAAATTGATGCTATGTCAGATGAAGAATTAGCCCAGCACGTTCAAAAAGTCGATGTATTTGCACGAACGACGCCAGAACATAAATTACGAATTGTCACGGCTTTACAAAACAATGGTGAAATTGTCGGGATGACCGGCGATGGCGTGAACGATGCGCCAGCACTAAAGAAAGCCGATGTCGGAATTGCCATGGGAATTAAAGGAAGTGAAGTAACCAAACAAGCCGCAGATATGGTTTTGGCAGATGATAATTTCCATACGATTGCTAAAGCTGTGAAAGAAGGACGCCGCATTTTTGATAACTTGAAAAAGACGATTACCTTCTTCTTGCCAACCTCTTTAGCACAAGGTTTAATTGTTGTCTGGGCGCTTTTAATGAATCATCCTCTACCGTTGACACCTGTCCAGATATTATGGGTAAACATGGTAACTACGATTACTTTGTCTTATGCATTAGGTTTTGAAAAAGCGAGTGCTGATACCATGAAACGACCACCAAGAGATGTCAACGAAGGCATTTTAACAAAGTACAGTATTTTTAGAATCGTCTATGTGTCGGTACTCATTATGGTACCAGGTTACCTCATGGCGTTACAATTTGAGGGCCAAGCCTTACAGCAAACGTTCCTCTTACAAAGTATCGTCTTAGCGCAAGCAGCGTATATGATCAACTGTCGTAAGTTGGTTGATCCGTCGTTAAGCACAGGATTTTTCCAAAATAAAGTGTTGTTTGCTTCATTAGGAATCCTCTTTTTACTACAAGCACTAGTGGTCTACTTGCCAGTAGCGCAGCAATTAATTGGCACAACTTCTTTAAATGGCCTTCAATTAGCAATGATTTGTGTCCATGTTGTGAGTCTGTTTTTCCTTGTTGAAGGGGAAAAATATATAACCAAACGACTCATGACGAAAGAAAGCCAAAAAACTAGCGAATGTCCTCGCTAGTTCCTTTAAAAATAAGAATGAAGAGTGAGCTCTGCTAGTCGGCGGAGTTCATTTTTTGTTGGAATTAAAGAGAGATAAAAGACAGGAAAATCAAGATGATCCAAGGGGAAATTGGAAATAATTATGTCGGCTTCATTTAACGTCAACTGGCTTAGTTCCACATATTCAATGGCTTGTAATTTCACACGAGTACCTAAATAAGCAGCTAATTCTTGTTGTAAAAAAGCTTTCCAAGCAGGTTCCCCTTGAAAGAGGAAATAGGCAGTCATCGTTTGCGCCTGAATGGAATAACTGGCTTGTTTTTCTAACAAAGAAGCCAAACTAAGAAAATAAGTCGGTTCTTCAATCGTGGTGTAGCGAGATAAAATCTCCAAAAGTTCTTGGTTGCTCTTTGATAACGCAAGGTCTTCTGCGGCTTGTTCGGTCATTAATTCTTGATATTCCAATTGAAATTGCTCAGAAAGTGTTGGGGACTCGGTATATTTAATGAATAACAATAACAGATTATCCAATAAATTTGTTTGGATTAAATCAGGCCGGGCTTCTTCAGTGGACAAATTAGTGACAAACTGTTGTAACGACTTTCGCAGCTGACTGTAATGAGTGTGGAGCGCAGAAGCCAACGTTTCGCCATAGACATTATCGTAATTCCAGCTTTCTAAGAAACAAAAGAAGGCAAAAAAACTTTCTTCCCCTTGCAAATAGATGCCTTCAGAAGCATAAAGCTTTGCCAAGGACGGTTGATAAAGTTGAAACAAGACATCTTTTGAGTCAAAAGAAAATTGACTCACTCGGCAATTGGCTTTGTTGCGAATCGTGTTAATGAAAAACCAACAAGCACCAAAAATTTCTTCCGTTTCCACCATCAACTCACTACTGTAAACTTGTTTCAAAAATTGAAAATAATGCTCCTCATGAATAGAATAATCGTCAAAAAAATAATTATTATGAGTAAAAGGCACCAACAAACGGTGATAAAAAATCCGAATATTGCTTTCTGCCCCAATTAGCTGAATGGTCGTCGTGGTTAGTTGAATCGTTAAATGAAAATCACGTAAGGCCAGATTCATTTTTTTGATATGTCGCTTCAAAGTTTCATAAGAAACACCACTAGTGCTCAAAAAAGAAGTTGTTACTAACTCTTTCGTAAATAGTAGCTCTTTTAATAGTTGAATACTAATGGATTGAGGTAAAAATAATGACCAAAGCTCATTGGTTTGCGCATTCCCCTGATTACGTAACCGAATACCACTGCTATCGGTTTCAATGGACCAGTCGGCGGGTAATTGACTGCGAATATACTGTAAATCCGAAAAAACGGTTCGCTCTGTCGTCTGGATTTGCGTGGCTAAACGCTTGGCTGTCAGCTGAGGAACATTTAACAACTGTTCCAACAAACGAATTTGCCGAAGCAAATCTTTTTCCGTTATCACACGTTTTAACATGGAGTACATGGCAAAACCTCCTTTTGCTTAAGAATACGGATAAAAAGGGGATTGGTCAATTAAAAAAAGAAGCGAATCGTCATTCGCTTCTTTTTATTCACTATACAAAAATATCAAATGTATGCAAAACGGCTGACAATAAAATGGTTACAACAGCCATTCCTGATACAAAGCCGACAGCACCAGGAACAAACGGAGGTAATCGTTTAGCAATATAGCTACCGACAGGGGCCGCACTGATTCCTGCTAAAACGGCGATGGTCAGGGAAAGCCAAAAGCCACCACCCATCATTAAAATCACACCAGGAACAATACTGACCAGTGGCATAAATGTTGGATACCAACCTTCTTCAGCGAAATGTTTTCGATAAAGAAAAACACCCACAGCCGAAGCAATCATTTGTCCCATTAAAATGTCAGGAACCAAGCCAGAACCATTTGTAATATGATTAATATTGACAAACCAATCTGTTAAAACGCCTAGAATTACCAAACCTCCAACTAACTCATTTCCATAAAACCAAGCTTCGGAGAAGTCAGCAAAAGTGCGTCGTATTGACCATTGAAAGGTTTGCGTATTTTCAATTTTAGGTTGTTTTTGCCGCTTCTGAGCGATTGGTGCAACAGAAGGAACCATCCAAGGAAGTTGATGACAGATGGCTGAAACAATCCAGCCAACAAAAGCCATTGTGGTAACGTTGGAAACTGTCCCAGGTACATTTAAAAGGGGCATCAATTGCGCATTCAGCCAATTGGCAAACGGAAAGGTGAAAAGCGCACTCAACAGAGAAATCGTTCCTAATTTTTTCCAGCCAGGACCATAAACGAGCGTTAAAGCTGGCGGCGTGCCGACCACCACAATAAACGTTGGTAACCACAACACTTCTTTTGTAAAAAAGCGTGTAAAATCAAAAACATAAATAGTTAAAAAGAGGGAAAGTAGCTGAGAAGCAAGTACCCAAGGCCAAGCACCAGAACCACCAGCAATTGCAAATCCCTGCCATTTTGAATTTTTCCGATAAAGTTGCCAAGCAATCAGACCACCGATTAGTAAGAAAAGCGTTGTAAAAAGTCCACCGTAAAATTCCCCTTCCGTGAAGTTCATAACAAAATAGATAAATTTGTAAAATCCCTGCTGATTCACTTTGGTAACTACGTCATTGTAAGGAAAAAAGTTAGACACATGTCGAAAGTCATTCATGATCCAATACAGGAACATTCCCAAAAAAATTTTTACAACAAGAGCTAAAACGGCTTCGTAATTGATCGATTTATTTTTCATATGATCGCTCCAAAAAAATGACATTTTACTAAGTTTTTGAAATTAGTTTATTTTAGCTACTAAAGCTTTTAGTGCCTCGTTAAAGACATTTGCTGGCGGATTAGTCAATCCAGCGCCAATCATACCAATCCCCGGTTCTTTATGAGCAATAGCAGTATTAATGACAGGCAGCATCCCTGTTTCTAAGACTTTTAAGACATCGATGCCTGAAGGAATCCCCATAAAATCTAAAACAGGAATCGTGACATTGGGATTTTCTTTCGTAGTAATTTCCAGCATTTCTTTTGAATAATTCAATGCTTCTGCCACTGTTCCGCCAACTAATGGGACAATTGCTGGTGCAGCTGCCATAGCAAATCCGCCAACACCATACGTTTCTGTAATAGCACTATCGCCCATATCCAAACCAGCATCTTCTTGTGTGTAACCAGCAAACATCGGACCAATCACCCGTTGGGCAGGCCCCGTAAACCAGTGATTTCCGCCAATCCCACTGACACGAATCCCAAATTCGACCCCATTGCGACACATGGTGGTGACAATTGTACTATTCTCCACATTATGCCCAGCATCTAACGCACATTTAGCGGCGCCCATCCAAGTCGGACCAGAAAAATAGTCAGAACTGCCAAGAAATTCAAATACTTCTTTTAATTGTTCACGAGAAAAATCAGTTTGAACCATGTAAGGTGTTAATGCTTGGACTAACAACGTACTTCCAGCTACATTGCGATTATGACACTCATCACCCATATGCAAGGCTTGCGAAAGCATTAAGCGTAAATCAATGCCTTCTGGACAAAAAGTCATGGCATCATGAAGTAATGGACCTAAAACATCGCGCATCCAAATCAGGCGATCCACGACGGATTGATCATTTGCACCAAATCGTAAAACTTTCGCCAATTGTTCACTTAAATTAGTAAAAGCCGTGTTGCCGTACGTTTCATTTTTGATAATATGAACGTACATATTCGGAGAAGTCACGCCAGCCATGGAACCAACGGCATCATGTTCATGACAAGGAGAAAACGTAATCGCGCCAGAACGAGCAACCCGATCGGCATCAGCTAGATCTTTTGCTAATCCTTCAAAAACAAGCGCTCCTTGAACGGCACCTTTCATCGGTCCGCACATATTTTCATAAGTAATGGGTGGCCCAGCATGTAAAATGGTCGTTTCAGTCATATCGGGCATGACATTAATTGCTTTATCAAATCCTACTAAAATAGGTTTTGATTGAATAATGCGGGTAACCGCTTCTTCGTTGGCTTGTTGGATTTTTTCATAAAGTGTTGGATTTTTTAATTGATCCAATAATTTCAATAGCTCTGGGTCACCATTGGCTGGCGGTGCCCAATTTACTTGATGTGAAGGAATCCCTTGTTTTTTCATATCTTCATGAATAAAGTCAATGCCTACATTGATCGTATCTAAAGGCTGTTTAAAAAGATCATTTCTGCTCATGTTCGTTCGCTCCTTTTACAAAAGTTTTGGTGGCTTCGCAAAGTTGATGACTGCTGTCGACAACGAGAACCTCTAAATCTTCTAAAATTTTCCGCTGTTCATGAATATCTTGTGGATCTTCTTCGGTCCCTAAAACATAGCCAATAATGGCTAACTCACGACCATCTGCTTTCGCTATTGCTTTGGCTTCCTTTAACGCCTCCGCTAACACGCCAACAGGATTTTCGTGAGAACCATAACCTAATTCAAAATCTAACGCTAAAACTGCCACTTCAGGATCTTTGGCTTCTTGAAGAATGCGAGTAATCCGAGAAGTCGGATCGATCATTGGATGTGGGCGTCCTTCTGTGAAACGATCATCACCGAAATCAATCAATGTATGTGCTTGGCTGTGGTCAGGATTTGCTAATTGCCGTTCAGGAATTTTATGAATATTACTATAAACATCATCAGAGACTTCTGTTAAAGCATATAAAAGTTCATCACAAAGAGTGCCACCACAGAACAACCCACGAACAAATTTTTGAGAAGGGGCTTGTTGCTGTTGGATGGCTGTTAACGTTGCGCCTGTCGGATTTTGATAGAGGCTGGTTTCCGCTTCCTGTGTTTGACTAAATTGAATCACCTTTTGAACTGCATCCAGAGAAGAAGTAGCAAAAGTGACGTTGTCTATTTTTCGTTCCGTTTGTTCACTGCCGATAAAATAAATAACAACTGGTTTAGTTGAAACAGCTAATTTTTTTAAAATTTTCTCTGTTACTTCTGGAGCAGGCGGTTTAGAAATAAGCAAAATTGCCTTAGTTTGTTCGTCAGCCATTAAAGCATCCAGCCCGTCAAGCATCATCAGCCCACCAATTTCAGCAGACAAATCACGGCCACCAGTACCAATTAATTGTGAAATCCCATAACCATATTTATGGATTTGAACACTAACTTCTTGGCTACCCGTACCAGAAGCGCCGACAATTCCAATATCTCCTGAACGTACCTCGTTAGCAAAACATAACCCAACGCCATTAATAATCGCTGTTCCACAATCAGGACCCATCACAAACAGTTCTTTTTCGTGTGCTTTTTGTTTTAACGCTAATTCCTCGTTAACCGTCACGTTATCACTAAAGAGCATGACGTGTTTTTGCTGATCTAAAGCTTTATGCGCTTCTCGTGCAGCAAATTTTCCATTGACAGAAATTACAACTAAGTTGGCATCAGGCTCTTCATGAAGGGCTGAATCTAACGTCTTATAGGTTACTTCAGAAGAAGCGGTTTTCTTTTTCTTCGTAAATAACTCGTCGACTTGCTGTAAAATTTCTTCTGAGTTCGCTTGGTCATCAAGATCTAAAACAATTAATAAATCGCCCGTTGTAACATGATCCAAGGCGGGTGTATATAAACCAACATTCCGAATCACTTCAAGATTCATGTCGGTTCCCATCCCAATCATTGCGGTTTTAACTCCAGCCAGTTCATTGGCTCGTGTTGAAATGGTCATTAAAGTAACTGAATCAAAATAGGCGTTCTCTTTAATTACTGTTTGAATTGTCATGATTATTCTCCTCACAAAATAGTTTTAAACCAAAAATAATGCCGCAAAGTATGTCGCTTCCTGAAGTTGAGCCCACCTCCTCTAAAGCTGAAACCGCTTGAGCCATTTCGTTTGTATTTCCACTTTCAATTGATAAAAAAACACGCTGAACTAGCTGAGAAAACCGCTCGTTCACTGCTTCATGGATTTCCGCATAACTGACCGCATTCGTTCGTTCCTTGGCTAGCACAGCCAGCTGTTGGAAATTCGAGGGAAGCTGCTGTAATGCAGAAAAACTAGCAATTAATCCTGTGATAAAATCATCGCCAGTGGGAGTTAAACCAATCCCCAATCCCAAAATCTTCGTTAAACAATCAAGAGCTATTTTAAAAGATTTTTGCTCCCAAGCTTGTTGAAAATGAACCATTTCTTTTTGAATCTGGGTCCGACTATAAGAATCAAAAAGAAAGGTTGACGACGAAGCAGGAAAAAGCGTTTGCCAAGGATTGAAACGAGTTTGCTGAATATACGTTAAAAAAATAGCTATTTTTGTTTTACTGGGTGTTAAATAAAGTGGCGTTGGTTGCCAAATTTGGGCATCGGCTAGGGTTAATTGTCGTCGGCCTAACCGGATAAACAGGGGCTCAATTTGGACAGGTAAATCAGCGAAATGGCTAAGTTTTTTTTCATCGAGTATAATCGTGTTAGGTGCTATATGTTCGGGATGCGTTGAAATGGTCAAGAGAATTTCTTGGGTGTCTACATGACCATAATTAATAGCGTGCGTAAAACATTGCAAACTAGTCAATGTTTGATGAGGGAGTTTCGATAAAATCGTTTGGTCATAAGCTAAAATTTTTGTCATTCCAACGACCTCCTTTTTAATAGCGCTTTCACGAATTCATAATAAAAGAATCCAGCACGCTAAACAATTGCTAAAAATGACATTGATTTACAAGTTTGAATGGACAATTTGTACATTGGGAGGATAAATGATGTTAAAAGTGAGTGATTTATTAACGTTAGAAGAATTACCTGGCATTACCTTAGTGGCAGGACATAAAAATCAGGACCAACCGATTTTAAAAGTCAATATTTTAGAAAATCCTGATATTTTAGATTGGCTAACAGCAGGTGAGCTGCTGTTAACGACAGGGTACATATTTAAAGATGATCGGAAATTACAGAAAAATTTTTTGAAAGAACTAGCCAAACACCATTGTGCTGCCTTAGGATTTAAAACCCAACGTTATTTTGAAGAAGTTCCACCAGACCTAATCAAACTAGCAAATGAAATGAATGTACCTATTTTAGCAATTCCTTACAACTACACCTTTTCGCAAATTGCTGACGTGTTGAAAAGTCGTGTCACGTTAGAACAATTTGACATGAATGCGCAAGAAACCGCATTGCATAATAAAATTTATCAAATCTTAGAAACGGGAAGTAGCAGTTTTCATTTACTACAGGATCTAGCAGAAACCATTCAAAATCCTGTCTTGTTATTGAATGACCATTTTGAAGGAGTTAATTTTTTTGACTTGCCTAAAAATCCAATTCGTATTTCTAGCATTTTAGAAGATAGACAAGAAACCTCAGAGTTCCAAAAACAATTATTGGAACAAAGTCATCCATTATTACGCTTTTATCAAGAACCGATTCATTTACAGTTGAAACTCCAGAACCAAGTGGTGCCAATTGAAATTTATCCAATTAAAAAGAAAAATGTTATTTTATATTATTTACTCGTCTGGAACACCTTGGCTCCATTACGGCCAGTCGATGTGGCTCATTTTAAAATCACAGCTCATTACTTACTTTTACAATTGCAATTGGAATACTCACGGAAATTTGAAGAATACCAACAACGAAACGAATTATTTTTTAAGCTGATTGCGCATGAAAAGAGGGATCAAGCTGTTTTCCAACAATTTCAACAGTATTATCGCTTGACAATAGATAAGCCCTATGCGATTTTGCTAATTTCATTAACCTTAAATGAACGCCAAAGGCAAGAAAGAATGTCTATTTTAGGCAACCAGCTAAACCAAGTTATCTTAGGGGACAAACAAAAAATTGTTTGTATTGAAATTGACAGTTCCTTTGTCTTATTAGTTGAAGATCCACCTGAAAAAGAAGGCGATTATCTGAAAATGATGCAACGCCTAGCACAAAGTAGTATAAATCAGTTAATGAAAGTACAAGAAGATGTGGAACTTTTCCTAACAATAGGACCTAAGATTCAAGGTCTGACCCAGATTCATGAATCGTATCAACAAGCGATTGACGTTTTAGCCTTTCAACGTCAATTCATTGCGGAAAAACCTGAAATGAGGATTGCTTCCTACGCGAATTTTCATTTTAGACAGACACTACAACGTTATTTTTTAGAAGAAGGACAAGCAACCCTCAGAAACAAATATCTTCAACCATTGCAGAAAAGTGATCAACAGCAACATACCGACTTTGTCCATACACTGAATGTCTATTTTCAATCAAAACGAAACTTGTCTCAAACAGCCAAAAAGCTCTTTATTCATCGTAATACTTTGTTACAACGATTGGAGAAAATTGAACAGCTAGTGCTGTTGGATTTTGATAAGGAAGTGGACTTGTTGGCACTGGAAGTGGCGTTGTTTGTGGGAACTTAAGAAGCAATATAAGTGGCGGTTTTTAATTTAATGGAATATATATAGCTAAAAGAAACGATTATACAAGAAGGATAATTTAATCAATAAAAAATGGAATCTTTTCATAACCTCAATTTTTTCAAAAAAATAAATCCTTCCCAAAATCTTCAAACACAAACCACTAACTATCTGCTACTATAAAAGAAACAACTATCATTTGGAGGAAGTATGCGTAACAGAAAAATGTGGACAATTATCGTCAGTGGGTTATTTTTAAGTAGTATCATCGCGGGAATTTCAGGAGCGTTTTTAATCATTGAAGGAGAGCTAACAACTCTGCTCTGGGAGGTGTTGCCAGCGCAAATGAAATGGCCAATCCTCTATTATTTTATCTTGTGTGTGCTAGGAGCGTTGGTATTGAGTTATCTGAAGAAACGCTTCGGACAAGTACCACAAACGGCGCATGAGGCTCTGACAGAATTGAAGGCGAAACAATCGGTCGATTATTCAGGAGTGTTTAGAAATTTATTGGCCGCCTTGGTAATTTTAATTTTCGGGGCTGGTGTCGGTCCTGAAGCCGCATTGTTGGGAGCAATTATTTCGTTGTCAGTCTGGCAATCTGATAAGTTAAGGTACCTTTATTTTCATTATGACGAGCAAGAACAGCAAGTATTTTGGACAAAAATTCAGCGCTTGCTACATCCGCAACAGTTTGTTCAGCGCTACGACACGAGGCTCGCTCCTGCGGATAAAAAGAAACTGAAACAAGTGATGAACGGGTTATTTATTGTGAACGGGTTGGTGGTGTTTACCTTTTTAATGAAATTGGTGGGACACCCATCGTTTATTACGAAGTTAGGAACTGGAAAAATTGAAATGGCTTCGTTATGGCTGATTTTACCCGCTTTATTAACTGCTTTTGTGATTGGTAACGCCTATCAATGGTTGCAAGCTGCTCTGGCTAAACTATGCCAACCTTTTGAAGAAAAGCAAAGCATACTGGTAAGCTTTGGTGCAGCTTGTATTTTTCTCTTTGTTGTTTTAATGCCAAGATTACTATTTTCAGGACAATCTTTTATGCATTTAGTTCCTAGTTTTGGTAGTCAACAAGCCTGGTATATCTTGGTGGTCGCTGCGATAATGAAACTAGTATTTTTACAAGTTTGTTTACAGACAGGTTGGATAGGTGGCGATATTTTTCCCGTCGTTTTTTCAGCTATTTTAATCGGGTTTGCGGTCGCACAATTTTTCCCAACAATTGACTCGCTTTTTGTTGTCGCAATTTTTGCTACGAGTTTAACAACCCAGATTTTAGGGACGATTCTTGTACCAGGCATTTTTGTGGGGCTCTTTTTCCCAATCACGCTTTGGCCAGTTGTAGTCCTTGTGTTATTTTTACAATGGCTATTGAAAAATAAAATCATTAAGAGTAACTAGAAAAACGTCAAATCGACTTAGGGGATTAAGCCGATTTGACGTTTTTCTAATTAGAACACTCAAACCATAGTTGATAGTAATCTTGATGTTTTTTTGAAAGCAGATAGCGGCCCAATAGTTGATGGACTTGATAGCCTTGTTCTTTTAAGTAAATTAGATTTTTCTGAATTTGTTGTGGCTGCAACTGATTGCTACTTTCTTCTATACGAATCAGTTGACTATAGTAGCTTTTAGAAGCATCGAATTCCCAGTGTAAGACTAAAGGGAAAGCGGCGCTGTCTTTATTAGTCGTTGAAAAATGTTCAATAGTTTGTTCATCTGGTGATAAAACAAAGCCTAAAATACTTGGATCATTTAAGTAAAGCAAAAGATTTTCTGCTTTAGCAGGGTGGAAATAGTAAAGAGTTTTAAACGGCGGTATTTCTTCTTTCAAGACTTCCTCTTGTAGTTGGCTGACTTCTTCATATTTTTGTTGATAAGTGATTAAGTTTCTGTGAATTTGCTTTAACTGTGTAATGCGTTCTTCTAAATCTTGACGTGCATTTTCTAGTAATTTCTGGGTATCTGATAATGGATTGGTATATAAGTTTTTAATTTCTTTAATGGAAAAATTTAAGTCGCGATAAAACTTGATTTCACAGATAGCAATCAGCTGTTCTGTTGTGTATTGTCGATAATCATTTGTATCGCCTCGAACAGAATGAATCAACCGTTCTTTTTCCCAATAGCGCAATGTGGACTTAGGAATTTTCAACAAGGAAGCAATCGTTTCTAGCGAGTAAAGATGGTCTTGGTTCATCAGCATTCACCTCAATTTTAGTATAACACAAAATTAGTTTATAAAACCGCTTTACCTTGAAGTAACTTTAAGGTGTATACTCAACGTAAATTAGAAAGAGGAGAGAATTGTATGTTTGATAAGTTTCAACGTTTTTTAGAAAAGTTTATTGGTCCAATCGCTGAAAGAATGCAAAAAAGTAAGGTCATTCAAGCACTAACTAATGGGATGATGGCTGTTTTACCCGTTTCTTTAGGGGTTGCTTTTATCGCAATTGTGGGGAATTTTCCTATTCCAATTTGGCAAGAATTTTTAACATCCATTGGGTTAGCTCCAATCATTCAAGAAGTCATTGCTATGACCAGTGGCTTGTACGCTGTTTACATTGTTTGTACTATTGCGTATGAAACTGCGAAGATGGAAAAACAAAATCCCATCACTAGTGTTATTTTATCTTTGGCATTTTTCTTGATCTTGGTACCACAGTTTGCCGTTAAATTAGGTGGAGAAGAAACAGTTGTCATTAAAACAGCATCAATTGGGACTGACGGGATTTTTGTAGCTATTCTAGTCGGTTTAGGTGTAACTATGTTATATAGTTATTTAATGAAAAAAGAATTTTTACGAATTAAATTACCTGATTCCGTTCCTACGATGGTGACAGATTCGTTAAGTCCAACCTTTGTAGCCATGATAATTTTTGTGGTAGCTTTATTAGTCAAAGCTATTTTCACATATACTGGTTCGGGGGATGCGATGAGCTTTTTAACCGAGCTAGTGAGTAAACCAATTGCATCATTAGGTCAATCACCAATGACGGTTATTGTAGTCTTTACACTAGCAAATCTATTATGGTTTTTTGGTATTCATCCAAGTCCAATTATTAATATTTTCTTTGCTGTGATGGCGCCAGTCTTTCTAGCTAATATTAATGCATTTATTGCTGGTCAAGCGTTGCCTTATCCAGAAATTATGTTTTTCTCTAGTATTATTATGGTTGGCGGAACTGGGAATACGATTGGTTTAGCCTTTTGTATGTTAAGAGCAAAATCAGAACGATACAAATCCCTTGGTAAATTAGGTGTTGTACCAAGTATTTTCAATATTAATGAGCCATTGATTTTCGGTGTTCCGATTATGCTGAACCCTATTTTCTTTATTCCGTTGGTAAGTTCAACAGCTGTCGGTGGTTTGGTGTTACATTTATTCTATAAAGTTGGTTTCTTAAATTACTATAATCCAACGGTTGAATTACCTTGGGTGACACCACCAGTTGTTGCAGAAACTTTCTATGGCGGCATTCGCTTTGGGTTGGCAATGATTGCTGTGGTAATTGCTCTGACGTTGTTATATTATCCGTTTTTCCGTATGGCTGATGAACGAGCAGTGAAAGAAGAGCAGACCTTAGCGACAGGAGAACAAGAAAATGAGTAGCAGCGAAAAAAAACAATTGAGCAGTATGCCAAATGATTTTTTGTGGGGTGGTGCAATTTCTGCTACTCAAGTAGAAGGTGCCTATAACCGTGACGGAAAAGGCTTGAGTAATTTAGATTTAGCTTTGCGTTGTAAAAAAGGGGAGAAACGTCAAATAACTCAACAAGTGGATGTAAATCAATACTATCCTTCTCATCGAGCGATTGGCTTTTATGAAAGTTATCAAAAAGATATCCAACTGTTCGCTGATATGGGATTTAAAAGTCTTCGATTTTCAATCCAATGGTCACGCATTTTTCCAACTGGAGAAGAGGAACGGCCTAATGAAGCAGGTTTATTATTTTATGAAAAAATTTTGGACGAGCTAGAGCGTCATCGAATCGAACCAATTATAACGATTTCACATTTTGATTTACCAGAAAATTTAGTGACAAAATATGGTTCGTGGAAAAATCGCCAAGTCATTACGTTCTATTTACGCTTTTGTGAAGCGCTATTTCAACGATTCAGTGATCGTGTCCGCTATTGGATTCCGTTTAATGAGATTAATGTTATTACGTATATGCCTTATTTTTCTACTGGGATTCATACGGAAAATTATCAAGAAATTTTCCAAATGGCGCATCATCAGTTAGTAGCAAGTGCAAAAGCGGTTCAATTAGGTCGGAAATATTCAAGTAACTATCGTTTTGCAACAATGCTTATGTATGGCCCGACTTATCCGCACAATTGTCACCCTGAATCTGTTTTTCAAGCAATGATGGATGATGAGGAAACCTATTATTTTGGTGATATTCAGATTCGAGGATATTATTCTCCGTGGGCTAAAAAAATGTTGGAGCAACTGGGTGTCCAACTAGTTATTACAGAAGAAGATGAACAAGACTTACGAGAAGGTGTGGTGGACTTTGTTAGTATAAGTTATTATATGAGTTGGACTACTGCACCAGAAACAGCAGCAGGAAATATGGCAACAGGAGGGAAAAATCCATTTTTAGAGCAATCTGAATGGGGCTGGCAAGTGGATCCACTGGGACTGCGGATTAGTTTAAATCGTTTGTATCAACGATATGAGAAAGAAATTATGATTGTTGAAAATGGCTTAGGAGCAGTTGATCATTGTTCAGAAAATGGTGAAATTTATGATGATTATCGCATTGATTATTTACAACAACATTTGCTGGCAGTGAAACAAGCGATTGTCTTAGATGGTGTGCCAGTAATTGGTTTTACCGTCTGGAGTGCCATCGACTCAATTAGTGCTTCAACTGGAGAAATTGGTAAAAGGTATGGTTTGATTTATGTAGATTTAGATGATGAAGGTCAGGGGACGCTGGCTCGAAAAAAGAAAGCCTCTTTTTACTGGTATCAAAAGATCATTGAGTCCAATGGTGCAGAGTTGTAAGCTCTATTTTCCGGAGTGGTATGATAAAATAACTGAACAACTAAACGCATGAACGAAATAACGTCTCTGACTAAGTACCTGGTCAGAGACGTTGTTTGTGTTTTTATTGATTTAAATCTGTTAGTAGTAGCTCGTTAGAAACAGCAAAAGTAGTAACTTCTGTTAAAGCTGGATCCAAAGTGTATTTTGTAAATGAGGTAGTACTTTCTGGTTGGACATACATGGTTAAATTAGTCACATCATATCCTGACCAATAATGTGTGAAATCAGACAGAGAATTACTTTGACCTAAATGGCCAATCCCCCGAGGAATCATCACTGTTTGGAAGGCGCGATAGAGTTGCATAATCCCTTCAGAGCTATCAAATTCTTGGAGATTGTCAGAATAGTATAACGCACGAATGAAGCGTGACGGCGAAGTGAAGTCTCCTGGGATTCCTAATAGTCCGTAAGAAGTCCCACCTTCAATTGGGTCAAGTGTTGCGCCTGATTTTAAAGTGTAAGGTTCCTTAATAGCATAGTTGCGCATCCCGATATAGTTTCGTGCATTGGTTAAATGATAATTGTATTCTGGGCTGTTTGTGACTACGCCAATCGAATCATAAATGACGAACGCTCCGTTATCTGTTGGTTGCAAAACGATACTATTATTATTTTTATCATTAATGGTCCAGTGTAAGGTGAAATGAACTTCCCCCAATGAATCAAGTTGGAATTTTTGATCTAACAGGCCGATTTTTTCAAAAGCTATTTTTACTTCGTCAACGCTTTCAAAATTACTCAAAATATAAGCGAGTACTTCTTCTGCAATATGAGGTGTTAAACCACGATCTGCTAAACTTTCAGCAGGTGCTGTTGAAGATTCCATTAAATATTGAATATCACCAGATAAGCCGGCTTCGTTGATACCATCTGTGATAGCAAGGCTGACGGTTTTACCATCGTTCGCTGGTTGATCTGTGCCTGACATTGCTAGTCCCATAAAGGAATATTTTGCCGTCCAAGGATTTAGTTGGCTATTTAGAACTGTACCTTTTGGAAATTGAGCAATTAGAGTAGGGATTTTTGGTGCAATTGGATCTTCGTTGCCAAAAAAGTCAAACGTAAAATCCATCGTACGTCCATAAAAAATATCATTTGTTTTGGAAATAATCTTGATGCCTGTACACATAATAGTTTCCCCCAATTAATGTAAGTTTGTGAAGCCTGTTTACTAGTTAAGCATATCATACTCTAGGAAACAGCGGTGGCTAAATTCTTAAAATATTAGACAATTTTGTCTAAATGAGGTGAAAAAAATTTTTTAGCGATTTCCTTCACAAAACACCTTATTATCTTTCCGAAAATATGATATCTTTAGAATGGAAATTTCATGAAAAGAGGATGCGAATGTTTAAAAAGTACACACAAATGATAAGGGATGAATTTAAAGGGTATAATCAAAAAAAATTGAAAAAAGATTTCTTGGCAGGTTTGACTGTCGCAGCCGTCGCGTTGCCGTTAGCGTTAGCGTTTGGGGTCTCCAGCGGCGCCACTGCAGCAGCTGGCATGATCACGGCGATTATCGCTGGAATTGTGATTGGGAGCCTTTCGGGTGGGTTTTATCAAATTTCAGGACCAACAGGTGCGATGGCAGCTATTTTAATGTCAATTGCGGCAGTCCATGGCATGCAAGGGATTTTGTTGGCCACCTTTTTGGCGGGAATTTTCTTGCTTTTGGCAGGGATTTTGCGTTTAGGGAGCTTGACTTCTTTTATTCCGTCACCGGTCATTACCGGGTTTACTTCAGGAATTGCTATTATTATTGCGTTGGGGCAGCTTGATAATTTCTTTGGGGTTCGTTCAGAAGGACACAATTTAATTGAGAAAATCAGCAGTTATCGTTCATTGGGCTTTGATTTAAGTATACCAACGACGGTTATGTCGATTTTAGTGGTGCTTGGATTAGTATTCTTTCCGAAAAAGTGGAATGCGATGATACCAGCTTCATTGGTGATGATTATTTTAGCTACGTTAGCAACAGTGGTTTTTCAACTGCCAGTGGCCACTGTAGGGAAAATTCCGACAAGTATTTTTAGTGATACACGTTTGGAACTTGGTTCACTTCAATTAAGTGCGTTTCAGGATATTTTGGTGCCTTCGATTAGCATTGCTATGTTAGGTATGATTGAAAGTTTGCTTTGTGGCGCTTCGGCTGGTCGCATGACAGGGAAACCATTAGACAGTAATCAGGAACTAGTGGCACAAGGAATTGGCAACTTAATTTTGCCATTTTTCGGTGGCGTACCTGCAACGGCAGCGATTGCCCGCACGAGCGTAGTGATTAAATCTGGTGCGCAAACACGTTTAGCGGGTATTTTTCATGCAGTCTTTTTATTGTTATCGATGTTGCTTTTATCGCCAGTCATGTCTAAAATTCCCATGCCTGCGTTAGCTGGTGTTTTAGTGGTGACAGCGTGGCGAATGAATGAATGGTCGGTGATTAAAGAATTCTTCCAGAAACGTTTCCACACAGCCTTATGTTTATTCTTTTTAACGATGGTAGCGACCGTTATTTTTGACTTGAGTTTAGCGATTGTTTTAGGGGTCTTAGCTGGTTGCCTGTTTTTCATTGTGAAAAGTGCCGTGATTACGATTAATGTTGAGGAAGTCGATTGGTCAAGAATGGGGCTAGTACCGACCGAGTGTACAGAAAATTGGGTGGTGGTTTATTTGAGTGGCCCGTTATTTTTCATGTCTTCTGAACGATTGAAACAAACGTTACTGCAATTGGAAACAAAAAGTGGTGTAGTATTTTCAATGCGAGGAGTTCCTAGCATTGATAGTACGGCGTTAGATATTTTAGAAGAATTTTGTCTTGCAGCAGAAGGTCGTGGACAACAAGTTCAATTTGCCGCTCTGCAACCAGAAGTTGAAAAAATGATTCGAACCATTCAAGGAAATCAAGAGAAAGAATACCATTTCTCAGTCGCAGAATTTTTACAAACGGTGCATGTTGCAGAACAATAATTCATTTTCAAATGAAATGTTCTATTTTCTATTGCGTGCTTAATGGGTGAAGAAATAAGAAAAATAAGTGGGGACTAAAACGAGTTTCTAGAGGAGTTCCTAAAAAATAATAAAGAGAAAACTTCTCAGTATGAAGTTTTCTCTTTATTATTTTTTTAGGTTATTTATTGAATTACTTCTAGCATAACGTCTTTTTGATCATCCGTAACATTGCCTGCGTAGTTAGGAGTGATTAAAGATATCGAACCATTTTTATTGTTGAATAAGTATAAAGTACCCGATCTATTTTGTTCATCGTTTGAAGAAATATTAGTTCCTAAAATTAACTCTGTATTTACTTTAACGGTGCGAATACTGTTATCGGCCGCTGAAAATATTCTAATCTCTTTTGTAGGAATTGTATTTATAGATAGCTCATATTTATTAATGGCTTCTTTCACTTGACCATTTTCAGCCCCAAACAATTTAGTTCGGAAGGTAGCAGTTGGTGTTGAATTTAAGTTTTCTAACGTAATTGAAGTTGGCACATTCATTCCTTTAAAATTAAATACGAGTGGATTGTTTAAACTACTAAGATCGACAGCATAAGGTGTTGCTTCTAAAGAATTTGCTTCTTCGACATTTGTGGATACTTCATTTTTAGACTTTGCCGAAGCCTGAGTGGTACTGGCACTTTCTGAAGTTTCTTTTAGTTTATTATTAGAGCTTGTTTCTGTGCTAGAACTGTAATGATTAGTACTGCTTTTTATTGATGTTGTATGATTGGTAGAATTTTCTTGTTTTTTAGGTTCATTCGCTTTTTGAGAACTACAACCTGTTAAAAAAATAACTAAAATAACACAAAATAATTTTTTCATACTATTCCTCCTATAGACGCTATAACTAATTTTATCTTACTTGTTAATATAACAAAAGAAATAATTATTTTATTTTCACGAATGCTCAAATTGTTTAAATCTGTAGTTTTTATACTTATTTTTGTTGCATTTGCAACAAAAATAAGTTAAAGTAATGACAATCATAAAATATTAGCGAAAGGAAGTGTCCTAGTGACAGATATTTTAAGAGAAATTGGCATGATTGCGCGGGCCTTAGATTCAATCAGTAATATTGAATTTAAGGAATTATTTTTAACACGAGGACAATATCTTTATTTGGTCAGGGTCTGTGAAAATCCTGGAATTATCCAAGAAAAGATCGCCGAACTGATTAAAGTTGATCGAACCACAGCGGCGCGGGCGATTAAGCGTTTGGAAGAACAAGGCTTTATTTATCGTCAAGAAGATGCAATCAACAAAAAAATTAAGCGGATTTATGCCACAGAAAAAGGGAAAAACGTTTATCCAATCATTGTGCGCGAAAATCAACACTCGAATCAAGTGGCTTTGCAAGGCTTGTCAGAAGTGGAAATTTCACAATTGGCAGAGTACTTAGTCCGGATGCGTAAAAATGTCAGCGAAGATTGGGAATTTGTCAAAAAAGGGAACACTCGAAATTATTAAGGAAAGGACGACTGATTGATGGGAGAAATAAAACAATTAACAATAGAAGATGCACCAGCGTTACAAGAAATCAGCATTGAAACTTATACAGATACTTTCGGACCATATAATACCCCAGAAAATATGCAAGCCTATTTAGTAGAAGCTTACAATTTAGAAAAATTACAAAAGGAATTGGCTAATCCCCACTCTGACTTTTATTTTATCTTTGTCGATAATCAATTAGCTGGCTACATGAAATTAAATCGTGAGACGGCACAAACGGAACCGATGGGGCCAGAAAAGCTCGAGGTTGAGCGATTGTATATTTTGCCTGCGTTTAAAGGAAAGAAGCTGGGGACACAATTGTTAGAACTGGCGGAAGAGAAAGCTCGTGAATTTGGTAAAAAAGCACTGTGGCTAGGTGTCTGGGAACACAATGATGCGGCGCGGGCATTTTATAAAACGATTGGCTACCGTTATTATAGTCAACATTCGTTTTTTATGGGAGACGATGAACAGACGGATTTTATTTTGTTAAAGGAATTGTAGCAAGAAAATTTAGAAACAAAGATTTCTGATAAAATCAGAAATCTTTGTTTATTTTTTTGACTAAAATTAAGCATTTTTTTATTTTCAAAATGTTATTTTTAAAAACGTAAAAATTGAAAAAGAAGATTTTGAATCTGTGAAAAGTTGTCGATCTTGTGAGAAAACTCTTTTGTCAGTGTCTTTTTTCAGGATGGGTCTCTTCCTGAAAATCCACTTCAGTTTATCTGTTTTGTGTGTGTTTGATTAAAAAATGTTGTGTTGGATTTCATTTAACTGTATAATTTATTTATGTCATTTTTAATAATAAACGTATTTTAGCATTTGAAAAGAGAAGTTGTACATAATATGTGAATAAAAAGATTTGTTTCTTATTTTCTAGAGTGAGAGGGCGATATAAAAAAGGTTGCTATTTTTTCGTTCAAAGTGAACAAAGAATCGTTTGTTATTTAGTTGGGGTAACTAATGATTATTGTTATAAAAAGCGCTTACAATTCGTGTGATGAGAGTAGTACGCATGTTTGTGCAAAAGTGACAAAAAAGAGAAGGCAGGGTGTTTTAATAGAAAAAAATTTTAATAAAAAGGAGAGTTTGTCGTGGAGAAAAATGTGTCTCAAGTAACAGCTCAAGAAGAAACAGCGCTGAAAGCACGTGGCTACAATGAGGATTTGTTGCCAAGTAGCCCGAAACAACGGACAATGGGCGCGCGCAATTTTTTTACATTATGGATGGGTTCGATTCATAATATCCCGAATTATGCAGCAGTGGGCGGCTTTATTTTCTTAGGTTTATCGCCGCTGCAAGTTATGCTGGCAGTTGTGCTAAGCTCATTCATTGTAGCAGCCTTCATGAATTTGAATGGCGTGGCTGGCTCTAAATATGGCATTCCTTTTGCGATGCACTTACAGTCTACTTACGGCAGTCTCGGGGCAAAACTGCCAGGGTTCTTAAGAGGTTGTGTGGCCGCAATTGCTTGGTTTGGTCTGCAAACATTTACAGGATCGCTGGCTTTATTAATTATTCTCGGGAAATTTTGGCCGAACTTTTTAGAAATTGGTGGATCATTCCAGTTTTTTGGTCTCAGGCTACCTGAATTAATGGCGTTTACTCTTTTCTGGCTCTTAAATGTGGCAATAGGTTTCGGTGGTAGCAAAATTTTGAACCGTTTTACCGCCATTTTAAGTCCGTTGATTTATGTCGTTATTATTGGATTAACGATTTGGGCCATTCGAGCTGGGGGCGGTTTAACACCAATTTTGTCTTATCAAGTTTCTGGTGCGATTCGTTCAGTCAATCCACTGGTGGCGTATCTGATTATTTTTAACTCGGTTGTGGCCGTTTGGTCAGCACCTGGTGCGAGTGTGGCGGATTTTACTAAGAATGCGCGCTCGACACGTGCTCAGGTTGTGGGGCAAACAGCAGGTTTAGTTGTTGGTTATGGGATTTTCGCTTTTTCCAGTGTGGTTATTCTGTTAGGTGGTTCGCTGTATTTTGGGATTCAAGAATGGAATATTTTAAACATTATTGATCGTTTAGATAATGTGGCAGTGGTGGTCTTAGCCATGTCGGTTTTCTTATTAACGACTATTTCAACGAATGCAACAGGGAACATCATTCCGGCAGGTTATCAATTGGCGGCGCTGTTTCCTAAAAAAATGACGTATAAAAAAGGCGTCATGATTGCCAGTGTTATTAGCTTTCTTATTATGCCTTGGAAACTGATGGAAAACGCCGATAGTATTTTTATTTTTCTGAACGCAATTGGGGCTGTTTTAGGACCAGTCGCTGGTGTGATGATTGCGAATTATTATTTTGTTCAAAAGCAACAAATTGATTTAAATGCTTTATACGTAGATAAACACAAAAAAGAGGAAGCCAATCCCTTTTACGGATTAAACAAGCCAGCGTATGTCGCTACTATTCTGGCGTTGGTTCTTTCCTTAAGTGGTCAATTTATTCCACAGGTTAAAATCATTGCTGATATTTCGTGGTTTGTGGGCTTTGCCACAGGTTTTGTGCTGTACTTAGTGTTAAAAAAATGGACTTGGGATTCAAAAAAAGTGAAAGAAACAGCTTATCAGGAGGGAAAATAAATGCAAGCAGAGTTAGTGATTAAAAACGGGTTAGTTATTTTAGAAACTGGAGAAGTCATTACGGATGTCGCCGTTCAAGAAGGAAAAATCGTAGCGATTGGGCAAGACTTGTCAGGAGAACGTGTGATTGATGCGACGGGTTTAGTCGTTAGTCCTGGGATGGTGGATGCTCATGTTCATATTACCGATCCTGGTGGTGGTTACCGCGATGAATGGGAAGGGTATGTCACAGGAACGGCCGCTTGTGCCAAAGGGGGCGTGACGACTTTTATGGAAATGCCTTTAAATCAGATTCCAGCAACTGTGGATAAGACCTCTCTTGAGATCAAATACAAGGCAGGAGAAAATAAACTAAAAGTAGATGTAGGGTCATTTGGGGGCGTGGTCCCGACCAATTTGGCTGGTGGGATTCAGGAACTTGATGAAGGAGGCGTTTCCGGCTATAAATGCTTTTTAGGAACGTGCGGCGATCGTTCAATTGAAGGAGATTTTCAAAATGTCGACGATTATTCACTATATGAAGGAATGAAACAAGTTGCTAAGACTGGCAAAGTGCTAGCAATCCATGCAGAAAATGCGCCAATTACGGATAAATTAGGCGCGTTAGCTTATCAAAATGGCGAAACGACTTTAGCGGCATATGTAGCTACACGTCCTGTGTTTACCGAAGTTGAAGCGATTCAAAAAGCCATTTTATTTGCCAAAGAAACAGGTTGTCGGATTCATATTTGCCATGTGGCTTGTCAAGAAGGCGTGGAAGAAGTTTTGAAAGCCCAAGCAGAAGGGGTAGATGTGACTTGTGAAACATGTACGCATTATTTATATTTTACCACGGATGAACTTGATGCCATTGGTCCAGTTGTCAAATGTTCGCCGCCGATTCGTGACGCGGACCAACAAGCCGCCTTATGGAACCACGTGCAAACAGGCGGCATCGCGTTTGTAACCTCTGACCATTCTCCTTGTACGCCAGACTTAAAAGATACAACCAATGCTTTTGAAGCTTGGGGCGGCATTTCTGGTGTTCAAAATAACGTCGATGTGTTATTCGATGAAGCCGTCCAAAAACGTGGTTTATCCTTGAAACAATTCGCGGATATGATTGCAGCAAACCCAGCTGACCGTTATCACTTAGCGCAAAAAGGCCGCATCAGCATTGGTAAGGATGCCGATTTTGTACTAATTAAACCTAATGCGCCGTATATCTTAAAAGCAGAAGATTTAGAATACCGAAATAAAATTAGTCCTTACATTGGTCGTGAAATTGGGGCCCAAGTGATTCAAACAATTTTAAGAGGCGAAACAATTTACGCACAAGAAACTGGAGTAACTGAGGCATTTAACGGCGTATTTATCAAAAATTAAACACCTATTTTAGAAATGGAAAGGGACAGAAGCGTGATTGAATTAGCGCCTCTGTCCACGAGTTAGAGGATGTTCGTTGGCTGTTTTGCACAAAAAAAGGCTTAATTTTGTTTGATAAGTACAATGAAGATAGCTAGGGAAACGTTTACAATCAGAGTGTAATCAGTCAGGAGGTTTTGTGATGGACTTGGAAAAAGTTTTAAAACAAAGAATCGAAGAGTTGTCAGCAATTGGGAGTGATCCTGCAGGAGGGATGACACGCTTACTTTATACAGATTCGTGGTTGGCAGCACAAAAGTATGTGCAAAGCCAAACTGAGGCGTTTGGACTGGAAACGCAATTTGACGAAGTCGGGAATCTGTTTTGTCGAGTGGCAGGAACGGAATTTCCTCAGGAAACGATTTTAACTGGGTCACATATCGACACAGTAGTTAATGGTGGGACCTTAGATGGTCAATATGGTGTTATTGCTTCCATGACGGCTGTTCAATATTTATTAGACAAATATGGGAAACCACGGCGTTCTCTAGAAGTGCTTTCCATGGCTGAAGAAGAAGGGAGTCGTTTTCCAACGGTTTTCTGGGGAAGCAAAAATGTCGTTGGTGAAGCCAAACGTGAAGAAGTAGTCGACATCTCTGACAACGAAGGCAAAAAGTTTGTTGATGAGATGCATCGCCAAGGCTTTGATTTTCGGCAGGAGCAAACAAGACGTGAGGACATTGAAGCATTTGTCGAAATTCATATTGAACAAGGCAATATTTTAGAGAACGAAAAGCTCCAAGTCGGTGTTGTTCATAGTATTGTAGGGCAACGTCGCTACACGGTTACCTTAAAAGGGCAAGCCAATCATGCAGGCACTACGCCAATGAGTTACCGTCATGATGCGGTATATGGCTTTGCTAAAATTTGTGCAGAAGCCATTGATCGTGCGAACGAAATTGGGGATCCGTTAGTTTTAACATTCGGCAAAGTCATTCCGAAACCCAATACAGTCAACGTGGTGCCTGGAGAAGTGGAATTTACAATTGACTGCCGTCATACCGACGCTGCTTTTTTACGACATTTTACAGGTGAATTAGAAGAACGGATGAAGACAATTGCTCAAGAATTAGGCTTGACGATTGCAATTGACCGCTGGATGGATGAAGCCCCTGTACCGATGAATCAAGCAATTGTAGAAGTTATTGAACAAAAAGCCAAAGAAGGCAAGTATCAGTATCGTATGATGCATAGTGGTGCTGGGCATGATTCGCAAATTATTGCGCCCCATTACCCGACAGCGATGATATTTGTGCCAAGTATTGGTGGGATTAGTCATAATCCAGCAGAAGCAACGGCATTTCCAGATTTGGTTGAAGGCGTCAAGCTTTTAGCAGATACCTTATATGAATTAGCGTATAAATAAGATAGAAAAGGAAGAATTGTGATGGGTTATAAAAATAATCGAGTTGGTTACCAAAAAGAATTGTTAACATCAAGAGCTGTGATAAAAAAAGACAATTACGCCATTATTCCCCATGATGGTTTGGTGCAAAATGCAGTACCTGGTTTTGAAAATGTCGATATTTCCATTTTGGGATCACCTAAATTAGGTGCGACATTTGTGGATTACATTGCTACGTTTCATAAAAATGGTCAACAAACAACTGGTTTTGGTGGCGACGGGATTCAAACGTTGGTTTATGTCATTGACGGTCGTTTGCGCGTTTCAGATGGTCAAGAAACCCATGAGCTTGAAGCCGGGGGCTACGCCTACTTTACGCCTGAAATGAAAATGTATTTAGCGAACGCACAGGAAGCGGACACAGAAGTTTTCTTATATAAAAAACGCTATCAGCCGTTGGCGGGCCATCAACCTTATAAAGTGGTTGGGTCAATTCATGACCAACAACCCGAAGAATATGAAGGAATGACAGACGTTTTACTTTGGAGTTTATTGCCGAAAGAGTTTGACTTTGATATGAATATGCATATCTTATTTTTTGAACCAGGCGCTAGTCATGCCTATATTGAAACGCATGTCCAAGAGCATGGTGCGTATTTAATTAGTGGCCAAGGGATGTACAATTTGGACAATGAATGGTATCCAGTGGAAAAAGGGGACTATATTTTCATGAGTGCCTATGTGCCACAAGCAGCCTATGCGGTTGGCCGTAAAGAACCGCTAATGTACGTTTATTCCAAAGATGCCAATCGTGAACCAGAATTATAACGAAAAGCCGAATGTAAAGTAATGACCTCGGAACAATAGGATTTGAACACGCAGTGGTGAACGGTAGAGTCCTTTTTCTTGGTAGACGTTACTTTTATTCGGCTATTTTCCTGTTAATTATTTTTCTGAAAGCTCTAGCGCTACCCGTAAGAGTAAACTCGTCTCAGGCTCTTGAATAGAGGTGTCTAATAATTTTTCACATTGATTCATGCGATATTTAATGGTGTTTCTGTGAAGGTAAAGAGCGTTGGCCGTTTTAGTAATTTCGCAATTGAAATCTAAAAAAACTTTCAAGGTTTTTCGTAATTCTTGTAACGTCGGTTCCGTCGGATAGGCCAACTCTTTCAATTGTTGCTGGCAAAAGTATTCAACATCTTCAGTGCCAATCTTTTCAAAAAGTCCAGCTAGGCCTTTGGGATGGAACAATTGCACAGTTGCTGGTTTTTGAGCGTGTAAAGAAGCCTCTAATGTCGAGGAAGCTTCAATATAAGAATTAGGCAAATCTTCTAGGTTTTCATAAGCATTGCCTAAAGCAAAGCGAATGGTAATAGGCAAAGCCTGTTGCAAACGTTCAGCGAGGTTTTGCAAAATCATCAAATGGTCATTTTTTTTAGATTGAAAAATCAAGATACTTTTATTTTGATTTTTTAATTTAAACAAGGCGACATCTGGCAGGATTTCCGGCAATTGTTCTTTGAGCCATTGGAAAATTAGTTGCCCTTCCGCTTGCTGATAACGAATATGGGTTTCATTTTCTGGTTTAGTCACGCCGTAGACAATCGCTAATTGATAATAATCACTGTTGATTAAACGATAATTTTTCCAAAGTTCCAACCAATTTTGATGTTTACTCAGTGCTTCTTGATGTGTATCAAGCAAGCGGTCCAAAAAGTCTGTTTTGAGATGTTCAAAAGATTCAGCAATTTTCTGGTTTTTAAATAACATAAAAGTCAAAACTAAAATGGCCTGATCAATGGCAAATTCAGAAATAGGATAAGGAATCTGTTCAGGAGATAAGACCAATAAATAATAGGGAAAATAATCGTTCACACGAATTGGAAAGCCAGCTACTTGAATGTTTTCTTGTCGCTCATCCTGTAAACGAAAGATTTTCTTTTCTTGTGCCAATTGTTGAAAGTGGTCTTTTGATAATTGTTTGATAAAAAACTCCGCTGATTTTTGATTGCCATAAAAATAATTCGAGTGGGCAATCACCTGTTGCCAAGGACTTAATAAAATAATTGGCGCATTTAAAATTTTCGCAAATTCAGCGATGAAGCGCGTAGCATCAACATCTTGCATTAATAATGTTGAAAAACGCTTTTGGATGTCAAATGCTACAGACATCTGTTCGGTTTTGCTATCACGAAGATAGCCTACAATTTCATGCAACAACCCGCCTAGTGGCTGTGTGCTAGGAATTTTAATCAGGGGCAAATCAACGGCACTGGCATAGGCAACAATTTCTGGTGAAATTTCGTCAAGGAACCGCCCAACTTTGATTCCTAAAGCCGTACATTCTGCTTGTTTTAACGAGTCAATAAAAGGTTTCAATTTTTCTTGATCATCTTTATAAATCATTGCCGTTGTTAAAATCATGACATTTTTAGGGATAAAATCAGCCACATCAGGTGTTTCCGTGATTTCTACACTTTCCAAGGGCTGTGTTAAGTTTGAGTGAGACGATAATAATTGTAAGTCAGAAAATCTTGGTAAAGCCAAGACCTCAGCTAATATTTTCATCACAACAACCTCCTTTTTTTATAGTATAGCGAAGAATAAAAAGGAGTACAAAAGATAGTTATTGAATATGTCTAAAAAACAAAGTCAAAATAGTGCAAATTGAACAATGAATTTCTGGGTTTTTCCAAAGATAATAAAAGAGAAGAATTAAAAATGAAGTGAGGGATTACTATGTATCAACAACCAAATTTTGTACGGCGAACAATCATGACGCCGGGACCAGTCGAAGCCCATCCATCGGTACTTCGTCAAATGGGTCAACCAATTTTAGGGCAATTCGATCCAGAATTTCTACAAATTATGGATGAAGTTCGGGAAATGATTAAAGTACCTTTTGCCACAAAGAATCAACAAGCCTTTGCCATTGATGGCACGTCACGTTCAGGCTTGGAAGCGGGGTTATTTGCATTGATTGAGCCAGGTGACAAAGTGCTTGTGCCTGCGTATGGCCGGTTTGCTTATTTATTAGGTGAAATTTGCGAACGCGCCCGGGCCGAAGTCATTTATTTAGAAAAGGACTGGCTCGCACCGTTTGAGCAAACAACGGTGATTGAAGCGATTAAAGAACATCAACCAAAAATTGTTGCGATGGTCCACGGCGAAACGGCGAATGCACAAATGCAACCGCTGGATCAAATTGGCGCCTTTTGTCGGGAAAATGAAATTTTCTTCGTAGTAGATATGGTGGCGACTTACGGCGGTGTCGAAACAAAGGTCGATGATTGGAAGATTGATATTGCGGTAGCAGGCACTCAAAAATGTGTCAGTGTACCTTCAGGCCTTTCTTTGATTACTTACAACCAACGTGTGGCCGACTATCTGGCGGGCCGTTACCAAAAAGAGTTAGGGCTTGGCGCGGATGCGCGGAATGAACGGTTCATTCAAAGTAACTACTTGGATTTATCGCAATTAGAAAAATATTGGGGACCAGAGCGCTTAAATCACCATACAGAAGCGACTACAATGATTTATGGGCTACATGAAGGGTTGCGCTTGTTACTTCAAGAAGGCATGGAAAATGTCTACGCACGCCATCGGAAAAACGATCGTATTTTAGTTGAAAGTCTGCAAAAAATGGGCTTAGAAATTTTCGGGAAGTTAGACACAAAAACACCAACAGTCATTCCTGTGGTCATTCCAGAAGGAATTGATGGTGAAAAAGTGCGGAGCTTATTACTGGATCATTTTAAAGTTGAAATTGCATCTTCCTTCGGTGATTTAAAAGGAAAAATTTGGCGGGTCGGTAATATGGGTTACAGCAGTCGCGAAGACAATGTGTTGCATTTTTTAAGTGCCTTTGAGACTGTATTGAAACACCAAGGCTATCAATTTGAAGGCGGTAGCGGTAGTACTCATGCATTGGCTGAGTATTTAAACTAAAAAAGAAGGTAGGACAAAGGTCACTACGTAAAAAAGCGTAGTGCTTTTGTTCCTTGTGAAACGTTAACCAAAAAAATGATTGGTGGAGGAAAAGAAAATGACAGACAAGACAAAAAGTTCGTTGGCTTATTGGAAAAAAATCGTTATTTTACTATGTATGGGCTGGGTAACAATCTGGATTTATCGTTCCGCGCTTTCTCCCGTTTATCCACAAATTCGTGCGTCTCTAAATGGTAACGCTTCCGATACGGCCCTAGGGTCCATTTCTAGCTTTTATTTTCTCGGTTACGTAGTCATGCAGATTCCTGCAGGCTTCTTGGTAGACAAGATTGGGAAAAAACGTGTATTAATTCCAGGCTTTATCTTGTTTGCGCTGGCAGCATTACTGATTGCCCAAGCCCAAACGATTGGAACAATTTACTTAGGTAGCTTATTGGCAGGCTTAGGATGTGGTTCTTTCTATGGCTCGGCTTACTCGTTGACGTCGCAAAACATTCCTCAAGCCAAAAAAAGTTTTGCAACAGCTATTGTCAACAGTGGTTCAGCAGTTGGTTCAGGTTTAGGGATGATTTTATCTAGTTATTTAGTTGCCCAAAAAGGATTGCCTTGGCAAGTGATGATGTACATTTCCGCCTTTATGATTATTTGTATGTTAGTGGCTTTTCAAGTGATTATTCGCAATCATAAAGAAGACATGGCCTTGATTCAGCCAACCGTTGTTGATGAAAAAGATAACGGAGCGGTAAAAGAAAAAGTGCCCTTTAAAAAACTGTTTGCGCCACATATGCTATTTGCGTATATTTTATATTTTGGCACTTGTTATGCATATTATATGATTGTGACTTGGTTACCTAATTTTTTAAGTACCGAACGTGGTTTCCAAGGAGCAGCAATTGGATTGTCCTCTTCGCTGGTCGCATTTGCCTCTATTCCAGGAGCGTTATTTTTTAGTCGGTTGGCGGATAAGTACATGCATAAAAAAGTTCAATTCATCGTTGTTTTAGAATTTTTAGCAACAGCCATGCTCTTGTTAACTGTACAAGTAAGTAATGCGACGTTGTTATTAATTGCTTTAATTATGTATGGGTTCTTAGGAAAATTAGCTGTAGAACCGATTATTATTTCTTGGCTAGGTGAAAATGCACCAAAAATTGGAATTGGCACTACTTTGGGCGTGTTTAACTTTTTCGGCATGATGTCATCTGTGATCGCCCCAGCTTTGACTGGGAAAATTTCTGACACAACGGGTTCGAAAGTCATGGGCTTTTATATCGCCGTCGTGATTTTACTAATTGGCACGATTCTTTTTATGCTTGTCAATTTAAAAAAACGCGGGGCAGATTCGTCTAATAAATAAAAAAACAACGCAAACTTATCTTTCATTGAATAAGTTTGCGTTGTTTTACTTTTTGACAATCATATTAATCGCTTGTGCTAATCGCTCTTCTTGTTCTTTAGGGTCTTTTTCAGGATTTTCAAAGCAATGCTTTAAATTCTCCGCAACTATCATCCCCATTACGCGATCAATACTAGAACGGACCGCACTCAACTGAGTGATAACATCGATACATTCTTTTTCTTCATCAATCATTTTTTGAATCCCGCGAATTTGACCTTCTGTGCGGCGTAAACGATTCAGCACTTTCTTTTTTTCTTCAGTCATTTTGCCCCTCCTTAAGAGTAGTGATTGGTTTAAAATATACCTACACGAGGTATTTTTGTCAACTATCTTTTCTTTGAATCTAAAAATGGCAGAAATCTCTTCAGTTGACAAGTCTAACTTTTTCATGTTAAATATACCCCGTAAGGTATATAAGAGAAGGAGAAAAAGATGTTATTTCAATTGTTAAAAAAAACGCCAAGTATTTCAACAAAGGAATTGCAGTCACGTTTATCTAAAGAGATAACGTTATTAGATGTCCGAACACCTAGCGAATACCGCTCAGGGCATATTCCGCAAGCGATTAATGTCCCACTTAACAAAATTCCCGCCTACAACAAACCCGCTAACGAGGTCTATGTGATTTGCCAGTCCGGCATGCGCAGTAAAAATGCGGCCAAAATTTTAGCGAGAAAAAACTATCACGTGATTAACGTTCGTGGCGGGATGTCCCAATGGTCTGGTCAAATTAAAGGAGGAAAATAAATGAAAATTGTAATTATCGGAGGCGTGGCTGGTGGCATGTCAGCAGCGACACGTTTACGTCGCTTAATGGAAGATGCTGAAATTGTTGTCATGGAAAAAGGCCCTTTTGTTTCATTTGCAAACTGTGGTTTGCCTTACTACGTTTCTGGCGAAATCGCAGAAAGAGAGCAACTGCTTGTTCAAACACCCGAAGCGTTAAAGGCACGGTTTAATTTAGATGTTCGTCCTCACCATGAAGTGGTGGCGATTGATCCAATAGAAAAAGTGATCACAGTGAAACATGAAACAGAAATTTTAACAGAACACTATGACAAATTAATTTTATCACCAGGGACGAAACCTTTTGTGCCACCAATTACAGGATTGGCAGAAGCCAAAAATGTTTTTTCATTAAGAAATGTTCCTGATTTAGATCAAATTATGACAGCCTTGACACCAGAAACAAAACGAGCCGTCGTGATTGGCGCAGGCTTCATTGGCTTGGAAATGGCAGAAAACTTGCAAAAACGCGGATTAGAAGTCACTCTCGTGGAAAAGGCACCCCATGTTTTACCGCCATTAGACGAAGAAATGGCCGCTTTTGTCAAAACTGAATTAAGCAAAAACAATGTTCAAGTAATTACAGGACAATCTGCGGTTGCTTTTGAAGAAGAAGGGCAAGTGATTCGCTTAGAAGACGGTCAAACATTAGCTTCTGATTTAACCATTTTGTCGGTGGGTGTCCAACCAGAAAATACCTTAGCAGTTGAAGCAGGTGTAGCAACTGGTTTACGTGGCGGTATTGTTGTTGATGAACACTATCAAACGAATCAACCCGATATTTATGCGGTTGGGGATGCTATTGTAGTGAAACAACAAATCACTCAAGAAGATGCGCTGATTTCTTTAGCTTCTCCTGCCAATCGCCAAGGACGTCAAGTAGCGGATGTGATTGCTGGGTTAGAGAGAAAAAATCAAGGGAGCATTGGGACTGCCATTGTGCGAGTCTTTGATTTAACCGCCGCTTCAACTGGTTTAAGCGAACGAGCTGCTAAAGCTGCTGGACTAACAACAGCTGTTGTGCATATCAGTGGAAAAGACCATGCGGGGTATTATCCTGGTGCAACAGATCTTCAGTTAAAATTAGTTTTCCATCCTACGACAGGGGAAATTTATGGCGTACAAGGAATTGGGGCAAAGGGCGTAGATAAGCGGATTGATATTCTTGCGACCGCTATTAAAGGACAGTTAACTATTTTTGATTTGCCTGAATTAGAGTTTACCTATGCGCCGCCGTTTGGTTCAGCGAAAGATCCCGTGAACATGTTAGGTTATGCAGCGATGAACCTTGTAGAAGGATTGAGTGAAAACGTTCAATGGCATGAGTTATCCAACGAATTAGCTAAGGGGGCTGTTTTATTAGATGTCCGTAATCCCGCCGAACGAGCCAATGGTCAATTTAAAAATGCTGTCTCTATTCCTTTAAATGAGTTAAGAGAACGTTTGGAGGAATTAGACAAGTCAACGGAGTACATTGTTAGTTGTCACAGCGGTTTGCGTAGTTATATTGCAGAACGGATGCTAAAACAAGCAGGCATCTCAGCCAAAAATTTAGATGGTGCTTTTGCGCTATATCGAATGGTAAAACCGGAGGAACTAGAAAATGTATAACACGATTGGCATGCCTGAATTTTATCAGGAAGCAAAACGAAAAAAATTACCGATTATTGATGTACGAGAAGAAATGGAATACCAACTGGGGCATGTCCCCCAGGCCATCAACTTACCTTTAAGTACTTTAACCGAAAATTATCAGCAATTAGATAAAAACCAACCCTATTATCTGATTTGTCAAATGGGATCGCGCTCCGCACAAGCGTGTGCGTTTCTCAGTCAACAAGGGTATCAAGTAACCAATGTTCTAGGTGGTACATCTGGCTGGTTGGGTCAATTAGAACAATAAAATAACAAAAAACGTTTATCCTTTTACACAGGATAAACGTTTTTTTGTTAGATAAAGATGTGTCAAAACTGTAAGAGGAATGATAGGAAGATGAAGGGACCAGTTTTTTTATTCATTATATACTAAATAAAATGACAAACTCGTCAACAGAAATCAAGGAGGAACAAATAAATGAAAAAGTCAGGCCAGAAGAAGCGAAATAAAAAAGTGTGGTTCGGTATTGGTGCCGCAGTGGTCGTCGTCGGATTTATCGGAGCAAAAACAGTTTTTTCTTCAAAAGAAGTTGAACCTGAATACACAACGTATACCATTACAGAAATGGCCTCATTAAAATTAGATGGTCAAGTGAGTTTTCTAGATACTCGGGATATTTTCTTTGATCCTTCTTTAGGAAAAATTGCCGAAATAAATGTTGAAAATGGTAAAGAAGTCAAGAAAGATAGTCCATTGTTAACGTACAATAACTCAGACATCCAAGCCACAGAAACAGAACAAGCGAATGCCGTTAATCGGAACAATCTTCAAGTTCAACAAGCACAAGAGAACGTTAACTTAGCCACTCAAAAATACAATGAAGCGTTAAACAAAGTTGCTGCAGCCAAGCAAAAATTAAACACCGCAAAAGAGGCTGAAGAGAAAGAAACACTAAATGCGGAAATTCAGCAATTGAATGAAGCCGTTAGTGCTGCGAATAGTGAAGTCGCCCAAGCTAACCAAGCCCTTCAATTAGCCAACAGTGATGCCGTCGGAGCAGCAAACACGCTTGAACAAACACGTGGCAAAGTTAACACAGTCGTTACAGCACCAATTGATGGCCAAGTCACTGTCGATGCTAGTGCCATGAGTAGTACCGACAAACCAGTCATTAAAATTGCAACACAAAAGAAAAATATTCAAGGAAAAGTAACCGAATATGATTACGATAAATTACAGACAGGGGAAGAAGTAACAGTGACGACCGTTGGTTCAGGCAAATCAGCGCCAGGCAAAATTGTTTCCATTGCGCAAACCCCAATAGCTAAAAATGAAGGTAATCCAGTAGTGAGTTATCAATTTACAGTAGAAGGTGATTTTCCTTGGGCAGAAGGCTTGTCTACTAGCATCGCTGTGCCGCAAAAGCAAATGATTATACCGACAGCAGCAATCCAAAAAGAAGGCGAAAAAGAATTTGTCTATGTTTACAAAGCGGGCAAAGCGAAAAAAACACCGATTGAAACAGAAACAAATTTAGGTCGTAAAGTTGTCAAAAGTGGCTTGAACTGGAAAGACCAAGTGATTGCCAATCCCAATAAAGAATTAAAAGATAATCAAGATGTTCAGGTAGCTGCCAATGATTAAGCTAGCCCATATTCATAAATATTATTATTCCGAAGAAGAAACACTGCATGTGTTAGATGATATTAACCTCCAAGTAGACGCTGGAGAATTTTTAGCGATTATGGGTCCTTCTGGTTCTGGGAAATCGACTTTGATTAATTTGCTAGGCTTTATTGATAAAAAGTTTGAAGGAACGTATTTATTTGAAGACCGTGAAATTGGCGACTTTTCTGATAAGGAACTATCCCGAATTAGAAATGAAGCAGTCGGCTTTGTCTTTCAGAATTTTAGTTTAATTGAAACACTAACAGTTGAAGAAAACATTGAATTACCTCTTTTATATAGTGGGTTAACCCCAAAAGAAGCCAAAGATCGTGTCCACGAAGTTCTGACAAAAGTCGGCTTGCCAGATAAAGGCAAGAAGCATCCAAAACAACTTTCGGGCGGACAACAACAACGTGTTGCCATTGCACGTGCGATTGTCAATCGGCCAAGTTTTATTATTGCAGATGAACCAACTGGGGCTTTAGATAGTAAAACATCGGAAGAAATTTTAACGCTCTTTCAGCAATTAAACAATGAAGGTGTCACCATTATTTTAGTGACACATGATGAAGAAACAATTGAATACTGCAATCGTTTGATTAAAGTTCGTGATGGAAAGATTTTAGAGGAGGTGCTGACATGAAACGTTCAATTATTTGGAAAACCGCCTTCCGTTCCATTTTGAAAAATAAGCGACGCAGCTTGTTAACGATGCTAGGGATTGTCATCGGGATCGCTTCGGTGATTACCATCGTGGCTATCGGTAACGGTTTTAAAGAAGACATGGTCGATAAATTATCTGCTGAAAAACAAAAAGAAAATGTGAAAAAGATTTCTTTTTCGGCCTACAACACTTCGGATATGTTTAGTGACCAAGCGATGTTTACTGACAATGATTTAGGGGTCGTGCGCATGATTCCTGGCGTAGAAAAAATTGATTTTGATCAAAGAGAAGTTGATGGCGCCCAAAAAGGTACACTGAATTTTCAAGCAGGACCGAAAAATCTTTCTGTAACCTATGAACTTGCCGACAAAACCACCAAAGAATTGTTGGCGGGACGCCAACTGAATGATGGAGACAATGCAAAACTGGATAAAACAGTGGTGGTAGATGAACTGGTTGCCAAAGAACTCTACCAAGACCCAACTGCAGCAGTTAATCGAACTTTTCCGTATAAAGATCAACTTTTTACCATTGTTGGCGTGACAACCAATACCAGCGGTGCCATTGGTCCAGGTAATGATGACTCATTGCTTTATTTTCCCAAAAAGACCTATGAACATTATTTCGGCAAGCTAAAAGATACATCTACGTTGAAGCTAACAGTAGCACCTGGCTATCAACCAGATCAAGTATTGAAAGAAACAATAAAAACTCTCTCTCAACAAGGAACCATGAAAAACAGCGGGACGTATCAAGAATATAATGTTAAAGATACCATCAAAGAAATGGGCTCTTTATTAAATAATTTAACCTTGTTTATTTCCGCAATTGCGGCCATTTCACTGGTAATTGCTGGGGTCGGCGTTATGAATATGATGTACATTTCGGTTTCAGAACGGATTAAGGAAATTGGTATCCGACGTGCATTGGGCGGGACAGCCAGTGATATTAAAAAGCAATTCTTAACAGAAGGAATTGCCTTGACCTTAATCGGCGGAATTACTGGTTATCTTTTAGGAATGATTATTGCCTACTTAGCATCAATGGCACTACCGTTTTCTGTTCGTCCAGATTTAATGACCGTTTCATTAGCCATTGGGATTTCTGTCTTTATCGGGGTTGTATTTAGCTATTTCCCTGCCTCGGCAGCTTCGAAAAAAGACTTGATCGATATTATGAAATAAATACAAACAGCAAAAAAACAGCCACTTTTGGCTGTTTTTTTTAGTGAAAGTAGAAAAAAATCCAAAGATTTCAAGAGAAAATAGCTGACAAACGTCAAAAGGTTGATATTAGCTACCAACCTTTTGACGTTTGTCAGCTAAATAAAAAGAAAAAAATTGAAAAAATAGCACGTTGAGGATTAAATAACAAATATTTTTTAAATAAGACTATTAGAAAGCCTTTATAAATCAGGGATTATAGGAATGACTGTTAATGACTGATTTGCTTGTAAATTTCTAAATTTTAATTCGAAAAATTTCCAGTATACTAAATATATCAAAACAAAACACGAAAATTGAGAAAATTTTGAACTAAAAAAGAATTAAGGAGGAATCAAGAATGAAAATAATGGTCATCACAAAAAATATTTTATCAGAAACTGCTTTTCAAAACCGCTTACAGCATTTAGATCACCAAGTTTTTTGTACGACGTGTTTGATTGGTGAAATTAAGGAAAGTCATTTGTTTTATCGAAAATTTGATGCCATCATTCTCAGCGAAACGATTCCTCGCAAAGAACAATATTTATATCTAAAGGAATTAGCCAGAGTTAAAACGCCGTTGTTTCTTCGCTCGGAAGACATTCCTACCTCGGAAGAATTGAGCATTAGCTATCAATATGGCATTCTCAATTGGTTACGATTGGATGCGACTTTGGATACATTAAGAGAAAATCTCCTTTTGGCAGAATTAAATAAACCCATCCAACGAGAAGATGAAAAGTTAGATGTAGAGGGAATAAAGCTAACAGCCACAGAACGTGCACTACTGGCTGTCTTGTATAGTACGCCAAAAGAACACTTACCAATGGAACGCCTTTGTAAATTAATATATGACACAGAAGAAACAGCCAATAATCGAAAAAAAATGACCAAACAGCTGACAAAATTAAATAAAAAAATTCAAGTAGGGGGCTTTAAAAAACAAGGTATCCAAAATACACGGTATAAAGGCTACAAACTGCATCCGCAGTTGCTTCCTTACATTGGCGAATTATTTACTTAAAATAAAGAAACTCTTGACGAATGAAAATCACCATCACAGGATGACCCCTAAAAACCATGCTATACTAATACGGAATAGTATAGGAGGTGGGTCTGTATGAAAGACGGACTATATTGGGTACAACAATTAAAAGAACAGAAAGTAAGTCGCACAGAACTCTTAAAGGATATTGAGAAAAAAGTCCAAAAGTTAAATCCAAAGATCAATGGCTTTGTAACCTTTGATAGCCAAGAAGCAGAAGCAACTTATCAAAAAAATAAACAGCAGGACACACTATTTTCTGGTTTGCCATTTCCTTTGAAAATGTTAGGCCAAGAAAAAGCGGGGTGGTCGGCAACGGCTGGCTCGCAACTTTTTAAAAATAGTACTGCAACAACGACCTCTAACTTTGTCAAACAAGCAGAAACGATTGGCTTGATGCCTTTAGGACAAACCAACGCCCCAGAGTTTGGCTTTAAAAATATTACGGATCCTGCGCTTTACGGGCCAGCCCGCAATCCTTGGAACCTGGAACATTCGCCAGGCGGTTCCAGTGGCGGCGCTGCCGCAGTTGTCGCTAGCGGGATTGTTCCTATCGCCGGCGCTAGCGATGGCGGTGGCTCCATCCGAATTCCCGCCTCTTTTAGTGGCTTAATTGGCTTAAAACCTAGCCGTGGCTCCATGCCTGTCGGCCCAGAAGGCTGGCGGGGCTGGCAAGGTGCCTCGATTGACTTTGCGTTGACTATTTCTATGAGAGACACCAAAGCATTATTTTATGGCCTACGTGGTAGCCACAGTGGCGCCCCCTACCAAGCGCCCTTGGCAGAATGGCAAACACACCCTAAAAAACAACGGCTAAAAATTGCTCTGTGTACCGCTTCGCCTATCGGCTCACTGATTTCGCCAGAAGCAACACAAGCGGCGAAACAAGCGGCTGATTTTCTGGCAGCAGCTGGTCATGAAATCATTGAGATTCCTTATCCAGTCGATGGTGCAGCGCTGATTCGCTCCTATTATCAAATGAACGGCGCAGAAACTACAGCGATGATGAATAGCATTCAACAGGGGCTCGGGCGCCCAATTCGTAAAAAAGAAATCGAACCTTTTTCATGGACCATGCATCAATTCGGCCAAAAGATTCCAGCAGCCACCTATGTTCATTCATTACAGTTGTGGGATCAAGCAGCAGTAACGATGGAAGAACTTTTTCAAAAATTTGATCTGTTTTTATCCCCAACAACGGCTTTTTCAGCACCAAAAATTAACGAAGATTTGCAAAGTGAGCACATTCGTCAACGAATGGCGCAAGCAGCAGAATTAACAGAAGCAGAGCTAGCTGAATTAATCTATGATTATTTTGATAAAAGTTTACAGCTAACACCGTATACTCAACTAGCTAACTTGACAGGACAACCAGCCATCAGCTTGCCCACACATGTGACAGCAACGGGGTTACCCTTAGGTATTCAATTGTTGGCTGCTCGTGGACGTGAAGATCTCTTGTTCCAAGTAGGTGAACAGTTTGAGCAAGAAGGCAAATTTAAATTACCAAAAAGTTACCGCTAAATAGGGTGTTATTGTGACCAAATTTCAGATAAAATAGACACAAGACAAAAAACTGAGGTGGAAAAATGCTGTACGTAGTGAGACATGGTGAAACAGATTATAATGTGGCCCGTAGAATTTGTGGTCATGCGGAAGCGCAATTGACCGAAAAAGGCTATCAACAAGCGGAATTGGTAGCTGAAAAAATTGCCAAACAAGGAATTCAAATCGACCGTTTACTGGCATCCCCTTTAAAACGGGCGCAAGAAACAGCCCGTAAAATTGCGGAACGAAATCAATTGACGATTGAAACAGAACCTCGTTTAATTGAGATGAATTTTGGCATTTATGATGGTGAACCGATTGAAACAACGGCTTTCCAAGAAAATCGTTCTGAGATTTCCTTGCCGTTTCCAGAAGGGGAATCAGTCCTAGATGTCGCGGGTCGAATTTATCCCTTGATTGAGGAAGCCTTGGCTTCAGAGGAAACTTACCTATTTGTTTGCCACAATGCGGTTATGCGAGTCATTGATAACTACTTCAATGGCAAAAAAATCCAAGATTTCTTGGACTTTCATTGTGAAAATACACAACTTGTACAATACGGAGAATAAAAATCAAGTCTTTAATCTTTTGGTTAAAGACTTGATTTTTTTATGGTAAATAAGAAACCGCTTCCGTTTTAATGTATAATAAATTAACTTTTGGATCAAAAAAGAAATGGGGAAAAGACTATGAGAATTGATAATATTCATCAAGCGTTAAAACAGTTTCACGTACAAAATCCAAGTAGCAAAGCAACCTTGTTGCCCGCAACGGCTTCGCAATTAAGTCAGGCCTCTGGCTATACCCGAACCGCTGTTAGTGAAGAGCTTTCAGAATTAGTGAGAAAAGACCAAGTCGTTAAAGTTAAATCAAGACCGGTGTTATTTTTTGATAAAGACTACTTAGAGGAACAGTTTCCTTTTTTTAAAAGTAGCACGTGCTACGATTCCCTCGCTTCGCTGCAAGAGGACATTTATCAACAGACAGAACAGATACATAAGAAAAAGCAGCTACTGAAAATGAATCCATTTGCGAACGTAATTGGTTTTGATGGGAGCTTAGCAGACGCCATCAAGAAGTTGAAAGCCGCTATTTTATATCCGCCTAATGGCTTGAATATTTTACTAACTGGAGAATCTGGGGTGGGCAAAACCTTAATTGCAGAACAATTACACCAATTTTATCAAGTTAAAATGAACCAAGAAGTCCCGTTTATTTATTTTAATTGTGCAGAATATTTCAACAATCCAGAATTATTAACTTCGCATCTGTTTGGCTATAAAAAAGGCAGTTTCACTGGTGCCGTCAATGACCAAAAAGGTTTAGTGGAGTTGGCAGATGGCGGTTTTTTATTTTTAGATGAAGTCCATCGATTAACGAGCGAAGGCCAAGAAAAATTGTTTACAGTTTTGGATAAAGGGTATTTTACACGGATGGGTGAAGCCGAAAAACAAAGAAATGTATCGATAAAATTTATTTTTGCAACAACCGAAGCCGTCAATCAACATTTTTTGAAAACGTTTTTAAGAAGGATCCCTGTGACATTAGCCATTCCAGCTTTAGCCGAGCGCTCTTTGAAAGAAAAAATTCAATTGATTTTGTCCTTTTTCTTAGAAGAAAGTCAACGGATTCAAAAGAATATCCATATTCGTTATGAGGCGTTGAAACAATTAACGTTTACTCATTTTGAAGCCAACGTTGGCGAATTGAAAGCGGCGATTCAATTTATGAGCGCACAAGCCTATTTAGAAGTGTTCGATCAATTAACGGAAACTATTTGCATTGAAGCAAACGAGGGGACAGTCAAAGAGCAACCTGATGTAGAAAGTCTGCTGGCTTTTAATGAGTGGATACCTAACGATGGCCTCACGATTCAATACAACCATTTTTATTTAAGCAGTCAAGAGTTACTCAAATCGGAAAGTCTGAAAAATGATCGTTTTTATAATTTTCTATTGAAAGAATATGCGGATTTGAAAAAATTAACTCTTTCGACAGAGGATGCGCTAGCAATCATGCAAAACAAAGTCGAGCAACTTTATGATATGGACATTTTTGCTCAAGAACCGCTAGCCTTAGAGGCCATTGACGAAACATTGCAGCCAAAAATTCAAGAAGCCATTGTCTTTTTTGAACAATTAATCCAAGAAAAATTGACAGAGGATTTCCAGAATATTTTAATTGTCCACCTTTATTCTGCTGTTTTTTATTCTGCACAAATGAATGAAACATTTTATTCAGATACCAAAAATATCTATTCTGGCAAAGTAACCCAGTATCAAGCTGCTAAGACCATGGTGGACTTTCTACAAACATTGTTTGGGATTTCTTTTGCTGATACGGAAATCCTCTTTTTTGATCTATTTATTCGTAAAGTCACAGCTAAAAAAAGAGCGCACTCAGTTGAAGAAAACTGTGGCGTTATCGTCGTTGCTCATGGTACCGCGACGGCCAGCAGTATGGTTGAGTACACCAACCTTCTGTTTTCAACAACGGTCATGCGTGCAGTTGATATGCCGATTAATCAATCCGTGGAAGAAACATTAGAAAAAGTCCGTACAATTGTAAAGCAAAATCAGTATAAAAAAATTATTTTAATGGTGGACATCGGTTCCTTGGTTTACTTTGGTAATGCTATCAGTCAAACGTTTCAAATGGAAGTGCTGCTAATTAGCAATATCAATCTCTTAACATTGCTAGAAGTGGCCCGAGAAGTCATTTATGAATCGACGGCGTTTGAGTATCTATTACCAGTCTTAAAAGAAAAAAATCATCGCGCCTTGATTTGCAGTAAAGGTCGCTTCAACGAGGCAAAAGTTCTCATTATTTCCTGTCTAACTGGCATGGGGACTGCTATTAAAATTGAACAGTTGTTACTAAAAACTTTTCCTAATGAATTACTAACGAATGTACGCATCATTACTTTAGAGAAAAGAGAAGTGGAAGACATTGATCGTTTGCATTCTTTTGTTCGAAAAGAAGAGAAAATCGTTGGTATCATTGGCACCGTAAAGACAGAAGTGCCAGATATTCCGTTTATTTCTTTACAAGATTTACTATCGAAGCGGGGCATTCAGCTAGTTTTCGAATTATTAGGCCATCATTTAGAAGAAAAACAAAACCAAGAGTTACTAAAAAAAGTTTCAGCTAAATATATTCAAGGATTATCAATCGAAGCTATTACAGACTTACTAACGGTTTTGAATCCTACAACCATTTCAATCGAATTAGCTAAGATTTATTCAGACATTTGCTTGCAAACTAAAATAAAAAGTGACGAAAAGGTTTTACTTCGTTTTATCATTCATTGTGCTTGTATGTTAGAACGGCAATTGTTGAATCCAGAATATGACCCGACAGCTTATGAAGTGTCATATCGAGAGTTGCCAGAAGCTGTATCTGTCATAAAAATGGCGTTTCGACCGCTTGAAGTGTCCTATAATTTGTTGATTCCACCTTTGGAAGTGCGCTATATTTATGAATTGCTCTTTGAAAAGGCTTAATTCAAACGGAAATGAAAGTTGGCACACTTATTGCTTTTAATAAAATGATTAATTAGCAAAGGAGTTTGTTTATGGAAAATGAACCAATTTTACTTTTAACACACAATGGTTGGGGCTTGGAATTAGTCAAAAGCGTCCAGATGATTGTTGGAGAAGTCACAAATGTACATGAAGTAGCATTACAAGCAGAGGATTCACTGGGGGATTATTTAGAACGAGTCACAGAAAAAATTGACCAGTTAACGTGGCACAACCAGTTGCTAATTTTAACAGATGTTAAAGGTGGCACACCTAGTAATGTTGCATTGCGTTTATCAAAAGATTATGACCTCCTGATTGTGTCCGGATTATGCACATCGTTATTATTAGAATCCGTCATGAAACAAAGTGGTCCTGGATTTCGTTTACAAGATGCAGAGCTGATTCAACAAGCAGCAGTAGACAGTTGTCAAATTTTAGAAATTCCAAAATAAGAAAGTACAGGTGAACAGAATGTCAAAAATCGTATTAACAAGAGTCGATAGCCGTTTAATCCATGGACAAGTAGTGACTAAATGGTTACAACAATCAGGTGCAAATGAAATTTTGGTAGTGAGTGATGAACTAGAGCAAGATGAATTTTTACAAAGTATTTATTTAATGGCGGCGCCTCCAGGGGTTTCTGTAGTAATTAAAGGGATTGAAAGTGCCAAAGAATATTGGGAATCGCAAGAAAAGGAAGAGAAAAAGGTGTTATTTTTAGTGCCAGATTTAACGACCTTAAAAGCGATGGTGGACCAAGAAATTATTAAAGAGGAGATTCAAGTTGGTGGCTTAGGTGGCGGACCAAATCGGAAAAATGTTTTAAAAAATATCAATTTATCTGAAGAAGATGTTGCAATTTTGACTGAACTTTTAACGAAGGGCATCCATGTTTTCTTCCAAGCGATTCCCGAAGAAAATCCCCTACCAATTCAAAAATTAATTGAAAAATATCAATCACTATAATCAGAGAAAAAGGAGAGAATCATATGGGCGTTTTAGGTGTTTCAATTATTATGGGACTTTATTATTGGTTTGCACGTTTGCGTTTTGGGTACACATTTTCAGGCATGCTGTCTCAGCCATTAGGCGCAGCGTTGGTGGCTGGTTTAGCAACAGGAAAACTTAGTGAAGCAATGGTTGTGGGGGCGGGGATTCAACTTGTTTATCTCGGAGTCACCTCCACACCGGGTGGCAATGTGCCTAGTGATCCGGCTTTAGCTTCAGCAATCGCGATTCCGATTGCTTTAGGTGTGGGAATGAATGCCGAGGCGGCTGTTGCACTAGCTGTTCCTTTTGGTGTGTTAGGCGTCTTTATGGATCAATTACGGCGGACCATCAATGCGACTTGGGTGCATATGGCTGATAAATATGCAGAAGAGTTAAATTATGGGGGGATTTACCGAGCTGCGTTTGTTTATCCAGCTTTAGCGGGATTTTTAATTCGCTTTCCTTTGGTTTTTGCGGCGAACTTTTTTGGTCAATCTGTGGTGAATAAAGTCTTAGAAGTTATCCCAGCATGGTTGATGCACGGCTTTGAAGTAATGGGTGGTATTTTACCAGCGTTAGGATTCGCCTTAACAATTATGGTAATTGGCAAGAAAAATTTGATTCCTTATTTTTTAATCGGTTTTGTTGCAGTAGTATATTTTGGCGCAGAAGTTATGGCCGTCGCTATTTTAGGAATCTGTATTGCCTTTTTAGTTAGAAACAAGGCATTGAGTGAGGAGGCAGCATAATGGAACAAATGACACAAGCAAATGAACAACAATTGGAACAGAAAAAAATTACTAAAAAAGAATTATCCAAAGCCTTTTGGATTTATCAACTAGGCTGTGAATTATCAAATTCTTATGAACGTCTCCAAAGTTTAGTTTTTTGTGCATCGATGATTCCTGCAATTAAAAAACTTTACGCAGACGATGAAGAACAACAAAGAGAAGCTCTGAAACGTCATTTGAATTTTTTTAATACTGAAGGAACAGTAGGAGCTTCCATTCAAGGGATTGCAATTGCTATGGAGGAAGAAAAATCCAATGGCGCAGCGATCTCTGATACGGCGATCACATCGATTAAAACTGGGCTGATGGGTCCGCTGGCTGGGATTGGCGATTCAATTATTTGGGCAGCATTAATGCCGTTAATCATTTCCATTTTTATTCCAATGGCTAAAGGAGGTAACGTGATTGGAAGTATCGGTCCGTTGGTTCTGTACACAGCCATTACGTTATACATCAGTTGGACGTTAGTGAATAAGTCCTATACATTAGGGCGTAATTCAATCTTAAGTTTGTTAAAAGACGGCAAAATTAAGCAAGTCATTTATTCAGCGAATGTTTTAGGAATGATGATGATGGGCGCTTTAAGTGCGAGTTATGTTAAAATTGTTAGCCCGATGACGTTTAAAGTTACTGGCGGTGCCACAATTGTTTTACAAGATATCCTAGATCAAATTATGAAAGGCTTACTTCCTTTAGCAGCAGTCATGGCTATTTATTTTTTCATGGTAAAAAAAGGCCCACGTTACGGTATCATTATCGGCACGATAGTCTTAGTTAGTTTGGTCACTTCATTCTTTGGTTTGTTATAAAGGAGAAAATAATGAATAGTTACGAAAAATTCCACTTAAAAGAAGTCATCAATGCTTCTGGGAAAATGACCATTCTAGGTGTCTCCAAAGTTTCGGAGGCAGTCCTAGCGGCGCAACGATTCGGCGGCGAACATTTCTTTGAAATGAGTGAACTTAGTCTGCAAACAGGGGCCTTTTTAGCCAACTTGTTGAAGGTAGAAGATGCCCAAATCGTTTCCTCGGCTTCGGCGGGGATTGCCCAATCGGTGGCTGCCTTGATTGGAAAAGGCAGCTTGTACCACGCATATCATCCCTATACAGAAAAAATCGAACAGCGAGAGATTGTTTTACCTAAAGGGCACAACGTGGACTACGGCACGCCTGTAGAAGTCATGGTAGCGCAAGGCGGCGGCCAAGTGGTGGAAGCTGGCTACGCCAACATGTGCAGTCCAGAACACGTGGAAATGATGATTTCCGAAAAAACAGCGGCCATTCTATACATCAAAAGCCATCATACCGTGCAAAAAAGTATGCTGACGGTGGCCGAAGCGGCCAAAGTGGCGCAACGCCACAAGGTGCCGCTAATTGTTGACGCGGCAGCAGAAGAAGATCTTTTCAAATACACTGAAGCAGGCGCTGATTTGGTGATTTACAGCGGCGCCAAAGCCATCGAAGGGCCAAGTGCCGGTTTAGTGGTCGGGAAAAAAGAATACATTGACTGGGTGCGCCTACAAGGCAAAGGCATTGGTCGAGCAATGAAAATTGGCAAAGACAATATCCTAGGCTTTACGCAAGCAGTGGAAGAATACTTGGCACATGGCAGTGAATCAGGGGCTTCGATGCAAGAGCGCTTAAAACCGTTTGTTGAAGCCATCAACAACCTGTCAGATTTAACCGCTAAAATCGTCCAAGATGGCGCTGGACGAGACATTTATCGCGCCAGTGTCAAAGTGGACGGCAGAAAAACCGCCAAGGAAGTCATCCAAGCATTAAAAGCAAAAAGTCCAGCCATTTATACGCGAGAATATCAAGCCAACAATGGCATCATTGAGTTTGACATTCGTTCTGTCAATCAAGAAGAAATGAACAAAATCGTGCAACGATTACAAGAAATTATGGACACAAAGGAGAAATAAGTCATGTCATTAAAACCTAATTATTTAGAAGAACGCATTTGTTTAAACGTCTTAGCCAATTCAGTAGAAAATGCCCAAGCCTGTTATGAAGCAGCAGAAGGGCATGTTGTGTTAGGCGTCCTTTCAAAAAACTATGAAACCGATGAAGCAGCCATTGACGATATGAAAAAATACCAAGCAGCAACCAACAACGCTTTATCTGTCGGCTTAGGGGCTGGCGATCCTAATCAAAGTCAAATGGTGGCTCGCTTATCAGAAGTTTTACAACCGCAACACGTGAACCAAGTCTTCACAGGTGTCGGCGCTTCGCGGGCCTTACTTCGTCAAGACGAAACAGTGATTAATGGCTTGGTTTCACCCACAGGCAAAGTTGGCTATGTCAACATTGCGACAGGTCCGTTAAGCTCTGGTGCGCCAGCGGCGGAAGTACCTATCGAAACCGCCATCAAATTGTTGAAAGACATGGGGGGCAGTTCCATTAAATATTTCCCGATGAAAGGCTTGGCTCACAAAGAAGAATACCAAGCAGTAGCAGCAGCTTGTGCCAAGTATGACTTTTATTTAGAACCAACAGGGGGCATTGATTTAGAAAACTTTGAAGAAATTGTTCAAATTGCGGTGGATGCCGGCGTTAAAAAAATCATTCCTCATGTTTACAGCTCAATTATCGATCAAGAAACAGGGGACACTAGAACAGAAGACGTGAAAACGTTACTAACCATGATGAAAAACACATTGAATAAGTAAAGGGCCAATCTTTAGTTGACTTTCTTCGCTAGATTTGCTACTCTCAAGTGGAGAATAAATAAAAACCAACAAATGAATGTGGGGTATTTTGGTGAGTGTCGTAGGTATCTAATTGATAAGTTGAATAACCAGTGAACCAAGCAAGGTTTATTTGGTGTGCTTAGAAAGTGATACCTGTCAGTCATCTCATTTACTAAATACCTCACTTAAAAGAGGTTTCTTTAGTAACCTTTATCCAACGATAAAGAGGACAGCGGTAGAACGCTGTCCTCTTTTTTCTATAGAAACTGGTTTTTATTTAAAGGCGCCAGGTATTCTTTTCGTGATAGAAAGGAAGAAAAAACAAATGAATCATGAAACCATTCAAAAATTACAATTTACAACAATTCTTAAAGAAGTTCAAACACGTGCGATTGGCGAGTATAGTAAAGAACGGTTGGCGAAAATGGTCCCTGCAACACGTTTAGAAACAGTGCAGTCCCGCTTAACGGAAACAACCGAGGCCCGTTTAATTATTGATAGCGGACAACACGTCCCTTTCATGGGCTTGAGTCAAATTACCCGCTTGCTTCAACAAGTGAAAAAAGGCTTAATCCTTACACCAAACGAATTGATTGAGGTGGCTGACTTTTTAAGAAGTAGTCAGCGAATCCAGAAGTTTTTTGAAAAAAATCAATACCAAACACCACGCCTATTTAGTTACAGTCAGCACTTAGCTGATTTCAGAGCAATCGAAGAACAAATTTATACGAAAATCCATAACCAAAAAGTTGCCACCGATGCTTCTCGACAACTTCGGAAAATCCGGCGTCAAATCAATGAATGCCAACAAGAAATTGAAACAAAAGTCACCAAATTTTTACGCAATAAAAATAATCAACTGTATATTCAAGAAAATATGATGGTGAAAAAAGGGGAACATTACACGGTACCAATCAAAGCTAGCTATAAAAATAAGATTTCAGGCACAATCATTGAGCAATCCAATAAAGGACAAACGGTCTTTATTGAACCTGTAGCAATTAGTAAATTAAATGAACAATTGACACTCTTAAAAGCGGAAGAAATAGCGGAAGAATATCAAATTTTGGCAGAACTAACTGGGTTAATTAATGAGCAAGAACGACTTGTCGATCAAGCCGTCGATACAATGACCACCTTAGATATTATTTTTGCACGAGGAAAGTATAGTCGCGAAATTGGTGGGATTACGCCAAAAGTAAACAAAGAAGAACGCTTGCGCATTGTTCAAGGAAAACACCCTCTTTTATTAGAGCACGCAGTACCATTGACGTTTTCTTTAGGAGCAGAGTATCGAGGACTTGTCATTACAGGTGCCAATGCTGGTGGTAAAACGGTTGTCTTGAAAACAGTTGGCTTATTGACTGTCATGACACAATTTGGGTTGCAAATTCCAGCACAAGCGGGCACAGAGATTCCAGTATTAGATGAAATTTTTGTCGATATTGGTGATCAACAAAATCTGGAAAATGCGTTAAGCACTTTTTCTGGGCACATGAAAAATATTGCGGAAATGTTGCGTAACGTTAAGCGACACACACTTGTTTTATTAGATGAAATTGGCAGTGGCACCGAGCCAAACGAAGGAGCTGGCTTAGCGATTGCGATCATGGAAACGATGTATCAAAAGGGGGCCTTGGTAGTTGCAACGACCCATTATGGTGAAATTAAACGTTTTGCCCAAGAGCATGACGATTTTGTGCCCGCCGCAATGGCCTTCGATCGTGAAACATTAACGCCCAAATATCAATTGAAAATTGGTGAAGTTGGCGATAGTCAGGCGCTTTGGATTGCACGTAAAATGAAGATGGAGCCACAGCTCATTGAAAAGGCGGCTCATTATATTCAGCGGAAAGAATACCCTACTAATCGAAGTTTATTTAAACCCCTGAAAGCAAAAGAAACGACCTTTGCCACGTTTGTAGAAGAAACACACCGTTATCAAAAAGGTGATCGTGTCCTATTGACAGAAACACAACAAATTGGGTTGGTTTTTACAGATGAGGGTGAACAAGAAATCCAAGTATTTGTGAATGATAAAATTGAAAATGTACCACGAAGACGATTGAAATTACAAGCGAAAGCACAAGATCTATATCCGCAAGACTATGATTTAGAAAGTTTATTTACAGATTTCCATGAACGAAAGAAACTCAAAGATATTGAACGCGGCTCAAAAAAAGCGCAGAAACAATTACGCAAAGAGGCCGAAAAAAGAGCAGCAAGACGCGACAAATAAGGAACTTAACAGAAGCAACACAACAACTTAACACTTTGTTTACTTGTTATTTATCAGAAATCAACTAAGACTTGTTATAGTCAATGTATGGGTAGATATGAAGGAGGAAACAAGGAAATGAAGAAAAGAGCTTTGCTAGGGGTTACCTTATTAACATTCACAACATTAGCGGGTTGTACAAATTTATCTGAACAAAAAAGCGGCGAAAAACAAACAGAGGTTGCTGAAGCGAAGGCAACTGAATCCGAAAAAGCACCAGTAAAAAATGTTATTTTTATGATTGGAGATGGCATGGGGAATCCGTATACAACGGGCTATCGCTATTTCAAAGCCAATCACTCAGACAAGCGTGTTCCCCAAACAGCTTTTGATACCTATTTAGTCGGACAGCAAGCCACTTATCCAGAAGATGAAGAAGAGAATGTCACCGATTCAGCATCCGCAGCGACAGCGATGGCTGCCGGAGTAAAAACCTATAATAATGCTATAGCACTCGATAATGACAAGTCCAAAACAGAAACAGTGCTGGAACGTGCGAAAAAAGTGGGGAAATCAACGGGGCTTGTAGCAACATCTGAAATAACACATGCAACCCCTGCTGCATATGGCGCACATAATGTTTCACGCAAAAATATGGCAGAAATCGCCGATGACTATTTTGATGATCAAATCGACGGACAACACAAAGTCGATGTGTTACTTGGCGGCGGCTCCGAATTATTTGCGCGGAAAGATCGTGATTTAGTCAAAGAATTTTCCCAAGCGGGTTATGGTCATGTCACAGACAAAAAGTCGTTAAATGAGAACCAAGACGACAAAATTTTAGGCTTGTTTGCACCAGGCGGGCTACCTAAAATGATTGACCGAACGGAAGAAGTTCCTTCATTAGCTGATATGACAGAAGCGGCTCTTCAACGTTTAGATAAAAATGAAAAAGGCTTCTTTTTAATGGTTGAAGGTAGCCAAATTGATTGGGCCGGGCATAGCAATGATATTGTTGGCGCGATGAGCGAAATGCAAGATTTCGAAGCGGCGTTTGAAAAGGCTATCGATTTTGCCAAAAAAGATGGTGAAACATTGGTGGTTACAACTGCAGATCATTCAACAGGTGGCTTGTCTTTAGGCAAAGGAGATCAATACAACTGGTTGACGGAGCCTTTACATGCGGCAAAACGCACGCCTGATTTCATGGCAGAAGAAATTATTAAAAATGGTAATGTGGAAAAAACAGTGACTGAGTATATTGATTTTCAATTAAGTGAGGCTGAATTGAAAGCAGTGAAAACAGCTGCGGAGTCAAAAGATGTTGAAAAAATCGCTCAGGCATTAAGAAAGATTTTTGATGAACGTTCGAATACTGGTTGGACTACTGGCGGACACACAGGAGAAGATGTAAATGTCTATGCTTATGGCCCGCAAGCAGAAGCTTTTTCAGGACAAATTGATAATACAGACCAAGCGAAGATTATTTTTGGCTTAGTAGATGGCACCGGGCAAAAAGCTGAGATTAAAGACAAAGGTATTGGCAAATAACAAAATGAAGAAAAAGCAGAACGTATGGAAGTTCTGCTTTTTCTTCATTGAAGGCATAAAAATTTTATCTCTGTTATAATGAAGGTAACCAGATAAAAGTGAGGTCAAATAATGAAAAAAATGCATGTTGAAAGTGAATTTGCACCGTTGCGTTCAGTTGTTTTAGCACAATCGCAATTTTGTTTACCAGATAAATTTGATGAAGCGGATACGACTTTTTTAACAGAGGAAAATGCCCGTTTAACACAGAATAATGAAGGGCGTGATTTAGCAGACTTTGCACCAGAACAACAAGTGCGTTGGGAAAAAGAAAAAGAAGTCATGCAAGGAGTATTAGAATCTTATGGCGTAGAAGTATTTCGTCCACGTTTATTGACAACCTATGAAAAAGAACATGGCAAGGAATTGGGCGTAGGATATAGTAACTTCTTTTCACGAGACCCTTTTTTTACAATTGGTAATCTCTTAATAGAAGGAAACTTAAGATTTCAACACCGTCGACAAGAAATTTTACCAATTCGTCCGATTATTCAGCAGTGGACACAAGAAGCAGAAGGCTATTATTTTGCTGCGCCACAACCTGACATTTCTGAAGGGGCTTTAAGTGAAGCAGGTCCCTTTATTGAAGGCGGCGATGTTTTAGTTCTAGGAAAAACAATTTTTGTGGGCTACTCTGGCTTGGCAAGTAACCTAGCAGGAATTCAGTGGTTAGCCAATATGATTGGTCATTTTGGTTATGAAGTGGTACCGGTTCGGTTACATCCGCATATTCTCCACTTAGATTGTGCGTTAAGCTTGTTGAGAGAAGGCTTGATGATTGTTTGTGAAGAGGCCTTTTTGGATGGGCTTCCTGCGCAATTAGCAAACTGGGAAAAAATTCACGTTACTTTGCAAGAAGCAGCGTATTTAGTGACAAATGGTCTACCGCTTAACGAAGAAACGTATATAACGGACCAATCGTTTACAACCTTAATTCCTCAAATAGAAGCAAAAGGTATCAAAGTTGAGGCAATTGATTACCATGTTTCTAGAATGTTAGGTGGTTCTTTCCGTTGTACAACGCAAGCGTTGATTAGAGAATAGTCAGCGAGTGATTATCAATTTTCGTAAGAAAAAATGTACGTTTTGTCTATGAAAACGATATAATTTTAGTTTTCACTATTTTTTTTTAAAATATTGAGGAAATTTTGATTTAATAAATGCGAGAAAACGTCAAAATGTTAGTGTTCATTACTAATGTTTTGACGTTTTCTCGCTGTTTTTTTATAAAATTACCACTTTATAAATGGGGAAAAACAATATCTCTTTTGAAAATTACGTTTTCAAAGACACGAAAAGTCGTTGGAACCGTGATGTTATAGTAAATTCATTTTTTTTGCATGAGGTGTTTAAAATTTGAAATCACAAGCAGTCTTTTTTTCGCTATACTTAGTTTACGTTCTACTGAGATAGAAAAGTTTTTCACTTTTTTATTCATTAATCAACCAAGATAATAAAGGAGAGAGTAAAATGAAGAAAAAAACATTGGTAACTTTATTTGCAGGAACGGCAATTTTAGGGGCAAGCATCGCTCCTGCAGCAGCACATGCAACAACGACTGGTACAACACCAGCAAACGTAGAGATGACAAGTGGTTCATTGCCAGGTGGTAATGGTGATGGAGATGACGGAAGCACACAAGAACCAGAACCAGGCTCGAATACAAATTTTGATTTGTTATATGTTCCAACAGAGTTCAAATTTGCTTCGACAGAAGTTAGTTCTGATTTATCAGCGATTTCATTAGATGCAAATGGTACACAAACAAAACGTTATGCGGTCGGGGATGTTCGTGGAACACAAGCTGGTTGGTCAGTTACTGCAGGCGTTGCTGAAATGAAAAATGGTACTGCTACTTTAGAAGGTTCAATTACCTTTGCGCAAACAGGTGCGGTAGCTAAATACGATGAAACAGCAAAAACATACTCACGTGATGTGGCTGCCTTTGCAGCAGACCCAGGAAGCCCTGAATTTGCTGGAACAACTATTCCAGTAGGTGGAGCAGCTGTATCAATTGCTACAGCAGCAGTTGGTAAAGGTCAAGGTACATGGGATTCTGAATTATCAAATGTAAAATTAAACATTACAACACCTAGTTCAAAAATTACAAATGGTGCGTATACAGGTAACGTAACTTGGACATTAGTGGCTGCGCCATAAACAGTTACTAACGAGAATACTGCATTACTAGAAAAGGAGCTGCGCACTGGTGCACGGCTCCTTTTCGATACATAGGAGGAACAAATAATGAAGACAATGCGCTGGCTAATCGTCACAGTTTTTATTTGTGTGATGGCATTAAGCATCCCTTCTGCTGTACAAGCAGAAGAAGCGGATGACAACATGAATACAAAATTTACAGTTAAACCCAATATTCCAGAGAATCAAGCGAAAAATACGCAATCCTACTACGATCTCATTGTGAAACCAGGACAGAAACAAGAAGTAGAACTGTCATTAATTAATAAAACAAATGAAGAATTAACGATTGATTTAAATTTGGCGAATGCTGTGACGAATGACAATGGTTTAATTGTGTACAATGATTTTGAGAAAAAACCAGATTCAAGTTTAAAAGTACCCTTGACAACATTAATTAAATTACCTGAGGAACATGTAAAAGTTCCCGCTAAGAAAACCGTAACAGCCAAAATGACTGTCGAAATTCCAGCGAATGGTTTCCAAGGATTAGTTTTGGGTGGTGTTTATGCTTCGCTTGCAGAAGATGAAAAGGAAGAAAAAGGAAAATCAACGGGTTTAACCAGTCGATATGGATTTAATGTAGCAATTGCTTTACGAATGTCAGAAGATACACCGATGTATCTAGCAGAGACTCTTCAATTAGTTAAATTAGTTCCGACCATTGCTTTAGGAAATAAATCGGTCCAAGCGGTTATTCAGAATCCGACATCCGCTATTTTTCCTGAAGTACGTTTAGAAGGAAAAGTAACGAAAAAAGGCGAAACGAAAGAATATGCCAAACGGATTTTACCAAGTGTTCGTTTTGCACCGAATTCAACGATGAACTTCCACTTAGATTTTGGAAAAGAAGATGTACGTCCAGGAACCTATATTTTTGAAGGAGAAGCGGTCTTGAAAGAAGATGAACAACAAGTGTGGCCGTTTAAGCAAGAATTTACCATCAGTAGTCAAGAAGCCAAGAAATTAAACAAAGAAGCAGTAGTGAAATTGGTCCTACCGACTTGGTGGAATCAAGCTTTTTATGGATTGTTAGCTGCAACAATTGTGAGTCTAATTCTAGCTATTTGGCGTTTTACACAACAGAAAGCGATACTAAAACAACAAGCCTATTTACAACAAGAAAAACAGGCAGCCTTGAAAAATAGACAAGGAGTGCGCGATGATGACAGCGAAAAGTAAAGGATCACTTCTGGTGACATTGGGAATACTTTTAACCGTCAGCATTGCGATTCTGACCGCTTCTTCTGAGAGCTTTGCAGAAGAAGCGGGACAAACGAATATCGGTGTGACGTTTTATGGAGGGAAGGCACCTCTAAAAACGAAAGGTGGCACTAAGTCAACAGAACAACCAGTCACTAATAAAGGTAAAAAAACGTCACAACAACAAGACAAAGTGAGCAGAAAAACCACTGCTAAGACGAATCCCACAGCTGCACAGACGTCCTTACCAAGGACAGGTGAACGAAATAGCACGTGGCTTTACAGCCTTGGTATTGCCTGTTTACTCGTAGTACTAATAAGTTTCTATTATTTGAATAAAAAAAGGAAAAAGGAAAAATAATGTGCTGTTTTTATAAACAGAGTCAATTGTAGAAGGAGGAATATAGATGGAGATTACGATGTGGATTTGGATTTGTGCTGGCTTGGCCGTCCTTTGTTTTGCTTTATTTTTACTATTCTTAGTAAGTAGCATGAATTTTGTTCATCAAGCAAAGCCTAAGCAGTCTTTAGTAAAACAATCAATGTTTAGTTGGCTGCTTCTGGTGATGTGTGGTGGCTGGGTAGCAATAGCTATCTTGCTGAATATCGCATTACAAACACAATTAACATAAAGACAACCCGTTGTAAGTTTTTGAGAAACTTGCAACGGGTTTTTGTTAACTTTAAAATAAAGAACGGTACAATTTATCAAAAAAGTACAGTAGACATTTGTACCCAACTTAGATAGAAAATAAAGCGCTATCATTATATGATAATTACAGGAGGAGGACACAGCTGTGAATTATAAAATAAGTTATCTCCTTGACGAGTATGCAGGGCAAAAAATTGCGCTCTCTTTGGCTCAACAAATAACCGATCTTTCGCAACGAGAATTAGTGACGCAACTTTCGACAATAGGCGGAGAAGTTCAACAGAATATCGTCAGCATTCCAAACCTTTCCGCAAATGAATGGGGAAAACAACTTTTTCAACAACGTCAAGTGATTTATAGCGAAACAGAAAGACAAGCACTTATTTTTTTGCTCACTTATTCAGAAATCGAAGAACTATCGGTGTATCATTACCAAAATTTTTTAGATGTTTCGAAAGGTACTATTTTAGCTGACATCAAAAAAGTACGACACCAACTAGCAACTGAAAATATTGCTTTATCCTACGAACGAAAACGAGGGTTTTACCTAGAAGGAGATGAATTTCGGATTCGTCGTTTCGGGAAAAATTGGCTTGCCCGCCTCTTACAACAAAAGTCGGGCACCTTTGCTTTATTTTGCTGGCTCAGTCAGCATCAAATGAGCCAATACGCAAAAATGCGTGACGGCATTCAATTAGCCGTCCAGGAAGCGCAGCTTCAACTGGTACCCAGCAGATTGGATGAAATTAGTTACTTTCTTGCTTTTTCTCAAAAAAGATTAGGCAAATATGAAACAGTCGTCTGGCCTGAGAACCAGTTAATTCAGTCCTTACGCGCTTATCCCGTCAGTCGTCGTATTTTAAGTGATTTAGTTGGGCCAGTGGCGAATGCAGAAACTGAGAGTCTTTTTTTCACGATTTGTTTAATGACAGCCTTGCAAGGAGAATTGCGAGATACGAAGTTAGAGTTTTTATTAGATATTTCTGGTGAAATTATTCGGAAAATGGAATTGTTGGCCGTTGTTCAATTTGAACAGCCTCGTGAATTGCTCATGAATGTGTATTATCATCTGGTTCCTGCTTATTTTCGGATTAACTATGGCTTTTACTTGCCGAATGTTTTAATCAAGGATATTCGACAATCGTATCGGTCGCTTTATCATCTTTGTGAACAAGCGTTAGCTCCTTTAGAAAAATTAACGAAACGTTCAATCCCGTCAGAGGAAATTGGTTTTTTTACCATATTATTTGGTGGAGAAATTTTCGGGCAAAAAAATGAACAGCGGCAAGAAAAGCTAAAAGCGCTAATTGTTTGTCCAAGTGGCATCAGTTCTTCGTTGATTTTGCAATCGGAATTGCGTCGGCTATTTCCAATGATTGAATTTAAAGAAACGAATGCGGTGAGGGAAATAGAGAATGTATCTGAAAAAAGTTATGACATCATTTTCTCAACGGTTCCTATTGAAACAGCCAAAAAGGTTTATCTTACCAAGCCCATTATGAGCTCTTTGGAGAAAAATCAATTGATGCACCAAGTTCAATCAGATTGGCTATTGCCAGGTATTTCCATGCCAGATGTTAAAGATATTTTAGATGCGTTAAAACCTTACATTTCCTTAAAAAAAGGAGTCACAGAAGCGCAGTTATATCGTATTTTACATCGTAAAATGAACAAAATTTTAGAAAAAGAGGAGGATCTGCGTCCAATGTTATCGGAATTATTAACAACAGAAACAGTCCAAGTCCTGCCTGAAGTTGCAGACTGGCGAGCGGGAATCACAGAAGCTGCCAAGCCGTTATTAAAAAATGGCAGTATTACGGAAAAGTACATTGATGCAATGATTCAAAAAGTCGAATCGTTTGGGCCATTTATCCATATCTGTCCAGACGTAGCATTGCCTCATGCGCGACCAGAAGATGGCGTTAATCAGTTAGGCATGTCATTACTAAAAATCCAAAAAAGTGTCGATTTATTAGAAGATCCTAAGCATGAAATTCACCTTTTTATTTGTTTAGCTGCTTCAGATAACGAAACACATTTACGGGCCTTATCTAGTCTGACAAAAATTCTATCAAAAAAAGAATCATTACATCGCTTAGTGGCGGCTGAAACCGTCCCAGAAATACTATCAATTATCCAAGAAGGAGAGAAATAAGATGAAGATTTTTACAGTTTGTCAAAGTGGTTTAGGAACAAGTTTTATGGTGCAAATGAATATCCAACAAATTTTAGAGGAAGTCGGTGTTGATACAGATAATTTTCAAATTGATCACACAGATGTCGGGAGTGCCAGTGGCGATATGGCTGATTACTTCTTTGTCGAAAAAACATTGCAAGATGCTTTAGGGTCAATTCCTGATGAAAAAATCATTCCTTTAAATGCGATTATTGATTACGATGAAACGAAGGAGAAAGTCTTGAAAGTTTTAGATGACAATGGCATTGCACATCAATAAGAAGGAGGAAAAACATGGAAACTTTATTGAATTTATTTGTTTCAATTGTTAGCCAGCCAGCGATTCTGGTTTCATTAATTGCTTTGTTGGGATTAGTTTTACAGAAAAAGAAATTTTCTGATGTTGTTCAAGGAACGTTGAAAACATTCGTCGGCTTCTTAGTTTTAATTGGTGGCGCAGGGCTATTAGCGAACTCGTTAACGCCCTTTGCGGAGATGTTCCAAACCGCGTTAAATACACAAGGCGTGGTGCCTAGTAATGAAGCAGTTGTAGCGATTGCCTTGCAACAATATGGGACACCAACTGCTCTGATTATGTTGGTAGGCATGGTTGTTAATATTCTGTTGGCGCGTTTTACACGTTTTAAATATATCTTTTTGACAGGTCAAGCGATGATGTACGTTTCGTGTTTGACAGCCGTTATTTTAGTGGGGGCCGGTTTTAGCGTTAGTTTGCCAATGATTCTTTTAGGTGGTTTATTTGAAGGAACTTTATTAACAGTGACACCTGCTCTTTGTCAGCCCTTTATGAAACAAATTACTGGAAATGATAAAGTGGCAATGGGTCATACAGGGAATATCGGCTATGCGGCAAGTGGCTTTATTGGAAAAGTCTTTGGGAATAAAGAAAAGTCAACGGAAGATATTAAAATTCCTAAAAGTTTTGGTTTTTTAAGAGACTCAACCATCTCAATTATGATTTTGATGTCGATTGTCTATGTGATTTTGGCTTTGCTGGCTGGGACAGGCTATGTCGAGCATGAGTTAAGCAATGGCGAAAATGCGATCATCTTTTCATTAATTCAAGCAGGAACCTTTACGGCTGGTTTCGTAGTGGTTTTACAGGGTGTGCGGATGGTTTTAGGAGAAATTGTGCCAGCTTTCCAAGGAATTGCTAAAAAATTAGTGCCTAATTCTAAACCAGCACTTGATGTTCCCATTATCTTTCCTTATGCGCCAAATGCTGTCTTGATTGGGTTCTTTGTGAGCTTTATTGTGGGAACTATTTCAATGTTAGCGATGGTTGGTCTGAATACCACCGTGATTATACCAGGTGTTGTCGGGCACTTTTTCTGTGGTGCCGCGGCAGGCGTTTTTGGAAATTCCACAGGGGGACGTCGGGGAGCGATTTTAGGGGCTGCGTTTAATGGCTTATTAATTAGTTGGTTACCGTTATTCATTTTACCAGTCTTGGGTGATCTACAGTTAGCATCCTCAACGTTTGCGGATACAGATTATTTAATCCCAGGCCTATTTTTAGGCAAATTAGGTGAGGCAGGTCCGAGTCTTTTAGTAGGAGGAATCATTGCTTTTGTAGTGGTTGTTCTTTTGGCTAGCGCTGTTTTGACTATGCGGGAGAAAAAAGTCGCCGAAGAAAACTAAGTGCTTTGTTCTAAAAAGGCAAGTGGGACAGAAGTCGTTTTGACTTCTGTCCCATTTGCCTTTTACCATTGTTCTTGGATAAACTGTGCAATTTGTTTCCGCGCTTGTCGTCCTTCTGGCAAGTATTGTTTCATTGCGAAAACGTGTTGCATGCCAGGCACCAATCGGCAAGTATCTTGTGGTCGTGGCCCTAATTGTTTTAAAAATTGGTGATAGGAAGGACAAAAAACTTCATGTGTGCCGCCCACGAAAAAAAGTGGCGGAAATTTTTGATAATCAAAGGACAAGCAATTTAAAGAAAGCGTGGAGTGATTAGCCGTGTCATCAATCTCTTGGGCAATTAATTGTAAATAGTTCATGCCAATCATTTTGTCCTTTTTTTGATAACTTTTGGCAACAGGAATGTCTAAATGTCCATCTAACCAAGGAGAAATTAAAACAGCAGCTTTTGGTAATCGTTCAGGGAAATCGATGGCTAAATTCTGCAATACGTTTAAAACCAATGTGCCACCAGCAGAATCACCTAATAAAATAACATCTTCGGGATCATAATGCTGTAAAATTTCTTGATAAGCAGCATAGCAATGATTATAAATATCAGCAAAAGACTTATTTGGTGCTAATGGATATACAGGGATAAAATAGTCTGTTGCAAAAGGGAGATCTTCAATTAGTTTATAACTAAAGTCTAATTGGCTATAGGCGAGATTCAATGTAAAGCCCCCACCATGCAGGTACAGTACAGCTTTCTTGGTAGGCGCAATAACGGAGTTTGACATGCGATACATCGTAGGAAATTGAGTCATTTCTTGAAGAGGAAAAAGATGACGTAAATGTTTTGGCAAAGTTATTTGTTCATTTAATGATCGTTGCCAATGATAAAAAGCCTTGGTGACTTTCGGATTTCGTTCAAGGCGAGCAATTTGGGAAAGACGTAAAGAATCTTCAAAAAGACAGGCTTTTAAGGATTTTTGACGAGAACGTGTGTGGAACAAATATGCGCTAGCTAACAACAAACCAATCGATTTCTTTTTCAATTAAGGCCCTCCATTCAGCAAAAAGTAAATCATTTTTTCTACAGTATAACATTTTAAAAGTAGAACAACGAAATTTGTTGAAGGGATGAAAGGACGGTTTAAACGAATGTACGTATTTATTTGTGGTTGCGTAAAGTAAATGATTGTAGTAAATTAAATGAGATTAAGAGGTCCGGTGAATGGGCGCGTTCACGGCAAGGAGAGAAGTAGGATGACAAATAAAAAGGTTACAATTAAAGATGTTGCCAATGACTCAGGTGTCTCCATTACTACCGTTTCACAAATTTTAAACGGGAATGGGGCACGGTTTAGTGGGAAAACGGTCGAAAAAGTATTGGCTGCAAAAGAGCGATTAAACTATCAGCCCGACTATTTTGCGCAGCGTATGGTGATGAAAAAAAGTAAGACGATTGGCGTAATCGTACCTGATATTACCAACCCATTTTTTGCGCAATTGATTCGAGGAATTGAAAGTGTTTTATACAAAGAAAATTTTATACTGATGTTATGCAATGCGGACCAAGATGTTACAAGAGAACATGAATATTTAACAGAGTTGATTCGTCGCAGTGTCGATGGTTTTGTGATTGCAAGTTCTGAAATTTCCAATCAAACGATTAATGAAACGCTACGTGCGAAAAAGATTCCGTTTATTGTACTTGACCAAAAAAAAGCAGAAGGCTTTAGCGATGCTGTTTTGACAGACGATTATAGAGGTGGGCAACTAGCAGCAAAGCATTTACAAGAGCAACGACATAAACAGGTCGTCGTGGTAATGCCACCACATGCGCCAGTCAATATTCAGCAACGGTTAAAAGGTTTTTGTTCTGTTTATACGGAAAAGGTCCAGTTAATCGAAACAGAATTATCAAAAACTGGCGGCTACCAAGCTGTCCCCGAAATTTTAAAAACAGAGAGCACCGGAATTTTTGCTATCAATGATGAAATTGCTTTTGGTTTATATCGAGGATTAGCAGAAGCGGGCAAAAAGATTCCTGAGGATTATAGTATTATTGGTTATGACAATGTTGATATGTGCGAGTATGTTTCGCCGCCGCTAACAACAATTGCTCAACCTGTTTTTCAATTGGGGCAAACTACGGCGACTCTATTATTGGAAAGAATCCATCAGCCTGCAAAAGATTGGGAGGAGCAAACCTTGCCTGTCCAACTGATTGAACGATTTTCGACAGCACCCTTGAAATAGCTTTCAAGGTGTGCTATATTTTTGTTGTGGAATTAAAACGTTTTACTAAAACGTTTTAATTAGAATGAAAAAATAAATTTTATTGAGGTGGATGAAAATGAACGCGGTTACAATTATCGGAAGTATCAATTTAGACACAACATTAAGAGTCAAAGAAATGCCAAAACCAGGCGAAACAATTCACGCCATTGAACATTTTACAGCGGGTGGTGGTAAAGGAGCAAACCAAGCAGTTGCAGCGAAACGTTCAGGCGCAGAAACATATTTTATTGGTGCTGTGGGAAATGATGGCGCTGGAGCTATGATGACTGATTTAATGAGTCAAGATGAAATTAATTTAACTGGGGTCACCACTTTAGAGAAAACAGCTACTGGCCAAGCCTTTATTATGGTAGATAACGCTGGTGAAAATAGCATTATGATTTACGCAGGAGCCAATAACGCCTTTACGCCAAAACAAGTACAGGAACATCAAGAAATTATTGAAAAAAGTGATTTTGTGATTGCCCAATTTGAAAGTGCGATTGATAGTACGATTGCAGCGTTTAAAATTGCTAAAAAAGCAGGCGTCAAAACGATTTTAAATCCCGCACCTGCGTTAGAACAAGTTCCTGAAGAATTACTAAACGTGACAGATATGATTGTACCAAATGAAACAGAAACCGAAATTTTAACAGGTATTAAAATCACAGATGAAGCGAGTATGCGTAAAGCCGCAGAAGCACTTCATCAATTAGGGATTGAAGCAGTAATTATTACAGTAGGTAGTAAAGGAGCCTTTTATGACGTCAATGGACGAAGTGGTATTGTGCCTGCTTTTAAAGTGAAAGCGGTTGATACAACGGCTGCTGGCGATACTTTTATTGGCGCATTAAGTAGTATATTAGAGAAAGACTTTAGCAATTTGGAAGAAGCTATTCGTTATGGAAACAAGGCGTCCTCGTTGACTGTTCAACGTTTTGGAGCCCAACCTTCGATTCCTTATCAACACGAATTGGCAGACAAATAAAAAGGAGCGAGCGACATGAAAAAAACAAAAGTTATTAATTCAGATATTTCCCGCGTCATCGCACAAATGGGTCATTTTGATAAATTAAGTATTGGTGATGCAGGCATGCCAGTGCCTCGGACTACAGAAAAAATTGATTTAGCAGTTACCAATGGCGTCCCTAGTTTTATGGAAGTTTTAAACAATGTTCTTGAGGAATTGGCAGTTCAACGAATTTATTTAGCAGAAGAAATTAAAACAGAAAATCCTGATATGTTGGCAGCAATTGAAACTCGTTTACCAGAAACTCCCATCAGTTTTATTCCTCATACAGAAATGAAACAAGAATTAAACAACTGCCATGCATTTATTCGGACAGGGGAAATGACTCCTTACGCAAATATTTTATTAGAAAGTAACGTTGTCTTTTAAACGAGAGAGGGGAAATAGAGATGAATGCGACTGCATTATTAATCGGTTTAGGACCGCTTCTAGGTTGGGGGCTTTTCCCAACAATCGCTTCCAAAATTGGTGGTCGTCCAGTGAATCAAATTCTCGGGACCAGTTTAGGAACATTAATTTTTGCCGCTATTTTTTCAATGATTAATGGTTTAGCTTTTCCAACGGGCATGGATTTATTCTTTTCAATTTTATCTGGTGTCGGTTGGGCCTGTGCGCAAATCATTACATTTAAATGCTTCACGATGATTGGGTCATCACGTGCTATGCCAGTAACGACCGCGTTCCAACTTTTAGGTGCTTCTCTCTGGGGTGTCTTTTTCTTAGGAAACTGGCCAGGTGCGACAGCCAAATTGTTAGGCGCATTTGCCTTAGTGTTAATCATGATTGGTGCCAAAATGACGGTCTGGTCGGAAACGGAGTCCGCTGAGAGTGCTGGGATTATGAAAAAAGCAGTTCTTCTATTAGCCGTTGGTGAAATCGGCTATTGGGCGTACTCTGCAGCACCCCAAGCGACGGCAATTGATGGCATGCATGCCTTTTTACCACAAGCAATAGGCATGGTAATTGTGGCAGTTATTTACTCAGCAGTTGTCACTATTAAGGGTGGGGAAACATCCCCATTTATAGAAGCTGTTTCTTACAAACAAATTTTTTCAGGCTTTTTCTTCGCCTTTGCAGCGTTAACTTATTTAATTTCAGCGCAGCCAGATATGAACGGCTTGGCAACTGGCTTTATTCTATCCCAAACATCAGTTGTGCTTGCAACATTGACAGGTATTTGGTTCTTAGGTCAAAAGAAAACAGCCAAGGAAATGACCGTAACGATTATCGGCTTAGTTTTGATTTTGGCAGCAGCTACGATCACAGTGATGATTTAAAAAAGTATTCAACGACCTATTATTCAGGGCGTTGAATACTTTTTTTTATTTGTTCTAAAAATAATGCAGCAGCTGTGGAAAGAACCGTATTTTTGCGCCAAATTAAACTAATTTTGGCTGTTAAAGCAGGATATAGCGGTATAAAACGTAAATTTGTTTGCTTTGTTTCTAGAATACCATCAATGCTTAGGGCGCTACCTAGCCCAGCTTCTACCATCAGTGAAGCGTTGTAAAGTAAGTTGTAGGTCCCAACGATTCGGAACTGATCTAGACTTGCTTCGAGCCAATCAGAGAGTTGGCTCGGAACTTGTGCTTGTCGAGAAATAAATAAAGGTTCTTCTTTTAAATCGGCTGCAGTAATAACATTTTTAGTGGCTAAGGGATGGTCCTTTACAGTAATTAAGCCCCATGTATCTACAACTGGTAATGTTAAATAGCTATATTTTTGTTTAGGTGCAGGCTCAATAATTAAACCAAAATCTAATAATCCTTTGTCTAGCCGTTCTATTACATCATCTGCATTCCCACTGTATAAATGAAGGTGAATATCAGCTGAGTGCTGGCTTGTTATTTGTTGTAGTGCATTCGCTAAAAAAGACATAGCTTTTGTTTCGCCGCCACCAATCGTGATTTCGCCATTAATGAATTCATTTTGCGACAAGTTGGTGACTGTTTTATTCGCTAAGCTTAAAATATCTTGCCCTTGTTTAGCTAAATATTCTCCTTCAGGTGTTAATTGTATTTGTCGATTTCCTCGTATAAATAATATCACGCCTAATTCTTCCTCTAATTCTTTTAATTGCTTAGATAATGTTGGTTGTGATACATGCAATTGTTTGGCTGCGCCACTAATCGTTTTTTCTTGGACCACTGCTAAGAAATAGTGAATCACTCGTAATTCCATTACTTTCCCTCCTATAACTAAAACGCATACTTATCTATTTATTATAAGTATTAGACAGAGGAGTTGTCACGTATTACGATAAATTTAGCAAAAGGAGGCGATTAGGAATGCTTACAAAAAATCTCCAAGAACTAATTGCAACAGGTAGCATTGATAAAGATGAACCACTATTTCAACTTATTCATCAGATTCAAGAGGAAAATAGTCGCTATTTAATAGAATTAAATCAACAAGCCTACACACATAATGAAGTAAGGAATCTTCTTGCCACGATTATCCAAGACAAAATTGACGAAACCGTTACGATTTTATTGCCTTTTTATACAGATTTTGGACGCAATATACATTTTGGTAAAAATATTTTTATTAATCGGGCAGCTATGTTTGTTGATTTAGGGGGCATTATAATTGAAGACAATGTTTTAATTGGTCCGCGCGTTAATCTCTTAAGTGTCAATCATCCGGAAATGCCAATGAAACGGCGAGGCGTATTGCTAGCACCAATTACCATTAAAAAATTTGCGTGGTTAGGCGCGGGTGTCACTGTTTTACCAGGTATTACGATTGGTGAAAATGCTATCGTAGCAGCTAATGCGACTGTAACTAAAGATGTGCCAGCTAACGCTATTGTTGCAGGAACACCAGCTAAAATTATTCGTTGGATTCAGGAAGATAAGGAGGAAATATAATGAAATCATTATCAGAAAAAGTTATTGTTATCATGGGCGCTTCCAGTGGCATTGGTGAGGCAACAGCCCGTTTACTTGCCAGAAAAGGAGCGAAGTTAGTCATTGCAGCACGTCGACAAGAACGTTTAATTGCTATAAAAAAAGAACTTCCTGAAGCAACGATTCTCGTGCAACAAGCAGATGTAACGAAAGAAGAGGAAGTTCAGCGTGTAATCAAGCTTACAATGGAAAAATATGGACGAATTGATGTTCTTTTTAACAATGCAGGAGTTATGCCAACGGCGCCTCTTATTGAAGCACCAAAAGGAGAATGGCGTCAAATGCTAGATATTAATATTATGGGTGTTTTAAATGGCATTGCGGCAGTTCTTCCAATTATGGTTGAACAAAAATCAGGGCAGATTATTGCTACTGATTCTGTGGCAGGACATGTCGTTTATCCAGATTCGGCTGTCTACTGTGGAACAAAGTTTGCTGTTCGAGCAATTATGGAAGGATTGCGACAAGAACAAAGAGAGAATAACATTAAATCAACGATTATTTCACCAGGTGCTGTACAAACAGAACTTTATCAAACAATTTCTAATCGAGTAGTAGCTGAAACGTTACATCTAGAACAGTTAAGTTGGGGCTTAAAGGCGGAAGACATTGCGCAAGCAGTGGTCTTTGCCATAGACACGCCAGATCGTATGTCAATCAGTGAAATGGTTGTTCGCCCGACCACACAAACGATTTAATTTAAAAAGTATTCCTAGAAAGGAATACTTTTTTTAATCGTGATTGTTCGTTTTTTACAGAATTTAGAATTTGATATTTACTTATTTGTTGGTTTATTATATGATTAAACACGTTGTTTCATTAATAAATTGAATATTTTACGAACATTGTAAAATATTTAGATTTTAGGAGGACGGAACATGAAAGAAAAAATAAGTTCATATTTTGAACTTGAACAATTGAATACGAATATGAAACGAGAAATGTTAGCTGGTTTCACCACATTTATCTCAATGGCGTATATTTTGTTCGTTAATCCAACCGTACTTGGTGCTTCTGGCATGGACGAAGGCGCTGTTTTTACTGCCACCGCTTTAGCGAGTGCTTTAGGTTGTATTTTAATGGGTGTGTTGGCGAAATATCCGATTGCGACAGCACCAGCTTTAGGAATTAATGCATTCTTTGCTTATTCAGTCTCTGTTGGTATGGGGATTCCTTGGCAAACGACATTAGCAGGCGTTTTTGTGGCTTCATTGATATTTATTTTAATTACAATTTTTAAATTACGCGAGCTAATTATTGATGCAATTCCTGCAGACTTGAAATTTGCTATTTCAGGTGGAATCGGGTTGTTTATTGCTTTTCTTGGTTTAAGCCAAGGTGGCTTAATTGTGGCTAATGATGCGACACTTGTTGGCTTAGGACCTTTGAATGTTGGTTCAACGTGGGTCACCATTGTCGGCTTAGTCGTAACTGCAATTTTGTTAGTTCGTCGAGTACCAGGTGGTATTTTTATTGGAATGGCGATTTCAACGATTGTTGGTTTAGCGACAGGGGTTATTCCAATGCCTGATAAGATTATTTCAAGCGCGCCAAGTTTAGAACCAACATTTTTAGTGGCGTTAGGACATGTGAAAGATATCAATACGATTCAAATGTGGGTCGTGGTTTTAACGTTCCTATTAGTAACATTCTTTGATACGGCTGGTACGTTGGTGGGCTTAGCCAATCAAGCAGGTTTTATGAAGGACAATAAAATGCCGCGTGTGGGGAAAGCTTTAGCCGCTGATTCAACAGCGATGTTAGCTGGTTCTCTACTAGGGACATCGCCAGTTGGTGCATATGTTGAATCATCTGCGGGGATTGCTGTGGGTGGTCGTTCAGGAATCACAGCTATTACAACCGGGATTTTATTTATTTTCAGCTTGCTATTTTCTCCTTTGTTAGCAGTTGTCACTTCGCAAGTTACAGCACCAGCGTTGATTATTGTTGGTGTTTTGATGGCACAATCCTTAAGCAAAATTAAATGGAACGAGATGGAAATTGCGATTCCTTCCTTCTTAATCTTGTTAGGAATGCCATTGACATACAGCATTTCAGATGGGATTGCCTTAGGCTTTATCTTCTATCCAATTACAATGATTGCGGCAAAACGCGGGAAAGAAGTTTCGCCAATTATGTATGGCTTGTTCTTTGTTTTTGTCGGATTCATGTGGATCCTGAATGCGCAATAAGCAAGAGAGAAAGTTATCAAATAGTTGATTCATAAGACAATGAACTTATGAATCAACTATTTTTTTCGACTAAGCACTAGAAAAACGCCCCTTATTTGATGTATAATTTGCAAAGACATTGACCTGTGAAGATACAGGAACAGAGAGGAATTAATTGAGTGAAATATACAGAAATTATGGTTCGCTATGGCGAATTATCAACTAAAGGAAAAAATCGTAAAACGTTTATCATGCAGTTAGCACAAAATGTGAAACGTGCGTTAGCTGATTTTCCAGCATTGAAAATCCATGCAGATCGAGACAGAATGCATATTTTATTAAATGGGGAAGATAGTGAAGAAGTGATTCCGAAACTAAGTAAAGTGTTTGGGATTCAAAATTTTTCGCCAAGTATTCGTATTGAAAAAGAAATGCCAGCGATTCGTGCAATGGTTCAAGAGGTTGTTCGGGAAGTTTATACGCCAGGTAAGACGTTCAAAATTACTGCTAAACGCTCGGACCATTCATTTGAACTTGATTCAAATGGCTTGAATCAAGAATTAGGTGGGGCTGTTATTGAAGCCATTCCGGAAATTCGAGTACAAATGAAAAAGCCTGATATTAACTTAAGAATTGAAATTCGTAAAGACGCGGCGTATTTATCTTATGAAACGATTCGCGGTGCGGGTGGATTGCCAGTGGGCACCAGTGGTCGTGGTATGTTGATGTTGTCAGGAGGCATTGATTCACCAGTTGCTGGTTATTTAGCTATGAAACGTGGCGTGGAAGTGGAAGCTGTCCATTTTGCTAGTCCGCCTTATACAAGTGAACAAGCGTTACAAAAGGCTAAAGATTTAGCTGAAAAATTAGTCCCTTATGTAGGAACTATTCAATTTATTGAAGTGCCCTTTACAGAAATTCAAGAAGAAATAAAACGAGTTGTTCCCCAAGGCTACTTAATGACCATTACACGACGTTTAATGTTACGCTTAACAGATGCAATTCGTGAAATGCGGAAAGGTTTAGTCATTATTAATGGTGAATCGTTAGGACAAGTGGCTTCGCAAACACTTCAAAGTATGGTAGCAATTAATGAGGTTACCTCAACACCGATAATTCGACCTGTTGTTTCAATGGATAAGACAGAAATTATCGAAATTGCCGAAAAAATTGACACGTTTGAATTAGCCATCCAACCCTTCGAAGATTGTTGTACAATTTTTGCGCCACCGCAACCGAAAACACGACCTCGCTTGGATAAAGCGCAAGATTATGAAGCGCGCTTAGACTTGGAAGGTTTAATGGCTCGGGCCTTAGAAGGACTCAAAATTACAGAGATTTCAGCAGAAACAGCGAAAGATAAACAAGAAGACGAATTTGCAGATTTCCTATAAGAAATAAATACAGTGACGGTCGCTTAGACGTCACTGTATTTATTTTGTACTTATTTCACAAACAAGTTGCTCGGAGAGGGGAACCGTGATAAACTGAATATGTGAAGTAGGTAACAAGGAGGACAGAGGATGGAGAAAAAAATGCCTAAAGCAACGGCAAAACGTTTGCCGGTTTATTTACGTTATTTAAAAATGTTAGGGGATTCTGGTGTTAAACGCATTAAATCACGAGAGTTTAGTGAAATGATCCAGATTCCTTCTGCAACGATTCGGCGTGATTTTTCCCACGTTGGTGAACTGGGCCGAAGCGGTTATGGTTACGATGTGCCGTATTTAATTGAGGTATTTAGTAATATTTTAAATACGCAAGAAGAAAAAAGAATTGCTCTGATTGGTTGTGGCAATTTAGGCAAGGCATTATTAAAAAATAATTTTAGACGCAACGAGAATTTGAATATTGTCTGTGCTTTTGATAATGATTCGGCTTTAGTTGGCACCACGATTAATGGATTATTAGTTCATGATATGTCTGAGTTAGAAGCATTCGTTCGACAAGAAGGGGTCACGGTAGCCATTTCTACAGTACCAAGTCACCATGCCCAAAAAGCTATCGACAAAATTGTACAAGCGGGTGTGACTGCGATTTTAAATTTTGCGCCAGACCGTGTCAGTGTGCCAGCCAACGTTAGTGTGCAGTATATTGATTTAACAACGGAACTGCAAACACTGATTTATTTTAATGAAACTTTTTCACTAGCAAATAGCCCAAAGCAATAAAATTGTCTTCATAAAAATCCTCTACTATACTTATTATTGAAAGTGGAAAAGGAGGATTTCAGAATGAATGTTACAAGAAAAGGGCACGTATTAGAATTGACAGGTGAGCAGCCTAAAGTTGGCACAAAAGCCCCCGTCTTTTCTTTGAAAAATTTAAACAACCAAGAAATCAACTTGGCAGATTATAAAGGTAAAACGGTTTTAATTAGTGTGGTTCCTGATATCGACACACGTGTTTGTTCACTGCAAACGAAACGTTTCAATCAAGAAGCGGCGAAATTAGACGGTGTTCAGATTATCACGATTTCCAATAACACAGTTGAAGAACAAGCAAATTGGTGTGCCGCTGAGGGTGTCGAAATGGAAATGCTTCATGATACTGAAGACTCATTTGGTGCAGCTTATGGTTTGTATATTCCAGAAATGGGCCGTTTAGCACGTGCTATTTTTGTGATTGACCCAGAAGGAACGTTAGTTTATGAAGAAATCGTCTCAGAAGTTTCGTCGGAACCCGATTATCAACAAGCGTTAGAAGCTGCAAAAAAAGTGTAATCCCTCTAGATTACAAATTGACTTTGCTTGCGCTTCATTGTAGAATGAAGCAAAGACAGCGAACAAGAGGAGTATCATTGGCGTCGTTTTAGAGAAAAAGTCGTTCAGGTGCAAGACTTTTACACAACCAGTGAGAAGGTAGCTTGTGAGTCAATGGTTTGAACACAGTACGTTAGTAAAACGATTCGTTTCGTGAACGTTATCTCACGAATGAGTGGCATTTGAATGAATTCAATTCAAATGCAATTTAGGTGGTACCGCGTAAATAAGATGAATCTACGCCCTAAAATACGAAAGTATTTTAGGGCGTATTTTAGTGTTTAGCCCAAAAAAACTCATTTGTAAAATAATTACCGCTCCAAATCGCGTATTTTAAGAAAGAAGGGGAAAAAATGTCAGAAGAAAAAAACTTACCAACGAAATATCAACCGACAGAAATCGAAGCTGGCCGTTATCAAAAATGGCTAGATCAAGATTTATTTAAACCAAGTGGCGACAAAAAAGCGAAGCCCTATTCAATTGTTATTCCACCACCTAATGTAACAGGGAAGCTACACTTAGGGCATGCTTGGGATACAACATTACAAGATATGATTATCCGCCAAAAAAGAATGCAAGGCTTTGATACGTTATGGCTACCAGGAATGGACCATGCCGGAATTGCCACGCAAGCAAAAGTAGAAGAGAAACTAGCACAACAAGGAATTTCACGTTACGACTTAGGTCGTGAAAAATTTGTTGATCAAGTGTGGGAATGGAAAGAAGAATATGCTTCTCACATTCGTGAACAGTGGGCAAAAATGGGCCTTTCTTTAGATTACAGCCGTGAACGTTTTACTTTAGATGAAGGGCTATCTGAGGCCGTTCGTAAAGTGTTTGTCTCTCTTTACGAGAAAGATTTGATTTACCGTGGTGAATATATCATTAACTGGGATCCAAAAGCGAAAACAGCATTGTCTGATATTGAAGTAATCCATAAAGATATTGAAGGAGCTTTTTACCACATGAGCTACCCATTATCAGATGGTTCTGGCGTTGTTGAAATTGCGACAACGCGTCCTGAAACAATGTTGGGAGATACGGCGATTGCGGTCCATCCAGAAGATGAACGGTATCAGGAACTTATTGGTAAGACAGTTGTCTTGCCATTAGTCGATAAAGAAATTCCAATTATTGCAGATGACTATGTAGATATGGAATTTGGAACAGGGGTTGTAAAAATCACACCTGCCCATGATCCAAATGACTTTGAAGTCGGTAATCGTCATGACTTACCTCGAGTAAATGTTATGAACGAAGACGGCACGATGAATGAACTGGCTGGAAAATACGAAGGAATGGATCGTTTTGCCGCACGTAAAGCGATTGTCTCTGACTTGAAAGAACTAGGTCGCTTAATTAAAATCGAAACAATGAATCACAGCGTGGGCCATTCAGAACGAACAGGCGTTGTCGTGGAACCTCGTTTATCGACCCAATGGTTTGTAAAAATGGGACCACTAGCTGAAAAAGCAATGAAAAATCAAGAAACAGAAGACGCTGTTGAATTTTATCCACCACGCTTCAATCAAACATTTTTACGTTGGATGGAAAATGTACATGATTGGGTTATTTCGCGACAATTATGGTGGGGCCATCAAATTCCTGCTTGGTATCACAAAGAAACGGGCGAGATGTATGTTGGGATGGAAGAGCCAGCCGACAGTGAAAACTGGGTTCAAGATAGTGACGTCTTAGATACATGGTTTAGTTCTGCATTATGGCCATTTTCAACGATGGGTTGGCCAGATGAAGCAAGCGAAGATTATCAACGTTACTTCCCAACAAGCACATTAGTTACTGGCTATGACATCATCTTCTTCTGGGTAAGTCGTATGATTTTCCAAAGCTTAGAGTTTACAGGTGAACGTCCTTTCCAAAATGTCTTAATTCACGGCTTAATTCGTGATGAGCAAGGACGCAAAATGAGTAAATCATTGGGGAATGGGATTGATCCAATGGATGTCATCGAAAAATATGGCGCAGATGCATTGCGTTGGTTCTTATCAAATGGTTCAGCTCCAGGTCAAGATGTTCGTTTTAGTTATGAAAAAATGGATGCTTCTTGGAACTTTATCAATAAGATCTGGAATGCAAGTCGCTTCGTTATCATGAATGTAGAAGGTATGACTGCTGCAGATATTGACTTTAGTGGTGAAAAGACTGTCGCTGATCGTTGGATTTTAACGCGCTTAAACGAAACAGTCGCCCGTGTGACAGAATTATTTGATCGCTTTGAATTCGGTGAAGCAGGTCGCCAATTATACAACTTTATCTGGGATGATTTCTGTGATTGGTATATTGAAATGAGTAAAGAGATTCTTTACGGAGAAAATGAAGCAGCTAAACAAACAACACGGAGCATCTTGGTGTACACATTGGATCAAATCTTACGCTTATTGCATCCAATTATGCCGTTTGTAACAGAAGAAATTTGGGAAAAAATTCCGCATCAAGGTGAGTCATTGGTTGTGGCAGAGTACCCAGTTGTTCATGAAGAATTTAACGATGAAGCAGCAGCTCGAGGAATGGAAGTTCTGAAAGAAGTTATTCGTTCGGTTCGGAATATTCGAGCAGAAGTGAATACACCACTTTCTAAACCAATTACCTTGTTAATTAAAACAAACGATACAGAAGTAGAAGAATTTTTAACAGCTAATACTAGCTATTTAGAACGCTTCTGTAACCCAGAGGAATTAGTCATCAGTCGTGAAATAGAAGCGCCAGAATTAGCCATGTCCGCTGTATTAACAGGCGCAGAACTATTCCTACCATTAGCTGGGTTGATTAATATCGAGGAAGAAATTGCTCGCTTAGAAAAAGAATTAGACAAATGGACAAAAGAAGTCAAACGTGTGCAAGGCAAACTTTCAAATGAACGTTTTGTGTCAAATGCACCAGATGAGGTCGTGGAAGCAGAACGTGCAAAAGAAAAGGACTACCTTGAAAAACAAGAGGCTGTCAAAGAACGGATTGCCCAATTACGTTCAATCTAAAAAAGAAAAGACAACAAAACCAAACGTTGGTTTTGTTGTCTTTTTGTTATAATTTGCCAAATAATTGAAACAAATACAACATTAAGTAGCTGTAAGTAGCCACAGACCAGAATTTTAATAAAAGAACAATTTTCATGAATTCTTTTAAAGAAATATCTGTAATTCCCGCCACTAAACAAACAATATCATCTGGAGCGAAGGGGACTAACATAGTAAAGATTAAGAGCTTTTTGACATTGTGTTCATTTTTGTCTAAAATCTCTTCAAATTTTTTGTATTTATTGGGTGAAAGGATTATTTTTACAAAGCTACGTCCATAGTAACGAACCAGTAAAAAGCCAATAAACTCACCAATAATCAATCCAAGATAGCTATACAAAAGGCCTTGCAAATTGCCAAACATCAACATTCCTGCAACAGAAGAAATTCCTCCAGGTAGAATAGGGATAATCACTTGGACGATTTGTAAAAGAATGAAACATAGAACCGCATAGTTACCAAACTGTTTAATAAAAGCTTGCAAGGAAGCAACAGAATGAAAAATTCCTCTGGAATATCCCCATAAAATTAAGCCGAAGAAAAGCACCAGTCCAACTAGGGGTAACCACCGAATGAGTCCATTTAAAAATTTTTTCTGATTAGTCATGAGTGGCCTCCTGACGTTTTCGACGGTATTTTTTAAAGCCAAGATAACCAGCCGCTCCCAGTAAAACCGTTCCGCTGACGGCAGTACCGAGATAAATCATTCTTGGATGATAGGTAAAGGTTAACTGCTGTTTGCCAGCTGGGACTTCAACAGCTAAAAAGCCACCTAGAATGCGTTGTGTTTTTAATGGTTCTTTTTGTAGCGACGATTTGACTTGCCAATCTTGGTCATAAGGAATGGACGTATACAGTAACTGAGTGTCATTTCCAGGTACATTCAGTGCGCCATTTAAATGGCCTTTTTTAGTTGCATTCACGTGAAGAGCTTGTTGGCGTAATTTGTCAACCGCACGATTAAAGGCTGTTTGGTCTAAAGTTTGAAGTTGCCAATTAGTTAAATCAACCACTTGTTCAGCAGTTAGTGACAGGGTCACGGTAGTTCCTTTTTCAAAATGCCCTAAATTGAACAGTTGATTGGTTGCAATATAAATCGGCGTCGAGATAACTTGTTGGTTTACCTTCAATTGTGTAACTTTTTTCCATTTTAAATTCGGAATATAAAGATGCAAGTCACCAGTGCTATTCACTTTAAAGGTTGCTTCAATTGTTTCGTTAGTATGATGAGGTTCATTTATCAACGAAGCTGTTTTAAAGTAAGGTTTATCCGTCGGCACGAGCGTTTGCAGGAGTTCTTCTTGGGCATCTAAAGGATTATTTTTTGCTAATTTTAACTTGGTTAATGCGGTTGGCGCCAAAAAGCCCATACCGATCGCTTCATCATTTTCCATGATTTTCGTGGAACCAACTGTTTTTAGCAATTTTTCACTCGTAGGTTTTTCAATTGGTAAAAAGTCATATTTCACATTTAAAAGTAAATTGGTTAGTTGTGAATTATCCACATAGGCAATCCGGCGATCATTTTTTCGATATAAACCTAGCGCACTTAATGTGTCTTGGGTAGTGGCAGTTAAAGTCGAAGTATAGCTAGAAACGCCAGCATAGCCATAAAGTAAAGGATTGTTGTAGCCGTTATTGATTTCACGGAACCCTGTTTCTTTGGAAGGAATGACTTGTTTCATGCGATAAAGTTCTGGTGCTGAGGCCATTTTTTCATCGATTAATTGGCTGTGTTTTCGGTAATCTTGGGCAAATGTCGCTTGGCTACCAAAGGGCATGTGTTTAAAAGAAATCCAGAAATTCGTTGTTAATTCTGTGCTGACCAGTAAGAATAAAGCCACGACTACATAGTTTCTTAAGGCCTTTTTGTGTGCTAAACGCAAGCAAACGAAAATCAACCAAATAAAAAGTAAACTTAGCCATAAATAATTGATCGAAATTAAGAGATTCTTTTGTGGACCATAATACAAAGATCCGTAGCCAATGACTAACAGCAGACTAAAAATAATAGGTGCGGTCCAAGGAATGGTCACTTTTTTAAGCCAAACTTCATAGGCAAAGACAATCAATAAAAAGCTAAAAATAAAGACATTTCGGTAAGGGAAACCAGCTGGGCTTTGAAACATGTGCCAGACAGTATTAAAGGCTTCTAACCAAAAGCTTAAAAAGAGAATGAATAAAAGAATTGCTGAAGCTATTCTTTCTTTTAACGCAATTTGTTTCGTTTGAAAATAGGCAACACAGAGGAGTGTCACAAATAATCCAGCAAAAACGGTTGGTAAATGGTCTAAACGCAACTCATAATTAATAGAACCTAAGCCTAATTGCGAGAAAAACGAAGTGTTGAACTTAGGCGTTAAAAAGAACGTCGAGACATCAAAATCTGCTTTTTTTGTATAAAGCATCCCTTCTGCTGCAGGTAATAATAAAAAGCTAGTTGCGGTTCCTGTTAAAAAAGAAACGAGGATGAATAACGGACTTTGTTTAAAAAATTGCCGAATAGCATGGGTTTGGGTATTCTTTTTAAAGAACCAATAGATACTGTACAAAACAGCAAAGAGACAAATCATATAACCCATGTAGTAATTTGTCACAATCGCTAAAAATAGGGTTATACTGTATAAGCCCCATTTTCGTTGATCCCATAAACGTTGGAGTCCCAATAAGATAAGCGGGAATAGAATTAGTGCATCCAACCACATAAAGTTTTGGCTATAGACGGTGACAAAGCCACAGAAACTATAGGACGTTGAAAAAAGTAACGTGGTGCCATCAACTTTTTGATAGGTGTATTTTAAATAGCTAAACATCGTCGTGCCCATCAAGGCAAGTTTTAAGGTAATAATCCATAAAATTGCTATAGGTAATTGTTCATAAGGAAAAAAGAAAGCCAACACATTAAAAGGGCTCAGTAAGTAATAGGCTGCCAAAGGAACAATCGACTCACCAATCTCATTGGAAAAAGAGTAGAATGTAGTTATTCCCTCGTGAAAAGAGCGTTTTAAAAAACTCAAGAAAGGCATGTATTGTGTGCCTAAATCACTAACTAATAAGTTGTTGTCACCAAAAGGCGCAAGTTGTAATGTCATCCATACAAGCAACAGAAGTAAAAACGGCAAGAAAAAACTTCCTAACCATAAAAGCTTCGATTTGTTTTTCATCAAAATAAGTCCACCTTTATAAAAAAATCATGAATAAGCGTGTTGAACGCTCTAAAAATAGTTTTTAATTGGCTGGCTGGAATGAACCATCCAGAATGTTAGTTTACCATAAGTTCATTAATGTATCCGCTAATAACGCAAAATTATGAAAAATGCAAAAAGTTTTCAAGAAAAAGTTTCAATTGGTTATTAGTGAAAAAGTCACCTAACTTAGTTATAATGTAGAAGAAGACAAGGAGTTGGACAAGATGCAATTAACAATAGAAGAAGCCATTGAATGGATTCATAGCCGGTTACCCTTTGGTTCAAGACCTGGTTTGGATCGGATCAATGCGTTATTAGAAAAAATTGATCATCCAGAAAACAAAGTGCCAACGATTCATATCGCAGGAACCAATGGTAAAGGCTCAACCGTGACATATTTACGCTGTCTATTAGAAGAAATGGGCTTGAAAGTCGGAACCTTTACCTCTCCTTATATTGAATCATTTAATGAAAGAATTGCGATAAATGGTCAACCAATTTCAGACGAACAATTGATTACCTATGTGGAAAAGTATCAACCAATCATTAAAGAATTAGACCAGATCACTGAAGTGGCTGGAATTACAGAATTCGAAACATTGACAGGAATGGCCTTGGACTATTTCGTGAATGAACAAGTGGATATCGCAGTTGTTGAAGTTGGCTTAGGTGGATTACTTGATAGCACCAATGTCGTGAAGCCATTATTGACGGGAATTACAACAATTGGGAAGGATCACACAGAAATTTTAGGTGAAACAATTGCTGAAATTGCCTATCAAAAAGCGGGTATTATTAAAGAAAAAGTCCCAGTAGTAACAGGCAATATTTGTGCTGATGCGCTAGCAGTCATTGAAAAAGTCGCACAAGAAAAACAGAGTCCAATTTTTCGTTTTGGCAAAGAGTATCAAGTGGAATATATACATCCTGATACACAATGGGGGGAAGTATTTAATTTCTATGGAGAAATGGGCAAACTGACAAAAATTAAAGTTCCCTTGTTGGGGCGTCACCAAGTAGAAAACGCGGCGGTAGCTATTCAATTATTTGACAAGTATTGCCAACTACAACATTTGCCGTTTAAAGAACGAGACATTACTCAAGGGTTAGCTAAAGCGCAATGGCCAGCTCGAATGGAACGTCTTAGTGATGAACCGTTGATTGTTTTAGATGGTGCCCACAATGAGCATGCAGTAAAACGCTTAGTTGAAAACTTGCGCAAAGAGTTTCCACAACACACGATTCATATTTTATTTTCAGCTTTAGCAACTAAAGATGTGGATGAGATGATTCAGGACTTAAAGCAAGTACCGAATGCGCATCTTTACTTAACTAGCTTTGATTACCCTAAAGCTATTGCACTCACAGAAATGGAAAAATATGAAGACGATTTAACAGAAATTGTGTCTTTATGGCAATTTGGCTTAGGCGAAATTTTAGAAAAAATGTCGACAGATGATTTATTATTAGTAACAGGTTCATTATATTTTGTTTCTCAAGTAAGAGAATTACTTTTAACTATAGGAGGAAATGATGAAGAAATTTGATGGCGTAATTTTTGATATGGATGGGTTGCTTTTTGATACGGAGTTGATTTACTATACATCTACTCAAAAAGTAGCAGATGCAATGGGGTTACCATATAGTAAAGAAGTCTATTTAGACTATGTTGGGATTTCCGATGAAGAAGTACAAGAGAATTACCGACGTATTTATGCATCCTATGGTCACGACACAGTGGAAGAATTTATCCGCCGTTCTTATGAGGATACCCTGCAAGAGTTTCGATCTGGTAACGTCCCTTTAAAACCAGGGGTGGTGGAATTCCTTGACTTTTTAGATGATCAAAAAATTCCTCGATTAGTTGCTTCAAGTAACGTCCGTCCAGCAATTGAAATGTTATTAAGCCATGCTGGGATTCAGGATCGTTTTGTAGGGATCGTTTCAGCAGAGGATGTTAAACGAGCAAAACCGGACCCAGAAATTTTTCAAAAAGCTCGTCAACTTTTAGGAACAGAAGCCCCGAAAACCTTGATTTTCGAAGACTCATTTCATGGGGTAAGTGCGGCTCATAGTGCGGGCATTCCAGTGATCATGGTACCTGATTTATTGCAACCAACTGAAGTTATCCAAGAGAAAACATTACATGTCTTGGAGAGTTTACATCAAGCGCCACATTATTTAAAATAATAAAAACAACACTCCTTTGCGTAGTTTATTAATGACTAGCAAAGGAGGTTTTTTATGCAAGTATCGGATCTATTTATTCGCGAGATGCCGAGTGATTGTTTACCACGAGAACGGCTCTTAGCGATAGGAGAAAAAGCATTATCGAATCAAGAGTTGTTGGCGATTCTGTTACGAACTGGCTCAAAAGAAGCAGACGTGATGACTGTTGCCGCAACGCTATTAAAACAGTTTAAGCAACTTTCTTATTTGCAGCAAGCCACGTTGAACGAGTTAATGGCTATTAAAGGCATTGGCCAAGTGAAAGCCATTGAATTACGTGCGGCCATTGAATTGGGGTGTCGAATTTATCAAAGTAGTCAAATCAAATTTGGTAAAGTTACGTCCAGTCAACAAGTCGCTCAACGATTACTCCAAGAGATGAAGGGGCTGCAACAAGAACATTTAATTTGTATTTACTTGAATACCAAGAATGACATTATCCAACAGAAAACGATTTTCAAAGGTTCACTGAATCAAAGTATTGCTCATCCACGCGAAATTTTTCGGGAAGCGGTTAAATATTCTTCTGCTCGCATACTATTAGCTCATAATCATCCATCTGGCAATCCGACACCGTCTCCACAAGATATTCAATTTACCAAACGAATGGAAGAATGTGGCGAAATGATGGGGATTCAATTGTTGGATCATATTATTGTTGGTGATAGCGGATACATTAGTTTGAGAGAAGAGAATTTTTTTGCTTCAGAATGAGGACAATTCTTGCAAAAATATTTTATCACGTGTAAAATGAAAGGGTAATCTTGTTTGGAATTATGTAGACTTTTTAAATTTTTTTAAATATTCTATTGGAAGCGAGCAAAGTTACGACTATTTATGTGCAAATGCACGAGGAGGAACAAAAGAATGGAACAAGGAACAGTAAAATGGTTTAACGCAGAAAAAGGTTTTGGGTTTATCTCACGCGAAGACGGAAGCGACGTATTCGTACACTTCTCAGCTATCCAAGGTGATGGTTTCAAAACTTTAGAAGAAGGTCAAGCAGTGACTTTTGATGTTGAAGATTCAGACCGTGGCCCTCAAGCAGTTAACGTAGAAAAAAACTAATAAAAAATAATCCAAAAACACCTAACATGCGTTAGGTGTTTTTTTGTTAGAAAAAATAGAGAAGAAAAATGGACAAACATTTTTCTTCTCTATTAAATGAGAGCTTTATTGATCACTAACTGTGGCAGTCATAATCATTGGCAGAATCATTGGATGACGTTCTGTTTGTTCAAACAAGAAAGGCTGTAAAGCGGTCGTCATGGCTTCGCCTAATTTTGCTTCGGTACAGTTTTTATCTTTCATTGCTTCACGTAGAGCATTGAATAAAAGACGTTGGCCTTCATGAATCATATCACCAGACTCACGCATGTAGACAAAACCACGGGAAAGAATGTCTGGACCAGCCATAATTTCTTTATTTTTAATATCAACCGTTGCTACCGCTAAAACTAAACCTTCTTCAGATAAGATACGACGATCCCGTAAAACAACATTCCCGATATCACCGACACCATTTCCATCAACGTACACGTCGTTAGCGTTGAAGTGACCAGCAGGACGTGCGCTATCAGCCGTTAAAGCTAAGACATCGCCGTTGCCCATGATAAAGCAATTTTCTTCAGGAACCCCTGTATCTTGAGCGAGCGAAGCATGGATTTTTAACATTCTAAATTCACCATGAACAGGCATGAAATATTTAGGCTTCATCAAGCGAAGCATTAATTTTTGCTCTTCTTGTCCACCGTGACCAGAAGTATGGATATTATTGATTTTTCCGTGGATAACTTCTGCACCGGCTTCAGATAATAAGTTGATTAAACGGTTAACGCTTGTCGTATTCCCAGGAATTGGTGAACTTGAGAAAACAACCGTATCGCCTGGTTGAATACTAATTTGGCGATGTGTACCGTTAGCAATCCGACTAAGCGCGGCCATAGGTTCTCCTTGAGAGCCAGTACATAAAATCATTGTTTCATTTGCTGGCAATTGATTCAGTTCCGCCGCATCGACAAACGTTCCTTTTGGCACTTTGATGTAGCCTAAGCGTTCGCCATTGACAATGGCATTTTCCATGCTACGACCAAAAACAGCAATTTTGCGACCTGTTTTCACGGCTGCATCAGCAGCTTGTTGTAAACGGAAAATGTTTGAAGCAAAACTGGCAAAGATAATCCGACCATCAATTTTTTCAAAGATTTTTAAAATAGAGGTCCCAATTGTTTTTTCGGATTTTGTAAAGGTGGGTATTTCAGCATTGGTACTGTCTGAAAGAAGACAAAGGACGCCTTCTTCACCTAATTTCGCCATTCTGTGTAAGTTGGCTGGCTCACCAACGGGTGTAAAGTCAAACTTAAAGTCACCTGTTGCGACAATGTTACCAGAAGGCGTTTTAACCACAACGCCCAAGGCATCCGGAATACTGTGAGTCGTCCGGAAAAAGCTAATCGCTGTTTTTCTAAAACGAATCACCGTATCTTCATTAATTTCGTGTAATTCCGCTTCTCGCAATAAACCATGTTCATCTAGTTTGTTGGTAATTAAAGCCAAGGCTAGTGGTCCCGCATAGATTGGGATATTCGCTTGACGTAAAAGATAAGGAACGCCACCAATATGGTCTTCATGACCGTGGGTAATAACGAGTGCTTTGACTTTATGCAAATTTTGAACGATGTAGCTATAATCTGGAATCACGTAGTCAATCCCAAGTAAATCATCTTCTGGGAATTTGATCCCAGCATCAATAATGATAATTTCATCTTGGAATTGTACCCCATATGTGTTTTTTCCAATTTCGCCTAAACCACCGATTGCAAAAACGCCAGTTTCGTTATTTTTTATGTTTACTTTCATGTTAAAACTCCGTTAGAGTGAAGTCCGCATGTTCTTGCTCGTAAGCAAGATGTTTTTCGTCTAATAATTGAACGTATTCAATATTGTATGGGGTATTTTCTTCAACTAATTGGCGCACGATTACATCGCTATCGGCTTCCATGTAAAGAGATTTTGTGTCTTCTCTTTTTGGGTTTCTGATTTTTGTTTCTTGATAGTATACTTTGTAAATCATCGATTCATTTCTCCTTCAGCTACTAATAGTAGCAATTTATAGTTTTTTTCATTTTAAGACAGAAAATTAAACACAACAAAACGAGGTGCTGATCACCTAAAAAAGAATGCTCATCAAAAACATCTGTTAATGATGAAATGAAGCCTCGACTTTGCTTCATTCTGGGTATTTGATTTTATGTGTTCTTTTTTCAACCGTCCCGTGTGTTGTGAATAACAACAATTAAGCTTATTTTATCATAGAATGATAAGGAAGTATAGAAACACTCACTGGACTTTTAAAAAAAACAAACTTCTTGTTTCGCCTTATTCTTGATCAAGTTCGAGTGCCTTTTTTTTAGGACGCCAATACCAACTTAAGCCAATCACGTGAGCTAAATAAACAATCGCTAAAGTCGTGGTCATCAACGTATTTCGGACAATTAAACACGGAATGGCAAATAAAAGAAACATGGAAATAAATAGTTTCCATTTGCCTTTACGAGTAATTTTTTTCTCAAAGAAGGCTTCTTGGATATATTTTTGATAATAAGAAGAAGCTAAAAATTTGTTATAAAGTTTATCTGAACTACGCATCCAAAAAAAGGCCGTTAATAAATAAAAACCAGTGGTGGGTAAAAGCGGCAAAAAGATTCCTAACGTGCCTAAAGCAAACGTACAGGAACCGAGAAAAATGAAGAATAATTTTTTCATTCAAAGGGTCCTTTCAGTTTTTCCCAATTATGGCACAATCAAAAGGAAGTAGCAATTTTAATCGTATAAGTAAATCATTAAAATTATCTATTTTTTAGAAAATCTAAAAGAGAAAGGATAGAAAGAGAAAGGCTGTTTTTTCTAGTCAGACAGCTTGTATTACCGATTTCTTTTTGATACAGTGGGGGTACTAGAAAATTTAAAGTAAGATAAGAAGGAGATGATTAATTGAAGTTAATGTGGCGTTACACAATGCGTTATAAGAAATTACTTTTCGCTGATTTTATTTGTGTGTTTGGTTTTATTTTAATTGAATTAGGCTTGCCGACTATTTTAGCACGAATGATTGACAAAGGAATTATTCCTAAAGATATGGACTATATTTATCAGCAAGGGATTTGGATGGTTGTAATTACGATTATTGGTGTCGCAATGAATATTTTGCTGGGGTACTTTGGTGCCAGAATTACAACAAACATTGTTCGTGATATTCGTGATGATTTATTTGAAAAGATTCAAACTTTCTCACACAGTGAATATGAAAGTATTGGGGTTTCTTCCTTAATTACGCGAACGACCAATGATGCATACCAAATTATGCTCTTCATGGGAAATATTTTACGTCTTGGCTTTATGACGCCAGTGATGTTTATTGCCAGTCTTTACATGGTGATGCGAACGAGTCCGTCGTTAGGAATGTACGTTTTAGGTGCCTTGCCTTTTCTGCTGCTAGCAGTTGTCGGAATTGCTCGTTTGTCAGAACCGTTATCTAAAAAGCAACAAAAGAACTTAGATGGAATCAATGGGATTTTAAGAGAAAATCTTTCTGGATTGCGGGTAATACGTGCATTTGTTAATGAAAAATTTGAAGAATCTCGTTTTAATAAAGTCAATGAAACTTACACTAAAAGTTCAAAAAGTCTGTTTCGTTTAATGGCAGCAGCCCAACCAGGCTTCTTTTTCTTATTTAATATTGTGATGGTCTTAATCATTTGGAGCGGGACTGTTCAAATCAGCCACGGGGATTTAGAAGTTGGGAATTTAATAGCTTTTATTGAATATATTTTCCATGCGCTGTTCTCGTTTATGTTATTTGCCAGTGTCTTTATGATGTATCCTCGGGCTGCGGTTTCGGCTTCACGGATTCAAGAAGCCTTAGACATGGAACCAGCTATTCGTGAAGAAGAAGGCGTAACAGAAACAGCTACTAAAGGCTATCTAGAGTTTAAAAATGTAACCTTTGCCTATCCTGGACATGCGGAAAGCCCAGTCATCCGCAATGTAAGTTTTAAGGCGTCACCTGGTGAAACAGTGGCCTTTATTGGGAGCACAGGTAGTGGGAAATCAACATTAATTCAATTGATTCCACGGTTTTATGATGTATCAGAAGGTGAAATTTTAATCGATGGAGTGAACGTAAAAGAGTACAAACTTAGTGCATTACGCAATAAGATTGGCTATATTCCACAAAAAGCGTTACTTTTTACTGGTACAATTGCTGATAACCTTCGCTACGGTAAGGAAGATGCGACGTTAGAAGAAATGGAACGAGCAATTGACATTGCTCAAGCTACAGAATTTGTTTCACAAAAACCGCAAGGCTATGATGAACCTCTTTCAGAAGGTGGCACGAACTTTTCTGGTGGTCAAAAACAACGTTTAGCTATCGCACGGGCGATTATTCGCAATCCGGAAATTTATATATTTGATGATAGTTTCTCTGCGTTAGATTATCAAACAGATGCAAATTTACGAGCGCGTCTGAAAAAAGAAACAACAGAATCCACTGTTTTAATTGTGGCACAACGTGTTGGAACAATTATGCATGCGGACCGCATTGTTGTTTTAAACGAAGGCGACGTGGTCGGAATTGGCACACATCGTGAATTACTTGAGACTTGTCCAATTTACTATGATATTGCGGCTTCTCAATTGTCAGAGGAGGAATTAGCATGAAACACGCCTTTTCTTCTATGAAACGAATCGGTCGCTATATTAAACCGTACCGAGTGACGTTTTATTTAGTTATTTTATTTACAATATTAACCGTTGCCTTTAATGCAGCGTTGCCTTATTTGACTGGATTACCAACGACAGAAATTAGCCGTAATATTGCGGCTGGCGAATCCATTAATTTTGATTATGTAATCCAATGTTTAATTTGGATTTTAGTTGTGGGAACAGGTTATTGTGTGGCACAATTTTTGTCAGGCTTTTTAATGACGAATGTCGTTCAACAATCCATGCGCGATTTACGTCGAGATATTGAAGAAAAAATCAATCGTTTGCCAGTTTCTTATTTTGATAAGAACCAACAAGGAAATATTTTGTCACGGGTGACGAACGATGTGGATGCTGTCAGCAATGCGATGCAACAAAGTTTTATCAATATTGTTTCGGCAGTCTTAGGTATTGTGATGGCGGTAGTGATGATGTTCTTAATCAATCCGCTGATGGCGATTTTTTCAGTGATTATGATTCCGTTGTCTCTGATTATTTCAAGAACAATTGTTAAAATCTCCCAGAAATATTTCCAAGGAATGCAAAATTCTTTAGGAGACTTAAATGGTTATGTCCAAGAAAATATGACTGGGTTCAGTGTTTTAAAACTATATGGTCGGGAAAAAAAAACCCTTGAAGGCTTTAAACAAGTCAATCATCGTTTAAATGGTTTTGGTTTCAAAGCATCCTTTATCTCAGGATTAATGTTGCCATTGGTTCAAATGACCGCTTATGGGACCTATATCGGGGTAGCTGTCCTTGGTAGTTACTATGTGGTTGCTGGTGTGATCGTAGTGGGGCAGTTACAAGCGTTTATTCAATATATTTGGCAAATTAGCCAACCAATGGGGAATATTACGCAGTTGTCTGCAGCTTTACAAAGCGCTTCAGCTTCGACCATGCGGATTTTTGAAATCCTAGATGAACCAGAAGAAGAACTTAACGAACAAGATGTTCCTTTACCAGAACCTATTTTAGGCTCTGTTGAATTTGAAAATGTCAGCTTTAGTTATGACCCAGAAAAACCGTTAATTCGTAATTTGAACTTTAAAGTTGATGCGGGCCAAATGGTTGCGATTGTGGGACCAACTGGCGCTGGGAAAACAACCTTAATCAACTTACTGATGCGTTTTTATGATGTAACAGAAGGCGCCATTAAAATTGATGGTATTGACACGAAAAAAATGAACCGTAGTGATGTCCGTTCTGTATTTGGAATGGTATTGCAAGATGCTTGGTTGTATAAAGGTACCATTGCAGATAACATTCGTTTTGGGAAGTTGGATGCCACGGATTATGAAGTTGTGGATGCAGCGAAAACGGCCAATGTGGATCACTTCATTCGGACAATGCCAGATGGGTATGAAATGGAAATCAATTCTGAGGGAGATAACGTTTCCCTTGGTCAAAAACAATTGTTGACCATTGCCCGAGCGGTAATTTCTGATCCGAAAATTTTGATTTTAGATGAGGCGACTAGTTCAGTCGATACACGCTTGGAAGCCTTAATTCAAAAAGCAATGGATCGTGTTATGGAAGGACGAACGAGTTTCGTTATTGCCCACCGCCTATCAACTATTCGTGAAGCTGATTTAATTCTTGTTATGAAACAAGGAGAAATCATTGAAAAAGGTACGCATCATGAGTTGCTGGAACAAGGTGGCTTCTATGAAAAACTATACAATAGTCAATTTGCTGAAGAAGGCGACTATGAGGAATAAAAAGAGGTCGGGACAGAAGCGTTTAACTCCGAGAAATAAGAAGGAATTTCCGAAAATTGTTCTGTAATTTTTGGAGAATTCCGGCTTATTTCCGAAGGAGTTGCTTTTGTTCCCGCCGTTTATCAGTTTTTGAGCGTGGAGCAAAAATCCAAAGTGATTTTTGTCCCACGCTCTTTTCTTGTCTTTTTTACTATGAAAGTGAGGGATTCTTGTCTATACTTAATGAAAAGAGGTGACAGAGTTTGAAAAAAGAGTATTTTATTGCTGCTAGTGCAGATGTCTATGGAAACGTACAACTAGCGAAGGATAGTAATATTTGGTTTCAGTCGGTCTTAAGAGGTGACAGTAACACAATTACCATTGGTGAAGGTAGTAATATTCAAGATGGCACGATTATTCATGTTGATGAAGATGCCCCGACAATTGTAGGCAAGTATGTAACGGTGGGCCATCAATGCATGTTACACGGTTGTAAAATCGGTGATGGTGCTTTGATTGGCATGGGTTCAACGATTCTAAATAATGCTATTATTGGAGAAAACAGCCTGATTGGTGCGGGTTCTTTAGTGACAGAAGGCAAAATTATCCCGCCAAATGTTTTAGCATTTGGTCGACCCGCGAAGGTTATCCGTCCGTTAACGGCAGCAGAAATAGCCAGTAATCATACGAACGCCTTACATTACGTTCAACGAGCAGAAGAATTTCGCCAACAAAAATACCCGAAACTAACATAGAATTAGGAGGAAAATGATGAAGAAAATTAAAGTAATGACGGTTTTTGGAACACGGCCAGAAGCAATCAAAATGGCGCCCTTAATCAAAGTTTTAGAAGAGCAAAGTCAAGGATTTGACTCTGTAGTAGTCGTAACAGCGCAACATCGCCAAATGTTGGATCAAGTGTTAGAAGATTTTCAAATTACACCGAATCATGATTTAAATATCATGAAAGATGGGCAAACCTTAACAGATATTACAAGTCGTGTTTTGAATTTATTAACTGAGGTTCTTGTGACAGAACAGCCGGATATTGTCTTGGTTCATGGCGATACAACCACGTCATTTGCGGCTGCATTGGCTGCTTTTTATCAACAGATTCCAGTGGGACATGTGGAAGCAGGATTGCGGACCTGGCAAAAATATTCTCCGTTTCCAGAAGAAATGAATCGTCAACTGGTAGACGTGTTAACTGATATTTATTTTGCCCCAACCACTCAAAGTAAGGACAATTTAATCAAAGAAAATCATCCAGAAGAACATATTTATGTGACTGGCAATACAGCGATTGACGCGATGGCGTACACCGTTGATGCCCACTATCAAAATGATTTATTGGAAAAAATCCCTACAGACCAACGCATCGTGCTAATTACAATGCATCGTCGTGAAAATTTAGGCCTGCCAATGGCAAATGTGTTTAAAGCTGTTCGTCGACTTGTAATGGAACATCCAGAAATTGAAGTCATTTTCCCTATGCACAAAAATCCCAAAGTCCGTGAAATAGTAGCGGAACACTTAGGTGAATTAGCTCGTGTGCATTTAATTGAACCATTGGATGTCAAAGATTTTCAAAATTTTGCAGCGAAAAGTTCTTTAATTTTAACTGATTCTGGCGGTGTGCAAGAAGAAGCTCCTTCCTTAGGTGTGCCAGTTTTAGTTTTACGAGATACAACGGAACGTCCAGAAGGCGTAGCGGCAGGAACATTGAAATTGGTTGGTACAGACGAACAAGTAGTCTATCAAGAGGCGAAAACATTATTGACTGATTCTGATGCTTACCACGCGATGGCGCATGCACAAAATCCGTATGGGGATGGTCAAGCTAGCCGCCGAATCGTTGAAGCCATTGCCTATGAAATGCAGCAATCAGATAAAAAACCAGATACGTTTACAGCAAAATAAATAAAAAGGCAGAGAAGCGCTGAAAAGGTGCTTCTTTTGCGTATCTTAATTTTGAAGAATCAATTAGACAAAAAAATGCTAGAAAGTAGTGAAGTGAAGATGTATCAAACGATTTTATTTGATTTAGATGGCACAATTACGGATTCTGGTAGCGGCATTATGCGTTCTATTTTATACGCAACAGAACAATTAGGCTGGCCAGCTCCTAGCGAGGAGACGTTACGTTCTTTCATAGGGCCGCCTCTATATGAGTCGTTTTTGCACATGGCGCCTTCAGCTGAAGCAGCGCAACAAGCCGTGAGTCATTATCGAGCGTATTATCAGAGAAAAGGTATGTTTGAAAATCATGTGTATCCAGGGATCCCAGAGGTACTAACAAGGTTAAAGGAAGCGGGAGCAAAGTTATACATTGCGACTTCCAAGCCAGAAGAATTTGCAAAAAAGATTATTACTCATTTTGATTTAGATCGTTATTTTACAGGCATCTATGGAGCGAGTATGGACGGTCATCGTTCTAAAAAAGCAGATGTGATTCAGTATGCATTAACGGAAGCTCAATTAGACCCAACCAAAGAAGCGATTATCATGGTTGGTGATCGTAATCATGACATTCTTGGTGCTCAACAAAATGGCTTAGATAGTATAGGTGTCTTGTATGGATTTGGTGAAGAAATAGAATTACAAGAGGCGGGAGCGACATTCCTAGTACAATCACCTAAAGGCTTAGGTGCTATTTTGCTACAAAATTCTTAATAGAAAATGGATTTTCGATAAATTTAGGAGGATTTTAAGATTTATTATCGTTTCAATAGAAAAGCGCCATCATAGGCTTTAAACGTTGTCAATGATGAATTTTTTATCGGGGAATGACGGTCTTTTTATTAAAAACATTTAATTTTAAAGAGGTTTCATGTATAATAGTTTCAGTCATAAACGATAGAATAGTAAGGAGGGTTAGTTTTGGCTAATGATAACCAAAATAACCAAGATCCCAAATCTTCGCTTAGAGATCAAGTAACTGGGTCTTTAAAAGGTAGAAATGATGGCGATCAACCTGATTCCTCTGAAAAAAATGATAGGTCTCCCCAACCTTCATCTGATGAATCACAAGAAACAGCGAGCCGCACAACACAAACACGTGCAGGTTCTAGAGCTGCTCGAAGACGTGGGAAAGACAAGACAACACAGACAGTCGAAGAGCCAACCCCGATTGAAACAGACGAAAAGCCAACAAATACAAAAAAACAAACACGTAAAAAAGAAGATCGTTTAGTCGGTCGTATCGTGTTAATTGTAGTTTCTGTATTGGTTTTAATGATGGCAATCTTTGGGTTTACTTTTTATAAATATGTAGACGCTGGGCTACAACCACTAGACAAGAACAATAAGAAGCTTGTTCAAGTGCATATCCCAGAAGGATCTTCTAATAAGCAAATTGCTGCGGTTTTAGAAGAAAGCAACGTCATTAAAAGCGGAATGGTTTTTAACTACTACGTAAAATTTAAAAACTTAACAGATTTTCAAGCGGGCTATTATCAAATGTCTCCAAGCATGACACTCGATGAAATTGGTGAAATGCTAAAAGAAGGGGGCACGCCAGAACCAACTAAAATCGCAGATGGCAAAGTAACGATTCCTGAAGGCTACGATATAGATAAAATTGGCGAAGCTATTGAAAAAAATACGGATTTCAAGAAAGCAGATTTCATTGCATTAATGAAAAATGAAGACTTCTTCAATCAAATGAAGGCTAAGTATCCTGATTTACTTGAAAGTGCTGCAACCGCAGAAGGTGTTCGTTATCGCTTAGAAGGCTATTTATTCCCGGCGACTTATGATTACTACAAAAAAGCAACACTTCCTGAATTTGTCGAACAGATGGTTGCTAAAATGAACACAGTAATGGAACAATATACGCCGACAATTCATGCAAAGAATTTAACCAATCAGCAAGTCTTAACGTTAGCTTCATTGGTTGAAAAAGAAGGAGTCAAAGAAGCAGACCGCAAACAAATTGCGCAAGTATTCTTTAACCGCTTGGCTGCCGATATGCCGATCCAATCAGATATTTCTATTTTGTATGCTCTAGGAGAACACAAAGAAACTGTAACGTATGCTGACTTGGAAGTGGACTCGTCTTATAACTTGTATAAAAATACTGGTTATGGACCAGGACCATTAGATAGCCCAAGTGAGGAGTCAATTAAAGCAGTCTTGAATCCGACACCAAGTGACTATTTATACTTTGTAGCAGATATTTCTACAGGAAAAGTATACTTCTCAAAAACATATGAAGAACATCAAGTATTAGTAGATCAGTATGTCAATAATTCAAGTAGTGAATAAAATGAAAACATAAAAGAGCTTGGTGAATCAATTTTGTATGATTCACCAAGCTTTTAGATACTCAAAAAGTAATCTGTTTAACAGAGGGAAAGAGTAGCAACTAGAAATTTATATAAATAAAATTTAGCAAAATCACAAAAATTCAATAATTATATTTACAATTTAGAAAAAGCGTGGTACTCTTTTGTGGATTGAAAGCGGAATTTTTTTCAATAACCAACCAAGAACTACGTATCGTTAAGCGAAAAAGGAGAATTAACATGGTAGAAAAAGTATATCCAATGACTCTTGAAGGAAAAGAAAAATTAGAACAAGAGCTAGAAGAATTAAAAACAATTAAACGTAAAGAAATCGTAGAGCGTATTAAAATCGCTCGTAGCTTTGGGGATCTTTCAGAGAACTCAGAGTATGAATCAGCTAAAGATGAACAAGCTTTCGTTGAAGGACGTATTACAACGTTAGAAAATATGATTCGTTTTGCAGAAATCATCGATAATGATGGCGTGGACCAAGACGAAGTTTCCATCGGTAAAACAGTTACTTTCCAAGAATTGCCTGATGGAGAAGAAGAGGAATACACAATCGTAGGAAGTGCCGAAGCCGATCCATTTTCTGGTAAAATTTCTAACGATTCACCGATTGCACAAGCCTTAATTGGTAAACAATTAGGCGACCAAGTGATTATTGCAACACCTGGTGGCGACATGACAGTTAAAATTACAAAAGTTGAAGCAAACTAAATAATTGAGTAGGGCAGGCAGCTTCCAAGGCCTGTCCTTTCGCAATCTAAGATATTTAGGGCTAAAGTCCTATGGTAACCTGAGGCGCAAACCACTATGATTAAATAAAATAAACGAGTAAAATAAATGACATAGGGAGGAGGCAAATCTATGAATAACCCTTGGCGCTTTTTTATCGTCGCAGAAGCATTACTTTTTATTCTGGCGTTATGGCAAATTGTACATAATCCTGGATTAGCTGTTTTATTAACAATTGGCGTTTTACTTGTGGCCTACGTTTCCAGGAAAGCATCTAAAACACATTTTAACAACTTTCAATTCGTCCTCGGCGTTGTTTTTATTGTCATTGGTGCAATGAACAGCACGGCTGTTTGGTTTATGTTGATTTTTGGCGTACTCTTTATCGGCTTAAAAGGCTTTGAGATTTCAGGCGTGGATATAGCTGAGCGAGCACCTTGGCGAAAAAAACAAATGATTATGGTGGAGACGGCGGCAAAAGAACCTAAAAATGGCAAACGATTTAAACGCCGCTGGTTTGCCAACGAACGCATTGGTAACAATATCTATGAATGGGACGATATCAATATTGATTTAATCTCTGGGGACACCATTATTGATTTAGGTAATACGCTACTACCGAAAGAAGACAATATTATTATTATTCGTAAAGGTTTTGGCCGCACGCGAATTCTAGTGCCGTTAGGTGTAGCTATTTTGTTAGAACATTCAACTTTTTACGGAACGGTACGTTTTGAAGAAGAAAAATATCAATTGAAAAACGAATCATTAAAAATTTACAGCAATGATTACGATACCAATCTTCGTCGTTTGAAAATTATGACGAACACTTTAGTAGGAGATGTTGAGGTGATCCGTGTATGACCGATCGGATTTCAAGACGCATGATTTCATTATATGCGTCCCTTAGCACCTTTATTGTTATCTTAATTACATTGTTTTCATATTTTCATTCGATTAAACAAAACCGGTGGTTATTAGAGCTTCTTCAGAGAAAAGTCTTTTATCTACCACTAATTGTGCACATTGTTCTCATATCCTTACTAATAGGCTTATTGACCTTTTTACTGATTTCATTGGTTCAAAAAGGGCAATATGGACGGATTGAAGAAAAACTTCGGTTATTGGCCAATGGTAATTATGAAAGTCCAGTCTTAAACAAACCAACGACCAGTGAAAATCAAGATCATTATCTAACCGAAGTCGAACAAGATATTTGGTCGATTAAAAATAAATTATTAGAGATGTCTAAAGAATTGCAATTATTAAACAGTCGGCCGCAATTAATGGATGGGCAAACAAAAGAAGAAATTTTAGAGAACGAGCGGCATCGTTTGGCGCGGGAGTTGCATGATTCAGTCAGTCAACAACTTTTTGCAGCCATGATGATGTTGTCTGCCTTAAATGAACAAGCACAACGAACAGAAACCCCGGAACCATATCGTAAACAACTAGCCATGGTGGCAGAAATCATTAATGCCTCCCAATCGGAAATGCGCGCGTTACTATTGCACTTGCGTCCTATCAGTCTAGAAGGAAAAAGTTTGCGTAAAGGTATTGAACAATTACTGAAAGAACTACAAACAAAAATTAAAATTGAATTGATTTGGGATGTTGAAGATGTTCATTTAAATAGCAGCATTGAGGATCATCTTTTCCGAATTGTGCAGGAGTTACTTTCAAATACCTTAAGACATGCCAAAGCAAAGGAATTAGAGGTATACTTACACCAAGTCGATAAAAACGTGTTATTGCGTATTGTTGATGACGGTGTCGGCTTTGATATGAAGGAACAAAGTAATAAAGCCGGTAGTTATGGCTTAAATAATATCCGAGAACGTGTTGTCGGCATGGGCGGTACAGTTAAAATTATTAGTTTTAAAGGGCAGGGAACCAGCGTTGAAATTAAAGTTCCTGTCATAAAGGAGGAAACTGCAAGTGATCAAAGTAATGTTAGTGGATGACCATGAAATGGTCCGTTTAGGCGTTTCATCATATTTATCTATTCAAGAGGATATAGAAGTCGTAGGCGAAGCAGAAAATGGTAAGATTGGCTATGAAAAAGCATTGGAACTACGTCCAGATGTTATTTTGATGGATTTGGTAATGGAAGAAATGGACGGCATTGATTCAACAAAAGCGATCTTGAAAGATTGGCCAGAAGCCAAGATTATTATTGTGACGAGTTTTATTGATGATGAAAAAGTGTATCCGGCGATTGAAGCTGGTGCAGCGGGCTACCTATTAAAAACATCAACAGCACATGAGATTGCTGATGCAATTCGGGCGACTTATCGCGGAGAGCGTGTGTTGGAACCTGAAGTGACGCATAAGATGATGGAACGGTTAACAAAAAAACAAGAGCCGGTGTTGCATGAAGATTTGACAAATCGAGAACACGAAATTTTAATGTTGATTGCACAAGGTAAAAGTAATCAGGAAATAGCTGATGAACTCTTTATCACTTTGAAAACAGTTAAAACACATGTTTCAAACATTTTAGCAAAACTAGATGTGGATGATCGGACCCAAGCGGCGATTTATGCTTTTCAACATGGTTTAGCCAAATAAATATCAGATAAATCCATAAATAAATTCTAGGAAATCCTTCTAGGAATTTATTTATGGATTTGTTATACTAATTTTAACGAACAGACAGGAGCGGTCAGAAGAAATGAAACAAAATTTTGCAATTATTGGTTTAGGACGTTTTGGCGGCAGCATATGCCAAACTTTGGTGGAAGCTGGTCAAGAAGTTTTGGCCATTGACAGCAGTGAAGACCGTGTCAATGAATATATGAATATTGCAACGCATGCAGTGGTGGCTAACGCTCAAGATGAAATGACGTTGCGTTCTTTAGGGATTCGGAACTTTGATCACGTAGTGGTGGCAATTGGTGAAGATATTCAAGCGAGTATTTTAGTAACATTAATGGTTAAAGAGATGGGGGTTCCCAATGTCTTAGCCAAAGCAGTCAATGAATATCATGCCCGTGTCTTAGATAAAATTGGGGCAGACATGGTCGTTCACCCAGAGCGGGATATGGGTATTCGAATTGCTCACAAACTTGTTTCACGCAATATTTTAGATTATATTGAATTATCTAGCGAATTTTCATTAGCTGAGGTTCGGGTCACCAATCCTAAATTTTACAATAAAACCTTAGCAGAATTAAATTTCCGTCAACGATTTGGTTTAACTGTGGTAGCGATTCGCCGCTCGAAAACAGAAGTAATTGCTTCGCCAGATGCTTCTGAAATTGTTCGAGAAAACGACAATTTATTAGTTATCGGTGATACCGCAGACGTTGATTTATTAGATGAAAAAATGAATGGCTAAGCACTTTATTCTCTAAAAGCACTGCGCTGTGCTACAATAAATGGCGACAGAGATGTGAAGGAGGAACAAAGAATGAAATTAGAAGTGACACCGAAAGCCCAACAATGGTTTAAAGAAGAAACCGGGGTTCAGCCTGAGACAGGCATTCGTTTTTTCGGAAAAATTTATGGAAAAACACCTGTTCATGATGGTTTTTCCATTGCGATGTCTGTAGAAGCGCCAGATGAGCCAATGATTAAAGAGAACCTAGATGGGATTACCTATTTTATTGAAGAAACAGATGATTGGTTCTTTAAAGGGTATGATTTGCTTGTTGATTATGATGAAAAGAATGATGAACCGCGTTATCAATTTGAAGCAAACCAAGAAGATTTAACAAAATAATTTTAGTGCTAAACAAAAGAGGCTGAAGTAGTGCGTAGGACTATTTCTGTTGCTTTCGTTTAACCGCTAGTCAACCTGAGAAAAAATCGTTTTGGATTTTTTCTCAGGTTCTTTCTATTTAATTAAGCTATTCTTAATTGGATATCGTTATTTAATAAGGCTATCATATGGTATAATGATAATTAACTGAAGTGTGGAGGAAATAAAATGCTATCAATTGTTGTCCCTTGTTATAATGAGGAAGCAGCGATTCCGCTGTTTTTTGAAGAAGTAGAAAAAATTAGCCAGCAACTATCTCATTCAGTAGAATATATATTTGTGAATGATGGCTCAAAAGATAATACGTTAGCTGTTTTAAGACAGCTTTATCGCGAACATCCAGAGAAGGTCCGTTATCTTTCTTTTTCACGAAATTTTGGGAAAGAAGCGGGCTTATACGCTGGTTTAAAAGAAGCAACAGGTGACTTAGTGACAGTCATGGACGTTGATTTACAAGACCCGCCTGAGTTATTACCTCAAATGATTGAGATGATTGAAACCAGTACAGATTTAGATTGTGTTGGCACACGACGCATAACAAGAGACGGCGAACCGCCCATTCGTAGCTTTTTTGCACGGATGTTCTATAAACTCATTAATCGAATTGCTGAGACGGAAATGGTGGATGGTGCCCGTGACTTTCGTGTCATGACCCGACAAATGGTCGATGCGATTTTAGAGTTATCTGAGTATAATCGTTTTTCAAAAGGGATTTTTAGTTGGGTCGGCTTTAAAACAGAATATATTGAATTTAAAAATCGAGAACGAATTGCTGGAGAAACCTCTTGGTCTTTCTGGAGTCTATTAAGTTATTCAATTGACGGGATTGTCAATTTTTCAGAAACACCATTGAATATTGCTTCATACGTTGGCGCCTTTTCGTGTGTTGGTTCTGCACTAGCAATGTTAGTGATTATCTTTCGAACATTAGTTAATGGTGATCCAACAAGCGGCTGGCCTTCAATGGTTTGTATTGTACTTTTTGTAGGTGGTTTGCAACTATTATGTTTAGGAATTATTGGCAAATATATCGGCAAAATTTTCTTAGAAACGAAAAAACGACCAATTTATATTGTAAAGGAATCAGAAAAAGATTCTAAAAAATAACCAAAAAAGCAGAGAAAAATTCTCTGTTTTTTTGTTGCGCATTAAAAAAAGTGTGAATAGACTTTTCAGAAAAACAACATTTTTTACATAAAAAATACATTAACTTTACCTATTTTTATCTTAATGAAACAGCTTTGCTCTCGCGGTTGCAAGAAATAAATGTTAAAATCAAAAGGTATGCTATTAAATGTTTTTTTGGAGGTTGGGTCATGATAGAAGTTATCGACTTGAAAAAAGTATTCGATAATGGGTTTGAAGCGTTAAAATCGGTCAATTTTACGATTGAGCAAGGGGACTTGGTTTGTTTGTTAGGACCAAGTGGGTGTGGGAAATCCACAATTTTAAACTTAATTGCAGGTTTATTACATCCAAGTGATGGAGATATTCAGTTTCGACAGCAGTCGGTTGTCAAAACAGCACCAAAAGATCGGAACATCGGGTTCGTTTTTCAAAACTATGCCTTATATCCACATATGACTGTTCTAGAAAACGTAATGTTTCCTTTGACGGTAGGAAGTAAGAAAGTTCCCAAGGCAGAGGCACAAGCTATTGCCGAAGAATATATGAAACTAACGAATATTGAAGAGTTAAGCCATAAAAAGCCAGGCACACTTTCTGGTGGTCAACAACAGCGTGTTGCGATTACCCGGGCGTTAGTTCAAAAACCAGATGTTTTATTATTAGATGAGCCTTTAAGTAACTTGGATGCACGTTTGCGTTTGAAAATTCGTGAAGAAATCCGCCGCTTGGTGAAAGAAGTAGGCATTACAACAATCTTTGTAACGCACGACCAAGAGGAAGCGCTATCAATCAGTGATAAAATTATTTTATTAAACGAAGGGGTTATTCAACAAAATGATGAACCTCAAAACCTTTACTTAGAACCAAATAACTTATTTGTTGCTCAGTTCATAGGTAACCCAATTATTAATTTATTGTCTGTTGAAGTGAAAGACGGCAAAATGTACCACGAAAGTTTTGAAATTCCGCTTGAGCGTTTTGAGCAAGCACGCTTTAAAATGCCAATGACTGACGGGAAATATACGTTTGCTTCTCGTCCAGAAGATGTGGTACCAACTGAAACAGGTCTCTTTACCACAACGACAGATTTAGTGGAATTGATTGGTCGAGAACGTATTTTACGATTTACATTAGGAAATGAACAAGTGAAATCAATTGTAAGTGTAGAAGAAGCGATTGAAGAAGGAGACACTTTATCTTTTGATTTTTCATATAAAAAAGTATTTATCTTTAACGAAGCGGGAGACCGGGTTTACTAATGAAAAAATACAATCCAGAAAATCAACCAAAAGCATGGCTCTTCCTTCTGCCATCATTAGGAATCATTTTACTGTTTAGCGTTTATCCGCTGTTTCGTTCTTTGTGGATGAGCTTCCAAAAAGGTTCCTTAATTAACCAACGCTACGCTGGTTTAGAAAATTATCAACGTGTATTGAATGATCCAATCTTCTATAAAGCGTTAAAAAATACAGCGCTCTATGCATTTGCTGTGGTACCGATTGCCTTGATAATTTCCCTAGCAATTGCTTGGATTATCTTTGAAAAAGTTAAACATAAGAGTTTCTTTGAAACGATTTTCTTTATGCCTTATGTAACGAGTACGATTGCCATTGGGATTGTCTTCCGTTACTTCTTTAATGGCGATTATGGAATTGTCAATTACGTCTTAGGCTTTTTCGGCATTCCTTCTGTCAACTGGCTAGATAATGTTCAAATGAGTATGCCGACATTGATTATTTTTGGGGTTTGGACGAGTTTAGCATTTAATATTATTATTTTGTTGGCGGGCTTGAGAAATATTGATGAAGAACATTTTAAAATTGCAAAAATGTTTGGCGCCTCAGACGGCGAAATTTTCCGACGTATTACGTTTCCGCAGCTAGTCCCGACCATTGCCTTTTTATTAACGGTCAATTTAATTGGCGCCTTTAAAGTTTATACACAAGTTTATGCTTTATTCGGTGGTCGTGCGGGGATTGCCAACAGTGCCACAACCGCAGTGTACTATATTTATGACAAATTCCACATTGCAGGGCGTCCCGGAATTGCGATGGCCGCCACAGTGATTTTATTTGTGATTATTTTAGTGGTCACTTTCTTACAAAATAAACTCTTAAAGAAAGTGGGGCAATAAGCCAATGAAAAAAGTTTTAACGATTATCGCATTTGTTTTCTTAGGCATTTTAGCCGTTATTACGTTATTTCCATTTGTCTATATGATTTTAGCTGGTTTAATGAGTTACTCTGAAGCGACCAGCATGCCGCCAACCATGTTTCCGAAACAACCACAATGGCAAAACTACACAGAGGTCTTTCAAAAAGCACCCTTTCTTCGGTATTTCTTGAACACAGTCTTTGTTTCAGGCGTTACAACGATTGCTACGGTAGTCACCGCCGTGTTAGCTTCATTCGCATTAACGAGTTTGAAGTTCCGTTTTAAAAATGTGGTCATTGCTTTGATGATTTCGTTGTTAATGGTTCCGTATGAATCTATTATTTTTACCAATTATCAAACGATTGCGCAATTAGGTTTGTTAAATACTTACAGCGCCTTAATTATTCCATTTTTAACTAGTATTTTTTATATTTACTATTTAAACGGGTATTTAAAAGGTATTCCTGATACTTTTTACAAGGCTGCCAAGATTGATGGCGCTAGTGATTTAGAATATATTTGGCGTATTTTAGTACCAATGTCAAAACCAGCGTTGGTAACAGTAGGGATTTTAACATTCATTTCTAGTTGGAATTCTTTCTTGTGGCCATTGTTGGTGACGAACGAGAAAAAATACCGTCTATTGAATAATGGACTATCGGCCTTTGCGACAGAGAGCGGTAGTGACGTACATTTGCAAATGGCTGCTGCAACATTAACCGTTATTCCAATTTTAATTATTTACTTGATTTTCAGAAAAGAAATTATCAGAGGAGTTGCAAAAAATGGAATCAAAGGCTAAAACAACTGTGACTTTTCACAGTGGCATTTTAACAATTGGAGGAACCGTGATTGAAGTGGCGTATAAAGATGCCCACATCTTCTTTGATTTTGGTACAGAATTTCGACCAGAATTAGATTTGCCCGATGATCACATTGAAACCTTAATTAATAATCGTTTAGTGCCAGAATTAAAAGACTTATATGATCCACGTTTAGGTTATGAATATCATGGTGCAGAAGACAAAGAGTATCAACACACCGCTGTTTTCTTATCTCATGCCCATTTAGATCATTCGCGCATGATTAATTATTTAGACCCAGCTGTTCCGTTGTACACATTAAAAGAAACGAAGATGATTCTAAATAGTTTAAATCGCAAAGGTGATTTTTTGATTCCATCACCGTTTGAAGAAAAGAATTTTACCCGAGAAATGATTGGTCTTAATAAAAACGATGTGATTAAAGTTGGCGAAATTTCAGTGGAAATCGTGCCTGTTGATCATGATGCGTACGGTGCTTCGGCATTACTGATTCGCACGCCTGACCATTTCATCACATACACAGGTGATTTGCGCTTACATGGCCATAATCGTGAAGAGACTTTAGCTTTTTGTGAAAAAGCTAAACATACTGAATTATTAATGATGGAAGGCGTAAGCATTAGCTTCCCAGAACGTGAACCAGATCCAGCCCAAATAGCGGTTGTCAGTGAAGAAGATCTTGTTCAGCACTTGGTTCGTTTAGAACTAGAAAAACCGAATCGACAAATTACCTTTAATGGTTATCCAGCAAACGTGGAACGTTTTGCTAAGATTATTGAAAAGTCACCACGTACAGTCGTTTTAGAAGCAAATATGGCTGCGTTGTTACTTGAAGTATTTGGAATAGAAGTTCGTTATTATTATGCTGAATCTGGTAAAATACCAGAATTGAATCCAGCGTTAGAAATCCCGTATGACACGTTACTAAAGGACAAAACAGACTATTTGTGGCAAGTTGTGAACCAGTTTGACAACCTCCAAGAAGGTAGTTTATACATTCACAGTGATGCGCAACCGTTAGGGGACTTTGATCCACAGTATCGCGTGTTTTTAGATTTGTTGGCTAAAAAAGACATTACTTTTGTCCGTTTAGCTTGTTCAGGACATGCAATTCCAGAAGATCTGGATAAAATTATTGCATTGATTGAACCTCAAGTATTGGTTCCAATCCATACGTTAAAACCAGAAAAACTGGAAAACCCGTATGGTGAAAGAATATTGCCAGAACGTGGCGAGCAAATTGTTTTATAAATTTTTTTAAGGGAGAGAAAAAAATGAAGTTCAAAACTCTAGCAACAACAGTGTTAGCAACCGCAGCTATTTTCGCATTGGGGGCTTGTGGTAACGGTAATGGGGCCAAAGAATCAAACGATATTGTGAAAGAAGTGAAGGAAGATACGACAATCACTTTCTGGCATGCAATGAATGGGGTTCAAGAAGAAGCGTTAACAAAATTAACGAAAGACTTCATGAAAGAAAATCCAAAAATTAAAGTGGAATTACAAAATCAATCTGCTTACCCTGATTTACAAGCCAAAATCAATTCGACTTTAACTTCACCAAAAGATTTACCAACAATTACGCAAGCGTACCCAGGCTGGTTATGGAATGCTGCACAAGATGAAATGTTAGTGGACTTAAAACCATATATGGATGATGACACAATCGGCTGGAAAGATGCAGAACCAATTCGTGAAGTATTGTTAGACGGCGCCAAAATCGACGGCAAACAATACGGCATTCCATTTAATAAATCGACAGAAATGTTATTCTATAATGCTGATTTGTTGAAAGAATATGGTGTTGAAGTACCGAAAACATTAGAGGAATTAAAAGAAGCTTCTAAAACAATTTACGAAAAATCCAACAAAGAAGTCGTTGGTGCTGGTTTTGACTCGTTAAATAACTATTACGCAATTGGAATGAAAAACAAAGGCGTTGATTTTAATAAAGATTTAGATTTAACAAGCAAAGATTCACAAGAAGTCGTGGACTATTACCGTGATGGTATCGAAGCAGGTTACTTCCGCACAGCTGGTTCAGATAAATATTTATCTGGCCCATTTGCAAACAAAAAGGTAGCAATGTTTGTCGGTAGTATTGCTGGTGCTGGTTTTGTTCAAAAAGATGCTGAAGCTGGTGGCTATGAATACGGTGTTGCACCACGTCCTGAAAAAATCAACTTACAACAAGGAACAGATATTTATATGTTCGATAGTGCTACGCCAGAACAACGGACAGCGGCATTTGAATTCATGAAATTCTTAGCTACTCCTGATTCACAATTGTACTGGGCACAACAAACAGGTTATATGCCAATTTTAGAATCTGTTTTACACAGTGATGAGTACAAAAACTCTAAGACAACCAAAGTACCTGCACAACTTGAAAACGCAGTAAAAGATTTATTCGCTATCCCAGTAGAAGAAAATGCTGATTCAGCCTATAATGAAATGCGGACAATTATGGAAAGTATTTTTGCTTCATCAAATAAAGACACGAAAAAATTATTGAAAGATGCAACATCACAATTTGAACAAGCATGGAACCAATAATCAATAAATAAACAGACGTGGGAGGTTGGGATCTGAGTCGTTATGGCTCGTGTTCTAACCTTCCTGTTCTTTTGGGCGGAAGAAGGAGAGAAACAAAATGCAAATAAAAATTTTAGCAACAAGTGATATGCATGGGTACATTATGCCAACAAGTTATAGTGAAAAAAAGATGGATTTACCTTTTGGAACCGCAAAAGCAGCAACCATGCTGAAAAAGTTACGGGCGTCTGCCAAAGGACCAGTTTTTCAAATTGAAAATGGGGATTTTATTCAAGGTTCGCCGCTTAGTTACTACGTAAGAAAAGCAGAAACACATTCAGTGGAAGCCATCACTAAAATCATTAATCAAATGAATTATGATGTTAGCATTTTAGGTAACCACGAATTTAATTACGGATTAGATTATTTAAAGGAAACAATTGCCAGTTATCAACAGCCAGTTTTAGCTGCCAATATTCTTGGTAAAGATGGACAACCTTATTTCGGTCAGCCGTATGTCATCATAGAAAAACAAGGGGTTAAAGTAGCCATCCTTGGCGTGACGACTCAATATATTCCTCATTGGGAACAGCCGGCAACAGTCAAAGATTTAACGTTTAAAAGTGTCGTTGAAACAGCGGCGGAATACGTGCCAAAACTGCGGGAAGAAGCGGACCTAGTTGTTGTCGCTTACCATGGCGGTTTTGAAAAAGATTTAGAAACAGGGGAACCCACGGAATTACTAACAGGAGAAAATGAAGGCTACGATTTATTGGAAAAAGTTCCTGGGATTGATGCCTTAGTCACTGGTCACCAACATCGAGAAATTGCTACAAAACTGAATGGAATACCTGTGATTCAACCAGGTTTTCGAGGAGCTTTCGTTGGAGAAATTACTTTAGAAATTGAACCTATGGCTAAAGGCTATCGCGTTATTGGAAGTGACGCAGCTATTCATCCTGTTGGAAACGAACAACCAGATACAGAAGTTTTAGCTTTGACAACAGCGTTACATGACGAGGTAGAAGAGTGGCTTGACCAACCAGTGGGAAATGTGGAAGGGGATATGACGATTCAAAATCCGAATGCCGTACGCCTCAAAGAACATCCATATATAGAATTTATTAATAACGTCCAAATGGCTTCAAGCGGAACGGATATTTCAGGGACTGCACTTTTTAACAATGAAGGCAAAGGGTTTAATAACCAAATTACGATGCGCGATATCATTACTAACTATATTTATCCAAATACCTTGGCTGTATTGCGTGTCACTGGACAAGACCTCCGTGAAGCGTTAGAACAAAGCGCTACTTATTTTGTGTTAGAAAAAGGCCAACCAATTTTTAACCCGAAATATGTTGATCCAAAACCACAATACTATAATTATGATATGTATGAAGGCATTGAGTATACGCTTGATTTAAGACAACCGTTTGGTGAAAGAGTGACGAAACTTAATTATCATGGTAATGCAGTGCAAGCAGAAGATGTTTTGGAAATCGTGACAAATCAATACCGTGCAGTCGGTGGCGGAAACTATCAAATGTTCCAACCTGAAAAAATTATTCGAGAAATCCAAATTGATATGACGGAACTGATTGCAGAATATTTAAAAAAACATCCAATCATTCAAGCGTCGACAAATGATAACTTCAAGGTTATCTGGTAAAAAATAGCAAAAAAAGCCTTCAACCATGCAATTACTTGAAAGATGGTTGAAGGCCTTTTTTGAGTTAATAGCCTTTTTTTAAGGAAACTTGGTTTTTGACGAGGGTCTGATCCGTCACAAATTGATTTAAGTTTGGAATAAAAATCGCCAGTAATTTTGATTTGAACTTCGGTGTCATGCCAGAAATATGAGGTGTTAATAAAACATTCTTCATCTCCCATAAAGGGCTATCTTCGGGAAGAGGTTCTTCTTCAAAGACATCTAAGGCAGCAAAAGCAATGGTTTTATTGTTTAAGGCAGTTATCAAATCGTTCGTTGCTACTGAGGCGCCGCGACCAACATTTACGAAAATTGTTTCAGGAGCCATTTTTTCAAAAAGTGCCTGATTGTATAAATGTTTTGTTGTTTCAGTCAAAGGAAGAATGTTCACAACAATGGACATTTCATGGATAATTTTACTCATATTCTTCTGTGAATAGCATTCAATGAAGCCTTCCGTCACATGTCCAGAGGTATTCACGCCATAAACTTGAAGATTTAAACCTTTAGCAAATTTAGCTAATTGTTGTCCGATTTGCCCGGTGCCTACGATTAACATTTTTTGCCCAGAAAGTTGTTGATAGGAAGGGGCTGTTTGATTCCATGTGTGTTGCATTTGTTGTTGGATACTTTCTTGCAGTCCGCGGGTATGTGCTAATAAAACGCCTAAAACATGTTCTGAGATAGAAACACTATGGATTCCGCTACCATTAGACAACAGAATGCCCTTTTCTCTTAATTTATCAAAATCCATATAATCAGCACCAGCAGAAATGAGCTGAATCCATTTTAGGTGACTAGTATCAGAGGCTAATAAACGCGGACCAATTTCTTTATGCCAGCCTAACATAATTTCGATGGCCTCTTCTTCAGCAGAGGATAAATAATCGGTAGATGTTTTAACTAGATAATTGGGTGCCACAGCTTTCACTTGTTCCAGTTGTTCTTCGTTGAATACTTCATTTAAATAAATAATTGGTTGGTTCATCTTTCTTCCTCCTAGCACTTTTTATTGTATCAAAAATAAATTTAAAAGAGAAAAAGAAAGGCTTTTCAGTAAAGCAGAAAACCAAGGACAAAAATCCGATTTAGATTTTTGTCCTTGGCTTAAAAACTGCTAAAGTCCAGTGCTAACCTTATTTAGGTACGCCGTTTTCAAATAAACTTGTACTATGAACTGGTTGACGTCGAGCATCGGGCCGTAAGTAATGTAAAGCATTATTTACGGCAGTAGGTGCCTCACCAAATCCTGTAGCGATTAATTTCACTTTTCCCTCATAGGAACAGATATCCCCTACAGCGTATACACCAGGAATGTTAGTTGACATATCGGAATGAACATTAATAGCATTTCTAGAAACGTCTAATCCCCATTCTTTGAGGTGTGTTAAAGAAGAAGTGAAGCCATAATTGATAATTAAATCATCCAGAGGGAGATCCAATGTTTGGTCACCTTTTGTCTCCGTTAATTGGATGCCTGTGAACGTTTCATTTTCCTTTAAAATATCACTAATGATATAAGGAGTTCTGATAGAAACGCTAGATTTTTCCAGTTGTTCCACGCTATGTTCGTGGCCGCGAAATTGTGGGCGACGATGGATAATAGATACTTCTTCTGCAACGTTTTCTAGCATTAAAGCCCAATCAATTGCGGAATCGCCGCCACCAGCAATCGCAACTTTTTTGCCAGCGAATTTTTTCATGTCAGTCACATAATAATGGATTGACTCACCTTCAAAGGCTTCAACATTTTCGATAGCTAAACGTCGAGGTTGGAAAGCGCCGTTACCAATCGCAAAGATAACCGTTTTAGAATAATGTGTGCCTTTAGTTGTGTCTAAGCGCAAAAGTCCATCTGCTCCCTGTGCAAGGTGTGTGACCTCTTCTTCCAAGCAAACATCGTGCTGAAATGGCTGCATCTGTTTTTCCAAATTGGCAATTAACTCACCGGCTTTAATAGCAGGGAATCCAGGAATATCATAAATATATTTTTCGGGATACAGCATTGTTAGCTGACCACCTAATTGTGGCAGGCTATCAATGATTTTCGTTTTCGCTTTACGAATTCCCGCATAAAAAGCGGCAAATAATCCAACAGGACCGCCGCCGATAATCGTTAAATCATAAATATCTTTTTCATCAGACATTTGAAAATTCCTCCTAATTCATTTAGGGTTGAGACAACTATTGATCGTTTTGCGAACACTTCACAAAATAGCACGGCTTTTCGAAAAAAGCAAGTTTGGCTAACGAATCAAAGCATTCTTTAATCATTGGAAAAAGATCATAGCAATTTTCAGCATTTTTCGATATGATGGAACTATAAAATAATTATCTAGGAGGACATTCTCATGTCACAATTTCCACAATTAGATTTAGAAAATGCTAAAGGCCCAAAAGCTGTCATTAAAACAAACCGAGGCGACATCACTGTTCAATTATTCCCAGAACAAGCGCCTAAAACGGTTAAAAATTTTGTTGAATTAGCGAAAAAGGGCTACTATGATGGCGTTATTTTCCATCGTGTGATTCCTGATTTTATGATTCAAGGCGGTGACCCAACCGGAACAGGAATGGGCGGCGAAAGTATTTATGGAGAAGCATTTGAGGATGAATTTTCTCGGGATGTTTTCAATTTGCGTGGCGCATTGTCAATGGCAAATGCTGGTCCTAACACAAATGGCAGCCAATTCTTTGTTGTTACTAATCAAAATGTTCCAGCTCAAATGATGAGTCAGTTAGAAGATGCTGGTTTTCCAGAAGAAATTATTGAAGCTTACAAACAAGGCGGAACACCTTGGTTAGACTTCCGTCATACTGTTTTTGGTCATGTGGTTGATGGTATGGATGTAGTGGATGAAATTGGTGGAGTCCAACGGGATGCCCAAGACCGTCCAACATTTGACGTCGTGATGGACACAGTTGAAATCATTGGTGAATAAGTTTAACCAATTGAAAAAGAGAGTACCAACGAGGGACAAATTCGTTGGTACTCTTTATTTTTTTCTTAAAACGACTAACTTTTTTTTAAAAGCGTCCAAATCGCTTCTTTTAATGAAGTCTTTATAGGATACTGAGTGAAAGAATAGAAGGAGAGGAAGCAAATTTGTTAGAAAAATACAGATATCCAATGGCCTTGGCTTTGTTTGCAGTAATACTCCCATTTATAGGAACGTTTTTTACGTATGTAGATCAGCAAGGAATCGTTCATGAACCAGGATTTTATACAATCATAATTGGAGAAATTTTACTTCTATTTTCAGGTATCTGGTTCGTCAGAGTTTATTTAGCTAAACGCAAAAGAAAGAATTAAAAACAGCTGTCCTAAAAACTAGGACAGCTGTTTTTAATTAAAGGCTTTTTTGATACGTAAAAGGCCTTCTTCGAGAGTTTCTTTTGAACAAGCTAAGTTTAAACGCATGTGTTGAGAACCTTGGGGACCAAAACTAATTCCTGGATTTAGAACCACTTTCCCCTTATGAATTAAGGTATCGCGAAGTTCCCGATCCGTTAGCGAATAAGAACTAAAGTCTAACCATAAAAGATAGGTTCCTTCAGGCTCCATTACACGAACGCTAGGCATCTCTTCACGGAAAAAGGAAAGGGCAAAATCAATATTTTCTTTTAAATAATCCAGTAACGCCGTTAGCCATTCTTCCCCTGTTTGATAGGCAGCTGCCGTTCCCACGTAGCCAAAAGTATTGATACCGCCTTGATGATTTTTGTCTTGTAAAGATACGAAAGATTGCCGTAGTTTTTCATTAGGAATGAACAGCATTGAATTTTTAATCCCCGCTAAATTAAAGGTTTTCGTTGCCGCGGTTAAGGTAACAGTGAATTCCTTAAATGCTTCATCAGCGACAGTGAAGGAAGTGAAGGTATGCGGTTTGAAAATCAAATCCTGATGAATTTCATCGCTAACCACAGTTACTTGGTGTTTTTGGCATAAACGGCCAATTGCTAGCAATTCTTCTTTTGTCCAAACACGTCCACCAGGATTATGGGGATTACAAAAAAGTAACAGTTTCACCTTTTCTTCGATTATCTGTTGTTCCATTTTAACCAAATCAACTTCATAATGTCCGTTAACTTCTAGTAAAGAATGGCGCACAAGTCTACGCTCATTTTGTTTTACCACATCTGCAAAAGGGGGGTAGACTGGATCGCAAATCATGACAGAATCAGCAGGTGCTGTATACGCTTGAACGGCTGTGGCCAAACTGGGTACCACGCCACTATTAAACAAAATTTCTTCTTTTTCAACAATCAATTGATGGTGTTGCCGTTGCCAATCTTGAATTGCTTGATACAGTTCATTAGGTGCAATCGCATATCCTAGAATGCCCTGTTCAATAACTTGTGACAAAGCATCAAGAATAGGCTGATGCACTTTGAAATCCATATCAGCAACCCATAAAGGTAGTAAATCTTTTTCGTGGTAACTCGTTTCAACGGTGTCCCATTTAACACAATTCGTGTGGCGACGATCAATGGTTTCATTAAAATTAAACATAAGATAACTCCTTTTCTTCTATATAAAGTCTTACTTCCTATAGTATAGTAGATTTTGCTTAAAAGATGAAACAATAGTTTTAACAACTAGGGAAGAAATAATGCACAAACGTTGAAAAAATGCTATTATTTTAAATGAGTAGAAACGGAAAAAGAAATTTATCGTATGAAAAGAGGAAATTTGATGAAGTACAAAATTGGTATGGTACTTTCTGGCACAATTACCGGACTTCAACCATATGGCGCATTTGTTTCTTTAGACGAAGAAACACAAGGACTGATTCATGTTTCGGAAGTACAAGCTGGCTTTACTAAAAATATCCATGGACTCTTAACCGTTGGACAAAAAGTAACCGTTCAAGTTATTGATGTTGATGAATATTCTCAAAAGATTAGCTTATCTTTACGAACCCTTGAAGACAAAGTTCATTCAGTGAACCATCGACGCAAAAAATATTTTACGGATAAGAATAAAAAAATTGGCTTTGCAACCTTAGACAAAGAACTTCCAGAATGGATTGATGAAGCAATGGATAAGTTGCTTGAAAAATAATTCTGTATTTTTTCAGAAAGTGTGTTACAATTTCTTTTGTTAGTGAATCTAAAAATTAATTGAGGTGGATGTCGTGTCTAACAAAAAAGTCGCTGGAACAATCATACTGAACTTAAACGATGGTAGTAAAAAATTTTTGATGCATCCAATAGGTGAAGCGATTGAGTTTGCGATGGCAAAAGTTTCTGATGAGATGACGGGTTTAGCTAGTATGCTACAATGGTTCAAAGAAGAGGTTCAATTGGACGTTACTTCAATTAGCTTAGTAGAATTAACTAACGCGCATATCAATAAAGAAAATGTTCCGCTGTTTGTCTTCGAGATGGATGAACAAGCACTTAAAAATGAAATGGATAAAGACTATACATGGGTAGCACCTGCAGAATTAAAAACGATTTGGTCAAAATATCATATTGAAGGTGTCCCAATGTTTTAAACAAAAAAGAAAGAATCTGTCGATAATCGAACAGATTCTTTCTTTTTTTATGTTGTACGTAAAAAAGTTAATCGAACTATTTCAAATATATGATTCAAATTGTTCGATTTTTAGTAAGGAATTAAACTGTTTTGATAGACAATTAGGATTTAAAAAGTTTAAAAACGAAATAATTGAAAAGAATGAAAACAGATTGAAAACTTCTTTTAATTTTTTTGAAAAAAAGTGTTGACCAAACATCAAAATCTTGATATATTATTACATGTCGCAAGGCGAGTCACACAGCTGAGCGATTCAGAAATCAATAATTAAATAACAATTCTTGATTTCAAATCTCTCGAAAAAAGTTTGAAGAAACAACAAAAAAGTTGTTGACAAATAACAAACGAGATGATAAGATATAGAAGTTGTCACAACAGACAACAACAACCAAGCAAAACAACTTAAAAAAACTTTTTCAAAAAAGTTCTTGACATTCAAACGAAAGTTTGTTATGATATAAAAGTTGCTGCGAGGTAACGTAGACCTTTGAAAACTGAACAAAGAATAGACGAACCAAATGTGTAGGGCGTCTTGATTCAATTCAAGACAACAAACATTTTTAACAAGCAAGCAATATGCTAGCAAACAAATTGAGCTTAACAATCGCAAGATTGTTCTAACTTTTATTATGAGAGTTTGATCCTGGCTCAGGACGAACGCTGGCGGCGTGCCTAATACATGCAAGTCGAACGCTTCTTTCCTCCCGAGTGCTTGCACTCAATTGGAAAGAGGAGTGGCGGACGGGTGAGTAACACGTGGGTAACCTACCCATCAGAGGGGGATAACACTTGGAAACAGGTGCTAATACCGCATAACAGTTTATGCCGCATGGCATAAGAGTGAAAGGCGCTTTCGGGTGTCGCTGATGGATGGACCCGCGGTGCATTAGCTAGTTGGTGAGGTAACGGCTCACCAAGGCCACGATGCATAGCCGACCTGAGAGGGTGATCGGCCACACTGGGACTGAGACACGGCCCAGACTCCTACGGGAGGCAGCAGTAGGGAATCTTCGGCAATGGACGAAAGTCTGACCGAGCAACGCCGCGTGAGTGAAGAAGGTTTTCGGATCGTAAAACTCTGTTGTTAGAGAAGAACAAGGACGTTAGTAACTGAACGTCCCCTGACGGTATCTAACCAGAAAGCCACGGCTAACTACGTGCCAGCAGCCGCGGTAATACGTAGGTGGCAAGCGTTGTCCGGATTTATTGGGCGTAAAGCGAGCGCAGGCGGTTTCTTAAGTCTGATGTGAAAGCCCCCGGCTCAACCGGGGAGGGTCATTGGAAACTGGGAGACTTGAGTGCAGAAGAGGAGAGTGGAATTCCATGTGTAGCGGTGAAATGCGTAGATATATGGAGGAACACCAGTGGCGAAGGCGGCTCTCTGGTCTGTAACTGACGCTGAGGCTCGAAAGCGTGGGGAGCAAACAGGATTAGATACCCTGGTAGTCCACGCCGTAAACGATGAGTGCTAAGTGTTGGAGGGTTTCCGCCCTTCAGTGCTGCAGCAAACGCATTAAGCACTCCGCCTGGGGAGTACGACCGCAAGGTTGAAACTCAAAGGAATTGACGGGGGCCCGCACAAGCGGTGGAGCATGTGGTTTAATTCGAAGCAACGCGAAGAACCTTACCAGGTCTTGACATCCTTTGACCACTCTAGAGATAGAGCTTTCCCTTCGGGGACAAAGTGACAGGTGGTGCATGGTTGTCGTCAGCTCGTGTCGTGAGATGTTGGGTTAAGTCCCGCAACGAGCGCAACCCTTATTGTTAGTTGCCATCATTTAGTTGGGCACTCTAGCGAGACTGCCGGTGACAAACCGGAGGAAGGTGGGGATGACGTCAAATCATCATGCCCCTTATGACCTGGGCTACACACGTGCTACAATGGGAAGTACAACGAGTCGCTAGACCGCGAGGTCATGCAAATCTCTTAAAGCTTCTCTCAGTTCGGATTGCAGGCTGCAACTCGCCTGCATGAAGCCGGAATCGCTAGTAATCGCGGATCAGCACGCCGCGGTGAATACGTTCCCGGGCCTTGTACACACCGCCCGTCACACCACGAGAGTTTGTAACACCCGAAGTCGGTGAGGTAACCTTTTTGGAGCCAGCCGCCTAAGGTGGGATAGATGATTGGGGTGAAGTCGTAACAAGGTAGCCGTATCGGAAGGTGCGGCTGGATCACCTCCTTTCTAAGGAATATTACGGAAATACACATTTCGTCTTTACTTTGTTCAGTTTTGAGAGGTCTACTCTCAAAACATTCGTTCATTGAAAACTGGATATTGAAGTAAAAAGAATCAAAACAAACCGAGAACACCGCGTTGAATGAGTTTTTTAATAAGTTCAATTGCTTATTTATTGATTAACCTTCTATCGCTAGAAGAAGTGATCAAGACCCAACCGTAAGGTTGATAAGGTTAAGTGAATAAGGGCGCACGGTGGATGCCTTGGCACTAGGAGCCGATGAAGGACGGGACTAACACCGATATGCTTTGGGGAGCTGTAAGTAAGCTATGATCCAGAGATTTCCGAATGGGGGAACCCAATATCTTTTATAGGATATTACTTTTCAGTGAATACATAGCTGATTAGAGGTAGACGCAGAGAACTGAAACATCTTAGTACCTGCAGGAAGAGAAAGAAAATTCGATTCCCTGAGTAGCGGCGAGCGAAACGGGAAGAGCCCAAACCAACAAGCTTGCTTGTTGGGGTTGTAGGACTCCAATATGGTAGTCTGTTAGTATAGTTGAAGGATTTGGAAAATTCCGCTAAAGAGGGTGAAAGCCCCGTAGACGAAATGCTAACAACACCTAGGAGGATCCTGAGTACGGCGGAACACGAGAAATTCCGTCGGAATCCGCGGGGACCATCCCGCAAGGCTAAATACTCCCTAGTGACCGATAGTGAACCAGTACCGTGAGGGAAAGGTGAAAAGCACCCCGGAAGGGGAGTGAAATAGATCCTGAAACCGTGTGCCTACAACAAGTCAAAGCTCGTTAATGAGTGATGGCGTGCCTTTTGTAGAATGAACCGGCGAGTTACGATTGCATGCGAGGTTAAGTCGAAGAGACGGAGCCGCAGCGAAAGCGAGTCTGAATAGGGCGAATGAGTATGTAGTCGTAGACCCGAAACCATGTGATCTACCCATGTCCAGGTTGAAGGTGCGGTAAAACGCACTGGAGGACCGAACCCACGTACGTTGAAAAGTGCGGGGATGAGGTGTGGG
>NZ_CP172899.1:910000-2365000 GCF_050533535.1 Enterococcus sp. DIV2453a | reverse complement strand
ATCCTACCGAAGAATGAATACATCAAATTTTAGCTATGGTATAATGTGTTTATTATAGTTAGTAAAGCAGAAAAGGAGGAGCGGGTTTGAAAATATTGTTATATTTTGAAGGTGAGAAAATCTTAGCTAAATCAGGTATTGGTCGAGCATTAGATCACCAGAAACGAGCGCTCTCTGAAGTTGGAATAGAATATACATTAGATGCTGATTGCAGTGACTATGATATATTGCATATTAATACATACGGCGTAAATAGCCATCGTATGGTCAGAAAAGCACGCAAACTAGGAAAAAAAGTTATTTATCATGCCCATTCGACAGAAGAAGACTTTCGTAATTCCTTTATTGGGTCTAATCAACTAGCACCATTAGTAAAAAAATATCTTATCAGTTTGTATTCTAAAGCGGATCATTTAATTACACCAACACCGTATTCTAAAACATTGCTAGAAGGATATGGCATTAAAGTGCCTATTTCGGCGATCTCAAATGGTATTGATTTATCACGCTTTTATCCTTCAGAAGAAAAGGAACAAAAATTCCGAGAATATTTTAAAATAGATGAAGAGAAAAAAGTAATTATTTGTGTGGGATTATTTTTTGAACGCAAAGGAATCACTGATTTTATTGAAGTTGCACGACAATTACCAGAGTATCAATTTATTTGGTTTGGTGATACACCAATGTATTCTATCCCAAAAAATATCCGACAATTAGTTAAAGAAGATCATCCAGAAAATGTTATTTTCCCAGGTTATATTAAAGGAGATGTCATCGAAGGGGCCTATGCGGCAGCGAATCTCTTCTTTTTCCCTTCGCGTGAAGAAACGGAAGGAATTGTTGTCTTAGAAGCATTAGCTAGTCAGCAACAAGTTTTAGTGCGTGATATTCCAGTTTATCAAGGCTGGCTAGTAGCTAATGAAAATTGTTATATGGGTCATTCTATTGAAGAATTTAAAAAATATATTGAAGGCTTATTAGAAGGGAAAATACCTAGCACTAGAGAAGCAGGCTATCAAGTAGCAGAGCAAAGAAGTATCAAGCAAATTGGTTACGAGTTAAAAGAAGTCTACGAAACAGTCTTATCTTAACAAATTTTGAAGGCAGTTATTGTTAGATGAAATGGAGGTAATGAGAGTGAAAATTGGTTTTTTTACTGATACGTATTTCCCGCAAGTGAGTGGGGTAGCGACTTCTATTAAGACCTTAAAAGATGAATTAGAAAAGCACGGCCATGAAGTGTATATTTTTACGACAACCGATCCTAACGCGACTGATTTTGAAGAAGATGTCATACGAATGCCTAGTGTGCCATTCGTATCTTTTAAAGATCGCCGAGTAGTGGTTCGCGGCATGTGGTACGCCTATTTAATTGCCAAAGAATTGGAATTAGATTTAATTCATACACATACTGAATTTGGTGCGGGTATTTTAGGGAAAATGGTTGGGAAAAAAATGAAAATTCCTGTCATCCATACGTATCATACGATGTATGAAGATTACTTACATTATATTGCTAAAGGAAAAGTTGTCCGTCCATCACATGTTAAATTCTTTTCAAGAGTGTTTACAAATCATACGACAGGTGTTGTTTGTCCCAGTGAACGTGTAATTGAAAAATTACGGGATTATGGAGTGACCGCACCAATGAGAATTATTCCAACAGGGATCGAAATTGATAAGTTTTTACGTCCCGATATTACTGAAGAAATGATCGCTGGAATGCGTCAACAATTAGGTATTGAAGAGCAACAGATTATGTTGTTATCGTTAAGTCGAATTTCTTATGAAAAAAATATTCAAGCAATTATTCAAGGATTACCACAAATTATTGAAAAATTACCACAAACTCGTTTAGTAATAGTTGGAAATGGTCCCTATCTAGAGAATTTAAAAGAATTAGCAGAAGAACTAGAAGTTAGTGAATACGTTCAATTTACGGGTGAAGTGCCAAATGAAGAAGTCGCTATTTATTATAAAGCTGCTGACTATTTTGTCAGCGCCTCAACGTCGGAAACACAAGGCTTAACTTATACAGAAGCGATGGCTGCTGGCGTTCAATGTGTTGCAGAAGGGAACGCCTATTTAAATAATTTATTTGATCATGAAAGCTTAGGCAAAACTTTTAAGACAGACAGTGATTTTGCCCCAACATTGATTGACTATATACAAGCAAATATTAAAATGGACCAAACTATTTTAGATGAAAAATTATTTGAAATTTCTTCTACAAACTTTGGCAACAAAATGATTGAATTTTATCAAGATACATTGATTTACTTTGATCAACTTCAAATGGAAAAAGAAAATGCGGACTCAATAAAAAAAATTAAAGTAAAATTTACATCTTTAAGAAAATAAACTGCAAAACTTTCCTCCTTCGTTTATACTGAAGGAGGAAAGTTTTTTATTTTAAGAACGGAGGAAGCTACTATGTCTAAAATCGGCTTTATTGGAACGGGTGTCATGGGGAAATCAATTATTCGTAACATGATGAAAAACAATTTATCTGTCAATGTTTACAATCGAACAAAAAGTAAAACAGATGATTTAGTTGCTGAAGGAGCAGTTTGGTATGATACACCAAAAGCAATTGCAGAAGCCAGCGATATCATTTTTACAATGGTTGGCTTTCCTTCAGATGTTGAAGGCGTGTATTTTAATGAAACAGGGATTTTTCAAGCAGATCTTACAGGTAAAATAGTAGTAGATTTAACCACAAGTACGCCGACCTTGGCTGAAAAGATTGCCAAAAAAGCAGCAGAAGTGGGTGCTCATGCGTTGGATGCGCCAGTTTCTGGTGGTGACTTAGGTGCTAAAAATGGTACTTTAACAATTATGGTTGGTGGCGATCAAGAAAGTTATGAGACCGTCTTACCAATTTTCAAAACATTTGGTAAAACGTTTATGCTACACGGCTCAGCTGGAAAAGGGCAACACACTAAGATGGCGAATCAGTTAATGATTGCAGGCACAATGACCGGTTTGACTGAAATGCTCGTTTATGCAAATGCGACAGGATTAACTTTAGAAAAAGTTCTGGAAACAGTCGGTGGTGGTAGTGCTGCGAACTGGTCATTAAGTAATTATGGTCCGCGCATTTTAAAAGAAGATTATACGCCAGGCTTTTTTGTTAAACATTTTATCAAAGATTTAAAGATTGCGTTAGATGAAGCAAAAAAACTTGACCTTCCATTGCCAGCGACGCAAAAAGCGACAGAATTATATGAAAGCCTTGCAGATAAAGGGTTTGAAAATGATGGCACACAGGCCTTAATTAAGCTTTGGTGGACAGATGGCAAGCAACCAACGAATAAAAATTAAAGAACAACAAAAAAATCAAAAAAAATGACGAAAAATCATGCAAGTTAGGCAATGTTTTGTTACAATGGTACAGAACTAGTTTGCAAAAGGAGGCCCACTGATGAAACATTCACAACTTGTGGCGATTATTAAGAGACTGGAAGCAATGATCGAAGCAGCAGATAATGAAGTACAAGTACGCCGCTTTGAACGTGAAGGCGTAGAGAAATGTATTGTAAGTTTTGATAAATCAACAGAAACATTTGAATTAACAGAATCTGATACGCACCAAAGCTATCAATTCGATAACATCGATATTGTAGCAATGGAAATTTACGACTTAATTCAATAATTAATCGTCCTACATTTTAATAAGGGAGTGGAGTAGAAGCACCAAAGCTTCTGGTTCACTCTCTTCTCGTATTATCCAGTCAAGTTGTAGCAATAGCTTAGTGGGAGTTTAAGAATTATATAACAAAAATCACTGGCACTTCTCAATCAGGGGAGTGCCAGTGATGCTTTTTAGTTGCACTTCTTTCCTTTTTCTGTGAAAATAGTTTGGGTATCAAAGTAATTGATCCTTTTTTTAAAAGCCTCGTCCCTTGAAAATGCGCCTTTTTTGAAATATTTGAAGAATATTTCATTAAAAATATAGAAAATTCTCTTGCATTCTTTGCTTATTTACGATATAGTTTGAACATCAAATGTTTTGATAATCAAAGTATATGGATGGTGCACAGAATGGAACCTAATTTAGAAACAGTCAACGATTACTTAGTCAGTGTCTTTAATGACATCTTAACGATTGAAGAATCTGAATTGAAAAAATCACAATTTAATGATTTATCCATTACGGAGATGCACACAATCGAAGCAATTGGTATGTACAAGAAAAAAACGTCTTCAGAAGTAGCCAAGGAACTGTCAATTACCGTCGGAACACTTACTGTAGCGATTAACAACTTAGTTAAAAAAGGCTATGTTGAACGTTTGCGTAGTGAAGATGATCGACGTGTAGTAAAGCTTGGCTTAACTAAAAAAGGAAAATTACTTTTTAGAGTCCATCAGCATTTTCATCGTGAAATGGTTAAAAACATTTTGAAAGGCATGGAGCAAGAAGAAGAACAAGCGCTGTTAAGAGCACTAAAAAATCTTCATGATTTCTTGCAAGAATACAAATAAAAAGTGAGGATCCCCATGAAGAATTATGCACGAATTAGTTGTACAAGCCGTTATGTTCCAGAGAATTGTGTCACGAATCACCAACTGAGTGAAATGATGGATACCTCTGATGAATGGATACATTCGCGAACAGGCATTAGTGAACGTCGTATCGTTACGCAAGAAAATACGTCTGATTTATGTCATCAAGTCGCAAAACAGTTATTGGAAAAATCTGGAAAGCAAGCAAGTGAGATTGACTTTATTTTAGTTGCAACAGTGACACCAGATTTCAATATGCCTTCTGTTGCTTGCCAAGTGCAAGGCGCAATTGGCGCCACTGAGGCCTTTGCTTTTGACATCAGTGCAGCGTGTTCTGGTTTTGTCTATGCCTTAAGCATGGCAGAAAAACTAGTCTTAAGTGGTCGTTATCATACAGGTCTAGTAATTGGTGGCGAAACATTTTCCAAAATGTTGGATTGGACCGATCGCTCCACAGCGGTGCTTTTCGGTGATGGGGCTGCCGGCGTCTTGATTGAAGCGGCTGAGACACCGCATTTTCTAAATGAAAAATTACAAGCAGATGGACAACGGTGGGCGGCTTTAACTTCAGGCTACACGATCAACGAAAGTCCTTTTTATCAGGGGCATGAGCAGGCTAGTAAGACGCTACAGATGGAAGGACGTAGTATTTTTGATTTTGCGATTAAAGATGTTTCACAAAATATTTTATCACTCGTGACGGACGAAACCGTGGATTATCTTCTACTACATCAAGCAAATGTGCGCATTATCGATAAAATTGCACGTAAGACGAAGATTTCCCGCGAGAAGTTTTTAACGAATATGGATAAATATGGCAATACCTCAGCTGCTAGCATTCCCATCTTGTTGGATGAAGCAGTTGAAAATGGGACCTTAATTTTAGGTTCCCAACAACGCGTGGTGCTAACAGGATTTGGCGGCGGCTTAACATGGGGCTCACTGCTCCTAACGCTGTAAAAAACTGTTCACATATAAATGAAGAAAATGACTATTTTGGAGGAATATACACATGGTATTTGAAAAAATTCAAGCAATTATCGTAGAAGAATTAGGAAAAGATGCTGAAGAGGTACAATTAACTACAAACATTCAAGAAGAATTAGACGCGGATAGCTTAGATTTATTCCAAATCATTAACGAAATCGAAGATGAATTTGATGTGAAAATCGAAACAGAAGATGGCATCCAAACCGTTCAAGATTTAGTAACATATGTAGAAAAACAACAAGCAAACTAATACATGAAAATAGGGGGCTGGGACATTTAATTGCTAAATGACCCAGTCCCTAAAAAAACAAGTAAATAAGCCGGAAAAATCCTTTTTTACTTGAATGAAGTGTACTTATCTTAGAACTAAAGGACGTATAAAATCAATGAATCAACAGTTATGTGAGTTGCTTGGAATCAATTATCCCATTTTTCAAGGCGGTATGGCTTGGGTAGCCGATGCTTCATTAGCAAGTGCCGTGTCAAACGCTGGTGGATTAGGGATTATTGCTGGCGGCAATGCCCCAAAAGAAGTCGTAAAAAAAGAAATTAAAAAAGTTAAAGAATTAACGGAGCAACCCTTTGGTGTCAATATCATGTTACTTTCACCTTTTGTCGATGAAATTGTCGATTTGGTTTGTGAAGAACAGGTTCCTGTCGTAACGACAGGTGCGGGCAATCCAGCCAAATACATGGCTCGCTTTAAAGAACATAACATTAAAGTAATCCCAGTAGTTCCTTCAGTTGCTTTAGCAAAAAGAATGGAAAAAATTGGTGCCGATGCTGTCATTTTTGAAGGAATGGAAGCTGGTGGACATATTGGCAAGTTAACCACTATGAGTGGCTTACCGCAAATCGTTGACGCTGTGTCAATTCCTGTGATTGCAGCAGGTGGGATTGGTGATGGTCGTGGTATGGTTGCTGCCTTTATGTTAGGTGCTGAAGCAGTCCAGTTAGGCACACGTTTTTTAATTGCAAAAGAATGCAACGTTCATCCAGATTATAAACAGAAAGTTTTAAAGGCACGTGATTTAGATGCAGTAATTACCTGTCAACATTTTGGCCATCCAGTGCGTACTTTAAAAAATAAATTAACCGCTCAATATAATCAATTAGAAAAGCAAGAACTTCAAAAAGAAGTACCTGATTTAGAAATGTTTGAAAAGATTGGTCAAGGCGCTTTGCGCAAAGCTGTCGTTGACGGGGATATGGATTACGGTTCCGTCATGGCGGGACAAATTGCCGGGTTAATAAAAAAAGAAGAAACAGCCCAAGAAATCATTGATTCACTCATGTCTGAATGCAAAGCGATTGTACATAAGATGAATCAGCGTTGGGGCTAAGTGAATAATTTTAACAAAAAATGAGGTGTCGTATGAAAACAGCGATTTTATTTAGTGGACAAGGAGCCCAGTATCAAGGGATGGGTGAAGAATTATATCACCAAGAAGCGATTGTTCGGGAAACTTTCGATGAAGCAAGTCATATCTTAGGTTATGAGATGGCAGAACTTTGTTTTACTGAAAATGAACGTTTAAATGAAACAGAATATACGCAACCTGCTATTTTAACAGTCAGTGTCGCATTTTACCGTCTTTTGCAACAAAAAGGACTAACACCTGATGTCGTAGCGGGTTTAAGCTTAGGGGAATACAGTGCTTTGGTTGCCAGCGGGGCTTTGCGTTTTTCAGAAGCAGTGGCCTTGGTCCAAAAGCGCGGTCAGTACATGACAGACGCAGCACCACAAGGAACTGGCAAAATGGTTGCTGTCATGAATGCTGAGCGTGAAGTAATTGAAAAAGCCTGTCAAGAAGCCAGTACTTTCGGAATTGTGGCTCCAGCAAATTATAATACACCACAACAAATCGTGATTGGTGGTGAGGTTGCTGCTGTTGATCAAGCGATGATACTTCTCAAAGAAGCTGGTGTGAAGCGAATGATTCCGTTAAATGTGAGTGGTCCTTTCCATACGGCACTGTTACAACCAGCATCAAAAAAATTGGCTCAGGATTTAGCAAAATTGAACTTTCAAACGATGCAAATTCCTGTCATTAGTAATACGACTGCCGAAATTATGCCCCAAGAGGCAATTCAAGCGTTATTGGAAAAGCAAGTCATGTCTGCGGTACGTTTTGAAGACAGTATCGAAACGATGAAGGCTATGAACGTAGGAACGATGATTGAAGTTGGTCCAGGGAAAACATTAACTGGTTTTGTTAAAAAAATTGACAAAACAATTGAAATGCACCGTGTGGAAGATGTTGCAACATTAACAGAAACGTTAACAGCACTTACTGGGAGGTAAAAAATGGAATTAACAGGAAAAAACGTATTTATTACTGGAAGCACTCGTGGGATTGGCAAAGCAGTTGCGTTGGCTTTTGCGAAAGAGGGCGCCAATATTGTTTTAAACGGTCGGAGTGAGATTACGCCAGAACAACGACAAGAAATTGAAGCCTTTGGGGTAAAATGTATTGGCCTTTCTGGAGATATTTCCGATTTTGATGCAGCAGGTGAGATGATTCAAGCAACTGTTGACCAATTAGGCTCGATTGATATTCTGGTGAATAACGCTGGGATTACGAATGATAAATTATTATTACGAATGACAAAAGAGGATTTTAATGCCTGTTTAGATATTAACTTGGTAGGAACTTTTAACATGACCCAACAAGCGGTTAAACGTATGATGAAACAACGAAGTGGTCGGATTATTAATATGGCTAGCGTTTCTGGTTTAATGGGAAATGTTGGTCAAGCAAACTACGCTGCGAGTAAAGCCGGTGTCGTTGGTTTTACTAAATCGGTGGCACGAGAAGTTGCGCCGCGCGGTATTACCTGCAATGCGATTGCACCAGGGTTTATCCAAACAGAAATGACGGATGTTTTATCGGAAAAAGTTAAAACACAAATGAATGCGCAAATTCCCTTACAAACGTTTGGGCAAGTCGAAGATGTCGCAGCTACAGCGATATTCTTAGCTAAAAGTCCCTATATTACTGGGCAAGTCGTGAATGTTGATGGCGGCTTAGTCATGCACGGATAAACGAAAGGAGTCAAAAGGATGAATCGAGTAGTTATTACCGGTTACGGTGTCACCTCGCCGATTGGCAATGAACCTGAGACTTTTTTAGAAAGTTTGAAAACAGGGGAAAATGGTATCGGACCGATTAGTAAATTTGATGTTAGTGAAACAGGTGTCACCTTAGCAGCTGAAGTGAAAGACTTTCCAATGGAAAAATATTTTGTTAAAAAAGATGGCAAACGCATGGATAAGTTTTCGTTATTTGGCATTTATGCGGCCTTAGAAGCAATGGCTATGAGTGGCTTGGATACCAGTCAACTAGATGTGGATCGGTTTGGCGTCATGGTGGGTTCCGGGATTGGTGGTTTGGAAACAATTCAAAATCAAGTAATTCGGATGCACGACAAAGGACCTGAACGTGTGGCACCGTTATTTATTCCAATGGCGATTGGAAACATGGTGGCGGGAAATATTGCTTTACGTGTTGGTGCCAAAGGAATTTGTACGTCAACAGTGACGGCTTGTGCTAGTGCAACTCATTCAATTGGGGAAGCGTTCCGCAATATCAAACATGGCTACTCCGATGTCATTATTGCTGGTGGAGCAGAAGCGCCTATTACAGAAATCGGTATTTCAGGATTTGCTTCCTTGACCGCTTTAACAAAGGCGACTGATCCAGAAAAAGCCTCAATTCCCTTTGATAAAGAACGTAGTGGATTTGTGATGGGAGAAGGAGCGGGTGTCTTTATTTTAGAATCATTAGATCATGCTCTAGAACGAGGCGCAACTATTTTAGGTGAAGTGGTTGGCTATGGTGCTAATTGCGATGCCTATCATATGACATCGCCAACACCAGATGGGAGCGGCGCAGCGAAAGCCATGGTACTAGCAATGGAAGAAGCGGGGATTTCTCCAGAAAAAATTGGCTATATTAACGCCCATGGAACAAGCACACAAGCTAATGACAGTGCAGAATCTAAAGCAATTGAATTGGCTTTAGGTGATGCCGCAAAAACGGCGTATGTAAGTAGTACAAAGAGTATGACGGGACATCTCTTAGGCGCCGCTGGTGGAATTGAAGGAATTGCTACCCTAAATGCTTTACAACATCAATTTATTCCGCCAACCATTAATGTGGAAAATCAAGATGAAGCAATTACGGTGAACGTTGTTTTAAACGAAAGCAAAGAGCATAAATTTGATTATGCTTTAAGTAACTCGCTAGGCTTTGGTGGCCACAATGCAGTTATTTGCTTAAAACGCTGGGAGGATTAACATGCAGTTAGAAGAAGTAAAAGCACTATTAACACAATTTGATCAATCAACTTTAACCGAATTTGATTTACGAGAAGGCTCGTTTGAATTATATATGAATAAAAATACAGTTTCTGGACGAAGTGCCGTAGAACCAGTGGCGCAACCACAAGAAACACCAGTAGCCGCTAGTGGTGTGTCAGTGCCTGTTGAAACAGTTTCTGTCGTTGAAGAAACGCCAACCAATACACCGACAGCCAATGAAAAGACAGAAGAAATTACGTCACCTATTGTAGGAATCGTTTATTTACAACCAGCACCAGATAAAGAGAACTTTGTCAAAGTAGGAGACACTGTTAAAACGGGTGACGTTGTGTGTATCGTTGAAGCGATGAAATTAATGAATGAAATTACGGCGACAGTTGACGGCGTGATCACCGAAGTGTTAGTCAACAATGAAGATGTGGTTGAATTTGGTCAGCCGCTATTCCGAGTTGCTAAAGGAGAATAAAACATGAAATTAACAATTACAGAAATTCAAGAAATTTTACCACATCGCTATCCCTTTTTATTATTAGATAGTGTTGAAGAAGTCATTCCTGGGGAACGCGTTGTAGCGAAAAAGAATGTAACGGTTAATGAGCAAGTTTTTCAAGGTCATTTTCCTGGGAATCCTGTTTTGCCAGGAGTTTTAATTATTGAATCGTTGGCTCAAGCAGGCGCCGTGGCATTACTTTCAATGCCTGAATTCAAAGGGAAAACGGCATACTTTGGTGGATTAGATAAAGCAAAATTTAGACAAAAGGTAACACCAGGCGACACATTAATTTTAGAGGTTGAACTTTTAAAAGTCCGCGCTTCTGCTGGAATGGGTAAAGGTGTGGCAAAAGTTAATGGAAAAAAAGTTGCCGAGGCTGAATTAACCTTTATGATTGGATAGGTGAAAAATGTTTTCGAAAGTATTAATCGCAAACCGCGGAGAAATCGCTGTTCGTATTATTCGTGCCTGTCGCGAATTAGGCGTTCAAACAGTTGCTGTTTACTCTGAAGCGGATCAAGAAGCGTTACACACACAGTTAGCAGATGAAGCCATTTGTATTGGACCGGCGAAAGCAACTGATTCTTATTTAAATGTTCAAGCTGTTTTAAGTGCAGCGATTGTTACCAATGCTGAAGCGATTCATCCAGGGTTTGGTTTCTTATCTGAAAATAGTCAATTTGCTTCAATGTGCGAAGAATGTAACATTACTTTTATCGGTCCTAAAGCAGAAACGATTGATGCAATGGGCAATAAAATAAACGCACGTCAACTGATGCAAAAAGCCAAGGTACCTGTTATTCCTGGGAGTGATGGCGTCATTGATTCTGTCGAAGAAGTGTTGACGATTGCTGAAAAAATTGGTTACCCAGTGATGTTAAAGGCAGCTGCTGGTGGTGGCGGAAAAGGAATCCGAAAAGTTCTTTCAAAAGAAGAGTTACCGAAACACTTTACTTCAGCGCAGCAAGAAGCCAAAGCCGCATTTGGTAATGATGATATGTATTTAGAAAAAATTATTTATCCAGCACGTCATATCGAAGTGCAAATTCTAGGTGATCAATATGGGCATGTGATTCACTTAGGGGAACGTGATTGCTCACTACAAAGAAATAATCAAAAAGTGTTAGAAGAATCACCATCGATTGCTATTTCTGAAGAAAAGCGTCAGATGTTAGGCGAAACGGCCGTTCGAGCGGCACAAGCTGTGCATTATGAAAATGCCGGAACCATTGAATTTTTGATGGATCCAGCTGGCGACTTTTATTTCATGGAAATGAATACCCGCATCCAAGTCGAACATCCAGTTACGGAAATGGTAACAGGGATTGATTTAGTCAAAGCACAATTAGAAATTGCTTCAGGTGAACCTTTAGGCTATACCCAAGAGGATGTTACCATGACTGGGCATGCGATTGAGTGCCGAATTAACGCTGAAAATCCTGCCTTTAATTTTGCTCCTTCACCAGGTAAAATTCAAAATCTCTTGTTGCCTAGTGGTGGAATGGGCTTGCGTGTAGACAGCGCTATGTATTCAGGGTATTCAATTCCGCCTTATTATGATTCAATGATTGCGAAAGTCATCGTACATGGTGAAAATCGTTTTGATGCCTTGATGAAAATGCAAAGGGCTTTAAATGAAATTGTAACAGAAGGTATTATTACGAATGCCGAATTCCAATTAGATTTAATTACACATGACAATGTTTTGACAGGTGACTATGACACAAGCTTTTTACAAGAAACATTTCTACCAAATTGGGAGCCAGAAAGCAATCATTAAAGAAAGAACGCCGCAAGAGCTCTCTTGCTTGGAAAGATCAGTGATCTTTTGAAAGGAGCTGAGCTCTTGCCGCTAAAATACGAGGAGTAAGCAAATGGCATTATTTAAAAAGAAAAATTACATTCGCATTAATCCAAATCGTGCTGATGCAAATGATGCATCAAAGAAGCCTTCTGTTCCAGATAATATGTGGGCAAAATGCCCTTCTTGTAAGCGAACACTGTATACAAAAGAAATGGGTGCAGAAAAAATCTGTCCGCATTGTGGCTATAGTTTTCGGATTGGTGCATGGGAACGATTAGCGATAACCGTTGATGAAAAGAGTTTCCACAATTGGGACAGTGAATTAGTAACAAAAGATCCACTAAATTTTCCTGGTTATCTTGAAAAAATTGAAAAAATGCAAGAAAAAACTGGGCTAGATGAAGCTGTCTTAACGGGAGAAGCAACAATTGAAGGACAAGCTGTTGCAATTGGAATCATGGACGCTAATTTTATCATGGGCAGTATGGGAACGATTGTTGGTGAAAAAATCACACGCTTGTTTGAGCGGGCGACAGAAAAGCATTTACCAGTGGTGATTTTCACTGCATCTGGTGGTGCCCGTATGCAAGAAGGAATTTTTTCATTGATGCAAATGGCGAAAATTTCGGCCGCTTTGCAACGGCATAACAAAGCAGGCTTGCTGTATCTTACGGTATTGACTGATCCAACGACTGGCGGTGTTACCGCAAGTTTTGCGATGGATGGCGATATTATTTTGGCAGAGCCTCAGAGTTTAATCGGTTTTGCTGGCCGCCGTGTAATTGAACAAACGATTCGTCAAGAGTTGCCAGATGATTTTCAAAAGGCCGAGTTTCTTTTAGAACATGGTTTTGTAGATCAGATTGTGCCAAGAAATCTTTTGCGTCAACGATTGAGCGACTTGTTACGTTTACATTCTTTGGAAGGGTGGCGCTAACATGGAAAAGAAAACAGCCAATGATGTTGTTACCTTGGCAAGAGCCCAAGATCGTTTGACAACTTTAGAATATATAGAAGCAATTTTTGAGGACTTTTTAGAATTTCATGGGGATCGTTACTTTGCCGATGATTTAGCTGTAGTCGGTGGTGTTGCTACTTTGCAAGGGAAACCAGTTACAGTGGTAGGTATCCAAAAAGGTCGAAATCTACCAGAAAATATTGAACGTAATTTTGGTTCACCTAATCCTGAAGGGTATCGCAAAGCGTTACGTTTAATGAAACAAGCAGAAAAATTTAATCGCCCAGTCATTACCTTTGTGAACACTGCTGGTGCCTATTGTGGGATTGGTGCCGAAGAGCGGGGAGAAGGGGAAGCCATTGCGCAAAACCTGTTAGAGATGTCTGATTTGAAAGTGCCAATCATTTCAGTCATCATTGGTGAGGGCGGTAGTGGCGGTGCTTTAGCTTTAGCAGTCGCAGATGAAGTTTGGATGTTGGAACACACGATTTATGCGGTTCTTTCGCCAGAAGGTTTCGCCTCTATTTTGTGGAAAGATGGCAGTCGTGCGAAAGAAGCAGCAGAATTGATGAAAATCACAGCGACAGAGCTGAAGGAATTAGCTATTGTAGATAAAGTAATTCCAGAAGTTATGAACGGTCAGCCTCTGGAACAAGCAAAAATTAATCGCATGTTACAAAAAGCGTTCATTTCAAAATTAACTGAATTAGCTAAATTAGATACGGAAACATTACTAGAAAAAAGATACCAACGTTTTCGCAAATATTAGAAGTTACTACTCATCAACGAACTTTTCAGGGGTTGATGGGTGGCTTTTTTTATTTTTTCTTTTATTTTACTTGTTCTTTTACAAGGAACGACCGTCCTTTATAGAAATTTTCAGCAAAATGCAGTATAATACAATAGGTAGAGACTGAAGCATAATTGTTTAGTTATGTTTCAGTCTCTTAAAATCGAAGAAACTACATAGTGTCAGTGAGAGGAGTCACGATGTTTTCAAAATATAAACCGACATGGATGATTGATGCGATTTATAAAATTACCCCCGCACAATTAAAAAAACTGGGGATTAAGGCAGTACTAACTGACTTAGATAATACGTTAATTGCTTGGAATAATCCCGATGGAACAGAAGAATTAAAAACTTGGTTATTAGAGATGAAAAATGCAGGAATTACCGTCCTTGTTGTTTCAAACAACAAAGACAGCCGGATTAAACGCGTTGTTGAAAAGTTTGACTTAGATTATGTAGCACGTGCCTTGAAACCAACCGCACGTGGCTTCAAATTAGCAGAAAAAAAATTAGGCTTGAAGCCATCTGAAATGTTAATGGTCGGCGATCAGATTATGACAGATATTCGGGGAGCTAACGCAGCGGGTATACGCAATGTTTTAGTTCAACCGATTGTCGATACAGATGGCTGGAATACTAGAATCAATCGGTTCTTTGAACGGAAAATTATGAAATACTTATCAAAAAAACATCCAGAAATGACATGGAGAGGCGGATTAGAATGACAGAGGCAATTCATTGTATTGGCTGTGGTGCGATTATCCAAACGGAAAATCCTCATGAATTAGGCTATACACCAAAAACAGCTTTCGAAAAAGGAATGGAAACAGGGGAAGTTTATTGCCAACGTTGTTTTCGCTTAAGACATTATAATGACATTCAAGATGTCCAATTAACAGATGATGACTTTTTACGTTTATTGAATGGTTTAGGAACAGAAGATGCACTGATTGTGAACGTAGTGGATATTTTTGACTTTAATGGCTCTCTTATTCCAGGACTACATCGTTTTATCGGAGATAATCCTGTGTTGTTAGTTGGCAATAAAGTGGATATTTTGCCTAAATCATTAAAAAAACCTAAAATGGTTCAATGGATGAGAGAACGGGCCCATGAAGCAGGATTACGCCCTGTTGATGTTTTACTAACAAGTGGCAAGAAACCACAAGAAATGCAAGAGTTATTAGATACAATCGAAAAATATCGTGAAGGCCGAGACGTTTATGTCGTAGGTGTGACCAATGTTGGAAAATCAACATTAATCAATCAAATCATTCAACAAACAGTGGGTGTTCAAGATGTGATTACGACATCACAATTTCCTGGAACAACGCTAGATAAAATTGAAATTCCATTAGACGATGGCCACTTCTTAATCGATACGCCGGGAATTATTCACCGTCATCAAATGGCACATTACCTAGGTAAAAAAGACTTGAAAATTATTGCACCGCAAAAAGAAATCAAACCAAAAGTTTACCAATTAAATGCTGAACAAACCTTGTTTTTAGGTGGCTTGGCTCGCTTTGATTATGTCCAAGGTGCTAAAAGTTCCTTCATTGCCTACGTTTCCAATGACTTAAATTTACACCGAACAAAAACAGCAACCGCCGATGCTTTTTATGAAAAACATGTTGGTGGCTTATTGCAGCCTCCACGTGCCGATGAAGTCGCTGAGTTTCCTGAATTAGTGCGCTTTGAATTTTCCGTGAAAGAAAAAACGGATATTGTGTTTGCTGGTCTGGGTTGGATTACTGTCACAGAACCTGGTGTAGTCGCTGGTTGGGCGCCTAAAGGTGTCGATGTTTTACGTAGAAAAGCATTAATTTAAATTTTAGAGAGAAGGCAAACAATTTGAAACTTAGAGGAAAACAAAAACGTTATTTACGTAGTCAGGCACACCATTTACAACCTATTTTTCAAGTAGGCAAAGGTGGTTTGAATGACGCAATGATTACACAAATTGATGAAGCGTTGGAAAAACGTGAATTGATTAAAATTACGTTATTACAAAATACAGATGAAGTAGCAGAAGAGGTTGCAGAAGAACTAACAGCAGCCATTCATTGCGATGTGGTACAAATTATTGGTCGCGTGTTGGTCTTATTCAAGCCATCAAGTAAAGAAAAATATCAAAAAATTTCAGCAGCAGTCAAAGAGATTTAATATTGGAGGGATGAACAATGGGAGAAAAAAGACAAGCGCGTCAAGGAGCGGACGTTCTCTTGCAAGAGGAACCGTTACGTTTTCAAACAAGAAAGCAAGTCGGCTTGTTAGGTGGTAATTTTAATCCCGTTCATTTAGCACATCTTGTCATGGCCGATCAAGTTCAAAATCAACTAGGTTTGGACAAAGTTTACTTAATGCCTACGTACTTACCACCACATGTAGACGAAAAGAAAACAATTAGCAGCGAACATCGGTTAGCAATGTTAGAACTAGCGGTGTCTGATAATCCCTGCTTAGATATTGAGCCAATTGAATTAATTCGCAAAGGCAAAAGTTACACGTATGATACGATGAAAGCTTTAAAAGAAGCCAATCCAGATACTGATTATTATTTTATAATTGGTGGAGATATGGTGGAATACTTGCCCAAATGGCATCGGATTGATGACTTACTCCATTTAGTTCAATTTGTCGGCATTCGGCGTCCTAATTATCCAACGGAATCTACCTATCCAATTATTTGGGTCGATGTTCCGCAGATGGCGATTAGTTCCACTTTGATTAGACAAAAAGTCAAAAGTGGTTGCTCAACACGCTATCTTCTTCCAGAGAATGTGATAAACTATATTCAAGAGAAGGGACTGTATCAAGATGAGCTGGATAACAAATTATGATGCTGCACAACGTGAATTATTAATGCAAAAAGTTCAAATGCAAATGAGTGAACGTCGCTTTCGCCATGTGTTAGGAGTCGAGGAAACAGCTGTGGCCTTGGCAGCGAAATATGGTGCCGATGAAGCGAAAGCCAGTATTGCTGCTTTGACGCATGATTACGCCAAAGAACGTCCAAACGATGAATTCGAGTTGATTATTCGCCGAGATGGTTTTGATTTGGCTTTATTAAACTATGGCAATGAAATTTGGCATGGCTTAGTTGGGGCGGATATTGTTCAACGGGAATTAGCCATTGATGACGAAGAAATCTTGCAGGCAATTCGTGTGCATACAACTGGGGCTGCTAAGATGAGCTTGCTAGATAAAATTATTTATGTCGCAGATTACATTGAACCAGGACGTGATTTTCCAGGTGTGAAAGAAGCCCGTGAAATTGCCCTTGTTGACTTAGATGCAGCGGTTGCTTATGAAACGAAACATACCTTGTTACATTTGATTGAACAAGAACATAAAATTTATCCAAAAACGTTAGAGACCTACAATCAATGGGTCGTTAATCAAAAATAAAAGAAGAAAGAATTACTAGGAGGGAACTATCATAGATAGCCAGAAAATTTTAGAAATTGCTGTCAAAGCAGCAGATTCAAAACGAGCAGAAGAAATTGTCGCATTAGACGTAAGAGAGATTTCATTATTAGCAGATTATTTTTTAATTTGCCAAGCCAATAGTGAACGTCAAATCAATGCGATTGTTGATGAAATTAACGAACAAGAAGCCAAAAATCAAGTAGAAGTCAAGCGTGTGGAAGGTAAAGAAGGCGGAAAATGGATTTTAATCGATTTAGGCGATGTTATTGTCCATGTATTCCAATCTTCAGAACGTGCCTTTTACAACTTAGAAAAATTATGGTCAGATGCCCCAATGGTTGATCTAAGCGCTTGGGTCGACTAAAATGGCCTATGAAACGTTTGCTTTCGTCTATGACGAAGTGATGGACGAAAGCCTATACCAAAAATGGTTGGATTTTTCCAATCGTCATCTCCCACAAGGAACCCAACAAATTCTTGAAATGGCTTGTGGTACAGGCGCTTTAGCAGTTGATTTTGCAAAAAGTGGTTACGATGTGACAGCCTTAGACTTATCAGAAGAAATGTTGATGATTGCTAGTGAACGAGCTTTTGAAGAAGAAGTGCCAGTTCAATTTGTTCAGGGAAATATGCTAGATTTATCTGAAGTGGGACAATACCAAGCCATCACTTGTTTTTCTGATTCACTGTGCTACATGGCTAATCGCCAAGAAGTACAACAAGTGTTCGATGAAGTTTATCAAGCGTTAGAAGAGGAAGGAACGTTCATTTTTGATGTTCATTCTACTTACAAAATTGATTCAGTTTTTCCAGAATATAGCTATCATTATCAAACAGAAGAATTTGCTTTTCTATGGGATAGTTACGCTGGTGAAAAAGAACACAGCATCGAACATTTCTTAACATTTTTTGTGAAAGAACAGGAAACAGATGAACACTTTGTTCGGTATGATGAATTGCATCAAGAACGAACCTATTCGTTAGATAACTATCTACGAATGTTAGAAAGTGCTGGTTTCATGAATGTCAAAGTTTATGCAGATTTTACAGATGAAGCACCAACTGAAACAAGTGAACGCTGGTTCTTTGTTTGTCAAAGAGATTAATAAGATTTGGCTTATGAGCTTGGGACAGCGCTTAAAAACGTTTGTCTCTTTGCTGATAAGTCCATTTTTTTATAACGGAGGTGGCTAGAGTGAAAGCCTGTGGCATTATCGTGGAATATAATCCCTTTCATAATGGACATCGCTATCATGCCCAACAAGCTCGCCAACAAAGCGGAGCTGAAGTAGTGATTGCTATAATGAGTGGAAATTTTTTACAAAGAGGAGAACCAGCCTTACTAGATAAGTGGGCCAGAGCAGAAGAAGCTTTGCAAAATGGTGTGGATTTAGTCATTGAATTGCCGACAGCTTGGTCGGTACAGTCTGCGGATTACTTTGCCAAAGGCGGTATAAAGTTATTGCAGGCGTTGCAATGTGAGAGCTTATGTTTTGGAACAGATAGTACAAGCGCAATTGATTATGCGGCTTTCGGCCAGTTTGTCCAAGAAAATCAATCCTTAATTGATCAAACGTTCCACGCATTGACAGACAAACAATTGAGTTATCCACAAAAAATGACTGCTGTTTTTCGTCAAGTATATCCTGAAAGCAGGTTTGATTTTTCTTCGCCTAATCATATTTTGGGGATGAGTTATGCAAAGGAAAATGCCACGTATCCAACCCCGATGACGCTCTACCCAATTGCTAGAAAACAAGCGGGCTTTCATGATGCAACGATTTCTGGGAAAGTTGCTAGCGCCACGGCGATTAGGCAAAGTGTTTTTCAACAAGAAATAACGCAAGTGCTGCCAACGGTTCCTTCTATAACCGCACAACATTTACAAACACAGACAATGATTTCATGGGAAAACTATTGGCCCTTCCTAAAGTATAAAATTGTTCAATCCTCGTTAGAAGAGTTACAAGCCATTTACCAAATGACGGAAGGACTTGAATATCGACTAAAAGATCAAATCCAAGCAGCAGGTTCTTTTCACGAATTAATGGAACGTATGAAAACGAAGCGTTATACTTGGACAAGATTGCAACGATTAGCAACCTATATATTGTTAAATATGACCAAAGAAGAAGTTGAAACTGTTTGGCAAAACAGTTATCTCCATGTGCTAGGATTTACGTCAAAGGGACAAGCTTATCTAAAAGAAACCAAAGCACAGATTCAATTGCCGGTAATTTCCAAAGTATCTAAAGAAAACCGCGCAATGCTTTCGTTAGATATTCGCGCCAATCAACTATACCAGATGGGAGATTCTTCTTTAAAAGAACAAAATTTTGGTCGGTTTCCCTTACGATTTTCGCCAGATACCTAAAAAATACTTAACAAAAATCAGTTTCCCCAGTATAATAAACAAGGGATAAGATACTAACAACAAATCAGAGAAAGCGAAGTGAGAATATGGGCCGTAAATGGGCAAATATTAAAGAGAAAAAAGCTGCCAAAGACGCAAACAATAGCCGTGTTTATGCAAAATTCGGGATTGAAATTTACGTAGCAGCGAAGTCAGGAGACCCTGATCCTCATGCAAACCAAAAATTACGGTTTGTAATCGAACGCGCCAAAACATACAATGTACCAAAACATATTATTGATCGCGCTATTGAAAAAGCAAAAGGTTCAGCAGATGAACAATATTCTGAATTACGCTATGAAGGATTTGGGCCAAATGGTTCAATGGTCATTGTTGATGCTTTAACAAACAACGTGAACCGAACAGCAGCAGATGTGCGGGCCGCATTTGGTAAAAACGGCGGAAACATGGGTGTCAGCGGTGCTGTTTCCTACATGTTTGATAATACAGGTATCATTGGCTTTGCTGGTGACGATGCGGATGAAATTTTAGAATACTTAATGGAAAAAGACATTGATGTTCGCGATGTTGTTGAAGAAGACGGTCAAATTATCGTTTACACAGAACCAGAAGATTTCCACCATGCACAAGAAGCGTTAAAAGAAAAAGGCATTGAAGAATTCACGGTTACTGAGTTAGAAATGGTTCCACAAAACGAAGTAACATTAGAAGGCGACGATTTGGCGAACTTTGAAAAAATGTTAGACGTTTTAGAAGATTTAGAAGATGTTCAAAAAGTTCATCATAATGTAGATTTACCTGAATAATCCATTTGTTCGTTTGTTTTAAGATTTAGAAAGAGGTCGGGACAGAAGCGTTTAACTCCGAGAAATAAGAAGGAATTTCCGAAAATTGTTCTATAATTTTTGGAGAATTTCGGCTTATTTCCGAAGGAGTTGCTTCTGTTCCCGCCGTTTATCAATTTTTAAGCCTGGGACAAAAATCCAAAGTGATTTTTGTCCCAGGCTCTTTTTTTTTCATATAATATATAGAAAAAAGAAAGTTGATTGATAAGTCCATGTGACACAAAGCATTCAATGACAGGTTCAACTTTTGTCTGTTCCATAAATATTTGTCTAAACAGTTGAATTAATAGTACAATAGTCTAGTAAGATAGATCATTGAACGGGGTGAATAGGCGTGAAAAAGGGAATGCTAGCGTTTTTTGTCGGGCTAGCGGTTTTATCATTAACTGCTTGTCGGGAACCAAAAGAAAAGAAAGTAACCGCTTCAACTGAGGCATCCTCTAAAGTTGAAGAGACGAATGAAAAAACAAGTGAAACAATTGATAAGACAAACGAACAAGCGAGCAGCAGTGTCGAGTCTAACGAATCAGTGAAAAATGAAGAGCCGACAGCTGATGAAAACAATAGTCAGCTAACTGTAGCTGATTTAGATACTACAGCGATTAATGCTGGCGATTTTACTACTTTAGTTGGAACATGGAAAAATGGTAAAGGAGAGAGTTTGATCATTCATCCTGATGGTAGTACAAATACCGGAGGAATGATTACGAAGGATTCACCTACTGATGAGTCGCGACCAATTACAAGCTTAAGTATTAGGTGGGGGCCTACTGGTGCTGCGTTATTATTATATAAAATTGGTGTTGAAAATCCTAACGGCGACCAATCGGATAAGACGAAACCACGATTGTTAATTACTCAAGATAGTGGAAATTATCCTGCGGAAGAGTATTACTATCGTTCTTCTGAAGAGGAAATTCAAGACCAAAATGAAGAGGCAAAAATCATCGATACACAAGAAAAAGCAGAGGCATGTATCAGAAGTACACTGACTGATGCAGAAAATGATGATACGAACCTTGGATTTTTTGGTATGAATGGAAATGACTTCTTTTTTAGAGCCCAATCGAAACAGATGGTTGCAAATGGAGGGACTGGGACTGTCGGTTTTTTCAGAGTAACACCACAAGGAGCAGTCAGAATAACGGATGCACAAGGCAACTAAAGATAGTCTCGTGGCAATCTATTTAATTCCTATAAAAGTAGCAAAATAAGAATGAAATGATCACAAAATCTTCACATTTAGTTTGTAAGATATAAGCATATCAACAAACAACCTTAACAACACAAAACACTTTTTCATTTTTAACTCCTTTCCCGTCCTTACCCAAAGGGCGGGTCTTTTTTTGTGTAAAACGATTCGCTCAAGATACCAAAAAGCCAGCTTGTAGTAAGCTGGCTTTTAACTCTTTACATGTTGGCGCTTGTAGACACGAGATAATATTAAGGTGTTGGAACAGTTGGTGAATAGTTCGTTTTTCGACCATAAAGTTCTTGTGTCGCCGCCGAGATATACGCAGATGAATCTTTTCCTGGGAGGTTATACATTAGATAAATACCATATTGCTCCGCTTTCGTACGTTTAGCATATTGCGCAGCTAGATTTTGATTGACACCAACTTCAACGGCAGAAGCACCTAAACGAGAAGCAGGCATCCCCGCAATTTGTGGCGGATTCCAGGTACTATAATAAGGGTTCCAAGCATAATCAATTAAAGAACTCATTTGAGGATTAGCAGAAGAGTTCGCAGCCGCTGGTCCAATATTATAAAAAGTAATTAATTTATCATTGCCTAAGCGATTTCTTAAGGCTTGAAGTAACCAAATGAACGAAGAATTATTTGGTTGAGGCGTTCCATTTTTTCCGTATTCAGCATACTCATCATCAAAATCAATACCATCTAAATGATACGTATTAACGACTTGTTCTAATTGAGCTGCAAAGGCATCCGCACTTTCGTAAGTTGGGAAGTTAGCAAAGCCAGCGCCTTCATGGTTGCCTAAAATAGACAATAGGACTTTAGTGCCGCGTGCTTGAACTGGACGAATTTGTGTTTCAGCTTCGTTTAAAGTTTGTTGGACCCGTTCATTTAGATATAAGTAAGGTTTTTTATTGACCGTATCATAATTAATATTGGCTGCAAAAATAATCCCCATATCAAAAGCAGGTTGATTGGTTCCAGCTAAAGTATATTTTCCCACATTGTTAAAATCGTGGTTGTTTACTTCTACATACATGACTGTTTTAGGTGTAACAGTTGATGCTGCTTGTACTTCAAATGCAGGTAGTGCAAACAGTAAACCACCGACTAAAAGTATCAAACTTAAAAAAGTTGAAATAATCCCTGTTTTCTTGTTAAAAAAATGAGTGCTCAATTGATGCCCCATAACTTTCTCCTCCTATAAAATAAATATTATTTGTAAGCGCTAACAAAGATATGTTATCATTTTTATAATTTAAACACAAGAAGAAGAGAACAAAAGTGAGCAAATCCACAGAATATAAAAGCGTCCTTCGCAAAATGGTCTTGCGAAGGACGCTCTTTTACCAATCAAAGAGTAAGGCATAGCCTAAAGAAAGCAGCTCTCGACCAAAATTTTTGATATCTTTTGGAAAAGAAGAAGCCGCAGTGATGCCTGAAACATTTGAGATGCCTGCTCGCTTGGCTAAAAGTTGCGAGCGATACATGTGAAAGTCACTAGTAACAATCACTAGCCGTTTAAAAGAAAGGAGTTTTTGTGAATTGACAATATTTTCTTTGGTGCGTGTGGCACGATTTTCTAAGAGAATCTGTTTTTCTGGAACACCCTTATTTAGCAAGTATTGTTTCATAACCGCGGCTTCCGTAGCCGGCTCATCTGCTCCTTGCCCTCCGCTAACAATAACGGGTGTCTCGGGGTGTTGTTTAATATAGGGGATAGCCACATCTAACCGAGCTTGCAAAACACGGCTGGGCAGTGCGGTTTCTTTAGACGTCCCTAAAACACGGGCCCCTAAAATTAAAATAGCATCTGGTTTATCGGTGGGTTGCGTATTTTTGCCAGTAAAAATAAGTAGACCTAAAATCAAAAGAATACAAAAGCCAAAACTGACAATGGATAAACTTGTTATTTTTAACCAATGCATGAAACATCCCTCCTTGTAATGTTAGTGTATACGAAGTACCATAGAAAAAGCGATAGAAAACAAAAGACTTATAAAAAAATCTATGTTTTAATAGAAACTTTTGAAGAGAGGGAGCGAGTGAATGCGTACAGAAGAAGAAATGTTTCAACTTATTATGGATGTAGCAAAACAAGAAGAACACATTCGAGCCGTGGGAATGGTGGGTTCTCGTACGAATGTGAAAGCGCCAAAAGATAGTTTTCAAGATTTCGACATTGTTTATATTGTAGAACCATGTGCTGAGTTTTTTGAAACAGCAACGTGGACAGCAAAATTTGGTCAACCATTAATTATGCAACGTCCCAAGGAAATGACCTTATTTCCCACAGAACCGAAGACGCGGGAAACATTTTTAATGTTATTTGAAGATGGTCAACGTATCGATTTAACGTTGTGTCCTCTCGCAGAAAAAGACAATTGGCATGAAGGCGATTCTTTAGCAATTATCTTGTTAGACAAAGATGAAAATTTGCCACCTTTACCTGTAGCATCTGATAAAAATTATACAGTAACAGTTCCGAATCAGCAGCAATTTAACGATTGTTGCAATGAATTTTGGTGGGTTAGTACGTATGTAGTTAAGGGGCTTTGTCGGAATGAACTATTTTACGCTGTCACACATCTCTATGAATATTGTCAGCAGGAACTGTTGCGCTTGCTTTCTTGGCAAGCGGCTTGGCAGGAACCGGAGCCAATTTCTGTTGGGAAACAATTTAAGTATCTGAAAAATTATGTCACTCCTGACACGATGGATCAATTAGCATCGTTGCTGGATTTTTCTAGTAAAGAAGCTTGTTGGAACAGCTTAATAAAGACACAAGCCTTTTTTGACGTCGTCGCTCAGGATTTTGCTAAAATGGCCCAGTTTACGTATCATTTACAAGAAGCAAAAAAAGTCACAGAGTATACAAATTCTTTAAGATTAAAGGATTTACAAGGAAAATAAGCTGAAAACAACGTAAAAATAGTGTATAATTGAAAAAATTAATCTGCGAGAGAAAGGGAAGTTTTTTTGATTGTAGATCACCGCAGTTGTTTGTTGCCTAGACTCTAAGAAATAAACCTAAAATTATTGATATAAAGGATGAACAAATGAAAAAAGAAGAAATGCAAGTGCGTAATACACGTCGTCAAAAATCAGGAAAAAATAATAAAAAGAAAGTAATTATTACTTCTTTGGTTGGACTAGCTCTGGTTGCTGGGGGCAGCTATGTTTATTTTCAAAGTCACTTTTTACCAACTACAAAAGTAAATGGAGTTTCTGTAGGCTGGTTAAATGTAAATGCAGCGGAAGAAAAATTAGCGCAAGTTAATCAAACCGAAGAAGTTGTGGTTCAAACGGGGACAAAAGAAGAAAAAATTCAACTTCCTAAAAAATACCAATTGGATCAAAAATTTTTAAAAGACCATTTACACAGTAGCAAGGTGAAGCTACCGTTAAACGAGGCATTCAAAAAAGAACTAGAAGCCAAATTAGCAACTTTGAGTTTTTCAGAGGGGAAACCAAGCAAAAATGCGAGTATCCGTCGAGGCAATGGCACTTTTGAAATTGTTCCCGAAGAACAAGGCACAGTAGTGGACACACAGCGCTTAAATCAGCAGATTATTGCGGATGTTGAAGCGGGAAAAGGCAACTATCAATACAATGCCAAAGATTTTTATAAAGCCCCTGAAATTACAAAAGAGGATCAAACGTTAAAGGCAACATTGACAACGCTCAATAACAAGTTAAATAAAACAATTACAGTTGATATTAATGGTGAAAAAGTAGCCTTTGATAAAACACAAATTCAAAACGTGCTGAATGATGATGGCACAATCAACAAAGAAAAACTAACTACTTGGGTGACACAATTAGAAACAACATATGGTTCTGCTAATCAACCAGTTTTATTTACAGATGTTCACGGCACGACACGTCGTTTTAAAAACAATGGAAGTTATGGCTGGTCGATTGATGGGGCCAAAACGCAAGAACTACTAGTAAACGCGCTGAATAGCCAAGAACAAACGAATGCAATCACTGCTCCGTTGGTTGGCGATACCAAAGAAAATAGTAAAATTGCCAATAATTACATTGAAATTGATTTAAAAGATCAAAAAATGTATTGTTTCATTGATGGCAAAAAAATAGTCACCACAGATGTCATTACTGGCAGATATAACAAAGGAACTGCAACAGTACCAGGATTCCATACAATTTTATATCGGACAACCGATGTGAATTTAGAAGGTCAAATGCTTGATGGTTCTCGATACAGTGTGCCAGTAAAATATTGGATGCCGTTATTAAGTCAAGGGGGCGTTGTCACACAAATTGGGATTCATGACTCCGACCATAAATTGGATAAGTACGGCGATAAAGAAGCCTTTAAAACCGATGCTGGTAGTAATGGCTGTATCAATACGCCAGGAACAGAAGTTTCAAAAATCTTTGACGTATCCTATGACGGAATGCCGGTAATTATTTACGGACATATCTATGATGATGCACCAGGTGAATTTGATAAACCTGTGGATTACGGCGAAGAAGTATAAATGATTATTTACAGCACCAAAAGGGCAAATGAGCAGTCTTTTTGGTGCTGTTTTAGTTGAATAGATAATTTATAAATGGACAAGCAAGGAGCAAAACCATGGCAGAAAGAATTTTATTAGTAGATGATGAACAAGAAATAGCTGATTTGCTGGAAGTATATTTAACGAGTGACGGTTATGAAGTAGAAAAATTTTATCGAGGGAAACCTGCTCTGGAATCAATGGCAAATAATCAGTTCGATTTAGCGGTACTTGATGTAATGTTACCAGATATTGATGGCTTTCAAATGGTTAAAAAAGCACGGGAAAAATATTTTTTCCCTATTATTCTTTTAACCGCTAAAATTGAGGACATTGATAAAATTACTGGGCTAACTTTAGGCGCTGATGATTATATTACAAAGCCGTTTAATCCATTGGAAGTAGTCGCACGTATTAAAACACAACTAAGACGTTTTCGTAAATATAATTCACAGGCGAGTCTACAACAAGAAACAGAAGGAACAGAAATAGATATTCATGGTTTGGTGATAAATAAAATACATCATACAAGTAAACTATACGGGGAGGATATATTTTTAACGCCATTAGAATTTTCAATTCTTTGGTATTTAGCAGAACGTCAGGGAGAAGTAGTCCCAGCAGAGATATTGTTTGAAGAAATCTGGGGTGAAAAATATTTGGAAAACAATGGAAATACCGTGATGGCACATATTGGCCGTTTAAGGGAAAAATTAAAAGAACCACCAAGGAAGCCAAAGTTTATTAAAACTGTTTGGGGAGTGGGGTATAAAATTGACTGAAAAGAAAAAAACAGGAAAACAGCAATTTAAAGAACGAATGATTAAACAACTACTAACAAAGTTTTTGTTTTTTAGTTTGGGAATATTGGCGTTATCAGCAGTCTTGTATTTTTTTAGTAATTTTTTGTTTGGATTACGTAGATGGGGCATGGAAGATCCACTCTACCTTTTAGCCAAAGGAATTGAGGAGAACTACGTTTATTTAATTAGCTTAGTAATTCTAGGTGGTTCAGTAATCATTCTTTTTCGGATATGGTTGCAAAGCATCAATCAATTAACAGAAGTATTGGAGGCAACAGGGAAACTCTATCAGAATTCCGAAGAACCGATAGCCTTGTCAGCAAATTTAATGGAGTTTGACAAAGAGTTGAATCAAATCCGTCAAGAAGTTAACTTACGCCAGCAACAAGCGAAGGAAGCTGAGCAAAGAAAGAATGATTTGATTGTTTATTTAGCACATGATTTAAAAACGCCTTTAACATCAGTCATTGGTTATTTAACACTTCTTCATGATGAACTGGAAATTTCGACGCAATTACGAGAAAAATATTTAGCTATTTCATTAGAAAAAGCAGAGCATTTAGAAGAGTTGATTAATGAATTTTTTGAAATAGCTCGATTTAATCTCTCGAATATTGAATTAGAACCGACGAGTGTTCGCTTGGATCGTATGTTAAATCAAGTAAGTTATGAATTTTTACCTATGTTGAAACAAAAACAGTTAACTATTGAAACAGATTTTACTGAGGCTTTGTCTATTCATCTTGATGTCGATAAAATGCAAAGAGTTTTTGATAACTTAGTTCAAAATGCCATTAACTACAGCTATGCAGGAACAACCATCTCTCTTTCCACTAAAGTTGATAATGAAAATCAACGAGTAAATATTTATTTTACAAATCATGGCCCTACTATTCCACCAGAAAAATTAGCCCGAATTTTTGAACAATTTTTCCGATTAGATACTGCCCGTCAAACAAACCGAGGAGGCGCAGGACTAGGTTTAGCGGTTGCTAAAAAAATTGTGGAGCTGCATGGCGGGGTGCTTTCAGCTGAAAGCGAAAATGAAAAAACTACCTTTATGATTTCTTTATCGATTTTGTAAGAAAATCGTTAGAAATTCTTGCGAAAAAAAAGAAGGCTCCTTTTTACTAGCTTGCTATACTAATTTTGTTAAGTAAGTAAAGAGGAGAGAAATAAAAATGAAATTTAAAGTTACAATTGGTGTCGCTATTTTAGGGCTTTTTATTGTGGGAATGGCTGTTAAACAAGTTGCTGAGAAAAAAATAGTTTCAATAGGAAATGAGCAAGCCCTCAGTTTAGAGGAAGAGGAAAAAATGAGTTCTCCTGAAGAAGGCGATCAATCATGGAAATTATTATTAGTAAATCAAACGCATCAGATTCCTGAAGATTATCAAATCCAATTAAAAAAATTACCTAACAAACAGGCAGTGGATAAACGAATTTATCCAGCTTTGAACAGGATGTTTAAAGATGCCAAAAGACAAGGCTTCTATCTTGAAGTCACTTCTAGTTATCGAACAAATGAAGAGCAAAAAGAAATTATGGCAGAAAAAGTACAGGCTTTTCAAGATCAAGGATTCAGCGAACAAGAAGCGATTGAAACAGCTGAAAGTTGGGTAGCAGTGCCGAGAACTAGTGAACATGAAGTAGGTTTAGCAGTGGATATAAATGCGCAAAGTAAGCGATCTACTGACGAAGAAGTCTACGCTTGGTTGGCAAAGAACGCCTATAAATATGGATTTATTCTTCGTTATCCTTCAGACAAAGTGGAAATTACGGGTGTTAGTTATGAACCTTGGCATTATCGATATGTGGGTAAAAAAGCAGCACTAGAGATTCAAAAAGCGAGTCTAACGTTAGAAGAATACTTAGCAGAAAATAATAATTAATTGTTTATCAATAAAGCTATCTTAGCTTTTACTGAACATAGGCTATTTTTTATTGACAAGCGTCATAACCCGCTCTATGATACAAACAGAACAAGCAATTTAAATTGGGGGAACGAAGATGCCATTTGTACATGTAGAATTAATTGAAGGCCGCACAGAAGAACAGTTAACTAATATGGTCAAAGATATTACAGAAGCTGTGTCAAAAAATGCTGGTGCACCAAAAGAGAATATCCATGTGATTGTCAATGAATTGAAAAAAGACCGCTATGCACAAGGCGGCGAATGGAAAAAATAAGTTTTCAGAGAATTTCTGTTGAATCACTTGCTTTTTCTGAAAATAAGTGGTTAAATAAGTGCATAAATGATTGATGAGAAAGACAACTGAACTTGCCCGCGATCTATTAGAGAGGAAAATCTTGGCTGAAAATTTTCCAGATTGGCACAAGGGATGACCACTTTCGAAACCTTTGTTGAAACAAAGGCGGTCGCACCGTTAACACGCTAGAGGAACACAGATTATTTGTGTTCAAAATTAGGTGGAACCACGATATTTTCGTCCTAGTATTCGTTAGAATACTAGGACTTTTTGTTTTTTAACAAGGGGAACAGGTGGCTGTTTCGTTTCATTGTGAAAAACAGGAACACAATGAAACGCTTCAAATCAAAAAAATTAAAAGGAGAGAATTTTATTATGTCTATTCACATTACTTTTCCAGATGGCGCTGTCAAACCGTTTGATTCTGGGGTTACAACATTTGATGTTGCTAAAAGTATTAGCAACAGTTTAGCCAAAAAAGCTTTAGCTGGTAAATTCAATGGTGTTTTAATCGATTTAGATCGTCCTATCGTAGAAGATGGTTCGCTTGAAATCGTGACGCCTGATCATGAAGATGCTTTAGGAATTTTACGTCATTCGTCAGCTCATTTAATGGCTAATGCCTTACGTCGTCTTTTCCCTAACATTAAATTTGGCGTAGGTCCTGCGATTGATTCTGGGTTCTACTATGATACAGATAATGGGGAATCCCCTGTGACAGCGGAAGATTTACCTGCAATTGAAGCCGAAATGATGAAAATTGTGAAGGAAAATAACCCAATCGTTCGTAAAGAAATCTCACGTGCAGAAGCGTTAGAATTATTTGCTGATGATCCTTACAAAGTTGAATTAATTACAGATTTACCAGAAGATGAAATCATCACTGTCTATGATCAAGGCGATTTTGTTGATTTATGTCGTGGTGTTCACGTCCCTTCAACAGGACGGATTCAAGTCTTTAAATTACTTTCAGTAGCTGGTGCTTATTGGCGCGGAAACTCTGACAATCATATGATGCAACGGATTTACGGCACTGCCTTTTTCGATAAAAAAGATTTAAAAGAATTTATCAAAATGCGCGAGGAAGCCAAAGAACGTGACCACCGTAAATTAGGAAAAGAATTAGATTTATTTATGGTTTCACAAGAAGTTGGTTCAGGGTTACCTTTCTGGTTACCAAAAGGCGCAACCATTCGTCGTACAATTGAACGTTATATTGTGGACAAAGAAATTAGCTTAGGTTACCAACATGTGTATACACCAATTATGGCAGATGTGGAATTATACAAAACATCTGGTCACTGGGATCATTACCATGAAGATATGTTCCCACCAATGGATATGGGCGATGGCGAAATGCTGGTATTACGTCCAATGAACTGTCCACACCATATGATGGTTTATAAAAATGACATTCATAGTTACCGCGAATTACCAATTCGAATCGCTGAATTAGGGATGATGCACCGCTATGAAAAATCTGGCGCATTATCAGGGTTACAACGTGTTCGTGAAATGACTTTAAACGATGGCCATACTTTTGTTCGTCCTGACCAAATTAAAGACGAATTTAAACGTACTTTGGAGTTAATGGTGGCAGTCTATGCTGACTTTAACATTACGGATTATCGTTTCCGCTTAAGCTATCGTGATCCAAATAATACAGACAAATATTTTGATGATGATGCGATGTGGGAAAAAGCGCAAGCGATGTTAAAAGCTGCCATGGATGAATTAGAATTAGATTACTTTGAAGCAGAAGGTGAAGCTGCCTTTTACGGTCCGAAGTTAGATGTTCAAGTAAAAACAGCTTTAGGAATGGAAGAAACATTATCAACCATCCAATTAGACTTCTTATTACCAGAACGTTTTGACTTAACTTATGTTGGCGAAGATGGTGAAAATACACATCGCCCAGTTGTTATCCACCGTGGTATCGTCTCAACAATGGAACGATTTGTGGCTTACTTAACAGAAGTTTACAAAGGCGCTTTCCCTACTTGGTTAGCACCAATTCAAGCAACTATTATCCCAGTTTCTGTAGAAGCGCATTCTGAGTATGCTTATGAAATCAAAGAACGTTTACAAGCACAAGGCTTACGTGTTGAAGTCGATGATCGTAACGAAAAAATGGGCTACAAAATTCGGGCCTCTCAAACACAAAAAGTACCTTATCAATTAGTGGTCGGGGACAAAGAAATGGAAGATGCAACGGTGAACGTCCGTCGTTATGGAAGCAAAGAAACTTCTGTCGAAGATTTATCAATTTTCATTGACAGCATGGCTGCTGAAGTTCACAATTACAGCCGTTAAAAAAAGAGAAAAAGTCAAAAGGACTTCTGAATTCAGAAGTCCTTTTGACTTTTTTCAACAACAAAATAATTAAATATTTCCTTAGAGCTAGGAATAATCCTGATTTTTTGACTAATTTTTGTTACAATGAGAATGCGAAACTTTTTAGTGAAGGGACTAGAGGTATGAAGAAAAACTCATTTATAGATAAAATAAAAAAAACAGATGCCGCAGCAAAGAGTCAACGAGGTAGAAAGCCACATATTCCTTTTCGATTGAACTTATTATTTTTTGTGATATTCACTTTATTTGTTTCATTAATTGTCCGTTTAGGGTATTTACAGATTGTAGAAGGAGAAGAGTTTAACAAAAAAATCACTGCCAATTCTTCACTACAAATCACGACACCATCCCCTCGAGGACAAATTTATGATTCACAAGGAAAAGTCTTGGTTTCTAACAAAGCCAATTTAGCAATCACTTACACACGAGGAAAAAACATTGAAGGAAAAGATATTTTACCGATTGCGAATAAAGTCAACGAACTTATTAATGTTCCAGTTGATCCAAACTTAACGGACCGTGATAAAAAAGATTATTGGTTAGCGAATCCTGAAAATTTAAAAGCAGCCCAAGCCCGTTTAACCGATCAAGATAAAGAAGATGAAAAAGGCAACAAAATTACGGACGAAGGCACATTATATGCCAAAGCCGTTGAAAAAGTCACCCCTGAAGAAATTGCGTTTGATGACCGAACCTTACAAGCAGTGACGATTTTTAAACGAATGAATGCCGCGTCACAAATGAACACGGTCTTCATCAAGAATGAAGGGGTAACAGAAGGTGAAATTGCGACAATTGGTGAACACACAGCGGAAATATCTGGTGTTTCAACAGGGACTGATTGGACGCGTGATTATTCTCAAAGTGGTGCATTACGTAGCCTGTTGGGCACCGTTTCAACTGAAAAACAAGGATTGCCAGCCGAAGAAGTCGATGAATATTTGAAAAAAGGCTATGCACGAAATGACCGTGTTGGGACTAGCTATTTAGAAAAACAATATGAAGACGTTCTACAAGGTAAAAAAGCAAAATCAGAAGTCGTTTTAGACAATAACGGAAAGATTGTTTCACAAACCCCAATTTCCAAAGGGGAAAAAGGTTCCAACTTAAAATTAACGATTGATTCAAATTTCCAAAACAAAGTTGATGAAATTTTACAACGAAACTATTCACAAATAGTCAAAACCATTGGACCATACTCAGAAAATGCATATGTCGTTGCTATGAACCCTCAAACAGGTGCTATTTTAGCGATGTCCGGATTTCATCATGATTTAGCAACTGGGGAAGTCACACCTAATCCTTTAGCACCTATTTTGAATTCTGAAGTTCCTGGATCAGTTGTGAAAGCAGGTACTTTAACAGCTGGTTATGAAACAGGCGTCATTAAAGGCAATGACGTTTTAACAGATGAAGCTATTTTACTAGCAGGTAGTAATCCAAAAGCTTCTTGGTGGAATGCTTCTGGCGGAACAACCATGCAATTAACTGCGGAGCAAGCGTTAGAATATTCTTCGAATGCCTATATGATGAAATTAGTCTTTAAAATGATGGGTGTGAATTATTATCCCAATATGATTTTCCCTTATGAAGTAGGAGATGACACTGTCTTTAAAGAATTAAGAAAAGCTTTTGCAGAATATGGTATGGGAACGAAAACTGGAATTGATATACCAGGAGAAACAACAGGAATTCAAAACAAGGACTTTAAGGATTCGTCTTCTGCGCCACAAGGCGGTAATCTTCTTGACCTATCTTTTGGACAATATGATACCTATAGCGCGTTACAATTAGCACAGTACGTTTCCACTGTCGCAAATAATGGTATCCGCGTGCAACCCCATGTGGTAGAAGGAATCTATGGCAATGATGAAAATGGAGCTTTAGGAAAAATTTTAAAAGAAATTGAACCAAAAGTTTTGAATAAGGTGAATATTTCTGAAGACCAGATAGGAATTCTTCAACAAGGTTTCTATAATGTGGTAAATGGAACTAGTCCTTTTACAACTGCACGTGGTTTAAAATCAGACAAGTTTTCGATTGCTGCTAAAACAGGGACCGCCGAAACGCAAGCAACAGATGCTAATGGAGTAAACCATACAACGGTTAATAGTAACTTGGTGGCTTATGCGCCGTACGAAAATCCTGAAATTGCAATTAGCGTTGTTTTACCACACTTAAATGATGAATCTTCCAAACCAAATCAAACGATTGCCAAAGAAGTTTTAGAAGCGTATATGGAAATGTACAAAAAATAAAATTTGTAAAGTAGAACTACTTTACAAATTTGCCCAAAAGGGTAGTCAAATGACAAAAAAAATGGTATGATATTCAAGTCTAAGAAATCTCTTGGAAAGATCAATTATTAGTAGGAGGGGAAAACATGCGCGTAAACATCACTTTAGAGTGTACTTCTTGTAAAGAACGTAACTACTTAACAAATAAAAATAAACGTAACAATCCTGATCGTTTAGAAAAACAAAAATATTGCCCACGTGAAAGAAAAGTTACTTTACACCGTGAAACTAAATAATTTAGTTAGACAGAGCCTAGAATCCTTGTTGTGTAAGGGTCTAGGCTTTTTATCTATTGATTCATTACATGTTCATTTGTAGATGGAATGTAGAGGGAGGATTACCCAAGTTTGGCTGAAGGGGACGGTCTCGAAAACCGTTAGGCGAGTAACATCGTGCAAGGGTTCGAATCCCTTATCCTCCGTACCGAGAAGCAGTTGAGTTATTAGTTGCAAATAAAACGACAGAGACGTACACTTAAAGTAGAAAAATACTTAAGAAGAGGTGTCTATTATGTCAAACTATGAAGAAAAAGAAGCGCAAGCATTAGCAAAAATTGCAGACATTTTGAATAAATTGGATGCAAGTTTAGAAGAGTTGGACTCGCTAGATGAGGATACAAAAAAACATAGTATGAAGAAATGGATTGTTGAAAAAAAAGCCATTCATGAGATTAAAAAAATTGCACACGAAGCTGGTAAGTATGATAAGTATGATGAAAAAGAATTAGAAAAAGAAATGGATCTGTTGGAAAAGTTTATGTAAAAAAGTGCTAGCTTTTGTTCAACAGTTATTTAATTTTGAGCCTAGAATTAATCGTTTTGATTTTTTCTAGGCTTATTTTTTATGAAGTAAGCAAATCGTATCGGGAGAGGTATTGAATTAAGAAATAAAGCATGTATTGATTCAGAAAAAAAGTTGTAGTAAAATGTTCGTCACAACTACTTTTCTTATAATTTCATAGAAGGAAAAGTTGGAATAATGAATTGAGAAGAGTCGATTTTTAGGAGATGATTTTAGGTGACTTTTTATCAATTATTGCAGTTAGATCCATTTATTTTAAAACAAAAAATTCATCAAGCGGACACTAAAAAACAGCGGAGATATTTTTGGCGCGCCTTGTTAATAAGGGATATCTTATTAGTTTCGTTTGCGATTTTATGGGTGTCGACGATTACTTTTTTCTTTGGAAAAGCTGTAGCGCCTTTTTCAATTGTATTATTTTGTTTGCTGTTGAGTATCCGTTTCGTCTCATATGGCTACAGGGAAAAACAGGCCTTGCTTAGTTTAGGAATCGTGTTAACAATTCTAGGTGTTAGTCCACTAATTTCACTGATTTCTGTATCATTTTTACAATGGGGTCTTCATTTTATCTGCTTGCTGGCATTGTTTTTCTTAACTGGTAAAAACCCTAAAATGGGTAATCCTGGCTTGTATACGTTCTCCTACTTATATTTAGTTGGCACGGTTCACTATCAATCGTTTCAGCAATTAGAACAAACTTTCTTTGTATTAGTGTTTGCTTATCTACTTTTAGCTTTTGTTTATCATGTGAAACATAAAAAGTTGGATCAGGAGATTACTTTTATACAGATGGTTAAAGAAAATGGTTTTTTTAATCAAAGAAATATTTGGTTTGGTTATTACGCTTTAGGCATTAGCTTATTACTTTTTATAGGAACGCACCTTCAGATTGACCGCTTTATGTGGGCAACATTTGCTAGTTCGTCATTATTTTCTGGGTATGATACGTTTAAATTGTCTGAACGAGCCAAAGAACGAATAATAGGGGTCGTTATTGGTTCTCTAGTATCGGCTATCTTGTTATTTTATATACCAACGAACCTACTTGGTATTTTAGGAGGACTTTGTTTAGGCTTATGCACATCTTATAAAAGTAAAACGATTTTTAATTGTGTTGGTGCTATCATGGCAGCTTCTATGATATTTGGGCTAGAAACAAGTCTTTACTTAAGAATTTTGTTAAATATGTTGGGGCTAGCTTACGGTTTGCTTTATCATTTTGTCTTTGTAAAAACTATGTCCTATTGCAATCGCAAAGAGTGGCTGAAATTGTCTGAATAAAAGGAGCCTAACATTCTTTCTTGAAAGAATGTTAGGCTCCTTAGACATTTTTGTTTATATTCCATATTATCAAATTATATGCATGCTGTTAATCAATGCCCAACTGCTATATCAAATGTCGCAATTTTTGCTGAGCCAGTCGGTACAAGGTCTAGTTCCACTTCGTCAAACCTATTGCCATCAACTGGTATCCCAAAGTAAATGGTAGATGGTCCAGTTCTACTTTCATAGACTATTATCTATTAGTATACCTAAATTTCTATTTAATTCGTAATGACTGACCAGGATAAAAAACAGAAGTTTCAATGCCTGGATTTAATGCTAATAATTCTTCTAAGGTTAAACCATTTCTTTCGGCTAACTGTCGCCCACCTTCACCACTTCGTACCGTATCGTATATAGGTTGGTCTGATTTAGAATTTTGTATTTGTTCACGAGAATCAGAGTTTTGTGGTGGTTGCTGTTCAGATTGTTCAAAAACTTGTTGAGTTTGATTATTTCTTTCAATTAATTGTTCCAACGTAATATTACCTAGATAAGTGTATATTTGTCCATTAACAGTTAAAGTACCATCATTATTTTTCGTTACTGTTCGGGGCGTATTATTCAAAAGAAACGTCATTATTTGATTACCATTCTCATCCACAGAAAAACTTACATTTTGAAGAGGAACATTCGATTGAGTTATGCTAGTGAGTGTTCCGTCAGCATTTATAAAAAATAAGTTATCACTTTGAGGAATACCCCAACCGCCTATAAAATCAGCTAAGCTAACTTGTGGTAGCGGTTCTTTAGTAGTAGATGAAGAGGTAGATTGGTTTGTTTCAGATGAGACGTTTTGATAATTAGAGCTGGTTTCTTCCGTTTTATCTTTTTGAGTGGAAGAATCAATACTTTTCTTTGTGTAAGGTTTCAAAACTAGTTTTGTTTGGTTATCAGAATTGTTTGTCTTAGTAGGAGTGAAAAGTAGATTTTGCTTTTCTTTTTTTATCTTGTAAGCTACTTCTTTTCCTTCATTTTTCCAACGAATTTGATTGTTTTTTAGATGGTATTTGACTTTGTATTCTATTTTATTTGCAATTTGTTTACCTAATTCTTCGCCTGCTTTTTCCAAATCATTTTTTGCAGTTGATGTGTGTTCATCTGTATTGATTTTGAAAGTAGCGGTATCTTCGCTGAATGATACAATCATTACTACTTCATCAACGTTGGAGTTTACGGCCCACTCGTTTGCCATTAGCTCTTTTGTGGTCACTTTATTTCTGCAAGAAGTAAGGGTCAGTAAGGATAAAAAAACAATCAACCCCAGTAAACTTTTTTTCATTTTTAACTCAATCCTCTTTTCTATTTTACTGTTTTTTTGTATCTTCGAATCTCTCTCAACCCCAGCCAACCACTCGCTGATAACAAGTACCAAAACGGCATAAACTGGATTAGATAGCGAGAGCGGCCGCCTTCAAAGAGCAATAAATACAGAATAGCTCCAATGAAAGCTAATTTTAAAATCGCGTAGTTATTTTTTGAATCTTTTAGAGGGATACTGAACAATAGACCTAGTAATGTGAGTAAATAGAAAAAATGCATATAAATTCGTAGATAGTTACTTTTGGGATTTTGCGGATAATACAGTGACCGCAAGTGTTCTTGCCAACGATTTTTAGAAGGTGTTTCTGGGATTAAATCACCGCCATCCCAACCCCAGTCAAAATCACCATTGGCAGTATTATGACGATTTTTTTGAGCCAGAAAACGGAGATAACCGAAGAATCCTTTATTTTTTAAACGGTCTTGAATCGTTTTTATGGTATAAGCTTTTTTGGCTTTTTGTGTAGGCAACTGATTTACTGCTTGTGTATCTGCATCATTGTAACCGCCAGTTCCAGTCAAACCCATCATTACAAAAAGTGTCCAAGGTTTGGCTTGTTCTTTATCGATTTCCGTAATCGTTTGTTTTTCCACAAAAAATTGAAAACTATAATATGCGCTGGCGAAACCAGTCAGTAAAAAGAGAGCAACCACGGTTAATTTTACGATAGACTGTTTGTTCCGATTTACTAAAAGAAGTTGCAGCACTTTGATACAACTAAATGCAATAAAAAAGATAATAGACGAAGGTTTCATTAAAAAACACCAAGCTAGGCCAATTCCAATAAACAGTAATAAACAATATTTTATGAAGGGATGGGAAACTTGGTCAAAAAGGCTATATGCAAAAAAAACTAGGTTGATGAACAATAAGACGGCCGTATCTGTATAAGGCGTTAGTAACCATGGAGACAATCCGAAAGAAAGAAAAAATAAACTATAAGCAACGAAGGCCGTTAATGGATTAAAGACACGTTTAGAGGCATGACAAAAGAGAAATAAACTGCTATTAATAAACAAGCAATTAACCACTTGCCAACTAAACCAAGTATTGCTCCAGCTCTCTGTTACATCAATGAAACGCAAAAATTTATTCAGGTAATACATCATGAAAAAGAAAAATTCGTTATTGGGGTTTAAAGAAAGTACGATTTTTGAATAATCCTTATTTTCAGTGGTAATACTATGAAAGTTGTCAAAAACATCCCAGCCAATCGGCACAGTAATCTGCGTCAGGAGTAAAAGTTGTAGTAAAAATAAACTGATCAAACTACCAATAATAACCACACGATCATGGGTTTTTATTAAGTGCCAGAGCGCTTGAATCTTAGTGTAAAGAAATTTTTTGTTTTTATAAATAATCAACAATAGAATAATTAATAGAGGAAGTAAAACAAGCAAGTGCTTAGGCTTTCCCCAAAGAATTTTTACCAGCGAATAGGGAGAGTTAATTGCGCCGTAAAAGACAAATAAAATAAAAAAACTAAAAATATAATTTTCTAGATTCAGAATCCGTTTAAAAGTAGCCATATTTTCTCCTTCCATTTTTTTAGCTAGACTAGTTCTTATTTTATCATAAAGATTTTAAAATAAGAAAAAAGCCCTTCTTTTAAAAGAAAGGCTTAAAACTTTTCCTTACTTCACTTCTTTGTAACGGAAGAAGAAGCGTAAGACGCTATTTTGGCTAGTTGTTGTTAGTTTATCTGTCGGTAAGACTGTTAGTAAGAAGAAAAACAGACTAATCACAAGAGTGAAAAATAAGAAGACGGGACTGCCACCTGTTATCACAGTATCTGTTTGAACATCATATTTCAGTGTTGACATAACAGAGAAAACTTGTGTATAGCTACAGGCAATAGAAAGTAGATATAAAACAAGCACGCCCCAACCTGTCATCCCAGCATCACGATAACGACGGACACACATTGCCCACGTTGGTAATAATAAAGCTAACCATAAAACAAGTGCAAAAAGCATCAACGGTAATAAGTTTCCAAAATCATAGGTTTCAAAATATTCAGCTGCTAAAATTGCTGACACGGCTTTGCCGACAATGGCAATATAAAAAATAAGTGCTAAAATGCTTAATACCAGTGTCATCCACCAATAACCAGCACGTGTGGTCCGACCTTTAAAATCAACATATCCACGAAAATAATCTTTAAAAGCTTGTCCAAATGTTACTTTGCCTTTTTCCTCAATTTTAACCATAAAAACACCCCTTTGTATTTAATAAAATGATTATAACGGAAAGTAATAAAATAGGAAAATGCGAATTCGCATATTTTGTGATTTTTTTGATAAATCATATAAGGAGCAGGTTTTATCAAAAAACGGTAAAATAAGAGAAGATATTTTATAATGGAGGAATCATGAATGAAAATCAGTATTAGACATCGCTACATAGCAAAAATTCCAGCATTAGAAGTGACAACAGAAGAGCAAAAAAACGAAGCATTACCTTTAATTGTTTACTATCATGGTTGGCAATCAGCTAAAGAATTATCTTTAACACAAGCAAGAAAATTAGCACACGAGGGGTTTCGGGTCATTTTACCAGATGCCATGAACCATGGAGAAAGAAAAACAGGACCTATTTCCACGATTCCTTCGATTACATTTTGGAGTAGCATTCAATATAATTTGATTGAATTTCCAGTAATTATCCATCATTTTCATAAATTAGGGTTGATTAAAGAAAATTGGATTGGCGTGGGTGGTGTATCCATGGGCGGTATTACTACCAGCGCTCTTATGACCCAACATCCTGAGATTCAAGCTGCTGCTTGCTTAATGGGAACACCCTATCCGGCGCGCTATATTCAGCGAGTGATTCAACGGGCGAAAGAATTTGCTATTTTTGTGCCTAAAGACTTGCCACTGTTGCTAAGTTGGGTGCATCAATACGATTTATCACAAACGCCAGAAAGACTGCAAGAACGACCGATGCTGTTTTGGCATGGAACGGAAGATGAAAAAATTCCCTATGAAGACATGGCTGATTTTGAACAATTAGTGTCTGGGAAAACGTATGCGAGAAATACGCAATTTATAACGGAAATCGGTGAGCGGCATTTAGTGAAAGGAGAAACAATGGATTTGGTTGTTGACTTTTTTAAAGAAGCGTCAAAAACGTTAGAAAAATAACGGGATTTTTCAAAGAGAAAAGGGGAATCAGCTTGTTTTTTAAGAACACTTTCTATAAACTTAACAGAAAAGGGGTTGAAGGTGTACATGGAGAAAAACAAGTTGAGAAAAGTGGGCTTAACTGCCCTGGAATGGCTAAAACAACATCCAGAAATTAAACAACATAAAGAATCAAGTCTCTATGAACAGTTGTTTGCTAGTCAGCAATGGCAACAAGCACAAACAATCGGAATGATTCGGTCGTTACCGCTAGAATTATCAACACAGCCAATTTTCGAAAGGGCCATGCAAGAGGGCAAGCAAGTGGCGGTGCCGCGAACATTTAAAGGAGGCAAAATGCACTTTTATCAAGTCTTTCCAGAGACGGTTTATGACACCAGTGCATTTGGCGTGGAAGAACCTCCGTTAACAGCGGCAGAAATAACAGCTACAGCGATTGATTTATTGATTGTGCCAGGGATTGTTTTCAATCGTGCTGGCTATCGAATAGGCTTTGGCGGTGGTTTTTATGATCGTTATTTGGAACATTTTTCGGGCCATTCATGTAGTTTAGTTTTTAGTGAACAACTCCATGAGCAATGGCAACCAGAAGCGTTTGATCAGCCAATCGAACAATTATTTATACAATAGGAGGAATGGAATGAATTATCAAACAGAAATGAAATTGAAACGGCTAAAAAATCAGCCGTTCATTACGTATGCCCTTTTAGGTATTTCAATCATTGTTTTCCTTGGATTGGAATTAACTGGAGGATCAGAAAATATTTTAAACTTAGTTAATTGGGGAGCAATGGTTCGTCCACTGGTAGCTCAAAATCATGAATACTGGCGGTTTATCACGCCAATGTTTCTTCACATTGGGTTTATGCATATTATTTTGAATATGGTTACTCTTTATTATATCGGCGCACAGGTTGAGGCAATTTATGGGCATTGGCGCTATTTGGGCATTTATTTATTGAGTGGGATTGCTGGAAATATCGCCAGTTTTGCCTTTGGGACACCCAACAGTGTCTCAGCGGGTGCTAGTACAGCGCTTTTTGGTTTGTTTGGCGCATTTGTTATTTTAGGACGCCATTTTAGAGACAATCCAGCGATTATGTATATGGTGCAACGCTATTCAATGTTTATTGTGATTAATTTGTTATTTAACTTGTTTAGTAGCTCTGTAGATATGATGGGTCATGTTGGCGGTCTAATCGGTGGACTATTAGTAGCGACGGCTTTTGCTGTTCCAAATCGTGAAGAAGCATTTAATAAGCACGAGCGAATTATGGCCACGTTAATTTTTATTTTTCTTGTCGTAATTTGTCTGTTATTGGGTTTTAAAAAATACGGTTTACCTGTATAATAAGGAAGTGTTTTCGTATGGAAACGTTATATGATGTACAACAACTTTTTAAACAGTTTGGGATGTATATTTATGTCGGTGCACGGATTTATGATATTGAGTTAATGATGATTGAATTAAAAAAATTGTATGAAGGTCAATTGGTAGACCGAGATACGTATTTACAGGCCCGGCATATTTTGCAAAGAGAGCATCGAATAGAAGAATCTAGAGGGAAGCAGAAAGGAATCGACTAAATGGATAAGAAGATTATTGGGATTGATTTAGGTGGAACGACCATCAAATTTGCTATTTTAACAACTGATGGCGTTGTTCAACAAAAATGGAGTATTGAAACGAATATTTTAGAAGATGGCAAGCATATTGTGCCATCAATTATTGAAAGTATTCGTCACCGTATAGATCTTTATAATATGAAAAAAGAAGATTTTGTGGGAATTGGTATGGGAACACCAGGAAGTGTCGACATTGAAAAAGGAACTGTTGTAGGTGCCTATAATTTAAACTGGACGACTGTACAGCCTGTCAAAGAACAAATCGAATCTGCTTTAGGAATTCCGTTTGCATTAGATAATGATGCCAATGTTGCCGCTTTAGGTGAGCGTTGGAAGGGCGCGGGGGAAAACAATCCCGACGTGATTTTTATTACTTTAGGAACAGGTGTTGGCGGAGGCATTGTTGCAGCGGGAGAATTGCTCCACGGTGTTGCTGGCTGCGCTGGTGAAGTTGGGCATGTGACGGTTGATCCTAACGGCTTTGACTGTACCTGTGGGAAACGTGGCTGTTTAGAAACTGTTTCTAGTGCCACTGGTGTCGTTCGTGTTGCACGTCATTTATCAGAAGAGTTTGCAGGTGACTCTGAACTGAAACAAGCGATTGATGATGGACAAGATGTTTCGAGTAAAGATGTTTTTGAATTTGCTGAAAAAGGCGATCATTTTGCTTTAATGGTTGTGGATCGTGTTTGTTTCTATTTAGGCTTAGCCACAGGAAACTTAGGTAACACGTTAAATCCAGATAGCGTGGTTATCGGTGGAGGTGTTTCTGCAGCAGGAGAATTTTTACGTAGTCGTGTCGAAAAATATTTCCAAGAATTTACCTTCCCGCAAGTTCGAAATAGTACAAAAATCAAATTAGCAGAGCTAGGTAATGAGGCCGGCGTCATTGGTGCCGCTTCACTAGCATTACAATTTTCAAAAGAGAAATAGAGAGGGCTTTTTAGAATGAGTATTTTATGGGTAATCAATGGCATTTTGCTAGTTATTGTACTAGCGATGGTATTCAATGAATTATATTTGAAAATTATGGTGAAACGTTCAGCAAAAATGCTGACGGAAGAAGAATTTAAAGAAACAATGCGTAAAGCACAAGTGATTGACGTTCGTGAGAAAGATACATTTGATGCTGGGCATATTTTAGGGGCGCGCAGCATGCCATACAGCATGTTAAAAACAACAATTGGTTCTCTTCGTAAGGATCAACCTGTTTATCTTTATGATCAGAAGAAAGCTTTAAGTATCCGAGCAGCTAATTTATTACGCAAAAATGGCTATACTGATATTTATATTTTAAAAGGCGGCTATGATGGCTGGACTGGGAAAGTGAAAAAGAGAAATAGTTAATAACAAAAAGAGTTGGTCTTCATTGAGACCAACTCTTTTTGTATAGGAAAGTTTAATAGAGATGCTGCTTTTTGTCAGTCCTCACTTTTTGAGCTACAATAAAGAGAAGAGGTGAAGGCAGATGATTCAAATCAAGCGAGCATATGAAGCACCGACAGAGCAAGATGGCTACCGTGTTTTAGTTGACCGTGTTTGGCCACGAGGAAAATCTAAGGAATCTGAAAAGTTAGATGAATGGCTCAAAGAAGTGGCCCCAAGTACAGAGCTACGGAAATGGTTTAATCATGAAGCAAATAAGTATCCTGAGTTTAAACAAAAATACCAAGAAGAATTGAAACATGAGCCAACTGCCACAGCGTTTAAGCAGTTACAGACGATTGTAAAAAATCAGCCAGTAGTCACGCTGGTCTATGGGGCGAAAGATACAGTGCATAATCAAGCGGTTGTCTTAAAAGAATTATTAGAAAAATAGAGTAGGTGATTGGATGAAAATTGCAATTGTAGGTGCTGGACCCAGAGGCTTATCAGCTGCAGAACGAGTCATTGAATGGGCTCGTAAAACGGAAATAAATGTTCAGCTCACGTTGTTTGATCCATACGGTCCAGGTGGAAAAATTTGGCGAGCAGAGCAACCTAATTATTTATTAATGAACACCGTGATTAGTCAAGTCACTTTATTTACAGATGAATCTTTTAGTGGCGAAGGACCAATTGTCAAGGGACCCACTCTCTATGAATGGACCCAAACAGAAGCTGCGCAGTACATTCAACAGCAACAACCCTATAATTATCTTGAGTTGTTGAAAGAATGTCATCGCCTTGGACCGAATGATCACTGCTCGAGGGCTTTTTATGGCATGTACCAAAAATGGTTTTATACGTATTTAGCCACGCGATGTAACGAACAAACATCGCTGACGTTTTTTAAAGAGCCAGTAACTGCTGTACGGGCAGGAGAGGATAACTATTATGTGTACACCCAATCCATTGAGTTTACGGCAGACAAAGTAATTTTAGCCATGGGTCACCAAGAAAATGAATTAACGACTGTTGAACAAGAGCTTGCGGACTACGCCAAGGAGCATCGTTTGTTTTATTCTTCTCCTAAAAATGCGGCGGATGCTTTATTGGCACTTGCCAATATACCCGCAAAACAACCCGTTGTGTTAAAAGGCTTAGGTTTGGCATTTTTTGACTATTTATCTGCCTTGACGATTGGCCGCGGGGGTGTTTTTTCTCGTCAAAATGGCCGCTTACGTTATGAACCTTCTGGAAGAGAGCCTATTATTATTGCTGGTTCTGGTCGCGGTTTTCCTTCTCATCCTCGAGGGATTAATCAAAAAGGTTACGGGGAAACCTATCAGCCTGTTTTTTTAACCGAAACGTATTTAGCTGAATGTCGTAAAAAAGGACAGGTTACAGGTGCAGAGTTTTTTTGGTATTTAAAAAAAGAAGTGGAATATGTGTATTACACTTGCTTAATCGAAGAAAAATATCCGCATCTTTCTAAAGAGGCCTTTCAACAGCTGTTTATTCAAACCAAGGGAGCGTCGGAAAGCTTAGCCCACTTTGAAAAACAAGATTGGTTTGATTGGCAAGCGTTAGAACATCCTGAAACAAAGAAAACCACTCATGAAAGTTTTCGTTCGTTTTTACTAGAGTATTTAAAATGGGATATTCAAGAAGCAGAGAAAGGCAATCTTAGCGGTCCTTTGACCACTGCTTTAGACAGTTTAAAAGATTTAAGAGATCAGATTCGCTTTGTTTTGGATGAAGGGTTATTAACGAATGACGAGAGTCAAAAGTGGTTGTGGCATTGGTTTACCCCGTTGAATACCTTTTTGTCAGTGGGACCTTCTGTTGAAAGAACAGAAGAGCTACAGGCGTTAGTTGAACTGGGATTAGTCACGATTCTGGGGCCAGAAATGCGTGTCGAAATGAAAGCGGGTCAATTTATTACTTATGCTAATTTGTTTCCGGAAAATCGGTATAATAGTCACTTTTTAATTGAAGCGCGCATTCCCAAAGTTAATAATGAAAAAAGTTTGAATCCTTTAACGAGGCAGTTGTTAGCCGATAAGCTAGCTACGCTCCATCAACTGGCATTAGCCGATGGTCAAATAGTCAAAACAGGTGCACTCTTGATTGTGCCTGCCACGAATCAAGTCATCACAAAAGATGGACAGGTGGCGACAGGCCTTTTTAGTTGTGGTATTCCAACAGAAGGTATTCATTGGTTAACAGCCGCTGCAGCTCGTCCGGGTGTGGATCCTTGGAATATGCGCGATATGGATCGGATTGCTGCCACTATTTTTAATAGTTAAGAAAAATAGTCAGCTCCTTTGGTAAAAAAGAAAGCATAACAAGTGGTCATCCATCGCTTTGATGGATGACCACTTGTTATGCTTAAGAGAATCAACCAAGCCAGAAGCGCTCCTGTTGATTTCTTGCCGTTAGATTTTTTATCTCAACGTCACAGCTATTTTTTAACGTGCAATACGTTTACGCATCGCTTTTTTACGGTTTTCTTCAATCATATCTTCTTTTTCTTCAATTGGATCAATGACTGTTTTTTTAATAGTTGTAGCCACACCGGCTAAAGCAGCAACTGTGATAGCAGTACCGACTAACATACCTGATACAAATTTTTTCATCGTTCATTCCTTCTTTCAAATTGTATTTGTTTCTATTATGACGGAAAAAAGCAAAAAAATCCAATAGTTACAATGATTTTTCATAAACTCTACGACTAATTTAGAGATTTGTTAAAATTTACCAAGTCTTTTCTGTATTTTTATAGGAAAAATGAATAAGGAGAAATGGCCAAATTAAATCCTGTTTACAAAATGAAATAATTCAGAAGTAAACCTTATTTAATGGTACAATAGAAAAAGAAATTAGGGAGTAAAAGGAGCGTATTTATGTCTATTTTAGTATTAGGTGGCGCAGGCTACATTGGCTCACATGCCGTCGATCAATTAATTTCAAAAGGATATGCCGTTATTGTTGTTGATAATTTATTAACGGGGCATCGTTCAGCAGTTCATGAACAAGCGACTTTCTATGAAGGCGATATTCGTGATAAAGCTTTTTTACGTAGTGTCTTTGAAAAGGAATCAATTGAAGGGGTGTTGCACTTTGCGGCCAATTCTTTAGTAGGAGAATCCGTGGAGAAACCGTTAATGTATTTCAATAACAATGTTCACGGCACGCAAATTGCCTTGGAAGTCATGCAAGAATTCGGGGTGAAACACATTGTTTTTTCTTCCACAGCGGCCACTTATGGCGAACCAAAAGCAATGCCTATTACAGAAGAAACCCCAACGAATCCTAAAAATCCGTATGGGGAAAGTAAATTAATGATGGAAAAAATCATGAAATGGTGCGACAACGCTTATGGAATGAAATATGTTGCTTTGCGTTATTTTAATGTTGCAGGAGCAAAAAAAGATGCCTCAATTGGTGAGGATCACACGCCAGAAACGCATATTGTGCCAATTATTTTACAAGTGGCATTAGGCCAACGAGCAGAGCTAAGTATTTTGGGGGATGATTATGATACACCAGATGGCACGTGCATTCGAGATTATGTTTACATTGAAGACTTGATTGCAGCACATATTTTGGCTTTAGAATATTTGAAAAATGGCGGCGAAAGTGACGTCTTTAACCTGGGAAGCAACAACGGCTATTCTGTTAAAGAAATGTTAGATGCTGCTCGCGAAGTGACAGGCCAAGAAATTCCTGCGACAATCGCCCCACGCCGAGCAGGGGATCCTAGTACGTTGATTGCTTCTAGTGAAAAAGCCAAACGAGTTTTAGGCTGGCAACCAGAAGTAACTGAGGTCAAGGACATTATCGCCACCGCTTGGCAATGGCACCAAGCTCATCCACATGGATATCAAGAAAAGTAATAGGAGGAATGAAGCGATGACCACGAGTCAAATGATTGCCGATTTTACCACACTTGCTATTCAAGCAGGTGGTTGGATGGAATTGGATCGCTTATATCTTCAGAATCGTTTATTATCAATGATTGGTGAACAAGAATTAGGCGAAGTAGACATACGGCCTGTGGCAACACCCGCCGCTGATTTGGCGGAACAATTGTGTCAAATTGCGAGTGCCAATCAACTTGTAAAAACAGAGCAACAAAAAGAACAGTTCATGGTGCAATTGATGGATTTGTTGACACCGCCACCTTCTGTGGTTAATGCTTTTTTTGCGCAACATTATGCCAAAGAGCCACAAGAGGCTACCGAGTATTTTTACCAACTTTGTCAAAAAAACGGTACGGTCATTGAACAGGAAGAACCTGTTGTTTTTTCAACAGTCTATGGTGATTTTTTAGCAAATAAGGTCCACAGTGAGGCGTCAAAAGCAACGCTCTCTGCACAAAGCTATCCCCGCTGTGAATGGTGCATGGCAACAGAAGGCTACCAGGGAAGTCAGCAATTTCCTGCGACTACGAACCATCGAGTGATTCGAATGAACTTAGATGGCGAAAGCTGGGGGTTTTCCTTTGTAAAACAGGCACAATATCAGCAACAAGGTGTGATTGCGTTTGAAAAACATCAGGCAGCGAAACGTTCAGTTAAGACTTTTCAGCAATTGTTGAAAATTGTTGAGGTCTTTCCTCATTATTTTGCTGGGATTGATGCTGTCTTTGAACAAAATGAGCATGTCTATTATCAAACGGGTTTGCAACAATTTCCATTAGCCGAAGCGAGCATTTCAGAATATGTTGAGTTAGCTAACTATCCTTTAATCAACGCAGGAATGGTGAATTGGCCAGTTGCGACATTTCGCTTAGAGGGACCGAATGCGTCAGAAGTTGCCCAAGCCGCAAATGATATTTTTGAGCAATGGCAAATGCTGAAACTGCCAACGGATGAGATACAAATCGTTGCCCGACGAAAAGAACTTTTATATGTCATGGACTTAATTTTTAGTCGACCTCAAGCAAAGCCTTCGTTAACGTTAGCAGAAGTCCAAGGTTTAACGACTTGGAACAACCAGAAAACGCAGGCACTTGAAACTGTCGCTTCAGCGTATCAACAGCGATTAAAAGAAGCCAGTGCGTTTGCAGAAACAAGTGAAGGAAAAGCGGCTTTTTTAGCAATGGTTGCGCCAGTGACTCATTAAAAGAAAAAAGATGCCGAATGACTAAAAATCACGTATAATAGATAAGAATGAAAAATAAGGGAGGGTAAAAAATGGCTTATCAAGCACTTTATCGGGTCTGGCGTTCACAACGTTTCGATGACGTAGTAGGACAAAAAGCAATTACTCAGACACTGAAAAATGCGATAGTGCAAAAGAAAACATCTCATGCCTATTTATTTACTGGCCCTCGTGGTACAGGTAAAACCAGTGCCGCAAAAATTTTCGCTAAAGCGATTAACTGTAAACATAGTCAAGATGGTGAACCTTGTAATGTTTGTGAAACCTGTGTAGCCATTACGGAAGGTCGTTTAAATGATGTCATTGAAATTGATGCGGCGAGTAATAATGGCGTGGAAGAAATCCGTGATATTCGTGATAAAGCAAAGTATGCACCGACACAAGCCGAGTACAAAGTTTATATTATTGATGAAGTTCATATGCTATCAACAGGCGCGTTCAATGCACTTTTAAAAACCTTGGAAGAACCGCCACAAAATGTTATTTTTATCTTAGCAACGACTGAACCACACAAGATTCCGTTAACGATTATCTCACGGACGCAACGCTTTGATTTTAAGCGAATTAGTACGCAAGATATCGTCGATCATATGGCCCATATCATGCAGGAAATGGCTCTCGATTATGAGGAACAAGCCCTTTATGTGATTGGACGTGCTGCGGAAGGTGGGATGCGAGATGCCTTGAGTATCTTGGATCAAACGATTTCATTTAGTGATGAAAAAGTAACACTGGAAGATGCAATGCAAGTGACAGGCAGCCTAACCTATGAAATGATGGATCATTATATTCAGTGTTGTGTCGCCGGTGATGTTGAACGAGCATTAGAAGGCTTGGAAAGTATTTTAGGCGAAGGTAAAGAAGCGCGCCGTTTCTTAGAAGATTTGTTATTATATTGTCGAGATTTGCTGATGTATCAGCAAGCACCGAAGTTATTAGCAGAAAAAGCAGGAACTTTGACAGAAGCATTTAAGGAACTAGCTACACAAACACCTGCTGAAAAAATCTACCAACTAATCCAAATTTTAAGTGACACACAAAATGAGATCCGCTTTACCAACAATGCGAATATCTATCTGGAAGTAGCCACTGTCAAATTAGCTAAAACGGTGCAACCCAATAAACACAACACGCCAGAAACAACTAATCAAGGTGGTAGTGCAGAGGGAAATCCAGAATTAGCAGATTTACAAAATCAAATCGGGCAACTGAAGAAAGAACTGGCTGAATTAAAGAAACACGGTGTAGCTGTCAAAGAAGCAGATGCGCCACGTCAACAAGCACGACCACAAGCGCCAAAAAGTTCGTTCCGCGTACCCACAGAACGCGTATATCAAGTCTTAAACGAAGCGACTAGAACACATTTAATGAATGTGAAAAATGTTTGGGAAGACTTACTGCAAACATTATCTGTGACTCAACGAGCGATGCTAAAGGCTAGTGAACCTGTCGCAGCAAGTCCTAAGGGGATCGTGGTGGCATTTGACTATGAGATTGTTTGTGCTCGTGCAACAGACGATGAAGAGATGCAGTTAGCTTTCAATAATAATTTAAGCCGTTTGATGGACTATACACCAGAGATGGTCTGCATTACTAGAGAAAGCTGGCCAAAACTAAGACAAAGTTTTATTAACCAAAATCAGGGCAGTTTGAATCATTCTGAACCTGAAAATGAAATGGCTCGTCTAGCGGACGAACCGCCTGTAACAAATGAACATTCACAAGAAAATCCAGTAGTAGATGAAGCAATCGCTATGTTTGGTGAAGAGCTTGTCGAAGTACTAGATGATTAATACGAAGGAGTAGAGGAATTATGATGCGAGGAATGGGCAACATGCAAGGCATGATGAAACAAGTACAAAAAATGCAAAAAGAAATGGCCAAAGCGCAAGAAGCGCTAAATGAAAAAGAATTTATCGGTGAAGCAACCAATCAACTTGTGACAGCGACCTTTACTGGTGATCGCACAATGAAAGATTTGACCATTAAAGAAGACGTGGTTGATCCTGAAGACGTTGATATGTTACAAGATTTAGTCATTATGGCTGTCAACGATGCGTTAGTAAAAATTGAAAAAGAAACCGAAGCAACTTTAGGTAAATACACCAAAGGAATGCCAGGATTCTAAAAAATAAGACCAACGAAAGTATGAAAAACGTCATGCCCAAAAAATCGAACTTTTTGGGCATGACGTTTTTTCTGTTTTTGTGGGAAAACTCTTTGGCAATTTTAGTAGTCGCTTCCAAAAAACTATGCTATACTAAAGCCAATTGAAGAGAAACATTTGGGGTGCTATTAGCTGAGATTATACCCATGGAACCTGAAACAGTTAGGACTGGCGCAGGGAAATGTCTTGAAATTTTGACCGATTATTGCACCCAACTACGTTTATTTGTGGTTGGGTTTTTCTGTCTTTTTCAGTCGCGCCTCCTTTTGCTTCTCGCAGAAAGGAGTTTTTTTACGTGGAAAAAAATCGAATCCACAGAGTTACGTTACTGGCTTTAATGATTGCGATGGACGTTGTATTATCGCCGTTAATGCGAATTGAGGGAATGGCCCCTATGTCCAGTGTCATGAACATTATTGCCGGAGTTTTATTAGGTCCTCTTTACGGAACTCTCATGGCACTTGTCTGCGGCTTAATCCGTATGACGTTCTTAGGTATTCCGCCATTAGCGTTAACAGGTGCCGTCTTTGGCGCGTTTTTTGCTGGTTTATTTTATCAATGGGGACAAAAATTAGGCTGGTCGATGCTAGGGGAAATTTTTGGGACAGGCATCATTGGCTCGTTATTGTCCTATCCTGTAATGGTTTGGTTTACTGGCAGTAAGCAGAATTTTTATTGGTTCATTTATACACCACGATTTATTGGTGCCACACTGATTGGTTCAGTGATTGCTTGGCTTGTCTTAGTAAAACTGAAAGAAACTCGGGTATTTAAACAAACACAGGAATTATTTTTGGGAGGGTACTTTTATGAAAACAAGCGTTAAGTTTGAAACGATTTTTCCACTGACAACGGCACCATTAATTCAGTGCATTACGAATGAAATTACGTGTGAGTCTATGGCGAATGCATTACTTTATATTGATGCTAAACCCATTATGGCAGATGATCCCCGGGAATTTCCGCAGTTGTTTCAGCAAACCAGTGCCTTGGTTTTGAATTTAGGCCATTTATCACAAGAACGAGAGCAAAGCTTGTTAGCAGCTAGTGATTATGCTCGGCAAGTGAATAAACCGACCGTAGTCGATTTAGTCGGTTATGGCGCCAGTGATATTCGAAATGAAGTCGGGGAAAAGCTGGTGCACAATCAGCCAACCGTTGTGAAAGGGAATCTTTCAGAAATGCGGACTTTTTGCCAGTTGGTGAGTCATGGCCGAGGAGTGGATGGCAGCCCTTTGGATCAAAGTGAAGAAGCAATTGAGGAGCTGATTCAAGCTTTACGTCAACAAACACAAAAGTTTCCCCAGACGGTATTTTTAGCAACAGGGATTCAAGATGTCTTGGTTAGCCAAGAGCAAGTGATTGTCTTACAAAATGGCGTTCCTGAGTTGGATTGTTTCACTGGCACGGGCGATTTAGTCGGCGCATTAGTTGCCGCTTTATTAGGTGAAGGCAACGCGCCAATGACTGCGGCAGTAGCCGCAGTGAGCTATTTTAATCTTTGCGGAGAAAAAGCCAAGACTAAGAGCCAAGGGCTGGCCGATTTTCGCCAAAATACGTTAAATCAGTTATCTCTTTTAATGAAGGAGAAGGATTGGTTTGAGGCGGTGAAAGGACGAGTGCTATGAGAGAACAATTGAAAGTTTATTTGGTGACAGGTCGGTATGATTTTAGTGATACTGAATTTTTAAAACGAATTGAAACTGCTTGTCGCAGTGGAGTGACATTGGTCCAACTGCGCGAAAAGAAAGTGTCAACACGGCGCTTTTACGAATTAGCAGTGAAAGTTAAAGCGATAACAGATGCGTATCAGATTCCGTTGATTATTAATGATCGTGTCGATATTTGCTTGGCAGTGGATGCGGCAGGTGTGCATATAGGGGATGATGAATTACCGGTTGCTCTTGTGCGAAAACTGGTTGGGTCCATAAAAATCGTAGGTGTTTCAGCCAAAACGGTGGCACGAGGAGTTGAAGCGGAAAACGAGGGCGCTGATTATTTAGGCGTGGGCGCAATTTTCCCCACAACGACTAAGGACAGTCCGTTAACTTCTTTGCAGACACTTTCTGAAATTGCCGCAGCAGTCACGATTCCTGTTGTAGCGATTGGTGGAATCAAAGAAGAGAATATAGAACAACTTATGGGAACGGGAGTGGCTGGTGTTTCACTGGTCAGTGAAATTATGCTGGCTGAACAGATAACCGAGAAAGTTCAAGGGTTGATGCGTGTAACGGAGCGAATGTTGGAGGCGAGAAAATGACCGAATATAATTTGACCCCACAAGTAGTCACGATTGCTGGTTCTGATTCTGGTGGGGGAGCTGGCATGCAAGCAGATTTAAAAACATTTCAAGCACGGCAGGCATTTGGCTTAAATATTGTCATTGCATTGACGGCACAAAATACGTATGGCGTGCAAGATAGCTTACCGATTCCTAGTTCATTTATTGATGCACAATTTCAATCACTGGCGGCTGATTTTAAAATTGGGGCAGCGAAAACGGGGATGTTAGCAGATAGTGAGCGTGTCGAAGCTGTTGTTCGCAATTTGCAGAAAGTTGATTTTGGTCCGTTGATTGTCGATCCTGTAATGGTGGCTAAAGGTGGACATCATTTGTTAGAAGCCGAGGCAGTTCAAACGATTAAAGAGCAACTGTTGCCATTAGCAACGGTCGTGACACCTAATTTACCAGAAGCGGAAGTTTTACTAGAGACGACCATCAAGACAGAACAAGAAATGCAGACCGCAGCAAAAAAATTACAGCAATTGGGCACAAAAAATATTATTATGAAAGGCGGACATAGCACAAATCAACAAGCGGCTGATTATGTGTTAATGGAAGACGGTTCGAGCTTTTGGCTAAGTGCACCACGAATTGTAACGAAAAATACTCATGGAACAGGAGATACTTTTTCAGCGTGTATCGCAGCCGAATTAGCAAAAGGTACGCCGTTAGAAGCGGCGATTGTGATTGGCAAACAGTTTATACAAGGGGCCATTAGCCAAGCAATTTCTGTTGGACATGGTCACGGACCTACTAATCATTGGGCCCAATTAACGCAAGATATTCAAGTTATTAAAGCATAAGAAGAGCCTGGGGAAAAATCATTTTAGATTTTTCCCCAGGCTTTAAATAGCTTAAAGTTCCCTCTTAATATAGTTTATAAACGTTTTGTTCACTAATCTTCACATTTTAAATAAATTTCTTGGCCTTGTTCTTGCAAATGAGCCACGTGGGATTCTCCCCAATTACATAAGTTATCTAAGACAGCAGAGAGGCTTTGACCATAATCGCTTAAATAATATTCGACTTTTGGTGGAACTTGGTTGTAAACTTTTCGCTCGATAATGTTGTCTTCTTCGAGTTCCCGTAATTGTTGTGTCAGCATTTTTTGACTAATGCCAGTAATGCCGCGTTTTAAATCGCTAGGGCGCATGGCGCCGTGCCGTAAATTACACAGAATAATTGGTTTCCATTTGCCGCCAATAACATCCATCGTTGCTTCGACACCAATCGCATATGTACGAGTTTCCAAAAAACATTCCTCCTTAATAGATTGATAATAAACAAAAGTTACTAAAAGGTACCTATGATACAAAAAAGTAGGTACTTATCAAAATTTCAATCTTAGTATATAGTAATTTTTGTTGAAATTCAAATGTTTTTTAGGAGGAAGAGAATGGAAAAGAAAATTTCACCAAATTTAACGCTCTTTGCATTAGCTATCAATGCTTTCGCAATCGGTTCAACAGAATTTATTAGTGTGGGTTTATTACCAATGATTGTTAAAAGTTTTCATATTAGTCTTTCCCAAGCAGGTTTGACTGTTTCTTTGTACGCTTTAGGTGTGACAATTGGGGCGCCGTTATTAACAATTTTGACAGGAAAATGGAATCGTCGCTCATTAATGCTGGGGATTATGCTTCTTTTCATTAGTGGGAATTTAATTGCTGCATTTGCGCCAACGTTTATTATTTTATTGGTAGGGCGGATACTTTCTGCATTGGCGCATGGCATTTTCATGTCTGTTTCGACTGTCATCGCCGCAGATGTTGTGCCGCCATCACGTCGTGCCAGCGCCATTGCTATTATGTTTACAGGCTTAACGGTTGCAACAGTGACTGGCGTACCTTTAGGGACGTTTATTGGGCAACAAACAGCTTGGCATATGTCCTTTCTTTTTATAGCCAGTATTGGCTTGGTGGGACTGATTGCTAGTTATTTTTTAGTTCCCAAAAATTTACCGATACCAGGGAAGGTTGACTTAAAAGGAATCACGCGGATTTTTACGAACAAACCCCTTGTTTTCTCTTTTCTAATTACTGCTTTTGGTTATGGTGGAACGTTTGCTGCATATACGTACTTGTCACCGTTATTGGAAAATTTAGGCTTTTCAGCCAACGCGGTAGTGATTATTTTAGTTGTTTATGGCGTAATGGTCGCAATTGGCAATACAGTAGGTGGTCACTGGGCAAATAAAAAACCTTTAGATTCGTTAGTAAAAATGTTTAGCTTATTAATTCTGTCCTTAGTCTTTTTATTTATTACTGTTTTAATGGATAACAGTCTTCTAGGCTTATTAGCAAGTTTGATGTTGGGTCTATTTGCCTTTATGAATGTACCTGGTTTACAACTATATGTTGTAGAATTAGCGGAAAAGTATGTTCCAGAAGATATCACTTTGGCCTCAGCTTTTAATATTGCAGCCTTTAATATTGGGATTACCGTCGGCTCAATGACAGGTGGGGTGGTCACAGAACATTTATCAGTAACATATACACCGATTTTTGGTGGCTTTATCGTGTTGATTGCCGTCTTGTTCGTACTTTATATTCGGAAGCAAGAAGAACAAAAAAACAACTATCTTTAGAAAACTAGAAAAAAGCAGCTGGTCACTACGGAACGGACCAGCTACTTTTTTTAAGCTTTTTTGCGGAAATAATTCCAGCAAGCAATTAAAACAATTACTAATAAGGTTAACAAGAAAATCAGAGAAATGAGGGAGCCCATCGTTGTCCCCTGAGCAAAATTATCTGCGTGGTCTTGAGCGATATTAATAATCGTCGCTACAATGGCCGTCGCAATAGCGCCAGAAAATTGTTGAAGTGTATTAAATAACGTATTACCGTCGCCAAAATCTTTCTCCTCTAACAAGCTCATACCAGTCGTCATCATATTACTGTATGCAAAACCTAGACCAATCATATAGGTAACATGTCCAGCGACGAATCCTAATAAAACAGGCATCTCTAGTAAAATTGTTAAAGCTAGCCAACCGATTGTCGCCAAACTTAAGCCAAATAATATAGGTTTTTTAGCGCCGTATTGATCCAACACTCGTCCAGAAAGTGGTGCCAAAATGGCCCCGACTGTAGCACCTGGCAACATGACTAGCCCAGCTACAAACGCATTTTTTCCAAGGACGATTTGAACAAAGTTTGGTAAGACAAAGGAAATACCTAACAATAAGAATTGACAAACTAAAAAGCCACATAAAAATAAAACGAAGGCGGGATTTTTTAAAATTGTCAAACGAACTAGTGGCTGTTCAGCGGTCGTTGCTCGTTTATAAAAAATAACAAAGCCAATAACGGCTGCCAGAAGTGAAAGCCAGCCAAACAATGTGCCAATTTTACTTAAAAACATCAACAAACCACTAAATAACAGGGCAATACCAATTAAACTAACCAAATCAAGAGTGGTGGTTTTTTTAACAGGTATTTCTGGAATAGCCGATAATCCCATAAACAAAGAAAGTAGTAAAACAGGAATTAAGAATAAAAAGATGGCGTGCCAAGACAGGGAAGATGTTAAGATTCCACCATACGTTGGACCAATGGCTGGAGCAATTGAAGTGGTCAATGTGCCTACCCCCATCATCGTTCCTCGTTTTTCCAGCGGGGTAAAGTTCAAAATAATATGAAACATCAGTGGCAAAGCAATCCCAGTGCTAGCCCCTTGGAAGAGTCGGCCTAATAACAAGATACTGAAAGATGGCGAATAGACATCAATCGCTAAACCAATCAAAAAGAAAAGATTCGCAACGATAAATAAGCGTCTTAGCGAATAGGTTTTTAATAAATAATTGGATAAGGGCACCATGATAGAAATAACTAATAAATAAATCGTTGTCACCCACTGCACGGTACCGGTGGAAACACCAAATTCCTTTGTTAATGTCGGAAAGGTTACATTCATTGCTGTTTCAATTAATACGCCAGCAAAAGACATAATTCCTGTCGCTAAAACGGCAGGGAATAATCGTACGTTTTTTTGTTCCATTTAATCACCTCTATAGTTTTCATTTTTTCGTAAAAAAATAGAAGCAGTTTCTATAAGAATAGAAACCGCCTCTCTCTCGACACGCAACTTGCGTGTTATCTGTACGATTTGTTTACATGTTGCATTGTAAACAGTTTTTAGGCAATCGTCAAGCAGAAAATAATTAACGTTGCATGAAGAAACTAATAATTGCAAAAATAGCAATGTGAGCTGGATAGAAAATATAAAAGAAATTCCGCATGCCACGGCCTTTTTCACCATTATAAAGAACAATTGGGATCGCTGCTAAAATCATCATCCATTGGTGGTTCACCCCGAATAGTTCTTGGAAATTATAGCTGGCTGCTGAAATCAACGCAACAACGCCAATTGCTGAAATTTGTAACCACTTTTTGCCATGGAATAAATAAAAAGCTACGGCCAAGAGAACAAATAAAAACCCACCTTCTGTCATCATTAGTGATGGCACAATCAGATTGAAAATTTGGAAACCAATTAAGATAGCAGGGTTGCTTAATATGTCTGGAGAACTAAAAACAACGAGAGGTAGAGCACTGATTAATAAAGGCACAATAAACCAAAGAAGCCCTTTACCAATTTGTTTTTGTTTAAAATAGTCCATAGACTGCATGTAGACCGTACCTAAAAATAACGTCCCAAAAATATTATTGATAATTAAGCCACCTGTTGAAAAATACGCATTTAAAATGCCGTTCAGAATCCCCATAATCCAGAAACCTAACAATAACCGGAACATGTATTTTCGCCGATTGCTTGTGTGAATGAAGCCTTCAGAACTTTCAAATAAGAAAATAGGTGCAGCAATTCGTCCAATCCATCCGAACCAACCAGGCACGCCTAAAAAACTAAAAAATTGCAATAGATGGTCAAAGACCATTGAAATAACCCCAATGACTTTCAAATGAAAGCCAGTTAATGTTTTACCCATAGTATAAACGCCTCTCTTTCATAAAGAACAATATAACAAAGTTCAGAAAAACCAACCATTTATTTGCCTAACAGTTATCTTACAAAATTGTTTGATTTCTTCAGCTTTTGATGAAAGAAAAAAGTGCCAAGACTAGTTTTTATAATTATTCTATGCTATAGTAAAAGTACATTTTAATAAAAAACATTTGGGGTGCTGTTATGGCTGAGATGATACCCATTGAACCTGATGCAGTTAGTACTGTCGCAGGGAAATGCCGATTTACTTTGATTTTTCACGCACTCATTCTGTCCTAGGATGAGTGTGTTTTCTTTTATCAGGGTTTATTTAAGTCACTCCTTTTGCTTTTTGTTAAGAGAAAGGAGTTTTTTTATTGAAAAAATGGTCATTGCAACAAGTCGTCTTACTCGCTTTTTTAGCCTTTTTGTTTGGCGGTGTTTTTATGGGGGCAGGGTTCCTCTATGCGTTATTGAATGCTGCGCTGTTACCATTAGGACTGAGTCCATTTGCCAATGAGCTTTTATTTGGAATGTGGACCATGGTGGCACCAATTGCAGCGATGCTGATTCCACGAGCGGGAAGTGCTGTTTTGGCGGAAGTTTTAGCCGCTTTGGCAGAAATGCTTTATGGTTCGTATTTCGGACCTAGTGTATTAATTTCTGGTGTGATTCAAGGCCTAGGTAGTGAAAGTGGCTTTTTTGTGACACGCTACAAACGGTACGATACACTAACGTTATTTTATAGTGCGATTGGGACGACTATTTTTAGTTATGTGTATGAATACTTTAAGTTTGGTTATGGCAATTACGGTCTGGGGATGAACATTGCTTTAATTAGCGTTCGGTTCGTTTCTATTTGTTTCTTTGGTATTTTCTTAACGAAAGTTATTTTACGAATGTATCAGTCTGCGCAAGGGTTAGCTGTGAAGGCAAAATGAATAGTATCCAATTAAAAGCTGTGTCCTTTTCACGAGAACAACCCTTGTTTGAAAAGACAAATTTAGCAATTCCTCAAGGAACGTTTTCCTTATTAATTGGCGATAGTGGTAGTGGAAAATCAACGCTCTTACGATTGATTGCCGGATTTGCTCCGCTTGATTACCAAGGAGAAATTTTGATTGAAGGAATGGAACGCCGACAATTATCAACTCGTGAAAAGGCGCAAAAAATTGGCATGCTGTTTCAAAATCCCAGTCAACAATTTACAATGAAAACCTTGGAACGAGAACTGATTTTTGCTTTAGAAAATCTAGGAATCCCGCCTGAAGAAATGAATCGAAAAATCCAAACAGCGCTTCAACTTGTTCAGACTCAAACCTTATTCACACGAGAATTAGCGACGTTATCTGGTGGTGAAAAACAAAAAGCGGCGTTGACAGTTCTGCTAGCAATGAACCCAGATATTCTTTTATTAGATGAACCTTTTGCAAGTATTGATCCAACCTCTCGAAAACAATTTATTCAAATTTTAGCAAGACTCCATCAAGCAGGCAAAACGATTTTGGTGTGCGACCACGATTTCAGCGATTACGCTGATGTTGTGGACCAAGTCGTCACGTTGAAAAATGGCCAGTTTGAAAAGCAACCGTTGACGTTTATCAAAACAAAACCGCAGACATTTCAACTCACAAATTCTGTGGTAAAACAACCAATGCTCCAATTGAAAAATTTTCGTTTGTCTCAGGGAAAACGAGTGCTACTTGAAGAAAAAGAAGCGCTTTTTTTTAAAGGAATTACCACGTTGACGGGGCCAAATGGGGCGGGGAAATCCACCTTATTAAAAGCCATCGTTCAGAGACAAAAATATCAAGGAAAAATGTTCTTGGCAGGCCGCCGCTTGCGGGCTTCAAAAAAATTGTATCAACACATGACATTAGCGGTGCAACAAGCCAATCGTCAGTTTGTCACGTTGACTTTACGAGAAGAGCTTTTGTTTGGTCAGAACATGACAGCAGAAAAAAGAAGAAAACAAGAGGAAGCCTTAACTTTTTTAGGTTTAAAAGAAAAACTAGAGCACAGTGTTTTTCAACTAAGTGAAGGGCAAAAAAAGATGGTGCAATTAATTAGTTTGCTGAGCTTAGATTTGGACTGTTTACTTTTAGATGAACCTTTTGCTGGATTAGATGAGCGAGCATGCAATTATTTTGTTGAATGGATCAAAGAAAAAAGTGCGCAACAAGATTTTCTAATCGTCACGCATCGGCTAGAACCTCTCTCTGGCGTGAGCAATTACCGAATAGAATTGCTGCAGCAACAACTGATTATCTGGCAGGAGGGAACCACATGCAAATAAAGCAAACAGATGCAGCAATTTATGCTTCTTTGATTCTTATTTTGACCTTTGAATTATCTTTTTCTCAGTCAATTTTGGCAAATTTGGCGGTTTTTATGGGTTGTGTCATTTTTTTAATAGGCCAGCGAAAATCCCGCTTACTGCTTTGGTTATTTTTCTTGCCACTTTTACCAGCAATCGGGACGTTTTGGTCTATTTATTTGTATGGTACGAGTAGTCAACAAGCCTGGCTTTTGTTTAGTCGAACGTATGCCTTTGCCGGTTTAGGACTAGCTTTTGCTGTAGGCGTTGATTTTGAAGAATTATTGTTGTTATTGGAACAAAAGGGGCTAGCACCAAACTTTGTTTATGGAATTTTAGTGGTGGTTCACGCCTTACCGGAAGTGAAAAGAGAAATTAATGATTTAAAAGAAGCAAGCCTACTCCGTGGCAAAACGTTTCATTTTTGGTCGCCGATGCTTTATGTTAAAACACTGCTCGTTGCTGTTTCCTGGCGAGATAAATATACGGAAGCAATGTCTGCCCATGGCTATGAAGAAGGAGCCACCAGAAGTCGAAAAGAGCATTTTGTGTCAGCAAAAGTCAGTCTTGGGCTTGCTATTTTGATCATCATTTTTACCAATTTGTTTATTTTTCTAACGTAAAGGAGAAACCTATGACATTTACAGAACAAGCCAAAGAACAAGCGCAAGCTTCTTGGCAAGGAAGTTTTCAGCATCCTTTTATCACAGAGTTACATGAAGGAACCTTGAGTCCAACGATTTTTCGCTACTATTTAATTCAAGATCATTACTATTTAAAACACTTTAGTCAACTTTATCGCTTGATTGCGGCACAAACGCAACAACCTCGATTGAAAAAATTACTCTTAACAAATGCGGAAAATCTCGCGTTGGGCGAATTAGCTATTCGTGAAACTTTTTTTGAAGAACTAGCAATTACGGAAGAAGAAGTTGCAGCGACACCGATTGCACCAACCGCTTATCACTATGTTTCTCATATGTATCGCCAACTTATTGAAGGAACGCCTAAGACGGCCGCAGCAAGTATGTTGCCTTGTTCTTGGCTCTATCAAGAAATTGGTGCACAGTTAGTCAAACAACACTCACCAGAGCCACTGTACCAACGTTGGATTGAAACCTATGCTGGGGAGGAAGCGTACCAACACGTCCAAGAGGAACGCCAACTGTTAGACCAATTATATGAAGAAAGTTCACCACAAGAACAAGCAGCTATGATCACCGCTTTTGTTATCAGCAGTGAGATGGAATACGCTTTTTGGGAAATGGCCTATACACACGAAACCTGGATTGGTTAATACAAAAACAAGTCGTTTAGTGCTCGTAACTAACGACTTGTTTTTGTATTAGAAAGCAGTAATTGTCAGTTGCTTTTTTGACAGGGCGTGATAAGATATTCAGTGACGCAAAATCTGTTATAACTCGCTCAGTAATAACAGAAACGCCTTGCTAAGAAAGGACTGTAGAAGCCTCATGAATTATCCAGAACCGATTGCAAAATTGATTGAAAGTTATATGAAATTACCAGGAATTGGTCAAAAAACAGCGACACGGCTTGCTTTTTATACAATTGATATGAAAGAAGAAGATGCTAATGCTTTTGCAAAAGCGCTAATTAGTGTCAAGAGAGATCTCCATTTCTGTAGTATTTGCGGAAATATTACTGAAGAAGATCCTTGTGAAATTTGCCAAGATAAAAATCGTGACCGTAGTATTATTTTAGTAGTGGAAGAACCAAAAGACGTTATGGCAATGGAAAAAATGCGTGAATATCAAGGCTTGTATCACGTACTCCACGGGGTGCTTTCACCGATGGAAGGAACAGGACCAGAAGATATTAATATTGCCTCTTTGATCAAACGATTGCACGATGATGAAGTGAAAGAGGTCATTATAGCAACCAACGCTACCACTGAAGGAGAAGCGACGGCGATGTATTTATCACGGCTCATTAAACCAGCTGGAATCACCGTTACTCGTTTGGCACACGGCTTGTCTGTCGGCAGCGATATTGAATATGCAGACGAAATAACCTTGCTAAAAGCAGTCGAAGGACGTCGAGAAATTTAAAAGAAACATCGTTGGAAAAAGAGGTTGAAATCGAAGTAGGTCGTTTCTGTGAGAAAATGTCGCAGTTCAAGTTTTTCAGTACTTCTTTTTCAGTTTCTTTTTTTCAGCGGATGCATCACTTTAAATAGGACATAAGGATTTCAATTAGACTGATAGAGCAAGATGAAGTATAATAGATACAAGTAAAAATTGATTGGAGTTTTCGCACGTGCAGGGTATTTTTATCACATTTGAAGGTCCAGATGGCGCTGGCAAAACCAGTGTTTTGAAGGAAGTTTCTGAAAGATTAGCTAAAGAGTCAAAACGAAAAATTGTCACCACAAGAGAACCAGGCGGCATACCGATTGCCGAAAAGATTCGAACAGTTATTTTAGATCCAAGAAATGACAGAATGGATGAGCGAACAGAAGCTTTACTTTACGCAGCTGCTCGTCGTCAACATTTAGTGGAAAAAATCTTGCCAGCTTTGGAAGCGGGTCATTTAGTCCTATGTGATCGTTTTGTTGACAGCTCATTAGCCTACCAAGGCGCTGGGCGTAGAATTGGGATTGCACCAATTGCTTCAATTAATGCGTTTGCGACAGAAGGTGTCTCACCAGATTTTACAATTTATTTAGACGTTGACTCAGATACTGGCTTACGGCGGATTCAAGAAAATCGAACACAGCAAATTGATCGCTTAGATTCAGAAGGATTAGAATTTCATCAACGTGTTCGTCATGAATATTTGAAATTAGCAGAAGAAAATCCACAACGTATCAAAAAGATTGATGCACGGATGAGTTTAGAACTTGTCGTAGAAGCAACGTATCAGGCGATTATTGAACGTTATCCAGAAAACTTTTAATTATAGGAAGGTGTAGACCATGAAGATTATTTTAGCCATTGTACAAGACAAAGATAGTAACCGATTAGCCAACGAATTTATTGATGCCAATATTCGTGCTACAAAATTATCCTCAACAGGTGGATTCTTAAAAGCGGGAAACAGCACATTTATTATTGGGATTGATGATGAACGTGTCGACGAAACATTAGCTTTAATTAAAGAAACATGTCAATCAAGAAAACAATATGTTTCAACACCTGTGACTTTAGATATCACAATGGATGGCCAAATTCCTTATCCTGTGGAAGTTGAAGTAGGCGGCGCTACTTGCTTCGTCTTACCAGTTGAAGGATTCCATCAATATTAAGATGAATGAAGCACAACAGCTACAGCAAATGCAACCTTTGCTGTACAAGCAACTCCAAAAAAGTTTTGAGCATGGTCGTCTTGCCCATGCTTATCTTTTTGAAGGAGATACAGGAACTGGAAAACAAGAATTTGGCTTATGGATGGCGAAACATGTCTTTTGTACGAATTTAGTAAATCAACAGCCTTGTAACGAATGCCATAATTGTGTGCGGATTAATGAAAATGAACATCCAGATGTTTTAAGAATTGCGCCAGATGGGCAAACCATCAAAGTGAACCAAATCCGTGAATTAAAAGCGGAGTTTTCTAAAAGTGGGGTCGAGACTGCTAAAAAAGTTTTCTTAATTCAAGAAGCAGATAAAATGAGTACCGGCGCAGCCAATAGTCTCTTAAAATTTTTAGAAGAACCGGAAGGACAAATTTTAGCTATTTTAGAAACCACTTCGCTTTCTCGAATTTTACCAACGATTCAATCACGATGCCAAACCTTACATTTTCAACCATTAGTCAAAAAAACATTAATTGATCGCTTAATCAAACAGGGGATTGGTGAAAAGACTGCAACCCTTTTAGCTGAGCTGACAAATAGTTTTGAGAAAGCAGTTGAAATCTCTCAAGATGAATGGTTTAATGAAGCTAGGGAAATCATTTTGCAATGGTTTAATTATCTAAAAAGTAATGATTTACAGGCATTTATCTACGTTCAGAAGAAAATGGTCAAAGTATTTAAGGAAAAAGAACAACAAGCGCTTAGCTTTGACTTGCTCATGGTTTATTACCGTCAATTATTGGAAGAAAGTGTTGCGACACAGCAAGCCAAAAAAATAACGGAAGAGCAGGCGGAACGGTTGGCGCTAATTTTGAAAGCACGCCAAAAATGGACTGCCAATGTTAGTTGGCAAAATGTTTGTGAACAATTAGTTATCCAAATGATTCACCCTAAATCATAAAGGAAAAAAGTGCCAAGTGGCATTCAGTTTCATAATATAGTAGGAACTTAGTTGTTTCAGCAAGTTCCTTAACCGATTGAAGCGACGTTCACTTGAACTAGATTAGGAGGAATAAAATGGTAGAAGTAGTAGGAGTTCGCTTCCGTGAAGCCGGTCATATCTATTATTTTGCTCCTGGAAAATCTGAGTATATTTATAATGAGAAAGTACTCGTTGAATCTCAACAGTCAAAACAATTAGCTACTGTTGCTATTCCTAAAAAAACAGTCGATTCAGACGATTTACCAGAGGACCTAAAACCCATTTTAAATAAAGCAACAGCCAATGATTTAGAAAAAGAACAAAAAAATTTGGCTGATGCAGAAGCTGCCAAAAGCATTGCCAATGAAAAAATTCGAGCTCATGACTTAAAAATGAAATTAGTGCGAGTAGAATATACCTTCGATCGTAGCAAAATGATTTTTTACTTTACGGCAGATGGGCGAATTGATTTTCGTGAATTAGTCAAAGACTTAGCGGCTATTTTCCGGACGCGAATTGAGTTACGTCAAATTGGTGTCCGAGATGAAGCGAAAATATTAGGTGGCATTGGCCCTTGTGGCAGACAACTGTGTTGCTCAACATTTCTAGGAGATTTTATGCCAGTTTCAATCAAAATGGCTAAAGATCAAGGGTTATCTTTAAATCCTGTCAAAATTTCGGGATTATGTGGCCGCTTAATGTGTTGTTTGAAATATGAAAACGACGAATATGAAGCCGCTAAAAAAGAATTACCAGATTATGGAAAAGAAGTAATAACACCAGATGGCAAAGGCAAAGTCGTCGGGTTGAATCTATTAAGTCGGATTGTCAAAGTTCGTCTGCATGGTCGTGAAATCGCAGCGGATTATGATTACGAAGAAATCAAAGAAGCTACTGCGAAAGTTGCTGCTGAAAAAGGTGATCAAAATGGATAAACGTTCGCTCTATGATGGATTAAATTCGTTGGAAACTGATTTAGACAGTTCCGTGACACAATTAAGAGAAATTAAAGCAGCACTCCATGAGTTGGTAGAAAAAAATACCACGTTAGAAATCGAAAACCAACGCTTACGGGAGCATCTCCAAGAACTGAATAAGTTAGCAGGAAATACAACTGAAACTGAAAAACAAGAGCTATCAAAATCACGTATGAATTTGGAAAAACTTTATGAAGAGGGCTTCCATGTCTGCAATATTTTATATGGTTCAAGACGTGAAAATGATGAAGAATGTGCCTTTTGTCTTGATGTTATTTATGGGGAACGTACGCGTTAAGTCTAGTGGACACTGCAAATAAAAAGGAAAGGTTTGGTTTGACAGTCAATCGATTGTCAAATCAAACCTTTATCTATTTATAGAACGAAAAAGGAAAATGAGGGATGCGCTATGCAAAAACAGAAAAGTTTTGATAAGCAAACAACAAAAGGAAAATTGTATCTTGTCCCAACACCGATCGGCAATTTAGAAGATATGAGTATTCGTTGTTTAAACATATTGAAAGAAGCAACGGTGATTGCTAGTGAGGACACAAGAAACACACAAAAATTGCTAAATCATTTTGAGATTACAACACCACAAATTAGTTTACACGAACATAATTACAAAGAGCGAATTCCTCAACTGATTACACGATTGCTGAGTGGTGAAACGATTGCCCAAGTTAGCGATGCAGGTATGCCTTCAATTAGTGATCCTGGTCATGAATTGGTTACAGCATGTCTTGAAGAAGAACTGGCAGTGATTGCCTTGCCAGGACCTACGGCAGGAATGACCGCCTTGATTGCCTCGGGTCTTTTACCACAGCCATTTACGTTTTATGGTTTTTTACCAAGAAAGAAAAAAGAACAGAAAGACGTGTTATCAGCATTAAAAGAAGAACGGCCGACACAGATTTTTTATGAGTCCCCCTATCGGATTGCTAAAACGGTCGCAACGTTTGCTGAAGTCTATGGTCAAGAACGCCCCGCTGTGATTTGTCGAGAATTAACGAAACTTCATGAAGAGTATTTGCGTGGTACCTTAGGTGAACTAACAGAATATTTAGCAGAAAATACGCTAAAAGGCGAGTGTTGTTTATTAGTTAGCGGATTTACTGGTGAGAAAGAGACAATAGCAGCAATGCCAGCTATTTCCCTCAAGGAACATGTGCAAGTTTTAATGGAGGAAGAGGGACGGAGTTCCAAAGAGGCAATCAAAGAAGTGGCCAAATTGAGAAATGTAAAAAAACAAGAAGTATATAAAGAATATCATTCCATTTAAAAAAGGAGAGAAACATGAGTAATTTATTGCGAGCAGAAGGCGTGTCTTATCAAGTAAATGGTCGTAGCATTCTTTCTGATATTGATTTGTCATTTGAAACAGGCAGCAATACAACAATTGTTGGTCCTTCAGGTAGCGGGAAAAGTACATTTTTAAAAATTTTATCTTCATTATTAAGTCCTACAGAAGGCGAAATTTTTTATCAAGAAGCGCCAATTACTACAATGCCAATCGAAACATACCGCCAAAAGGTTTCTTATTGTTTTCAGCAGCCAACTTTATTTGGTGAAACCGTGTATGATAATTTATTATTTCCATTTACCGTCAGACAAGAAGCGTTTAATCAGGAAAAAGTCGTGGCATTGCTCCAACAAGTGAAATTGCCCGCTGCTTATCTTGAAAAGAAAATAGCTGAACTCTCTGGTGGTGAGCGACAACGGGTTGCTTTGCTACGAAACATTATTTTTGTACCAGATGTTTTATTATTAGACGAAGTTACAACGGGATTAGATGAAGAAAGCAAACAGATTGTCAATCAATTGTTAAACCAATTAAACAAAGAGCAAGGAGTCACGCTGGTTCGTGTCACGCATGATACCGAAGAAATTCAGCAAGCACAGCAAGTGATTCGTATTGTAGCAGGAAAGGTGGCGCCGACAGATGGATTTAGCAGTTAATAATTTATCCTTATTTTTTTCAGCCATGCTAGTGGTGGTCGCATTAATTATTAGTACTAAAGAAAAATTAGGTTTTACCAAAGATATTATTATTAGTGTGATTCGAGCAGTCATTCAATTAGTCGCAGTCGGCTATTTATTAAAATATGTTTTTCAAGTCAATAACCTGATTTTAACGCTCATCATGGTTTTGGTGATTGTTTCCAACGCAGCCTTTAATGCAAAAAAACGCAGCCAGCAATTACAAAAGGGCTTTTTGATTTCTTTCATTGCAATTGGTTGTAGCACAGGAATTACCATTGGTATTTTGATTTTTTCTGGTTCTATTAAATTTATTCCTTCTCAAATCATTCCTATCAGTGGGATGATTGCCAGCAATTCGATGGTGGCAATTGGTTTATGCTATCGCAATTTAGATACTCTTTTTCAAAACCAACGGCAAGCGGTAATGGAGAAACTAGCATTAGGTGCAACTATCAAACTCGCCTCTTTACCAATTATCCAACAAAGTGTGAAAACCGGAATGGCACCGACGATTGATTCTGCCAAAACTGTCGGAATTGTTAGTTTGCCTGGGATGATGTCAGGCTTGATTTTTGCGGGCGTTGATCCGGTCCATGCGATAAAATATCAGATTATGGTGACTTTTATGTTGCTATCAGCAACAAGTATTGGTTCAGTGATTGCAACGTATCTTGCCTATAAAGGCTACTATAATCAACAAAAACAATTGATTGTTTAATTAAAAAGCTGGAAATCTGTGTTTATAACTTCACGGATTTTCAGCTTTTTCTGGTTGAAATAAAGAAGTTTCAATTTGAAAAAGAACGGACGTTCGTATATAATGGAGGGAGGAGGCGAATCAAAATGATGAGCGAATTACGTTTTCCCTTAAAAAAAGATACGTCGAGAAAAATTATACATATAGATATGGACGCGTTTTTTGCTTCAGTTGAAGAACGAGATCATCCAGAGCTAGTAGGACATCCGTTAGTTATTGCGCGCCATCCAAGTGATACTGGGGGCAAAGGAGTGGTGACCACAGCGAATTATATTGCTCGACAGTACGGTATTCACTCGGCTATGAGTGCTCAAAAGGCGTATGAACTATGTCCAAGTGCCATTTTTAAGCCAGGTAATTATCAGAAATATAGTGAAATTTCTCAAGAAATCCGTGAAATTTTTCGCCGCTATACAGATGTGATTGAACCAGTATCTATTGACGAAGCGTATTTAGATGTAACTGAAAATAAGGTCAACAGTAAGTCGGCTATTAAAATTGCGAAAATGATCCAATATGATATTTGGCATGAATTGCAGTTAACTTGCTCGGCAGGTGTTAGTTACAATAAGTTTTTAGCCAAGTTAGCATCAGATTTCCAGAAACCAAAGGGCCTGACGGTTGTCTTACCAGAAGAGGCCGAAGATTTTTTGAAAGCATTACCGATTGAAGATTTCCACGGAATCGGGAAAAAAACAGTGCCTAAAATGCATGAACTAGGGATTTTTACTGGAGCAGATTTATACAAGCAAGATGAGATGACGTTGATTCGGTTATTCGGTAAAATGGGTTATTCATTGTATCGTAAAGTCCGTGGTATCCATGATGCGCCAGTTCAAGTGACTAGAGATCGTAAGTCGGTAGGCAAGGAACATACTTACGGCACCCCTTTAACGACGGAAGAGCAGGTTACGGCTCAATTGAGACAATTAGCAGCAGGTGTTGAGCATGCATTGCAACGAGTGCAAAAACATGGCAAAACAGTAGTCCTGAAAGTTCGTTATACTGACTATACGACGATTACGAAACGTGTGACATTACCTGAATATATTTCTAAAAAAGAAGAACTTTTCTATCAAGCGAATTTAATTTGGGAAGATATTTTAGGTTTAGAACAAGGAATCCGTTTATTAGGCATTACTTTAACGAATTTAGATCCACTAGCGTATGAAAACATTGTTTTACCTTTATGGGAAAAAAGTTAGCCCTTTAGCCACATCCTCAAGAGATGGCTAAAGGGCTAACTTTTTTAAATTGATTTTTTGATTTGTTCATAAGACGTTTCGGCGTCATGACATTTTTCCCAAATAACAGCTTTGCCAGCAGCAAGTGATTTGGGTACATCAATAATCCGTTGATTACTACTGCCACGAAATTGTAAATTTAAATTACGTTTTGCCAGTTCAAAACGCCCATCGACTAAAATGTCAATTGAATGGAGTAGTTCAAGCTTATCAGGCGTTTCTAAAAGTAGTTCTTCAAAGGTATACCCTGACCAAGACCAGATATCTTTGGCTGAGCCAAATGTTTCCCGCACACGTTTGACTACACTAAGACAAACATCTGTATTCAGAAAGGGTTCACCACCCAAAAGAGTCAAACCTTGGACATAGTCATGGGACAAATCTTCAATAATTTGATTCATTAAAGATTCTGTAAACGGCGTACCGTAATTGAAATTTTGGACAGCTTTGTTAAAACAACCTTCACAAGCAAAGAGACAGCCACTCACATATAAACTATTGCGTACACCTTCGCCATCAACAAAGTTGAACGCTTTGTAATCGGCAATCTTTTTTTGGCTGTAGTCTTCGGTTTTCCATTCTTGTGGTTTCGGATTACGCATCAGCAAAACTTCTTTCTATAGAATAATCGAGTTTAATTTTTTAAATGTTTCACACGAGAGGAAATTTCTTTGTGACGACCATGTACCATTGGGCGAGCTTGCGGGTTACCTAAATAACCACAAGTCCGTTTAACGACATCACAAGTCTTAGGATCATGATTGCCACATTCTGGACATTCAAAGCCACGTTCAGTTGGATGGAAGTCCCCTTCAAAACCACAGGCATAACAATGATCAATTGGCGTATTGGTTCCTAAATAGCCAACTTTGTCATAAGCGTAATCCCAGACAGCTTCAAGTGCTTTGGGATTTTGCTGTAACATGGGGTATTCACAGTAGTGGATAAAACCACCAGAACAGTATTTTGGATAATCCTTTTCAAAATCAAGTTTTTCAAAAGGCGTTGGATTTTTGCGTACATCATAATGGAAACTATTTGTGTAATATTCTTTATCTGTAATATTTTCGACGATGCCAAATTTTTCAGTATCTAAACGGCAAAAACGGTCAGTCAAGCTTTCGCTCGGTGTAGAGTAGACACTAAAATGATAGCCGTATTCGTTGCCCCAGTTGTCGGCATTTTTTTTCAGTTCTTTTAAAATATCCAGTGTAAAGTTTTTGGCCTCTTGATTGTCCTCCCAAGCACCGCCGTAAAAGGCAGAAGCCACTTCATACAAGCCAATATAGCCAAGTGAAACCGTGGCACGTTTGTTTTTAAACAGTTCATCTACGGCATCCTGTGTAGCTAAACGTTTTCCAAATGCACCATACATGTATAAAATCGGTGCATTCGCTGGTTTAGCTTCTTTAACACGTTCAACCCGATAAACCAAAGCATCTTTAACGATCGCTAAACGTTCATTTAAAATTTGCCAGAACTTTTCTTGACTTCCTTGCGCTTCTAAAGCGATTCTTGGTAAGTTCAAGGTCACAACGCCTAAATTCATTCGGCCAACATTTACTTCTTCACCTTGTTCGTCTTTCCAGCCTTGTAAAAAGGAACGACAGCCCATTGGTACCTTAAAACTACCTGTTAGTTCAACGATTTTATCATAGTTTAAAACATCAGGATACATGCGTTTCGTTGCGCATTCCAGTGCCAGCTGTTTAATATCGTAGTTTGGATCAGTAGGTTGCGCATTGACGCCTCGTTTAATTGTGAAAATTAGTTTTGGGAAAATAGCTGTTCGTTTTTCAATCCCTAAACCATTAATTCGGATTTGTAAAATCGCCCGTTGAATTTCTCGCTCAAACCAGTTGGTACCTAAACCAAATCCCAGAGAAGTAAAAGGGGTTTGTCCATTGGAAGTAAATAAGGTATTAATTTCATACTCAAGACTTTGCATGGCATCAAAAATATCTTTTTTCGTTTTCTTCTGAGCGAATGCTTTTTGGCGTTCTTCTCCTTCAATCCATTCTTGCGCATCTGCTAAATGTTTTTCATAATTACGTTCCGCAAAAGGCGCTAATAATTCATCAATCCGATCGGCAGAGCAACCACCATATTGACTGGAAGCTACATTGGCAATAATTTGAGAAATTTGTGCAGTGGCCGTTTGAATTGATTTTGGTGATTCGACATCAGCGTTCCCAATTTTAAAGCCATTGTTTAGCATGCCTTTAAAATCAATTAAACAGCAGTTTGTCATGGGCGTATATGGATGATAATCTAAATCGTGGTAATGAATGTCGCCTTTTTGATGGGCATTAGCCACGTGTGAAGGCAACATCTTTAAACCAATTGATTTTCCAACAATCCCAGCGGTTAGATCACGTTGCGTATTAAAAACGTCACTGTCTTTGTTGGCATTTTCGTTCACGACAGTCTGATCTTTATTAATTAATTTGCCGATAGATACATTAATATCAGTCGCTTTACTACGCTCAAAATCACGTTGGGTTCTGTAATGAATGTATTCTTCGGCTAAGGCATATTCGTTGTTGGATAGCAGAGTATGTTCCACAATATTTTGAATTTCATAAATTTTTACGTTATTGGTAAAACGTTCGGCAATTTCTCGATTGACATCGGCAACAATCGATTGGACTTTTTGATGTGTCAAAGGAGTGACTTGGTCATGTATTTTTTGTTCAGCTTTGATCAAAGCATCGTATATTTTTTGATCATCGAAAGTCACTAAACGACCATCCCGTTTGACGACTTTAATTGTTGAGAGATTAACATCCTCGGCTTTTTCATCAGTAATCTTCATCATTTTATCCAGCTCCTTATATCTCGTTAGTAACTATCCTAATACAAAGGTCGGCTAAATTCAATCGATATATTGCGTATTTTTAGTAAAATATCACTAGACAAACACTATATATTGTGCTTGCACTGTTTTGAAAAAAATATGAAAACAAATGAAGAAAAGGATTGAGCAAATTTTTTTGCGTGAAAAAAATTCTTTGTCCAAATTAAAAAACAGCAAAGATTTTTTTGCCAAATTGCTAAAAGCAACACTAAAAAATAACAATTATTAAATAATAATTGTTTGCGGATTTATTCACGAAATGCCAATTATTCTTTGACTACCGAACGATATTGTAAGATAAAACGATGTTCATTCAGATTTTTTCTTGGTAAAATAAGAGTAATAACAAAACGTTGGAGCGAGAAAAATGAAAAAAATTGTAGAAGTAAACCATGTCAGCAAGACATATGGTCGTTTAAATAATAAAACAGAAGTATTAGATAATATTTCGTTTACCGTTGATGAAGGCGAATTTGTGGGGATTATGGGTCCCAGTGGTGCTGGGAAATCGACACTGTTGAATGTCTTATCCTCGATTATTTTGCCAACCGCAGGAATCGTGCGCATCGCCGGACAAGATATTTTAAAAATGCGAGATAATCAGTTAAGTGATTTTCGAAGAAACGAAATGGGGTTTATTTTTCAATCGTTTAACCTAATTGATACGTTAAATGTGAAGGACAATATTCTGTTGCCTTTAGCTGTAGAAAAAGTTTCATTAGAAGAAATGGATAAACGTTTGTTACATGTGACTTCGATTTTGGGGATTCAGGAGCTTTTATCTGCTTATCCACCAGAGATTTCTGTGGGACAAAAACAACGAGTAGCAGCTGCTCGTGCTTTGATTACGAACCCTAAAATTATTTTTGCAGATGAACCAACTGGCTCGCTGGATTCAAAATCAGCAACAGAATTGTTGAAATATTTAGCTGAAATTAATCTACATGATGATGCCACAATTTTGATGGTGACACATGACCCGTACACGGCCAGTTTTTGCAATCGCATCTTGTTCATTAAAGACGGTGCGATTTTCTCAGAAGTTGTTCGTCAAGGATCACGTAAGGAATTTTTTAATCGTGTGATAGATATGCAAGCAACGATTGGTGGAGGCGGGCGCGCAAATGATTTTTAAACTATCATTAAAAAATTTAAAAGCTCATGTACCTAATTATCTGGTTTATTACATTAGTATGACTTTTGCAGCGGTCGTTTATTATTGTTTCCGTGCGATTGCTTACAACCAGCCTCTTGTCGCAGGTGCAGGCCGTGATATCGAAATTAAGCGATCTTTAGGACTCGGTAGTACCTTAGTCACCATTATTATTTTGGGCTTTATGTTGGCAGCAAATCGTTTTTTTATAGGAAAACGTAGCCAAGAAATTGGCTTGTATCGATTAATTGGCTTGAGAAAGAGCCAAGTTTCACTAATTTTTTTAGTAGAAAATTTAGTTTTAGGCTTTGTTTCACTAATTAATGGAATTATTTTAGGAGTGATTTTCACCAAGTTGTTTTCAATGATTTTAGCCAAAGTTATGTTTTTAGAAGTCCCCAGTTTCTTCTATATTTCTTGGCGTTCCGTTATTGAAACCGGTGTAGCTTTTGCATTTATGATTTTGATTGTCTGCTTAAGAAGTATTTGGATGATTTATCGTTATCCATTGTCGCAGCTTATGCACCAAGAAAAAATTGGTCAAATTAATTATAGTCGTTTAACGAAACGGCGGCAGTTTCTAGGTATTTTAGGACCTATTTGTTTACTGGCTGGTTATTTTATTGCGTTTGATTTTCGGAATTTAGCGACAGGTATTGTGTATAAACAATTAAATGATTCATTGGATATCTCGATTCCAATGATTATTACATTGACGCCTTTTATCATTTTGGGTCTCTGTGTGGTGGGAACTTATTTATTTTTCCGTTATACCATGTATTTTATCATTCGCTTATTTAATCATAGAAAAAAATGGTATTACCAAGATTTACGCATGATTACTTTAGGCAATGCCAAACGCTACTTATTTAAAAGTAGCAAAACACTCACTGGTTTGACCTTGTTAATTGCGACAGCCTTGAGTGGGATTGGCGTGATGGTTTTTGTGTATACGATTAGTATGCACACGGTCAACAGTGATGGCCCCGTGGACTTTTTAGTTTCACAGGAAAGCTATCCTAAATTGAAGAAAGTTCTCGATGAAGCGAAGGACACCAAAATAAAAAATGAAGTGACACTTTCTTATAAAATTACTGGAATTGAACGAAGTTTGCGAATTGGTCAAGCGCAAGAGGAACAAGAAACGATTGAAGCAGTTAATGTTTTATCCTTCTCAAATTACCGCAACTATCAAAAAATTAATCCTTATTTAAACGATTTACATTTAAAAAATGACCAAAGTGTTATCTATATGGATAGCTTTACCAATATTTTAAGTGGTATGTCTCGTTATGAATCGAAACTGCAATTTGTTGAAGGAGAGAAGGCACAACTGCAACAAGTGCTGCCTAACTATCTAGGCAATTTTTTATTGCAATATTCCTTACCAACGATTGTCGTTTCCGATGCCCTTTATCAGAAAGTGACAAAAAATTCCATTCAGTATCAGATTAACGCCGTAAATGTTGACACGAAAAGCCGTGAAAAACTTTATGAAGCCGTAAATAAACAGATTGCCACAGAATGGCAAGCGCCAATTTTGTATAAGTATGAAAAAAATAACCAGCAGTTGAGTGGTTTTGCCAAACAAATGCCTAACGAAGAGGTAAAGAATACGCAAGATGATGTCACAGAAACTTGGCGGCTAAATATGAATGATCGCTACGCCTCTTTACGCTATGAACGAAAAATTAACGGCTTGACTTTATATGTCTCCATGTTTGTGGCAATTTTAGCGTTGTTTATTACGGGCAGTATTTTGATGTTACGACAACTGTTTTCAGCTGTAAGTGAGCGTCAAGATTACGTGACTTTAAAACGGATGGGTGTTTCTAGTAAAGCGATAACTAAGCAAATTTATCGACAGAATAGTTTGATTTTCTTTCCGCCGATGGTCATTGGGATTTTGCATACCACCTTTGCCATTTATTTGTTAAGCCAATTTATTAAGAGTCCAGGATATTTGTTAGTATATCTTTCTTGTGGAATCTTAATAATTGTTTATCTAATTTTTTATATTTTAACGTCTGCCATTTATGCGCGGATGATTCGACACATCCATTTTTAAAAAACTGTAAAAGCCGTTGTGAAGCGGTTTTTACAGTTTCTTTATGCGAAAAAATTATGAGAGTTCCCTTTATGAAAATCATGAAAATTTAAGAAGTGACGAAATTGTTAGTTTTTTTATTAAATTGTAAGAAATTTCAATGGACTTTGCTGAAATATAGCATAAAATAATGGATAGCGATTAACCTTAGGAGGTGAATGATAATGAAAACAACTTTTCAGAAAATTCTCAATAACGAAAGTCTTAAATTCATCGGTAAAACGTTATTTTATTCTTTCATTGTCATTGCATTAATTTATCTTTATCATTACAAGAATATCAATGGAGGAACCTTCATTTATAACGAGTTTTAAGGAGGCGGCTATACATGGAAAAAGTAATTAATATGATTCAAACGATTGATGAATGGGCACGTAAAGAACCCCAACGTCCTGTTTATTTAACCGAAGAAAAAGTCTCTACGTATGGAGAGTTAAAAGAAAAGTCAGACAATCTAGCCGCTTATTTAGCTGAGCTGAAAACGGACAAGTCAGCGATTGTCGTATACGGAGAATTAGATTTTGAAATGATTGTGAGTTTTTTAGGCGCATCGAAAGCTGGTTTTAGCTATATCCCCATTGATGCACATACACCAAAAGAACGCATTGAACTAATTCTAAACGTAGCCAAACCAACCGCAGTGATTGCTGTGCATGAATGGCCTGAATTAGCCACCGAAGTGCCAGTAATTACGGCGGAAGAATTAACAGAAATGATGATGCATGCACCCCGATATGCGCCTGCGTTGACGCCTGTCACAGGAGCAAGTAATTACTATATCATTTTCACTTCAGGGACAACTGGCGTACCAAAGGGTGTGCAAATCAGCCATGATAATTTAGTTAGCTTTACGAATTGGTTGTTGCAAGATTTTGGTTTAGAAGAAGGGGCCCGCTTTTTAGCACAGGCACCTTATTCGTTTGATTTATCGGTGATGTCTATTTATCCCGCATTGGCGTTAGGTGGCTCATTAACTCCGTTACCCAATGAAATCATTAACGATTTTAAACAATTATTTACGCGTTTGCCACAATTAACAATCGACGTCTGGGTTTCAACACCGTCCTTTATTGAATTGTGTCTAATGGAACCAAGCTTTGATGGTGAACATTTACCAGCACTGCGCACGTTTTTATTCTGTGGAGAAGAATTACCAAAACCAACGGCTGAAAAATTAGCCGCTCGTTTCCCAACTGCGCATATTTATAATACGTATGGGCCGACAGAAGCGACTGTAGCGATTAGTGCCATTGAAATCACTCAAGAAGTTTTAAAAAGTGTCCAACGTTTACCAATCGGGTATGTGAAAGAGGATACGCAAATTTATATTATGGAAGGCATGTCAAAATTACCTGCAGGTGAAATTGGTGAAATCGTCATTGCTGGACCAAGTGTTTCCAAAGGCTATCTAAATAATCCTGCGAAAACAGCTGAAGCTTTTTTCCAATTAGATGGCGTACCAGCTTATCGCACAGGCGATGCTGGAAAGTTAGTCGATAACCTATTGCAGTATGAGGGACGCTTAGATTTTCAAATTAAATTGCATGGCTACCGCATTGAGTTAGAAGAAGTGGATCATCACTTAACGAATGTTTCCTACGTGAAACAAGCAGTCGTTGTGCCGAAATATCAAGGAAATAAAGTCCAACAATTAATTGCCTATGTCGTTCCGCAAGCACATGAATTTTCAAGTGATTTTCAATTAACTAAGGCAATTAAACAAGAATTAGCCACGTTGACAATGGACTATATGATTCCGCAAAAATTTGTATATGTTGAACAATTACCTTTGACAAGTAATGGCAAAATTGATCGGAAAGGGTTGATGAATGAGGTGAATGCCACATGATGAATTTTCCTCATATGATTCCCTATAATGCACCGTATTACTTTGTTCTGCTAATTGCGGCCTTGTTGCCGATGATTTTAACTTTAGCCATTAAAGGGACACGTTGGCCTTGGTATCAAACGCTCGTGACACTGGTCTTTCTATATATCAGTTTTGGTGGCGAATTTTGGCAACAAGGAGTCGCTCTGATTGTATATGTTATTTATCAAACGTTACTAACGTGGGGCTATGCGGCTTATCGAAAAAATAAAAATGCAGGTTGGGTCTTTTATCTGGCTGTCTTTTTAGCTATATTACCGCTTGTTTGGGTGAAAGTTTCTCCCTTCATGACAGGCAAAACAACCTTACTTGGCTTTTTAGGGATTTCTTATTTAACCTTTAAAGCGGTCCAAGTGGTCATGGATTTACGGGATGGCGTAATGAAAGAATATCATCCGTTTCGTTACATTCAGTTTCTCTTGTTTTTCCCGACTATTTCTTCAGGACCCATCGATCGTTATCGGCGCTTTGAAAAAGATTTGAAAAACCCGCCGAGTGCGGAGAAATATTTAGACTTTTTAGAAAAAGGAATTTTTTATTTATTTCTAGGATTTTTATATAAGTTTATTATCAGTCATTATCTTGGTGGTGTCTTTTTACCACATGTGGAAAAAATGGCCTTGGCACAAGGTGGTTTATCTTGGTGGACAGTCGGCTATATGTATAATTACAGTTTGTATCTATTCTTTGATTTCGCAGGCTATAGTTTACTGGCCGTTGGCACAAGTTATTTAATGGGCTATGATACACCAATGAACTTTAACAAACCGTTCCTAAGTTGGAATATTAAAGAATTCTGGAATCGTTGGCACATGACCTTATCTTTTTGGTTCCGTGATTACATTTACATGCGCTTAATGTTTTTCTTAATGAAAAAGAAAGTCTTTAAGAGTCGGATTGTGACTTCTAATATTGGTTACTTTGCGTTGTTCTTAATCATGGGCATTTGGCATGGATTAACGTGGTTCTACATCGCTTATGGGCTCTACCATGCAACACTAATTTGTGTAACAGATGCTTGGCTACGTTTTAAGAAAAAACATAAAGACAAGATACCATCAAACAAATTTACACATGCATTTGCAGTCTTTTTAACTTTCCAAGCGGTTTGTGTCAGCTTCCTGATTTTCTCAGGATTTTTAGACAAACTATGGTTTAAATAAACAAAAATAAAAATATAAAGGGGCAATTTACAATGAACATTCAAGAAACAGTATTAAACATTTTAGAAGATATTACAGGAACAGACGAAGTTGTGAACAATCAAGACATTCAATTATTTGAAGAAGGATTATTGGACTCTTTAGCAACGGTTCAATTATTAGTAGAAATTGAAGGACAATTAGGAATCCAAGTTCCTGTATCAGACTTTGACCGTGAAGTATGGGGAACACCAAAACAAATCATTCAACAAGTGGAAGCTTTACAATAATGTCTAGAAAAAAACGACTAATCAGAATCTTAGGTCCAGTGCTTTGTTCAGCGGTCTTGGTTGCAGTGTTCTTTTTTGCACCGTTCAGAATCAATTTAACTTCCGAAAAAACGTTGAAGGAAGCATCAACGTCAATGGCACCGAACGTTTTAAAAGGCAATGTGATTAAAAACAAAGCAGTGGCTTCTGGTAAATATGTTCCTTTTTTTGGCTCTTCTGAATTAAGTCGATTTAGTGCTTTCCACCCTAGTGTGCTCTCTGAAAAGTATCAACGGAACTACCGACCGTTTTTACTAGGAGAAGCGGGCACACAGTCATTAACCCAAGCAATGGTCATTCATTCGATGGGCGATGCGATTGCCAATAAGAAAGCGGTCTTTATTTTATCTCCGCAATGGTTTGTCAAAAAGGGTGTACCTAATGATAGTTTTGGTGCACACTATTCACAATTACAAACCTATCAATGGTTAGCTAATTTAACCGAATTAACCAGCGGTGACCAATATCTAGCACAACGTTTGACCAAATTTCCAGTTGTTCAAAAAGACAAAGTCTTAATGGAAACCTTGGCAAATCTGCAGGCAGGGCAACTTCCCCAACGCTCTCAACGAGATTATTTTATAATGAATCTCCGTTTCTTGAATCGTGAAGATGAATTGTTTAGCCAAATTGGCATGGTTAGCAGAGAACCAATTGTTGAAAAAGATATGAAACAATTACCCGCTACGTATAATTTTAATGAATTAGATCAGCTAGCTGGAAAAATTGCGGCAAAAGCCATTAATAATAATAAATTTGAAATTAGTAACGGTTTTTATCGCCAACGGATTAAACCAGTTTTACCGAAATTAGCTCATTCACAAAAGAAATGGGATTACCGTTTTTCTCCAGAATATGGTGATTTCCAAGCTGCGTTAGAACAGTTAGCAGAAAAAAATGTCGATGTTTTATTTGTAATCCCACCTGTTAACAAACGTTGGTCGGACTATACGGGCTTGTCACAAGATATGTTGCAACAAGTAGCACGCAAGCTGAAATATCAACTTCAAGAGCAAGGGTTTACTAACATTGCTGACTTCTCAACATGTAGTAATGAACGCTACTTTATGGCGGACACGATTCATTTAGGTTGGCGTGGTTGGCTCGCTGTTGATCGTCAAGTAGATGAATTTATGAAACAACCTGCGTCTAAAAAGTTAGCGTATCAAATTGATGATCGTTTTTATCAGACAGATTGGCAACAACAAAATCCATTGGTCTTACCTCAATTTTAAGAAGGCAAGATGGATCAAGTACCAATTATCTGAAGCGGACTAGAAACGCTTCGTAACAATGAAAATAGCCTGTACCTGCCGTTGAATAACGAGCGTGCAGGCTGTTTTTTCGTTTATTTTTAGTGGAGAACGTTGCTCAATTTATTTTTTGTAAGTATTTTTTTAGTTCGTGGTATAATGGATAAAATTGGTTTTTGAGGGGAGTTATTTTTATGGATGCAAAAGAAGAAAAAATGTTAATTGATTTAACAAGTGCTAAAGGGATTGCTGGGAATGAAGACGAAGTACGTTCGTTATTTAAAAAGTATGCAGCACCGTATGCGGATAAATTTTTATATGATGGCCTTGGCAGTATTATTGCAAAAAATGTTGGTGATAAAGAAGGACCAAAAGTCTACATTTCTGGGCATATGGATGAAGTCGGTTTCATGGTTACCCAAATCACAGAAAAAGGCTTTTTAAAATTTCAAACTGTTGGTGGTTGGTGGGGGCAAGTGATGTTGGCCCAACAAGTTCAGATTAAAACCACGACTGGTAAGGTTTACCATGGTGTCATTGGGTCTAAACCACCGCATGTGTTAACAGCGGAAGTTCGTAACAAACCCTATGAGATTGCAGATATGTTTATTGATATTGGTGCAAGTAGCGATCAACAAGTTGCAGAATGGGGGATTCATCCAGGGGATATGGTGACACCATATATTGACTATCGTCGCATGAATGATACAAAATTTTTATTGGCAAAAGCGTGGGATAACCGAATTGGTACGGCCGTTTCATTAAAAGTTTTAGAAAATTTAGCGACAGAAGGGCACCCCAATATTTTATTTGCAGGCAGTGATGTGCAAGAAGAAGTCGGGCTACGCGGTGCGCAAACAAGTACGCATCTTGTGAATCCAGACATAGCGTTTGCTTTAGACACAGGAACAGCTGGTGACACACCAGGAATGACACCTAAAGAAGCCGACTCTATTTTAGGTGAAGGGCCACAAATTTTGATTTATGATGCATCAATGATTCCGCATAAAAAATTACGTGATTTTGTTATTCAAGTGGCGGAAGAAAATAACATTCCCTTCCAATATACAGTGATTACAGGGGGAGGTACGGATGCTGGCCGCATGCATTTAACGCGCAACGGGATTCCATCATTAGCCATCACGGTGCCTGTTAGATATCTGCATTCACATACCTCAGTTATTCATGAAGATGATTATTTCAACACAGTCAAATTAGTCACAGAAGTGGTGAAACGTCTAGATAAAGAAACAGTCGCTAAATTGACTAGTTATTAGTTTCAGAAAGGATGGAATGAATGAAAAGTTTAGTAACAAATTCGCAACATCGTGCCAATGCTCGCAGAGCTCTTGATGGGCAATGGGGGATCATGGCTTGGTTAACTTTCTTAGGAGTGGTTTTACAGAGCTTCTTAACATCGATTGTGCAAAATTTATTTTCTGGTGAAAATCAAGTTTTTCAAAGTAGTTTTGCCGCAGTATTACTGCAAATTTTTGTTTTATTCGCGTTAAGTTATGCGCTATATTACGCAGCCTTGAAGGTGTTGCGTGGTGAAAAGGTGCGGGTCAATATTTTAATGAGTGTTTTTCAAGGAAAATATTATGGTCCGCTATTTGTGGTCAACCTACTTCAAAAAGTACTTGAACGTGTAATTGGTTTGTTATTTTTGTTACCAATTTTATTTGGGGCAGGGACAACCTTGTATTTCAAATTGATGTTTAATACAGTTACACCAGAGGAAATTCAGACCTTTTTCTTAAATGATTTTTCCTTTTTCCTAGCGTTTGGTGTTGCCACTATCTTGATCTTTTTAATTGGTTTATTTGTGAGTGGCGTTTTTCAATTTGCTGTGTGGCTACGTTTTGATAATCCAGAACTGCCAATTATGATGGCGTTGAAACAGGCGTTATATTTAATGAAAAATCGTTTTTGGCAATATTTATGTTTACAATTTTCTTTTATTGGTTGGTATATTGTGGGCTTTTTAGCTATTGGTATCGGTCTATTATGGGTGATTCCTTATAACTATGTAGCGTTAGCTAGTTTTTATCAAACTGCCTTAGAAGAAAAAGGTTTAGCCGAAGAATAAAATAGAAGCTTGAATCCTTCGTTATCTCGACAAAGGGTTCAGGTTTTTTCTTTGGTCTTTTTGTGAAAATTTAAGCGTTTTAACCTCGTTTTTCCGTTATTTTATGGTAACATGGAAGTATCGTATTGAAGGAGGTTGTCCACACATGAAATTGACTGTCTTAGGCTGTTTAGGTGCTTATCCATACAAAGGAGAAGGAACGAGTTCCTATTTGTTAGAATCTGAAGGCTTTCATTTGCTTATTGATGCAGGCAGTACGACATTAGTGCGTTTAGAAAACTATCTAGATCCATTGAAATTAGATGCTGTCATTCTGTCGCATTACCATCATGACCATATCGCAGATTTAGGTGTTTTACAATATTATCGTCAGCTTTATCCAACGCTGGAACCGACACCTATTTTGCCAATATATGGCCATACACAAGATCAAATGCATTTCAAAGAACTAACGCTTCCTAACGTTTCCGAAGGGAAAGAGTATTTTGAAGCAGAAGAGTTGGCAGTAGGACCATTTTTAATTACTTTCATGGAAACGATTCATCCTGTCACTTGTTACGCGATGCGGATTGTTGAAAAAGCGACTGGCAAAGTCTTTGTCTTTACAGGAGACTCTGGTTACTTAGCAAGTTTTGAAGACTTTGCAAAAGACGCCGATTTATTCTTAGCGGATACGTACTTATTTGAAGGTAATGAACGACATCATGCACATTTTACGTCAAGAGAAGCGGGTGAAATTGCCAAAGCCGCACAAGTCAAACAATTGATGTTGACCCATTTACCACAACATGGGTCATTGGAACAACTACGTGAAGAAGCGCAAAACTATGCTGGAACGGAAATTCCAGTGACATTAGCCCAACCAGATTTAACAGTTGAGATTTAAAAAAGTAACTATACCAAGGGAGAGAACCGATTGTGATTTTTGTACCGAATGAAAATAATGACCCACGAGTGAACTTAGCAATTGAAACATATTTGTTAACAGAAATGCCTTTAGATGAGCCCATTCTTTTATTTTACATTAACGAGCCGTCAATCATTATTGGCCGTAACCAAAATACAATTGAAGAAATTAACAAAGAATATGTAGATGAGCACGGCATTCATGTTGTTCGTCGCTTAAGTGGCGGCGGCGCCGTTTATCATGATCATGGTAATTTGAATTTTAGTTTTATTATGCCAGATGACGGCAACTCTTTCCGTGATTTTGCGAAAGTTACCCAACCAATTATTCAAGCATTGCACGACTTAGGCGTTGAAGGTGCCGAATTAAAAGGGCGCAATGACCTAGTGATTAATGATATGAAGTTTTCAGGAAATGCGATGTACGCTACCAACGGCCGCATGTTTGCACATGGAACCTTAATGTTTGATAGTGATATTGATGAAGTTGTAAATACATTGAAAGTACGGAAAGATAAAATCGAATCTAAAGGTATCAAGTCTGTTCGTTCACGGGTAACAAACATTAAACCATTTTTATCTGAAGATAAACAAGAGATGACAACGGAAGAATTCCGCCAAGAAATTCTTTTGAAAATTTTCGGCGTAGATTCGATCGACCAAGTTAAAACGTATGAATTAACTGATCAAGACTGGGCGGCTATTAACAAAATTTCAGAGCAATACTATCGCAATTGGGATTGGAATTATGGTAAATCACCTGCATTTAACTTAGAACGTCGCCATCGTTTTCCAATTGGTTCAATTGAAATGAAAATGAACGTGGCGGATGGTGCCATTCAAGAAATTAAAATCTTTGGGGACTTCTTTGGGCTTGGTGAAATTAAAGATGTTGAAGATATTTTAACCGGCGTGAAATATGATAAAGCTTCTTTAGAAGAAGCCATTGATCAAATTGACGTTAAAAAATACTTTGGCAATATCGAAAAAGAAGATTTGCTTGGGTTAATTTATTAAAAAAAAAGACAGCCGTTTCAAACGGTTGTCTTTTTTCTAGCTAAAAATAATTTTTAGCTTTTAGAAAGGTAGTGCTATGTGCAAAATCGTCGAAACGATTTTTATCAGGGAGCTATCAAATAGCTCGCCTGCATATGTACTTGAACCAAGTCAAGTCCGGGAATTTGGTTATGTGCTTCACTATAAATCACTATCTGTAAAGAGTATACAAGATTTCCTTTCTTTTGTGATATCAAATTTTTACAGACAAAGTAGTAAAATTTGACGTTTCTTATTTTGGCAAGGTTATAGGCTTGTTTTGGGGCTTGAAATAGCAAGAATTAATAGTGATTTAAGGGAAAATATTAACATATGTAGAAGTATTTTTATAAGAAATAACGAGAAAAAATCAATAGGTATGTTCTTGAGGGCTACTTTTTGACGTTTTCTGAATAAAACTTAATAAAAAATAGCAGAAACAAAGAAAAAATGTGCTTACAAGAAGTAATCCGCACTTAGCTAGGAAGTTAAGAATGTGCATGTTATTTTCAAACAAATACTAAGAATCCTATTTCAATCCTTTACAGAGGAACAAGGACTTCGTATAATAAAGGGACGAAAAGGAGCGAAAGTGATGAGAAACGAAATGATGCATCGACCAGTCGTTAAACCAGAATTGGTTGAGTATATGCGTACAAAACAAAAGAAACTTCCCGGAGAATTAGGTGCAGTGGAGGCGGAAGCCAATGAAGCAGGGGTGCCGATTATTCCGCACGAAACAGTAGTTTTTCTACAATTTTTGCTAGGACAACTAAAGCCTAAAAATATTTTAGAAATCGGGGCAGCAATTGGTTTTTCTTCAAGCTTGATGGCCCAATTTGTTGGTGAAGATGGTCACGTGACCACGATTGATCGTTTTGACGTAATGATAAAAAAAGCGAAGAAAACCTACCAACGCCTAGACTTAGAAGAAAAGGTCACTCTTTTAGAAGGACAAGCAGCTGAGATTCTACCAACGTTGGAAGGACCTTATGACTTTATTTTTATGGATAGTGCCAAATCAAAATACATTGAATTTTTACCTGAATGTTTACGGTTGCTGCCAGTTGGCGGCGTTTTAATGGTGGATGATGTATTTCAAGCTGGGACAATTTTAGACCCTGCTGAGGAAGTACCGAAAAAAAATCGAGCGATTCATCGTAAATTAAACCAATTTTTAGATGTAGTCATGGCGCATCCTGATTTAACTTCTACTTTAGTTCCTCTTGGTGATGGAGTTATTTTAATTACCAAAGAGAAAGAAACGATTATTTTAGATAGTTAAAGAATGTCTTCACAAAAAGAAAGCGAATCATTAAAAAGCAAGTTCTTTTAATGATTCGCTTTCTTTTTTATGTTATTTAAAAAGTTATCTCACTATTTCTAATTGAGAATGATAATCATAAAATTCTCAATAGGACAGTATTATGCGTTAATAAAACCTTGTTTGTTTATAATTATTCTATTGACGGAATAATTATAAACTGTTATCCTTAAAGAGTAAAAAAACAGAGGAGGAACGACAATGAATTTAATTAATCAAAAACTTTTTGACTTTGAATGTGATGCCTATCACGATGGTGAATTTACACGAGTATCAACAGAAGATATTTTAGGAAAATGGAGTATTTTCTTCTTTTATCCAGCTGATTTTTCTTTCGTGTGTCCTACGGAATTAGGGGATATGCAAGAGCATTATGCGCATTTACAGGAATTAAATTGTGAGGTTTACTCTGTTTCAGAAGATAGTCATTATGTGCATAAAGCATGGGCTGACGCTACAGAAACGATTGGAAAAATTAAATATCCAATGTTAGCCGATCCCAACGGTCAACTTGCTCGTTTCTTTGGCGTTTTAGATGAAGCTTCTGGAATGGCTTACCGTGCTTCATTTATTGTGAGTCCAGAAGGGGACATCAAATCTTATGAAATCAACGACATGGGTATTGGTCGTAATGCTGAAGAACTTGTTCGTAAATTAGAAGCTTCTCAATTTGTAGCAGAACATGGTGATAAAGTTTGTCCAGCCAATTGGCAACCAGGAGAAGAAACAATTGCACCAAGCTTAGATTTAGTTGGTAAAATTTAAATTCGCTTTGTAAATAGAGGTCAAAGAGTTGGATAAAACAGAGAAAATGTTTTGTTCAGCTCTTTTTCTGAAACACAGAAGAAAGAGGAGAAGCAAGTGACAGAAGAAATCTACGATTTGATTATTATTGGTGGCGGATCAGCTGCTTTATCTGCAGGTATCTATGCAGGTCGCGCAATGATGGATACCTTAATTATTGAAAAAGACAAAATTGGCGGACAGGTAACGACGACTTCTGAAATTGTGAACTATCCAGCGATTCGTCACACAACAGGTCCAGAACTAATGGAAGAAATGCGCATTCAAGCACAAGACTTCGGTGTAGCTTTTACAAACGACGAGATTATTGATGTTGATTTTAGTCAAACGATAAAAACTGTTCAATCAGCGAGTCAAACCTATCAAGCATATGCAGTATTGATTGCGACAGGGGCCTCTGCTCGTAAAATTGGTTTCCCTGGTGAAAGTGAATTTACAGGACGCGGCGTGGCCTATTGTTCTACTTGTGATGGGGAGTTTTTCCAAGGCCTAGATATTTTTGTGATTGGTGGCGGTTATGCAGCAGCGGAAGAGGCCGTTTATTTGACACGTTACGGTAAATCAGTAACGATGATTATCCGAGAACCCGATTTTACATGTGCAAAATTAACTGCGGAGGCGGCCAAAAATCACCCGAAAATTAAGATTGTTTATAACACAGAAGTGAAAGAAATTACGGGAGATGATTTTGTCCGGAAAGCTGTGTTTGTCAATAACCAGACGGGAGAAGAAACGGTTTATGAAGCGCCAAAAGACAGTACATTTGGTCTGTTTGTTTTTGCTGGAAATAAACCAAGTACAGAAATTTTTGAAGGGAAAATTGCCTTAGACCGTGGGTATGTGCCAACAACTGAAAATATGGAAACCAATATTCCCGGAGTTTATGCAGCAGGAGATTTACGAATAAAAGAATTACGTCAAATTGTGACGGCGGTTGCAGACGGTGCAATTGCCGCCACTCATGCGCAACGTTACGTGACAGAACAAAAAACACAGGCGGGCCAACCGATTGTAACGAAGCGAATGACTGAACGATTAGCTAATCAATCTGCCCCTGAAACAAACAGTCAGCAACCAAAAGAAAAACAGCCAGCGAAAGTTACTGGTAAGCATCAGTGGTTCCCAGAAAGTATGCGCCAACAATTAAGCGGTATTTTCGCTAAACTAACCAAAAAAGTGACATTGCTTCAGTTTTTGGATGCAAGTGATGAAAAATCATTGGAACTTCAGTCATTCTTAACAGAATTTGCAAGTCTGGATCAGAAGATTACTTTAGAAACGATTTTGAAAGATACTGAGCCAGCCAAAGAATTGCTGTATGGGATTGAAAAAATGCCTAGCGTTGTGCTCTTAGATACGGCAGGAAACTATACAGGAATTAAATTTAGTGGTATTCCTAGTGGCCATGAAGTAAACTCGTTGGTTTTGGCGGTTTATAATGTCGGCAGCGAGGGGCAGCCGTTAGAAGCAAGTCTGCAAAAGAACATACTTGCATTGCCAAAAAGAAAAATAGAAATTTTTGTTTCACTAACATGTCATTTCTGTCCCGATGTCGTGGCCGCTTGCCAACATATTGCATCAATTAATCCTCATGTGGAAGCAGAAATGGTGGACATTAGTCTGTTTCCAGAGTTGAAAAAAGAAAAGAAAATTATGAGCGTTCCAGCAATGCTGATTGATGGCGAACAAATGATTTTTGGTTCAAAAACAATGACCGAAATTATTGAAGCCTTGGCTTAAAAGAGGCGGAAAAAAGTAATTAGCCTAAAGAACCTAAGTCATTCAAAAAAGTGAGAAATACGTCGAGATGACGTATTTCTCACTTTTTTCGCATAGTTAGTCAAGTACCTTTTTTGATTAAGCGATTGAGTTTCCTAAAAAGAATTAAAAAGACACAACAGCAAATGAACAACAGGCTTCCTGTTAGTGGTAAAAAGACATCTTGCATGTAGCTATCGATATGCATTAAACCAGGTACCTCGCTGAAAAAATCATGGATAAACTGTTGAATGAGCTTATTAGCTAGAAAAGCAGCTAAAGGCAAAACAAAAATCAAATAATAGAGGGGGTGTAAGGCATAGCTAATTAAAATTTGTAATTTTGTCGTACCTAAAAGAGCTAAGATCAGTAAGTCGTTTTTTTGCTCTAAAAAAGTTAGGAAGAAAGTTCGGCAAATATAACTAATCAGGAAGAAAAAGAGTGTTCCAGCGCTGATTCCAGCCAAACCTCTGAAAATTTTCAAGGGAGGAATCACTGCATAATTATCAAGAAGAATCATTTGTGAAAGCCATCGAGAAAACAACAAAGTCAATAATAGAGCAGAAAAAGTCAGAAAACTAATAATAAAGATAAGAATCAACGTACTAAATTGGTTTTTTGAGCGCCACGCATTTTTGAGAGAGTCTGTGAATAAGTAAAGAATCGAATACATCATCGCGTCCTTTCTGAAAAATTTTTGTTTTAGCGGAAAAGTTATGTAAAAGAAAAGACGTTATCTCCTGCCAACTAGCCACTGAAAGAGATAACGCCTTCGCTGGAAACAAGAACTGGATTATTTCACCAATACTAATTTTTTTAAAGGTTCAACCCCAAATCGTTGTTCTTGCTGTAAAAGAATTTCGGCACAAGCTCGGCTATCTTCTAAAGCATCATGATGATTATTTAAAGTGATATTGAGGTTTTCACAAACGGTATTTAATTTATGATTAGGAAATTCAGGAAACAGTTTGCGACTCGTTTTGACTGTACATAAAGAAAGGTAATTAGGTTGTTCTAAGCCATAGTAATCTAAACAGCCAGCCAAAACACTACAATCGAAACTTGCATTGTGAGCGACCACTAACCGATTTGGTTGAAAACAATGCTGAATTTGTTGCCATACTTCAGGGAATTTGGGCGCATTGACAACATCTGATTCATGAATGCCGTGAATTTGCGTATTTCGCCAGAAAAAAGGTGTTTCTGGTTTGATTAACGTGTAAAATTCATCCACAATCCGACTATTTTCTACTTTAACAATTGCAATGGAACAGGCACTATGTTTATCATAACTAGCTGTTTCAAAGTCAAAAGCGTAAAAGTTCATTAAAAAAAACTCCTTTCAACGCGTTGAGTAACACTTAAAAATCAAGTACAACTTCCACTGGACAATGATCACTACCAAGAATATCTGTATGGATTTTAGCACTGACTAAACGTTCATTCAAGGATTCTGACACAACGAAATAGTCAATCCGCCAACCTGCGTTATTTTTTCGTGCGTTAAAGCGATAACTCCACCATGAGTAAATGCCTTCAGCTTCTGGATAAAAATAACGGAATGTATCAGTGAAGCCACTGTCTAACAACTCAGTAAATTTTTGCCGTTCTTCAGACGTGAATCCCGCATTTTTTTGATTGGTTTTCCAATTTTTTAAATCAATCTTTTGATGAGCTACGTTTAAATCACCACAAAGAATTACGGGTTTTTCTTGATTTAATTCGTTTAAATAGGCACGAAACGCATCTTCCCATGTCATTCGATAAGCTAAACGCTTTAGTTCAGCTTGTGAGTTTGGTGTGTAGCAAGTGACCATGAAAAATTCTGGATATTCTAAAGTGATCACGCGGCCTTCTTGATCGTGAGTCTCGATACCTAAGCCATAGCGAACACTTAACGCTTCTTCTTTAGCGAAAATTGCTGTGCCAGAATAGCCTTTTTTTTCGGCGTAATTCCAATACTGATGATAGCCAGGAAGTTCTAAATCAATTTGCCCAGCTTGTAATTTTGTTTCTTGTAAACAGAAAAAATCTGCATCTAATTCATTAAAAACATCCATAAAATTCTTTTTAACAACCGCTCGTAAGCCGTTGACATTCCAAGAAATACATTTCATTGTTGAAACTCCTTTCAAATAAGAAACGCTTTTGCTCGTTTCAGTGCAAACCAGAACCAAAGAAAAGGTCGCTTGGTGCTTTCTTCTATTCTAATACTTTTTAAAGAAGTTTTAAATACTTGAAAAGAAAAAGAGAAAATGACTGATTTTTGGAAAGAAGTAGTCTATGATAAAATAGTAAAAAGAGCAGAAATGAGGACAAACGAATGAAAATTGGAGTCATTGGTTTAGGAAACATTGCACAAAAAGCGTATTTGCCAACTTATAGTGAATGCCGCCACTTGGCAGAGTTTGTATTAGCAACTAGAAACCCAGAAACACGACAAAAAATCGCTAATCAGTATGGCTTTACAGAAACCGTTGGGACCATAGAAGAATTGATTGAAGCAAAGATTGATGCTTGTTTTGTCCATGTAGCCACAAAAGTGCATGGCGCAGTTGTTCGCCAATTATTACAGGCTGGTATTCACGTCTTTGTGGACAAACCTTTAAGTGAAGAGCTTGCTGAAGTCAAAGAATTACAAGCATTAGCAGCAGCAAAAAATCTGCGCCTGATGGTTGGCTTCAATCGTCGTTTTGCCCCTTATACGGAAGTATTGAAAAATATTCCTGAAAAACAAACAATTTTTATTAAAAAGAACCGCATCAATACAACGAGAGAAACAAGTTTTATGATGTATGATTTATTTTTACATGTCGTTGATACCGCAGTTTATTTAGCGGAAGGACCGCTCCACGTGGTGCAGTCAAAATTAGTGGAAGAAAACGGTCATTTAAAACGAGCAATTTTACAATTAGAAACCGAACAGACAACGATTGTTTGTTCCATGGATTTACACTCTGGGGCCAATACAGAAACTTTTGAAGTCACCAGCCCCACAGGTACTTATCGCTTGGAAAATTTAACGCATTTGACCATCCAAACAGAAGAAGAATACCAAGTAAAAGAGATGGGGGATTGGACGCCGACATTGGAAAAAAGAGGTTTTTACCAAATGGTTACTGCTTTCATTCAGGCCATTCAAAAACCGCAAGAGCAAGAGTTAAAGCAAGAAAAAGTCTATGAAAGTCATGCGTTATGTGAAGAAATGCTACGCCAACAACAACGGCATGTTCTTTAAAGAGGACTAGCAACTTTCTTTCTATCATGCTAGAATAAGACAGATATTTTGAAAAGAAAGGACTAACTTTCGTGAACACTAAAGCTATGTTAGAAACATTAAACGAAATTACTTTATTAGTAGATGAACCATTAAAAAACGTAACCTTTACCAAAACAGGCGGCCCAGCTGATGTGTTGGCCTTACCCAAAACAAAAAAAGAAGTCGAAGAGATTGTGGCGTATTGCCGAGAACAAGGACTTTCATGGTTAGTATTAGGCAATGCTAGCAACTTGATTGTTCGTGATGGCGGTATTCGCGATGTCGTGATTATGCTAACAGAAATGAAAGAAATCAAAGTAGCCGGTACCACCATGATTGTGGATGCTGGTGCCAAGCTGATTGATACAACCTACGAAGCCTTAGCAGCTGATTTAACTGGTTTTGAATTTGCTTGTGGCATTCCAGGAAGTGTCGGTGGTGCTGTTTATATGAATGCTGGAGCATACGGCGGGGAAATTAAAGATGTTTTCCAGTCTGCAGAAGTGCTGTTGGCAGATGGAACTATCCAAACAATGACGAAAGAAGACCTGAATTTCCGTTATCGTCATAGTGAAATTCAAGAATTACATTGTATTGTCTTGCAAGCAACGTTTGCTTTAGAAAAAGGAAACCATGCAGAAATTAAAGCCCAAATGGATGAATTAACGGAACTTCGTGAACTGAAGCAACCGCTAGAGTATCCCTCTTGTGGCAGTGTCTTTAAACGCCCTGTTGGTCATTTTACAGGAAAATTAATCCAAGACGCTGGCTTACAAGGCTTAAAATGGGGCGGTGCTCAAATTTCCGAAAAGCATGCGGGATTTATTGTTAACATCGATCATGCAACCGCAACAGATTATGTGGAATTAATTGCACATATCCAAGAAGTGATTAAAGAAAAATTTGATGTTGAATTGCAAACAGAAGTTCGAATTATTGGTGAAGAAGTCTAGAAGTACTTCATTAGTTGCCCAAAGAGGACGGGACAGAAGTGTTTAACTCCAAGAACCAAGTAGGTACGATGATGTCATCTGTTCATGTCTCACAGTTAAACATCACAACTCTTAGAGCTGTAGCTCTTTTGAAGGCTAGACGTATGTCGATTTCAACACCTTAGAAGTTGTTGAAATCGGAGCAACGCATAGTGTTGGTTCTGTTCCCGTCGTTTATCAGGTTTTGAGCCTGGAGCAAAAATCCACAGTGATTTTTGTCCCAGGCTCTTTTGATTTTTAAAAGTGTTCTTGTGAATGGAGATAATTATGGGATTGAAAAGGTAGCAAAAGTCCTAAGTAAATCGCCAATAATAATACCCGCACAATTGGAACGATTTGGATTGTTGCTTCTCGAATGATTTCCAAAGTAAGTTCATCATAAGACGTACCTACTATATGCGATAAACAATTTATTTTGGAGTGAGATACCAAGAGCTAAATATAACAAGCTGATTGACAGATGTTTTTCAGGTCTGTTTCCTACTGCACAGACCATTACTTCTTTTTTAGGTTACTATTAAGTTTTCTAATTCAACAACTTTAAAGTTTTTGCGCTCTAAATATTCGATAGAAAATTATACTTATTAAATAAAGATTATTTGTTTTAAGGGATAAAACAATTGGTTTTTGATTTGATAATAACGAGAAAAAACTTATTTTTTTAAAATGAATGTGATACAATGAACTTATATACTTGTTGTATATATAAGATTGATAGAAGAAGATGTTTATTATGAAAAAATTGATTTGTTTAGCAACCCTGATTTTATTTGGCACGGTAATAGTTCCTAGTGTAACAGTTCTGGCAGAGGATACTTCAAGTGTAAGCAGCGATGGAATTACTGAAGGAGAAACTTTTTCTTCAAATGAATCAGCTCCTGTTTTCGATACTTTTGTTGAAAAGAGTACGGAGGTTATTAATATAAGCTCGTATGAAGATACAGGTTCCGGCGAAGAAGTTAAAACAGTTATTGGGGAAGAAGACGTTGTTCTGGCTACAAAAATTAATGATACCGAAAATAATCAAACTATATCAGTCGTTAATACAGGAGAAAATATTATTGTACAAAAAAGCATTTTATTAGAAGATGGAACGTACCAGGTTGAAACAGAGACGTCACCAATTATTGGTAGTTTTGATAGTGAAAAAGAAAAAATACAAGATTATAATCCTTTGCAAAGAATCTATAATGGTCCGTGGACTTATACACATTTGGCAGTAGGTAGAAATGTTTTTGCAACAATTGTTGATATGGGATTAGGTTCTTGGATAGGTTACTTTGCTTCTCTTTTTAGAATTTCGAGAGCTGCTGCTGATTTCGTTTTCGGATATATGGGTGCTCGTGGAATTTCTGCTGGAGAAAGGTTGGCAAAAGTTTTTGATAGTAATGGAAATGGTTGGGTAGCGCTCTATAAGCGAGGAGTTTATCGTTACAAAGGTGCCCCTTTGATTGGTTATCAGCATCGTACTTTTTAAATTTTTAGGAAAAGAAGTGATTAAATGCAACGATTGTTTTTTTATTGGATTAATTACACATTACTAATTCTATTTATAGTGATGGTTATTCTAGGAGTTGTTCAGTTAGCTGTTAAAAAAGAATCAGAAATCACTTTTTATACAACTTTTTTTGGCATCATTTTTGGTATATCTTTTATGAGTGCGTATTACGCCAATAAAAAGAGTAATAGGATGTTCTTTTGGCTAACAACTTTTCTGTTGATGTATGTTCCTAAAAAAATAGTAGATTATCTAAATGTACCTTTGTTAAAGATTTCGGTAGCAAACTATTTTATAGTGCTGTTCGGCATACTGATACTAATTTTTTCCCAAAAATATATTAAAAAACAAACGTAAAAAGAAATGGAGCAGATTGTGTATTGTCATCTGTTCCATTTCTTTTTATTTGTATCAAGATAAGTGAGTCATCTCTTTTACTCGTCTTCTAAATTTTCCAATTCTACAACTTTAAAGTTTTTCCGCTCTAAATGTTCTACAATGGCTGTACACGTTTCGGCAGTTGTGCCGGCTGGTAAAGTAATAAGTGTGCGACGAACAAATTCTTCACTATCAACATCCAATGTAATACAGCTGGCGATGCTGCTATATTTGGCAATGATTTTTGAAATGGCTGCTAAGTCGCCTTGTTGACCAACTGAAGCAATTGTTAAAACGTAGCTCCCTTGTTTTACATTCCAAGATTGCGCTAAAATATTTAATAAGGTGCTGTGTGTTAAAATGCCGTAAAAATAATTATTTTCATCTAAAACAGCAATGTAAGGTAGTTCTTTAATAGTAAAAAATACCTTGAAAAATGAAGTGTTGACATAAATAAATTTTGTGGCATTTTTTAACAAATAGGTAACAGGTAAACTCATATCACCACCGTTTGCTTTATGGCGGTAAATATGCATTTTATAGATATTTCCTCGGAAAATTTTTCCAGATTCGTCTAAAATTGGGACACAACGGTAACCTGAGTCTTCTAAAATAGAAAGAGCTTCTTCTAGAGTACAAGATTCATTGACTGTTGTTAAATTATCTTTTTTAATAACTACAGATTTTAATAACATAAACAGGCCTCCTAAGGGTTCATTTTTAATAAATTTATCATATCATAACTTAGCAGAAAACAATAGCTGAGACCTCAGAATAAAAGCAATTTTGTTAAAATAAATAGAAAATAAAGAAAAATCAGATATTTTATAAAAGAAATCAAGCACGTATTCGCGATAATGGTAAAAAATTACGTAAGAATCGGTACAGCGCTTCTTTAAAAAGTAAATTAAACTTTGACAACTTTTTCGAATAATGGTACTGTTAAGAAGTAAATTTGTGAATAGAGGAGGTCGAAGAACATGGCAACAAAGAAAGCAGCTCTTGCTTGTTCCGTTTGTGGCTCTCGCAACTATTCTAAATCCGTTAGTGAAGGTAAACGTGGCGAACGCTTAGAAATCAATAAATTCTGTAAATATTGTAATCAATACACGTTACATAAAGAAACGAAATAGATTTAGAGGAGGGTATCAACATGAAATTTTTCCGCAGCGTTGCTGATGAGATGAAGCAAGTAACTTGGCCAACAAAAAAACAATTGCGTAAAGATACATTAGTTGTAATTGAAACATCTATTTTATTTGCAGCATTGTTCTTTATCATGGATACTGTTATCCAAACGGCATTTGGCTGGATTTTAAAATAATTAATTCTAGTATTTCCCGACGAGGGGTGCTATAATAGTATTCGAGAAAAAGCTTCGGGAAACTGAGCTTTTTTTATTTGCTCGAAAAAAATAAACTAAAACATTTAAAGGAGCCGAATCAGTAATGGAAACTTTTGAAAGAAATTGGTACGTATTGCACACCTATTCAGGCTATGAAAATAAAGTAAAAGCAAACATTGAATCACGTGCACAAAGCATGGGGATGGGCGATTATATTTTTCGTGTCGTTGTACCAGAAGAAACAGAAAAAGAAGTCAAAAATGGTAAAGAAAAAGAAATCGTTCATAAAACTTTCCCTGGTTATGTGTTAGTGGAAATGATTATGACCGATGATTCTTGGTATATTGTTCGTAACACGCCAGGCGTAACTGGTTTTGTAGGCTCACATGGTGCCGGTAGTAAACCCGCTCCTTTATTACAAGAAGAAATTAATCACATTTTACGTTCAATTGGCATGAGCACCCGTCAATCAGACTTAGAAGTAGCGCTAGGCGATACAGTGAAAATTATCGAAGGTGCCTTTTCTGGTCTTGAAGGTGTTGTGACAGAAATCGATGAAGAAAAACAAAAATTAAAAGTAAACATCGATATGTTTGGTCGTGAAACAAGTACAGAATTAGACTTTGAACAAGTCGATAACATTGATTAATAAACAAGCTGACAAACTATTGTTCAGCTGATTGATACAGATTGTAGGGTCTGGAAAAGCAGTCAACTGACTTCTTTTCCAAGCCCTTTTTTAGTTCATCGCAGAAAGGAATGAAAAAAATGAAACATGCCCAAAAATATCGTTATTTTTCTTTGCTAATGGGTCTTGTTCTATTATTAAGTGCTTGCCAAATTGAGGCAACCACGAAGAATGACAATCAAGCCGCCACAAAAGAAGCAACTGTTGAGTTAAACCGCACAACAACACCAACACTTTTTTTTCATGGTTACGCGGGAACTAAAAATTCGTTTGGCTCGTTACTGCATCGCTTGGAGAAACAAGGTGCCACAACTCAAGAATTAGTGCTACTCGTTAAACCTGATGGGACCGTGGTTAAAGAGCGAGGAGCTTTAAGTGGCAAAGCGACGAATCCCAGTGTTCAAGTTCTATTTGAAGATAATAAAAACAATGAATGGAATCAAACAGAATGGATAAAAAACACATTACTCTATTTACAAAAAAATTATCAAGTGAACAAAGCCAATATTGTCGGGCACTCTATGGGCGGTGTTAGTGGCTTACGTTATTTAGGAACCTATGGGCAAGACGCATCGTTACCTAAAATTAAAAAATTCGTCAGCATTGGAGCACCTTTCAATGATTTTATTGATACGAGTCAACAGCAAACCATCGAAACGGAACTAGAAAACGGCCCCACAGAAAAAAGTAGCCGCTATTTGGATTATCAAGAGATGATTAATGTTGTTCCAGAAAAACTGCCCATTTTATTAATTGGTGGTCAATTAAGTGCAACAGATTTAAGTGATGGAACGGTGCCGTTATCTAGTGCCTTAGCAGTCAACGCCTTGCTAAGACAGCGAGGAACTCAAGTCACTAGCCAGATTATTAAAGGAGAAAATGCACAACATAGTCAATTACATGAAAATCCTGAAGTAGATCAATTGCTAATCGAATTTCTATGGCCGAGTAAAAAATAGTAAAAAGGCACATGTTCCATAAAAAATGGAACATGTGCCTTTTTCTATACTTTGGCTAGCGAAATAGCTTTTTTCAGCTATAATAAATAAAATTATTTATTTTTAGGAGATATTGGAATGGGATCCTCATGATTTAAATAAGCACAAATCAAGGCTTCAAAGGTGATTAATGTTTGGCCAAAAAACATTTGTGGCTGAGCGACACTTGTTGAAAACGGGCTGTAAGAGTCAGTTGAAAAAACGAGATCTGCCAGTCGACCAAGAGTTGAATTTTTGGCACCAACAAAAGAAATGATAGGATGTTTTTTCTCTTTCGCAAGCAGAGCTGTTTCTTTTAAGTATTTTTCTTCACCAGAATGTGAAAGGATGATAAAAAGAAAATTCTGATTATTTTGACTATTTATCGAATGAGTATGGGCTGTTGTGATACTGGGGATGCCATGAAAATTGAAAACTTCACTAATGTAAGCCGCCAAATGTCGTGAAAAGTCATGACCTAAAATAACAAATAAATGACTCTTGTGTTTGGCAAGCAGTCGACAAAACTCGTTGGTTGTTTCAAATGAAGGTGCTGTTTCAAAAGGGATTGGCTGAGAAAAATGGGCTTCTTTTAATTTGTAAATAAGTTCATTATAACCTGATAAATTTAATTTTTTGGCTAAACGAATGATGGAACTAGGCGAAGAAAAGCAGTGTTTGGCAACTTCTCGAATACTCAAATCGGCCGCGTTCGTACTTTGTTGATCCAAATAATACAAAATCTGACTTTCTGTTTTTGTTAAATGATACGTTTCTTTTAAGTAATCTAAGTTCATGAGCAAACCTCCTTTATCAGATTATAAATAATTTTGTGGGAAAAAGGTATCAAAAAATAAAAAATGAGGTGTTTTTATGAAAAGGGCAACAAAGCAAAGGCTGTCTTTGGCAGCAATCATGGTTCTACTTCTCTCGGGCTGTGGAAGTGTTGGGAAAGAAACCAAAAAGCAAGAACAACAGGTATTACGGGTCGGGATTGATTCGGAATTATCAACGGCAGACGTGTCGTTGGCAATGGATAATACCGCAGCAGATGTAATGAGCCAAGTAGGGGAGGGACTTTTCTCCTTTGACGAAAAAGGAGAAGCTAAACCAGCATTGGCAACTGAAAAAGTACAGCCCTCCAATGATGGTTTAATCTATACTTTTACGATTCGAAAAGATGCAAAATGGAGTAACGGCGAGCCAATCACAGCCAATGATTTTGAATATTCTTGGAAGCGCACAGTGGACCCAAAAACAGCTTCCCCGCAAGCGTATTATTTTGAAGGGCTAAAAAATTATCGTGCTATTGTTGACGGTGGCAAATCTAAAGAAGAGTTAGGGGTAACAGCCATTGATGACCATACCTTGGAAGTAGAGCTAAGCTATCCTATGAGTTATTTTCAACAATTATTGGCGGTGCCAGCTTTTTATCCTTTAAATGAAGCATTTGTCGAAAAAACGGGCAAAAACTATGGTACATCAGCTGAGTCAACACTTTACAATGGCGCCTTCACATTAGAAGGTTGGGATGGCACGAATAATACTTGGTCCTATGTGAAGAATAAAAATTATTGGGATCAAGCGAATGTTTCGCTAGATAAGGTGGATGTCCAAGTAGTTAAAGAAGTCAATACTGGGAAAAATCTTTTCGAAGGGAAAGAATTAGATGTTGTAAAAATTTCTGGAGAAATTGTTGCACAAGAACAAGGCAATGCAGCTTTGAAAATTCGTGAAATTCCTGGAACGTATTATATCCAATTAAATACGCAAAAAGATCTTTTGGCAAATAAGAATGCACGTCGAGCAATAGCATTATCATTAAATTCTGAACGTTTAGCTAAAAATGTTTTAAATGATGGCTCAAAAAAAGCACTTGGCTTCGTGCCAACAGGTTTCACTAATCAAGAAACGCAAAAAGATTTTGCAGAGGAATTAGGAGATTTAAATCCTAGTGAACCAGAAAAAGCGAAAGAGTTATGGCAAACAGCTAAAAAAGAATTAGGAATTGAAAAAGCGGAGCTAACCATTTTAAGTTCGGATACAGAAAATGCAAAAAAAATCAGTGAGTATGTTCAAGGAGCTTTAGCAGATAATTTAGAAAATTTAACAGTCAATGTTTCGCCAGTTCCTTTTAATAATCGTTTAGAAAAAAGTCGCAGCGGAGATTTCGACATTGTGGTTGGTGGCTGGACGCCAGTATATGCTGATCCAATCGATTTCTTAAACTTATTGCAATCAAAAAATTCCAATAATTTTGGTAAATGGTCTAATAAGACCTTTGATCAGTTGCTTCAAGAAGCAAACGTAACTTATGCAAATAAATATGAAGAACGTTGGAAAACATTACAAAAAGCGGATCAATTGGTTGCGGAAGAAGCCCCCCTAGTTCCTCTTTATCAATTAACAGAAGCACGCTTAGTGGCCGATTCTGTCCAAAATTTAGTCTATGGTCCATTAGGTTCAGGCTATTACAAATCAGTCTCTATCAGTGATAAGTAAAGGTTGGGAAAAAATGAAACAAAGTCAAGCTGTTCAATTAATTCAGGAACTTTCAAATGCTAATGGTGTTTCAGGCTTTGAAACAGAAGTCGTTAGAATCCTTCAACACGCAACTGCGGATTTTACTATTCAACGGCTAGATGCCATTAAAAATTTATATCTTGAGAAGAAAAATAATCTAAGTGAAGGTCCAGTTGTGCTTTTTGATGCTCATAGTGACGAAGTGGGTTTTATGATTCAAGCAATTAAAGAAAACGGCTTGTTGCGTTTTCTTCCGTTAGGTGGCTGGGTCCCAAATACGATTTCTGCACAAAAAGTTCGGATTCGTAACCGGGAAGGTACCTATCTGCCAGGCGTAGTTACTAGTCGGCCCCCTCATTTTATGACACCAGAGGAACGTCAGCGGCCATTAACCATTGCTGATTTGACGATCGACATTGGTGCTACCTCAAAAGAAGAAGTAATTGAAACGTACAAAATCGATCTTGGTGCACCGGTCATTCCAGATGTGACGTGCTGTTACAACGAACAGACAGATCTTTTTTTAGGAAAAGCTTTTGATTGTCGCATTGGCTGTGCTTGCTTAGTGGATGTCATGGAGGAGTTGAAAGAAGAGACGCTTCCATTCAAGTTAGTTGCGACAGTAACTGCACAAGAAGAAGTTGGCGAAAGAGGAGCACTTATTGCCGCAAAGCAAGTCAATCCTGATTTAGCTATTGTTTTCGAAGGCTGCCCGGCTGATGATACGGCAGAAACGCCAGAGATGATTCAATCAGCAATGGGAAAAGGACCGATGTTACGTTATTTTGATGTTTCTATGATTACGAATCCGGAATTTCAAGAGTATGCACTAGAGATTGCTAAAATACACAAAATTCCTGTTCAAGTTTCTGTTCGAAGTGGTGGTGGAACCAATGGCATGGCGATTACACAAGTTCAAGGAGCCCCGACGATTGTTGTAGGAATTCCTGTCCGTTACGCTCACACACCCCATTGCTATGTAGATTTTCAAGATTACCAAGCGGCGAAAGAATTAGTCATTCAATTAATCAAAAATTTAGATGCTGACAAAATTCAAGCACTGGTTCAGCCATTGTCAAAGGAGTGGAACAAATGAAGATTTATGTATCATGCGATATTGAAGGATTAGCAGGTATTGCGACATTTGATATGGAAAAAGAAGACACCGTTTTATTTCGAGAATTATATCACCAACATGTGGCTTGGTTGATTGAAGGGATTCAAAAGAGTGCCAAAAATGAACAAATTACAGAAATTACTATTGCCGATTCGCATAGCCGTGGATTGAATTTAGCTTATGCGCGCTTGGCAGAAATGGATGAACGAATTTCCTTAGTGAGCGGCTTTCCTCGCATGGATTATATGATGAGTGGCTTGGATAGTAGCTATGATGTGGTCTTTTTCTTAGGTTATCATGCCGGTATTGGCAAACAAAAAGGGAATATGGATCATGGGTATAGCGCTAGTGTTGCTTATGATTTAAAAATAAACGACTTAGCGATGAATGAAACGACAATTAATGCAGCTTACGCTAGCGAATTAGGTGTCCCTGTTGGTTTAATTATCGGTGAATCAGGCTTAGAGGAACAACTTTTTCAAGAAAAAATGATGCCCGAAGTTCCCTTTGTTTCCACCAAAGAATCTCTGGGACGTTATGCAATCAAAAATAGACCCATGCAACAAGTTCGGGAAGCTATCGTAGCAACTACAAGTCAGGTGTTAACTTCCTTTTCGTTGTCTGAATTACCCCGATATACCTTGCAAACACCAGCAACTGTAAAATTGCAATGCGTGACGACAGCACAAGCAGATCGTATTGAAATGTTACCAATGATTAAACGCATTGATGGTAGAACTGTTTCATTTGTAGGTGAAACGATGAAAGATGTCATGAATGGAATTGTCGCTGTGGTTGGTTTAGGCGGAACAAGTTATTAAAGAAGAAGCTTACGGAAAAACGAATGGACGTTTTTTTCTGTAAGCTTCTTGCTATAGTTATTTCTATTTTTGTTTCTCTAGAATTTCTTTGCTTAAACGTTGTGCAGTTGGTGTCACCGCAAGACCGCCTTCAGCGGTTTCCTTGAAAATTTGTGGCATTTGGCGTCCCACTTGGTACATTGCGTGGATGACTTCATCTGGCGGAATGACACTTCGAATCCCCGCTAAAGCCATATCAGCTGAGATGAAGGCTTGAGAAGAACCTAATGCATTTCGCTTCACGCAAGGGACTTCAACAAGTCCTGCAACAGGATCACAAATGAGGCCCATCATATTTTTTATCGTAATGGCCACAGCTTGAGCAGATTGATCAGGCGTACCGCCAGAAGCCGCAACTAAAGCGGCGCTCGCCATTGCACTAGCAGAACCGACTTCAGCTTGACAACCACCTTCGGCACCGCTGATTGAGGCATTGTTGGCAATCACTAAGCCAAAAGCCCCAGCGGTAAATAGAAAATCCAATTGTTGCTGATGCGTTAACTTTAAGCGATCAATAACTGCCAACAAGACGCCAGAAACTACTCCGGCACTGCCTGCGGTTGGTGTAGCACAAATCAAGCCCATTTTTGCATTAACTTCATTAACAGCAATCGCATTTCGCACGGCTTGTAAAATGGTCTCACCGCTTAAAAAGTTACCTGAATGTATGTAATCATTTAAGCGGGTTGCATCGCCACCAGTTAGCCCTGTTACTGAGGTAACACCAGCGATTCCTTCAGCGACAGATTGTTTCATAACGGCTAGATTTTTTTCCATTGTTTCAATAATTCGTTCACGAGAATACCCGCCATGAGCCATTTCTGTTGCAATCATTAATTCGCTCACAGAAGGGTACTCTTTCGCTTGAGCTACCAAATCTTCAATTGAATAAAACATCGTATTACTCCTTTACGTTCATTTAGTCAAAATAGTTGACGCTATATATATGAGGGATTTCAGCTAATTGCATGACAATGTCACCGACTTCGGCTTGATCAACTTCAATAATCATAATCGCTTTTTCCCCTTTAGATTCTCGGGTAACGGTCATTGTACTAATATTGATATCGCTAGCTGAAAGGATGTTGGTCACCTTAGCAATCATGCCAGGAACATCTTGATGGACAACGATAAATGTTGGCGTGCCCATACTTAAAGACAATTTGAAGCCATTTAATTCAGAAATTTGAATGTTTCCACCACCAATTGAAATTCCTGTCACAGATAGTTTTCGGTCGCCAGAAGAAACCACAATTTTAACGGAATTAGGGTGGTCTGCTTTTTCACTTTTAGGAATAAAACAAACTTCCATTCCTTGTTCATAAGCAATTTCCAAAGAATTGGCTAGTTGCTCATCATCTGGTTCCATACCTAAAAGGCCGCCAACTAAGGCGATATCTGTTCCGTGACCACGATAAGTTTTAGCAAAAGACTCATATAAATAAATGTCAACGCTATCAGGTTGCTGTCCAAAAATACTCCGAACCACTTTTCCAATTCTTGCCGCTCCAGCTGTATGAGAACTGCTTGGACCAATCATAACAGGTCCGATAATATCAAAAACACTATTAAAGCGTAACTCTTCCATTTCAGCACCTTCTTCATTAGAATATGTTTTCATTGGAAGTCTAACACAAAAAATGGCGGGGAACTAGGCAATCGCTTGTGTTTTAGCGAATAATTTAAATTTTTATCAGAATGAAAGCAAGGGGCCTTCGTTGACAAATCAGTGAAGAGATGCTAAATTCTAGATAATAAAAGACGAAAAGAGGGATTCGTGCGTTGAAAATTTAAGTTAATTTTTTAGAGAAACTGTATAACTTTGCCTGATTATAACGGGTGGAGTGTGCGGATTTTCGGAAATTAGCTTAAAGAATTCAGCCACGGGTCTTTTTGTATACCTTGGATTGATGCCGCTGATTTCCGTAAAGCTGCATCAATTTTGCTTTATGGAGGTATATTTATGTCGAAAATTGAACTAAAACAACTATCTTTTGCCTATGATAATCAAGAAGCGTTGCTTTTTGATCAGGCAAATATCACGATGGATACCAATTGGAAATTAGGATTGATTGGCCGCAATGGCCGTGGGAAAACAACCTTATTAAGATTGTTACAAAAGCAGTTGGATTACCAAGGAGAGATTCTTCATCAAGTCGATTTCGTCTATTTTCCACAAACAGTTGCAGAAGAACAACAGCTCACTTATTATGTCTTACAAGAGGTGACTTCTTTTGAACAGTGGGAATTAGAACGAGAATTAACGCTTTTAAACGTTGATCCTGAAGTTTTATGGCGGCCCTTTTCTTCTTTATCAGGCGGCGAAAAGACGAAAGTTTTATTAGGTCTTCTTTTTATTGAAGAAAATGCCTTTCCTTTAATTGACGAGCCAACAAATCATTTAGATCTAGCTGGCAGACAACAAGTGGCTGAATATTTGAAGAAAAAGAAACATGGATTTATTTTAGTCAGCCACGATCGGGCATTTGTTGATGAAGTGGTTGATCATATTTTGGCGATTGAAAAAAGTCAATTGACACTGTACCAAGGGGATTTTTCTATTTATGAAGAGCAAAAAAAATTAAGAGATGCTTTTGAACTGGCAGAAAATGAAAAAATCAAAAAAGAAGTCAATCGCTTGAAAGAAACCGCTCGTAAAAAAGCGGAATGGTCGATGAACCGTGAAGGTGATAAGTACGGCAACGCTAAGGAAAAAGGGAGCGGGGCGATTTTTGATACAGGAGCCATTGGTGCCCGGGCAGCGCGCGTAATGAAGCGCTCGAAACATATTCAACAACGCGCCGAAACACAATTAGCAGAAAAAGAAAAACTATTAAAAGATCTTGAGTATATTGATTCTTTGTCAATGGATTATCAGCCAACGCATCACAAAACATTATTGACGGTGGAAGAGCTTCGTCTAGGCTACGAGAAAAATTGGCTGTTTGCGCCAATTTCTTTTTCAATAAACGCGGGAGAAATTGTCGGAATAACAGGAAAAAATGGCTCAGGAAAATCGAGCTTAATTCAGTATTTATTGGATAATTTTTCTGGGGATTCAGAAGGCGAAGCCACTTTGGCTCACCAATTAACCATTTCTTATGTGCGCCAAGATTATGAAGACAATCAAGGAACTTTATCCGAATTTGCAGAGAAAAATCAGTTAGATTACACTCAATTTTTAAATAACTTACGAAAACTTGGGATGGAGCGTGCCGTTTTCACTAATCGAATTGAACAAATGAGTATGGGGCAACGGAAAAAAGTCGAAGTAGCCAAATCATTGTCTCAATCAGCAGAGCTTTATATTTGGGATGAACCCCTTAATTACTTGGATGTGTTTAATCATCAACAATTAGAAGCGCTAATCTTATCTGTGAAGCCTGCAATGCTAGTGATTGAGCATGATGCGCATTTCATGAAGAAAATAACGGATAAAAAAATTGTCTTGAAATCATAAAAACATCTTGAAAAAGTAAAGGGAATCCTGTATAGTAATAGGGTATGTTTTAAATGTACGTTGAGTGGGAGGGGAAATCTCAACCCCATTAACCACGCACGAGAACTTAAGGAGGTATTTTCGTGGCTAAAAAAGTAGAAAAAATCGTTAAATTACAAATTCCTGCGGGGAAAGCAACACCAGCTCCACCAGTAGGTCCAGCGTTAGGTCAAGCAGGTATCAACATCATGGGATTCACTAAAGAATTCAATGCTCGTACAGCTGACCAAGCAGGCTTGATTATTCCAGTAGTAATCTCTGTATATGAAGATCGTTCATTTACATTCATTACTAAAACACCACCTGCTGCAGTCTTATTGAAAAAAGCTGCAAAAATCGAAAAAGGTTCAGGTGAACCAAACAAAACTAAAGTTGCAACAGTTTCAAGCGATCAAGTGAAAGAAATCGCTGAACTTAAAATGGCAGACCTAAACGCCGCTGACGTTGAAGCAGCAATGCGCATGGTTGCAGGAACTGCACGAAGCATGGGTATCATCGTAGAATAATTTTTATTCCACACTTACTCAAAGAAGTAGCTTCTCAGTTCGTTTCATATTTAAAGATATGAAAGACGTGGGAGGTACAACCGTTATAACCACAATCAAGGAGGAAACAAAATGGCTAAAAAGAGCAAAAAAATGCAAGAAGCATTGAAAAAAGTTGATGCTACAAAAGCTTACTCAGTTGAAGAAGCAGTAGCTTTAGCAAAAGATACAAACATCGCGAAATTTGACGCAACAGTTGAAGTTGCTTACAAATTGAACGTTGACCCTAAAAAAGCAGACCAACAAATCCGTGGAGCAGTTGTGCTTCCAAACGGAACTGGTAAAACACAAACTGTTTTAGTATTCGCTAAAGGCGAAAAAGCTAAAGAAGCTGAAGCTGCTGGTGCAGATTTCGTAGGCGACGACGACATGGTTGCAAAAATCCAAGGTGGATGGTTCGACTTTGACGTAGTTGTTGCGACTCCTGACATGATGGCTACAGTTGGTAAATTAGGCCGTGTCTTAGGACCAAAAGGTTTAATGCCAAACCCTAAAACTGGTACTGTAACAATGGACGTTACAAAAGCTGTTGAAGAAGTTAAAGCTGGTAAAGTAACTTACCGCGTTGACAAAGCTGGTAACATCCACGTACCAATCGGTAAAGTTTCATTTGATAACGAAAAATTGGTTGAAAACTTCAACACAATTAACGACGTATTATTGAAAGCTAAACCATCAACTGCTAAAGGTCAATACATCAAAAACATTTCAGTAACAACAACATTTGGACCTGGAATCCACGTTGACCAAGCTTCTTTCTAATTTGAAAGAAAATAATTAAAAAATTCTTGACTCACTCACTTACCCTATGGTAAAGTGAGTGAGGTTAATAATTAACTGTACCGAAGACAGTAGGTGACGCAAGTCTTAATTTCCTACCGAGGACAATTGTTGAGTTATATACAATTCGGTCCCTCTATGTCTACGGTGGCATGGAGTTTTGTTGTTTTACACGACTTTTTGAAAAAAAGCCGATGTAAAACAATACTTGGCGAACGAAGTGAGCGAAGTTTCATTTGATTCTTCTACTTTACATAACGTAAACCAAGTCCAACTCCACCATCAAAATCAGGAGGTGAAATAAATGAGTGAAGCAGCAATCGCTAAAAAAGAAACCCTAGTTCAAGCAGCCGCTGAGAAATTTGAATCAGCAGCATCAGTTGTAATCGTGGACTACCGTGGTTTAACAGTTGAAGAAGTCACTAACTTACGTAAACAATTACGTGATGCAGGCGTAGAAATGAAAGTCATCAAAAACTCAATCCTTTCTCGTGCAGCTAAAAAAGTTGGTTTAGACGGCTTAGACGAAGTCTTTACAGGCCCAACTGCTGTCGCATTCAGCAACGACGATGTAGTAGCACCAGCTAAAATCATCGACGAATTTGCTAAAGATGCAAAAGCATTAGAAATCAAAGGTGGCGTCATCGAAGGAAAAGTTTCTTCAGTGGAACAAATTACTGCGTTGGCAAAACTACCAAACCGCGAAGGTTTACTATCTATGCTATTATCTGTATTACAAGCGCCAGTCCGCAACGTGGCTTACGCTGTCAAAGCAGTGGCAGAGAAAAACGAAGAAGTTGCTTAATTGCAGTCTAATTCAAACAAATAAAAAACAAACAATTTTAATTTAAATGGAGGAAATTCAAAATGGCATTAAACATTGAAAACATCGTTGCTGAGTTAGAAACAGCAACTATCTTAGAACTAAGCGAATTAGTTAAAGCTATCGAAGAAAAATTTGACGTATCAGCAGCAGCTCCTGTAGCAGTAGCTGGACCAGCAGCAGGTGGAGCAGCAGAAGAACAAACTGAATTCACTGTTGAATTAACAGCAGCTGGCGATCAAAAAGTTAAAGTTATCAAAGCAGTTCGTGAAGCAACTGGCTTAGGCTTGAAAGAAGCTAAAGCTGTAGTTGATGGCGCTCCTGCACCAGTTAAAGAAGCTGTTTCTAAAGAAGAAGCAGAAGCTTTAAAAGCTGCTTTAGAAGAAGTTGGCGCTTCAGTAACAGTAAAATAATTCATTCAACTTTTGAATGTTCGAGAACCCTTGTGTTACAAGGGTTCTTTTTTATTAAGCTTTTAAATGGTGGTAAAGTTAGTGAATTGATTGTCAAAATAATCTTTTTGTTTAATAAAGATAAGCATTCATAGCTAAAGAGAAAATCCAGAGGATCTTAACCTCTGGATTTGATAATTTCTATAAGTTCTCGTTATCAATATTATTTGATAAAAAGCAAATTATTTAAATAATGATTGAATAGTAGGTCTATTTCTTTTTATTTTTTATAATGAATATACTAACTAAAGATAGTAAGATGATTCCAATGATGGTAAATAAAACTGATTTTTTTTCGCCAGTACTGGGAAATATCCCCTTTTTGTGCTCGGTTGAACTTGATGTAGTAGCTTTCTTCGAACTGCTTGTAGTTGTTTGTAATGTAGATTCTGTATTAGTAGTATCCGAAGAAACACTTTCAGCACTTTGATTAATTGACGTATAATCGTTTGCTTTTATTTTATCTGCCATTGATGCTAAACCATAATCGCCACGAACATCAGATGGATAATTTTGGTTAGCGTAGTCTACCTTGACTTGATTAATTAAATCGATGAGTGTTTGATCGCTTAAATTATTTACAACATCACTATTTAAATCATATACATAAATTAACGAAAGTCGAATTTGAGGTAAATAATTTTTTAAGTCATCAATCGTTAATGTTGAGTAATCTGTAGAGTAGGAGTCCTCCGGTATAGGTTTCTCACCATATAATTTAGTAATCATTCTCGCTGTTCCACTGACGTCTTGGTTTACAAAATGAAACGAAACTTTTTTTGCGTAGTCCAGTTCGTCATCAGATAAACGATTTATCAAGGTTTCTGTTAAACCATACATACCTACGTAATTAAGAAGTGTTTGACGAAGCGATGGAAGTTCCTCGCTTTCAGCTGTAAGTGCTGTTGAATCAGTTGAAGCATTAATTGTTGTTGCTGAAGTTTCTTGAGTTAAAGAAGTAACTGTTGACTTTTCCACAGAAGCTTCATTAGCCGAATCTTCTGCCCATACATTAGAAACTGATAGTGTGGTAATCGAAACAAAACAAAAGAGTCCTAAAAACATTTTTTTCATTTTAATCATTCCTTTCGTTACCTATTGTAACATTTTTGAAATATTTTTGTAACAATTAAATATTAAGAAAAGCTTAAGAATATATACTAGGTGATAAAAAATATAAATTTTAAACTGTTAATCTATCAAAAAAACGATCCATAGAGAGCACTACATTAGTGTCAAAATATTTCAAAGGTGTTGGTTATAGAAGTACTGTATTCGCTTAATGGTAGTTTCGAGTAAATTAGTCATTATATAAAAGATTGACAAGTATGCTGCATAACGAAAACTTGTCAATCTTTTAAAAGGATAAAAATACAGATTTAAGAATAATGACAATTTATTTTAAGTCAAAAACTGTTGACGATATTGTCGAGGTGTCATCTCTTTTTTCTGGAAGAAAAATTTTGAAAAATAAGAAGGTGAAGAAAAACCTGCTTCAAAACTGATTTCCGTGATGGTTAAGGAACTTTTTCTTAACAGAGAACAGGCTTTTTGCAATTTTAAGTTTTGTACATAGATACTAGGATTTGTTTGTTCATAACGCTGAAACAGCTTAAATAAATAGCTACGATCAATGTTATACTCAGAAGCTAATTGACTAATTGAAAGATTGTTTGAAAAATTTTCGTGAATAGCCATTTTAATTTGGTTAAATAATTGTTGGCTTTGATTTTCGTGCTGTGTAACGGAATGATGCTCTAGATAATTCAACAATTGAAAGCTTTCACTTAAACTGCCAAAATGATTATGTTTCTTCGCTTCTTGGTAAATATTTTTAAATAAACTTTCTAATTTCTTATCAACAGTTCCTTTTAAAATACAATTTTCGGTAGTCAGACCTATTTTTTCTAAATACTGAGACGAAAGATCTCCAACAAAACCGACCCAATGATAGGTCCAAGGATTTTGCCGATTAGGATAATAAATATTGCGACAATTGGCTGGAATCATAAACAAATCACCAGCGGTAATGTGTTGTTTTTCCATAAAGGGTGTTGAAAAATAGCCTTCACCATCGCTACAATAATGCAAAACCCAATAATTAATAGGGGCAAACTCAGTTGGTTTTGTCGGACGGCATTTTTCATAGCCAGCTTCATAAAGATGAAATTCTTGGCTAATAGGTTGATCATTAATCAGGATGCTGACATTATTTGTAAAAACATTTTGCATGCTATCACCTCTTTATAAGAGTATGTAAAGGCTTTCTAAAAGTCAACATCTTTACAAGAAATAGGCAACATTTTTTATTTTTAAAAAACTGTAAGCGTTTTACAATGTGTGAGTACTAATTAATTTGATAAAGAGAGGATGTAGTAAAATGGCAACACATTCACGGGAACGATTAGGTTCTGTCGCATTGATGCTCATGACTTTTTCAGCGGTTTTTGCCTTTCCCAGCATTGTTAACAACAGTATTCAGATTGGCCTAGCAACTATTCCAGGCTATTTATTCGGCTCTATTTTTTACTTTTTACCATTTATTCTAATGATTGCAGAATTTGCTTCTGCTAATTCTGAAAATGAATCAGGTGTTCACAGTTGGTTGGAATCTGTGTTAGGACCTAAATGGGCATTTTTAGGCGCTTGGTCATATTTCTTTGTCAACTTGTTTTTCTTCTGTTCATTACTACCGAATACATTGATTTATGGTTCATACGCTTTTTTAGGTCAAAACGTTTTTCAAGGAAACCATAGTACTAAAATAATTGCAGTGATTTCTATCCTGTTATTTTGGTTAATGACATGGGTTTGTATTAAAGGGGTTTCGTGGATTTCGAAAGTGACTAGCTTAGCGGGTGGTGCTCGTTTATTTATGGGCGTAGCTTTTGTGGTTTTAGCCTTTGTCGTCGTGTTTGGTTTTGGCAATGAGCCAGCACAAGAGTTTACCACGACGTCAATTATGCCAACTTTTAATTGGACTTTTTTCATGACGATGGCGTGGATTTTACAAGCTGTTGGCGGTGGTGAAAGTATCGGTGTATATATTAAGGATGTTAAAGGCGGCAATAAAACGTTTGTCCGCACGATGATTGGTGCAACGATTGCGGTCGGTATCATGTATATTCTTGGTGCCGTTGCTGTAGGTTTGGTAGTGCCAACGGACGTCTTAAAAGGAAATTTTTCAAATGGTATTTTTGATATCTTTAAAATTTTAGGTACGTATTTCCATATTCCCGAAGCAATGATGGTGCGCTTAGTAGGAATTATCTTATTTGTCGGAAGTCTTGGTTCTTTGGCTCTGTGGACGGCAGCACCAGTTAAAGTATTTTTCTCAGAAATTCCTGATGGGGTCTTCGGTAAGTGGCTAGTGAAAACGAACGAAGAGGGAAATCCAACCAATGCTTTGTTAGTTCAAGGAATTATTGTGACGATTTTAGTTGCCATTCCAGCACTAGGAATTGGAAATATGGATAGCTTTTTAGAAACGTTAATTAATATGACAGCTTCTACGTCATTAGTGCCTGTCTTGTTCTTGTTAATCGCCTATATTGGGCTTCGTTGGAAAAAAGAAACAATGCCGAGAAGTTTCCGCTTTGGTAATCGAACCTTTGGCTTAATTGCGGGGATTTTCTTATTAGCCATTTTTATCTTTGTATTCTTTATGTCAACTGTGCCAGATCCAAAATTAATCATGGAAGAAATCAATGGCACGTTACCGAAAGGAACCGCTAGTCCACTGGGCATGTTGGCGTATAACATCATTGGGTTAATTGTCTTTATGGGCTTTGCTTGGATTTGTTGGAAACGATATGAAACAAAAGAAAAAAATGAAGTTGGTAAAGGAGAAATGGATTATGAAGACTTGGGAAAATTATAAAGTAGATAGTATTAATCGGTTGCCTGGACGAGCACACTTTTCGAGCTTTCCCTCGAAAGAAACAGCCTTACTAAATGAAAATAAATATACACAAGCATACAAAAATTTAAATGGACGCTGGCATTTTCTTTTTTTAGAAGCGCCAGAATACAGCCCAGAAAACTTTTTTGCGACGGATTTTGATACAAGCCAAATGGATCAAATCACTGTTCCTGGAAATTGGCAAGTCCAAGGATATGGCAAAATGCATTACTCTGATTTATGGTACAATTTTCCCATTAATCCGCCGTATGTACCAACAGAAAACCCAACAGGTATTTACAAACGAACATTTGCTATAGATGAAACATTTTACGATAAAAAAATCATTTTACGTTTTTGTGGCGTAGATTCAGCTTATCATGTTTGGGTGAACGGCCATGAAGTTGGCTACAGTAAAGGTGCACGAAATGAAGCAGAATTTGACATTACGCCTTACGCTAAAATTGGTGAAAAAAATGATTTAACGGTGCGAGTCTATCAATGGTCAGATGGTACGTATTTAGAGGATCAAGATATGTGGTGGTTAAGTGGTATTTTTCGTGATGTTGAATTACTCGGTGTACCAGAAAATGGGCTGGAAGATTTCTTTATTATTTCCGATTTAGATGATTCGTATCAAAATGGCCACTTGGCAATTACGGGTAAATTTTGGCAAGACAAAGGACAACAAGTTCAATTGGAGTTGATGGATCAGCAGGGAAAAACGGTTCTTAAAGAGACTGTCGCAGGAAATCAAGGTACGGTTGAATTTTCAGCAAGTTTACCGTCTGTCACTGCTTGGTCAGCTGAAAAACCATACTTGTATCAACTATTTATTACTGTTTTTTCTGAAGGGGAAGTCGTCGAAGTTATTCCGCAAAAAGTTGGTTTCAGAAATATTCATGTATCTGGTGAGACTTTCTTAGTCAATGGTGTGGCCATTAAACTAAAAGGAATGAATCGTCATGATTATAATCCGAAAAATGGTCGAGTGGTTAGTCGTGAAGAAATTGAAAAAGATATTCGTTTAATGAAACAATTTAATATTAATGCCATTCGAACCAGTCATTATCCAGCATCTGCTTATTTCTATGATTTATGCGATGAATATGGAATGTATGTGATTGATGAAACTGATTTGGAATGTCACGGCTTTGAATTAACTGGAGAATATGATTGGATTAGTAACGATCCAGAATGGGAAACGGCTTATGTTTCTCGGATGGTACGGATGATTCAACGGGATAAAAACCATCCATCAATTCTCTTTTGGTCGTTAGGAAATGAATCTGCGTTTGGTCATAACTTTATTGAAATGGCCCGTATTGCCAAAGAAATGGATCCAACACGTTTGGTTCATTATGAAGGTGATTTTGAGGCAGAGGTCACGGATGTCTATTCTACAATGTATACTTGGTTGGAACACCCAACTAGAGAATTACTGATGAATACGATTATTGAAAATTCAAAAAAACCGCATATTTTATGTGAATATTGTCATGCGATGGGGAATGGCCCTGGGAATTTAAAAGAATACCAAGAGCTATTTTATGCTCATGATAAATTACAAGGTGGCTTTATTTGGGAATGGTTTGACCATGGCATTGAATCTGTAACAGATAACGGTGAAGTTTATTATCGTTATGGCGGCGATTTCGGCGATGATCCAAGTAACAAAGATTTTTGTATTGATGGGATGTTGATGCCTGACCGTACGCCATCTCCTAGCTTGTATGAATACAAAAAAGTCATTGAACCCATTACAACTAGCGCTATTGACGTTCTGTCAGGTGAATTCTCATTATTGAGTCGGTTTGACTTTGAAAACTTGGCTATCTTTAAGCTGGTTTATACAATTACTGAAGATCAAACAGTGATTCAATCAGGGACAGTAGCAGTGCCAGCAATTGCTGCTAGAGAAGAAGGAAGACTGCACTTACCTTATCATTTAGATTTTCCTAAAAAGGCAGGAGCCGCCTATTATTTAACTCTTTCATATCAATTGAAAGAAACGACTGCCTATGCATCTGCTGGTCATGAATTAGCTACCGCACAGTTTGAATTGCCAATTGCAACACCAGGGATTGAGATCACACCAGTTGGCTCGCTAATGGCAAAGGAAATTGGCCCTCATTTATACATTGAAGGACCAAACTTTTCAATTAATTTTGATAAAGTGAAGGGTGCCTTAACGAATGTGACACGAGATGGTAAAAAATTATTGCATAAAGGGCCGAAATTTACATTTTGGCGGGCACCGATCAGTAATGATATGGAAATTATTGATGAAATGAAGAAGAAATATTTCTTACATTTAGAGCATGAAATTGTCCGTTCTTTTGAGTGGAAAAAAGTTGATGATTTTATCCAAGTCATCGTAAAAACAATTAACGGAACGACTAACAGTGCTTGGCATTATCAATGTACCTATCAGTATTTAATTGCACCAAATGGCGAAATTTTCTTCGATTTAAAAGGTAGTCCTGCTGGTAAAATTGAAAATGCGCCAGATATGTTACCACGTTTGGGTGTGACTCTCCATTTAGACAAGTCTCTATCAGAAGTAAAATATTTCGGTAAAGGGCCGAGAGAAAACTATGTAGATTCACAAGAAGCTGGTTTACTTGGCGTTTATGATGCTACAGTAGCGGAAATGTTCACTAATTATGTTGTTCCACAAGCCAATGGTAACCACATGGCGACTAAATGGTCCGCATTCACGGATGATCGTGGCCAAGGGGTAGTAGCAACAGCGGCTGATTCATATAATTTTAGTGTTTCTTATTTTGAAGAACAAGCGCTAGATGTTGCTAAGCATACCAATGAATTACAAGAAAGTGAGTATGTTGTTTTAAATATCGATTACAAACAAAACGCCCTAGGTAGCTACTCTTGTGGCCAGTGGCAATTAGAAAAATACCGGACTACGTTTGAAGAATTCCAATTGGCATTCCGCTTAACACCTTTTAATAATAAAGAGATTCAAGCAGCGGATGTCGCACATGAACGAGTAAAACGACCAACAATTTCTTAAATAAAAGCTCAGAACAGTGCACTTCGGTCTCCTGTTCTGAGTTTTTTTAATGAAATTATCAGAAATTATTGCTTTTTTTTCATGGAAACAAGCAAACTATTTTGTTATCTAATAAAAGTAGTCCATAATAGTAACATAGCGAATTATTCGCTAGATAAAGCATTTAGGAGGAATTATTTTATGCATACTTTATGGGTTTTAATCGTTGGTGCTGTTATCGGTGCTATCGCTGGCGCGCTTACAAGCAAAGGTCAATCAATGGGTTGGATTGCGAATATCGTTGCCGGTTTAGTTGGTTCATTTATCGGAGAAAAAATCTTAGGTAGCTGGGGTCCTCACGTAGCAGGTATGGCAATTGTGCCATCAATTATTGGGGCAGTAATTTTAGTTGCTGTGGTTTCATTCTTCTTCGGACGAAAAAATAGCTAATTAAGTAAATAATTGTTTAATTAGTTAAAGGAGGTCGGGACAGAACCGTTTAGCTCCGAGAACCAAGTAGGTACTGTTTAACATCTATTTGCTTTGCAAATAGTGTTTCTCAGCAATAAGAAGAAATTTCCGAAAATTATCATAAAACACAACGAGGAACGAGTTGATGTTGCATGATACCTACCCGGTGCTTTTTAATTTTTGGAGACCAAGTAGGTATTGTTCATCATCGAATCACTACGTTCTTCGTGATTCTCAACAATTTCGGCTTATTTCCGAAGGACCTTCAACTCTTAGAGCTTTAGCTCTTAGAAGTTGTTGAGATCGGAGCAACGCGTAGTGTTGGTTCTGTTCCCGCCGTTTATCAGTTTTTGAGCGTGGAGCAAAAATCCAAAGTGATTTTTGTCCCACGCTCCTTTTTTTATTTTCTCGTTAATTTTACGACAACTTCACAACGAGCGGTTTGTGGAAACATATCAACAGATTGTAAATAGTCTACTTGATATACTTTGGCTAATTGAACTAAATCACGTGCTAACGTGGATACATTACAAGAAATATACACCATTTTCTTAGGTGGTTGTTTCAAAAGGGCCGTTAATAATTTACGATCCAAACCAGTCCGTGGGGGATCAACTACAATGGCATCAGGTTTAAAGCCTTCTTTGAACCATTTAGGTAATAAGTCTTCAGCTGTTCCAACAGCATAATGTGTGTTCGTAACACCAAGTCGTTTTGCATTGAATCTAGCATCGTCAATTGCGGCGGGAATGGTATCCATACCACGAACTTGATGCGCTTGTTTCGCTAAACTTAAGCCAATGGTCCCGACGCCACAATAAGCATCAACAACAGTTTCATTTGGTTGTAAATCTAAGGCCTTGATTCCTTCATTATATAAAACTTCCGTTTGTTCTGGATTCAATTGGAAAAATGCTCGCGGCGATAAATCAAAGACAACGTCGTTAATGTGTTCTTCAATGCTTTCTTTGCCCCATAAGTGAAGGGTATCATCACCCATTACTAGAGAGGTTTTTTTATTTTGGACATTTTGCATAATAGAAACAACTTCTGGTAATTGTTCATTAATTGCGCGAACCATTTTTTCTTTTTGTGGAAATTTCTGCGATTGTGTAATGAACACTACTTGGACTTCGCCAGTTTGGATGCCCACTCGAACCATTAATGTTCGAAAGATACCACTATTTTTACGTTCATCATAAATTGGTAATTGAAAGTCATTCAATAAATCAACTAATGTATTCATCACCTTGGTTGTCGCAGGCTGTTGGACCAAACAGTTATCAATCGGTACTAATTGATGTGAATCAGCTTGATAGAGACCAGCTTCTACTTGGCCATCGATTTGGCGTAATTGGAATTGGGCTTTATTTCGATAATTCCAAGGATTCTCCATCCCAATTGTTTTTCGTAGTTCATAGTTTTGATAATTGGCTGGTTTAAATTTGTTAAGCGCCTGCTTTAATAAATCTTTTTTAAAGTCTAATTGTGCTTTGTAGGCTAAATGTTGTAGTTGGCAGCCGCCACATGTTTCATAGACAGGACAAGGAGGGACCACGCGATCTTTAGCAGCTTTTTTGACAGATTGAAGGGTTCCTTCAGCAAATTTGGGTGTAACATTTGTGATCGTGGCAGTCACTTCTTCTTTCGGTAGCGCCCCAGGAACGAAAATAATTAATTTTTTATAATAGCCGATACCTTCGCCATTAATTCCTAATCGTTTAATTTTTAAAGAAATTTGTTGGCCTTTTTTTACTAGTTGTTGGGTCATATTCTTTCATCCTTTAGTCATCTCACATTTTTCACTTCCTCCCATTTTAGCACATTTTTATTTATTTGGCTTCCAAGGATTCTATGGTATAGTAGAATATATGTTCTGATTTAGAGGGGCAGGAGAATAAGATGACAACAATCACACGAATTAGTAAAGATAAAGGTGAATTTTATCTACTTTGGCTATCTTCAGGCGAAAAACTGCGTGTCTCGGAAGATATTTTAGTACGGCAGCGTCTGCTAAAAGGCCAAGAGTTATCAGATACTTTAATAGAAGAAATAAAAAAAGCTAGTTCTTATGATGTCGGGTTACAAATGGCGATGAATTACTTAAGCTATCAATTACGTTCAAAGAAAGAAATTTTTACTTATTTAAAAGAGAAAGAAATTGTACCTGAAGATCGAGTAAAAATCGTTCAACGTTTAGAAGAGCTGCGGTTGTTGGATGATGCAATTTTTAGTGAAAGTTACGTACGGACAGCTATGCGAACCAGTGATAAGGGACCACGAAATGTGGCACAACAATTAAAGCAAAAAGGCATTAGTGAAGAAGATATTCAGCATGGCTTGACCTTTTATACGTTAGATGAACAGCTTAATGTTGCCATAGCAACTGCAGAAAAGGCCATGAAACGCTATCGAACTAAAAGTTTTAAAGATGCACTACAGAAAACGCGTCTGCATCTGATGCAAAAGGGCTTTACAAATGAAATCATTGATCTAGCCTTGGAATCTTTAGCTTTTGAAAAGGACGAAGAACAAGAACAACAAGCGTTAAACAAGGAAGGCGAACGTTTATGGCGTGCCAATCAGCGATTTGATTTTTCTAAAAAAGTCCAAAAAGTCAAACAAAGCTTATTCCAAAAAGGGTTTGACTATGATTTGATTCAGCAATTTATTAGCGAAAAGGAAGTAGAACATGACGAATAAAGAGCCTTGGGAGGCGTGGAGTCCCGAAAAAGTTAGTTCATTCCAGGAAGATTTTTTAGCTTGGTATGAACGAGAAAAACGCAATTTACCTTGGCGAGCGAATACAGATGCATATCGTATTTGGATTTCTGAAATTATGCTACAACAAACTCGCGTAGATACAGTCATTGATTATTTTTATCGATTTATGGAATGGTTTCCGACGATTCAAGATTTAGCGGAAGCGCCAGATGATAAGTTGTTGAAAGCTTGGGAAGGGTTAGGTTACTATTCACGAGCGCGTAATTTAAAAGTGGCAGCGCAACAGATTGTTTCAGAATTTGGTGGGAAAATGCCTGACACAATCGAAGATATTCGGAGTTTAAAAGGAATCGGCCCCTATACGGCTGGTGCGATTGGCAGTATTGCCTTTAATCTCCCCGAACCAGCAATTGACGGTAACGTCATGCGGGTAGTGAGCCGTTTATTTGAAATTGATGCAGATATTGCAAAAGCGAGTAGTCGTAAAGTATTTGAAGCGGCGATGCTTAAAATCATCGATCGTGAGCGTCCAGGGGATTTTAATCAAGCTTTAATGGATCTAGGCTCAGCCGTCTGCACCCCAACTTCCCCTAAGTGTGAAAGTTGTCCGCTTCAGCAATATTGTGCGGCCTATCAGGCAGATAAAATGACCGCTTATCCAGTCAAATCAAAAAAAGTTAAGCCGAAAGATGTGTATTATGTCGGCACTATTATTGAAAATAAAAAGCAAGAATTTTTATTAGAACAACGCCCTGAAACCGGTTTGTTAGCCAATATGTGGCTGTTTCCGATTGAAGAAATTAGCAAAAAACAATTTCAACAATTGCAAAAACTGGCGCAACCAGCAGAAACGGAAAAACAATTAACTTTAGAGTTAGAGCCTGTAACAGAGCCTTTGGTCGCTGAAGAACCTGTCAATGTTTTTGCTGACTATGAAACAGTTGTCTGGCAAAAACGTGCCTTAGGCGAAGTCGTTCATATTTTCAGTCATTTAAAATGGCATATCTTAGTCTTTTATGGCCGAAATACAGGCGAATTAGCCACACTAGAGTCGCAGCGATGGGTGGCAGCACAACAATTTTCAGAGTATGTTTTTCCAAAACCACAGCAAAAAATGGTGGAATTGTTCAAAAAAGAACACAAAAATAAATAACAAAAAAGAGAGGCTTTTAAACAAACAAGCCCCTCTTTTTTGTTTCCTCTAGGTTATACCCCTATATAAATTCTGCTATGTTTAGTTTTGAAGGGGACTGGTAAGATAGACTTGTCTCTTGTCTGCTTAGAGGAGTAGTAATGATGGTGGAGACTTTTCAAGAGAGAGGAAGTACAGCCAATGAGTAGGAAGCGAAAAATCAGCTTAATTAGTTTAGTCATCATTTTGTTTTTTGTCACAGTCGGCTCAGCATACTTTGCTGTAGCGGGTAGCTATTTAAAGAAAACGATTGATAAAGGCTATGTCCCCATAAAAAATGATTATACTGAAGCGCAAAATAAAGATAGTCAATCGTTTTTGGTCATGGGTCTAGACAATACAATTGAACGGAAATTAGGCACAACTAGGACTGATGCTATGATGGTGATTACCGTGAATAACAAGACGAAGAAAATAACCTATTTAAGTTTGCCACGGGATAGTTTTGTTCAAATTGATGCGAAAAATTACCAAGGGATGCAGCGAATTGAAGCTGCCTATACCTACGATGGACCAACAGCTTCTGTTAACACCGTTGAGAAATTATTGAATATTCCAATCAATCATTACGTTGTGTTTAACTTTTTATCTTTTATTAAGTTAATTGATGCGGTTGGTGGCATAGATATCAATGTCAAGCAGGCGTTTGATGGTGTTACCAAAGACGGGCCAGGATCCATTCATTTTGATGCAGGGAAACAGCATTTAGATGGTACGAAAGCTTTATCTTATGCCCGTGAAAGACATAGCGATAACGATATTATGCGTGGATTCCGACAACAAGAAATTATTCAAGCAGTTGAAGACAAGTTGAAATCTGGTCAATCAATCATGAAAATAATGGACATTATTGATTCGTTAAATGGAAACATTCAAACTGATGTGGATTCCAATGAATTGACTCATTTAGTCAAAGAAGGTTTGACTTGGACCAATTATGATAAACAACAGCTTTCTTTTGACTGGCGCACTTTTAGTAATGAAGGGCGCAGTATGGTTGAACTATATCCAGATAGTATTGAAAATGTCCGTCATCAATTACGTGTGTCTTTAAATTTAGAAAAGCCAGATGAACGAGATCAAGACGGCTATGTCTTCCATACGAACGGTGAATTTTTATATCAAAGTGATTATACCGTTCAAGATGAAGCAGCTGAGGAAAACGAAATGACTTCCATCAACGGCAATACGTATATTGGTGTTCCTGGCAATACACAGACTGGCCCGTTGCCATCAGTTAAAACGGAAAATGGCTTTATAAAATAATTTATTTTCCAAGTGTAGAAAATCCGAACATAACAGATTAAATAATCCGCTTACTTATTATTCTTCTAAGGAAAAAACGAAGGATTTTAGCAAGGAAACAGCGTATCATTTGATATAAACCCAACATTCCCTTTATAATGAAAGTAACAAGCAAATTTTTGTTACTTAGAAGGGGAAGGGAGCAAGGAGTTATGTTTAGTTATACAGATACCATTTTGTCAATTATGCAAAGAATTGAAGTATACAACGAAATTTTCAAAGCCATCTCTAAAGAAGTTCAAGAATACGGTTGTAATCAGGCTGCACATCGGAGAGGCCGTGACACTTATATGTTTTGCCGAAATAATGTGAATCGTTTTTTTACAGAAGAAATGATGTTTCGTAAAAATTTAGAGCCGTATTATGATAAAGAAGCAACGAAAATCTTGCTAGAAGGATTAGATACGTATAAAGAAGGAGTATTTTTCTGGTTAGAGGCATTAAGTGAATCTTGCCAAGTGACAGATGAATTGAAATATCAATTAGGAATCCGCCAAAAAGAATCCTCTTATTTATTAATTAATCAAGCTTGTAAAGAAGCCTGTGAGGGCATTCAAAGCGCTCATAGTGTTCATAAGATGTAAAAAGTTAGGGATAGCTGTCAATCTGGCAGTTATCCCTAACTTTTTTATTTCAATATCATCTGATAAGCATAACGTTCGCCATCGTTAACATCTAAAATCACGTCACCTTGATAAACAAAGCCAGCTTTTTTAATCAGGTGCTGCATAGCGAGATTTTGTGGATGTGTATCGATTCGAATATCAGTAGCACCTTGCAAACGAGCGGCTGTAACCAGTGAGCGCAAAAGCACCAAAGCCAGTCCTTGACCTTGAAAGGAACTTTTTAAAGCAACACGATGAATTGCCGTATACGTAGTTTGAGAATGAGGTTGCCAAGAACCATTAAAAATCGCTTCATAAGCAGGATCAATCTCCGAACATAAAACACCAACGCCTGCCAAGGTATCCTCAACCATTAAAATATAGCAAGTTTGCTGGTCGATATCTTTTGCTAAAATTTCTTGATTCGGGCCATCGCCGTTTTGCCATTGGGGAATGCCACTTTTTTGTAAGGTGCGGCGTCCATCTTCAATGATAGCAAGGATGTCAGGCAAATCAGAAGGTTCTGCTTTTCTTAAGTAAACAGTCAAAAAATATTCCCTCCTCTTAGAAACCTGTTGTTGTTTTCAATTGGTAAATTTTTGAAGGGCGGCCAATGCCAACGGGACGTTCACCTAACTCTTCAAAATATTGTGTCATGGCTTTTTTAAAATTTGAATGGTCAATGCTGCGATAATCAACGCCGAGGAACTTCGCAAAAACTTTACGGGCTTCCGTAATGGTGAAATCTTTTCCTAAGACTTGAAGCACTTGCGGTTCATGTTCCATTTTATCAACAACACGATTAAACGCCTTAATTATAATTTCACTATGGTCGAAGGCTAATGTATCTTTACCAAGAGAGGCCGCTGTTTTCAAGTCTAAAGTAATTTCCACATCTTCATGAGATAACGTGATATGTTGACCATGCCGTTCAAGATTGAACCAGTGGACTTCTTTGGCATCGTCGCCAGCAATTAAAGGTTCTTCACCAATAAAGGCTAAATAGCTGACTGTCACGACCCAGCCACGAGGATCACGATCTGGGCGACTAAAGCTGTGTAATTGTTCAATATTTTCTTGAGAAATCACCACACCAGTTTCCTCTTTTGTTTCTCTTAAAACACTATCTTCAGTAGATTCGTTACGATTAACAAAACCGCCAGGAAGCGCCCATGAGTTTCTAAAGGGGTGACCTTTACGTTGAATCAGTAAGACTTTTAATTGATCAGCTTCCTTGTTGTAACAAAGAAGAACCATATCAACGGTTAAAGAGGGTTTTTCATATTCAGGTAATTCTTGTTGATGATACCAAGTTAAAAACTCTTCTAAGCTAGCTTGGCGTTCATAATAATTTTTTTCTTCGGCTTTAGAAGCAAATTGTGGCACAATTGCTCCTCCTTTCAAAAAGAAACATGGTTTTCTTTTATTGTATCATTAAGTGGCTGAAATACAATATTCAAGCGTAAAAAGAAAAGCAAGCCTGGGACAAAAATCACTTTGGATTTTTGTCCCAGGCTTGTACTATAAGAAGTTTGTTCTAAACGTTGTTTATTGTGTTAATTCTAATAATTTATTTTTCAAATCTTCTTCCATATGGCCAAGTTCGATTTCGGCAGCTTGGCGTTTTTCTTTTCCTTCTTGTTGAATACGTAATGTTTCTTGGATAGTTTCAATTAAATCATTTTGTGTTTTTTGTAATGTTTCAATATCGACTAGGCCACGTTCGTTTTCTTTTGCTGTTTCAATTGCAGAAATTTTTAGCATTTCTGAATTTTTCTTCAGTAAGTCATTGGTGGTTTCAGAGACTTGACGTTGAGCAGTCACAGCATCTTTTTGACGGAGTAAGGTCAAGGCGATGACTACTTGGTTTTTCCATAACGGAATCGCTGTATTCACCGATGATTGAATTTTCTCAGCCAAAGCTTGGTTAGTATTTTGGATTAAACGAATTTGTGGGGCTTGTTGAATCGTAATTTGACGAGCCAAGCGTAAATCATGGGTTCTTTTTTCTAAACGGTCTAGGAATTGGTTATAATCATTAACAATTTGGACATCCATTTGATCCCCAGATTCTTCCGCTTTTTTCATGGCTTCAGGGATAATTTGCGTCCGTAGTTCTTCTGCTTTTAATTCCCCAGCGGCAATATAGATGTTTAAGGCATCAAAATAATCTTTATTTTTTTGATACAATTGATCTAACATGGCATTATCTTTTAAAAGACCATCTTTTTCATGGGTTAATTTGACAGCAATTTTGTCAATTTGCGCACCAATTTTTTGATATTTGGCGGTAATTTCGTAAACGGATTGTTTGACTTTACCTAACATTTTTTGAATAAAGTTGCCTTCGCCAGCACGTAATTCATTGGGATTGGCTTCATTTAAACGAAACATTAGATCGGTCAGTGAATCACCAACAGGACCAATGTCTTGTGCTTGAACGTGGTTTAACATCGCTTGCGAAAATTCGCCGAGTTTGATTTGGGCATTTGAACCATAGGTAATTACTGCTTGTGAATCTTGGACGTCAATTATTGAAGCTAACTCTTTTGCTTGGGCTTGACGTTCTTGTGGTAATTTATCAATTAAACGAGGAGCTGCTTGCTGTTCTTTTAACTCAGATAGTTCATTTTGTTGCGTTGGTGTTAGTTCATCCATTGATGAAAATGGATTACTTAATAAATCGTCCAATGTATTGGTTACAGATGTTGTTTCTTTGGGTTGTTGCTCAGTCATTTTTTTTCCTCCCTAATGATTATTGCTGGTCTTCGTTTACTTGAGGTGATTCCTCAGTTGCAGCTTTTTGCGACAAGCTGCTTTTAGCGATCGACATTTCGACATCTAAATCGTCTAAGTCATCGGAAACGATTTCCTCATAATCATTTTTAACTAATTTTGACAATTGGTCAATGATTTGTGCGCTTTCTTCTAATTTTTCATACGTTTGTTTGTTTTTAACTTCATGTTGTTCGATTTCTAAATGCTTACTTGTTAAGTCAACGATATTTGGTAAATGTGTATAGAGAAAGTGATTGGCTAAGTGTAACTTTTTAGGTTCTTTCACTAACTCTTTAAACAGAGCTTTAGAAACCTTCGTTGTATCATTACGTAAGTCAATCGCCCGTAATTTAGTTGAACGATTCATGTTTTCTTGTAATTGTATGATTTGTTTTTTGGCTGTGCTCATTGTACTTCTGAAAAAATCAATTTCTTGTGGAGATAACCCCAACTCACGATAATGAGCTTCTTTATCTTTTGTTAAGTAAGGCATTTGATCGCTCTTGTCGGCGGCATTTTTCTTTTTTTGATAGAGAACGAATACTAAAAAGCCTACCAGAATCACAAAAGCGAAGAAGCCATATTCTCTAGCGACAGCAATGATTAAGGCTCCTAAAAGAATATAGCCAATCAGTAATTTTGTATTTAATTTGTTCATTTATATAGTTCCTCCTATCTATCTAATCCTCGAAAGAGTCAGCTCTCGTTACAATAGTTATTTTAGCATACTCTGTGAGAGAAAAGACATACAGCGGAAGATGTATTTTATGATTTAGTGAAATCCTAAGAAAAAAAGTATAAAACGCAAAAAAAGACCCGTCCTAATTGGGGGTAGGACGGGAAAGGAGTTAAAAATGAAAAAGTGTTTTGTTAGGGTTGTTTGTTGGTATGCTTAAATAATACAAGGAAGTTGTGAATTTTTTATGTCTATTTTTTTTCGAAAATGTAATTTTTTTCTAAAGCAATAAATTTTTTTCTTTGAAAAGGGTTTAACTAGAGAAGAAGGGGTGCGATTTTTATCATTTTAGGGTATGATAAACAAGAAAGGTTGGTGAAAGATATGTTAAATTATGAGGACTTCGAAGAAAAAACACTTCAACGTCGAGAAATTTTTAAAGGAAAGATTATTGATGTTTTTTTGGATGACGTGGCTTTACCGACAGGCGGCACTGCTAAACGCGAATTGGTTTTTCATTCAGGCGCAGTAGCTATGATTCCGTTAACCGCAGAAGGAAAAATCGTCTTAGTTAAACAATTTAGAAAACCCTTGGAACAAGTAATTTTAGAAATTCCGGCGGGAAAAATTGATCCTGGAGAAGAAAATCAACTGGAAACGACGGCTATGCGGGAATTGGAAGAAGAAACTGGGTATCGTGCAGGTCAGCTCACCTACATAAATTCAATGTATCTGTCACCAGGATTTGCTAATGAAAAATTGGCTCTCTATTTGGCAACGGATTTGCAGAAAGTCGAAAATCCGCGTCCTCAAGATGAAGATGAAATCTTGGAACTTTACGAGCTAACAATAGCTGAAGCCAAAGCAGAGGTGGCAAAAGGCACGATTTGTGATGCCAAAACACTTTTTGCTATACAATACTGGGAATTGTATTTACTGCAGAGACAGTTTAAGGAGGACACGCAATGAGCAAAGGTCCGTTAGTCACTCGGACAGAGCTTCGCAAACGCAGAGAAGCAGAAGAAAAAGAAGCGGAACGTCGTCAGCAAGAAGAGCAGAAACTGGCGGAAAAAGCGTATAAGCGAAAAGAAAAAGAAATTTCGACGTTTTATCGTAAAGAAAAGAAAAAACAAAAACCGATCAACAAGTCACGAGTAGGAGAATACTCGAAGCGTCGAGAACGGAGTACTTGGTTAAACAAGGCAATTATTATTGTAGCGATTTTATTAGCCGTTGTGGCATATATCGTTTTGAATTTATAGAAAAGAGGAATCACTATGAAAATTGGAATTATTGGAGCAATGGATCAAGAGGTCAAAATTCTAAAAGAAAAATTGACAGACACGATGTCATGGGAACGAGCAGGCGCTTTATTTGTTTCTGGTTCGTTAGGAAGACACGAGGTGATTGTGGTTCGTTCAGGAATTGGTAAAGTGGCCTCAGCTGTGACCACGACTTTATTGATTCATCAATATGGCGTAAATATGGTGATTAATACCGGTTCTGCTGGTGGTATCGGTGAAGGACTAAAAGTTGGCGATTTAGTCATTGCAGACAAATTAGCTTACTTTGATGTTGATGTCACTGGTTTTGGTTATGCCTATGGACAATTGCCTGGTGGTGTGCCTTTGTATTTTGAAACAAGTGAATACTTGCGGATGGAAATTGCGAAAGCTGCTGAAAAAACTGGTTTAGCTATTCGTAAAGGATTGATTGTTACTGGAGATACTTTTGTGGATAGCGCTGAGAAAATCGCCAAAATTAAGAAAGAGTTTCCTGAAGCCTTAGCTTGTGAAATGGAAGGCGCAGCAATTGGCCAAGCGGCTTCACAGTTCAATATTCCATTCTTAGTTGTACGGGCAATGAGTGATACAGCAGATGGCGAAGCAACTCAAAGCTTTGACGAATTCATCGATGAAGCTGGGAAAAAATCAGCCGAAATGGTTATTCAATTTGTCGAGAACTTAGTTTAAAAAGAGAAAGAAACAGCCATCATTTCATCAATGAAATGATGGCTGTTTCTTTTTGCTTGTTGTCATTTAATGAAAGGTTTTTAAATACTGTTCTTTTTGTTTGCGCGTTAATTTTTTAAAGGCGGCTTCGGCTTTGGTGGCCGCGCTACGTGTTTCAAATTTCTCTGTATGAATCATTTTGACTGGCCGTCGTTTGGCTAATCGAGTATATTTTGCACCAGTTCCGCTATTATGTTCGGTTAATCGACGTTCTGGCTCAGTTGTATAGCCACCGTAAAAGGAACCATCTTGGCAAAGTAAAACATAAAAATAATGGGATTTCTTATTCTCCATACAGCATAGCCTTCATTTCTGCTTCGTATTCGTTCTTCTCATTGTATGTAAAAAGAGGTGGTAACACACGAAAACCGTCTTTTTTACCTTGCTTAATACCTTCAATTAGTAAAACATTGGCTTCTTTGCCTGGCTTCGGATAAACAAACCGAGCTTTTTTCGGCGCAATATTGGCGTTTTCCATGGCATGTAAAATATCAAGGAAACGATCAGGACGATGAACCATTGCGAGGCGACCATTTGTTTTTAATAAATCCGCCGACACAGTGACCACTTCTTGAAGAGACGTGTGAATTTCATGACGGGCAATCGCTAAATGCGGGTTTGGATTTTTTTGGCTAGTTGGTCGTTCTTTAAAGTATGGGGGATTACATAGTACTAAATCAACAGAATCTTTTTTGATGACTTCTGTCGCTTGTTTTAAATCACGTTCATACATCGTTACTTGTTTTTCCAATTTATTTAATAGAATACTTCGTTGACCCATATCTGCCAAACGAGGTTGTAATTCGATTTGGTCGATCATTGCAGCTGTTTTCCGACTAACGAAGAGGCCGACCGCGCCATTGCCAGCACACAAATCGACAATCTTGCCTTTTTTTGGTAGTTGCGGAAAATTAGCCAATAAGACTGCATCAATGGAAAAAGAAAAGACTTCTTTGCTTTGAATAATTTGAATATCATCCGCATATAATTGATCAATCCGTTCGCCGGATAATAACATAGATTAAGAACCTCCAACTTTTCATCTGATTGTTCATGTATTATACTACTTTTAAACCCGTATGACAAAATCTGTTCCCTAGATTAATAGGGACATGTTATTTCTCTGATTGATAGACGTAAAAAAAGCTTGTCAAAAGGTAGAGCTTTCGGCATACTAGAAAGCGGAGAGAAGAAAGGAAGAAAATTATGTTTTTTACATTTATGCGTGGCGTGGTTCGCGTCATTTTATTTGTGATTAATGGAAATGCACATTATGAAAATAAAGAAAAATTACCAAAAGACCAAAACTATGTCTTAGTTGCGCCGCATCGAACATGGTGGGAACCGCTGTATTTAGCTGTTGCTGGCAGTCCTAAGAAGTTTAGTTTTATGGCAAAAAAAGAGTTGTTTAAAAATCCTGTTTTACGTTTCATTTTAAAACATGCGAATGCGTTTCCGGTGGATCGTGAGAAGCCCGGTCCCAGCGCGATTAAAACACCTGTCAAAATTTTAAAAAATTCTGATTTAAGTTTGATTATGTTCCCTAGTGGCACGCGTCATTCCTCAGAATTAAAAGGTGGGGTAGCCTTGATTGCCAAAATGGGGCGAGTACCTATCGTGCCATCTGTTTATCAAGGTCCGTTAACTTTAAAAGAGTTGTTTAAACGTAAAAAAGTAACGGTTCGTTTTGGGGAGCCAATCGATATTAGCGATATTAAAAAAATGGATAAAGACGGTTTAGCTGAAGTGGAACGTCGGATGCAAGAAGCATTTGATCAGTTAGATAAAGAAATTGATCCAACTTTTAAATATGAATCAACGGAGAAAGAATAAAACAAACCGCTACAGAATAGAAATGTTACTGGCAGGTAGTCTCGTCAAAAGATGATGCTCCCTGTCTTTTTTCTTGCGTTAAGAAAAAAGTTTGTTAAAAATCTAATTCTTCTGTCCGATTTTCTTAAAAAATACCAGAAATTTGTTATAATAATAAGAAGGACTTTTTTAGGCGGTGAAAAAATGAAATTTTTACATACAGCAGATTGGCATATTGGCAAAAAATTACATGGTTTTGATTTATTGGCAGAACAAAGGGAAGCCTTTAAACAAATCTTAGCAATTGCGAAAGAAGAGCAAGTGGATGCTGTTGTGATCGCTGGAGATTTGTATGATCGCTCTGTTCCAGCAGTTGAAGCAGTCGAGATTTTTAATGAAATGATGATTCAAATGAATCTCAAAGAGCATTTCCCCGTGTTAGCTATTTCGGGAAACCATGATAGCAGCACTCGTTTAGAAACAGGAGGCCCTTGGTTTAACCAAACGCAATTTCATTTGAATACGCGTTTAGAACAAGCCTTTCAACCAATTGAAATCGACAATACCCAATTTTATTTGTTGCCTTATTTTGAACCGATTGCGGCTCGCTTATATTTTGAAGATGAAACGATTCGAACGATTCAGGCGGCGATGGAAAAAGTTGTCGCGAAAATGCAGGAATCTTTTCTTCCCAACAAAAAACAGGTGTTAGTTAGTCATTTTTTTGTCGCTGGCAGTGAAAAAACTGATTCTGAAACAAAATTAACAGTGGGTGGTTTGGATGTTGTTCCGACGGCTTTGTTAGAGCCTTTTGATTACGTCGCGTTGGGCCACTTACATGGAAAAAATGCGTTGCAGGCACCTAATGCTCGATACAGTGGCTCGCCTGTAAAATTTTCTTTATCAGAAATGACACAAGAAAAGGGTGTTTGGCTTGTTGAAACAGAAACTGAAGTTCATTTTCAATTCCGTGCTTTGAAACCATTGCGAGACATTCAACAATTGACGGGCTCGTTTCAGCAGTTAACGGATCCCGCTTTTTATCAAGAAGTGAATCGGGAAAATTATTTACATGTCCAATTAACCGACCGAGCGATCATTCCCAACATGATGAATCAATTGCGAAAAATTTACCCCAAAATTATTGGGTTGGAACGTTTGAATGGTCGAGAAACAAGCAACGGAAATCAGAAAAAAGTGGTACAAATAGAACAACGTTCACCAGAAGAACATCTGCATGACTTTTTTTACGATGTGACAGGAGAGGCCTTGACAGAACAACAAGCACAATGGGTCCAAGAAGAACTGAGTACACTTAATCAATTAGAAAGAGGGAAGTAACAGGATGAAACCATTATCTTTAACATTGAAAAACTTCGGACCGTATATTAATGAAACCATTGATTTTACGAAGTTTGAAGATTCTTCACTTTTTCTAATTAGTGGAAAAACAGGGTCTGGGAAAACAACGATTTTTGATGGAATGAGCTATGCTTTGTTTGGTGAAAGTTCTGGGAAATTACGATTAGGCAAAGAAATGCGTTCCACATTTGCTGACCCCTCAGAAGCCACTGAAGTTACTTTGCTTTTTAAACATAACGAGTATCTCTATGAACTGAACCGCCTTCCCGAACAAGAACTTTTTAAAAAACGTGGCACAGGAGTCCGTAAACAAAGTGCCAAAATTTCTTTAATTGTCAAAGATGCTCAAGGGAAAGAACTACGAGCCTATTCTAAAAGACGTGAAGTGGACGAACTCATTCAAGAATTATTGCATTTGAATGCCAATCAATTTGCTCAAATTGTATTGTTACCACAAGGAGAGTTTCGGACTTTTTTAATTGCTAAAAGTGATGAAAAAGAAAAGGTTTTGCGTAATTTATTCGGAACAGAATTGTATCAGTTGTTCAGCGAAAATTTAAAAGAACGCTTAAAAATTGCCAATCAAGAGATTCAAGAAACCCAGCAAAAAATTGAACTGAAAACAGAACAGTTGCATTGGTCAGAAGAACCTGAACCGACAATGACACTTTTTGAAAAACTTCAATTATTAGAAAGCCAACAACAAGAGGCTCAGCAACAACTATTAGTTGAAAGAGAACAAATTACAACCTTAAAACAAGCCAAACAAGCAAAAGAGCAAGTTCGTTATGCTATTGAAGAACGACAAAACTTGCAACAGCAAAAAGAAGAATTACTGGAAAAGAAAGCAAAACAAGCTGAACAGGAAACCGTCATTGAGCGGCTAAAGAAACAGATTCAGCAATTAAAATGGAGCCAAAAACAGCAATCTTTAGCTGAAAAAGTCTTTGAAAAACGAAGCGAAAAACAACAAAAAGAGCAAGAAACAAAGTCCAAACAACAAGCTCTTATGGAAACGCAACAAGCATTGACAGATTGGCAAGTAATCATGAGTGAGTTGGAAGAACAACAACCATTGATTGCTGAAAAACAAGAACGTCTTCAAACGATTCAACGTCAATTACCACAATACCAAGAATATGAACAGTTAGCCCAACGACAAATAGCAGAACAAGCCAATTATCAAGCCATTCAAAAAGAGTATGAATCTTGCCAACAGGAAAAAACAACATTAGCGGATAAAGTGGCGACAGCCAAACAATTTATTGAACAAGAAGGAACACTTGAAAAAGCAAATTTTGAATGTTCTAGTGTAGCAGATCATTGGCAAAATTTTGTAGAACGTTGGCAAAAAAATCAAAAAGCTTGGCAAAAAATTAGTCAAAACCAAGTGAAATTGCACGAGTTGACACAACGGTTTGCAGTTGAACAGCAACAAAAAAGCGCCGAAGAAGCGAAGTTGCAGACAAAGAAAAGTCAATGGGCCTCTTTACAAATCCAACGATTAAGCTTGTTACTTGAAGAGGGGGAACCTTGCCCAGTTTGTGGCTCTTTAGAACATCCAAAGCAACAAACTCATCAAGAAGTTTCTTTAGAAGAGATTGATCAAGCGGAACGGGAATTAACGGAAGTTGAAAAAACGGTTCAACGATTTACTGAAACGCTCTCTGCATTAGGGGCGGAAAAGCAACAGAAAGAAAGCCAACTACAAGAACAGGAAGCTGCGTATACTGAGGAACAAGAACAATTAGCAGCGCAGTTTGCTGACTTGCAGTTGCCGTTAACAGGACTAACTTTTTCACAAGTAACACCTGCAGAAATTGCGGAAGTTGAGTCGCAATTAGCTAAAGAAAAACAACAAATAGCGCAAAAACTAATGGAAATTTCAGTCGAAAAGGACCGTCTGGTGGAACTAGAAGAACAAGTAGCTGAAAATTCCCAACGCTTTGAAGTGCTCCGACAACAAGTAGAAACAATGCAACAAAGTCTGGAAAGAATCACTATCCAGCAGCAAATGATTGCTAGCCAATTATTGGATGCAACCGTCACATACGAAGAAATGACCAAACAACAATCTTTGCTTCAAGAAGAACTCTCTGCATTTGAACGTCAAAAAGAAAACGTGACGACACAAGGAGAAACCTTGAAGAAAGAAGAAATGATCCTTGAAAGTACGTTGACTCATTTGGAGAAAGAACAACAAACACTTCAACAAACAGTCGCGCAACTTGAGAGTCAGTTAAAGGAAGTTTTAACGGAACAAGGCGTGACAGAGGACCAATTGACGGAGTGGTTGAAAGAAGTACCGACACTAGAAAGTCAGCAAGAACAAATTGCTTTATTTGAACAAGAGCAAACCCAACTGACTATCCAACTCACTGAAATTGAGAAAAAATTATCTAGTGATACGTTCCCAGAATTATCTTTAATCACCACAGAAATTGAACAAATAACACAACAAATTGAAGAACAAGAAAAAAAATACTATCAACTGCATGAAAAAATGCTGAACAACCAACAGTTGGTTCAAGAAATTAATGCGCAAAGAACAACAATTGAAGACAAGTTTGCGGAAGTTGCTGCACTACAACAATTGGCAGATACGGTGAATGGCAATAATCCTAAAAAAATTAGTTTTGAACGGTATATGTTACAAACGTATTTAGAAAGAGTGCTGACAGTCGCTAATCAGCGTTTAGACCGCCTGACCAATAGTCGTTATCAATTTGAATTGAATCACGAAGCAGGCAGTTATCGGAATCAAACGGGGCTAGAAATCAATATTTATGATGACAATTCAGGGACGGTACGCAGCGCTCACACGTTATCAGGCGGAGAAAGTTTTATAGCAGCGTTAGCTTTGGCACTTTCTTTAGCAGAAGTGATTCAAGAACAAGCCGGCGGAGTCTTAATTGATGCGTTGTTTATTGATGAAGGCTTTGGTTCCTTAGATGAAGAAGCATTGGAAATGGCAATGGAGGCGTTAGAAACGATTGAAAATGAAGGCCGCATGATTGGGATTATTAGTCATATTGGCGAATTAAAAGCACGAATTCCACAACAATTACAAATAAAAAGCAATGGGAATGGTCAAAGTACCGTTCACTATCAGCTAGCTTAGTAGAAGAGGAGGTGAGTCAATGAAATGGAGTATTCCAGAGCGAATCGTTGAACAAGGACGCGAATATATGCAAGAAGGCCGGGTCTTATCTATCGTTCAAAATCCAGAAAAAAGGATCTGGTTGTCTGAGGTTTTAGGGGAAGAACTTTATCTTGTTGAATTGGATGGTACCGCCAAAGAACAAGATGTTTGTGAATGTCAATATTGGATGGAACATGGCTATTGCAAGCATACAGTGGCAGTTGAACTGGCACTGAAACAACGAGGCGTGTCAAGAATTATTCAAGCGAATCAAACAGTCAGTTTTGAGAAAACAAATCGATCAACAGCTGAAATGTTTACCAAAGGCTTTGCCAAATTAAGCAAAGCTTCTGCCGAAGTTCCCTTGCAGCCTTTACGTTTAGAATTTCATTTAGATGTGATCGAAACGAATAATTACTATCCAGAATTATCAACGATTGGTCTTTCTTTAAAAATTGGTTTGGAAGGCACCAAACCTAAAACATATATTGTGAAAAATATTGGTGATTTTTTACAAGCATATGAAAAAGAAATGACCTTTATGGTGAATAAGCAACACCAATTTACTTTGCTACATGATTCTTTTTCAATGGAGATTCAAGAAATTTTAACAGAACTTGCGGCAATTTATCATACCAGCCAATTATTAGGTGCAAACGGTATTCAAGTTAAAGGGAAAATCGACAAACGTTATCTATTATTACCAATTGATCGCAGTCAATCGTTAGTTGAAAAAATGAATCGAACGGGTCAGTTTATATTGACCAATCAAACTCATAAGTATCGCTATCTAACGTTCAAAGAAACCAGTTTGCCACTTACGTTTACAGTGCAAAAAACCGAGGAACAAAGCTTCAAATTAACTATTCAGAATCCTATTACAACGTTTCTAGCCCACTATCACTGGGCGATTGCGGATCAAACGGTTTATTTACTAACAGAAGAGCAGGAAGCCATCTACACCACGTTACTTCAATTAATGAAACGCTTGGAAGAGCCGTCAATTATTTATGAAAAAGAAACAGTCTCTGATTTATTTAGTGAAGTGTTACCATTATTGGAAAAAATTGGTCGAGTGTCTGTTGAAGAATCAGTTGAAGAATTAGTCGTCCATCATCCTTTAAAAGCAGTCTTTATTTTTAAGAAAATTAAAGGTCGGATTAACGCTCGGATTGACTATCACTATGGAGAAGTCATTTTCTCGACAAACCCGAAATATGCTCAATTACCTGAAGTTAATCAAGAAATCGTTCGAGATAAAGCAAAAGAAACAGCAATTAAGCAGCAATTTCAACAGTTTGCCTATCAGCAAACAACCACAGGCTTTGAAAAAGTCTTACCTGCTGGAGAGTCCTTGTATTATTTCTTTAAAGCCGAAGTTCCAGCTTTCCGTCAATTAGGAGAAGTTCGGATGGGACGGAAATTACGGGAATTGTATTTAGATGCCCAGCATCATCAACCAACGATTGAAGTTGCGGAAGGGGATTCTTGGTTAGATATTCGGTTTGATGTCACTGGCATTGATGAAACCGAAATCGATGCAGTATTGACTAGTCTACTACGTAATGATGCTTTTTATACGTTAAAAAGTGGTGAAATTCTTGCTTTTGATTCAGAGGAATTTTTCCATACAAGTGCAATTTTAACGAAGCTGCGAAAAAATATGCATCAAGAAGACAATGTCATTCATGTGCCCAAAAACCAAGGCCTCATGATCGAAAGTTTATTAGAAGACAACGAGCGGGCACATTTTTCAGATTCCTTTAAAAAAATGGTCACGGATTTAACGCATCCAGAAAACTTTGAAGCGCAAGTCCCCAAATCCTTACAAGCAACGTTACGCCATTACCAAGAAACAGGTTATAAATGGCTGAAAATGCTTAGCCATTATCAATTTGGCGGTATTTTAGCTGATGAAATGGGTTTAGGGAAGACACTGCAAACCATTACCTATTTACTTTCGGAAAAAGAAGAAGAGCGCTTGAAAGGGACAGCTTTGATTGTCGCACCTGCAAGTTTAACCTATAACTGGTTAGCCGAAGTCAAACGTTTTGCGCCAACCTTAAATGTTCAAGTGGTTTCTGGCAATCGCCAAGAACGAGCAGCGCTTTTACAAAATAGCACCGAAGATATTCTGATTACTTCTTATGCAAGTATGCGACAAGATGTTCAGCTTTATCAGGAAATGCGTGTCGGCTATTTGATTCTAGATGAGGCCCAAATGGTTAAAAATAGTGGGACTAAAACGGCGCAAGCCTTAAAAAGTTTAAAAGTACCACAACGTTTTGCATTAAGTGGCACACCAATTGAAAATAATTTAGATGAACTGTGGTCAATTTTCCAAATGATCTTACCGGGATTGTTCCCAGGCAAAAAAGCCTTTCGAGAAATTAAGCCGGAAGAAATTGCCAAAATGATTCAACCATTCATTTTACGACGAGACAAGAAAACGGTGCTCGCAGACTTACCAGAAAAAATTGAAAATAATATGTACAGTGTCTTAACAGAAGAACAAAAAACGGTTTATTTGGCCTATCTAAAACAAATGCAAGCAGATGTCAGTCAAATGGATCAGGCGACCTTCAAGAAAAATCGCATGAGTATTTTAGCAGGCTTGACCCGTTTACGACAAATCTGTTGCGATCCGCGTTTGTTTATTGAGGATTACACGGGAGGTTCTGGCAAAGTGGAACAAGTCAAAGACTTTTTAGTGGCTGCCAAAGAAAACAATCGTCGTGTCCTATTATTTTCTCAGTTCACAAGCATGCTTTCTATCTTAGAAAAAGAATTGAATGAATTAGGCTTAGAGACGTTTTATTTACGAGGAAGTACGAAGCCTCAAGATCGGTTAACGATGGCGAATGCTTTCAATGAAGGAGAAAAAGATGTCTTCTTAATTTCATTGAAAGCAGGGGGAACCGGACTAAATTTAACTGGTGCAGATACAGTTATTTTATACGATTTATGGTGGAATCCCGCAGTCGAAGAACAAGCGGCTGGTCGGGCACACCGCATGGGACAAAAAAAAGTTGTTGAAGTGTGGCGGATGATTGCAGAAGGAACGGTTGAAGAAAAAATGAATTCCTTACAGCAAGAGAAACGCGAGCTGTTCCAAAAAGTGATTCAAGGAAATGAAGAGCAATTAGCGAAAATGACGGAAGAAGATATTCGCACAATTTTAAGCATTGGAGAATAGCCGTTCAACTTAGTTGCTATCTTATTTAAAGAGAAATGGAGTAATTCGTTTGAAACAAAAAGAATATATGGAATATCGGCCGCTAGGTGAAGAAATTGAACGGATTCGTAAAGGAAAAAATATTCCTCTGCGTGTCTTTGATGAAAATGGTGTTTCTAGTCGAAGTTATCAACGCTTTGTCCAAGGAAATAGTGAATTGCGTATTTCGGATTTAGCCATTATTGTCGAAATCTTGTCTATTTCGCCGATGGAAATGACAGAAAAATTAACGCCAATGTCCAAAACAGTTTTAGCTAAGGAGCAGTTTAATCAAGCAATCTTTAGTAAAAATTTTCAAGAAAGTAGTCGAATCGTTGCAGATTATCGAGCGTATTATGATAAATCGTCTTTTGCTTTAGGAAAGCAAGAAGTAATGTATTCGATGTTGGCGTTGGAATATCTTTTTAACCCTCAAACGGTTGTGACAAAAGAGGAAATTATTGCATTAGAAAATCAGATTCTGGAACGATTAATTAATGCCGATGTGTATACTATTTTTAATTTGAAATTTTTAGCATTACAAAAAAACGTTGGCTTGCAGCCGTTTCCAACTTCGTTACTTTTTCGTGTGCTACAATCTGTCAATGAGCGGGAAATTATTGATATTCGCTCGCTAGAAATTATCGAGCAAGTAATTATTGATTTTTTATTTGCGGCGATTGTCAGCCAAAATGTTCCCCATATTCTTCATGTATTAGGCATGTTTAAAGAATATGAAGTGGGTGAAAATAACTGGCGAATGATCCTCTGGAAAAAAATAGCAGAAAAAATAGAAATGATTTTAACCAATGAAGAAATATTCGCAGATTGGTCAATCTTTAAAGAACAAATCCTCTTATCTATCACATTGTTTTTACCAAAAGCCAAACAAGAATTTTTTGCTGGGCAATTGGAAAAAATAGAGGATAGTTTAAAAGAAATAAAAGAAAATTAGGCATAATTGAGAATTTGTCATAATAAATTCTGGTTGTGTTTAGCGACAAAGAGCGCCAAATAGGGGTAGAAAACCCTATTTGGCGCTCTTTGTCTTGTCTATACAAATTAATTTGGACAGTTTGTCGTAATTGAACCCATTTTCAGTTGATATTCACTATAATTAAGGAAATATCAGGAGGTGAAGTTTATGAAAAAAATGTGCATCTCCGCAGTTAGTGCCTTACTTTTGGCTAATAGTTTGCTACTTCCTGTAACAACTTTCGCCGAAACGACCGAAACAATCGCATCCTCCAGTGAAGAAAATGTTTCATCTGTTTCAGAAGAAAAGATTCCAGAAACTTCATCGGCAGAAGAGCAAAATTCAGCAACCAGTAGTTCGGAGATTCCCCAATCAGAAGAGTTAACGACTGTTGAAACAAGTGAAGAGCCGCCAAATGAAGCACTAGCGATAACGGAAGCACAACTGATGATGCCCCAATTATACGCAGGTGCTGTCTTAGATAAAGCGACGCCTATCAGTACACTATTTCCTGATCCAGCCTTTGCGGAAAATATCAGAAAACAGTTAAGCAAATCTCGGACCTCTAATACTGTCACCCAAGCAGAATTGGATAAACTGAATAAAGTTATTTTAGAAAATGTCGTTGTTTCTAATGTGGAAGGAGTTCAATACCTAAGAAACTTAGAAGAATTATCTTTTCAAGATTCACTCAATGTAACAGATTTGAGTCCTTTTGCTAAAGGTGAATTTAAGCTATTACGTTTTTTATATATGAGAAACAATAAAATAGCTGATCTTAGTCCGTTAGGTCAAGCAGGATTAATTAATTTAGAAGGCTTGTATGTTGAGAACAATCAATTAACGACATTAAATGGACTTGAAGGAATGGCTGCTTTAAAAAATTTAAGTATCCAAAATACGACAGATCATCCGTCAAAAATCACGCCGAATAATCGAGTGACTTCCTTCGACCCGCTTCGTTCTCTTCGTAATTTAGAAACCATTTGGGCTGCCAATAATCAGATTGCTACTTTAGATGGGCTTACGGAAGCAAATAACCTACTCCGTCTTTATGTGGAAAATAATCAATTAAAAACAATTGCGCCCTTGGCGAATAAGCCACGTCTAGAAGAGTTGAGTATTATGAATCAAACGATTGCTAGTCTGGAAGCTTTAAGCACTGTTCCTAATCTGCGTGTACTGTATGCAAGAAACAATCAAATTTCTTCCTTGGCACCGTTAGAGAAAACACTCAATCTAACAGTTTTAGATGTGGGAGAAAATCAAATTTCAGATATCAGTCCGTTAAAAGGCTTAACGGCCATTACAGGGCTAGATGTATCTAATCAAATGATTATCTTATCTTCTGTCGATTATATTGCTGGGAAACCACTGCAATTAAAAAATAAGGTGGTATCTCGTGATGGTCAACTATTTCCACCGCTGACGATTAGCCCTTATGGAAGTTACGATGCCACAAAAGGACTGTTTGAATGGAATTTACCCAAAGCTCATGAAGGCGTTTCTTATATCTGGGAATCAACAGATAAAGCATACTTAGGGAACTTTTCTGGAACAGTCGTCCAACCTGTCAAAGAAGTTTTCTTAAGTGAAACGAAACTATCTTGGTCAAAAGAGCGTATAGAAAAGTCGTTGGAAAAAACAATCGATATCGATGACTTTCAAAAAACAGCCCTACCTTTTTATTGGCAAGATGTCGATGCTGGGAATAGATTACAATTTATTGTCAAAAAAGAGGGCCAAGAAATCCAGAAATTAGCAGATGAAACAACCACTAATTCTAAAACATTTAAGGAAAAAGCCTTGTTATTACCAGAACTAACTTATGGAAAACAGCAGTTGGTCGTGGAAGTCTATGATAAAGGCTACAAGATTGATGAATTAGCGCTAACAGTCACTGTGGTTGGCTCTGTCAGGTTCAAAACGGTACCCACAGCGATTTCCTTTGGGAATGAGCTGCAAATCGCTAGTAGCACGACCCAATATCCAATTGTTTCCATGGATCAACCATTAGTGATACGGGATACTCGTCAAACGGGGAATAATTGGTCGCTTGCACTAACCGTTACTTCTGATTTCAAATCTGAATCAGGTGCTACGTTGCCGAATATTTTAAAATTTAGAACCAACCATCGCTTACAGGACATTCCAGAAGGCCAATCGATTCTTGTTCACAACCAAGTCAATGGACACCAAGAAACAAATATTTCTGATCAATGGAAAGAAAATGACCAAGAGTTGTTATTATCTGTTCCTGGAGGGACGGCCAAAGCAGAAGAATACGAAGCAAAACTAACTTGGCACTTGATGGACGTACCTGATGGCAGTGCAAAATAGGGGGTGAGTCTTATCAAAAAAATAGTTAGCGGCGTATTGCTATTAGGATTGATTTCATCAGTTGATGTATTTGCTGAAACAAATGCCTATCCGACAAATGCGGAAGTTTCTTTTTATGGCGAGTATGAGCCACCAGCCAACAAAGAAAAACCAGATGGTAAGATACCACAGCGTTTCCCCAAGCAGTCGGAAGCAATACCAGCAGTGAGTGGAGAATCATTGAAGCATTCAACAAGTAAAACGGTTGATCAAAAAGGCTCAGGCTTCTTACCTCGAACTGGTACTAAACAGCAACAAATGTTTAATTATCTCGGAATAATAGTCATCTTTTTGGCTAGTTTTATTTTAAAAAAAAGAAAGAAGGAACAATAAAATGAAAAAAATTATCTTAGCAACAATCCCAGCTATCACTTTAGGCGTGGCTATTGCACCAGAAGTGAATGCAGAAGAAAAAAACTATGAATCAAATGCTATCGTTGAATTTACACCGGATGCCTCTATCAACAAACCAGTCGATCCAGTGAATCCAGATACCGAAAAACCTGTTGAACCCTTTGACCCAACGACACCAGACACTGGTAATAAGCCAAATGAAGGAACAACTGGTCCACTAAGTATCGATTATGCTTCTAGTTTAGACTTTGGCAAAAATAAAATTTCAAATAAAGATGAAAAATATTATGCAAATCCACAATACTTTTTCTTGGCAGACGGTTCTGGTCCTGATTTGACTAATCCTAAACCAAATTATGTACAAATTTCCGACAAACGCGGAACGAATGCCGGTTGGGCCTTAACAGTTAAACAAGAAACACAATTAACAGCGACAAAAGAAACATTAAATAAAGTTTTAGACGGTTCAGAAATTAAATTAAGTCAAAATAAAGCAGTGTCAAATTCCAAAGCAGTCACACCAACTGCGCATGAAGTAACTTTAGTAGCTGGCGATTCATCAAATGTGATGTCTGCCGCTGAAGGTCAAGGTTCTGGAACTTGGATTAGTGCGTTCGGTGGGATTGAAAAAGTGGAAGTTGACGGTGAAAGCGTAGATAAAAATACAGCGATCACATTAACTGTACCAGGAGCAACACCAAAAGATGCTGTTCAATACAAAACTGTTTTAACATGGACAATCGCTGATTTACCAAGCGTATAATTATTGAAACTATAGCAATAGAAGAGAAGGAGCACTAACATGAAAAAAATGATCATCGCAAGCAGCTTAATTTTAGCAACCATCGCGGTAGGAACACTACCAGTTCAAGCAGAGGAAGTGGCTAATCGCGACACAGATGCTATTGTAAAATTTAAAGCACCAGATGAAAAAGATCCCAACAGCAAAAATCCTGTAGTGGATCCAGAAGACAAAGACGGCAAAGATCCTGTGACACCTATCGACCCAGTAAATCCTGATAAACCAGTTGATGAAGGTTCTACAGGTCCCTTAACCTTGGATTATGCTTCAAGTTTAAACTTTGGTGAAAATATCATCAGCACAAAAGATGAAATCTATTTTGCATCAGCACAAGTTTTAAAAGATAAAAATAATGTTGAAAAAACGGGTCCATTATTTGTTCAAATTACAGATAATCGTGGAACTTTAGAAGGCTGGACTTTATCTGCAAAACAAAATTCTGCATTTACTTCTGCTACAAAAAGTCAGACACTTGAAGGAACTGAAATTGTCTTTCAAAATGCTTCAGCTGTGACAGCAGGACAAAGCGCTGCACCAACAAGTTTAGCGAGCGTAACTTTTGGTACAGTTGGTGAAAGTCATAACGTGATGGTAGCCGCAACAGATCAAGGTGCTGGGAAATGGTCATACTTATACGGCAATGCTAGTTCAATTGCTGAAGTTGACGGCCGTCAAGTAATGAAAGATGTTCAATTAAAAGTGCCAGGTAAATCAGTTAAATTAAATGATGCCTACAAAACAACAATTACTTGGACATTAGCTAATACGCCAGTATAAAAAGAACCTTTTTGGAGAAAGGAAGAGGGGAACTCAGCCTTTCTCCTTTACATAGAAATGGAGTGTAGAGCGAAATGAAAAATAGATATTTTATTCTGATGATCCTAAGTTTTTATTTCTTTGCTTTTGGGATTGAAACCTCAGCAGCAGAATTACGATTTAGTGTTGAAACAGAAATTCCAGAAAACCAAATAGATAAAACAAAAACATATTTTGATTTAATGATGAAACCAGACCAAGAACAAATTTTGAAAGTTCGAGCGGCCAATAGTACAGATGAAAATTTAGTGATTGATGTTAGTGTGAAGTCGGCCACAACAAACAGCAACGGAGTGATTGAATATGGTGAGTCGTTGACAGCATTAGATAAATCTGCACCAGCAGATTTATCAGAAATCATTCAACTGAAAGACGGCGGTGAGAGTGTTGAATTGCCTGCTAAAAGTGAAAAAGTAGTTGAATTACGAGTGAAGATGCCTAAAGAAGAGTTTTCAGGGCAACTAGCGGGCGGGATCACGTTTAGTGAAAAAGTCGATGAAACGAAAGACAAGCAAAAAGAAAATACAAACGGCTTAGCAATTGAAAATCGCTATGCCTATACAGTAGCTGTTTTACTTCGAGAAAATGAAACAGTTGTACAACCAGAATTGTCTTTAGAGAAAGTTGAACCGACGCAAAGAAATGCGCGCAGTGTTATTTCTGCAACACTGTTAAACCATGAAGCAGCCTATCTTCAATCAATGAAAGTAACGGCAAATGTTAAAAATAAGAAAACAAATAACGTTATTTTAGAGAAAGAACAAGAAGATATGCAAATGGCGCCCAATTCAATTTTTAATTTCCCTATTCCTTATGAAGAAAATGAAATGGAAGCTGGGACGTATGTATTGGCAATGACTGTGGAAGGCTCAGGAAAAAAATGGCAATTTACGAAAGAATTTACGATTTCAAAAGAGGAAGCAAAAACATTTAATGAGAAAGATGTAACCGTCAAAAAAACGGAATCTAAACTTATTTATCTCTTAATCGGTTTATTGATCCTTTTACTGATAATCTGCCTGTTCATCATTTTACGTCTGAAAAAACAAAAAAATAAATAAAAAAAGCCGCTCTTCAATTTGAAGAGCGGCTTTTTTTTTAAAGATTAAATAATTTCTCCACAGTCGGACAAAGTTCGGTGAAACAAGTGACTTCTGCAAGGTGTGATGCAGGTTGGCAACTTGGTAGTTCACGAGAGCGGTGGTTAAACCAAAGAGAATGCCAGCCACCATTACGTGCGCCTACAATATCATTGTCATAACTATCACCAACATATAAAGTATGTTCAGGTTCCATACAAAATTGATTACAGGCTAAATCAAAAATTTCCTTTTCAGGTTTTTGAAAACCCGTACTTTGAGAAATAATGATATTTTGGCTTGGAACCCATTTTTCAAGATTCAATTGTTTAACTTTTTTAAATTGATGGTCTGTTGGACCATTTGTAATAATCCCCATCGGAATTTCCTTTTCTTGTAAAGTATCAAGAAGCTTAGTAACTTCTGGATGCATCGTAATATTATCCAATTCTTCTTCATAAACTTGTTGGAAAATTTTTCCTTCTTCTTGTGAAATTCCTGGATAGTTTAGATCCTTTAATGTTTCATTCATCCGGAAAAACCGCATGAAATCTAGGGACCATTCATTGGCTAAAACTTTCGGAAACGTTTCATCGCTGTGGTGTCTAAAACGAAGATACAATTCATGCATATCCTCTGTCGCAACGTTCGGGAAAATTTTAGTCATCGCATTTCGAAAGGGTTGTTGCTGATCGTACAGCGTGTCATCAACATCAAAAACAATGGTTCTCATTTAACAAGTGCACCTCTTAACTTTTTTACAAAACTTTTCATATGTTATATTGTAGCTGATATTTTCACAAATAAATAGAGTATTTTTCACTGTATTTCAAGGTTTTTCGCAGAAATCAAAGCCTTGCGGGAAAAGACAATTATAGTTATTTTTACCGAAAAAATGGAAACGATAAATGAAAAAATATTCTGATAATGAAAAGTTTGTGAAAATGATTTTGAGTCAAAGTTACTTAAATAACACGTGTTCTGATAGAAGTTAGAATTTTGCAAGAGACAGTCTTTTTCCGTATAATGAATGAGAATGAAGGGGGAGAGTTAGGGAGTTATGTTAAAGCGTTTTTTTGGGTATTATCGACCTTATCGTCGATTATTTATTTTGGATTTTGGGTGTGCCGTTTTTGCGGGGCTGTTAGAGTTGGCTTTTCCAGTAGCAGTCAACCAAGTAATTGATAAGATTATGCCAAAAGGAGATTTTCGCCTCATTGCATTAGCTAGTGCGGGCTTATTTGCATTTTATATAATCAATACGTTTTTACAATTTATTGTGGTTTATTTTGGTCATATGTTAGGCGTGAATATTGAAACAGATATGCGTGAAGAATTATATCAACATCTTCAAACACAACCGTTTGAGTATTATGATAATCAAAAAACAGGGAAATTAATGAGCCGTTTGACCACTGATCTTTTTGAAATTTCGGAAGTGGCGCATCATGGTCCAGAAGACGTCTTTATTACGATTATGACGTTAGCAGGTTCTTTTTTATTAATGTTAACCATTCACGTGAAATTAGCCATCGCTACGTTTATTTTATTGCCATTTATCACGATTGCGCTAGGCTATTTTAATAAAAAAATGACAAAAGCGAATACGGATATTTACGATAATTTAGGTGAATTTAATGCTGGGATTGAAGCGTCAGTAAGTGGGATACGTGTCACGCAATCTTTTGCAAATGAACCATTTGAACGAGAACAGTTTAATTATTTAAATCAAATGTATCGAAAATCGAAATTATATTTTTATAAGGTGATGGGTGTCAGTTCCGCCTATAATTACTTATTAATTCGTCTGATAAATTTATTTTCATTAATTTTTGGTGCGTATTATACAATTAAAGGAGAAATTACAGAAGGTCAGTTTGTAGGATTTATTTTATTAGCCAATATTTTTATTCGGCCGATTGAAAAAGTCAACAATATGATTGAAAGTTATCCCAAAGGATTTGCTGGTTTTAAACGTTTTACGGAAGAAATGGACAAACAACCGTCCATCAAAGATTTGCCAGGAGCTGTTGCTGTTTCGCATTTAGAAGGAACGATTGCCTATAAAGATGTTTCATTTGCTTATGAAGATGGCACAAAAGTTTTAGACCATATCAATTTAAAAATTCAACCTGGTGAAACCGTTGCTTTCGTTGGCCAAAGTGGTTCAGGAAAAACGACCTTGTGCAATCTGTTGCCTCGTTTTTATGAAGTCAGTAGTGGTGAAATTACGATTGACGGTAGAAATATCCAGCAAATGACCTTGGCTTCATTACGTAAGCAAATTGGAATTGTTCAACAAGATGTGTTTTTATTCCCTGGAACATTACGAGAAAATATTGCTTATGGGAATTTAAATGCTACAGAAATAGACATTCAACAAGCGGTGAAATTAGCACATTTAGAACATGTAATTCAGCTAATGCCAGATGGCTTGGACACAATTATTGGCGAACGTGGCGTGAAATTATCGGGCGGTCAAAAGCAGCGAGTGGCAATTGCGCGAATGTTCTTGAAGAACCCGCCGATTTTAATTCTAGATGAAGCGACTTCTGCATTAGATACAGAAACAGAGCAAGTGATTCAAGAGTCATTAAACTCGTTAGCTGACGGGCGAACAACATTAATTATTGCCCACAGACTGGCAACGATTAAACATGCTGATCGAATAATCGTAGTGAGTGACCAAGGAATTTTAGAAGATGGAACACATGAAACTTTGTACGCGCAAAGAGGCCACTATCGTCGCTTGTACGATGCTCAATTTAGAACATAAAAAACCCGCGAATAAAACTTCGCAGGTTTTTATTATGTTTAGTTAGCGCCGAACTTTTCTTCCCAAACCAACAGCATTTTTCATTCGTTGAAGTGTTTTGTTGGCTACCTGGCGAGCGTTTTCTGCACCCTCATCTAAAATCATATCTAATTCTTCTGAAGCTAGAAGCTCTTGGTAGCGCACTTGAATAGGTTCTAATAAGGCAACTATTGCTTCTGCTAAATCTGCTTTGAAGTCTCCATAGCCTTTGCCTTCGTATGCTTGAACAAGTTCCTCAACAGTTTGACCTGTCGCAGCAGAATAAATATTTAGTAAGTTAGTAATACCAGGCTTTTCTTCTTTATTATATTCAATTACACCAGTTGAATCAGTTACAGCAGAGCGGATTTTTTTGCGAATCACTGCTGGCTCATCAAGCATTGAAATAAAGCCCTTCACATTTGTATCAGACTTACTCATCTTTTTCGTTGGTTCCTGTAAGCTCATAATTCGACTACCTTGCTCAGCGATTTTTACTTCAGGCATCGTTAAAATTTCTTGATTTTTTTGGGCATAACGTTTATTGAAGCGTTCCACAAAATCACGTGTTAATTCTAAATGTTGTTTTTGATCATCTCCGACTGGCACTAAGTCAGCGTTGTACAACACGATATCACCAACCATTAATGGAGGGTATGTTAAAAGACCAGCGCTTACGCCAGCACGACCATTTTTTTGCGATTTATCTTTAAATTGTGTCATTCGCTCTAACTCACCAATAGAAGTATTGCACTGAATGATCCAACCAGCTTCTGCATGCGCACTCACTTCAGACTGTATGAAAATTGTTGCTTTTTGTGGGTCTAAACCAACCGCTAGGTAAAGAGCTGCTAAACTACGAATTTGTTGGCGTAGCTTTTGCGGTTCTTGGGGAACGGTAATGGCATGTTCATCCACAATACAAAAATAACAATTGTATTCATTTTGTAATTCGATAAATTGTTTCATTGCACCAATGTAATTTCCGATTGTCGGAGTACCACTGGGCTGAATACCAGAAAAAATTGTTTTCATTAAATAACCACCTGACTTTAGACTTAAGATAGTGAATAGTTCTATTATACATTTTATTAGAAAAAAATACATGGGAACTTCTTGAAAAATCACCAAGAGAAGTAAATTATAACAGCAACCATAAAAATAGAAAACTGTATTACTTTTTTACAGAATCATAACGAATATCCATAAAATTTCATAAAAATTAACCCTAATTTTACACGGATGTAATGAAGGAAAAATAAACAAAGTTAATAAAAAATGTTTAAAAACCCCTAGTATTTTTATTAGAAATTAGGTATACTGGTTTTAAATAGAGGAACAGTACAGTTCCCTGTTTCAGAAACGCGATGATTCGCGAAAAGGAGTGATGCACAATGTTGACACTTTATACTTCCCCAAGTTGCACGTCATGTCGTAAGGCTAGAGCCTGGTTGCAAGAGCACGAAATTCCTTTTAAAGAAAGAAATATTTTTTCTGAACCTTTAAATATTGAGGAATTAAAAGCAATTTTAATCATGACAGAAGATGGAACAGAAGAGATTATCTCTACTCGCTCTAAAGTTTTCCAAAAATTAAATATGGATTTGGACGAGCTTCCACTTCAAGATTTATTAGAGTTGGTTCAAGAAAACCCTGGATTGTTGCGTCGGCCAATTATGATTGATGAGAAAAGATTACAAGTCGGTTTTAACGAAGATGAAATTCGCCGATTCTTACCAAGAGATGTTCGACAACTGGAATTGCGCCAAGCACAATTAATGGCAGGTTTATAAAAAATATAAAATTTTGTTCTTTATTTGTTAATTTTAATAAAGAACGATTCATATGAATTTAGGGCCAGGGATTTTTATCTCTGGCTTTTTAATACATATTTAGAACTTGTATTCATTTGATTTGGCAGAACGTGGTCAAGGAAAAATAGTATCTTTTTTGGAGAGACTGCGTTAAGATGAAGAGGTAGAAGGAGCGAAAAACCAATCGTTAAAAAAGTTCAAAGTTTATAAAACGTTCGCTAGTTTTCGAGGATTTACAGACTTTCCACTTTACTTTTGTGTAGTTTTCGCTACAATGAACGTAAGAAGTTTCCTGATTGAAGCAAAGAGAGGTGTAGCGCTATGGAAATGGAACATATTAATGAAAATACGATTCGTGTGTTAATTGGCAACGAAGACCTGGCGGATAGAGGGATTACTTTTCTTGACTTACTAGGAAACCACAAAGATGTTGAAAATTTCTTTTATAGTATTTTAGAAGAAGTTGATGTCGAAGATGAATTCCAAGGTAGTGAAGCAGTCACTTTCCAAGTCTTGCCTAAAAATGATGGCTTAGAACTGTTTATTAGTAAAAATGTCGCTATGGACGACTTGTCTTCCTTAGAAGGTCTGAGCGAAGTCAATGCAGATGTTAGCGAATTGATTCGCAAACAAATTGAAGCAGACAAAGCAGCCGCCGATGAACTTGATGAGATGGAAGCCACAGATGAAACAAACAGAAATGTAATCTTTGAATTAGATAATTTTGAAGCGATGATCCAATTATCCAAAGAAGTCTTCATGCAATCTGTTTTGACTAACTTATACACGTACAACGATCGTTATTACTTACAAGTTTTGTTCTTAACCGATGAATTAGAAAAAACAAATGTTGACAATGAAATTGCACAGATTTTAGAATTCGCTCATAAAACAACTGTCACTCAGGATACTTTAGTCGAATATGGCACTTGTATTATGGAACGCAGTGCGCTGGAATTAACACGTTATTACTTTAATGATTAAGCAAAAAAGCAAAAACTTTCGAGTTTTTGCTTTTTTTTTTTGATGAAAATTAAGAAACTTTGCGTAGTTTATTTATGAGAGGTGAAAATCATGTTAACAGCTTTAACGGCAGACAACCAAGAATTATTTTCTTTAATCGATTGCTCGATTGATGAATTAACACAGATACGAAGCGAACAAGCTTTTGTGTGTCCAATGTGTTATCAATCGGTCATTTTGAAGGCAGGCCCCATTAAAATACCCCATTTTGCTCATCGTAAAAAGAATAGTTGTTGGTACGAAGCAGAAGCTGAAACAGAAGAACACCTCCGCTTGAAGCAGCTTTTTGCGGAAAAGTGTTTACGCGAAAAGCTGTCCTTTCAAGTTGAGGCATACTTACCCACCTTGAAGCAACGCCCAGATTTACTCATTGGCAAGATAGCCATTGAAATTCAATGTAGTCCATTGCCAATTAAACGTTTGGTGGAACGGACGGAGACTTATCAAGCTCATGGCTATCAAGTTGTTTGGATTTTAGGTGAACGATTAGTGCCTAAAGACAAGCTCACGCAATTAACGAAACAATTCCTTTACTTTTCGGAGTCCTTGGGATTTTATTTATGGACGGCCAATAAGAAGCAAGAACGAATAGAATTACTTTGTCATATTGAAGAGAGTCAATGTCAACAATTTTATAGAAGAAAACAATCATGGGATTTTTACGAAAAAAAATTACTAGAAATCTTCCGACTACCGACCGCTAATTTAAATTTACTGCCAAATAGACGGCACACTGGTTAATTGATGCATGATTATTATCAAAAATTGACGCAACAACTTGGTTACAGAAATGCTCAGTTGCTTAGAACACAGAGCTTTTTATATACGAAAGGTTGTCACCTTCTCCAGTTACCTCCTTGGTTTTACTATCCTGGATTGAAGCTATTACCTTCTTCTGAAGAAGATATTCATTTAAAAATGCTTGTTTGGGAAGCACTAAAAACCGAAGAAGAGCGTTTAGTGACCAAACAGGAACTATGGCGTATCTTGGAAGCTATTTTTTTGGAAGAAGGGAACTTTGTTTGGCAGCCACTGCCGAATATTGGCTTAAAAAAGCTTTTTAAAATCGTGGGGAATAGATTATTGAGCTGGTTACAAGAATGTTATGTGTTAATTAAAGTAAACAATAAGTACCTAATAACTAGTATTTTCCTAAGAGAAGATCCTGAAAAGCTCATTCATTGGCTAAAAAAAGTGAAAAAACAACATTTTTTTAGTCACACGTGTTAAATTATGATAGTATAATGAGTAAAACGTTTCTTAAAGGAGAGTAAACTATGAGCGAAATTAAACAATTACCAACACGTGATGAAGTTCCAACTCCATTGACTTGGGATTTAACCAAAATTTTTAAAGATGATGCTGCTTTTGATGTTGCGTATAATCAGTTGACAGAAGAGCTAAATCAAGCAGAATCATTTAAAGGTACCTTAGGGAATGGTGCAGAAGCTTTTCTAGCTGCGTTAGAATACGTTTTAGATGTCTATCGAAAAGTGGAAACATTATATGTCTATTCTCATTTAAAAAATGATCAAGACACTACAAATACAGCTTACCAAGCTTTATATGCCAGAGCTAGTTCTTTATATGCACAAGTTAGTGAAGCTGTTTCTTGGTTTGATCCAGAAGTCTTAACATTAAGTGATGAAAAAATTTGGGGATATTTTGAAGAGCAGCCGAAATTAGCTGTTTATCGTCACTATATTCAAAATATTTTAGATGAACGTCCCCATGTTTTATCGATGGAACAAGAAGCTTTACTGGCGGGGGCTAGTGAAATTTTTGGTGCCTCAAGTAATACATTTTCAATTTTAAATAATGCAGACTTAGAATTTCCAACTGTGCAAAATGCTGAAGGCGAAACAATTCAACTTTCTCATGGCGTTTATGGTCAATTAATGGAAAGTGTCGATCCATCTGTTCGTGAAGCAGCATTTAAAGGGTTGTACAAAGTATACAAACAATTTAGAAATACATTAGCCTCAACTTTAGGTGCACATGTTAAAACACATAACTATAAAGCAAAAATTAGAAATTATGATTCTGCTCGGGCAGCCTCTTTAGCAAGTAATCATATTCCTGAAAGTGTTCACGAAACATTAGTAGCTGTAGTAAATAAACATTTACCTTTGCTACATCGTTATGTAAAATTAAGAAAAAAATTATTAAACGTAGAAGAATTACACATGTACGACTTGTATGCGCCTTTGCTAGGTGAAGCACCAATTCGTTACAGCTATGAAGAAGCAAAAGAAAAAGCAATTGAGGCTTTAAAACCACTAGGTGAAGACTATCTATCTATTGTCAAAGAAGCTTTTTCAAGTCGTTGGATTGATGTGATTGAAAATCAAGGAAAACGAAGCGGCGCATATTCTTCAGGAGCTTATGATACAGCCCCATACATTTTAATGAATTGGCATGATAGTTTGGATCAACTATTTACATTAGTCCATGAGATGGGCCATAGTGTTCATAGTTACTATACAAGAAATAATCAGCCGTATGTTTATGGCGACTATTCAATTTTCTTAGCTGAGATTGCTTCAACCACAAATGAAAATATTTTAACAGAATATTTATTACAAACAGAAACAGATCCTAAAGTACGTGCGTATGTCTTAAATCACTATTTAGACGGCTTTAAGGGAACCATTTTCCGTCAAACGCAATTTGCGGAATTTGAACATTTTATTCACACGGAAGATGCTAAAGGCACGCCATTAACGAGTGAATATTTGAGTGAGTATTATGGCGAGCTCAATGCTAAATATTATGGACCAGAAGTAGTTAGAGACGAAGAAATCAGTTACGAATGGGCGAGAATTCCACATTTTTATTACAATTACTATGTTTATCAATATGCAACTGGCTTCTCAGCCGCTTCGGCATTGTCTAAACATATTTTAGCTGGAGAAGAGGGAGCTTTAGAGAACTACCTTAACTACTTGAAAGCAGGAAGTAGTGACTTCCCAATTGAAGTGATGAAAAAAGCGGGCGTGGATATGACACAAGCCGCGTATATCGAAGATGCAATGAAAGTTTTTGAAGAACGTTTAACGGAATTAGAAGCTTTGGTTGAAAAATTATAAGTCGTAACTTCTTAGTAAACATAAAATATAAACCTGGTTTTATACAGAATAGTAAATATATCTGTGTAAAACCAGGTTTAGTTATATAATTAAATAGATTGTTGCTGTTATATAAAAGAAAGCAAAGATTCTTTGCTTTCTTTTATATCAAGCTTCTATTATCTTTAGAGTAATAAAAGGAGGTTTTTTTTTGAACATAGGGAATTCATTAAAAATGAGAAGAAATGAATTAGGATTGACACAATCAGAGGTTGCTGAGAAATTATACGTTACTAGGCAAACAATTTCTAACTGGGAGAATAATAAATCATATCCTAATATTGATTGTTTAATTGAACTAAGTAATCTTTATGAAATGACCTTGGATCGATTATTGAAGGAGGACAATACGATGGTGGAGAAACTTTCGAAAGATATTAGAGAGGGACAGAAGTACAAAAAATTATTTTTAATATTATTAATTATAGTACTATGTATAGGTGGATATTTTACTATTTTACAACTTCGTCTGAATAATTTGTATAGCGGTGTCAAAGAATGGAATCAAAATGGTCAAACTTATAATTTAATAGAAGATAACATTCAATATCATGTGGTTAAAATTGATAATTATAATCTGTTTACAATTCCAGAAGAATTGGAATTAATGAGTTCGTATATCTCTGAAAACGAAAAGTTTAATATGTATTATAGCGGTGATGATTCGAATATAAAAATTTACTGGACAACAGGAGCATTAAATGGGTTAGAGTTATCTTTTGATAAAGAATTCATCTTTGACAATGTAAATCAAAGAAATAAATTTTCTTATGAGATTCAGGAATTAATAAATAAAAATTTAGATAAGGATAAAAAAGAACTAACCATATTATATAAGCAGACTAAAAATAAATGGGAAGAAATAAATTAGCTTGTGTTAAACCGAATAAAATTTCCTCGATTTTTTGAGTTAATATCGGCGAGTATTGTCTGATAGCGTTCCAAGAGGTTAGTCGATGAACTGAAATAGATATTGGTGGTCGATACAAATTTCGGTGTTAATATTTAAGAGTACATAATATATACATGGCCCCATTCCATAGCTGTCTTTTATAAGAACAAATCATCAAATGTAGCAGTATTAGACTTTATCTATTATTATAGAACATGGTGAAAATAGTAAAAGAAGGGCCAGTCAACTGGTCCTTCTTTTTTATAATAAATGTAAATGTCCATTTGGAAAATGATAATTGGAGCGGCGTTTAAATTCAAAGGTTGCGTCACCTTGGTCCAGCAACGGTTCGTTATGTGGATGGACACGACACAGTTGTTTAATTTCATCCATGTTTTCAAAATTTTCGACTAAAATGCCGAAATCATTCTCGCAAGTATAGTTGTAAACGACTGCGGTAGGATGTTGTTTAATCCCCATTTCTCGAGCAACTTTTTGGTCGGTTTGGAAAGATTCTTTGACAAAATCGGATTGTCGGTCTTTACGATACATATCAATATCCCCGCCGGCCGCTAGAAGTAGTTCTTCTGATAACTCAGGAGAGTAAGCTAGACCGTCTTCAGCTACTGCTTTTTGTAAGCCAATCAACAATTGTCGGCCTTTTTTTCGGCCTTGTAACTGTGCTGCTTTATAGTCAAGAGCGGCTGAGTATAAATCTTCAAAAATTCGATTCCGTCGTTTAATGTCATTAATCGGAATATGTTGACGACTCAAAAATTCATTGATCGTTTTCATGTTTAATAAAGGAATAAAGCGCAATTGTATTTTTTTCTTGTCGTTAACAGACAATTGTATAATTTCTTTTTCAATTTCTAAACAGACGCCGCCTAAAGGATTGACGAACAAATAAATTTCAACCATTCATACTTCCTCCAATGCCATGCTTTTTCAAATACAGGTGCCAGAACGTCAGTGCTTCGAATACTAAGGGGCAGTGGTCCGCATCATGCGTTGAATCTTGTTAGGTGCAAGCGTAATGGGAATGTTCAAATCAGCCATTAATGTTTGAAACGCTTGCTTGCCGCTTTCAGCTTCAGTAACTTCTAACTCTAATTCAAAATCGTGCTGTTGGTTATACCAACTTTCGTCTAACGCAAGTAGTCCTTGAGGAATTTGTTTTTCTGCACGTGCTGTTTTTAATGAACCAATTAAATGGATCGAGGCGATTTCAATACCTAATTCTTGTAATTTCTTCGCCACAGCCCCCTCAGTAGGGAGGTGATTCCTTTTGATAAAGTGGTTCGCCGTCTCAAGCGATAAAGGGTCATTGATTTCTAATAATCCTTCTGGCGCAGGAACTTTTAAGGTTAACTCACCACGATCTGCTAATACGCGAATTCTTAAGCCCATTCGTTGTGCTTTTAATTGAAAATCGTCCGTATCAAAATAATGATTTGTTTGCGTAAAAAACTCCGTTTTTTGAATAGCAAAATGGTCGATTAATCGTTTGAAATCTTGCGGACTAACTAATGTTTTAAATTCAATTTCTAAGTGCTCACTCATGGGGTTCTCTCTCTTTCTTAAATCACTCCAATTTTCACATATTATATAGGTTTCCGTCAAGAAAAGTGGTCTTCTCTGTGAAAATTTTTTCTAATGAAAGGCGTTTGGAAATCAAATAGCGAATAACACCCTATTTTAGGAAGGACTGTGGTAAAATAATCAGTGAATGAAATTCAAGGAAATTGAGGGATCTACCATGGAACGAGAGTGGGAGCTGTTTTTAGCGCCATATGAACAGGCGGTCAGCGAATTAAAAGTAAAACTACGAGGTATTCGTAAACAATTTCGGGAGCAAGATAAACACATACCAATTGAATTCGTTACAGGACGTGTGAAACCAGTAGATAGTATTTTGACCAAGACGGCTATTCGGCATATTCCTTTAAATCGGATTGAAGAAGAAATGCAAGACATTGCTGGTTTGCGGATTATGTGCCAATTTGTGGAAGACATTTACCAGGTAGTCGCACTTTTAAGAAATCGTAAAGACTTAAAAATTGTGGAAGAACGGGACTACATTGAAAATAAAAAAGAAAGTGGTTATCGTTCGTACCATGTGGTGGTGGAATACCCTGTGCAATTAGTCACCGGGGAAAAGATTATTTTGGCCGAAATCCAAATTCGGACACTCTCCATGAATTTTTGGGCAACGATTGAACATTCTTTGAATTATAAATATCAAGGTGTCTTTCCTGAAGAAATGAAAGAACGCCTTCAGCGAGCGGCAGAGGCAGCCTATTTATTAGATGAAGAAATGTCATCTATTCGTGAAGAAATTCAAGAAGCACAACATTACTTCTCTCATGGCCGTGGATTGCTAGAAAACGAATACTATAAGCAAATTAAAAACGAAACACCAGAAAATCAGTAAAGGAGTCTGCTTATGAAAGTGGCGATTGTTCATAACTCGGAAGAAAAATCGAAACAAGTCACAAAACAACTGACAACACTATTAGAGCAAAACCAAATTCAAATAGACAATCGTCAACCTGAACTTGTGATTTCAGTCGGCGGAGATGGTACGCTTCTTTCCGCTTTTCATCGATTTAATCATCTGTTAAACGAAGTAAGTTTCTTAGGTGTACATACCGGACACTTGGGTTTCTATACAGATTGGCGTGATTATGAATTAAAAGAACTAGTTGAGAGTTTGTGTATTCATCGTGAAAAAAGTACGAGTTATCCATTATTAGATGTGCGGATTCGGTTTAGAGATGGGAAACCAGATAAACATTTTTTAGCATTAAATGAATCAACAATTAAACGAGGAAACCGGACGATGGTGGGCGATGTGTTTATTAAAGACGAACTGTTTGAACGATTTCGTGGTGATGGGTTGTCGATTTCGACCCCAACCGGCTCTACTGCGTATAATAAAAGTATTGGTGGGGCTGTTTTGCATCCTAGCATTAATGCGTTTCAGTTAACCGAAATCGCCTCCTTAAACAATCGTGTCTTTCGAACATTGGGGTCACCGATTGTAATCGCACATACGGAGTGGCTGGAGATTAAATTACAGGAAAGTGATGATTATTTTGTCACGGTGGACCAATTAGATATTTATCAAGAAAATATCGCTTCCGTCTGCTATCGAATTGCAGACGAACGGATTCATTTTGCCTCTTATCGGCACATGCATTTTTGGCATCGAGTGAAAGATGCCTTTATTGGTGAGGATTAATTAAACGATGGAATTTCAATGGACATATGACAAAGAAACAACACAACAAGTGAAATATTTTTTAAAGGAACAAGGCGTTTCAAAAGGGTTATTAGCTAAGGTGAAATTTCAGGGTGGTAAAATTCAAGTGAATGGGACCGCTCAAAATGCCATCTATCCTTTACAAACTGGCGATGTCGTTAAAATGACGATTCCAGATGAAGCGGAACATGAGACATTATTAACAGATGATGAACCGATTGAAATTGTGTTTGAAGATGATCATTTTTTAGTAGTTAATAAGCCCGCTGGCATTGCCTCGATACCTGCTCAGTATCATCCTTCAGGAACGATGGCGAATCGTGTTAAGGGCTATTACAAGCGTCAAAATTACGTGAATCAAGTTATTCATGTCGTGACTCGTTTAGATCGAGATACTTCTGGGCTGATGTTATTTGCGAAACACGGCTTTGCTCATGCTTTAATTGACCAAGAATTACGAGAAAAAAAGGTGACAAAAATTTATTATGCCCTTGTTGGTGGAGCGATTGAGCAGTTAAACGAGCATCAATTGATTGAAAAGCCAATTGGGCGCGACTTGTCCTCTTTATTAAAACGCCAAGTTATCGAAACAGGTCAATTTGCTAGTACAGAATATTGGCTCGCAAAAAGAGGAGCCCAAGCAGCAGCTGTGCGCATTCAGCTCCATACAGGACGAACACATCAAATTCGGGTACATTTTGAAGCAATTGGCTGTTCATTGTTAGGGGATGAGATGTATCATGGAAAGATGGATCAAGGAATTGAGCGGCAAGCGTTGCATTGCATGGAACTAATTTTTACTCATCCTTTTACCAAAGAAACGGTTCATCTGATTTCCCCACTAGCGGAGGATATGAAAAGTGTAGATGATACGTTATAATAATAAAGAGGCAGGAGGGGAAAGTGTAAGATGAATGAAGGCCAAGAAATGGAAGAGCAATTTGCCCTTCTTTTAGAAACGCTAAAAAATCAACAAATGAACGAATTTCGTGAGCTATTTTTAGCGTTACACATTTATGAACAAGGACAATTTTACCAATCGTTAGATGAAAAAGACCGACAACATTTATACAATTACCTATCTCCGAAAGAACTAGCGGATATGTTTGATGTTATCGAAGAAGATAATGAGAATATGAAAGATTATTTAGCTGAAATGCGCCCAAGTTATGCAGCAGATATGTTAGCTGAGATGTATACCGATAATGCAGTGGATTTACTAAATATGTTAGATAAAAGTCAAAAGGCGAAATATCTTAGTTTGTTAAGTAGTGAAGAAGCAGGCGAAATTAAAGAGTTACTTCATTACGAAGATGAAACTGCTGGGGCGATTATGACCACCGAATTTGTTTCGATTGTGGCGAATCAAACAGTGCGTTCTGCGATGTACGTCTTAAAGAATCAAGCGGACATGGCGGAAACAATCTATTACGTTTACGTAGTCGACCAAGAAAATCATTTAGTCGGCGTTATTTCGTTGCGGGATTTAATTGTTAATGATGATGATACCTTGATTGCTGATATTTTGAATGAACGGGTTATTTCAGTTCATGTTGGCGATGACCAAGAAGATGTCGCGCAAACAATTCGTGACTATGACTTCTTAGCTGTGCCAGTTACAGATTATGATGATCATTTGTTGGGGATTGTAACAGTTGATGATATTATTGATGTTATCGATGATGAAGCCGCTAGCGACTACTCTGGTTTAGCCGGGGTCGACGTTGAAGAAGTTAGTGAGAACCCTTTAAAAGCCGCTTCTAAACGATTACCTTGGTTAATTACGCTGCTGTTTTTAGGGATGTCTACGGCCTCGTTAATCAGTAATTATGAGTCGTTAGTTAGCGAAGCGAGTATTTTAGCCGTTTTTATTTCTTTAATTACCGGAACAGCCGGCAATGCCGGAACACAATCATTGGCGGTCGCGGTACGCCGTTTGGCTATGAAAGATGAAAAGGATAGTAATTTTGGTCGCTTAATCTTAAGTGAAGTGCTCACGGGACTAGTGACGGGGGCTGTGACAGGTTTAACCATTATGATTGTGGTTGGCGTGTGGCAACATAATCTTCCGCTTGGATTTGTGATTGGGATGGCAATGCTCTGTGCAATTACTGTGGCGAATTTAGCAGGGAGTTTAATCCCGATGTTAATGGATAAATTAGGGTTTGATCCCGCAGTTGCCAGTGGCCCGTTTATTACTACCTTAAGTGATTTAACCAGTGTATTAATTTATTTCAATATTGCCAGCATGTTTATGCGTTATTTTGTTTAAAAAATTGCACTTATTTATCATGAGACTGAGGTAAAAGGATTCGTTGGTTTGCTTGAAATCAAAAAAGTGAGATAGCCGTTAATACGACGGCTACCTCACTTTTTTAGATACAAGAAATTAAACAATTTTTGTGCCATGGACTTCTGTGACTTTTAAAGTGTCCATCACAGTTTGAACGTTTTCTGTGGAAATACCGCCACCTGGTAAAATAAGAATCCGTTGATCTGCGTAGGCAATTAATTCTTTTAAATGATCAAAGTTGTCTTCGATAGGGGTACCAGCTGGCCCGCCATGAGTTAAAATACGCGTCACACCACGCTCAGCTAACCAGTCGATCGCCTTAAATTGGTTTTCTTTCGACAAGGCATCAAAAGCCATATGAAAAGTGATTTGCAAGCCTTCAGCTGTTTCAATGAATAAGTCCAAAGCTTCTTCATCTAACCAACCATCCTCAGTTAAACAGCCAATAACAATGCCGTCGGTTCCTAATTTCTTTGCTTCGATTAAATCGGTATGCATAATTTTTAATTCAATATCATTATAGACAAAATTGCCGCCACGAGGACGAATGATTGTCATCACTGGTACAGAATGTTCGCCAGCGTATGCTAAGACTTCTTCAATAACACCAGTACTTGGCGTCGTTCCACCCACGGCTAAGTTATCGCATAATTCGATGCGATTCGCACCTTTTTGAATGGCTTGGGGAATCTTAGTGAAATTTTCGGCACAGAATTCTTTAATCATTTCTTATCGCTCCTTGCTTTTTCTTCACAGGCATTGTACCATAATTCTGCTTACTACCATAGCCCTGAAAAAAAGAGTGCAACTTTTTATAAGAGAAAATGTTCATTTGATGAACGTAAGGAGTTTTAAATGTTAAAGAAAATTGAACGAGCACAACAATTATTGAAAAAAGAAGCAGCTGTATTTCGCTGTCCAACTTGTCATCAACCAATGCATGTAGAAGGGGTTGGTCTGATTTGTCAACAGAGGCATCAATTTGATTTATCCAAGAAAGGCACGTTATACTTTCTAAATCATGGCGTTCAGACAGAATATAATAAAAAAATGTTTACTTCTCGAGGAAAAATGATTCAAAGTGGCATGTACGCGCCTGTTTTAAACAAAATTATGCACTATCTTCCTCAAAATAAAACAGTAGTCGATGTTGGTTGTGGTGAAGGGAGTTTTCTAGCTGAGTTAAGTCAAGCAGGCTTATCTGGACTGAAAATCGGGTTTGATTTATCAAAGGAAGGAATCTATTTAGCAAGTAATCAGCCAATTGATGCGTTTTGGTGTGTGGCGGATTTAACGAATTTGCCATTTGCGGATCAAGGGCTTGATACGATTTTGAATATTTTTTCTCCTTCACATTATCAAGAATTTCGGCGAGTACTAAAAGCTGACGGGACTGTGATTAAAATTATTCCTGAAGAGAATTATTTAAAGGAATTACGAGCGGCTTTTTATCCCAATGACGAAAAGAAACAAAGTTATTCCAATCAAAAAGTAGTCCAACGTTTTGCCGAGGAATTAGCTGTGGAAGTAGATGAACGAATAACTTATTGCTTTGACATTCCCGAGGAAAGACGGTTGGATTTATTAGAAATGTCGCCATTAGAGTGGCAAGTTTCTCAAAAAGTTAAAGCCGAGCTACAACAGCGACCATTGGAAAAAATCACGATTGACGTCCGCTTGTTAGTAGGTCGTAAAAGATAGACTTTTTTGTGAAGAAAATCCTAAAAAAGTCTTGCAATAAAGTGACATTGGTGTTATATTACTTACAAGTTGTTTTTTCATTGGTTTTTATCAGGGTCCTGTTCTGATAAAAGTTAGTGAAGAGACCTTCACTAACGTAACGACTCGCCGTGCTAGACACCGAGACGGTACGTTTTTTTTATTGGTTAGAACAGCTGCCGCCTGACATCATCGCGTCATGCGGTTTTTTTTTTGAAAATAAGTATTGTGGGCGCTATTTATTTTGAATTTATGCTAAAATGAACACGATTGATATTTGAGGAGCTGAAGATAGTTGACGAACCATATTGTTTTATTTGAACCACAAATTCCAGCAAATACTGGAAATATTGCACGGACATGTGCAGCGACGAATACACCGTTGCATTTAATTGAACCTTTAGGATTTTCAACAGATGATAAACACTTAAAACGTGCCGGATTAGATTATTGGAATGATGTAAATATTACGTATCATAAAGATTTGGCTGCCTTTTTAGCCCATGTGGCAGGCAAACACTTGCATTTAGTAACCAAATTTGCTCACCAAACATACAGCGAGGTCAATTATAATGATGGCGAGGACCATTATTTCCTTTTTGGAAAAGAAACAACAGGCTTACCAGAAACGTTTATGCGAGAAAACGAAGAAAAGTGTATCCGAATTCCTATGAATGATGAACATGTGCGCTCATTGAATCTTTCTAACACTGCCGCACTAATTGTTTATGAAGCCTTACGTCAGCAAAATTTTCCGAACTTAGAACTGACGCATCATTATGAAAATGATAAATTGGATTAAAAAAAGTTAAGACAGTAGCGCTTTTTTTCAAAAATGTCAGAAGAAAGTGGTTTTATTTTTACTGTTGCCCAATTTCCGAGCCTAGAACAAAAAACAATTTAGATTTTTGTTCTAGGCTTATTTTGCTTGGATTACTAGAAACTTCCATGGATATTTTCGCAGGGAAGTGATAAACTAGAAAGACATATGAAGAGATAAAGAAGTTTGGAGAAGTTACATGAAATTATATTTTACACGACATGGAAAAACTGAATGGAATCAACAGAAACGATTTCAAGGAATGACAGGAGATTCGCCGTTATTACCAACTAGTTATGACGAAATTAAACAATTAGGCCAATATTTACAAGATATTCCGTTTGAAAAAATTTATTCTAGTCCGCTATTACGTGCCAAAAATACTGCGCGGGGAATTCAACAAGAATTGACTCATCCAGTTGAAATTGTTTATACAGATACTTTAAAAGAATTAGGTTTAGGTCGTCTAGAAGGACAATATATTGAAGAAATGCGTAATTTTTATGGAGAAGAATTAGATCATTTACGGCATCGTTTAGATTTGTATGATCCAACAATTTTTGATGGTGAACCAATCGAGCAAGCGATTCAACGGATTTCAGAAACAGTTGCTGAAGCGGCGAAGCAGCACGAAGGTCCAGTTCTATTTGTCGGACACGGAGCAGCGCTGACGGCGGCAATCCAAGCGATGGCTGGTAAACCATTATCAGAATTACGGACAATGGGCGGGCTGTTAAACAATAGCCTTTCAATCCTTGAAACCAAAGAGGCATCAAGGAACATGCCGTACGACTTAACGTTATGGAATGATACGTCTTTTTTAGCTAAAGAAAAAGCACAATAAGCACACAACAGAAAGGAGGGCTTGTAGTGGTAACACTTTTTGGTGAGGACGAAGAAAAAGCCTTTATTGTTGGGACTGTACAAGCAATCTTTTTTGAAAATCCCAGTAATTTTTATAAAGTCGTTCTTGTAAATGTGACCGATACAAATACAGATTATTTAGAAAAAGAAATTGTAGTAACTGGTAGTTTTGGCCAAGTTCAAGAAGAGGAACCCTATCGTTTCTTTGGTCATTTTGTGGACCATCCTCGTTATGGCAGACAGTTTCAGGTGGATAGTTATCAGCAAGAAAGACCGACTTCGGCTAGTGGGGTGGTTAACTATTTATCAAGTGACAAATTTCCTGGCATTGGTAAACGAACTGCTGAAAAAATTGTTGAAGTATTAGGGGAAAGTGCGATTGACCGAATTATTGATGACCCGAGTGTTTTGGAAGAAGTTACTGTTTTAAATGAAAAAAAACGTCAAGTAATCGTCGAAACAATTCGCTTGAATCACGGGATGGAGCAAGTGATTGTGGGACTAAATCGATACGGCTTCGGTAGTCAGTTAGCTTTTTCAATTTATCAAACCTATCAAGAAGAAACCCTTTCTGTGATTCAAGAAAATCCTTATCAGTTAGTTGAAGATATTGAGGGAGTCGGATTTAAACGAGCGGACAATATTGCTGAACAAATCGGCATTCAGGCGGATTCTGCTGTTCGAATTCGGGCAGCGATTTTACATGAAGTGTTTGAACACTCCATTCGCTCAGGCAATACGTATGTTCAAGCAGATGTTTTGTTAGAAGAAGCGATTCGGACCTTGGAAGCAAGTCGCCCAGTGGAAATCTCACCTGATCAAGTGGCCAATGAAATCATTACGTTAGTCGAACATGGAAAAATCCAACAAGAAGAGACTAAACTTTTTGAGAACAGTCTCTATTTTTCTGAATGGGGCATTGGTACTTCGATTCAACGTTTACTTTCTCGTAAAAAAGAAATTCATTACGAGGAAGAAGAAGTCCAAAAAAGTATCCGAATGATTGAGAAACGTTTAAATATTCAGTATGGCGACTCGCAACAAGCAGCGATTGAAGAAGCGATTAAATCGCCGTTATTTATTTTAACTGGAGGGCCCGGAACAGGGAAAACAACTGTTATTAATGGGATTGTCTCGTTGTTTGCGGAACTAAATGGTCTTTCATTAGATCTCAAAGACTACACGCAGGAGATGTTTCCAATCTTGCTAGCGGCGCCAACTGGGCGAGCAGCGAAACGTATGAACGAAACGACAGGTTTACCTGCAAGTACCATCCACCGTTTGTTAGGCTTGACAGGTCGTGAAAAAAATCCGAGTTTAACCGCCAAAGAATTAGAAGGCGGTTTGCTAATTGTAGATGAAATGTCAATGGTGGATACTTGGTTAGCCAATACGTTATTAAAAGCTATTCCGACAAACATGCAAGTGATTTTTGTTGGTGATAAGGATCAGCTACCGTCTGTCGGTCCAGGTCAAGTCTTACATGACTTATTGCAAATTAACGAAATTCCCAAATGTGAGTTAAACGAAATTTATCGTCAAGGAGACGGTTCAAGTATTATTCCTCTTGCCCATGAAATTAAAGAAGGAAAGTTGCCTGCTGATTTTCAAAAAAATCAAAAGGATCGCTCGTTCTTTGCAAGTGATATTGGTCATATCGAAGAATACATTCGACAAATCGTCACAAAGGCAAAAGCAAAAGGGTTTACGCCACAAGATATCCAAGTTTTAGCGCCAATGTATCGTGGCGCAGCCGGCATTGATGCCTTGAATAAGATGATGCAAGAAATCTTCAATCCAAATGATGGTAAGAAAAAAGAAGTCAAATGGAATGACACCGTCTATCGGATTGGGGACAAAGTTTTGCAACTAGTCAATACGCCAGAATTAAATGTGTTCAATGGAGATATGGGAGAAATCGTCGGAATTACTTTAGCCAAAGACTCAGAGGACAAAGTGGACGAGTTGGTTTTACAGTTTGATAATAATGAAGTAACGTATAAAAGAAATGAATGGAATAAAATTACGTTATCCTATTGTTGTTCGATTCATAAAGCGCAAGGTAGTGAATTCCGCATGGTGTTACTGCCAATGGTTCATCAGTATAGCCGAATGCTGCAACGAAATTTGCTGTATACAGCAGTGACACGTAGTAAAGAATTATTAATTCTATTAGGTGAGGTTTCTGCTTTTGAAACATGTGTCAAAAACGAATCGGCTAGTCGTATGACGATGCTAAAAGAACGAATCGTGAACGCAGAACAAATGACCTTAACGACTAGAACTCAGTTAGAAGCCTATGAAGAAGGTTTAACGGCAGACCATCCATTTACTGAAAAAGAAACAAAAGCTGTCTCTTATGAAAATGAACAGCAATCAACGAAAGCCGATCAGATAAAAGAAACAGACGAGCAATTAGTTGACACAACGGTACAAGAAGTTTCACTATTTGCTGATGAAGGGGAAGAGTCAACCCCAGAAACAGCAAAGAAAGCGACAAAAGTTGTCGAAGAACCATTACCAAAAGAACCACGACTAACAGTCGAAATTATTCAAACAAATGCTGTTGATCCAATGATTGGAATGAAGGATACGACGCCTTATCAATTTATGTGAGAAGAGGAAAGAGGTCGGGACAGAAGCGTTTAACTCCGAGAAATAAGAAGAAATTTCCGAAAATTGTTCTATAATTTTTGGAGAATTTCGGCTTATTTCCGAAGGAGTTGCTTCTGTTCCCGCCGTTTATCAATTTTTAAGCCTGGGACAAAAATCCAAAGTGATTTTTGTCCCAGGCTCTTTTTCAACCTTAAGGGACTCAGTTAAAACCAAAACAAACGTTTTTGTGTGGTATAAACCATATCAATACTTCGTTTGCCTAAAATCTCGCCATCTGCGTGAATGGTTTGTGGAATCGTCGAAACAATTCGAATTTTGCTTGATTGAAAATGATGAAAATGCTTAGATTTCCCTTGTTTTTGGCGAAGCAATAGGAAAATAAGCCACAAAATTTTAAAAATATTGATTCGTTCCACGACAACTAAGTCCACGACTGCTTTGCGAGGATTGGCCGTCGGCATAATTGATACGCCCCCGCCAAAATAAGGATGATTTGTGACCGTACATAGGAAAGCACGATTAAATGTGTATTGTTTACCATTCATTTCAACTAAAATTGGAAAGCCTTTTTGTTTAAAAAAGACATGAATGATTGAAGAAATATAGGAAAGCGAGCCAAGCTTAAATTTATTTAAGGCTTTTTTTGATGACGATTCGTTGGTTTTTTCCACGATTGCCGCATCTAACCCTAAGCCAACATTATTGGTGGCTAAGCCGATTTCTTCTTGGTTGGCTTCTACATAATGAATCGTTTGAATTTCTTTTGGTCGTCTGGTGCGCAGGATTTGATGCAATGCTTTATCAATATTCCTTGATAATCCCACCCCTCGTGCAAAATCATTTCCAGAGCCGCATGGAATATAGCTTAAAGGAATAGCTGAATCATATGGAAGTAATGAATTAATGACATTATGTAGTGTGCCATCGCCGCCTAGCACGACTAGGATTGGAAAAGTTGAAACGTCTAAGTCTTCAGACCAAGGAAGTAAAGTTGTTTCTGCAAGTTCCTTCGTCAATTCTTTTTCATGTCCAGCGTAATCAGTGTAAAGAGCCGTATATTTAAGTTCTTGTTGCTTGAGTTGTTGAATCACTTTTCTAGCGACTTTTCGGCCATTGCCGCTACTTGCTTGCTCGTTGATAATAAGATAGTAGTGAATGTTCATTGAGCTCCTCCTTTGAATCGCTATTGTCCATTATACCAGAGGGAGGAACTTCTGCGAATAAAGATTGCTTAAAAAAGTAAAAAATGACTAGAAAAAGGCACGAAACAATGCATGAGAGGTGAAAACTGCAAATAAGTGCAAAGTAAAACAGGGCTTTCATTGACTATTTTGACTTTCCATATTAGAATGTGAACTGTTGCAATTGTAACCAAGGTTCATCAACCATCCCTTGTAAAAAAACTCGGAGAAAGAAGGAAAAAGTATGCAAAATTCGTTTCAAGCCAATCGAAAGCTAAGAACAGTCTTAGCCAATGGTATCATTATGGGCTTATATATTGTCCTCTCTTTATTGGTTCGGCCAGTTTCTTCTGGTATGATTCAATTTAGAATTTCAGAAAGTTTGAATCACCTAGTCGTTTTCAATCGCAAATTGATGTGGGGTGTTTTAGGCGGCGTTATCTTTTTTAACTTATTTTTTGGTTTCGGTGTAATGGATGCTCTGTTTGGTGGAGCGCAAACATTATTTGCGTTGAGCTTAACAGCTTTTTTACAAAAAAAGGTACCAAGTATTCCTGTTAGAATGTGTCTAAATAGTCTATTTTTTACTGTAAGTATGTTTTTTATTGCCTTTATGCTAGTACCAAGTGGCGGTCAAGCATTTTGGACAACTTATGGTTGGTTAGCATTAAGTGAAGCGATTATTATGACGATTTCAGCACCAATCATGTATTTTATCAACAAGTCATTAAAATTTGAAACACGTATTTAATTGAAAAGATGTGGATAGAAATGATTCATCCTTTGAATGGCAGTGAAGAAAAGTGTCGTTGCTATTAGTGAACTAAGTGGTAGAATGAACTGTTTCTACCTCGTCTTTTTTACATAAAGAATAAGATCTACATTTTTTCTAAAAATTTTCATGTAAAACTTTACTAGTCTGTTGGAATACACTATGATAGTGTAAGATAAACGGACTATTGGAAAGTCACAGCAGAGGAGTTTGAACATGTACACATTTAAAATCGGTATTCCGGCAGAAGTACACGATACATTTGTTAAAAATCACCCATTATGTAATTTACTACAGTCATCTTCATGGGCAAAAGTCAAGGATAACTGGGGTTCTGAAATTGTTGGGGTTTATGAAAAGGATACATTAGTTGCATCAAGTTTAGTTTTAATCAAACCATTACCAGCCGGTTTTACGATGTTATATACACCAAGAGGTCCAGTAATGGACTATACAAATGAACGTTTGGTCAACTACTTTATGGCTGAATTGAAAAAATTTGGCAAGAAAAAACGAGCTTTATTTATAAAAATGGATCCTGCGGTTCACTATCAAGATTTCCATTTGGGAGAAGAACATCAACCGCATGCTGAAGCGACAGCTATTATTGAGACCTTGAAAAAAGCAGGGGCCAAATATCAAGGACTGACAATGGATATGGGGGCCACCATCCAGCCCCGCTTCCAAGCGAATATTTATCGTGAAGATTTTAGTGAGGAACAATTGTCAAAAAGTACCAAGAAAATGATTAAAACAGCTGAAAAAAAAGGGGTAGTTGTGCAGCAAGGGCATGTTGACTTTGTTGATGAATTTGAAAAAGTCATTCAATCAACCATGGAACGCCAACATATTTCTTTGCGGAATAGTGATTACTTTAAGAAGCTGTTGAACATTTACCCAGAAGACTCCTTTATTATGCTGGCGCAAGTCAATTTAAAGGAACGCTTAGATAGCACGCAACAACGCTATGACAAAAATCAAAAAGACTTGAGTAATTTGAAAGAAAATCAAGTGAAAAAGCGCCATAATTTAGAAGAATTAGATGCTTCCTTGACTCGGGAACTAAAAGAATTAGAAGAAAATATCGCAGAAGCTGGTGAAATCGTCACGGTTGCTGGCGCCTTGGCTGTGACATTTGGTCCAACAAGTGAAATCCTTTATGCTGGCTTAGATGATCGTTATAAACGCTACATGCCAACTTATGTGACTTGGCGAGATGCCATTCAAGAATGTTTTAACCGTGGCTGCGAAAGCTGTAATATGGGCGGCTTAGAAGGTAGTTTAAATGATGGATTAATTAAGTTTAAAGCGAACTTCAACCCAACGATTAATGAATTTATTGGGGAATTCGATTTACCGGTTAATAAATTATTATTTAAAGCCAGTGAATATGCCTATAAATTACGAAAACAAAAAAAATAAATAAAAAACACATGAACTAAAAATCAAACTTGATTTTTAGTCCCTGTGTTTTTTTCTATAGTTTTTGCGTTGCATTTCGTTTCATTAAGCGAAGCAAAACGCTAGCAATTGCTGAAGCAGCTACACCAGCAACAAGAGCTTCTGGCACACCAGAACTGAAAATCGTCGCAATAATAGCTAGGTAAACAGCAGTTCCAGCTTTACCAATAATTTCAGCATAAGCTGAATTAAAAAGAAAATAAATCATGTTCATGACTAAAATGGTATTCGTTGCTGAGCCTAAAACACCAGCCACAAATAAGGAGACAGGTTGCGCTTTTTCCTTCGTTAATTTATTTAGCCATTTGTAAGCGAAATAAGGAACGACCCCAATTAAAATCCGCGGAATGAGCACAATTAAAAGAGCCTTCCAACTACCGTGATCGGTACCGATCACGGGAATAAATGGAGAAAAAACAAACGACAAAGGTGTTGGTGCTGTCGTATTTTTAATTAAGCTAATGATCCCAAACGTGCCGCCCAACATACTACCGATTTTTGGCCCTAAAACAATGGAACCAATAATTACAGGAATATGCATCGTGGTCGAATTTAAAGGACCTAATGTGATAAATCCTAGCGGGGTTAAAGCCAGTAAAAGTAAGATAGCTAAGAACATGGCTGTTAACGTAAATTTTTTCGTGTTATTCATAAATTACTCCTTGTTATCAGATGCTAAAATTTTCATCACTGTTTGAAGGATATCTTCAACAGTGGCAAGTGCGCCACGACCATAATCACCACAAGCTAATAGAGCTTCACGTGGGATTATTTCTTGATAGCCGACTTCTTTTAAAATGCCAATATTTCGTTGGACAATGGGGTTTTGGTACATATACGTATTCATCGCGGGCGCAATAATTTTTGGTGTTTCAGGATAAAGCGCCAAAGCAACTGTTGATAATAAGTCGTCGGCAATCCCATGGGCTAATTTCCCAATTGTATTGGCCGAAGCAGGTGCTACTAAAAATAAATCCGCTTTTTTAGCTAACTCAATGTGATTAATTTTACTGGGATCAATTTCCATCATGACATCCGTATGCACTGGATTCTTAGAAAGTGATTGTAAGGTCAGCGGAGTGATGAACGCTGTGCTGCTTTTAGTCATTAAAATTTCCACATTGTAGCCAAGCTTAGCTAGTTGACTTGTAATATCTGCTGCTTTATATGCAGAAATGCTGCCAGAGACGCCTAATAAAATAGTTTTCATTGTTGTTCTCTCCATTTCTTTTCAACATTTTTAACGATCATTGAACCAATCCCTTGTTTTGAACAAGCTTCTTGGACAATGCCCGTTTCGTTAATTAATAATCCTTCGTGTTCTGTTTCATGAACGTTCATCAAGTCATTGGCTAAGACAAAGTCACACCGATTTTTAACCAAAGCGGCTTGTGCAACCTGGACGAGTTCTTCTTGTGAAACGTCGACAAGTAATTTAAAGCCCACTAAAACAGTTTGGGGTTGCTTGTCACGAATCATTTGGATGACTTTAGGATTTTTCTTTAGAAAAATTAATAATCGGTCCGTATCAGATGAAATTTTTGTTGCTGTTTGAGGAATATCAGCAATCTGATTCAATGTGTTTTGAACGATAGTTACCAAGGCTTCTTTGGTCTTTGGCAATGTTTGTTCGCTTAATTGTTGCGCAAAAGAATCAATAAATTGTTCTTCCGTTTGCGCGGTTTCCGTCGTAAAATCACTGACTGCCATTGCGTGAACAATCGCATCAAATTGCTTTTCAGCAAAGAGTTGTTCTAACGTAGTGGCTAATTCAACCGTTGTTTCTATTTCTTTAATTGATAAGTCCAATTGTTGGGTTGGACGTAATGCATGTTTGGTTGTTACGTAGGTTACGGTGTGTCCCGCAGCTAAAAAACTTTCAGCAATTGCTTTTCCTAGTCCGCCAGAAGAATGATTGGTAATCGAACGAACATTATCAATCGGTTCTGACGTTCCGCCAGCAGTAACTAAAACATCCATAATCAAAACGCCTCCTTAAGAAATTCGGACAATGGTCCGTCCAATATGTTGGCCTGCTTGTAATGCTTCAAAAACAGGGGGAAGTTCTTCTAAAGTAATCTCTTGATACACAGCTTTTTCAGTGATGTCTAAATCAGTGGCAAGACGTTGCCAGACTATTTTTCGTTTGTCCATACCAACATTAACCGAATCAATGCCCAATAAATGAACGCCCCGTAAAATAAAGGGTAAAACGGTTGTCTCTAATGTAATTCCAGCAGCGCGGCCACAAATGGCTGAACGGCCATCATAACGAAGTTGTGGTAAAACAGCAGAAGTAATTTCCCCACCAGTGGTATCAATTGCAAAAGCAAAACGCTGTTTCATCAATGCTTTAACAGGAGTTGCTAAGAAATCTTCTACTAATAAGCATTCACTAACACCTAACTCTTTTAAAAGCTCAAAAGAATCTGGCTTTCTAGTTAATGCAGTGATTGAAGTGTAGCCTAATTGATGCAACATCGCAATAGACAATGTCGCAACACCGCCTGTCGCACCAGTTACAACGATGGGGGCTTCTTTGTCGTCGCGTAAGCCATCGTCTTCTAAAGCTGTGACAGATAATCCGGCCGTAAAGCCAGCAGTTCCGAAAATCATTGCTTCTTTGAGACTCATTTTTTCAGGAAGTGGAACTACCCAATCGCCAGGAACACGCACATATTCAGAATAACCACCAGTATGACTAACCCCTAATTGATAGCCTGTTACGATCACTTTATCGCCTTCTTTGAAACGAGGATCTTCCGATGTGACAACAGTGCCACTGACATCAATTCCTGGAATCATTGGATAATTGCGAATCACACCGCCGTCTTTTTTTGAAGCTAAAGAGTCTTTAAAGTTAACTGAGGAGTAGGCTGCTTTGATTACTACAGTGCCTTCTGATAAATCGTCTAAAGTAATGGTTTCTAGTTGACCAATAACAGATGTATCTTGTTCTCTTAACGTAAATGCTTGAAATGAATTCATATAAAAACTCTCCTTCCAATTATGTAAAAAAGCAACTCGTCTTATTTTATCATATTCTGATTTTTTCGTATCATTTTTCTTCTTATAAACAGTAAGTTATACAGAAAAGAAAGATTGTGTGACAATTAGACTAGAAAAATAAAGAAAAATGGTTGAAATTTTTCAAAAAGTTCGTATACTAAAAAAGGTAAAACTAAACTGTAAGTTTAGTATTACAAAACTTTTGTTGAAAAGATTAGCTGAAAATAGAAACGAGGTGTGCCATGGAAATTGGTGAGAAGTTGAGAAATTTACGCATTCAGAAAAATTTAACACAAGAAGAATTAGGCGAAAGAACGGATTTATCCAAAGGCTATATTTCCCAATTGGAGCGGGATTTAAGCTCACCATCAATGGAAACATTTTTCTCAATTTTAGAAGTACTAGGCGTGACGCCAGAGCAGTTTTTTAGTCAGCAACCGCTTGAACAGAAAATTGTCTACAATGAAGAAGAAAGTACCCTCTATTATGATGAAGAACATGGCTATGAACTAAAATGGTTAATTCCAGCCTCAAATGAAAAAGAAATGGAACCTGTCATTATTACTTTTGATAAAAATGGCGAATACAAAACGTTTGAACCTTCTCTATCAGAAACATTTATTTATGTGATTGATGGCTCCATTCGTTTGACATTAGGGGAAGCCACGTATATTGCTAAAAAAGGTCAAACCATGTATTACCAAGCAACAGAACCTCACCAAATTAGCAACAATGGTCGAGGAAAAAGTCGTGCGTTAATTGTGGCGACAGAATCGTATTTATAAAGAAGGACGAAACGGAGGAGTTTATCCAGTGAGAAACCATGTGATTTCATTTGAAAATGTTGTCAAACAATTTGACGATGAACCAGTATTAAAAAATGTCAGCTTTGAAATTGAAGAAGGAAAATTTTATACCTTATTAGGACCTTCAGGATGTGGCAAAACAACGATTTTGCGTATTATTGCGGGATTCAATGACGTGACTTCTGGCGATGTTTATTTTGATGGTAAAAGAATAAATGATGTACCTGCCAATAAACGCCAAGTCAATACCGTGTTTCAGGATTATGCTTTGTTTCCTCACATGAATGTTTTTGATAATGTTGCGTTTGGTTTAAAAATCAAAAAACTATCCAAAGCAGAAATTGAAAAAAAAGTGAAAGAGGCATTACGTTTGGTTCAATTACCGGGCTACGAAACACGTGAAATTAGTGAAATGTCTGGGGGCCAGCGTCAGCGGGTCGCAATTGCACGAGCGATTGTCAATGAGCCAAAAGTATTGCTTTTAGATGAACCGTTATCCGCTTTAGATTTGAAATTACGCACAGCGATGCAATATGAACTACGTGATTTACAACAACGTTTAGGGATTACTTTTATTTTTGTGACCCATGATCAAGAAGAAGCATTAGCGATGAGTGATGAAATTTTTGTCATGAATAAAGGTCATATCGTGCAAAGTGGCACACCAGTCGATATTTATGATGAACCGATTAATCACTTTGTTGCTGACTTTGTGGGGGAAAGTAATATTGTGGATGGCGTGATGCTGGAAGATAATTTAGTTTCATTTGTGGGCAAAAAGTTTGAATGTGTCGATGGCGGCATGCGGAAAAATGAACCTGTAGAAGTCGTTTTACGTCCAGAAGACTTAACGATTACCACGCTTGAAAAAGGCAAGCTAACCGTAACGGTGGACACGCAGTTATTCCGCGGCGTTCATTATGAAATTATTTGTTTTGATGAACAAGGAAACGAATGGATGGTGCATTCCACTCGAAAAGCCAAAGAAGGTGCTCAAGTAGGTCTCTCTTTTGAGCCAGAAGATATTCACGTGATGCGCTTCAATGAATCAGAAGAAGACTTTGATGCCCGTTTAGAAAGTTACGACGAGTAAACGAAAGGGGAAAATAAAATGAAAACAATGCGTCGAATTTATTCGATTCCCTATGTAATGTGGTTACTTTTATTCGTCATTGCGCCAGTGCTAATGATTATTTATCAATCATTTTTCGATATGAATGGCCAGTTTACTTTGGCGAATTACCAAACGTATTTTACATCAGGAACGTATTTAAGTATGACCATTAATTCAGTGTGGTATGCTTTTCTGATTACCATTTTTACGTTATTGGTAAGTTATCCTACGGCTTATTTTTTGACAAAGCTCAAGCACAAACAGTTGTGGTTAATGCTTGTTATTTTACCAACGTGGGTGAATTTATTATTAAAAGCTTATGCCTTTATTGGGATTTTCAGTATTCATGGGAGTATCAATCAGTTTATGAGTTTTATGGGTTTGGGCACGCACCAGATTCTGTTTACAGATTTTAGTTTTTTATTTGTCGCAACGTATATAGAAATTCCATTTATGATTATGCCGATTTTTAATGCCTTAGAAGAGATGAATCCTTCATTGATTAGTGCTAGTCGGGACTTAGGAGCTAGCAGTGCGGAAACATTCCGCCGTGTCATTTTTCCTCTCTCCCTAAACGGTGTGAAAAGTGGCGTTCAAGCTGTCTTTATTCCTTCGCTCTCGCTCTTTATGTTAACGCGTTTAATTGGCGGCAATCGGGTGATTACGTTGGGAACGGCGATTGAGGAACACTTCTTAGTAACGCAAAACTGGGGCATGGGTTCAACAATTGGTGTGATTTTAATTGTTGCCATGTTTATTGTGATGTTGCTGACGGGTGAGAAGAAGAAAGGGCGTGGCAAATAATGCAAAAGAAAAAGTTTAAATGGTCTTATGTGTATTTATTCGTTGTCTTTGCGCTACTGTACGCACCAATCTTTTATTTGATTTTTTATTCGTTTAACGACACGCAAACGATGAATCAGTTTACTGGTTTTACGTTAGATAATTATCGGAACGTTTTTGAAGACACACGTTTGTTAACCATTGTTCTGAATACGTTTTTGCTAGCTTTCTTATCGGCTTTAATAGCAACCATCATTGGAACATTTGGTGCGATGGGGATTTATTATACAAAACGTCGTAAAAACCGGAACACATTGCTTAGCTTTAATAACATTTTACTCGTTTCACCAGATGTTATTATTGGAGCCAGTTTCTTAATTTTCTTCACGGCAGTAGGGTTTATCAGTTTAGGTTTTACAAGTGTGTTATTGTCGCATATTGCCTTTAGTATTCCAATTGTTGTTTTAATGGTTTTACCAAAACTACAAGAGATGAATGATTCCATGGTAGATGCGGCACGAGATTTAGGGGCCAATAATGTTCAAGTGATTAAAAATATTATTTTGCCTTTTTTAGCGCCAGGAATTATTGCTGGCTACTTTATGGCCTTTACTTATTCGTTGGACGATTTTGCCGTAACATTCTTTGTGACAGGCAATGGTTTTTCAACATTATCTGTTGAAATTTATTCACGAGCACGTCAGGGAATTAGTTTAGAAATCAATGCCTTAAGTGCGTTAGTGTTCCTATTCTCAATGATTCTAGTTGTCGGTTATTACTTTATCAGTAAAGACAATACGCCAAAACGTTTAAAGAAAATGCGTCGGGAACAAAGTGAGGTGGCCAAGTTAAAATGAAAAAATTACAGTCACTTTTTATTGGAATTATCGCTATTATTGTCATCTTGTTTTTTGGCGTGCGCCAATTGGAGAAAGCAAGTGGCATGGCAGGAGCAGATACCTTAACCATTTACAATTGGGGGGACTATATAGATCCGACCTTGATTAAGAAATTTGAAAAAGAAACAGGCTATAAAGTCAATTACGAAACCTTTGATTCTAATGAAGCCATGTATACAAAAATTCAGCAAGGTGGCACAGCTTATGATATTGCCATTCCTTCTGAATATATGATTCAAAAAATGATGAAAGCGAAGATGCTTTTACCACTTGATCACAGCAAATTAAAAGGCTTAGAAAACATTGATGCACGCTTTTTAGATCAATCCTTTGATCCCAAAAATAAGTTTTCCGTTCCGTACTTCTGGGGCACGTTGGGGATTATTTATAATGATAAATTTATTGACGGCCGTCAGATCCAACATTGGGATGATTTATGGCGCCCGGAATTAAAAAATAATGTCATGCTGATTGATGGCGCTCGCGAAGTGTTAGGATTATCTTTGAACAGTTTAGGCTATTCGTTAAACAGTAAAAACGACCAACAATTACGTCAGGCTACCGATAAGTTAAACCGATTAACGAACAATGTCAAAGCAATTGTTGCCGATGAAATCAAAATGTACATGGCTAATGAAGAAAGTGCAGTTGCTGTAACTTTCTCTGGTGAAGCTGCTGAAATGCTAGAAAACAATGAACATCTACATTATGTGATTCCCAGTGAAGGCTCTAATCTCTGGTTTGATAACATTGTGATGCCTAAGACAGCCAAAAATAAAGAGGGTGCCTATGCATTTATGAACTTTATGTTACGACCAGAAAATGCAGCACAAAACGCAGAATATATTGGTTATTCCACACCAAATAAAGAAGCTAAAAAACTATTACCAAAAGAAGTTGCCGAAGATAAACAATTTTATCCAGATGATGAAACCATCAAACATTTAGAAGTTTACCAAGACTTAGGTCAAGAATACTTAGGAATTTATAACGATCTGTTCTTGGAGTTTAAGATGTATCGGAAATAAAAAAAGTACCTTCGTAACTTTCGAGCCGCCCCTAAAAGTTAGATTTTTAGTCTAACTTTTAGGGGCGGCTTTTATTCATACAAGCTTCTAATTGAGGCACAAAGAATCCTGTGCTACACTTTGTATAAAGCATAAAAGGAGCAAAGAAAATGAAAAGGAAAACAATCCGAATACTACTAATCAGTAGCGGGCTTATTTTAATCCTACTGGTAGGTTACCGTTTGTATCTAGAATATCAAACAGATATTCAATTATTTTTGAATCCTAAAGCCAGTAAGACACAATTATTAGAGCGAATTCGTTCACATGGTTTTTCAGCAGCGCTGTTGTTAGTTTTTTTGACCGCGATCATGTGTGCAGTACCAGGGATTCCAACCTCGGTAATTGGTGTGATTGCAGGATTGAGTTTTGGTCCCTTCAGCGGCACACTCATTAACGTTTTAGGGAATAGTATGGGAAATTTGGTTGCAATCTTTTTGATGCATCATATAAAATTTTTAGATAGAAAAACGGAGACCAATCATTGGGTCCAGTCCATTCGACGGATGAAGCATCCAAAAATTGGGATTATGGTGGGCTACATGATTCCAATTATTCCTTCTTCTGTGATTAATTTTGCTGCGGATACTATGCAGTTGCCATTAAAAAATTTAATAGCCGCTATATTCATTGGTGTAATTCCTTCCTCAATACTTTACGCATGTGGAGGCGAAGCACTATTTCATGGATATAATAAAACGGCAGTATTGTTAATTGTGAGTGTTCTTTTGTTCGTTGGCTTGGTGGTCATTATTGAGAAAGATAGAAAAAGATTTCAAAAAACTGTTCTTTAAGAACAGTTTTTTGTGCATTTGAACAATAAATCCTGTTAAATTTACAATTTTAAAAAGAAAGGACTTTGATAAAATGAAAGCGTAAACAATTTAAGGAGCTGATTTTGAATGCCAGATATTACAATATCTTGGGTTGCTGCAATTTTAGGATTAGTTGTAGCGATAGTATTAATTTTGAAAAAATTTAATCCTGTGTATTCCTTGTTTTTTGGTGCAATTGTTGGTTGTCTTATTGGAGGCGCTTCCCTGTCAGATACAGTCGCTGTTCTATTAAACGGAACACAAAGTATTATGGGAACCGCAATCCGTGTCTTAGCAGCCGGTATGTTGGCGGGTGTGATGATGGAATCGGGTGCGGCAGAATCAATTGCCAACGCCATTGTACAAAAGCTTGGCGAGAAAAAAGCTATTTTATCTTTGGCATTATCCACAATGGTAATTACAGCAGTGGGCGTATTCATTCCTGTTGCAGTGTTGATTGTTGCCCCGATTGCTCTATCTGTTGGGAAAAGTACGGGTATCAGTAAGTTATCATTATTGATTGCCTTATCAGGTGGCGGCAAAGCGGGCAATATTATTTCGCCTAATCCAAATACTATTGCAGCGGCGAACGGCTTTGATTTACCTTTAAGTGACGTTATGATTGCTGGTTTTATTCCAGCCGTATTTGGCTTAATTACGGCTGTTGTTCTTGCAAATATCATGAGAAGTAAAGGATCAATGGTCAAAGAAACGGATCTTGTAGAGGAACAAACAAAAGAATTATTACCTTTGAAAAAGGCGTTGATCGCGCCAGTGTTAGCGATTGTCTTATTATTACTTAATCCGATTGGCGCCGTTTTAAATATTTCTTTCATCAAAAGTTTGAATATTGATGCTCTGTATATTTTGCCGTTCGCCTCAGTTGTTGGGACAATTGCGATTGGGCAAACAAAACAACTGGCCTTTTATGCGTCTTCTGGCTTGAAGAGAGTAACCGATACCGTTTTAATTTTAATTGGTGCAGGTGCAATTGCTGGATTAATTTCTGTTTCTGATTTATCAACACAAATTGTCCACTTAATTTCTGTTATGGGAATTTCTGGAACCTTCTTGGCACCGATTTCTGGTATTTTAATGGGCTTAGCAGTTGGTTCAACATCCACAGCGGTTATTTTAGCGACAGGTTCTTTTGGACCAGCGATTTTAGATATGGGCACATCTTCACTTTCAGCAGCAGTCATGGTGCATACTGGGGCGACTGTGATTGATAGTGTTCCTCAAGGCAATTATTTCCATATTACGGCACAAAGTATGAATATGACGATTAAAGAAAGAATTCGAGTGATTCCTTATGAAATGTGTGTCGGTGGGGTAATGACGATTGTTGCAACCATTTTATATGGCTTTATTTTAAACTAGTTGGAAAGTAGGCGCGAAAAGATGACGAAAAAATTTGTTTTGGCTCCAGACTCATTTAAAGAAAGTATGAGTGCAAAAGAAGCCTGTCTGGCAATGGAAAAAGGGATTTTAGCTGTATTTAAAGATGCAGACATTCAACACGTCCCGATGGCAGACGGCGGGGAAGGAACGGTGGATTCCTTAGTGGATGCAACAGGAGGCACAAGAGTACCAGTGCGTGTGGCAGGACCGCTTCCTGATCAAATCGTTGAAACCTATTACGGCTTATTAGGTGACCAAGAAACGGTGGTTATTGAAATGGCGAAAGCCAACGGAATTGAATTGGTCAAAGCAGTAGAACGTAATCCCTTGATCACTTCTACTTATGGTACAGGAGAAATGATTCAACATGCGCTCAATCATGGGGCAAAAAAAATCATTATCGGCATTGGTGGTAGCGTGACAAATGATGGGGGTGCAGGTATGATTCAGGCACTTGGTGCGCGTTTGTTAGACAAGGAAGGGCAAGAATTGACACGTGGCGGTGGTGCATTAGATAAACTGGCGCAGATCGATTTAACACAGTTTGATCAACGTATTTTTGCTACCGAAGTTCTAGTAGCAAGTGATGTGAATAACCCACTAACAGGGCCAACAGGGGCGTCTCATGTCTTTGGCCCGCAAAAAGGTGCGACAGAAGAAATGGTGGCTCAATTAGATAAAAACTTAGCCCATTATGCAGCGGTCATCAAAAAAGAGATCGGCATTGATGTTGAGATGATGCCAGGCGCAGGAGCCGCTGGTGGTTTGGGTGCAGGGTTACTAGCATTCACAAAAGCTCAGTTACGCCCAGGGATTGATATTGTCGTAGAAGTGAATCAATTAGAAGAAAAAATAAAAGCTGCTGATTATGTCTTTACTGGTGAAGGCGGTATGGATTTTCAAACAAAATTCGGCAAAGCCCCTTATGGCGTTTCGCGTTTGGCCAAGAAGTATCAAAAACCGGTTTTCGCTTGTGCTGGCTATATCGGCAAAGATGTGGATGTCCTCTATGAAGAAGGGATGACGGCTATTTTTGGAATTTTGGCCAAAGCCGAACCGTTGGAAGCAGCATTGAAAAATGGACCAGTTAACTTAGAAAGAACCGTTGAAAATATTGCTCGTACATTACAGCTGGTGCCTTGTGACTAAGAACTAACCATGGTATCATCAGTAATGAAAGCTGAAATAAAAATGTTCAGTCGTTGATCTGAAGAATTAAGCGTTTGGGACATAAGTCATTGCGGCTTATGTCCCAAACGCTACTCGCTTTTTAGAAAGTTGGCGATAGCAATGTTAAAATTAGACAAAATCCAAGCAAATAAAATTGTTGAAAAGTTGATGGCAGATATTCCTTATAACATCAATATTATGGATGAACGAGGAAAAATTATTGCGAGTGGAGATTCTGCTCGAATTGGGGAGCGCCATCGTGGCGCAGAAAGAGCCATCAATGAACGGAAAAATATTGAAATTTATAAAGATACTTCTTTAGAGAAAAAAGGCACCAATGAACCGATTATTTTGAATGATCACATTTTAGGTGTCGTAGGCATTTCAGGAGAACCAGACGAGGTGCGCAAATTTACCAAGCTTGTGCGCTCGATTGTTCTTTTACTGACAGAAGAATTAAATACACAACAAGAACGCGAAAAAAAGAAAAAACAAAAAAATCAGTTTATCCAGCACTTAATGCATGTTGATTCTGCTTACTCAGAAGCCTTAAAACTTGAAGCGTTGGAACTATATAACCTTCAATTAGATGACCAGAATCATTGTGTACTGACCAAGGACAAGCGCTTATTATCCAGTTATTATCCTGGCCATGAAATATTTGAATGGGAAAATTGTTATCTGGTGATTACTTCTGAACCACCTCAGATAACAAAGCCAGTAACAGAATACCTTGTAATAAGTTCGGAAAAAGCCACGATTCAACAAATGGTCCAAGAGGCACAAAACACGTATTTACTTCTATCATTTCTCCAATTAGAAAAGGCTAAGTTTTACCAAGCAGAAGATTTTTTCATTCAAGGAATTTTTAATTTTCCTTTTCATATTGAATTGGATTTTTTTGAAACCATCCAGACGATTTATGATGAATACTATGAAACCGTTATTTTTTTCGCCAATCATAATTTAAACATCAATGAAACCTCACAAGTATTACATATCCATCGAAATACATTGAATTACCGTTTGAAACGAATTCATGAATTGACGGGGATGGATCCAAAAGTTTGGCAAGATTTTTGGAAATTGTTCTATTATTTTGCCTATTGCTTTAAAGAACGTTTTGAAAAGTAGTGAGGAGCAGGAATGCTTGTTTGTTAAGCAAGTGTCAGCATATTTTTCGCCAGAATCAAAAATATCTTTTATAATAATTGTAAGGAATCAAACGATTTAGATATCAATGAGGAGTGGTGCCAGTGAAAAAAGCAGTTTTAATTGTTAACCCCAGTTCTGGTGGTGAAAAAGCCAAAGAATTTGAAACGTTAGCAGAAGAAAAATTAAAGCAGTTATTTGATGAAGTTGTAGTGAAACAAACAGAAAAAGGCGGCGATGCAGAACAATTTGCCCGTGAAGCTGCGGAAAGTCACTTTGACAGTGTTTTCGTAATGGGGGGAGATGGAACCGTTAATGAAGGAATTAGCGGGTTGGCAGAACAAGCTTATCGCCCAAAATTTGGCTTTTTTCCTTTAGGAACGGTGAACGATTTAGCGCGAGCCTTGAATTTACCGATGGACCCTGAAGAAGCGATTCAACAATTAGATTTAGAAAAAACCAGTGCTTTAGACGTGGGGAAAATCAATGACGACTACTTTATGAATGTCGTTGCAATTGGGACGATTCCAGAGTCAATTAACGACGTGGATGTTGAACAAAAAACGAAGTTAGGAAAACTCGCTTATTTTATTTCAGGTGCCAAACATTTAGCGAATGCTCAAACGTATCCTTTTCATTTAAGCTTGGATCAAAAAGAACAAACCATTGAAAGTAGTACCGTTTTAGTTGGCTTAACGAATTCAATCGGTGGGTTTGAAACATTATTACCAGAGGCCCAAGTGGATGATGGCAAACTTCATTTAGTTTATTTAAAAGATCAATCATTGTGGGATGCAGTAAAAGCAGTCCCAGATTTGTTAAAAGGCGTCGACCAGTCCACTGATAATTTAGTTTACCTAACCTTTAAAGAAGGAACAATCTCCTTAGAAAACCAAGAAGAATTAACCACTAATGTGGATGGTGATGAAGGAGCTGCTTTGCCAATTACGCTGGAAATTTTGCCTAAACACTTGACGGTCTATTGCGGTGAAGAACAAACAAAATAGCTGATTTTTTGAGAAAAGCTGGAACATTTCTATTTGTTTAAAAAACAGATAAGTTCTGGCTTTTCAAATCATCTAAAAGAGAATCAATCAGGGGCTATGCTATACTTTGTTTCTACATATTGATAGATAAGGGAGTTAATGAGATGAGAAGAAAAAAACATAAAAACAAAAAGAAACAAGAACTTTTTGAAGAGATTGAAAAACAAGAATTAGCAGAACAAGAAACTAAGCAATTGAATGAAGAAATCGAAGACCCAGAATTTCGTTCTTTTTTTCAAGATGTCTTGAAAAAATTTCCACAAAAAACGTCTACGGCCATAATGAATGCTTTCGCAACTTCTAAAGGTAAAGCAGAACAATTAGTGACGAACAGTCAAACACAACTCGACAAAGTATTTGATGAATTTTTGGCTGGTGTTTCACCTGACGTGAAAAAGAAAAGTCATCAAACGATTCATTTTGCTGCATTGTCAGCAGCAATTATTGGGTTTTCGCCAATTCCATTTTCGGATGCTTTTTTACTGGTACCTGTTCAATTAACTATGATGTCACGGCTGCATAAAATTTTTGGTCAGTCTTGGTCTGAAAGCTTAGGGAAAAGTTTAACCAAAGAATTAGTAGTGGTTAGTTTAGGTAAGAGCGCAGTCGGGAATATTCTAAAAGTGATTCCTGTTGTCGGAACTGTGACTGGTGGCATGGTCAATGCTTCAGTTGCGGTAGCAATTACGGAAGCGCTTGGCTGGGTGACCGTCAAAATGTTAAACGATGGTGTTGATATCTTTGATGATGTGATGTCTTTCAAAGGACAATTTTCAACATTATTTAAAGCCATCCAAAATGCTAAAAAGAAATAATCACTGTATCGATTAACTAGGGTGAGACACATTTAAACTTTTTTAAGTAATTCGTAGCAAATTTCCAAGGTTTTCGTCACAAATTATTCACAGGTTCTCGTTAATATATAAGCATACCAACAAAACACCCAACATAAACACTTTTCATTTTTACTCCTCAAGTAAAAATAACTCCTTTCCACTCAGTCTACCCAACTGAGTGGTTTTTTTGGCGAAAAAAGAGGGCGTTGAACAATTTGTTCAACGCCCTCTTTTAATAGATGGGGAAGTCATTTGTTAAGAATTATTTTTTCCATTCTGCTACTTGGTCTTTATGTGAATCAACCCAATCACGTGCAGCTTCTTGTGGGTCTTTGCCTTCGTTAATTTCTAACATGACAGATTCCATATCCTTAGTTGTCCAATGGAAATTATCTAACACTTTGTAAGCTTCTGGTTGATCTTCTTTTAGGCCTTGGCGAGCCATTGTGTGAATCGCTTCTTCACCGCCCATAGTGCCTTTTGGATCAGCTAAATATTTTAAATCATATTTTGCAAACATCCAGTGAGGAGACCAGCCAGTAATAACGATGTCTTCGTTGTTTTTAATTGCTTGTCCTAAGGCGACAGTCATGGCACCTGATGAAGAAGTTTCAACAGACCAATCTTTCAAATTAGGATAAGCTTCTTTAGTTTTCTCTGCTGCTGCAACAACACCAGCCCCAGGTTCAATTCCAGTAATCTTTTTCCCAGCTTGATCAGATAAATCTTCGATAGAATCAACATCCATATAAGAAGGGACGACAATTCCTAGCTTCGCGCCTTTAAGGTTTTCACCAAGGTCGTCTAATTTATCTTTATATTGTTTATATTGCTCTGCGTGAGTTCCTGGCAGCCACGCACCAACCATGGCATCTGTTTCACCTTTAGCTACAGATTCCCACATAATTGCGTTATCTAAAGGAGTCGTTTTAACATCATATCCCATATCTTTTAAGACTTCGGCAACCACATGTGTGGAGGCTACTTCGGTATCCCATTCCACATAAGAAAGGGAAATTTGCTTATCATTTGTTGTTGTAAAAATTGAAGCACCAACTAAGCCAGCAACAATTACAACAACCGCTGCAATAATCCCATATTTTTTCTTTTTAGAGGTGGCACCAGATGCTTTAGGGGCTGCTTTTTTATTATTTAAATGTTGAGTAAAACGGTCAATGATAATCGCTAAAATAACTAAAGCCACACCATTTACGAAACCGTTCCCGACTTGCGCACGTTGTAAAGCAGAAAGGACGCCACGTCCTAGTCCAGGCGCACCAATCATTGAAGCAATAACTACCATTGATAGGGCTAACATGGTTGTTTGGTTAACACCAGCCATAATCGTGTTTTTGGCTAAAGGTAATTCTAATTTGAATAATTTTTGCCAGCCAGTACTACCGTAAGAATCAGCTGCTTCAACAAGTTCATTTGGTACTTGTCGAATTCCTAAATTCGTAAAGCGCACGGTTGGTGGTAAAGCGAAGATAACAGAGGCGAAGACCCCAGGAACCATACCAATTCCGAAGAATGCAACGGCTGGAATCAAGTAAACGAAACCAGGCATTGTTTGCATGAAGTCCAAAATCGGTGTAATAATACTCTTGGCTTTTTCGCTTTTCGCCATTAAAATCCCTAGTGGCACACCAATGATAATGGAAATAACACTAGAAAGTAAAACTAACGTAACGGTACTCATTAAATCGTTCCATAAGTTTTGGTTATAGATAAACATTAAGCCGATAAATGTGAATAAACTTAAGCCAATTTTTTTATTAGAAATAAAGAAAGCAGCAATCGTTAATAGCACAATCAGCACAAGTGGTGGTACGGCTGTTAGTAAGGCAGTAATGTTGTCCATTACACTTTGACCAATTGTTTGTAAAAAGCTGAATAATCCAGCAAATGTTGAAGTTAACCAATCAGTAAAACTTTCAACCCAAGACGCGACAGGTAATTGATACTTATTCATGTTCGTTCACCTCTGTTTCTGCAAGTGCTTCAAGTACGCTACCACGGATGACCACGCCTAATAGTTTGCCGTTATCAGTCACAGCAAGAGGCGTTTGTGCATCATAAATCAGTGGGAAAATATCATTCACTAACATATCTTTGTCGATTGTTTGAATTTCTGGATCCACACATTCTACAAGAGAAGTCCCATTTTTACGCGCTTCTAAAGCTTTTTCTGCGCGTACAACGCCTTTTAGTTGGCGTTTTTTATCCACGGCAAGTAACATACTCACTTCTTCTTGACGCATCCGTTTTAAAGCAACAGTTGGGCCATCAATTTCAATGTTAGTAGTTAAAGCAGGTACCATAATATTCTGGGCAGTTAAGACTTTTGAACGATCCACATCTTCCACGAAGGTTCGCACATATTCGTTGGCTGGGTTGGTTAAAATTTCTTCTCCAGTCCCAATTTGCATAATTTGACCATCTTTCATCAAGGCGATCCGGTCGCCGATTCGTAAAGCTTCATTCAAATCATGTGTGATAAAGATAATGGTTTTTTTGACATTTTCTTGTAAATCTAATAGTTCGTCTTGCATTTCACGACGAATTAACGGATCAAGAGCAGAGAACGCTTCGTCCATTAATAAAATTTCTGGATCGTTAGCCAAGGCACGAGCAAGGCCGACACGTTGTTGCATCCCACCAGATAATTGACTTGGTAATTGGTCTTTAAAAGCAATTAAGCTAGAATTTTCTAAGGCTTTTTCAGCTTTTGCTTGGCGTTCTTCTTTAGGAACACCACGAATTTCTAAACCATATTCCGTATTTTCTAAGATAGTTCGATGGGGGAAAAGACCAAAGTTTTGGAAAACCATGCTCATTTTATTTCGACGTACTTCACGTAATCCTTCTTTATCTAAAGAAGAAATATCTTGTCCATCAATATAAATATTTCCTGAAGTTGGTTCAATCAAACGATTTAATAAACGAATTAATGTTGATTTCCCACTTCCTGATAACCCCATAATAACGAAAATTTCGCCTTCTTCAACTTCGAAATTTACATCATAAACACCGACTGTGGCACCCGTTTTTTCTAAAATTTCTGTTTTGCTTTTGTTGGCACGAATCATTTCAAGTGCCGGTTTGGTTTTCTTACCAAAGATTTTGGTAAGGTGATTTACTTTTACTTTTGGCAAATCATTGTTCCTCCTCAATAAAAAAAGTGACTACATCAGACTACTATAAAGTTGTCACTTTGTCAAATTAGATGAAAATCTTTCTGAAAATGAAGAAAAACAGTATTTTAACTAGGTTTTATAGTGGTTTTTTATGAAAAATAGAAATAATAAATAAAAAAAGTGACTATTTACCGCAAGATAAGTAGTCACTTTTTTGTTTAAGGATAAAAGAAATTTTGGACACGTTGTAAGGTTGATTCGTCATGTCCAACAAAATAAAGTGTGTCGTTCAACGAAATCTTTGCATATGGACCAGGTGAGACCAGAAGCTCTTCTTTGTGTTTGATGGCGATAATCGTTGCCGAAGTGTTTTGCCAAAAATTCATTTCGCTAATCGTCGCCTCAAGATAAGCAGCTTCTTCTGTTAAAACCAATGAATAAGGATTCATTGGATTGAAAGAATCAAAACGCTTTGTTTGTTCAACAAGAGTATCTAGAATGCTAGAAAAATGAGTAAGTTCTTCTTTTTGTTTCGCTACGCTATCTAGCAATTCTTCTTTAATTTCAGCAATCGTTTGAACGTCTTGATATTGTGTCACAAAGTCTTGCGCTTTTTCTTTTGATGCCACATAGAAGCCGCTGCCGTGTTTGGCTTTAACGATTTCTAAATCGACTAAAACGATAATGGCTTTGCGAGCTGTTTCTGGCGACACTTGGTATTGGTTAGCTAGGGTGGAACGGGCATGGATTTTATCTCCAACATGTAATTTGCCTTCTGCAATTTTTTCCGCAACATCAACGGCGATTTGTTGATATTTGGGCTTCGTTAAACTGATTTTTTTGGAAGCCATAGTGAATCCCTCCGTTAATTGTTATTTTCCATTTCTTCTAATTCTAAACTGAAATTTTCCCATTGCTCAAGTAGTTCATCTTGTTGCTGACGAGCGTCATCTAATTGTTGGTTTAAAGCCAGCAATTCAACATGATTTTCTAGAATGTCTGGTTGACTCATTTGTGCTTCTAATTGTGCAATTGTCGTATCTAACTGAGCAAGATTTTCTTCGACTTGTGTTATTTTTCTTTGCAAAGTACGGAGTAATTTTTGTTGCTCCTTGTTTTGATAAAAGGTATTTTTGGCTGTAACTGGTTCGGGTTTTTTCGCCGCTTCTTCATTAGCTAAGAGGGCAGCGATTTCTTCTTCCTCTTGTTTCTTTTCTAAATAATAATCATAGTCGCCTAAATAAAGTTTGCTGCCTTTTTCAGAAAGCTCAACAACTTTTGTTGCAATTCGATTGATAAAGTAACGGTCATGGGAAACGAAGAGGATGGTTCCTTCATAATCAATCAGCGCATTTTCTAAAACTTCTTTATTATCGATATCCAAGTGGTTGGTTGGCTCATCGAGAATCAAGAAATTGTCACGATCCATCGCTAGTTTTGCTAATGCCACACGTGCTTTTTCACCACCGCTTAATAAAGGAATCGTTTTTTCAACATCATCTCCACTGAAGAGAAAGCCGCCTAAAATACTTCGAATCTCTTTTTCAGGTGTGGTTGGGTGTTCATCCCATAATTCCGCTAAGACCGTTTTATTGCCATGTAAATTGGCTTGCTCTTGGTCATAGTAACCTACAGAAACATTGGTGCCAAAAGTTTTACTTCCTTTAATGAAAGGAATGCGGTCAATAATTGATTTCAAGAGAGTGGATTTACCAATTCCGTTCGGTCCGACTAAGGCAATGGCTTCTTTGCGACGAATATCCAAGTGAATAGGTTCGGATAAAACATGTTCTTGGTCGTAACCAATGGCGGCATCTTCGACTTGTAAAACAACATTTCCCGAGACTTTTTCACTATCGAAAAGAAAATGCGCCGATTTTTCATCTCCTTGAGGTCGGTCTAAACGATCCATTTTTTCTAATACTTTTCGGCGACTTTGCGCACGTTTCGTTGTAGATGCACGAACCAGATTTTTGGCAACGAAATCTTCTAACTTATTGATCTCTTCTTGTTGCTTTTCATACGCTTTCCATTCACTGGCTAATTGTTCTGCTTTTAACTCCAAGTATTTGGAATAGTTTCCTTTGTAGTGAGTCATTTTTTTGCGACTCAGTTCATAAACCTCATTAACTACCTTATCTAAAAAATAACGATCGTGGGAAACAATCAATAGGGCGCCGGCATAACTTGGCAAATAAGATTCCAGCCAAGAAAGCGTCTCGATATCTAAGTGGTTTGTAGGCTCATCCAGAATTAAAATGTCTGGTTTTTGTAAAAGCATTCTCGCTAATGCAAGCCGGGTTTTTTGACCACCAGATAAGGTTTGAATATCTTTCGTGTAAAAGGATTCATCAAAGCCAAAGCCGTGAAGGACTGAGCGAATTTCATTTTCATAGCCGTAGCCATTTTTTTCAGAAAATGTATGTTGCAATTGATCGTACTCTTTTAAAATTCCTTCATAAACGGAAGTGGTTGGCTCCATTTCACTAATTTTGGTTTCTAATTCTCGCATACGCTGTTCCATTTCTAGGATGTCAGCAAAGGCTTTTGTCATTTCTTCCCAAACGGTTTTATCTGATTCTAAGCCGGTATTTTGAGCTAAATAACCTAACGTAGCAGTTTTATTTTTGGTAATGGTTCCGCTATCGGGAGCATCAATGCCTGCAATGATTTTTAAAAAAGTCGATTTTCCAGCACCATTACGACCAACTAAGGCAATCCGACTTTTTGTTGCAATTTCTAAATGTATGTTTTCAAACAATGTTTCCGAGCCAAAATGCCGGGCAACTTGATTTGCTTGTAATAAAATCATCAGTAGTCCTCATTTCTAAATTCATTGCCCTTAGTGTAGCATAAAATCTGCTAAAATAGCACGTATCAAAAAATGCTTTGTGAAGGTTTATACCTTTTATCACAAACTTTTGAAGAAAAATGCTATTTTTGAGCCATAGAATTGCTTTTTATTGTGAAAAACTGCTATTATGTTAATGGATAAGATTTAAGTGAAAGTATTGGAGGTCCAATTGTGAAAGATCAAGTTATTCCAAAAGCAACGGCGCGACGCCTTCCTTTATATTATCGCTACTTAAGAATGTTACATGATACAGGAAAAAATAAAGTCTCATCAACTGAATTAAGTGAAGCGGTACAAGTAGACAGTGCGACTATTCGTCGTGACTTTTCATATTTTGGTGAATTAGGTAAACGTGGGTACGGCTATGATGTTGAAAACTTAATGAACTTTTTTGCAAAAACATTGAATGAAGATGAGTTAACCAATGTCGCATTAATCGGGGTTGGTAATTTAGGAAGTGCTTTATTAAAGTACAAATTCCATCAAAGCAACAGTATTCGTGTAAGTTGCGCATTTGATGTGAATGAAGATATTGTGGGACGCATTGTTGACGGTATTCCGGTTTATCCAATGGAAGATATGATGGAACAAATCCGTGTTCAACAAATCGAAGTAGCTATTTTAACTATTCCAGCTCGCAAAGCGCAAGAAGTTGTGAACAAACTTGCCGAAGCAGGGGTTAAAGGAATTCTAAACTTTACGGCTGCGCGTTTAGTAGCGCCACCTGAAGTATTAATTCAAAATGTTGACTTAACCAACGAATTACAAACATTAATTTATTTCTTACATCATGACAACGAATTGATTGACGAAGAAGAATAAGCAAAAGAAAAGGGCCTAGTCGTTTAGACGAAGGCCCTTTTCTTATTGAATTGCACCATTATGCAAAAGTAATTGAACAATAATCACAATCGTATTCATGCCGCAATGGGCAATAATTGAGGTCCAAATTTTTCCAGTTTGCTTGTACAAAAGAGCAAAGAAAAATCCCATAAAGAAATAAACAAAAAAGTGACCATCGGCATGTGCGAGTGAAAAAATCGCCGAACTAACAGTAGCCGCAATCCAGAAATTTGTAAAAGGCTGGATTAAATGGATAAATGCATAACGAAAGACGAATTCTTCCATAATCGGACCACCGATAGTAGTTGCCAAAATAAATAAAGGATTTGCCAAAATCACCGCTACAATAGCTTGCGTATTTTGAGAAGTAGCTTGTTCTCCTGTGATGGCTACTTCAATGGCAAAAGTAACCCCTTGAATCAGCATGGCAATGAAAATCCCACTAACACCTAGTAAAAAAATAAAAATAGGTGATTTCAAGGTTGCTGTTTCCTCTAAAGGAGAAGGTTCTGTTGTTTTTAAAAAGATGCCAATCATTACAAGGGCGCCAATAATGTAGAGAGCAGTTGTCACATTAATCGCTGCATTGGGGGAAATACCCGAAAAAAGTAACGGCCCGAAAAAAGCGATAATGTATGTGACTAAAATAAATAAACTTGATTTTCTTAAGGTCATGGTTAATCCTTTCTATAATTATTTTTTACGATTATTGCGATATCCTAATAAAAGAAAAACGAATAAGAAAAAGAAAAGAGATTCCCAAAGTGTCGAAACAATTCCTTCTGTGACACTGAAAACAAGATTTCCTAAATTCGCTATCACAAAATAAACGAAGGTTGCTATTAGTGCTGTAAGTAAACGTTGTTTCATTTTATTCGCCTCCAATCGTAGTCAATTTATTTTACCATGAATTAAAGGATTGGAAAAACATTCCATGAAAAAAGAATACGCAATAAAAAATGCGTATCTTATAATTGACAAGAAAAAGAGAGAAAAGACTTGCATTTTTAGAGTGAAATGAGTATTATAAATAGTGTGAGTTAGCACTCTTATGTATCGAGTGCTAAAATAAGCGAAAACTTTTTATTTGGAGGGATTTATTGTGTTAAAACCATTAGGCGATCGCGTCGTAATTAGAGTCGCGAAAGAAGAAGAAAAAACTGTTGGAGGAATTGTTCTTGCATCCGTTGCAAAAGAAAAACCACAAACAGGTGAAGTTATCGCAGTAGGTGAAGGTCGTGTGCTTGAAAATGGCACAAAAGTTCCGATGGAAGTAAAAATTGGTGACACAGTAATGTTTGAAAAATATTCAGGAACAGAAGTGAAATACGAAGGCGTAGAATACTTAATTGTATCAGCCAAAGACATTATTGCCACTGTTGAATAATAAACAACTTTTACAGAATAATATAATAGAAGAAAAAAATTATGAGGTGAAGAAATCATGGCAAAAGAGATTAAATTTGCAGAAGATGCACGTGCAGCAATGCTACGCGGAGTAGATGTATTAGCAGATACAGTGAAAGTGACATTAGGCCCTAAAGGTCGTAACGTTGTTTTAGAAAAATCATTTGGTTCACCATTGATTACTAACGATGGAGTAACAATTGCTAAGGAAATTGAATTAGAAGATCATTTTGAAAACATGGGCGCAAAATTAGTTTCAGAAGTTGCTTCTAAAACGAATGATATTGCTGGTGACGGAACAACAACAGCGACTGTTTTGACACAAGCCATTGTTCGTGAAGGCTTAAAAAACGTAACTGCTGGAGCTAACCCATTAGGTATTCGTCGTGGGATTGAATTAGCAACAAAAACAGCAGTAGAAGAATTACACAATATTTCATCTGTAGTTGATTCAAAAGAAGCGATTGCACAAGTCGCTGCTGTTTCATCAGGTTCTGAAAAAGTCGGCCAATTAATTGCTGATGCAATGGAAAAAGTTGGTAACGACGGCGTAATTACCATTGAAGAATCAAAAGGGATTGAAACAGAATTAGATGTGGTTGAAGGAATGCAATTCGACCGCGGTTATTTATCTCAATACATGGTTACTGACAACGATAAAATGGAAGCTGTTTTAGAAAATCCATATATCTTAATTACCGACAAAAAAATCTCAAATATTCAAGATATCTTACCTTTATTAGAACAAATTCTACAACAAAGCCGTCCACTATTGATCATTGCGGATGATGTTGATGGAGAAGCTCTACCAACATTAGTATTGAACAAAATCCGTGGTACATTTAATGTTGTCGCAGTAAAAGCGCCAGGATTTGGTGACCGCCGCAAAGCGATGCTTGAAGATATTGCTATTTTAACAGGTGGTACAGTAATCACTGACGACTTAGGGTTAGAGTTAAAAGACACAACCATTGAAAACTTAGGAAATGCTAGCAAAGTAGTTGTCGACAAAGATAACACAACAATTGTTGAAGGTGCTGGTTCAAAAGAAGCCATTGATGCCCGCGTTCATTTAATTAAAAACCAAATCGGCGAAACAACGTCTGATTTTGATCGTGAAAAATTACAAGAACGTTTAGCTAAATTAGCTGGCGGGGTTGCTGTCGTTAAAGTCGGTGCTGCAACTGAAACAGAATTAAAAGAATTAAAATTACGAATTGAAGATGCGTTAAACGCAACACGTGCCGCTGTAGAAGAAGGCATGGTTTCTGGTGGTGGTACCGCACTGGTCAATGTAATTGGTAAAGTCGCTGCGCTAGAAGCTGAAGGCGATGTGGCAACAGGGATCAAGATTGTCGTTCGTGCATTAGAAGAACCAATCCGTCAAATCGCTGAAAATGCTGGTTATGAAGGATCAGTGATTGTTGACAAACTAAAAAATGTTGACTTAGGTATCGGATTCAATGCAGCTAACGGTGAATGGGTAAACATGGTTGAAGCCGGTATTGTTGACCCAACAAAAGTAACTCGTTCTGCCTTACAAAATGCAGCTTCTGTGTCAGCTTTATTATTAACAACCGAAGCAGTTGTTGCAGACAAACCAGAACCAGCTGCACCAGCTCCTATGATGGATCCATCAATGGGCATGGGCGGTATGATGTAAAAATAAAAAAGTATTCTAAAAGCTTACGATTGAAAAATCGTAAGCTTTTTTTTACATAAAGAATAAATAATCTAAATAATATCTTTACTTGTAGTGTTTTCTCAAATATTTACTCATTTAACAAAAAAGATGATAATTTAAAGGCCTCGTTTTAGCTAGACAGCCTTGTTTTTATTCGATAAAATTTAGTAATAACAATCATTTTTTGAAAACTAGTAGTTGGTAATTTTTATTTATTAATAGAATATAAATAAAAATTATTATATTTTGAAGGGGAATATTAGGAAGATTGAGGTGGAAAAATGGAAAAATATACAATTGGTGTCGTTCCTTTGACAATTGAAACAAAAGAATACTGTCAAAATTGGTTTGTTAGTAATCAAGTAGAATGTCAGATCATCCAAGGAACAAATATACTTCTTCATTTGCACCATATTGATGGATTAGTGATTGAAGTTACTGACCACCAGCAAGTAAATACTTGTTGTGAGTTATTAATGACAATTCGCAAGCAGTCAGACTTGCCAATTTGGTTATTTTCTCGGACAGAAGCAATTAGTAAAGTCAATCGAATTATTTATTTACAATTAGGCGCAGATGGCGTTTTTGATCATTCTTATGATCGCCAAGAATGCGTGTTAAGCGTGAGTAATTTATTGCAACGTGTAAAAAGACGTTTTTATCCTAAATTAGTTAGTGCAAACGAGGAACATACAGTTACTAAGAATCTTTCTGAGAAATTGTATTTAATTGCGCCAAACTTAAGTGTTTGCTTGGGAAGTGGAGAAGAAATTCTTTTAACAAAATTGGAATTTTTCACAATAGAGTATTTATACAAACACGCAGGACAAACAATTACATATGAAGAACTCTACAAAAATGTCTGGAAAGATACTGCGAATGAACGAAAATATCGTGTCGCTAATGTGATTTTCCATTTGCGTAAAAAAATTGAACAAGATGTGAACAAACCACAATATATCAAAACAATTCGCTCAAAAGGCTATATGTTAACGGTGTAAAAGGTACGAAGGAGGAGAAACAAATGTGGCAATTTTTGACTAAAAACAATGAAGATGAGGAGTATGAGAAGATGCCGGATTTCGAAAATGAACAATCGGGGAAAGCACAACCAAAGGTAACAGAGGAAGCAATCTTTGATGACGAGGTCGTTTATGCAAAAGAGCAAGCCGCAAAAGTAAAACAGGTCCAGCAACAAGTGCCGACTGAACTGTCAGAAGAGTCATTTTCTTTTGCTGAAAAACTAGAAGAAGAAAATCAACTATATCAGCAATCCATAAAAAAACTAACGGAGCAATTATTAATGCAAACCAATGAAGTGGAAGCATTACAAAAACAAGTAGTCGAAAAAGATGTTCAACTTAAAGATGTTAAAGAAACGTTAAGTGATAAAGAAGCAACTATCACTTCTTTACAGAAACAATTGTCTGAAGCAAAGATACAACAGAAACAGACTAGCGAAGAGAACTTAGACACAGCCGTTACGCTTTCTCAAAAAGAAATTGGCGAAGTCTTATTAGAAGCCAAACGTCAAGCAAAAGAAACAATTGCCCAAGCTAACCAACAAGTTGCAACAGTTCATGAAGAGATGGAACAACGTTTAGCAACTTTAACACGCATGAAGCAAGTGGCAAGAGAGTACCAAGCTTATTGTGAACAAATGCTAACCATCAAGAATGAATCAACAGGAATGTACCAACAGATAGAGCAATTATTAGCAGAAATAAAGAGGTAAATGAAGGAGAAATGCGATGAAAAAAAGAAAGGCAAGATATTTGAAGTTGGTATGTCTTGGAGTCTTAGGGACTTATGCTGGCGCCAGTTACTACAATTCGGAACCATTAATCGCTCAAGAGGAGACCGAAACGAGTCACGAAAACCGACAGCTAGTGCTGGAAGAAAAAAGAGCGGACCAAGTCAATCAAGACCAAGGAACTCTTACTTCTTCAACGCTGAACGAAACAGTAATAAGTTCGTCTGAACAACAAGAAAGTTCAATACAAGATGACAGCAGTGACCATCAGGAAAATAATGTGGAACCTTCAGAATCTGAAAATAGTTTACCGCCACAAGAAAAGCCAATTGCTAGTACTAAACCAACCGAATCGTTACAAAATGAGCAACCAGTATCTGAAGAGCGTAAAGCGCTCACTGAGAAGTCACCTCATAATCAGGAACCACAAAATTCTACATTAACTGAAAAGACCAAAGAGCCGTTGGTACATTCAGAGATAGACAATAGTCAAGAAAAGGAAAAGCAAGCAGGAATTCAACAACAAGCCGAGGCAAATTTTGTTGTTCAAGAGAATGCTTCTACTTCTGAGTTTATTAGAAAAATCGGTGAAGAAGCACGAGTTATTGGTCAGCGGCATGATCTATACGCTTCTGTCATGATAGCTCAAGCTATTTTAGAGAGTGGCTCGGGTAATAGTGCGTTAGCGGCGCCGCCAAATTATAATTTGTTTGGCATTAAAGGCGCTTATCAAGGTCAAAGTGTCAGCTTTCCCACACAAGAAGATGATGGTAAAGGGAAGATGACCACCATTCATGCCGATTTTCGTCAGTATCCTTCCTATAAAGAGTCATTAACAGACTATAGTAAATTAATCATCAATGGGCTGGCGGGGAATCCGACGTTTTATCACGGCGTTTTGAAAGCAAACACGACGAATTATCAGCAGGCAACAAAATTTTTGACAGGTCGTTATGCAACGGATACATATTACGATAAAAAATTAAACGCGTTGATTGAAACCTATCAATTAACTGAATACGATCAAGAAAAGAAGAAACCAGTAGTGACTAATTTGGCAGAAGAAAAGAAACCTTCGTTTGATAAGGAAGCAGTCAAAGAACAGCTAAAAAAAGAAGCAGTCATCTATGAAGTAAGCAAAGGAGATTCTCTCGCCACCATTAGCCAGACGTTTGGTGTGTCAGCAACAGCCATTTTAAAACAAAATTCAAAGACTCAAGAAATGTTTTATATTGGCCAAAAAATCACGATTCCTCAGCATACAGCGGCGACTTCTCTAGAACCGAAAGAACAAGCGTTACTTCAATCACTAATAATCAGTAAATCGGTGACTAATGCTTTGGAAACAGCAGAGCAATCAAATGGTACAGCGAATGACTCAAAAACAGAGTCTACTGAGTATTATGAAGTAAAAAGAGGAGAGACACTCGCAAAAATTGCTAAAAAAACGGGCTATTCCTTAACCGCACTCAAGCAGGCAAATGACTTAACGTATTCTGTATTAACCGAAGGACAAACGATAGCACTTCCTAAGCTAAAGGACTAATGCTGATTTAACTTATTGGTTGATGGAGTCATATATTATTAGACGAAGAGAAGAGGAGAAGTTCATCCATGGATGAACTTCTCCTCTTCTCTTACTATGTTTTTCATAAATACCTTAATAAATAGTAAAATTAGCAAGAGAATTGTGTCTTTACACAAAATAGATAGGTTTTCTTGCCGAAGTTTGATAAAATGATTAGTTGAAAGGATGCGTGAAAATTGAAAGAATTATTTCGTAAATACCGAGAAGTACTGGCTTATTTATTTTTTGGTGGTGCAACGACGGTCGTCAACTTAGTTGTGTTTTTTGTTTGTCAAAACGTGTTAGGGCTGGATTACAAGATAAGTAACGCAATTAGTTGGTTTTTATCTGTTCTATTTGCCTTTTTCACGAATAAATATTGGGTATTCGCAAGTAAGCATGAAAGCATAGCTGGTTTTTTTAAAGAAATGGGCTTATTTTATTGGTACCGAATTTTATCTTTTGTGGCTGATATGGGTTTAATGATTCTCCTAATTGATGGTATTCATTTTTCATCGTTTTGGGCGAAAATGATTACACAAGTTGTAGTAGTGATTTTAAATTATTTCTTCAGTAAATTTTTCATTTTTAAAGAAAAAGAGGTCTAAGCAGATTTTAGGCTAAAAAAAATTTTTTTGTTATAATATAAACAAGTTTTTAATACAAAGAATAGAGGTAGAAAACGATGGACTATACATATGCAGATGATAGTTTGACATTGCATACAGATATGTATCAAATCAATATGATGCAAACATACTGGGAATTAGGGAGAGCAGATTTACATGCTGTTTTTGAATGTTACTTTAGAGAGATGCCCTTTAATCATGGCTACGCAATTTTTGCAGGTTTAGAACGTTTAGTCAATTATCTCGAAAATTTAACGTTCACAGAATCTGATATTGCATATCTCCGAGAAGTTGAAGAATATCCAGAAGATTTCTTGACGTATTTAGCAAATTTTGAATTTAAATGTACTGTACGCTCTGCTTTAGAAGGGGATTTGGTTTTTAATAACGAACCGTTAATTCAAATTGAAGGTCCTTTGGCACAATGTCAATTGGTAGAAACTGCCTTGCTAAATATGGTGAATTTCCAAACATTAATTGCGACAAAAGCGGCTCGAATTAAATCCGTGATTGGCGATGATCCTTTATTGGAATTTGGAACACGCCGAGCACAAGAATTAGACGCTGCCATTTGGGGCACAAGAGCCGCCTATATTGGTGGGGCGGACGCGACAAGTAATGTTCGTGCTGGTAAAATTTTTGGTATTCCGGTTAGTGGGACTCACGCCCATTCGTTGGTTCAGTCGTATGGAAATGATTATGAAGCATTCATGGCGTATGCCAAAACACATCGGGATTGTGTTTTCCTTGTTGATACGTATGATACTTTGAAAGCGGGAGTGCCAAGCGCAATTCGAGTAGCTCGAGAAATGGGGGATAAAATTAATTTCCTAGGGGTGCGGATTGATAGTGGCGATATGGCTTATATTTCTAAACGAGTTCGTGAACAACTGGACGAAGCTGGCTTTACTGAAGCAAAAATTTATGCATCGAACGATTTAGATGAAAATACGATTTTGAATCTAAAAATGCAAAAATCAAAAATTGATGTATGGGGCGTGGGTACCAAGCTGATTACGGCCTATGATCAACCGGCTTTAGGAGCGGTGTTTAAATTAGTTTCAATTGAAGGTGAAGATGGCCAAATGAAAGATACCATTAAACTATCTAGCAATGCTGAAAAAGTGACAACACCAGGAAAAAAACAAGTTTGGCGTATTACACGTAAATCTGATAAAAAGTCAGAAGGAGACTATGTGACACTTTGGAATGAAGATCCTCGCCAAGAAGAAGAAATTTATATGTTCCATCCCGTTCATACCTTTATTAATAAGTATGTCCGTGATTTTGAAGCACGGCCAGTACTCCAAGATATTTTCATTGAAGGAAAACGTGTGTATGAATTACCAACTTTAGATGAAATTAAACAATATGCAAAAGAAAATTTAGATTCACTTTGGGAAGAATACAAGCGGGATTTGAATCCGCAGAAATATCCAGTGGACCTTTCAACAGATTGTTGGAACCACAAAATGAATTTATTGGAAAAAGTGCGTAAAGACGTTAAACATTTAACGGAAACGGTGAATAAGGAGGCCTAGAAATGACAACACTTCAAGAAAAAATCATTCAAGAGTTAGGTGTTTTACCGACAATTGATCCAAAAGAAGAAGTTCGTAAAAGTATTGATTTTCTGAAAGCTTATTTAACTAAACATCCTTTTTTAAAAACCTTTGTCTTGGGAATTAGTGGCGGACAAGATTCAACATTAGCTGGGCGCTTAGCACAATTAGCGATGACTGAAATGCGCGAAGAAACAGGAGATATGTCGTATCAATTTATTGCGATTCGCCTTCCCTACGGTGAGCAAGCAGATGAAGCTGATGCACAAGCCGCGCTAGCCTTTATTCAGCCAGATGTTTCTTTACGAGTGGATATTAAACCAGCAGTGGATGCAATGGTTGGTTCGCTAGAAAACGCTGGCGTTCAAATTAGCGATTTTAATAAAGGGAACATGAAAGCACGTCAACGTATGATTACACAATATGCAGTAGCTGGCGAAAATGCTGGCGCAGTAATTGGCACAGACCACGCAGCCGAAAATGTGACAGCTTTCTTCACCAAATATGGCGATGGCGGAGCGGATATTTTACCGTTATTTCGTTTAAATAAGCGCCAAGGAAAAGCTTTGCTGAAAGAACTTGGGGCACCAGAAGCCTTGTATCTAAAAATACCAACAGCTGATCTAGAAGATGACAAACCGTTAGTTGCAGATGAAGTTGCCTTAGGTGTCACGTATGATGCCATTGATGACTATTTGGAAGGCAAAAAAGTCTCGGAAACAGATCAACAAACAATTGAAAACTGGTATAAAAAAGGACAACACAAACGGCATTTACCCATTACAATTTTTGATGATTTTTGGAAATAAAAACACAGACCATCGGCGAATGAACGATGGTCTGTGTTTTTTTTACATAACTACTTTTCAGAAAGTAAACGTTGCTACAGCAACTATCCTATGATAATGAAAGTCGTTTTCATTTAGGCGTTTTCACTTTCTTTTTCAAAACAGAAAAGGTACGCTCAATAATGTAAAGTGAATGATAGGAGAGAAAAAGAGATGAAGCATGTAACAAAATTGGGGATTACAATTATAACAGGAGTTTTGGCATTATTATTTGAATTTATTTTACATCAGCCGAATTGGGCGTATGGCATTATTTTAATAACAGGTTCTGTAATGGCGTTAATGATGTTCTGGGAAATGATTCAAACCTTACGTGAAGGAAAATATGGTGTCGATATTTTAGCGATTACCGCTATCGTTGCAACCTTAGCTGTGGGAGAATACTGGGCCAGTTTGATGATTTTAATTATGTTGACTGGTGGTGATTCATTAGAAGACTATGCCGCTGGAAAAGCTAACCAAGAGCTGAAGTCATTATTGGATAACTCGCCACAAAAAGCTCATCGCTTGAATGGCGAAAATTTAGAAGATGTTTCTGTTGAGGAAATCAATGTTGGCGATGAATTAGTAGTAAAACCAGGGGAACTAGTTCCAGTTGATGGCTTGGTAAAAACCGGGACATCAACAGTCGATGAATCTTCATTAACAGGAGAATCAAAACCAATTGAAAAAAATCCTGGTGATGAATTAATGTCGGGTTCCGTGAATGGTGATGGCTCTTTGAAAATGGTTGCTGAAAAAACTGTAGCCGACAGTCAATATCAAACGATTGTGAACTTAGTGAAAGAATCTGCGGCACGTCCAGCTCATTTTGTACGTTTAGCAGACCGCTATGCGGTACCTTTTACACTAGTTGCCTACTTAATTGCAGGTGTTGCTTGGTTTGTTTCAAAAAGTCCGACACGTTTTGCGGAAGTCTTAGTTGTTGCTTCGCCGTGTCCTTTAATTCTATCTGCCCCAATTGCTTTAGTGGCAGGGATGGGTCGTTCAAGTCGTCATGGGGTCGTTATTAAATCGGGAACGATGGTCGAAAAATTAGCTTCTGCAAAAACGATTGCGTTTGATAAAACAGGCACGATTACGCAAGGACAACTTTCTGTTGATCAAGTCCAACCAATCAATGCTGGAATAACTGCTGCTGAATTAGTGGGATTGGCAGCAAGCGTGGAACAAGAATCAAGTCATATTTTAGCTAGATCAATTGTTGCTTATGCCAGAAAGCAAGATGTCCCATTAAAAAATATTACAGATCTAGCGGAAGTTTCTGGTGCTGGCGTGAAGGCATTTGTGGATGGTGCTGAGATACGGGTAGGTAAAAAGAATTTTGTGACACAAGAGTCTCAAGCAACTGAAAAAATTGATAAAACGACTATTCATATTTCACGTAATGGCACATATTTAGGCCGAATTACTTTTACAGACACTGTACGCCCAGAAGCAAAAGAGACTATGGAAAAATTACACCAATTACATCTTCAACGAATTTTAATGCTGACGGGGGATCAAGAATCCGTCGCAGAAACGATTGCTGCAGAAGTAGGAATTACCGAAGTACATGGGGAATGTTTACCACAAGATAAATTAACTATTCTAAAAGAATTGCCCAAAGAAAACCATCCAGTCATCATGGTAGGAGATGGTGTAAATGATGCACCTTCGCTTGCTGCTGCAGACGTAGGTATTGCTATGGGCGCTCATGGAGCTACTGCGGCTAGTGAAACTGCTGACGTTGTTATTTTAAAAGATGACTTAAGTAAAGTCAGCCAAGCGGTCGAAATTGCCCAAGATACCATGAAAATTGCCAAACAATCTGTATTAATCGGAATTTTTATCTGCGTTTTACTAATGCTAATTGCTAGTACCGGGATCATTCCGGCGCTAATCGGGGCTATGCTACAAGAAGTCGTGGACACTGTGTCAATCTTATCTGCTTTGCGTGCTCGTCGAATTGGCAAGTAAGGTGGAACAATTAATTGCCTGAATGTCCAGCTTAGTGGTAAAATAAAGGTACGTTTTTAATATTAATAAGTTACAGGGGAGAGATTGTGCAATGAAAGGAAACCAAATAGATGGGCAACCAGTCACGGAAGAACAACTATTAAAAGAAGGCTACCGTAAATATACGGGGGAAGGAATTGATATCTTTTATAATAAAGATATTTGTGAACATATTGGTAATTGTGTTCGCGGAAATCCAGAAGTCTTTGAAGTTGGTCGGAAACCATGGATTATTCCAGATAACGGAAGTGTTGAAAATGACATGATTGTAGTTGATTCATGTCCAAGTGGCGCTCTAAAATATATTCGGAAAGCAGGGAACGAATATGCAAATTAAAGAAGAAAACAATCGTTTTGCTCTATATAACGATGAAAACCAAGAAATTGGTGAAATGACTTGGTCAGATGCTGGCGAAAGCATGATGATTATTGATCATACGTTTGTTGATCCAACTTATCGTGGACAAAAATTAGCTGAAAAACTTGTTTTAGCCGGTGTTGAAAAAGCGAGAAAAGAGCATAAAAAAATTATTCCGCTATGTCCATTTGCCAAAAAAGAATTTGATACTAAACCTGAATACGGAGACGTATTGAGAAAATAAAGAAGAAACTAGCAACAGCCGCAAGTAGAAATCTGATTCCTACTTGCGGCTGTTGCTATTAGAGACAAATAGGGAAAGACATTAAATTTCACTGGTGTTTACAGATAAAATATGCTACATTAAAGTAGATGAATTTCGCATATTTGTATAAAAAGGAGAATTAACGCATGTATAATCTAATCTTAACGTTGGTCATCATCTTATCTGTTTTAATCGTCATTACTGTTATGATGCAACCAAGCAAACAAAACAGTGCAGCAAGTGCCTTCACTGGCGGTGCAGATAAATTATTTGGGAAGCAAAAAGCGCGCGGTTTTGAAGCTGTTATGCAACGCTCAACAGCAGTTCTTGGCGCAATTTGGATGATTTTATTATTTGTTTTGGCGTTCTTATCTTCAAAATAAGTACGTAATCTTTTAAAATGACAAGTTTAGAACAGAGAGATGAGTGCGGACACTTATTTTTCTGTTCTTTTTCTTTCTGAAAAAGTCTTTGAAACTTATCATTTCGGAAGGTTTTCTTTTGAGAATATGATAGAATGAAGCTGAGGTGAGCGAAGTGGCAAAAAAAATCAATTTACCGAAGCCGTTATTTTCAGAAAAAGGAAAACGGGCGGTCCTTTTATTACACGCTTATTCTGGCAGCAGTAATGATGTACGGATGTTAAGCAGACGTTTAGAAAAAGAAAATTATACTGTCTATTCGCCTAATTTTTCAGGACATGGCACGCTAGTTCCTGAAGATATTTTAGATCAAACAACGGAACAATGGTGGCAAGATACACAAGAAGCAGTCGCTTTTTTGAGAGAAAGAGGTTACCAAGAAATTGCTATTTTTGGTTTATCAATGGGCGGGATTTTCAGTATGCATGCATTAACGGAACAATTAACAGGATTAATTGGTGGTGGATTTTTCTGTTCACCGATCTACCCTGTCGAAAATAAAGTCCCAGAAAATTTTGTATTATACGCAGAAAATGTGATGAAAATCGCAGAAGTTCCTGCAGAGGAACAACAAAGCCGGTTGCAATCGATTGAGCAACGAGTCAAACAACAATTAGGAGCGATTGAAACGATTGCTAGTCAGACGGCTGACAAACTAAACAAAATCCACGCACCTCTTTTCTTAGCGCAAGCTGGCAAAGATGAAATGATTGAGCCAATGGGCGTCTATCAAACGGCCCAAGCGCTAACACAAGCACGTGTGACCTTACAATGGTACCCAAACAGCGGACATGTCATTACGGTGAGTGGAGAACACAAACAATTAGAGCAAGATGTGGTGCAATTTTTAGCAACACTACCTTGGAATGAGGAGAAATAATGACAAAACAAACAATTAAAGAGCAAATTTTACATTTCATGGAAAGCCAAAAAAAGAAAAGCTTTTCAATGGAAGAAATTGCACAAGGCTTGAATTTAGAAAAAAGTTCAGATTTTAAAATTTTAGTGCAAACCATTGCACAAATGGAACGAGAAAAGTCAGTTAGTTTCAACAAAAAAGGCAAAGTCCTGTTACCAATGAAAGACTTATTAATAGAAGGAACGTTTCGTGCAAATGAACGAGGCTTTGGTTTTGTAACCATCGATCCTGAAGAACCAGATGTTTACATTCCGAAAGAGGCAACGAACTTTGCAATGGATGGGGACACGGTTTTAATCGACGTGATCCAACATGCGGATCCTTTTTCAGATCGCGGCGCAGAAGGTAAAGTCAAAGAAATTAAAGAGCGAGCAGTGAGCCAAGTTGTCGGAGAATTTGTGGCATATAGTGAAGAAGAAATGGCAGAAATGGGACTGTATGGCTACATGATTCCCAAAGATAAGAAATTGAATCAGTATACTGTATCAATTGCACCTGAAGGGATTAAGCCAGTAGATGGTAGCATTGTCATTGCTGAAATTACCTATTATCCAGATCAAGAATATCCAACAAGTATGGAAGGACTAGTCAAACAAGTGATTGGTCATAAAAATGATCCAGGAATGGATATTTTATCAATCGTGGTGGCTCATGGAATTCCCACAGCATTTCCTGATGAAGTTTTGGCTGAAGCGGACCAAGTACCAGAAACTATTGCAGAAAGCGATTTAGTCGGTCGTCGGGATTTACGTGATCAGTTGATTGTGACGATTGATGGAGAAGATGCGAAAGATTTAGATGATGCAGTAACGGTACAAAAGTTAGCAAATGGTAATTTCTTTTTAGGGGTGCATATTGCAGATGTTTCTTATTATGTAACTGAAGGAAGCCAATTGGATATGGAAGCGTATGAACGTGGCACAAGTGTCTATTTGACAGACCGAGTTGTGCCAATGATTCCGCAGCGATTATCAAATGGGATTTGTTCGCTAAACCCACATGTTCCACGTTTAACCATGAGTTGTGAGATGGAAATTACACCAGAAGGAGAAGTTATTTCGCATGAAATTTTCCAAAGTGTAATCCAAACAACGGAGCGAATGACCTATACAGCAGTCAATGAAATTTTAGAAGAGCAAAAACCTGAAACGTTAGAACGCTACAAAGAGCTAGTTCCCATGTTTAAAGAGATGGGCGAGCTGCACCATATATTAGAAGAGATGCGTATGCGCCGTGGTGCGATTTCTTTTGAAGATCGTGAAGCCAAAGTCCTAGTTGATGAAAATGGTCATCCCCAAGATATTCTTTTACGCACGCGTGGCGTGGGTGAACGATTAATTGAATCCTTTATGTTGGCAGCGAATGAAACTGTGGCACGTCATTATCATGACTTAAAACTGCCATTTATTTATCGGATTCATGAACAACCAAAAGAAGAAAAAATGCAACGTTTCTTTGACTTTGCTGCAGTACTTGGCATTCTTGTTAAAGGAACAAAAGAAAACATTTCACCAAAAGATTTACAAAAAGTTTTAGAGCAAGTTGAAAATAAGCCGGAAGAAGTGGTTATCAATACGATGTTGCTAAGAAGTATGCAACAAGCGAAATACTCAGAAGACAACTACGGACACTATGGGTTGGCTGCTGAATATTATACGCATTTTACTTCACCAATACGTCGTTATCCAGATTTAATTGTGCATCGTTTGATTCGCAGCTATAGCCAAGATCAATCTGAAAAAAATCAAGAAAAATGGAACGAAGCATTACCAGAAATTGCCAATCATAGTTCAAGTATGGAACGTCGCGCAGTTGATGCAGAGCGTGAAGTGGACGCCATGAAGAAAGCCGAATTTATGGTAGATAAAGTGGGAGAAACGTATGACGGGATTATCAGCTCAGTCACAAAATTTGGTATCTTTGTGGAACTGCCTAATACAATAGAAGGCTTAATTCACGTGAACAACTTAAAACAAGATTATTTCCACTTTATTGAAAATCATATGGCGTTAGTTGGTGAACGGACGGGAATGACTTTGAAAATTGGTCAGAAAGTTCAAATCCGTGTTGAAAAAGCTGATCCAGAAACAAGAGAAGTTGATTTTGAATTGATTTCAGCTGAGGAAGTCGCGCCAGTCGAAGGACCAAAAGGACGTAAAAAAGGTAAAGCCAATTCTTCAACTCGGTCAAATAATCAACGAAGAAATAAAAAAGATGAATCATTTGATGGTAAGAAAAAGAAAAATAAGAAAAAAGGCAAAGGCAAAAAACAACCTTTTTATAAAGAAGCAATGAAACAAAAAAATAAAAAAGGGAAAAAGAAGAAGTAGAGGAGGTCGCTTATGCCAAAAGGGGAAGGAAAATTAATCGCACAAAACCGCAAAGCTAGACATGATTATTCAATTATCGATACGGTTGAAGCTGGGCTTGTTTTACAAGGAACAGAAATCAAATCTATTCGAAATGGTCGTATCAATTTAAAAGATGGTTTTGCACGAATTCGAAACGGAGAAGCCTTTTTGTATAATGTTCATATTAGTCCATATGAACAGGGCAATATTTTTAATCATGACCCATTACGTACCAGAAAATTATTATTACACAAAAAACAAATTAATAAGTTAATCGGCGAAACCAAAAATACAGGTATCACATTAGTACCTTTGAAGGTCTATATTAAAGACGGCTATGCCAAAGTTTTGATTGGTTTAGCTAAAGGGAAAAAGCAGTACGACAAGCGTGAAGACTTGAAACGTAAGGAAGTTGACCGACAAATCAGCCGAACATTAAAAAATAACCGACGTTAAAAATGTAAATTTATTCTTTTTCGCATATTTGCTTGCCTTTCTTCGGATTAGGTGTAAAATCTGGTAAGTGTTGAGTAAATGAATGTAAATGATTCATTTTTTAATCGCTTCGGAAAGCAGTACCACCCTGCATTAGATTGGTTTATGGAAAAGGTTTTCCAACCAATTTTCAACACATGAAATTTTAAAAGTAAACTATTTGTAAATTATCAACAAGTGGTGGTACGATAGCTTTGCCAGGGATTATCACTCAGGAGTAGGATGAAACTTCTGAAAGATTGTTGGAAAAGAGGTGAATTGATTTGGAAGAGAAGAAATTACTCTTCAATATCGGACCAATTTGGTTTGATGGAACCATTGTTTTGATGGTGCTGTTGACGTGTATCATTGTTTTCGCCTTTGTCTATGCTTGTACGAGAAATATGAAGCTACGACCTAAAGGCAAACAAACGGTCATCGAATGGTTAGTAGATTTTATTCGTGGAATCATTACAGACAATTTACCTCGTAAAGAAGTGAGCAATTTTCATTTAATGGCGTTTACCCTTTTCATGTTTGTGCTTGTTTCAAACATCTTGGGTCTCGTTACAAAAATCGTTGTGGGCGACGATCTCAGCGTTTGGAAAAGTCCAACCGCCGATCCAATCGTAACCTTAACGTTAGCGATGATGATGATTGTCTTAACACACTTCTTTGGTATGAAACGCTTTGGTTTTAAAGGCTATCTAGTTAATAGTTATTTAAGACCCGTTGGTTTCTTACTACCGGTAAAATTAATGGAAGAATTCACGAATCTATTAACATTAGGCTTGCGTTTGTACGGAAACATTTTTGCCGGCGAAGTTCTATTGGGCTTAATTGCTGGAACCGTAGCAAGCGTCGGATTATGGGTTATCCCACTAGCGATTCCGCTAGAAATGATTTGGGTAGCATTCTCAATCTTTATTGGATGTATCCAAGCGTTTATCTTTGTGACACTTTCAATGGTTTATATGTCACACAAAATTGAAACAGAAGAATAATCAAGAAATACGAAGGACAAAAATTATCTTTTAGGAGGATTTTACACAATGGAAGGATTAAATTTTATCGCAGCAGCAATTGCAATTTTCGGTTCAGCTATCGGAGCCGCTATCGGTAACGGACAAGTTATTTCAAAAACAATCGAGTCAATGACTCGTCAACCAGAAATGTCTGGTCAATTAAGAACAACAATGTTTATCGGGGTCGCTTTAATTGAAGCTGTGCCAATTTTAGGTGTCGTTGTTTCTTTATTACTTTTATTCAGATAAGCAATAAAATGGAGGCAGGACGCTGATTATTATCGGGACCGTCACTGCTTTCTTCTATCTTTAGCCTTTTCAATAGCTGGTGATAAAGCAGTTGAAGAAGCTAAATCGATTTTTGCAGGAAAGGAAGTTGAGACTTCATGCTACTTACTACATTGGTAGTCGGTGAAACGGCTCCTAGTACCACACTAGGCACGATGATTGTTGTCAGTGGTGCATTTTTAATCTTGATGCTCTTATTAAAGAAATATGCATGGGGAGCAATCGTAGATATTTTGACACAACGTGAAGAAAAAATTGCCAACGATTTAGACTCTGCAGAACAATCTCGCGTAGCAGCAGCGAAAATGGAAAAAGAACGTCAACAACAATTACTTTCTTCCAGATCAGAAGCAGCTGAAATTATTAAAAACGCGAAAGAAAGTGGAGAACAGACTCGCCAAAAAACATTAAAAGAAACAACTGCGGAAGTTACTCGCCTACGCGAAAAAGCTCGGACAGATATTTCTCAAGAACGTGAAGAAGCATTGTCTTCAGTAAAAAATGAAGTGGCAGATCTTTCTCTTCAAATTGCAGCCAAAATTTTAAATAAAGAATTAACACCAGATGCACATGAAGCATTGATTGATTCTTATATTGAAAGTTTAGGTAAAGCAAATGAAACTAGATAAATATACAGTTGGTAAACGCTACGGCAAGGCTTTGTTTGAGTTGGCAGTTGAAAAGAACCAAGCTGAAGCAATTTATCAAGAATTATTGACGCTTCGCGAAGTCTATCACCAAGTACCTGGTATTGGCGATATTTTAAGTGATGATCGCTTAGAACCTTATGAAAAAGACAGCATCATGGAAAAACTAGTAACAGGTTTTAGTGAAATGATGCAAAACTTTTTGCGAGTGGTTTACGAATATCGTCGCATGTATGATCTGCTCTTGATGATTGATGAATATGAACGACGTTATGATGAGCACCAAGGACTAATTTTGGGTTCAGTGACAACAGCCATTCCTTTATCAAAAGAACAACATCAAGCAATGGAAGAAAAAGCTGCCCAATTATTAGGGTATGAACAAGCGCATTTAGTCAATTTAATTGACCCGTCAATTGTTGGCGGAGTGGTTATTGAAGCAAACCATCAAGTAATCGATGGCAGCATCCGCAAACAATTAGAACATATGCAGCAGAAGTTATTAAAATAATCTTTAGGACTACAAAGAGGTGAATTGAATGGCTATCAAAGCAGAAGAAATCAGTGCCTTGATTAAAGAACAAATCGAAAACTATCAACAACAGCTTGCTGTTGAAGAAGTTGGAACAGTCACTTACGTCGGTGACGGAATTGCCCGCGCCCACGGTTTAGAAAATGCCATGAGTGGAGAACTTGTTGAGTTTTCAAACGGTTCATACGGAATGGCACAAAACTTAGAAACAAATGATGTAGGGATTATTATCCTTGGCGATTTTGAAACCATTCGTGAAGGAGATAAAGTACAACGCACAGGCAAAATCATGGAAGTACCCGTTGGGGAAGCTTTGATTGGCCGTGTTGTTAATCCATTAGGTCAACCATTAGATGGTTTAGGCGAAATTAAAACAGACAAAACACGTCCTGTGGAAGCAACAGCTCCCGGTGTTATGCAACGTCAATCTGTTGCTGAACCAATGCAAACTGGCTTAAAAGCCATTGATGCCCTCGTACCAATTGGTCGTGGACAACGGGAATTGGTTATTGGAGACCGTAAAACAGGGAAAACATCCATTGCAATTGATACAATTATTAACCAAAAAGGACAAGATGTAATTTGTATTTATGTAGCGATTGGTCAAAAAGAATCTACTGTTCGTAACCAAGTAGAAACACTTCGTAAATTTGGTGCCTTAGATTATACAATCGTTGTGACTGCAGGGGCTTCACAACCAGCACCATTACTTTACATTGCACCATATGCAGGAACTGCAATGGGTGAAGAATTCATGTATAACGGCAAACATGTCTTAATTATTTTTGATGACTTATCAAAACAAGCCGTGGCTTATCGTGAACTTTCTCTACTATTACGCCGTCCACCAGGTCGTGAAGCTTATCCAGGGGATGTCTTCTATTTACACTCACGTTTATTAGAACGTGCAGCTAAATTAAGTGATGAATTAGGTGGCGGTTCAATGACAGCCTTACCATTCGTTGAAACACAAGCAGGCGATATTTCTGCTTATATTCCAACAAACGTTATTTCAATCACTGATGGACAAATTTTCTTAGAAAGCGACCTGTTCTATGCAGGCACTCGTCCAGCCGTTGATGCTGGGTTATCTGTTTCTCGGGTCGGAGGATCAGCGCAAATCAAAGCAATGAAAAAAGTTGCCGGAACGCTTCGTTTAGACTTAGCTAGTTACCGTGAGTTAGAAGCCTTTACACAATTTGGCTCTGATTTAGATGCGGCAACACAAGCTAAATTAAACCGTGGTCGTCGTACGGTAGAAATTTTAAAACAAAAACTACATGCGCCACTGCCTGTAGAAAAACAAGTCTTAATTTTATATGCGTTAACACACGGCTTTTTAGATAGCGTGAGCGTAGATAAAATTTTACACTTTGAACAAGATTTATTCGATTATTTTGATGGCAAACATGCAGACTTATTGGAAACCATTCGTACAACGAAAGACTTACCAGATACTGATGCATTAGATGCAGCGATTACAGAGTTTTCTGAAATGTTTGCAGCGGCAAACAACAGCGGAGATTCAGCCAAAGAAGCTTTAGAAAAAATCGATAACGCATAAGAGAGGTGAGCAACATTGGGTGCTTCATTAAATGAAATCAAACAACGCATTGCATCAACAAAAAAGACAAGCCAAATTACTAAAGCGATGCAAATGGTTTCTGCAGCCAAATTGACAAAGTCAGAAGGCGCCTCTAAAAGCTTTCAAGAATATTCTTCAAAAATTCGTAGTGTCGTTACGCATTTAGTAGCTGCTCAGTTAAGTGAATTACGTGAAACAGAACAATCTTCTCTTAGTGAAGGGAACTATCATGTGATGTTAGCACAACGACCTGTCAAAAAAACAGGCTATATCGTTATCACTTCTGACAAAGGGTTAGTTGGTGGCTACAATAGCTCAATCTTAAAACAAACCATGAGTATGATTCAAGAAGACCATGATTCTAATAAAGAATATGCCTTAATCGCCATTGGTGGTACAGGGGCGGATTTCTTTAAAGCACGCGGAATCGATGTTTCCTATGAGCTAAGAGGCTTAACGGATCAACCAACGTTTGAAGAAGTCCGTAAGATTGTGACAACGGCAACGACTATGTACCAAAACGAAGTGTTTGATGAATTGTATGTTTGTTATAATCACCACGTTAACTCACTAACGAGTCAGTTTCGTGTGGAAAAAATGTTGCCAATTACTGATTTAGATCCATCAGAGGCGACCTCTTACGAACAAGAATATCTTTTAGAGCCTTCACCTGAAGCAATCTTGGATCAATTATTACCACAATATGCAGAAAGCTTAATTTATGGGGCGATCATTGATGCGAAAACAGCAGAACATGCTGCTGGGATGACCGCCATGAAAACAGCCACTGACAATGCGCAAAATATTATTAGCGATTTAACAATTTCTTATAACCGTGCTCGTCAAGGGGCGATTACCCAAGAAATTACAGAAATTGTTGCTGGTGCAGCTGCACTAGAATAATCTAGTCTTACGTTTGAACGTGTATAAAAACGTTCAAAGCGTGTGACTTTATGAAGACTGGAGGAAAGAAATTATGAGTTCAGGAAAGATTGTTCAAGTAATCGGTCCCGTTGTTGACGTGGAATTTTCATTAGATCAATCCTTACCCGATATTAACAACGCTTTAGTCGTTTATAAAAATGGCGAAGCAAAACAAAAAGTAGTACTTGAAGTCGCTTTAGAACTAGGTGATGGAGTGATTCGTTCTATCGCCATGGAATCGACAGATGGTTTACAACGTGGAATGGAAGTTATCGATACAGGAAAATCAATTTCAGTTCCTGTTGGTAAAGATACATTGGGTCGTGTGTTTAACGTTTTAGGAGACACAATTGACTTAGAAGCGCCATTCCCTGCAGATGCTGAACGTAGTGGGATTCATAAAAAAGCGCCAGCATTTGATGAATTAAGTACCAGTAATGAAATTTTAGAAACAGGGATTAAAGTTATTGACTTATTAGCACCTTATCTAAAAGGTGGTAAAGTCGGACTTTTCGGTGGTGCCGGTGTTGGTAAAACCGTCTTAATTCAAGAATTAATTCATAATATTGCCCAAGAACATGGAGGGATTTCCGTCTTTACTGGTGTTGGTGAACGGACACGTGAAGGGAACGACCTGTACTATGAAATGAAAGATTCAGGCGTTATTGAAAAAACAGCCATGGTTTTTGGTCAAATGAACGAACCACCAGGTGCACGGATGCGTGTGGCCTTAACTGGGTTAACGATTGCTGAATATTTCCGTGATGTGGAAGGACAAGACGTGCTATTATTTATTGATAACATTTTCCGTTTCACCCAAGCCGGTTCAGAAGTTTCTGCCCTTTTAGGTCGGATGCCGTCAGCCGTTGGTTACCAACCAACCTTAGCGACTGAAATGGGACAATTACAAGAACGGATTACTTCAACGAAAAAAGGATCAATTACCTCTATTCAAGCAATCTATGTTCCAGCCGATGACTATACCGATCCAGCGCCAGCAACAGCGTTTGCCCATTTGGATGCAACAACTAACTTGGAACGTAAATTAACCGAACAAGGGATTTATCCAGCGGTAGATCCGTTAGCTTCATCTTCTAGTGCCTTGGCTCCTGAAATTGTTGGAGAAGAACACTACGAAGTGGCTACCGAAGTGCAACATATTTTACAACGTTACCGTGAATTACAAGATATCATCGCTATTTTAGGGATGGACGAATTATCAGATGACGAAAAAGTACTTGTTGGTCGCGCACGCCGTGTTCAATTCTTCTTATCTCAAAACTTTAACGTTGCTGAACAATTTACAGGTCAACCTGGTTCTTATGTACCAGTTGCGGAAACAGTTCGTGGCTTTAAAGAAATTCTTGAAGGTAAACATGATAATCTGCCAGAAGAAGCCTTCCGTAGTGTCGGTAAAATTGAAGATGCCATCGAAAAAGCGAAACAATTAAACTACTAGAAAGGCGGCAAACACAATGGATAGTCTTACTGTGAATGTAGTAACGCCGAATGGTCTAGTTTATGACCACCATGCAAAAATCGTTGTGGCGAAAACAACAGATGGTGAAATTGGTATTTTACCAAAACATGCGCCAATCATCGTTCCGCTAGCGATTGATGAAGTCCGCATCAAACGGACCGATTCAGATACACATGTTGACTGGGTAGCTGTAAATGGTGGTATCATGGAAGTCCGTGATAATGTCGTTTCTATTATTGCCGATAGTGCTGAACGTGAACGAGATATCGATGTACCTCGTGCTGAACGAGCAAAACAACGAGCAGAACGTTTAATTGAAGAAGCCAAAGCAAAAGACGACCGCGATCAACTACGTCGTGCGACTGTTGCTTTGCATCGTGCAATCAACCGGATCAACGTATCGAAACATGGGTAAAAAAGGCTGAAGGATTCAGTCACTTTTGTAGAGTTTAAGGCGCTTGCTATTGAGTCAGGTGCCTTAAACTCTATTTCTTCGTATTTTTTAATAAATAGTGTCAAATTTTGGCATTTCAAGTGGATTAATTATCGGTTTTTATTATTTTGTGATAAAATGTTCCTACGTTAGAAAAAAGGAGGCTCCTTATGCAATACTATGGAGTAGATGCTATTGTTCGAATCGTTAGTCATCTTATGTTCATTTACATAAGTTTTTGGGCGTTGCAATCATTGCGTATTGAGCAATTTTTCAAAACCCAATTTACACCGCAAATTAGAATGTTGATGGTATTTTTCGCCATCGCTATCGGATACACAGTTAGCTCGTTTGCTTTAGAATTGATTGCGCTTTGTCGAAATCTTTTCATTGTGTATTTTCCTTAAAAATTGAAAAATAAAAAAAGGTACAATTTTTAGTTGAATAATGGTATAATAGTAAAGATTTTGAATAGGAATACCTATTCTCATTTTTTTGGGGGGAACAAAATGGAACAAATTATTGTTCATGGTGGTAATACAAAATTAGAAGGAACTGTAAAAATTGAAGGCGCCAAAAACGCTGTTTTACCAATTTTAGCAGCTACTCTTTTAGCTGAAGAAGGCGTTACTACTTTAAAAAATGTACCAATTTTATCTGATGTATTTACAATGAATCAAGTAATTAAGCATTTGAATGTAGCCATTGATTTTGATGAAGACGCGAATGAAGTAACAATAGACGCAACACAACCTTTAGGGATCGAAGCAAACTATGAGTACGTTAGTAAAATGCGTGCTTCTATCGTTGTAATGGGACCTTTATTGGCTCGTAATGGCCATGCCAAAGTGGCAATGCCAGGTGGCTGTGCCATTGGGAAACGACCAATTGATTTACACTTAAAAGGCTTCCAAGCATTAGGTGCAAAAATCATCCAAAAAAATGGTTATATTGAAGCAATTGCGGATGAACTAATCGGTAACACTATTTACTTAGACTTCCCAAGTGTCGGCGCTACGCAAAACATTATGATGGCTGCTGTTCGTGCGAAAGGAACAACCATCATTGAAAACGTCGCTCGTGAACCTGAAATCGTTGACTTAGCAAACATTTTAAACAAAATGGGGGCCAATGTTATCGGTGCTGGAACAGAAACGATGCGTATCGAAGGCGTCGATAAATTACATGCCGTAGAGCATTCAATCGTTCAAGATCGAATTGAAGCAGGTACGTTCATGGTAGCTGCAGCAATGACTGAGGGAAATGTTTTAATTGAAGAAGCAATTTCTGAACATAATCGTCCGCTAATTTCTAAATTAACTGAAATGGGTGCAATCATTGAAGAAGAAGAAAACGGCATCCGTGTAATTGGACCAAAACATCTAAAACCAACAGATGTTAAGACAATGCCGCATCCTGGTTTCCCAACAGACATGCAAGCACAAATGACAGCGATCCAAATGTTTGCTGAAGGAACAAGCATCGTGACAGAAACAGTCTTTGAAAATCGTTACCAACACTTAGAGGAAATGCGTCGAATGAACGCTGACTTAAAAATTGACGGCAACATTGCCGTTATTAATGGTGGCAACGAGTTACAAGGAGCAGCAGTGGAAGCCACTGATTTACGGGCAGCTGCCGCATTGATTTTAGTAGGGTTACGTGCAAATGGCATTACACGTGTCTCTAATTTGAAATATTTAGATCGTGGCTATTATGAGTTCCATAAAAAACTTCAAAAATTAGGCGCGAACGTTGAACGTGTCAATGATGAAAAAATTGAAGAAAAACAAGCAACGACAGTAATCTAAAGGAGTCAAACGTATGAGTTCATTTCGTTATATTTTAGTAACATTATTGAAAATTCTAGTGGTCATTTCGTTAGTCATTATCTTATTTGTTGTGGGAACAATGATTGGTTATGGTTTGATTGGAAATGGGAATCCAATGGATGTCTTTGATGAAAAAATTTGGACTCATATTATGAACTTCTTTAAATAAAAACTTATTTTAAGGCGGTGAACAAAAGTCAATTGACGATTGTTCACCGCCTTTTCTTTTTCCTGAATATCTATTTTATTCTATGCTATAATAATAGAAGTAAGATAATGAAGGAGTGGGATGGAAGATGCAAGCAACCGTAACAGAAATAGGCAAACATGCAATCGATGATTCAGAAAAAATGATTATTCTTTTTGGAGAAACTGCTACCGATACCTTGAAGCAACATGCAGTTATTCAATCATTCCCAGAAAAAGACCAAGTTACCTTGGCAGAAGGAGATCATCTGAAAATTGGCGATACAAACTATACAATCACAAAAGTGGGTTCTTTTGCCAATAGTAACTTGCAGAGTATCGCTCACAGCACTTTAATCTTTGCTGATGCACCAACCGATGAGGATGATGTTATCCGAAATGGTGTTTATTTAACGCCCCATCAGTTACCAAAGATAACTATTGGAACAACAATTGATTATTTAGTAAATGGAGCGTGAATCAATGGATAAAAAACAAACGACTGATAAACGCCTGTCTTGGTTTTGGCGTTGGTTTTTAAATAATCAAGTAGTAACAGCCTTACTGATTGTCTTATTGGTGCTGTTAATTATTCTAACTTTTACGAAAGTTTCTTATTTATTTAAGCCCGTCTGGCAGTTTTTCGGCGTTGTCGGCTTACCAGTAATTATGGCGGGGATTTTATATTATTTATTAAATCCAATTGTCGATTATTTAGAGAAAAAACAAATCTCACGTGTCTGGAGTATTATCGGCCTATTTATTTTAATTGTGGCACTACTCATTTGGGGTGGTATTGTAATCGTTCCTAAAATTCGTGAGCAATCTGTCAGCTTTGTGAATCATTTTCCTCAATATATTGATACAATTGATCAAAAATCGCAGGAAATATTAAGTGATCCACTTTTCGCGCAATTTAGAGAACAACTTGAAGCGGCAGGCGATAAAGTTGTCAGTTCGTTAGGTACCATCATTAAAAACGTCTCAACGTTCACAGTACAAGGAATTGGTAATTTCTTTGGGGCGGTGGCTACGATCTTTGTCGCCATCATTACGATGCCGTTTATTCTATTTTATTTACTGAAAGATGGCAAAAACTTAGCGCCATATTTAATGAAGTTTTTACCAGTGAAGATGCGTAAACCAACCTTAAAAGTTCTTGCAGAAGTCAATGATCAAGTCTCTTCTTATATTAGAGGACAGTTAACTGTCGCTTTCGCAGTGGCAATTATGTTTATGATTGGTTTTTCTGTCATTGGCTTAGATTATGCAGTCACTTTAGGTATTGCAGCAGGCTTTTTAAATTTAATCCCTTATTTAGGGTCATTTTTAGCAATGATTCCAGCAGTCTTTTTAGGAATTGTCAGTGGGCCAGCCTTGTTAATTAAAGTCTTGATTGTTTTTGCCATTGAGCAAACGGTCGAAGGTCGGTTTATTTCACCACTTGTCCTAGGCAGTCAGTTATCCATTCATCCAGTCACCATTTTGGTTGTTTTATTAACGTCTGGTAAACTATTTGGGATTGTCGGGGTGATTTTAGGAATTCCTGTTTATGCCGCAGCTAAGGTGATAATTACACACATTTTTGAGTGGTACCAAATTGTTTCCGGTTTGTATGATGAAGATAAGCCAGATCAACAAGAATCTACGTAACAAAAGAGACAAGCAGTGAATGAACTGCTTGTCTCTTTTTGCTGTAAATCACTCGGAAAATTTAGAATGTTTTACCGTATTCAGTTGCTTTGGTCATGGCAGTATTTAAAAGTTCTTCCGCACGATCAGGGAAATGATCGATTCCTTCGATGAATAATCCGTCGACTTGATCAACACCAATAAAGTTTAGAATCGCTTTAATGTATTGAGAAGCAAAATCTTTTCCTTCGTAGAAGCCGCCATTTGATTGGATGTGTAAGGCTTTTTTACCACTTGTTAGAGGTTTTGGTCCTTCTGCAGTATATTGGAATGTTTTTCCAGCAACGTTGATTGTATCTACCCAAGCTTTTAAGCGTGTCGGTACGTTTAAGTTCCACATTGGATTAGCAATTACTACTTTGTCTGCAGATAAAAATTGATCAGTTAATTCATTAAAACGAGCCACTTTTTGTTGTTGGTTTTCGCTTAATGTTTCAAACGCTGCGCCAGCGCGAAGTGCACCCCAAGCAGATAATAATTCTTCATCGATTTCCGGCATGTTTGTTTCTGGTGCATAAACATCTAAAATTTCGATTTCGTCTGATGGATTTGTTTCACGGTATGAAGCTAAAAATGTTTCTAACGCACGAACTGAGCGTGATTCTTCTTTTGTTAATGGATGTGCTTTAACAACTAATAATTTTGACATTGTGTAATCTCCTTAAAATAAATAGTTTAAAAATTCAACATCTCTATTTTACTAATAAAAAGTAAGAGAAAGCAAGTCTTTTTTTTACTTTTAGTAAACTTTTTTTTTAAATGGATCAACAGAGTAAAAAATAAATAAAAATATTTTTTTGGAAAGGCTTGCATATTAAAAAAAAGCATGCTATTATTACTTTGTAAATAAGGATTGTTACTGCTTTGCAGGCAAAACCAGAGTCTTCCATTAACACAATCAGTGGAGGGATTCTGGGCTTTTTTTATAAAAAAGTGAGGTTGCATTCATCATGAGGATTGAAAAAGTTTTAAATAATAATGTCGTGCTTTCAAGAAATGAGCAAGGCGAAGAAATTGTTTATATGGGACGCGGCTTAGCCTTTCAAAAGAAGATTGGAGACACGATCAATCCAGATTATGTTGAAAAGGAATTCGTGTTAAAGGACTCCGCTATGGCAGGACAATTCCAGCAGCTGTTTGAAGACGTCCCCACCAAAGAAGTAGAAGTCGTCAAACAAATCGTTGATTTAGCAGAAACAACGCTAGCGATTGAGCTTTCATCAAATATTTATTTAACTTTAACGGATCATATTCACTATGCGTTACTTCGAGCCAAAGAAGGAATTGATATTCCGAATCCTCTTGTATTCGAAACACGTAAATTTTATCCTAAAGAATTTGAAATCGCAAAGCAAGCATTAGCGATTATTGCTGAAAAGCTAGGGGTTCAATTTTCAGAAAATGAAGCGGGCTTCATTGCTTTTCATATTGTGAATGCTGAACAAGGAAATGGCAATATGGAAGTTACCATGGAAGCAACCAAGATGGTTCGTGATATTTTAACGATTATTAGTCGCTACTTTGGACAGGTGTTTGATGAAGATTCATTGAACTATCAACGAATTGTTACACATCTTCAATATTTTGCGCAACGTTATTTAAAACAAGAAGCGCATGATGAGGAGGACGAATTTCTTTTTGCATTGGTCCAAGGAAAGTATCCTAAGGCGTTTCAAGCGGTCCAACGTATTAATGAGTATTTATTAAAAAGCTATGATCGACCAATTGATCAAGCGGAAATGATTTATTTAACCATTCATATCCAAAGAGTGGTCAATGATAAAAAAGCATAACAACCAATAATCGCGGATTGTTACTGATAATGCAGGCAAAACCTAGATTGAAAAACCGATAATGATTTTCGCAGACTGCGCAGCTGTGAAGAGAAGGATCTGGCTCTTTTTCAATGTAGGTTTTTTTGATATTAAAAATTAATGGAAATGAGGATCTAGAGATGAGTAAAAATCAAGAAATTGCAGCACGTGTGTTAAAAGCTGTTGGGGGCGAAGGCAACGTTAATAGTGTTGTTCACTGTGCTACGCGCTTACGTTTTAAATTAAAAGATGAAAATAAAGCAGATACAGCTGCATTGAATGCTGACCCAGATGTTATTCAGGTAGTTCAAAGTGCAGGACAATATCAAGTGGTTATTGGCAGTCACGTTAGTGATGTCTATAAGGATTTGATGGCCAACAGTGGACTAGGTAATGATTCTGATAATAGAGAAAAAGAAAGTGGCGGAAATATTTTTAACCGTTTAATTGATATTATTTCTTCTATTTTTACACCGTTTTTAGGTGCAATGGCCGGCGCTGGGGTTCTAAAAGGCTTCTTAACATTAGCTGTAACTATGGGCTGGTTAGCTGACACTTCAGGCGTATATCTTGTTCTCTTTTCGATTGCAGATGGCTTATTTACTTTCTTACCAATTATGTTAGCGTTTACGGCTGCTAAAAAATTCAATACTAATCCCTTTTTAGCGGTTGCTTTGGCGATGGCCTTAGTTCATCCCAGCATTACTGCTTTAGCAGGCAAAACAATTAGCTTTGTTGGTCTTCCAGTGATTATTGGGCCAAGTGGCTATACTTCTTCGGTTTTACCAATTATTTTGGCTGTTTTTGCACAAAGTTATGTAGAACGTTTCTTCAAAAAAGTAATTCCGAGTTTTCTACAAATTATCTGCGTTCCGTTAGCTGTTTTCCTTATTATGGCACCTGTTACCTTCTTAGCTATTGGTCCTATCGGGACGGTCATCGGCGATTGGTTGGGACAAGGATACAACGCAATTTACGCTTTTAGTCCAATTATCGCAGGGTTATTAATGGGTTCGTTGTGGCAAGTCTTGGTAATGTTTGGTATGCATTGGGGCTTTGTACCAATTATGATGTTAAACTTAACACAAGGTGGCGATACGATGGTACCAATGTTATTACCAGCCGTTATTGCACAAGGCGGGGCTGCTTTAGCTGTCTTTTTCCTAACAAAAAATGTGAAATTAAAAGGTTTGGCTTTGTCTTCAAGTATTACGACTATTTTTGGAATTACTGAACCAACTGTATATGGCGTGACTTTACCATTGAAAAAACCATTTATTGCAGCTTGTATTGGTGGCGGTATCGGTGGAGCATTTGTGGCTATGAATCACGTGAAAAACTTTACGTTTGGCTTGGTTAGTATGTTGAGCTTGCCTGGCTTTATTCCTGCAGAGACAAAAGATACTGCACCGATGATTACTGGTGCAATTGGTGCCGGAATTGCCTTTATCATTGCGTTTGTCTTAACGTTTGTCTTACGTTTTGAAGATCAACCTAATCCAGAAATAGCAACTGAAAAAACAGAAACTGATAAGATGGTGGCACCTGTAAAAACGAATCAAGAAGACAAAATTATTTTAGTAAGTCCACTTCAAGGTGAAATTTTACCGCTAGAAAAAGTACAAGACCCTGTTTTTGCGTCAGGTGCTTTAGGAAAAGGTGTTGCAATTGAGCCGACTGAAGGCAAACTATATGCACCCGCAGATGGTGAAATCACCACATTATTTCCGACAGGACATGCTGTTGGCTTGACGACAACAGAGGGCGTTGAATTATTAATGCATATTGGCATGGATACGGTCGAATTAGATGGTAAAGGCTTTGAATTATCAGTGAAACAAGGTGATTCTGTTAAAAAAGGAGATTTGCTGGTTACTTTTGATATTGCTGCCATTAAAGAAGCTGGTTATCCAGTAGTTACACCGATTGTGGTAACGAATACGAATGATTATTTAGATGTTTTGGATATGAACCAAACAGACGTGTTACATGGTGAAGACTTTTTAGCCATTATTAAATAAAAGACAATTGGAGGAGGAACAAGTATGACAACAACGACAAAATTTCCAAAAGGATTTTTATGGGGCGGTGCGACCGCAGCCAATCAATTAGAAGGGGCTTACTTAGCCGATGGTAAAGGGTTATCTGTGGCAGATGCGATGCCTGGAGGAAAACAACGTTTCGCTATTTTAGGAGATGAAGCGTTTGATTGGACGATTGACGAAACGAAATATCGCTACCCTAATCATACAGGAATTGATCACTATGATCGCTTTAAAGAGGACATTGCGTTGTTTGCTAAAATGGGCTTTAAATGTTATCGCTTTTCAATTGCGTGGTCGCGTATTTTTCCACAAGGAGATGAAACACAACCGAATGAAGCCGGCTTGAAATTTTATGATGCGGTTATCGATGAATGTTTAAGCTATAACATTGAACCAGTAATTACGATTTCTCATTATGAAATGCCACTGCATTTAGCGAAAGAATACGGCGGGTGGAAAAATCGTCAATTAGTTGACTTTTATGAACGTTTTGCGGAAACTGTTTTAACACGTTACCACCAAAAAGTTAACTATTGGATGACATTCAATGAAATTAATTCAGCTTTTCATTTCCCAGCACTTAGTCAAGGATTGGTGAAAAGCAATGGAGCCAATGATTATCAAAACATTTTCCAAGCCTGGCATAATCAATTTGTTGCAAGTAGTAAAGCTGTAAAAATTGGCCATGAATTAAATCCAGAATTAAAAATTGGATGTATGATTATTTATGCAACAACGTATGGCATTGATTCGAATCCAGTCAATCAAGTTGCTACAATGATTGAAAACCAAGAGTTTAATTATTATTGTACAGATGTTCAAGTTCGTGGTGAATATCCAGCATACGCAGAACGCATGTATCAAAAATATGCTGTGAAAGACTTAATTATTGAAGAAGGAGATTTAGAATTATTAAAAGAATACCCAGTGGATTACATTGGCTTTAGTTATTATATGTCGACTGCTGTCGATGTTACTGGCACTACCAACGATACAGCAAATGGGAATCTTTTAGGCGGCGTTAAAAATCCCTTCTTAGAAGCAAGTGAATGGGGTTGGCAAATTGATCCCGAAGGCTTACGAATTGCCCTAAATGAATTATATAATCGTTATCAAAAACCTTTATTTATTGTGGAAAACGGCTTAGGTGCAATTGATAAAGTAGACGAAAATTTCTATGTGGCAGACGACTATCGGATTGATTATTTACGTCGTCATATTGAAGCAATGGCAGAAGCAGTTGCAGACGGCGTCGATTTAATGGGCTATACGCCGTGGGGCTGTATCGATTTAGTCAGTGCTTCCACAGGTGAAATGAGTAAACGGTATGGGTTTATTTACGTTGATTTAGACGATGAAGGAAATGGTACTAAAAACCGTTATGAAAAAAAATCGTTTAATTGGTACAAACAAGTTATCGAAACTAATGGACAAAACTTAGACTAGTTATTGTAATTAAACAAAACAAGATAAGCGTAGCAGGTTGTTGCTTCTGTTCCCGCCGTTTATTAATTTTTAAGCTTGGGCCAAAAATCCAAAGTGATTTTTGGCCCAAGCTCTTTTTTGTCAATTTTTCAAAATAGTGCACAATACGTTATAATAGAAACAACTGAGAGGAGCGTTTCTAATGATTAAGCAATTACAACATCCATTTTTTGTTATTATGGGTCCTAGTGGTTCTGGCAAGACCGCAATTACAAGTAAGGTTTTTCCGAAAAACTATAAAGTTATCTCGCATACTACGAGGAAAAAACGGTTGGATGAAGTGGATGGTGTGGATTACTATTTTGAAACAAAAGCAAGTTTTCAAACCTTGATTGAAACCAATCAGTTAGTGGAGTATGATTTTTACCATGGAAACTATTACGGTGTCGGTGTAGCTGCCATCGTTGAAACAACGAAAGAGCATCCAGCCTATAATGCGTTAACTTTTCCAGGCTTTCAAGCGGTCTTTGAGCGTTTTGGCGAGTCCGTCATTCCAGTTTTTTTTGACGTTTCAAAAGAAAATATTTATCAACGTTTAAAGCAACGAGAATCTGATCCTAAAATTATTGAAGAACGTTTAAACCTTTATGATCAAGAAATTCTTATCAAAAACCAATTGGAACAATATCCTAATTATCAACGAATAGATGCCAATGGACCTATAAAAGAGGTCGCTGGCTTGTTACAAGAATGCATCAAACACTATTATTAATCAAGCAACTGGTGAGACAGAATCTAACATCAATTTTGTCTTGCTAGGTGCTTGATTTTTTTTGTAAAAAACTTGCATTCTGAATAGAGAGTGCTATAATGACATGGTGTCATATGACAATGTGTCATAAAAGGGAGGAACACAAATATGCCTACGAATACGTTTTTTCATTTGCCAGAAGAAAAGCAACAACGCTTATTAGATGCTGCGCAAATTGAATTTTCACGCCATTCTTTACAAGAAGCGTCAATTGCAAATATTGTTAAATTAGCGGAAATTCCTCGCGGTAGCTTTTATCAATATTTTGAGAACAAAGAAGATTTGTATTTTTATTACTTTGCGACATTAAGAAAAAATAGTGAACGAGATTTAGAGAAACAAATTATTGCAGAAAATGGTGATTTAATCGAAGCCATGGATGTCTATTTCTCCAAAATGATTGTCGAAGTGCTAACGGGAGAGAATGCTTCTTTCTATCGGAATTTATTTGTCAACATGGATTATCGTGCTTCACGTCGGGTGACGGATAATTTAGCGACTGGAGAAGAGGAAAAAAATAGGAAACAGCACTGTCATAAGCATAGAGGAAGAAAAGGCCATGCTGCCTATGCAGAACATCTTTATCAAATAATTGATCGTTCGAAATTAACCATTGAAACGCCAAAAGAATTCACATGGTTCATGCAGACGGCGATGCATGCCGTTTTCTCAACAATTGTTGATGGGTATCGTCAACAAAGAGAAAATACTGCCTATGATTCAACTGAAGCAGTCAAACAATTAAAAATGAAATTAAATTGGTTGAAAAATGGCGCTTATAAGTAGCAAAAAGGAGGAGAAGTTAGTTGATTAAACTAGTCAAACGGATGTCGTTATGGTCGGTCTTTGCAGCGGTTTTATTTATGATCGTGCAAATTATCGCAGATTTATATCTGCCCACATTAACATCTAATATCATTAATGACGGTGTCGCTAAAGGAGATATTAACTATATTTGGAGTACAGGAGTTGTCATGTTAGGCTTTTCTTTGATTAGCATTGTCGCTTCTATTGGAAATACCTTTTTTGCCACCAAAGAATCACAAAGTTTAGGTAAAAAATTACGGACTGATATTTATCGAAAAGTTGAAAATTTTTCTAATAATGAATTTGACAAATTTGGGACAGCTTCGCTAATTACACGAACAACCAATGATGTCAATCAGATTCAAATGGTTATGCAAATGTTTTTACGTTTAATGATTAACGCACCTTTAACGTTAATTGGTGCAAGTTTTATGGCGTATAACAAGGACCCACAATTAACGAAAATTTTTCTATATGTTTTACCAATTATGGCTGTTTTAGTGGGTGGTATCATGTTTTTAGCGGTTCCGTTATTTAAAAGCATGCAAAAGAAAACAGACCGTTTAAATTTAGTTTTTCGTGAAGGACTGACAGGGGTTCGTGTGATTCGGGCCTTTGGCAAAGCAAACTATGAAGAACAACGTTTTGATGAAGCCAATAAGGATTATACACAAACGGCGATTAAAGTGAATACGATTGTCGCTTTGATGATTCCTTTAATGACACTCATTATGAGTGGTACCAATATTGCAATCACCTGGTTTGGCGGTCATTATATTGCGGAAATGCAACTAGAAGTAGGGAACTTAATCGCCTTTATGACTTATGCCATGCAAATTCTGATGAGTTTCATGATGCTATCCATGATTTTTGTCATGGTACCGCGGGCGCAAGCTTCTGCTGATCGGATTAATGAGGTGCTAAATACTGATTCAGAAATCAAAGATGTACCCAATCCAGAACTACTCTCTCTAAAAGGCGACAAAGCAACATTGGCGTTTGAACATGTTAATTATCGTTACCAGCATGCTGAAAACTTAGCACTGGAAGATATAGATTTTTCAGCAAAATCTGGGGAGACGGTCGCAATTATTGGTGGGACAGGTTCTGGGAAAACAACGCTGGTTAATCTTTTACCACGTTTTTATGATGTTGAATCTGGCAAAATTTTGCTAAATGGTAAAAACATTAAAGAAACGTCACAGCATAATTTACGAGAAATGATTGGCTTTGTACCGCAAAAGGCTGTTTTATTTACAGGAACGATTCGTGAAAATATGCAATACGGCGCCCCAAATGCGACCGATGAAGAAATTTGGCAAGCCTTAGAAATCGCGCAGGCGAAGGCGTTTGTTTCAGAATTGGCAGAAGGTTTGGATAGTCATGTCGAACAAGGCGGCGGTAATTTTTCTGGCGGACAACGCCAGCGGTTGGCTATTGCTCGTGCTTTAGTAAAACCAGCAGATGTCTATGTTTTTGATGATTCCTTTTCTGCATTGGATTTCAAAACAGATGCTAATTTAAGAAAAGCCTTAAAAGAGCAGATGACGGATGCAATTGTCGTTTTAGTAGCCCAACGTGTAAGTACGGTTATGGAAGCATCGACAATTTTAGTATTAGACGAAGGGAAATTAGTTGGTAAAGGAACGCATGAAGAGTTATTAGCGAATAACCAAACGTATCAAGAAATTGTACATTCTCAATTGAGAGAGGAGGACCTTGCATGAGTAGTCGACCAAAAGGCGGACCAATGGGCGGGGGACCAGGACGTAACATTGGCGCAAAAGGGCCAAAACCAAAAAATTTCTGGAAAACAGTGAAACGTTTATTTCGGTACATGTCTAAACGAATGCTGTCAATTATTGCTGTCTTAGTATTAGCAATCGCAGCCGTCGTTTTCCAAATTCAAACACCAAAAGTATTAGGACAGGCAACAACTGAAATTTTTAAAGGCGTCATGAAAGGCGCTGCTGAAATGAAACAAGGCTTAAAAATAACTTCTTTTCCAATTGATTTTGACAAAATCGGTCAAATTTTATTAATTGTTATTGCCATGTACCTTATTTCTGCTGTCTTTAATTTCTTGCAGCAAGTAATTATGACACGTGTTTCACAGCGAACAGTTTATGAATTACGTCAAGAATTAGAAGCGAAAATGAACAAAGTTCCAATTTCCTATTATGATACTCATAGTAATGGGGACATTATGTCACGGGCAATTAACGACATGGATAATATTGCGAGTACTTTACAACAAAACTTAACCCAATTAATTACCAGTATCGTGACATTTGTGGGTGTACTTTGGATGATGCTGACCATTAGCTGGCAGTTAACACTAATTGCTTTAGCAACAGTGCCATTAAGTTTAATTGTTGTGATGGTTGTGGCACCTCGCTCGCAAAAACATTTTGCGGCTCAACAAAAAAGCTTAGGATTATTGAATAACCAAGTCGAAGAAACCTACGGTGGTCACGTAGTAGTAAAAAGTTTCAACCACGAAGAAAGTGATCAAGAAGTATTTGAAAAAGAAAATGAAAAATTATATCATGCTGGTCGCAAAGCACAATTTATTTCAGCGATCATTATGCCTTTAATGAACTTTATCAAAAATCTAGGCTACGTGTTTGTTGCAGTCCTTGGTGGCGTAAAAGTAGCGAATGGTATGATGGATTTAGGGGATGTCCAAGCATTTCTTCAATATACCAATCAATTTTCACAACCGATTACTCAAATCGCTAATTTAATGAATACAATCCAAGCTACGGTGGCTTCGGCAGAACGTGTCTTTGAAGTATTAGATGAAGAAGAAATGGTGGATGAACCTTCTGGCGTACCAGTGGAAACAGATAGTCCTTATCGTGTTTCTTTTGAACATGTTGCTTTTGGCTATTCACCAGAGAAATTATTAATGAAAGATTTCAATTTAAATGTTAAACCTGGGGAAATGGTCGCAATCGTGGGCCCAACAGGTGCTGGAAAAACAACCCTAATTAACTTATTGGAACGCTTCTATGATATTAGTAGCGGCAGCATCAAATATGATGGCGTAGATACGCGCGATTTATCTCGCGAAGAGTTGCGAGCACACTTCTCAATGGTTCTTCAAGATACTTGGTTGTTCACTGGAAGTATCTATGACAATATTCATTATGGTAATGACCAAGCGAGCGAAGAAGAAGTGATCCGTGCGGCGAAAGCAGCCCATGTGGATGATTTTGTCAGAAAATTACCAGAAGGCTACCAAACGATTTTAAATGAAGAAGCCAGCAATATTTCTCAAGGTCAACGACAATTAATTACAATTGCTCGAGCATTCTTAGCAAATCCAGACGTTTTAATTTTGGATGAAGCCACCTCAAGTGTGGACACTCGAACAGAAATACTGATTCAAGCAGCAATGAATCGTTTATTGGAAAATCGGACCAGCTTTGTAGTTGCTCATCGCTTGTCGACTATCCGTGATGCTGATACGATTATCGTTATGGCAGAAGGTTCAATTGTGGAAACAGGAACCCACGATGAATTAATGGCGAAAAACGGTTTTTATGCTGATTTATATAACAGTCAGTTTTCAGAAGAAGTAGCCTAAAAGGCGAAGCAAAAAATAGTAATTCATGATGAGGCTTCAGGAACCATAGTCGTAAAGACTGGTTCCTGAAGCCTTATTTTTTTGACAAAAAGTTGGCGAAATTGAAAAATTTCTATTTTCTTTTGAGAAAAACAGGATATTACTTGATGAAATAGCAAGAGATGTATAAAATGGGAGAGAAGAAAATGGAGGTAACAGAAAAAATGACTGAATTTCAATTAGAAAAAGCTGCGACATTAAAAACAATTGCCATTCGTGCGAAAAAAGTTGGCGAAATGGTCGACTTTTATAAAAAAGTAATGGGTTTTGTTTTAAAGTCAGAAGAAAATAACCTGTCTATCTGGGGTACACGTGAAGCAGGAACGCAATTATTAATTTTAGAAGAAACTAGAAAAGCCGAAGATTTTCATAATGAAGAAAAGCAAATGGCTTATTTTTCAATTAAAGTTCCTACGGAAAAAGAATTTTTACAAATTGCTCAACGAGTGCTTGAGCAAGACTACCCAATTGATGAAAGTTTCCAAATTGGCACACGACAAAGCATGTTCATTACTGATCTTGAAGGCAATCAATTTGAGATTTTTCACGATGAAGCAACAGCAAATTCGACTTCTGAAAAGCAACCAATTGTGCTTAAAGATCTTATCAGTGAGGACTTAGAGCCACATCAAGGGTTAGCCGCTGGGTCATATTTAGCGCATGTGCAATTAAAAACAAACAATCAAAAAGAAATAAAAGCATACTATGAGGAAGTTCTGGGTTTAAAACGCAATGAAAAAGATCAATTTGTTTTAGAAGATGGCAAAGCAACTATTGGATTCCAAAAACCTGAAACAAGTGAAGTGGATCAATTACCTGATCCACACTTAGGTTTAGATTTCTTTACCATTAAGCTCTCTGATCAAGAACATATTTTAGCAATGGAGCAACAATTAACGGCAAAAAATCAAGAGTTCTTTATTGACCAGAAAAAAGCGATTGTTACTGTGTTTGATCCAATTGGCTTGGAATGGTGGTTTGTCTTAAAATAAACGCTTAGACAGACAAAATAAGCTTGTTTTAGCAAGTCTGGAATAAAGTCGGAATAAAAGTTTAACGCTACTTTTGTTCGGGACTTATTCTAGACTTTTCCTTTAATATTAAAAATAGAAGGTGAAAAAATGTACGAAAAAACAAAGTGGAAAATTCAAAAAATGATGAAAAAAGGTGTTTTTTCGGGGGCTAGTTTTTGTTTCATTGAAGGTGAAAAAGAGGAGAGCAATTGTTGGGGACTCGCACAAATAAAACCCACCAAAGAACAATTAACCTCGGCCATGCTGTTTGATGTGGCTTCTTTAACCAAAGTAGTCGGCACCACCACCGTTATTTTGCAATTAGTGGAAGAAGGAAAAATTATTCTAGATCAATCATTACAAACTTATTATCCCTCTTTTCAAGATTCTAATATTACAATCCGGCATTTGTTGACACATACGGCAGATTTACAAGGCTATATTCCTAATCGTGATCAGATGAATGCCCAAGAATTAAAAGACGCCTACAATCATTCATTTCACGCAGGCAAAGCGATAGGTAAAAAAGTTGTTTATACAGATGCAGGGACTATTTTATTAGGCTTTATGTTAGAAGAAATGTTCCAGCAATCAATGATAGAAATTTTATCTGAGCGAGTATTGCTTCCTTTAGGGATGAACGAAAGTACGTTTCTACCAAAGAATCTTTTAAACTGTGTGCCAACAGAATTACATGAACAAAGAGGGTTGATTCGAGGTACAACCCATGATCCTAAGGCATTTGTTTTACGGGAACATGCAGGGAATGCTGGCTTGTTTAGCAATGTCTATGATTTAACAAAATTTGTTCGAATGTATTTAAATCGAGGCAGTTATCACAATCACCAATTCTTGAAAAAAGAGACAATTGATTTGTTACTAGTTAACCAAGTGCCAGCTGCAGATAAACCACGTTCTCTAGGCTGGGATTTTAAATATGATGTAGCTACGCAACGGCCATTATTATTCCATACAGGCTATACAGGCACTTTTTTGCTAATTGATGTGCAAAAACAATCAGCGTTTATCTTTTTATCTAATCGAGTCCATCCAGAGGACCACCGGAATACTTATATCGAAGAAAGAGATCAGTTGTTGGCAACCTATTTAAAAGAGAAATCATCAGTTTCAGATGAAATGACTAGTTTTTAGTGATATAATGAGAGCGAATTCAATTTGGGAGGTCACAGTCAATGCAAGAACCATTATTTTTACAACCTGTTTTTCAAGAAAAAATTTGGGGCGGCAATCGTCTACACACGCTATTTGGTTTCGATTTACCGAGCGATAAAATTGGTGAAGATTGGGCCATCAGTGCACATCCACATGGCGTTAGTACTGTTTTAAATGGCGAATTTAAAGGAAAAAAATTAGATGAATTGTGGGCAGACCATCAAGAGTTATTCGGCCATGCAGGTGGCGCTGTCTTTCCATTATTAACAAAAATTTTAGATGCTGAAGATGATTTATCCGTGCAAGTTCATCCTGATGATGCATATGGTCAAAAACATGAAGGCGAGCTAGGCAAAACTGAATGTTGGTACATTATTGATGCAGAACCTGGCGCTGAAATCATTTATGGACATCACGCGAAAACAAAAGAAGAACTAGCTGAAATGATTGAAGAAGGTCGTTGGGACGATCTTTTAAGAAAAGTACCAGTGAAAAAAGGCGATTTTTATTATGTACCAAGCGGCACTATTCATGCCATCGGCTCGGGTATTTTAATTTTAGAAACGCAACAAAGCAGTGATACTACGTATCGGGTTTATGATTATGATCGAACAGATGATCAAGGAAAGACCCGGGAATTGCATATTCAACAATCCATTGATGTGACAACCGTTCCGGCAAAGGATCCTGACCTCTCTATTCAACAAGAAAATCAAGGACAATCAAGCATTGTTACTTATGTAAAAACAGATTTCTTTAATGTTTATGAGTGGCGTGTCAGTGGGATTCTAAAAGTTAAAAAACAAGCACCTTATACATTAGCAACAGTTATTGAAGGTGTGGGTCGATTGATTACAGAAGATGCTGCAAAAGCAGATGTGGCTACTTTTGATTTGAAAAAAGGCGATAGCTTTATCTTTCCGACAGATATTCCGAGCTGGCGTTTTGAAGGTGATCTAACGATTATAGCTTCAGAACCTGGCAGTCGCTAAAAAAAAGAGGAGATCATCAACAGATGATTTCCTCTTTTTTAGCATTAAAACAGTTTATTTTGTTATAAAGGAACGTTTAGGTAAGACAGCGATAGCAGCTGTGACGATGATGACTGATAGCAAACGATCCCCGTAATCTGTTATCAATTGAACCAACAGGACGCTTGCTAACTGATTGAAGCCTAAACCATATAAAAATTGGACAATTATGCTGGAGCCAGCAGAAGTAATTCCACCAAATAAACAAACTGTGATTAAGGAAGAAATCACTGTTCCTGGTATCGTTAACCATAACGTTTTAAATGGTAATTTGGTTACTTTTAACTGCTGATGAAGGAGCAAACCTGCTAAAATTCCTGTGCAGAGTTGGACAGGTGAATAATACAGAGAAAAGATATCCGTTGTCAATCCAGTTAATAGACTTGTTAAAATACCTGTCAGTGCACCAAAGAGTGGGCCTAATAACGCACCTGTAAAAATAGTTCCCACGCTATCAAGATAAATTGGTAAACGAAGGAGTAACGCAATGGTACTGCCGAGGTAATTTAAAGCAACACTAAAAGCGATAATTGTAATGATTCGTGGTGTTATTTTTTTCATGGTTATCCCATCCTTAAATTTTTGAAATCTCTTTCGATCTCATCTATTTGTACATTTAAAAGAATGGATAGAAACTTCACGAAAAACTGTTGACTATCAACCGTAGTCAAGACATGACAATTAGCTGGTTGCTGCTGGAAATGATACTGATCGATCATTGATTGCCCCATAGCAATGCCGTCAGGAACAATTTGTCCGTAACTGGAAAAGCCTTGGCAGAGCGTAGGATAAATAAAATAAGCAACCGCTAAGGGATCGTTGATAACACACCCTAAAATACGTTCATATTTCCAATGAAAATCAAAATAAAATTGAGTAATCTCAGCGAGGTAATTCCCCATTTTGGGGTTGAGTCGTTGACAATAGTTGAGAATTGTTGGTGTAAAAACAATTTCTCGTGTGACATCTAAGCCGACCATCTCGATTTTTGCACCTAATTCCTCAAAAACCCAAGCTGCTGCATCAGGATCACACCAATAATTAAATTCTGCAACAGGAGAGCAATTGCCGTGGCTTTTAAAGGTACCACCCATTGAGACAAAACGTTGAAGATTTCGCCCCAGAAGAGGTTCTTTTTTTAAAGCCAACGCAATGTTTGTTAAAGGACCAAGGGCAATGATTGAACAATCGGTGGCTTGTTGAAAGGTTTGTGCTAAATAGTCAGCAGCGGAAAGCGCTTGTGCTTGGATTTTGCTAGTTCTGGGGAAATATGTTTCACCTAAACCATCCATGCCATGTGTATCTTGTGCACTAACAAATGGCCGTTTTAAAGGGCTAGCAGCCCCTTGGTAGACAGGAATATCTAAGCGATTAACTTTTTCTAAACATTTAAAAACATTTCCCACGCCAATTTCCACAGGGACATTTCCACAAACAACTGTAATCGCTTGGACATCTAGCTCTGGTGAAGCAAGTGCATACAAGAGAGCAAGCGTGTCATCAATTCCGGGATCACAATCAATAATTACTTTTTGCATTTTTTCCAATCCTCCTTTTTCGTTAACTGCAAATGATAACTCTTGTTAAAAAAGCTATGACTTGAGTTAGTATTGAGAGATACTTAGTTTTTTATTCTGGGAAGTTTCCGAACCAGTCCGAGAAATTCTCGATTTTAAATGCACCTCTTTATCTTACTATATTTTGTAAAGATGTAAATAGTTGTCGGAGAAATGAAAAAGAATCTAGCCCTATATGTAGGAACTAGATTCTTCTTTTATTTATAAAGCGTTTCAGGAATAGCGATCGGTTCACCATATTTTTTCTCTAAAGCGGTCCGAATTAACCGAATCCCTAGATTTTTGTTGCGTGCTAAGATTGGACCGTGGAAGTAGGAGCCAAACACATTTTTATAGACAACGCCTTCGCCATTATCTTGACCGTTATTGCCTTTGCCTTGTTTGACTGTTCCTAAAGGTCGTTCACCTTCGCCTAAAAAAGTCATGCCGTTATGATTCTCAAAACCATAATACGTTTCATCAAATTCTTCATTATAAATTTCGATATCACCAATGAAACGATTGTTGTCTTGGCTCAAAGTGTAATGATCTAATGCACCGATTCCTTTAATTTTTTCGCCTTGTGCGCCGACATAGTAATGTCCTAGAAGTTGATAACCACCACAGATAGCTAACAAGACGCCGTCATTTTCAATATAAGAAGTCAAAGCTTCTTTTTTATTCTGAATGTCTTCTGAGATGATCAATTGCTCGAAGTCTTGACCGCCACCAACAAAGACTAAATCATATTTTTCGGGATCAAACGGTTCGTAGATACTGATAATTTCTGATCGGAAGGTAACGCCCATTTTTTCGGTTAAATATTTAAGCATCAATAAATTTCCGTTATCTCCGTAAGTATTTAATAAGTTGCCATATAAATGACAAACGACTAATTCTTTAGACACCATTCATTCCCCCTTGAATATACCCTTGGGCTGTTAATGATTTTCTTAATTGCAAAACAGCAGTATAGGTTGCCAAAATATAGACATAATCTGTCGGCAACGTTTTAATTTCTGAAATTACTTGCTCCAAATCAGGAATTTCTAGTAATTTTTCTTCAGGAATACCCGCAACTTTTAAACGCAAGGCCATATCTTCATGGCGATCACCACCAGCAATTACTTTTGGAATGTCCATATCAGCAAAGGCTTCATGATTACCATCCCAAATCCAACTGACATCAATTCCATCTGCATAATTGGCATTTAATAATGAAACCAGCGAGAAAGAGTAAGGGGCTAAGCCCATCATATCAATGACCTGATTTAAACCAACGGGATTTTTTACTAAAACTAACGTACATTCTTTATCGCCAACTTTAATAGTTTCTTGACGCCCAAAAACTTTTTCATCATAAGCTAAGCCTGCTCGGATTTTATCTGGTGCCACCTGATAATATTCTGCTACCGCTGTGGCCGCTAGCGCATTATAAACATTATACATCCCACCAACAGCAATGCCGTATTCTTCGCCATCAATCACAAAATCAGCAGATGTATTATCCATCCGGACCATCTCCGTTAACTGCACATCCAACTCAGGCCGTTTGAAGCCACAATTTGGACAATAGTAATCACCTAAATTAGCATACGTAATCATTTTATAATGAAGAATATGATTACATTTTGGACATAAAACCCCATCTGTATTGTAATGAGCCAATTGCTCTTTCGGTGGTAAATGATTAAATCCATAGTATTTGCGAGGATTTACAGTTTCTTTTGAATTAAAAATTGGCGAATCACCATTGCACAAAATAGTTGCTTCAGGAGCAGCAGCGGCGCCTTCCATAATTAAGCGATACGTCGTATAAATTTCACCATAGCGATCCATTTGGTCGCGGAAAATATTCGTAAAAACAAATAATTTTGGTTGAATATATTTAGTGACACGGCTTAAACTTGCTTCATCAATTTCTAACACCGCAAATTTCTTTTGTCCTTTTTTCGCCTTGGCATTTAAAAAAGTAGAGACAATTCCTTGCTCCATGTTAGCACCCGTTGGATTTGTTAATACCTCATCAAATTCTTGGCGTAAAATGTTAACAGTTAAAGCAGTTGTCAATGTTTTGCCGTTCGTTCCAGTGACTACGACAATTTCATAGTCTTTTGCCAATGTATCTAAAATTTTAGGATCGATTTTTAGGGCTAATTTCCCTGGGTAGCTACTGCCGCCTTTAAAAAATGTTTGTAAAACCCATTGCGAAGTTTTTCCTGCAGCAATTGCTAAATGACTTCGAATCCCCATTTGTTGTCCCCCAATTTCTATATCTTTAATTTTTCGTTATTTTAAATTAAACTCAATCTATCATACCATAACTAAAATAAAAAATTAATTCCTTTTACTTTTTCTTACTATTATTTAAAAAGTCTTTTAGAAAAAGTAGAATAGTGAAGGAAAAAAGAGAATAGACGACTTGTCTTAACAACAAATCGTCCATCGATTTCCATTTTTATTTCGCATCAATATAACTGTATAGCGTATATTTAGAAATATTGAAGAAGTTAGAAACTTTGTCCCCAGATTTAGTGACTAAGAAGGCGCCTTTATTATTTAAAAATTGAATACACTTGATTTTATCGTCCTTCGTCATTAATGGGACCGGCTTGCCAACTAATTTGACTGATTCGTGAATTAAATCGTCTAACAACTCATTAACATCCTGAGGAATGTAATCAGGGTCTTTATCTTCTTCAGGTTCTGCAGTGGAAATCAAAGATTTTAAGTTCGACTCTGCAGCAATCAATGTAGTGATGTCGTAGTTAATAGCAAAAATACCATCGAGTTGACCATTCTCATCTTTAAAATACATTGTACTAGATTTTAAAATACGACCATCATGGGTGCGGGTCAGATAGTTAATATGATCATTCAACTCACTAGGGTCTTTTTTTAAGGCTTCTAAGACTACTTGAGAAGGTCCATCGCCCAGATGACGAGAAGAGACATGACCATTTTCAATGGAAACAATAGAATTGTTAATATTGTCTTCATTGATTTGGTGGATAACGACTTCGCAGTTTTCCCCAAATTGACCAGCTAAACCTTTAGCAATTTGTGTTAAAAAAGTAAGTTTTTCGTCGGATAACATAAATAAGCTCCTTTCTAATGTGCCTGGCACAAACAGTTTTTATAAGATTGTGTCAAATTTAACATAATATTTTTAAATGGAATAGGCAGGGCTAAATCCTTTAATGTCGCATACTACCTGTTCTGAAAAATAATGATAGCATGATAAAAATAATAATACAAGATAACGGCTGTCAAAATTCTAAAAAATATTTTTTAGGTAGCATTGTTTTTTTTAAGGTAAGGTGATATACTTTAATTAAGTTAATGAGTTCGTTAGTAAAAAAATGCAAGCGCTTCAAATGCTTTTCGTAAGGAATGTAGATTAGCAAAGCTAATCAAGCTATATTCGTGAATGATTGAGCGATTGATTTGTAAGCGTTTGCCACTTGTGGGGAATAGGTTGAAAAATAGGAGGAGAATACATGTTATTAATTGGAAATGGGCGTTTAATCACTCGGGATGCGCAGAATCATTTTTTTGAAAATGGGTGTGTGGCGATTGATGGTCAAGTTGTGAAACAAGTCGGAACGACAGAAGAATTAAAACAAGCTTATCCAGAAGCGACATTTATTGATGCTAAAGGTGGAGTGATTATGCCAGGCTTTATTAACATGCACAATCATATTTATAGTACCTTTGCACGTGGGTTAAGTTTAACGAATTATCATCCTAAAAATTTCATGGATATTTTGGTAGATCAATGGTGGCGAATTGATCGTGCCTTGACATTAGAAGACACTTATCAAAGTGGTAAGGTTGCTTATTTAGATAGTATTCGCAACGGTGTTACAACTGTCTTTGATCATCATGCTAGTTACGGAGAAATTACAGGGAGTTTAACCCAATTATCTAATGCAGCGGACGAGTTAGGGATTCGGACCTGCCTTTGTTATGAAGTTTCTGATCGCGATGGTGAGCAGAAAATGCGGGAAGCAGTTCAAGAAAATGCCGCCTTTATTAAAGCCAGTTCCTTAAGAAATGATGATATGCAAAAAGCGATGATGGGTATGCATGCAGCCTTTACTTTATCAGATGCTTCTTTAGAATTATGTGCAGCCAATACGCCAGATGGGATTGGTTATCATATTCATATTGCAGAGGATTTAGCCGATGTTCATGATTCTTTGAAAAAATATGGGAAGCCGATTGTGAACCGATTATTTGATTTAGGAATTTTAGGAAAACAGACAATGGCAGGCCATTGCATCCATATTGGACCTCATGAGATGGAATTACTAAGAGATACAGACACAATGGTGGTCACGAATCCAGAGTCGAATATGGGGAATGCGGTCGGTTGCCCACTTGCAATGCGCATGTTTAATGAGTATGGTATTTTGATGGGTCTTGGCACAGATGGTTATACGAATGATGTGACGGAATCTTATAAGGTAGGAAATGTTATCCACAAACATCATTTAGCTGATCCAAATGCGGCTTGGGCAGAAATTCCCACAATGCTGTTTGATAATAATCCGCAAATGGCTAATCGCTATTTTAAAACAAAGCTAGGCGTTTTAGAACCTAATGCAGCAGCAGACGTCATTATTGTTGATTATCATGGCCCGACACCAATGACAAAAGAGAATTATAACATGCACATTTTATTCGGTATGAATGGTGGGATGGTCACTGACACGGTGATTAATGGAGAAATTCGGATGCGTAATCGTGAAGTTCAAGGAATTGATGAAGAGAAAGTTTGGCATGATGCGCAAACGCAAGCACAATCTTTCTGGAAACGAGTAAATCAATAGCTTTCATTATAAATAAAAGGAGTGACGTTAATGAGTGATATTATGCATCCCATCTCAATTGAGGCTTTATTAAATTGGATTTTTAGTGAGTATCAACAAGATGGCACAATTTTTGGCATTCGTAAATTTTATCATGCGGATCCTACAAAAACGATTTCGTTATTTGGAGAAAAAATGGAAACCCCTTGTGGTCCAGCAGCAGGTCCTCATACACAATTAGCACAAAATATTATTGCGGCCTATTTAACAGGTTCTCGTTTTTTTGAAGTTAAGACAGTCCAGATACTGGATGGAGAAGATTTACCAGTGAGTAAACCATGTATCGCAGCAGCGGATGAATGTTACAACGTTGAGTGGTCCACAGAATTGCGCGTTCCCCAAGCTTATGATGAATACGTCAAAGCATGGTTTGTTTTGAAGTTACTGAGTAAAGAGTTTGAGCTAGGTGACCCGAATGGTTTCATTTTTAACATGAGTGTTGGCTATGATTTGGCAGGGATTCAATCACCAAAAATTGATCGTTATATTAACGAAATGCAGAACGCAGAAGGAACGCCGATTTGGGCGGAATGCCAAGCAGCTGCCAAAAAATATCTATCTTATTTTAAAAAAGTAGATGACTTATATATCGAAGCAATTAGTCCTAAAGTCTGTCATTCTATTACGCTGTCGACTTTACACGGTTGTCCATCAGACGAAATTGAACGAATTGCGGCCTATTTATTAAGTGAAAAAGGGCTCCATTCCTTTATTAAATGTAATCCAACCATGTTAGGTTATGAATATGCGCGTCAAACGATGGATGAGCTAGGGTTTGATTATATGGTTTTTGACGATCACCATTTTAAAGAAGATTTACAATTTGAAGAAGCAGTACCGATGTTACAACGTCTGCAATTATTAGCCAATAGTAAAAATCTAAGCTTCGGAGTTAAAATTACGAACACTTTCCCGGTAACGATTGCAGCAAATGAATTACCTGGTGATGAAATGTACATGTCAGGACGTTCGCTATTTCCTCTTAGTATTTCATTGGCACAAAAATTATCAGAAGCATTTGATGGGAAACTACAAATTTCTTATTCTGGCGGTGCAGATATTTTCAATAGTAAAGAAATATTTGATGCTGGGATTTGGCCAATCACTATGGCAACGACTCTGTTGAAACCCGGTGGCTATCAACGAATGAATCAAGTTGCTAATGTATTGGGCGCAGCAGAATATCCTCAGATGGTTCATGTCAACTTGGATAAATTAGCTCAAGTTGTTGAGAAAGCTAAAACACAAGCACGTTACCAAAAATCAATTAAATTACCAGAAAGTACCAAACTAAGAAAAACAGTTCCACTAACAGATTGTTATATCGCTCCTTGTCGAAGTGACGGTGGTTGTCCAATCAATCAGGATATTCCTGCTTACCTTCGTTATGTAAGTGAAGGCAATTATTTAAAGGCCTTGCAAGTAATTGTCGATAAAAATCCGTTGCCTTTTATTACTGGAACCATTTGTGCACATCCTTGTATGACTAAATGTACACGTCAATTTTATGAAGAATCTATTCATATTCGGGAAGTGAAGTTAGAAGCAGCTGAACATGCTTATGATGAATTATTGACGACACTAGAAAAGCCACAGCCAAAAGAAAATGCACCTAAAACAGCTGTTGTGGGTGGAGGCCCTGCAGGGATCTCTGCTGGGTATTTATTAGCACGTGAAGGTATGCCTGTTACTGTGTTTGAAAAATCCGAGACAATTGGGGGCGTTTGTAGCCAGATTGTACCAGAATTTCGAATTTCTATGGAATCTGTTCAAAAAGACGTTCAGTTAGCGGAATTTATGGGAGCCGAATTCCGTACAGGACAAGAGGCGCCATCATTGGCGGAATTGAAAAACCAAGGCTATACGAATGTTATTTATGCCATTGGTGCATGGAAACATGGGGTCCTTCGTTTAGAATCTGGTCGAGCATTGAACTCGTTAGAATTTTTAAAAGCAAACCGAGAAAATCCAACGATTAATCCTTACGGAGAACAGATTGTCGTCGTTGGTGGCGGAAATACAGCCATGGACTGTGCTCGTGCAGCCACAACATTACCTGGTGTTAAAAAAGTCTCAGTGGTTTATCGTCGGAATAAACGCAATATGCCAGCAGATGAAGAAGAACTTTATTTAGCCTTAGAAGATGGTGTTGACTTTTTAGAATTACTTTCGCCAATTAAACATGAAAATCAACAATTAACTTGTGAAAAAATGGTCCTAGGTGAACGAGATGCTTCTGGACGCCGTCGTCCAGTTGGTACAGGAGAAATGATTGATATTTCTGCTGATACAGTGATTGCCGCTGTTGGTGAAAAAGTAGATACAGAATTTTACCAAGCATTAGGCATTCACACGGACAACTATGGGAAAGTCGTTTCAAATCAAGAAACATTGGAAACAAATATACCAGGCGTCTATGTCATTGGTGACGCTAATTTAGGACCAGCTACAATTGTTGAAGCAATCGCTGATGCAACCAAAGCGGCCAATAATATTTGTCTTGTCCACAATCATCACTATGAAAAAGATAATTTAAATAGTGATGTTGCATTTGTTAGAAACAAACGAGGTATCCTTGTGACAGACGAGATGTCTTGTAGTCAAGCTAGTCGTTGCTTAGAATGCTCCACAATTTGTGAATCTTGTATGGATGTCTGTCCAAACCGAGCAAATATTGTTGTGTACGTCGAAGGAAAACCACAAATTGTCCATGTTGATCGGATGTGTAACGAATGTGGCAACTGTGAAACATTTTGCCCTTATGCAAGTGCCCCTTACAAAGACAAATTTACCTTATTTAACAGTGAAGCTGATTTTTATGACAGTACTAATTCAGGTTTCTATGTTCAAAATCCTGTGGATAAAATTTGTTTACTGCGTCTATGGGGAACGGTGTCAACAATTCAATTAACAGATCAAGGATTAGATGTACCAGAAGATTTAATTGCATTAATGGTAACTATGATTGAAGAATATGCTTATTGTATGCAAGCATAAAAGGAAATTTACGACTGGGGGATAAATAAATGTCTATTCTGCTCAAAGGTGGAACCGTCGTATCTGCATATAATCGTCGTCAATTGGATATTCGAATTGACGGCGAGCAAATTGTAGAGATGGGGGCAAATTTACCAGTAGAAAATTCTCAGATTGAGGATGTTACGGGGTGTTATGTATTACCAGGCTTTATTGATGCGCACACGCATCTGGAATTAAATAATGGCAAAGGTTCGTTAAGTACGGCGGATAACTTTACTACTGGCAGCCAAGCGGCGGTGGCCAAAGGTACGACTACGGTTATTGATATGGCTACACCTAATAAAGGTGGCTCATTGAAAGACTGTTTAGCTACTTGGAATCAATTGGCTGAAGGCAAGAGTTCATGTGATTATACTTACCATATGTCCATGATCGAATGGAACCCAACGATAGCTGCTGAAATTCAGGAAATGATTGCTGCAGGTATTACTTCCTTCAAAATGTATATGGCTTATGATAACTTGCGGACCACAGATGCGGAAATTTTTGAAGCGATGAAAGAAATAAAAAAAGTTAATGGAATGTTAGGCGTTCATTGTGAAAATGGTGATTTAGTAGATGAATTAATCCAATCATATGTTTCTCAAGGAAAGCTAACCCCGCACTATCATCCGTTATCAAGACCGGCGGCTGTTGAAGCAGAAGCGGTAGCAAGATATTTGATGATAGCGGAAATGGCTGATTTGCCGGTTAACATTGTGCATTTAAGCACAAAACGATCATTAGAAGCGGTGGAACGGGCTCGTCAAAGAGGACAATCAGTCTATGTAGAAACTTGCCCTCAATATCTTTTACTAGATGATCACTTGTATGATGCGCCTAATTTTGAAGCAGCAAAATATGTCTGCTCACCGCCACTACGCAAACGAGAGGATCAACAGGCTTTGTGGCAAGGGATTAAAGAGGGGGCAATCAATACAATATCGACAGATCACTGCAGTTTTAATTTTCACGGACAAAAAACAGTTGGCGAAGATGATTTTAGTAAAATTCCCAATGGGATGCCAGGTGTTGAAACGAGACCAGAATTAATTTACACGGAAGGTGTGGCGAAGGGCCGAATCACCTTGGAAAAAATGGTTGCTCTGCTTTCTGAAAATATTGCTAAACAATTCTCGATGTATCCACAAAAAGGTGTGGTGCAAGAAGGCAGTGATGCCGATTTAGTTGTTTGGGATCCTAGAACAACCGGCGTGATTGCTGCGAGAACGCAGTTACAAAATGTCGATTATACGCCGTATGAAGGATTTGAAACACAAGGACAGGCTCGAATGGTTTATTTAAGAGGTCAAAAAGTTGCTGAAGCTGGGCAAGTCATCTTGGCAAATCAAGGAAAATTTGTTTTTCGTAAAGCAACTTAAAAATAGAAGGAGGAGAAGTATTTTTGGAAAAAATTAAATGGACAGCAAATGAAATGCCGAAGACGGAGGATAAGTACTTACCACTGATGTCTAAAGAAAAAATTGAGAAAGCTTTGGCTTTTCACAAAAGTTTTCCACAGTATTCAGAAACACCATTAGCAGAATTGAATCATATGGCCGCGTATCTGGGGTTAAATGATTTCTTTGTTAAAGATGAATCTTATCGCTTTGGTTTAAATGCTTTTAAAGTCTTAGGTGGTTCGTTTGCCATGGCTAACTATATTGCCGAAAAATTAAAGAAAGATGTTTCGGAACTAACATATGATGAATTAACTTCTGATCAATTACGATCAGCTTTTGGACAAGCTACGTTTTTTACAGCAACTGATGGCAACCATGGACGAGGAGTCGCTTGGGCTGCGAATAAATTAGGTCAAAAATCAGTTGTACTCATGCCAAAGGGTTCAACACAGACGAGAAAAGAAAATATTGAAAAAGAAGGCGCAACCGTCACAATCGAAGAAGTTAATTACGATGAATGTGTGCGAATGGCTAATAAAATGGCCGAAGAAACTGAAAACGGTGTCATGGTTCAAGACACCGCTTGGGACGGATATGAAAAAATTCCAACTTGGATTATGCAAGGATATGGAACGATGGCGTTAGAAGCCTCTCAACAATTAAGAAAATTTGGCTCTGAACGACCTAGTCATGTTTTTGTTCAAGCTGGTGTCGGCAGTTTAGCTGGGGCGGTGATTGGTTATTTTGCTAATGCTTTTCCAGAAAACCCACCGATTATGGTCGTAGTTGAGGCACAGGCGGCTGACTGTTTATATCAATCAGCAATTAAAAAAGACGGAGAAATTCGCTTTGTCGATGGTGATTTACAGACAATTATGGCTGGCCTAGCATGTGGAGAACCTAATACGATTTCTTTTGATATTCTAAAAAATCATACATCCTTCTTTGTTTCAGCACCAGATTGGGTTTCTGAAAAAGGAATGCGTATGTTGGGCGCGCCATTAAAAGGGGATCCGCAAGTTGTATCAGGCGAATCTGGGGCAGTAGCAATGGGCTTAGTAGCTACAGTGATGCAAGATCCCGACTATCAAGAATTACGTGAGGCATTGCAACTGGATGAGACGTCAAACGTTTTAATGTTTTCTACCGAAGGGGACACTGATCCAGACAATTATAAAAAAATTTTATGGAGGTAAAAGGAATGGATTTTAATGCAGTAAATGCAGCAGCAGAAGGTTACAGAGAAGATATGGTCAAATTTTTAAGAGACCTTGTCAAAATTCCAGGAGAAAGTGCAGAAGAAGGCAACAAAATTGCGCGAGCAAAAGCCGAAATGGAAAAATTAGGTTTCGATAAAATTGACATTGATCCTCAAGGAAATTTACTTGGTTATATGGGGTCTGGTGAAAAATTAATTGCTTTTGATGGGCACATGGATACTGTCGGAATTGGTGAAATGAGTAACTGGAAATTTGATCCTTACGATGGTTATGAAACAGAAACTGAGATCGGTGGTCGCGGTACATCTGACCAAGAAGGTGGGATTGTTTCGGCTATTTATGGCGCTAAAATCATGAAAGATTTAGGTCTATTATCAGAAAAATATACTGCTTTAGTAACAGTTACTGTCCAAGAAGAAGACTGTGACGGCTTATGTTGGCAGTACATTATCAAAGAAGACGGTATCCGTCCAGAATTTGTTGTTTCAACAGAGCCAACAGATGGTGGGATTTATCGTGGTCAACGAGGCCGAATGGAAATTAAAGTTGATGTCAAAGGCGTTTCGTGTCATGGCTCAGCTCCAGAACGTGGAGATAATGCCATTTACAAAATGGCGGATATCTTACAAGATGTTCGTGCCTTAAACAACAATGGAGATACAGAAAGCACAGCGATTCGTGGTTTAGTTCGTATGTTAGATCCTAAGTACAATCCAGAGTGGCAAGAAGCCCGTTTCTTAGGTCGTGGTACGGTGACTGTTTCGCAAATTTTCCATTCTTCACCAAGTCGGTGTGCTGTTGCGGATGGCTGTACCGTTTCACTAGACCGTCGAATGACTGCTGGAGAAACTTGGGAAAGTTGTTTAGAAGAAATTCGCAATTTACCAGCTGTTAAAAAATATGGAGATGATGTGACGGTTTCAATGTACAACTATGATCGTCCTTCTTATACTGATTTAACTTATGAAATTGAATGTTATTTCCCAACGTGGGTAATTCCAGAAAATCATGATGTAACAAAAGCCTTGATGGAAACGCACAAAAATCTCTATGGAGAAACACGGAAAGGCTCTGTAGAAACAGTGGAAATGCGTGAAGAACGCCCATTGTTAGATAAGTGGACCTTCTCAACAAATGGCGTTTCAATTATGGGACGTAATGGTATTCCTTGTATTGGTTTCGGGCCAGGGGCGGAAGCACAAGCACATGCACCAAATGAAAAAACTTGGAAAGATGATTTGGTTCGTTGTGCAGCCGTTTATGCGGCATTACCAACGGTCTATTGTGGTTAAGTAAAGGATTATTAGACAAGAAAAAAGGAGCAGATGGAATGGAAACGTTTAAAGAATATATTGAGAAATTAGATAAATTAGAATTTGAAAAAATGTACGAAAATGACTTTTTCCTAACTTGGGAAAAAACAAGAGATGAATTAGAAGCTGTTTTCACAGTTGCCGATACATTACGCTATTTAAGAGAAAATAATATTTCAACTAAAATCTTTGATAGTGGCTTGGGGATTTCTTTATTCCGCGACAACTCTACAAGAACACGTTTTAGTTTCGCTTCAGCGTGTAATCTTTTGGGCTTAGAAGTTCAAGATTTAGACGAAGGAAAAAGTCAAATTTCTCACGGAGAAACTGTTCGTGAGACAGCAAACATGATTTCTTTTATGGCTGATATCATTGGTATTCGTGATGACATGTACATTGGTAAAGGCAATGCTTACATGCACGAAGTATCAGAATCTGTCCAAGAAGGATATAAAGATGGGGTATTAGAACAACGCCCAACGTTAGTGAATTTACAATGTGATATTGACCATCCGACGCAAGCAATGGCGGATGCGTTGCATTTAATTCATGAATTTGGTGGCATTGAAAACCTGAAAGGGAAAAAAGTTGCCATGACTTGGGCGTATTCACCATCTTATGGAAAACCATTATCTGTTCCTCAAGGAATTGTTGGTCTAATGACCCGTTTAGGAATGGATGTCGTCTTAGCACATCCAGAAGGTTATGAAATTATGCCAGAAGTAGAAGAAGTTGCGAAGAAAAATGCGGCAGAATTTGGTGGAAACTTTACTAAAACGAATAGTATGGCAGAAGCATTCAAAGATGCGGATGTTGTTTATCCGAAAAGCTGGGCACCTTTTGCGGCAATGGAAAAGCGAACTGAATTATATGGCAATGGTGACCAAGCAGGAATTGATCAATTAGAACAAGAATTACTTTCTCAAAATAAAAAGCACAAAGATTGGGAATGTACAGAAGAATTGATGAAAACAACGAAAGACGGCAAAGCTTTGTATATGCATTGTCTACCAGCTGATATTACTGGTGTAAGTTGTGAAGAAGGTGAAGTGGAAGCTTCTGTTTTCGATCGTTATCGGGTCGAACTTTACAAAGAAGCTAGCTACAAACCGTATGTTATTGCGGCTATGATTTTCTTAAGTAAAGTAAAAAATCCGCAAAAAACCTTAACAGACTTAGCGGATAAAGCGACACCAAGAGAAGTAAAATAATGAATTTGGCATGAAGACAGATGCTTTTTCTTTACACAATGAATCATTAGAAGTTGCCTCTTCAACATGAACAAATAAGACCTTCCCAAGTCTATTCATGAATGTGTGATTGTCTCGAGTCAAGAACGCTTAGTCATGTGCGTTGACTTCATGCAACGACAACAGACAGTTAATACGAAAACTCGTTGTGAAAAAGAAAAAGCATCGTCCTTTTTATAAAACAGAAAATGAGGTGAAGCAATGGGCAAACGCGTCGTAGTAGCTTTAGGTGGCAATGCTTTAGGAAATAATTTGACGGAGCAGATGACTGCCGTAAAACAGACCTCCAAAGCGATTGCAGATTTGATTGAAGCAGGATATGAAGTTATTTTATCTCATGGCAATGGTCCTCAAGTGGGGATGATTCAATTAGCTATGGAAGAATTTTCCTTTAATAATCCACAATATCCAGTTGTTCCGTTATCCATGTGCGTAGCCATGAGTCAAAGTTACATTGGCTATGATTTAGAGAATGCGCTACAAGAAGAGTTGCGTCAGCGAAATATAAGTAAAGCCGTCACCACCATAGTCACTCAAGTGGTCGTGGATGAAAATGATCCGGCGTTCAAAAAACCAACGAAACCAATTGGCCGCTTCATGACAAAAGAAGAAGCAGAACAATTAGTCAAAGAAAAAAATATACAAGTGATGGAAGATGCTGGCCGTGGTTATCGCCAAGTCGTCGCTTCTCCTAAACCCAAAAATATTGTCGAACTTCTCACGATTCAAACATTGGTTGATGCTGGCCAAACAGTCATTGCTGGCGGCGGTGGTGGCATCCCAGTCATTCAAGAAGGGAACCGACTAAAAGGTGTCAATGCAGTCATCGACAAAGATTTTTGTAGTGAACGACTGGCTGAACAAGTGGATGCTGATCTGCTCGTGATTTTAACAGCAGTTGAAAAAGTTTGTATTAATTTTGGTAAAGAAAATCAAGAAGCCTTAGGGAATGTTTCAACAGAAAAAATGAAACAATATGCGCAAGAAGGTCAGTTTGCTCCAGGTTCAATGTTACCAAAAGTTGAAGCAGCGATTAAGTTTGCTGAATCTAAGCCAGGTCGAAAAACATTGATTACGTTATTAGAAAAAGCCAAAGAAGGATTATCTGGAAAAACAGGGACTTTAATTGAAAATAAAGAATCATAGAATGGAGGAAAACGATGACAAACAAAATGATTAATTCTGCACAGGCACCAGCTGCTGTAGGGCCTTATTCACATTCTGTCTTAGCGGGAAATACGTTGTACATTTCTGGACAACTAGGATTAGATCCGCAATCGGGCGAAATGAAGACTACAGTGGAAGAACAAGCAAAACAAGCTTTTATCAATTTAGGTTCGATTTTAAAAGAGGTCGAGATGACCTATGATAATGTTGTGAAAACAACGGTGTTTTTACAACATATGTCTGATTTTAGCAAAATTAACGAAATCTATGGGAATTACTTTTCAGAAGTTTTGCCTGCACGTTCTTGTGTAGAAGTAGCCAAGTTGCCAAAAGATGGTTTATTTGAAATTGAAGCAGTTGCTGTCAAAGGATAATTTTTAAGATGTTTCTGAGGGAAAAAGGATTGCATTCTTTACTGATTAAGGGGAACAATCCTTTTAGAATAAAAAGAAGAAGGAAACGATCCTATGAATGAAAAAAAAGAGCAAGCATTATTTGAATATGATGCGAAACTATCAATTTCTGAAGCAATTCCGATGGGATTGCAACACGTTGTCGCAGCAGTAGTAGGGATTGTCACACCGGGAATTATGATTGCCAAAGTTTGCCAATTAAGTCCTAGTGATACGACTATTTTGATTCAAACATCATTGATTTTTTCAGCAGTTGCAACGTTAATTCAACTTTTCCCTATTTTTGGAAAAGTGGGTTCACGGTTACCAGTTATGATGGGGGCAAGTTTTGCGTATGTACCGATTTTGATGGCCATCGGAGCTGATTTTGGGATTGCAGCAATTTTTGGTTCCCAATTAGTTGGCAGTGTTCTTGTTATTATTGTTGGTTTGTTCATTAAAAAAATCCGTGTGTTGTTTCCGCCTTTAGTAACGGGAACGGTTATTTTAAGTATTGGACTATCCCTGTTTCCAGTTGCGATTAAGTATATGGCAGGAGGAGCTGGTAGTGCTGATTTTGGTTCAGCCCGGAATTGGTTAGTTGCATTATTAACCTTTGCGATTGTCTTTTACTTCAATTATTTTGCAAAAGGATTTTTGAAGTTATCAGCAATTTTAAACGGAATGGTTATTGGCTATTTGATTTCTTTAGCTTTAGGGATGGTTAGTTTTGAGCCAGTTCAAAATGCTAAAATCGTTCAGGTAATTACCCCGTTTCATTTTGGACTGGATTTTCAACTGGTACCAATCTTTACGCTTGTGGTGATGTTTATTGTTGATGCTGTTCAAGCCATCGGTCAATTTACAGCAACAACGGTTGGAGCAATGGATCGAGATGCAACGGATGAAGAATTATCTGGCGGAATTATGGGGAGTGGATTCACTAACTTTATTGGCAGTTTATTTGGATCAATCCCAGTGGCAACTTTTGGACAAAATGTTGGTCTGGTTACGGTAACAAAAGTGATTAATAAGTATGTTCTGGTTTTCGCTTCAGTTATATTATTAATTGCTGGTTTTGTTCCGAAAGTAGCTGCATTATTAACTACAATTCCTTACGCGGTAATTGGTGGCGCAACGATTTCAGTTTTTGCTTCTATTTCTATGACAGGTATTCGGATGATTGCTTCGCAGGAAATGACTCCTCGAAATACTGGGGTTGTCGGAACAGCTCTAGCATTTGGAATTGGTGTCACATTGTCTACTGGAAGCTTAGCTGGTTTTCCAACTTGGGTAACAACGATTTTCGGTAATTCGGAAGTTATCTTAACCACTTTGGTAGCAGTCCTTTTAAATGTCATTTTAAAACCAAAAAAGCGCGTAGCACTTGAGTGAAGATTGCTTTTTTTGATACGAAAGTGAGTAAGCTTTCGTATCCTTTTTCCCTTACGTTATCTATAAAAAAATGAACGAATAAAGGAGGAGAAGATGTTTACGTATTCCTTAAACTTAAAATTAAAAACAGATCGGAACTTTTTTGGTCCTGGCGTTGTCGAAGTTTTACAAAAAATTCAGCAAACTGGGTCACTAAACTTAGCGGCAAAAGAGATGAAAATGTCTTATAATAAGGCATGGCGGATTGTGCGGGTAGCTGAAGAAGAGCTATCTTTTCCATTAATTATCAAAAGTGTTGGTGGTTGTAATGGTGGCGGGTCAATTGTTACGGATCAAGGAAAAGAGTTGATTGATCAATATCTTTTATTTGAGAAAAAAGTGTATCAACAGGTAGAGGCATGCTTTGAAGAAATATTTAAAGAACAGGATGTAGTATCGGAGGAACTGAAATGAGAGAAGTATTTCAGCGTTTGAAACAGGCAATATTGGAAAAGCAAGACACGATGTTATTAACGATTGGTACAAGTTCAGGATCTACACCACGAAGTCAAGGGGCTAGAATGCTGGTTTCCGCCGAAGGTAGAATAGCCGGAACTGTTGGTGGTGGCGCGGTTGAATTTCAGGCTGAACAAGTGGCAAAAAAGCTACTTATTGAGAAAGAAAATGCACAACGTCAATTTATTTTAGCCCCGAATAATATTGCTGATTTAGGCATGGTCTGTGGCGGAAATGTCACGATTTTTTTCCATTATCTTTCATGGGAAACGCCATTTTTAAAAGAGTTGTGTGAGTCCATAGAAACGCATTTTCAAAATAATCAACAAGGTTGGTTAATGACTGAACTAGATCAAAACAATTTAGGAAAAGTATCCTTTTATAGTGAAACAGGCAAATTGATTGGTTCCACTTCTTGGGAGGGGGAATTAAGTTTGCTACCTAAAGGTATCTATTGTGAGCAAAAAGAGGAAATCACTTTTTTAACAGAAGCGATCCTCCAAGTAGGGAAAGTGTATATTTTTGGAAGTGGTCATGTCGCACGCGCATTGGTACCTATTTTAAACTATTTATCGTTTTATTGCGTTGTAGTGGACGATCGTCCAGAATTTTTGACGGCACAAGCTTTTCCACAAGCTGAGGAACTACGGGTTATTCCTTTAGAAAATTTAGCTGCGTTTATTGAAATAACGGCGGACGATTATGGTATAGTAATTACCAGAGGACACAATTTTGATTTCATCGTTGCCAAACAGTTATTGGAAACACCAGCCAAATATATTGGTGTGATGGGGAGCAAACACAAAATTGCTTCACAAGTTCGACGGTTAAAAGAGGTCGGTTATACAATGACTGAAATTGAAAGAATTTTCATGCCAATTGGCTTAGACATTGCAGCCGAAACACCAGAAGAGTTAGCGATTAGCATCGCGGGAGAATTAATTCAACAGCGCTATCAATAATGAGGACTTTTGAGTTAAATAAAAAAGTTTTTTTGCTAAAAAATAATTTTTAGAACGAAGATTTGTGGTATAATCTAGGTGATTGAACACTAAACTATATCAGAAATCGAGGTGCAAGAAATGTATTCAATTATTGTAAATGGTCAAAGTGAAACCTGTGAAACAAACAAAAAATTAATGGACTTTTTGCGGGAGGATCTGGGCCTAACTGGAACAAAAGATGGTTGTAACCAAGGCTCTTGCGGCGCATGTACGGTGCTAGTAAATGGAAAGGCTTCCAAAGCGTGTTTGTTTACTCTAGAAAAATTAGCTGGTAAAGAAGTCACGACAATCGAAGGTTTAAGCCAACGGCAAAAAGATGTTTATGCCTATGCGTTTGCAAAAACGGGTGCAGTTCAGTGCGGGTATTGCATCCCTGGGATGGTTATTTCGGCACAAGGATTATTGAACAAGAAACCCGAACCCACAAAAGAAGACATTCAAAAAGCTATACGAGGAAACATTTGTCGTTGTACAGGATATGTGAAAATAATAGAAGCCATTCAGTTAGCTGCTAAAATGTTTTGTGAAGAAACGAGCATTCCGGAAGAACATTCAAATGGTAAATTAGGGGAAGACTTCCAACGGGTCGATGCAGTAGAGAAAACATTAGGCACAGGGATTTATGTAGATGACATTGACATAGAAGGAATGCTTCATGCATCTGCTTTGCGGAGTGCCTATCCTCGTGCAAAAGTTCTATCAATCGATAGTACCCAAGCGTTGGCGCATCCTGACTGTGTGGCTGTGTTCACAGCTAAAGACGTTCCAGGAAATAATAAAATTGGTCATTTAGAATTTATTTCCGATTGGGATGTAATGATTCCAGAAGGAGAAATAACACGGTACGTTGGGGATGCAGTGGCACTCGTTGTTTCAAAAAGAAAAGAAACCTTACCAGAGATAAAAAATTTAGTGGAAGTTGATTACGAAGAAATGATACCGCTTACTTCTTGTGAAGCTGCTTTAGCAGAAGGTGCACCAGCTATTCATGAAAAGGGCAATATCTTGTCTCATGAACACTTGGTACGTGGCAATGCAGAGGAAGTATTAGCAAATTCTGCGTTTATAGTGACAGAACATTATTCCGTACCAATTAACGAACATGCCTTTATGGAACCCGAGTGTGCGATTGCACAGCCTGAAGGTGAGGGCATTTTGCTCTTTAGTGCGGGTCAAAGTATCTATGATGAACAACGGGAAGTGGCTCGGATGTTAGGACTGGACAAGGAAAAAATTCATGTTCAATCAAAACTTGTTGGTGGTGGTTTTGGTGGAAAAGAAGACATGAGTGTTCAGCATCATGCATCCTTAGCCGCTTGGTTATTGAAGAAACCAGTAAAAGTACTGCTAAGCCGTGAAGAAAGTTTGATGGTTCATCCCAAACGCCATGGCATGGAAATGGACTTTACGACTGGCTGTGATGAAGAAGGTAATTTAACTGCAATGAAAGCAGTGATTTATGCGGATACTGGGGCCTATGCTTCTTTAGGAGGACCAGTATTGCAACGGGCTTGTACACATGCGGCAGGTCCCTATAAGTATCAAACGATTGATGTGGAAGGGTTTGCTGTATATACTAATAATCCGCCAGCAGGTGCATTTCGCGGATTTGGTGTTTGCCAAACGGCTTTTGCAATTGAAAGTAATTTAAACTTGTTAGCAGAAAAAGTCGGACTATCACCATGGGAAATACGCTTTAAAAATGCCGTCGCCCCAGGAGATACTTTACCGAATGGACAATTGGTCTCGAAAAATGCGGCGTTAAAAGAAGCCTTGTTAGCGGTTAAAGACGTCTATGAACAAGCGGAAGTTGCTGGAATTTCTAGTTTCTTTAAAAATAGTGGCGTGGGTGTGGGGCTACCTGATACAGGGCGTTGTATTATTTCTGTTGAAGAAGGAAAAATACATGTCCGCACAAGTGCTGCTTGTATCGGTCAAGGGATGGCAACCGTTACGACGCAAATTGCCTGTGAAACATTAAATTTACCACCAGAAATGATTGTTGCGGAAGCACCTGATACGAGAAGAACGCCGAATTCAGGAACAACAACGGCTTCGAGGCAGTCACTCTTCACAGGAGAAGCAACTAGAAGAGCGGCAATGCAATTACGGTATGAGCTTGATATGGGACGTGCTTTAAGTGATTTGGAAGGCGAAGAATTTTATGGGGAATATTCAGCGAAAACGGATCCATTAATTAATGATAAAAAAAGTCCAGTTAGTCATGCTGGTTATGGTTATGCTGCTGAAGTAGCTATTCTAGATGACAAAGGAAAAGTAGCTAAATTTGTGGCTGCGTATGATATGGGGCAAGTGGTGAATCCACGAGCTGCTGAAGGTCAAATTGAAGGTGGGATTGCAATGGGCATGGGGTATGCTTTAACTGAAAAATTTGCCTTAGAAGAAGGCTATGTTAAAGCAAAATATGCAACGCTAGGATTAGTGAACGCCACTCAAGTACCACCAATCGAAACAATTTTGGTTCATGCTGACAATCTTCACGAAGGTTTAGCCTATGGAATTAAAGGCGTAGGTGAGTTAGCAACGATCCCTACCGCACCAGCTTTAGCAGGCGCATATTTTGCCTTGGATGGTCAGCTCCGACCAAGTCTGCCTTTAGAAAATACCCCTTATCAAAAGAAAAAAAGATAAAAGGAGACAACTCATGTCACTCGTTAGTGTCATTATTCTAGCATCGGGCAATTCACAACGGATGGGCCAAAATAAATTGTTCTTAAAATATCAAGGAAAAACATTTTTAGAGCACACGTTAACCTTAGTGAATCAATTAGACGTATTAGAACGGATTTTAGTTGTTTCGCCTGAGAATCAGCCAGCGTTTCCTTTACCTAAGAACATTCAGTTGATTCTCAATCATCAATGGCAAGAAGGACAAAGTAGCAGTATTCGTTTAGGAACCGAGCAAGCTCGGGGAGCTGGCTATTTATACTTACCTAGTGATCAACCATTGTTAACACCTAAAATGCTACAACCCGTGTTAGATAAATGTCAGAGAAATAAAATTGTAGTGCCATTACAAAAAGATGGTTGTCCTAGTAGTCCAGTATTATTCGGTAATCAATTTCGACAAGAACTATTAACATTGACTGGTGAAACAGGCGGACGCATGATTTATGAACGCTTTCCAGAAGCAGTTCAGATGTTGAGAATAGCGACTCCTGGCCGTTTAAAAGATATCGACACGCCAGAAGAGTACAGAAAATTAATTCAAGAAACCAATAGTTAGAGAGGAAAAATGTATGAAGGACTTGGTTTATTTAAATTATGCAGCGACTTCCTATAAAAAATTTCCAGCAACCATTGAGGCTTTGACTGCCTATTTAGCAGAAAATCAGTTCATGAATTACGGAAGAAATGCCCCTTTGCTTAGAGAGGGGCTTCCTCTTTTAGAGACACGTCAATTGTTAGCAGACTTTTTTCAGGCACCCAGTGCGGCTCAGATTACGTTTACGAATAACGCAACAACCTCCTTAAATCTTGCATTAGCAGGGATTTTACAACCTGGCGACCATGTAATTACGACCATGTTAGAACATCATGCAGTAGCCAGACCTCTTCACTTGCTTGAGAAAGAACGAGGCATTTCAGTGACGTATGTTGCTTGTCAAAAAACTGGCCTGTTAAATGTAGAAGATATTCAGCGAGCCTGGCGAACGAATACAAAAGCCTTGGTGATGACACACGCATCCAATGTCTTAGGCACCATTTTACCCATTGAAGAATGTTTTCAATGGGCCCAACAGAAAGGATTATTAACTGTTTTGGATGCGGCTCAAACGGCGGGATTTTTACCAATAAAAATGACCCAGATGGCTATTGATGTGTTAGCCTTTACTGGACATAAAAGCTTATATGGATTAGCAGGTATTGGTGGGTTAGCTTTTAGTGAGCGAGGGGCTGAAGCGGTTAATCCACTGATAACGGGCGGCACTGGTAGCCATTCTAATTCCTTTGATCAACCCTCTTTTTTACCAGATAAATTTGAAGCTGGTACGTTAAACAGTTTAGGTATTTTAAGCTTAAATAGTTCTATTAAAGAGTTGAATAAAATTGGTTTAGCAGCGATTCAAAAGCACGAACGAACCTTAATGCAGAATTTTTTTAATGGTTTATCAGGGTTACCTGTCACAATTTTAGGAACCAAGGACGTGGCACAAACTGTCCCTGTTGTTTCTATCACACTGTGGAATCAGGAAGAAACAGTGGTGGCACAGCAACTAGCAGAACAATATGGCATTATGACGCGCGCAGGTTTGCATTGTGCACCATTAGCCCATGAAACAGCTGGGACTTTAGCAACTGGCACCTTACGTTTTAGCTTTGGCTGGCAGACAACGCCTGAAGAAATTACTTGGACAATTCACGCTTTACAAGAACTACTAATTTGAGAAGGAGCGGACAGCATGGATTTTTTATCACAATGTACATCAGGTGGCTGCGGGGCAAAAATTGAATCCCGTGTACTGAATCAATTGTTGCAACACTTACCCGAAACACCGGCAAATGAGCGGCTACTCGTCGGATTTGAACATGCCGACGACGCCGCGGTTTACCAAATAACGCCTGAAAAAGCTTTGATTTCAACGGTAGATTTTTTTTCACCAATGGTCAATGATCCGTTATCATTTGGAAAAATTGCGGTCGCTAATGCTTTAAGTGATGTCTATGCCATGGGCGGAACAGTCCTTTATGCGTTAAATCTTGTTTGTTTTCCACAAAAGATGTCAAAAGAATGGTTGGAACAAATGCTCTTGGGTGGCAGCTTAAAATTAAAGGAAGCGGGCGCTTTACTGGCGGGAGGCCATTCGATTTATGACCATGAACCCAAGTATGGCTTAGCGGTAACTGGAGAAGTTCATCCAGAAAATTTGTGGCATAATAATACGCCACAGGTGGGGGATGTCTTGATTTTAACTAAAGCATTAGGTGTAGGAATTATTCAAGCGGCTGTTCGGGGGCAATTGGCGAAGCAGACGGAACAAAAAATCGCACAATATTCGATGGAACGTTTAAATAAATATGCCGCTGCGAATGCTCGATCCTACGCAGTACATGCTTGTACTGACGTGACTGGGTTTGGTCTATTAATTCATGCGAAAGAAATGGCTGATAATCAGGTAACATTACTGATTGATACAGAAGCATTACCAACCATTACAGGAGCGTTGGCCTACGCCGCAGAATGTTTAGTCACTGCAGCTGGGCAAAGAAACCGCCAAACAATCGGAACGACAATCGATTATTCAAAAATTTCTATGGAAATGCAAGAACTTTTGTTTGATCCACAAACATCTGGCGGACTGTTAATTAGTGTCGCTGCTGACGAAGCGGCAGCCTGTTTAGCAGCTATTCAAAAAGAGGACCCTGTTGCCAAAATTATTGGCGAGGTTCTGCCAAAAGAACAACAAGCAGTAGTACTTTTATAGAGAGAAGGGCCAAATATGAAATTAGTAGATGCATTGGGGAAACCTTGCCCAATACCTGTGATTGAAACAAAAAAAGCTTTGGCGGAGTTAGGTTTAGCTGGAGGCACTATCGAGGTTTTAGTCGATAACGAAGTAGCTGTTGAAAATTTGAAAAAATTAGCTGCTAAAAAACAGGCCACTTTGACTGCGAAGCAGATAGAAGCCACGGTTTTCTCTGTCAAAATTACGGTACCTGAAGAAGCGACGCAACAAACAAGTCAGTCAGCAACAGATTTAGTAATTACGATTGGCTCTGATCAATTAGGTACTGGAGACGAGCAGCTAGGACGACTATTAATGAAAAGTTATCTTCAATCTTTATCGGAAGCAGAAACTGTTCCTACACAGCTATTATTCTTTAATCGAGGGGCGTTTTTAACGAATCAAGCAGCGAACACCTTAGCTGATTTGCAACAATTAGCGGAGAAGGGAACTACGATTCAAACGTGTGGGGCCTGTTTAGATTTTTATCATTTAACAGACACCTTAGCTATCGGCTCTATTACTAATATGTACGAAATTGTTGAAACAATGAATCAAGCGGCTAAAGTAATTACGCTTTAACAAAAAAAGAAGGTGAAAAGATGGAGTATTTGCTAACCTTTCCGAATACACATTATGCTGTTCAGGCGGAACAAGTACTGTTGGTAAGAAAGGTGGCTGTTCGCGCCTTTACTTTGCCACCATCATTGACGGATGGTTGTGGGATCGGTTTACTCATTAATGAAGCGGAAATAACTCACAGTGTATGTTTTTTAGAAGAAGCAAAAGTACGCGTAGCCTCTATTTTTTCTGTGAAAAATGACCTTGGGGAAAGGAGGTACCAACTGTGGAGTCCTTAAAAAAGTGTTTTGATTTACAAGGAAAGGAGATTGTGTCGATTGTTGGTAGTGGTGGGAAAACAAGCTTAATGTGGGCGCTAGCAAAAACATATCGAAAGGAAGCTGTTCTGGTTAGTACAACTACAAAAATTGGGTTTCCCCAACGTCAATTGTATGATTATTTTTATACAAACCATTTTGAAAAAATAACGCCGAATATCTGCGGAATCACTTTAGCAGGAACCGCTATCAACAACCAAACAAAACTAACGATGCCTGCAATGACCTCGTTTCAAACATTGTTTCAGCACTTCACGAAAGTTTTTTTAGAAGCGGATGGATCCAAACAACGACCTTTGAAAGGCTGGTCCTCTTATGAACCCGTGATATTAAAAGAAACAACCACCACAATTGGTGTGCTTCCGATTTCTGTGATTGGTCAAAAGATAGATGAAACGACCATTCATCGGTTGCCGCTTTTTTTGGAATTAACCGATGCGCAACAACAAGAACCAATCACAGAAACATTGTTAGCTCAACTCATTGCTCATCCAAAAGGATTGTTTAAAGAGAGCCAAGGCAAACGAATTTTGTGTTTAAATCAAACCCATACGCGAAGAGAGTTCGTTCAAGCGATGAATGTCTGTCTTCAGTTACCCAAAAGCTGTTTTGAAAAATTAGACAAAATTATTGCTTGCAATATGGAATTAGAGAAAGGACTTATTTTATGGGAGAAATCAGTCAAAACATCCAAGAAAAATTAGTGATTGTTCGCGGAGGGGGCGATCTAGCGACAGGTGTTATCCAAAAATTATGGCACGTTGGCTTTAAAATACTAGTATTAGAAACAGAATGTCCTCTGGCCATTCGGCGGACTGTTTCAGTTTGTGATGCTATTTTCCAGAAAGAACAAAGAGTGGAAGATTTGGTTGCTGTTCGAATTACTTCATTAAAGGATTGCGCGAAATGTTGGCAGCAAAATAAGCTGCCTGTTTTTGTCGATCAAACAGCAAGTGCTATTCAACAATTGAAACCACTGATTGTTATCGATGCGATTTTGGCTAAGAAAAATTTAGGTACGCATCGAGGAATGGCACCGATTACGATTGCTTTAGGACCAGGCTTTTCAGCACCGCAAGATGTCGATGTTGTGATTGAGACAATGCGTGGACATAGGTTGGGACGTTTATACTTTGAAGGAACAGCTTTACCTAATACAGGTATTCCAGGTGAAATTGGCGGAAAAAGTGCGGAACGAGTTGTCCATGCCCCTGCTTCAGGACAAGTTATCCACCTTAAAAACATCGGGGATCTCGTGTTGAAAGGGGAAGCATTATTTTTAATCGATCAGGTTCCAGTTTATTCGCCTTTGACAGGGACTTTGAGAGGATTGATTTCAGAAAAGGTAATATGCTGTCAAGGGTTGAAGTGTGCAGATGTAGATCCTCGACCAGTTGAGAAAGTCGATTGCTTGACGATCTCCGACAAAGCTCGTGCATTAGGGGGAGCGGTTTTAGAAGCAATTTTTATGATTGGAAGAAGGAAAAATGTTTTATAAAAAAGAACCTAAATAATATTTTTTTTACCTTAAAAATATTGTTAAAACGGTTTGGAATGTGGTATAGTAAAGACGTAGTAAAAAATACTCTATCTCGAAAGGGGAAGAGTACATACTTAGTTAGATTAATTTGTGAATAAAATCATTTGTAAAAGTTATTTTTTTAGTAATTAATGTAAGGGGTTACAATTGCATTTGAATGCATTGAAATATTTAGGAAAAAAGAAAGGAAATGAATGAAGATGGCACTAGTAAAAATTGTTTATGCAAGTATGACTGGAAACACAGAAGAAATTTCCGAGATTTTGGAAGAACAGTTTCAAGAAGCTGGAGTTGAAGTAGAACGTGAAGAATGTTCAGAAGTTGATGTAGACTTCTTTGATGATGCAGATGCTTGTATTATCGCAACGTATACTTATGGTGATGGGGAACTGCCTTTTGAATTTGAAGATTTCTTTGATGAATTAACTGAAAAGGATTTAGCAGGTAAGCCATTTGGCGTTGTTGGTTCCGGTGATCGTGAATATGGTGAATTTTTCTGTAAATCAGCGCATGATTTTGTAGGAGCTTTTGAAAAAGCTGGTGCTAAAAAAGTAGCTGAAACAGTTGAAATTGAAAACAATGCAGAAGAAGAAGACATCGAAATGCTAAAAACATTTGTTAAAAGTGTTGCCACAACTTTATCTGATAGCGTTGCCTAAAGGTTTAAGAAAGTAGGAGTCAGAATGAAAAGGAATGATGAAGGTAGGTATTTCAATGTTTAATATTCTTCAGTCGACTCAATTATCTAGTAATACATTTGATTTTTGGCTGGAAGCGCCAAGAATAGCGACACATGCCCAGGCTGGACAGTTTGTTATTTTAAGAATTGACGAAAAAGGAGAGCGGATCCCTTTAACGATTGCGGAGACAAATCCACAAGCAGGCAGTATTCGAATTATTTTCCAAGTAATCGGTAAGACAACAGCTGCACTTTCCCAACTTAAAACTTCCGACTCTTTGTTAGATATCACTGGACCTTTAGGTATGCCCACAGAAGTGAAGCAATATGGAACGGTGATGGTTGTCGGTGGCGGGGTTGGCATCGCGGCTATTTATCCAATTATCAAGGCTTTAAAAGAAGCAGGCAACCGAGTGATTACGATTTTGGGGGCACGCACAGCTGAGTTAGTTCTGTTACAAGAAGAATGCCGTCGTTATTCGGATGAACTAATCATTACAACGGATGATGGTTCATTAGGTAAAAAGGGCTTAGTAACAGAAGCGATGGAAGAAGTTATTGCACGTGAATCTGTAGCGTGCAGTTGGGCGATTGGGCCCAGCATCATGATGAAATTTTGTACCTTGACAGCTGAAAAACATCAATTACCAATTTATGTTTCCTTGAATCCTATTATGATTGACGGAACAGGTATGTGTGGCGGTTGTCGGGTCACTGTTGATGGCACCATGAAATTTGCCTGTGTTGATGGACCTGAGTTTAAAGGCAATGAAGTAAATTGGGATGAATTCATTAATCGAATGAAGCAATATCAGGAAGAAGAAGCAGTTTGCTTTACAGATCGTTTGAAAGAGCAGGTGGAGAAAAATGGCTAGAAAAAGTCGTATAAAAACACCGATTGCGGAACAAGCACCTACTATCAGAAAGAATAATTTTGAAGAGGTTTGCTTAGGCTATACATTAGCAGAAGGGCAAGAAGAAGCGATTCGCTGTTTACAATGTAAAAATGCACCTTGTATTGCTAAATGCCCCGTGATGATTGATATTCCTGGATTTATTTTAGCTATTCGTGAAGGAAACATGGAACAAGCAGCCGATATTTTAAGTAAATATACGAATTTACCTGCTATTTGTGGACGCGTTTGTCCGCAAGAGAAACAATGTGAACAAGTTTGTAAATTAGGGAAAGCCAAAAACTTTGAACCAGTGGCAATTGGCAAATTAGAACGTTTAGTTGCCGATTGGGCATTAGAAAATCACAAGTTTCCTAAGAAAACAGCGGAACCAACAAAAGGGAAAATCGCAGTGGTCGGTTCTGGTCCTTCTGGGTTAACAGTTGCGGGGGATTTGGCAAAGCTCGGCTACGAAGTAATTATTTTTGAAGCGCTTCATGAAGCTGGTGGCGTATTAACCTATGGCATACCTGAATTTCGATTACCGAAAAAAATTGTTAAACAAGAAATTGCGAGTATTGAAGCCTTAGGTGTAACAATAGAAACCAATGTGGTAGTAGGTAAAACGATTACGATGGAAGAAATAATGTCAGAGTTTGATGCCTGTTATCTATCGGTTGGTGCAGGGGCACCAAACTTTATGGGAATCCCAGGAACTAGTTTAAATGGGGTTTATTCTTCTAGTGAATTTTTAACACGAATCAATTTAATGCATAGCTATGAGTTTCCAGAATATGATACACCGATTAAACGTGCTAAAAATGTTGTTGTGATTGGCGGCGGGAATGTTGCAATGGATGCCGCTCGTTCAGCCAAACGATTAGGCGCTGAAAATGTGAACATTGTGTATCGTCGTTCGTTAGAAGAATTACCAGCAAGAATTGAAGAATACCACCATTCCCTTGAAGAAGGAATTAACTATTATTGGTTAACGAATCCAATTGCTTATTTAGATGACCAACAAGGAAATCTAGCCGGTGTTGAATGTGTCAAAATGGTTTTAGGTGAACCAGATGCGTCTGGAAGACGACGGCCAGAACCGGTTCCAGACAGCACGTTTACCATTCCTGCTGATGCAGTAATCGAGGCAATTGGCCAAGGGGCAAATCGCGTCTTGTTATCAACATATCCAGAAATAGAACTAAACCAATGGGGTTACATTCAAGCTGATCCTAAAACAGGAGCAACATCAATACCTGGCGTTTTTGCTGGGGGCGATATAGTCACAGGTGCTGCCACCGTTATTTTAGCGATGGGCGCTGGGAAAATCGCAGCTAATGCAATTGATCAGTATGTCAAAACACAAAAAACAACAGTCACAAGCAATGTTTAGGAAAGATAAAAGGTGAAAAAATGAAAAAAACAATGGATGGAAACACCGCAGCGGCTTATATTTCATATGCGTTTACAGAAGTTGCCGCTATTTATCCTATCACACCAAGTTCAACAATGGCTGAGTTGGTAGATGAATGGGCGGAAAGTGGTTTAAAAAATATTTATGGTCAAAAAGTTCAAGTTATTGAAATGCAATCAGAAGCTGGGGCAGCGGGAGTAGTTCATGGTTCGTTAAAAACAGGTGCGTTAACCACTACTTATACTGCTTCACAAGGTTTACTGTTGATGATTCCCAATATGTATAAAATCGCAGGAGAATTGCTACCTTCTGTGTTCCACGTGGCGGCTCGGGCAGTAACGACAAGTGCGTTGAGTATTTTTGGTGATCATGGCGATGTGATGGCTACCCGCCAAACAGGTTTTTGTATGTTAGCAGAATCGAGTGTTCAAGAAGTGATGGATTTGTCGGCAGTTGCTCATTTAGCTAGCTTAGAAGGTAGTTTACCTTTTGTAAACTTTTTTGATGGTTTTAGAACGAGCCATGAACTACAAAAAATCGAAGTGATTGATTATGATGACCTGAAAGAAATGGTGAATCAGGAAGCTGTAACTCGTTTTAGAATGGGAGGCATGAATCCTAATCATCCCACTGTTTCAGGGACCGCTCAAAATCCTGACATTCATTTTCAACAAAGAGAAACAGTCAATAAAAATTACGAAGAAATGCCAAAAATTGTTCAAAAATACATGAAAAAAATTAACAATCTTCGTGGAACAACGTATGATTTAACCGATTATTACGGGGTTGAAGATGCAACAGAAGTCATTATTTCAATGGGGTCGGCTTCGCCAGTAATCAAACAAACAGTCGACTATCTCAATCAACAAGGACGCAAAGTTGGTTTTATCAATATTCATTTATATCGTCCATTTCCTACCGAAAACCTTCTTGAAAAATTACCAGCTACAGTAGAAAAGGTTGCGGTTTTAGATCGAACAAAAGAATCAGGAGCCGAAGGGGAACCATTATTGCTAGATGTTCAAAGCGCTCTCTATCAACATGAAAATCGCCCAATTGTGATTGGTGGACGTTATGGGTTAGGTTCTAAAGACGTAGCGCCTAATCAAATTAAAGCGATCTATGATCATTTGTTATTGCCATTTAAAGAATTAAAACAACGTTTTACGGTAGGGATCGTTGATGATGTAACCTATCAATCATTGCCAGAAGAACCTACTTTAGATTTAACGCCAGATACTACTTTCCAAGCAAAATTTTGGGGCTTTGGTTCTGACGGAACTGTGGGAGCAAACAAGCAAGCGATTAAAATTATCGGAGATCATACCGACCTTTATGCACAAGCTTACTTTAGTTATGATTCTAAAAAATCAGGCGGTTTAACCGTTTCGCATCTGCGTTTTGGTAAAGAGCCAATTACTTCCACGTATTTAATTGAACAAGCAGATTTCATCGCTTGTCATAATGCTTCCTATTTGCATAAATACGACCTGTTAAAAGGTTTAAAAGATGGCGGAACGTTTTTACTGAATACTATTTGGGATCAAGAAAAGGTTCATCGTTTATTACCGGCTAAGTTGAAAAAATATATTGGGGAGCACCAAATCAAATTTTATATTATCAATGCGGTTGAGTTAGCTCGCAAAGTAGGCTTAGGCCGTCGGATCAATACAGTGATGTCTACTGCCTTTTTTGAAGTAACAGATATTTTAACGAAAGAGCAATATTTACCGTTACTTAAAGAAGAAGTGAAAAAGACTTATGGAAAAAAATCAATGGAAATTGTTGAAAAAAATTACCAAGCGATTGATGCTACCTTTGAATCGCTGCAAGAAATCGTAGTTCCAGAAGATTGGGCAACCATTGTTTTAGAACCAGAAAATCAAGAGTCGGAAGCTCCAGCTTTTGTGACAAATATTTTAGAACCAATCAATCATCAAGAAGGGGATCAGCTGACCGTTTCAGATTTGATTGAAAACGGAATGAAGGGCGGTGCCATTCCTATGGGCACTGCGGCTTATGAAAAACGTGGCATTGCGTTAGAAGTACCTGAGTGGCAAATGGATAAGTGTACGATGTGTAATGAATGTGCCTTTGTTTGTCCGCATGCGGCTATTCGACCGTTTTTAGCGGATGAAGAAGAACTGAAAGAAGCACCTGCAGGTTTTGCCATGCGCGAAATGCGTGGCACAGATGGGTTGATGTATCGTATCCAAGTTTCTTTAGAAGACTGTACAGGTTGTGGTCTTTGTGTTCAGGCTTGCCCTGTGAAAGACAAGGCGATTTTAATGAAACCTTATGAAACTCAGAAAGAGCAAGCAATGAATTGGGCCTTTGCGATGACTCTTAAACAAAAAGCCAACCCAGTCAAAAAACTTTCTGTTAAAGGTTCCCAATTTAACCAGCCATTGATGGAATTTTCAGGTGCTTGTGAAGGCTGTGGCGAAACACCTTATATTAAGTTGTTGACGCAACTATTTGGTGATCGAATGATGATTGCTAACGCAACAGGCTGTTCATCAATTTGGGGTGGTTCGTCACCGGTGACGCCTTATACAACGAACGAATGTGGCCAAGGACCAGCTTGGAGTAATTCGCTGTTTGAAGATAATGCGGAATATGGTTATGGTATGTATATTGCCAATCGAACGAAACGGCAACATTTAGCTAGTCTGGTTGAAGAAAGTCTTGCTAAAAACGTCGGATCAGATTCACTTCAAGCCTTGTTAAATGATTGGTTGGAACACATGGCTGAAGGGGAAGGAACACAACAGCGAGCAACCAAACTAGCGGCGGCATTAAGTGAAGAAGCCGATGAAGATCCACTTTTAACAAAAATTTACGAACAAAAAGATTTACTAGTGAAAACGAGTCAATGGATTGTCGGCGGCGATGGTTGGGCCTATGATATCGGGTTTAGCGGCATTGATCATGTTCTTGCCAGTGGGGAAGATGTTAATATTTTTGTTATGGATAACGAAGTATATGCCAATACAGGCGGACAAACATCTAAAGCTACACCAGCTTCAGCCATTGCCAAATTCTCAGCGGGTGGGAAACATACCTCTAAAAAAGATTTAGGGATGATGGCAATCACTTATGGGAATGTCTATGTTGCACAAGTGGCTTTAGGCGCAAACTCAATGCAAACGATTAAAGCAATTGACGAAGCGGAGCGGTACCCAGGCCCATCAATTATCATTGGTTATACCCCATGTATTAATCACGGGGTCAAAGGTGGAATGGTTCGGACGTTAGATCAAGCCAAAGAAGCCGTTGAATCTGGCTATTGGCCACTTTATCGCTATAATCCAGAGTTAGTTAAGAAAGGCAAAGATCCGATGGTCATTGACTACAAGAAAACAGATTTTGACAAAATGCGTGATTTCCTTGAAAAACAAACACGTTACTCTGCGTTGCATACAATTAAAGAGAATCAAGAAGTAGTCGAACATTTACTTGATAAAACTAAAGAAGATGCAATTGAACGCTCTGAAAGTTATAACAAACTAGCCACACATATGAAAAAATAAAAAAACAAAGCCTCTTGATTGAGAGGCTTTGTTTTTTTATCCAATAATAATTTTTTCTGAAGGGTATTCGTAGCCTAAGTCACGTGTTTCTTTTGGTACAAAAATCATTAAGGTATAAAGCATACCAATACGTCCAATAAACATTAATAAGGCAATCATTAATTTACCTACTGTTGTTAAATCGTCTGTAATGCCCAAAGAAAGACCGGTTGTCCCAAAGGCAGAAGCGACTTCCACAATGATTGAAATCAAGGGCAGATTTTCAGTTGCTGACAAAAAGACGACAGCGAAAAAGCACATAATCAAAGACAACATGAAGACGACAATCGATTTTTTGACATCATCGTCATCTATTTTACGGCTAAAGACGCTAATATCATCTTCACTTTTTAAAAAGGCTAACAAATACAAACCAATAATCGCAACAGTCGTTGTTCGAACACCACCACCAACAGAGCTAGGACTACAACCAATAAACATTAACACAGAAAAAATAATCAATGTTGTGATTTGGAAGTCCCCTAAATCATTAATTTGGAGGCCAGCGTTTCGTGTAGTCATCGAATAAAACATCGAACTTACCCAACGGCCACTTTCATTCATTGTCAAAAATAGGTGATCTTTTTCTAATAAGTAAATCAAAATAGTCCCACCAATAAACAGAACAATAAACGCTAGCAAAGCAATTTTACTAAACAATGAGAAGCGGAAAGGCAAGCCTCGTTTCTTCTTACGAAAGTTCTTTTTCTTAAAATGTAACCACTCATGAATTTCCAGTAAAACGGGAAATCCAATTCCGCCGATAAAAATTAAGAACATAATTGCCAGTAAAAAGAGATAATCATGAGCAAAAGGAATAATTGAATCACCTGAAATATCAAAGCCTGAATTAGTCACTGCAGAAATAGCTTGATAAAATCCATAAAATATCGCATCTCGCCAGTTTGTATAATAACCACTTATATAAAAATAAAGCGAAAAGAGCGAGCCGAAGATTACTTGGAACCAAATTAAAATCAAAAAAGTGGTGCGGATCAGTCGAACAATTCCGCTCAGCCGCGGCTGATTCATGTCAGTCATAATTAACTGACGTTGCTTTAATGTGATTCGCCGTTTTGATAAAATAAAAAAGACCGTTGAAATCATCATAATCCCTAAGCCACCAACTTGGAAAAGAACCTCCAATAAGACGATCCCACGATCATTAAAAACCGAATTAATATCGACTGTGGTGAGTCCAGTAACGCTGACTGTACTGATTGCTAAGAAAAATAAATCAATAAAGGGAACATGAGAGTCAGGTTCTCTGAAAATAGGGAGGCAAAACAATAAATAAGAAATAACCGTCATTAATATGTAATAAGCGACGATGATTTGAATAGATGAAAAATTTTTGCGAATAAATCGATCGCTTTTTCGCTGTGCCAGCCACAGCAAACGTGTATGGTTCACTAGATAACCTCCCAATTCTAATTAAACTAAGTATACCAAAACTTTTCGCCTCAAACGAATAATTCTGCCAGAAAATCCTTGAAATGACAAATAAAAATAAGAAATTCGTTAGAAATAATTGGAAAACATCCACAAACAAGCGAGAACATGATATTTTATGAAAGAATAGAAAAATAGGTTGTTCCCCAAACAACTTATTGCTAATTGGTCAGTTTGTCTAACGATACAACTTTAAAAAGTAGTGGTAGCTTTTTTATTTCGGTTGATATGTGAATGTGTTCACTTTATGTAACAAACTGTTATTTTTATTCAAATGAAAAATAAGAAATTGTGTTGGTAGAAATCAATAGTTTATAAGGTGGGAAAACAATGAAAAAAGTGTTAATGGGAGTTCTTTCCCTAGGGTTATTATTAGGTGCAGCAACAGGTTGTACAAGCGATCAAGAAAAAGCTGCTGGTAAAACAAAAGCATCTTCTGAAAAAACAGAAGCAACATCTGGTGCCTCTGCTAATGGTTATACAGATCCAAGTGAACTAAAAGACAGTTATGATGTTGTTATTGTTGGTTCAGGTGGTGCGGGGATGACCGCTGCATTACAAGCCAAAGAAGCTGGCATGAATCCAGTTATTTTAGAAAAAATGCCTGTTGCAGGTGGGAATACAATTAAATCGTCTTCAGGAATGAATGCTTCACAAACAAAATTCCAAGAAAAAGAAGGCATTAAAGATAGCAACGATAAATTCTTTGAAGAAACACTAAAAGGCGGTAAAGGAACCAACGATCAAGAATTACTACGTTATTTTGTTGATCATTCAGCTGAAGCAATTGATTGGTTAGATACAAAAGGAATTACATTGAGCAATTTAACGATTACAGGTGGAATGAGCGAAAAACGCACACACCGTCCTGCTGACGGATCAGCAATTGGGGGCTATCTAGTTGACGGTTTAGTACGTAACGTTCGCGAAGAAAAAATTCCATTGTTTGTTGATGCTGACGTCACAGACTTAGTTGAAGAAAACGGTCAAATTGATGGCGTAAAAGTGAAAATGAAAGATGATAAAGAAAAAACAGTTAAAGCAAAAGCAGTCGTTGTCACAACAGGTGGTTTCGGTGCCAACGAAAAATTAATTACACAATACAAACCAGAATTGAAAAACTATGTTACAACGAACCAAGAAGGCACAACAGGTGACGGTATCCAAATGATTCAAAAAGTTGGCGGTGCGTTAGTGGATATGAAAGAAATTCAAATTCACCCAACTGTTCAACAAAGCGATGCTTTCTTAATTGGTGAAGCAGTTCGTGGAGAAGGCGCAATCTTGGCTTCTCAAAAAGGAGAACGTTTTGTTAATGAGTTAGATACACGTGACAAAGTTTCTGCAGCAATCAATGCCTTACCAGAAAAATCAGCTTATTTAGTCTTTGACCAAGGCGTTCGCGACCGTGCAAAAGCCATTGATTTCTATGATCAAAAAGGTTTCGTGGAAAAAGGTGAAACGATTGAAGAATTAGCTGAAAAAATTGGCATGCCTGCCGATACATTGAAAGCAACGATTGATACTTGGAACCAAGATGTTAATGCCAAAGATGACAAACAATTTGGCCGGACAACTGGCATGGAAGCTGACTTAAGCACAGCCCCTTACTACGCAATTAAAATTGCACCAGGGATTCACCACACAATGGGTGGCGTGAAAATCAACACGAAAACAGAAGTTTTACGTGAAGATGGCACACCAATTAAAGGTCTATATGCTGCTGGTGAATTAACAGGTGGCTTACATGGTCAAAACCGTATCGGAGGCAATGCCATCGCCGATATTATCATTTATGGTCGTCAAGCAGGTACGCAATCAGCAGAATTTGCCTCTGCTCAAAAATAACTAGCATTAAAAAGTCTGAAATTGTAGTCAAATAACTACAATTTCGGGCTTTTTTATTGCATACTAGCAGGATCATTAGTTGTAGTATAAACAGCTCTGCTAAAATGACTTTGGCGTAGATTCTGTTTTTTTCAGAAAAATGCACGACCATTTTAGCTAAAAATACTGCTTTTTTGCTGAAAATATAGTAAAATACGTAAGGAACTAACGGAAAGGTGTAGTGAACATGGCTCAATTATTTTTCAAGTATGGCGCAATGAATAGTGGTAAAACCATTGAAATCTTAAAAGTAGCACACAATTACGAAGAACAAGACAAACCAGTTGTTTTGATGACCAGTGGACTAGATACACGTGATGGTGTCGGGAAAGTATCCAGTCGCATCGGATTACGCAGAGATGCTATTCCAATTTTTGAAGAAACCAATGTCTTTGACTTGATTAATGATTTGTCTTACAAACCTTTTTGCGTATTAGTCGATGAATGTCAATTTTTAAACAAGCATCATGTCATTGAATTTGCACGAATTGTTGACGAATTAGATATTCCAGTAATGGCATTTGGGCTAAAGAATGATTTTAGAAATGAATTATTTGAAGGCTCAAAGTATTTACTTTTATATGCAGACAAATTAGAAGAATTAAAAACGATTTGCTGGTTCTGTCATAAAAAAGCAACTATGAACTTGCACTATATTGATGGCAAACCCGTTTATGAAGGGGATCAAGTCCAAATTGGTGGGAATGAAGCCTACTATCCTGTTTGTCGCAAACATTATTTTCATCCAAAAACAGTGAATGAAGAACAGTAAGGAGAGACACTATGTACGATCAATTACAATCTATTGAAGATCGCTATGAGGAATTGGGCGAATTATTAAGTGACCCAGCAGTCATTAGCGATACAAAACGTTTCATGGAATTATCGAAGGAAGAAGCTAATACACGTGAGACGGTTGAGGTTTATCGCCGATATAAACAAGTTGTTGAAGGGATTAGCGATGCCGAAGAACTTTTAAGTGAAAACTTAGATGCGGAAATGGCCGAAATGGCGAAAGAAGAACTTTCTGATTTGAAAAAAGAAAAAGAAGTGTTAGAAGACCGCATTAAAATTTTATTATTACCAAAAGACCCAAATGATGATAAAAATATCATCATGGAAATCCGTGGTGCAGCCGGTGGCGATGAAGCCGCACTTTTTGCTGGCGACTTATTTAATATGTACCAAAAATATGCAGAAGCACAAGGGTGGAAAGCGGAAGTTTTAGAAGCGAACGTCACTGGAATCGGTGGATATAAAGAAGTAATTATGATGATTTCAGGAGATAACGTCTTTTCAAAATTAAAATATGAAAGTGGCGCTCACCGCGTGCAACGAGTTCCTTCAACAGAATCACAAGGACGGATTCATACATCGACAGCAACCGTTGTAGTTATGCCGGAAGCGGAAGAAGTCGAAATCGAATTAGCTGATAAAGATATCCGTGTCGATATTTATCATGCAAGTGGCGCTGGTGGACAGCACGTCAATAAAACCGCTTCGGCTGTTCGATTAACCCATTTACCAACAGGAATCGTAGTCGCAATGCAAGATGAACGTTCACAGCTAAAAAACCGTGAAAAAGCAATGAAAGTTTTGCGTGCTCGTGTGTATGACCAAATTCAACAAGAAGCACAAAGTGAATATGATGCTAACCGTAAATCGGCGGTGGGGACTGGAGATCGTTCAGAACGAATCAGAACGTATAACTTCCCACAAAATCGAGTAACGGATCATCGTATTGGTTTAACCATCCAAAAACTAGACCAGATTCTTGCTGGCAAATTAGATGAAATCATTGATGCATTAGTCTTATATGATCAAACATCGAAATTAGAAGAGATGCAAAATGGCTAAACGTTACTTTGAAGTCCTTAACTGGGCTTCTTCTTTTTTAGAGGCGCAAGGCAAAGAAGGCTATGCTATTCACTATGTTTTTTTAGAACGTAAAGGTTGGGATAAAACGCAGTGGCTCCTGCATATGCAAGAAGAAATGCCCAAAGAAGAAGAGGAACAATTAAAAACGGATTTAGCCCAATTATTGACAGATTACCCAGCACAATATTTACTAGGACAAGCTGAATTTTATGGACATTCCTTTATTGTTAATGAACATACTTTGATTCCTAGACCAGAAACAGAAGAATTAGTCGAGCGTTGCTTAAAAGCCAATCCAGATACTCCTTTGACGGTCGTGGATGTCGGAACAGGGACAGGTGCCATTGCGATTAGCTTGAAACTGGCACGGCCCAACTGGCGAGTTATTGCCATTGATCTTTCAGAGAAAGCGTTGACTGTCGCTAAACAAAACGCGCAAGCATTAGGTGCTGGCATCGAATTTTATCATGGGAATGGCTTACAGCCAGTTGCTTCTGAAAAAATTGATCTGCTTATTTCTAATCCGCCCTATATTAGTGAACAAGAATGGCATTTAATGGATTCAAGTGTCCGAACGTATGAACCTAAAACCGCTTTATTCGCTGAAAATAACGGTTTGGCTTTATACCAACAATTAATTCATGAAAGTCAAACGATGCTTAAAGCAGACGGTAAAATTTATTTTGAAATAGGGTTTCAACAAGGCGCGACCCTCCAAGAATTATTGAGCGCCGCCTATCCACAAAAAACAATTAAAATTGAAAAAGATTTATCTGGCAACGATCGCCTCGCGATAGCCGAGTAACTAAGGTTCTTCGTCGCCACTTTTCTAGAAGGAGCGATTTGCAATGGAAACAAAAAAATTAACCAAACAAGAAATAGCCCAAGCAGCAGCAGCCATTCAAGCAGGCGAGCTAGTGGCTTTTCCAACAGAAACTGTTTATGGCTTAGGTGCCGATGCCTTAAATGAAGCGGCAGTAAAAAAAGTTTACCAAGTAAAAGGCCGCCCCAGTGATAATCCATTGATTGTTCATGTGAACAACGTTGAGATGGTCAAAAAATACGTGGCGACCTTACCAGAAGTCGCTACAAAATTGGTGTCTGCCTTTTGGCCGGGACCATTAACTTTAATTTTTAATGTGCCTAGCGATACATTTTCTAAAACAGTAACAGGTGGTTTAGAGACAGTCGCTTTTCGTATGCCAGATAACCAAGCGACCTTAGCTTTGATTGAACAAGCCAATGTTCCATTGGTCGGACCAAGTGCGAACACTTCTGGCAAGCCTAGTCCAACATCTGCAGAGCATGTTTATCATGATTTGCAGGGGAAAATTGCTGCCATATTAGATGATGGCCCAACGCAGATTGGGGTGGAGTCAACGGTCTTAGATTTAACGGCGGAAGATGGTGTGCCAGTTATTTTACGACCAGGAGCAATTACCAAAGAGCAGTTGGAAAGCATTATTTCCCAAGTGAAAATCGATACACATTTAATTAGCGAAAATGCAGCACCCAAAGCGCCAGGGATGAAATACAAACACTATTCTCCTGATGCGGAAGTTTGGATTATAAGCGGTCAAACAGCAGAATGGCAAGCGGCGATTCAGCAAGCAAAAGAACAACAGGAAAAAATCGGCTTATTTTTAAGTGATGAACAGGCAGCACAACTAGATACAGAAAATGCGTTTGTTTATTCTTATGGTGCAGAAACGGTTGAAAATGCCACAAAAGAACTATTTGCAGGGTTAAGAGCGTTAGATGAGCAAGGAGCTACCACGATTTTTGCACAAGGATTTGCAGAAACTGGTTTAGGCACTGCTTACATGAATCGCTTGAAAAAATCAGCTAATCAAAAATTTTTTGAAAAATAAGAGGTATTTGTAACGAAGCTGACACAGAAGTATGATACAATCAGACAAAAGAAAACAAAATGGAGTGTTGTTTGAATGGATTACAAAACGTATGACCCAGATTTATGGAATGCAATTGCAAGAGAAGAAGAGCGCCAAGAAAATAACTTGGAACTAATCGCATCTGAGAATGTCGTGTCAAAAGCGGTGATGGCTGCCCAAGGAAGTATTTTAACGAATAAATATGCAGAAGGTTACCCTGGCAAACGGTACTATGGTGGTTGTGAATTTATCGATATCGTAGAAAATTTAGCTATTGATCGTGCCAAAGAATTATTTGGTGCAAAATTCGCGAATGTACAAGCCCATTCAGGTTCTCAAGCCAATACAGCGGCATACCTTTCATTGGTTGAACCAGGTGATACCATTTTGGGGATGGATTTATCAGCTGGTGGTCACTTAACACATGGTTCGCCCGTTAACTTTAGTGGAAAAACCTATAATTTTGTCAGTTATGGAGTGGATCCTTCAACAGAAGTAATCGATTACGATGTCGTGCGAATTTTAGCAAGAGAACATCGTCCAAAATTAATTGTTGCTGGCGCAAGTGCGTATTCACGAACGATTGACTTCAAACGTTTCCGTGAAATCGCTGATGAAGTAGATGCCAAGTTAATGGTTGATATGGCGCATATTGCAGGCTTGGTGGCTTCAGGGTTGCACCCAAATCCAGTTCCGTATGCTGATATCGTAACAAGTACGACCCATAAAACATTGCGTGGTCCTCGTGGCGGTTTAATTTTGACAAATAGCGAAGAATTGGCGAAAAAAGTAAATAGTAGTATTTTCCCAGGCATTCAAGGTGGCCCGTTGGAACATGTGATTGCCGGAAAAGCCGCAGCTTTTAAAGAAGCTTTGGATCCAAGTTTTGCTGAATATAGTCAGCAAGTGATTGCAAATGCGCAAGCGATGACGAAAGTTTTCAATCAAGCGCCAGAAGCTCGTTTAATTAGTGGGGCAACAGACAACCACTTATTACTGATTGAAGTGACAGGTTTTGGTTTAAATGGAAAAGAAGCAGAAGCTATTTTAGATAGTGTAAATATTACTGTCAATAAAAATTCAATTCCGTTTGAACAATTAAGTCCATTTAAAACAAGTGGTATCCGTATTGGAACGCCTGCGATTACTTCACGTGGTTTTAAAGAAGAAGATGCGGTAGAAGTTGCTAAATTAATCGTTCAAGTCTTAAAAGATCCAGAAAATACAGCAGTTCATGATGAAGTCAAAGCAGCTGTAGCAGCGCTAACTAAAAAATATCCATTATATAACTAACATCAGGGATAGCTGAAGCGCGATTCTCTGTACAAATAAGAGTCGGAGCTTAGGATTTAAGGAATTCAACTTGTGTCCTAGGCTCTTTTGTTTTACAATAAGAAAGAATAAAATAATGAAGGAGAATAGATATGGGAAAATTTCAAGTAATTGATCATCCGCTAATTCAACACAAACTAACAATGATTCGCGAAAAGAACTGTGGGACAAAGGTTTTCCGCGAAGTTGTCAACGAAATTGCTATGTTAATGGCTTATGAAGTATCACGGGATATGCCTTTAGAGGATGTTGTCATCGAAACACCGATGGGTAAATCAACACAAAAAACACTTTCAGGGAAAAAAGTAGCAATCATTCCTATTTTACGTGCCGGCATTGGCATGGTTGATGGGATTTTAGAATTAATTCCAGCAGCGAAAGTTGGACACGTTGGACTTTACCGTGATGAAGAAACATTGCAACCACATGAATACTTCGTGAAATTACCTGAAGACATTGCAAGTCGTCAATTATTTGTTGTTGACCCAATGCTAGCAACAGGTGGTTCCGCAATTATGGCCATCGATTCCTTAAAAGAACGTGGTGCTAGCAACATTAAATTTGTATGTCTAGTGGCCGTTCCAGAAGGTGTGAAAGCTTTACAAGAAGCGCACCCAGATGTAGATATTTATACAGCAGCTTTAGATGAGCGCTTAAACGAAGACGGCTATATCGTTCCTGGTTTAGGGGATGCTGGTGACCGTTTATTCGGAACAAAATAATAACAAAAAACCGTTAGATAACCGATTATGGTTACTAACGGTTTTCTTTTGCTTAAAGAACTTTTCTAGGTGTATAATAAAAAATAAAAAAACAAAGGAGTAGCTATGAAAAAGAATAAAAAAGTCTTACACGCTATCGCTGTGATTGCTAGTGTGATGTCAGTTTTGATGTATGTTTCATATATTCCACAAATTTATGGAAATTTACATGGGGAAAAAGGCAATCCGACGCAACCATTAGTGGCAATGATTAATTGTATTTTTTGGACGATTCATGGGTTATATGGAGACGATGGAGAAACACGAGATAAGTCCATTATTTTTGCTAATGTTCCCGGAATTATTTTTGGTTTTTTTGCGTTTATTACAGCATTATAGCTTCCGACGAATTGGAAAGTATTCCAATTCTGTACATAAAAAAGAGCGGGGGAAATTTCCCACGCTTGAAGAATTAAATCTTTTTCAATTGTTTGTAATTAATAACAATCACACCATTGCTGTGCACCATTAAGTGATTGTTTTTTTGCGTTTCGTCAATTTCGACGACAGCGGCATTTTTTAATTGTTTCGTAACAACGCCTGTTTGTGGCTGTCCGTGAACAAGAAAAGTAACATGGGTGTCAACGGCGAAATCCTTACCAGCATCCGATGGAACAACAGGAGTAACCATACCATTAAAATTTGACATACAAAAAACCATCCTTTCTTGATATCTCTATTATACCACATTTTCAGAAAAAAGTTTGTAAAGTCGCTATTTGGCTTATTTTAAAGAGATTTTGCATAAATAAATAACAAACAGACTTTACAAATAAAGTAGAAAGTCCTATAATAGATTTGTTTCAGGCCAGCTTAGCTCAGTTGGTAGAGCAACGCACTCGTAACGCGTAGGTCACAGGTTCGATCCCTGCAGCTGGCATCTAAAAAAACAGACAGGCACTACCATCTGGTAGTGCCTGTCTGTTTTTTTAGATAAAATTTTGGATTAGTGCAAATGAAGCAATGCCTACCAGTACAATAAGCAATAAGTTTTTAGTAAGTATTGCGGCTAAAATGGTAGGAAATGAAGCGAATAAATAAGGAAGATTGAGGCTTGGTAAATGCCCTATTCTTTGTTCAAATAAGCTACTAAACCATAAGGCGGACATAATCACAATGGGAACAAAACTTAGATATTCTAATAATTTCTGTGGCAGACTGATTTTTTTTAAAAGTAAAAATGGCAGTATTCTTGAAAGCCAGGTTGCAACGGTACAGCCTAAAATTGTTAAAAAGAGATACTCAGAAGAAGGCATGTTTTATCATCACTCCTATTCCACAACCGATTAACGTGACAACTAAGACAATTAAATTACTGGGAATAAAAATTAGACCAATAGACATCAACCCAAAAGTAATCAGGACCATGATGAGTTGTAAAGCGATTTTCATGGAACGATCACTAATTATCTGCAGATAGAGTAAACCAATGAACATAGCCACGACCGCAAACTCAAGACCTAATGCTTGAGGGTTTGCAATAAAGCGCCCTAGATAGGCACCGATGATCGTCGAAAAAAACCAAGTCGCATAGGAAATCAAATTGGCAGCATTAAACCACTCAAAACTTAAACGTCCTTTGGTATGGTTTAATTTATTCATTCCTAGTGCAAAACTTTCATCCGTCAGTAAGGTTCCCAACCAGAGATTTTTACCGAGAGATTCGGCTTTAAAGTAAGGCGCAATGGTCATTCCCATAAGAATCATACGCGCATTTACTAAGAAAGTCGCTAACACAATAGATAAGATAGGGCTGCCACCAGTCAACATACTAACCGTTACAAACTGAGCAGATCCTGCAAAAATAAAAAACGACATCGCACTAACAATAAGAGGGGAAAAACCTGCTGCTTGTCCTACGATACCAAAAGCAATCCCAATACCAATATAGCCAAAAACCGTTGGCAAGGCTTCACGAATGCCAGTGCGTGCATCTAATTGGTGGTTCATTCTCTTTTTTTCCTTCTTTCTGTATAAAATTTAAACACGTGTGTATGAAAATCTAGACCTTCGATAATAAGACACAACGAGCGAATGAGCGTTTTCATTATTAACCACTCCTTTTGAACAACTAAGATATATATTGTATAATACAATAAAGAATACTTTTGTTCAATATATTAAACTTTTAGATAATAAAAAGAAACAGAAGGAGCAACTATTTTGGAGATTAATACAATCATTGGCAATAATTTAAAAAAAATTAGACAAGAAAAAAAACTTACGTTAGATGAACTAGCTGGGATAACCGGAGTGAGTAAAGGGATGCTTTCGCAGATTGAAAAAGGAACCACCAATCCTACCATAAATACAATTTGGAAAATAAGTAATGGACTCAATGTTCCATATACGTATTTATTAGAAGATGACTATGTTAAAGAAAATCCCGTGGTTAAAAAAACTGAGACGGTAACACAACATTCTGAAGATCACTCCTATCGAGTCTTTAATTACTACTCAGACAACCAGGAAAGAAACTTTGAACTCTTTCAGTTTGAATTAGATCCAGGGAAAAAGTATCAAGCTGTTGGGCATTCAAAACGTTCGACAGAATATGTCATGGTTATTCAAGGAGCATTAGCTCTTGAAGTGGGCGGTCAGAGATACCTTCTTCCAAAAGACGCCGCTATGTATTTTGATGCTAATCAAGTACACACGTATATAAATGATGGAACAGAGAAAGTCCAAGCTGTCGTCATTAACTATTATACGTAACAGTGGAAAATAAACATTAGGAAATTGCTACATCTGTTATTTTATGGACAAAAAAAGTAAACAATGCTACCCTAAAAATAATAGAAAATGAAAGATAAAAGAAGAGGTCAAAATGAATAAAAAAATTGAAAGTCTTGGTAATACAGCATTAAGTTTACTAAGTAATACGATTATTGTTGTGCCTTATTTACTTTACATTCAATTGAGTGATGGACACAACCTTTTAACAATTTTACCATTTGTCTTATTTTATACATTGCGTATGACAGGCATTTTTCTGGTTCGAGGAATTAATTTGTCTTTAACTAGTCTAGGTCTACTAAAGATTTCTCTATTGTTAGGCTTGGCAGGCTCCTTAATTGGGATCGCCGGCGCTTTTTCTTTCCCGCTTTATAGTATTTCAGGAATGTTGTTAGGACTTAGTGGGGCATTGTTGCCACCAAGTAATCAATCAATTCGCTTTTTCTTAAAAGAAGAAGGTCAAAAAATCAGTCATAGCAATCTTTTAACGACAGTCTTATTGACCGCTGTTTTATTTGGCGCTTTATTTTTTAAAGCGACTGAGATTGGACTGGCGTTATTGGTGTACGCGCTCTATTTTCTGGTTGCTTTAGTAGCAATCAAGAGCTATCCTGTTTCATTAAACGAGCTAGAAGAAGAATCAGCAGAAGTTTCACGAAAAGAATTAATTCTGTTTGTTATCTTTTTTGTGTTATTACTTTTATTAAGAAGTGGTCGCTTATTAACGAATGCGGTGGAATTTGATTATGCGATTGTTGGCGCCTGCTGTTTCTTTGTGGTGGCTGTCCTTTTCGTTAGTCATTATGGCAAACGGGGCGCATATAAAGTATCATTAGAAATGAATCTTGCGACCTTGATTAACGGGATTGTCGGGAACTATTTATTTTTATTTGGTTCCATTTATGTTGCAGGGGTTTATGGCAGAGCTCATATGGGCATCTATCTCTATTTACCTTATGTTTTAGGGATGATTTTTGCAATGATTGTAGCTAGTAAAACGAAACAATGGTCAAACAACATACCAATGATTGGTCTGGCGGGAAGTTTGGGAATATTACTTCTTACCTCGTGGACTATTTTAGGCCTGTTTCTCTTGAGTTTTTTCAAAAGCACATTGAACAGCTTTTTAGCTAGGCGATATTATCAAGAGACAGATTTGCCTAAAGATAGCCGCATCCTTATCAAATATACAACACAAACAAAAGGGAGTTTATTCCATCAATTTATTTTGATGGCGCTTATGTTAGTCACTGTAGTAGGCAAAGGTGGCACGACACAATTTTTATTAGAATTGACTGGCGGCAAAGGCATTTCAATGCAAACAAGTCAATTTTTAACTTTCATTAAAAATAGTAACTCGCTCTTAGTGTTATTGTTTATTGCAGTTTATTTCGTGGTCGTTTTTCGCCAAAAGAAACGATAATTTACAAATATTCATAAAAAAATACTTGGAAAAACAGTGATTGTGGCTGATTTTCCAAGTATTTTTTTATGAAAAGCTGTTTTTTTTTTTCGAAGATTCAAAAAAAATTAATCAATTGTTTCATTTTTAACAAGCTATTATTAGGTTATATGAATTTTATTGAAAGGGGATTAGTATGAAGAAAAAAACTTTTTCTTTTGTGATGTTGAGTATACTTCTCGCACAAAATTTCGGGTTTGCCGTAAATGCCTATGCTGTAACAACGACAGAAGCACAAACAGAGACCACTGATACAGCAAAAAAAGAGGCAGAGTTATCGAACTCAACACCATCTTTACCTTTAGCAACAACGACTACTTCAGAAATGAATCAACCAACTGCAACAACTGAATCGCAAACCACAGAGGCGAGCACAACAGCTTCCAGTGGTGCTACACCATCTGAACAACAAACAACGGAGGACAAGGACACCTCACTTAATGAAAAAGCCCTACCAGATGTTCAAGCGCCAATTACAGATGAACTACTTGACAGTATGAGTCTTGCGCCGATTGGTGGAACAGAATACAGCCAAACAGAGGTTCACCGCGAATTAAATACAACACCGGTAACCGCTACGTTCCAATTTGCTGTTGGAAACACAGGTTATGCACCTGGATCAGTTTATACAGTTCAATTACCAGAACATTTAGGTTATTCAACTGTTAGCGGAGAAGTGACAGGCATTGGCGCAACTTGGGCAGTCGATGCGGCAACCAAAACATTAAGTATTACGTTTAATCAACGAGTTTCAGATACTTCCTTTAAAGTAGAACTAAAAAGTTATCTAACAACAGAGGCGGAACCATTAATCAAAATTGAAACTCCAGGAAAAAATAAAAAAACCTACTCGTTTGATTTATATGAACAAGTGGAACCAATTCAATATAACGAACGAACCAGAACGACAGGGTTAGATGGCGAAATTTTTTATAATTTAGACCGGACGTTAACTGGCAATCAAACATTAGAATTATTAACAACAGAGACGCCAGGCGCTGTCTTTGGAAAACAAGATAACTTGGAACCTCAAGTTTTCAGTTACGATGTCGATATTAATGGTCAAATTTTACCAGAAACGCAAGCCCTGTTAACACCTGGCAAAGATTATACATTAAGCGATAATTCACTCGGGCGGATTGCTGTAACTGTTCCAAACATGAATCAACAAAAAGCCTATTCCTTATCGATTAATCGGACAATTTATTTAGAGAGTGCTTCGGACTATAACTACTTATATTCGCAGCAGTATCCAACCACAAAAATTGGGTCAATTTCTTTGAAAAGTACGACAGGAACTAAACAAACAACCGATTTTACTGCGAAGACGAGTCAAACAAGTAAAGTAATTGCTGATCGTGAAATGCGTAGTATGTCCTATATCAGTTTTCAAAGCAAAGGGAAATATTATGTAACAATTTATGGCACATTAACAGAAACAAAAGTGGGTCAACAAATCGTATTAGAGAGTACAAACGGTCAAGAAATTAAGAATCCTAAATTTACGGCGTATGGTCCTTTATATGAAAATGTAAAATTGGAAGACTATTTTGATATTAAAACTGAAGGTGGCAAGCTCACTTTAACGGCCACAAAAGATAGCTATTTAAGAATAAATATTTCTGATTTAACAATGGATTTTGACAAGAAAGATATCAATCTATCATTAAGTACACCTGTAATTGGTCCCAATAAAGCCATTCAATTAGTATCTGATCAATATATTGAACCAATTAGTGTTGTTAATCCTTTGAATGCTGAAACTGCTTGGGGTAATTATGATCAAAATGGTGCCTATTCATCAAGAACAACTGTCTCAGTTATGGGAAGCAAAGAGACACCGATTCAAAATTTAGAAATTAAAGTAAAGCATCCTAATTATCTTTCATTGCGAGCTACAAAAGAAATTTATTTTTATTACAAGTTAGGAACGGATTATACAGTAACGCCAACGTCAGATGGTTCAGTTATTAAGTTCACTACGCCAATAACCAACGAAATCCAAATTCCAATTGGTTTTAATTATGTGCCCGATAGTTTGCCAAAAGATAAAAGTATCCCAGTCGATACGATACCGATAACAATGAGTGCTGAAGGTTTAACTCCAGTTGATACGACAGTAACTACTAATAGTAAGCGTGGTTCTGAACGAACACTTCAAAGTAGTAAAAATCAATTCCTTGTCAATGCACGAAATGATTCTTTTGACTCACTAAGCGTCCGTACAAAAATTCCAGCTGGCGCCGATGTTCTTTTTGACATTTATGATGTTTCAAACGATCAGGTAGATTCAATTTATCCACAATACTGGGATCGTGGCTATTATTTTGATAAACCAATGTCACCAGACAGTCCTGGATACCCAACGATTACTTTTGACGAAAATACCAATAGTTACACGTTTGATTTTGGAAAAACCAACAAACGTTACATTATTGAGTATAAAAATGCCAATGGCTGGATCGACGTGCCAACTCTTTTTATAACAGGGACAGCTAAAGAACCACAATCGAATAATAATGAAGGGTCTGCTACGGTTTCTGTTCAAAATGAAGCGTTAGACATTTTGAGTGCAACACAAGCGGCGAATCCAACATTAAAAAATGTAACAAAAACGACAGTAACAACAAAAAATATTGATAATAAAACACATCGTGTGAAAAATCCAACGATTGAATTAACACCCAAAGGCACAACCAATGCTCAAATCGATTTGAATTCTATTACCGTGAAAGGCGTGCCAGAAGATGCTTATTCATTAGAGAAGACTACAAACGGTGCGAAAATTATTTTTAAAGACTATACATTGACAGAAAACATTACGATTGAATACAATACTGTCTCTGCAAACGCTGGCCAAATCTATACAGAAACAACAATCGACTCTGAAACATTGAACCAGATGTCTGCTAGCAAGAAAAAAGTCGCCACTGCGCCAATCACATTGAAATTCTCAGAAGGTGATGCGGAAGGCATTGTCTATTTAGCAACTGCCACATTCTACACGCATAACGTAGAGGATGAAAACCAAGCAATTGCGAAAGTTTCTTTTGAACTAATTGATAATGTCACGCATACAGCAACCGAATTTACAACAGATGAAAAAGGTCAATACTCCTTTGATGCCATCATGACAGGTGATTATACTTTGCGAGTAACGAATGTACCGCAGGAATATTCCGTGGATGAAGAGTATTTGACAGGAAAAGCTATTAAGCTGGTCAAAGGAGACAATCAACTAAAAATTCCATTAACGAAAACAATTGATCACAGTCGTTTACAAGTCAAAGATTCAACGATTTATGTCGGCGATTCATGGAAACCAGAAGAGAACTTTATCTCAGCAACAGATAAAACAGGTCAAGACGTTCCCTTCGAAAAAATCACTGTTTCAGGTCAAGTTGATAACACCAAAGCAGGCGTTTATCCAATCGTATACAGTTACGAAGGTAAAGAAGAAACAGCCCATGTGACCGTCAAACCCGACCAATCTAAGTTAGAGGTTAAAGATACAACGATTTATGTTGGTGATCCGTGGAAACCAGAAGATAATTTCGTTTCAGCAACAGACAAAACAGGTCAAGATGTCCCGTTTGAAAAAATTGACGTTCAGGGAACAGTGAATGTTGATAAAATAGGCGATTATGAAATTGTCTATAAAAATGGCACAAAAGAAGCGAAAGCAATCGTTCATGTTCGTGATGATAGTCGTTTACAAGTCAAAGATTCAACGATTTATGTCGGCGATTCATGGGAACCAGAAGAGAACTTTATCTCAGCAACAGATAAAACAGGCCAAGATGTCCCCTTCGAAAAAATCACTGTTTCAGGTCAAGTTGATACTAGCAAAGCAGGCGTTTATCCAATCGTATACAGTTACGAAGGTAAAGAAGAAACAGCCCATGTGACCGTCAAACCCGACCAATCTAAGTTAGAGGTTAAAGATACAACGATTTATGTTGGTGATTCGTGGAAACCAGAAGATAATTTCGTTTCAGCAACAGATAAAACAGGTCAAGACGTTCCGTTTGAAAAAATTGATGTTCAGGGAACAGTGAATGTTGATAAAATAGGCGATTATGAAATTGTCTATAAAAATGGCACAAAAGAAGCGAAAGCAATCGTTCATGTCCGTGATGATAGTCGTTTACAAGTCAAAGATTCAACGATTTATGTCGGCGATTCATGGGAACCAGAAGAGAACTTTGTTTCAGCAACAGATAAAACAGGTCAAGATGTCCCATTCGAAAAAATCACTGTTTCAGGTCAAGTTGATAACACCAAAGCGGGCATTTACCCAATCATTTACAGTTACGAAGGTAAAGAAGAAACAGCTAATGTGACTGTCAAACCCGACCAATCTAAGTTAGAGGTTAAAGATACAACGATTTATGTTGGTGATTCGTGGAAACCAGAAGATAATTTCGTTTCAGCGACAGATCGTGACGGTCATGCTATATCCTTTGATAAGGTTCAAGTAAAAGGGGGAGTTGATACAAAGAAAACAGGAGAGTACCAGATTTCCTATACCACTGAGCCAGTTAATGAAACCAAACCAGCTGTGCAGTCACGACTTTTCGCAATGTTTTCAAACGAAACACCTCGTCAATTGACGACAGTAGCAACTGTTCATGTGATTGATCGTAATCCTACACCACTACCAGATAAAAATGAGAACAACCAGACTAGTTCCTCAACGAATCAAACCACGATAAAACGTAGTCAGTATGTCACACATATTGTGAAACCTGACAAGCAAGGACGTTATCCAAAAACGGGAGAACAAACTAATGGTCTATATCGTGTGCTAGGACTTGTTGTGTTACTTATTGTGATTATTAGTGGTATAGTCATCAAGAAGAAACGAAAATAATTAAATGAGCGTGGGGCAAAAGTTTAAAGTAACTTTTGTTCCACGCTTAAAAGATGAATAAGTGCATGAATGAGGGTAGCTGTTTCCTTGGAAAATAGGAAGTTTTACAAGTGACTTTTATTTTAAGAACACCTATTAGCAGGTTTTTCTGTTAAGATAGTTATTTTTATGAAATAGTTTGGAGGAATAATAAACGAGATGAACCAGCGAACTATTTATTATGGTAGTATCGGCACAGCCTTATTTCTTTCTTCAGGAATGTTGATTGCTTCAGTGAATAGCTATGCAAACGAAGCGACAACACCAGGCAAATATACCGTGACTTATGAAGTGGATGGCAAAATTGAAACAGCAACCATTACGGTCAAAGAAAATCAAACGGAACTTAAATTAAAAGACACGTTTTTAGGAGTTAATCAAGCATGGTCACCCTTAGACAATGTCGTTTTTCTAAAAGATAAAGAGGGTCGCCCTTTAAATTTAGAAAATGTAATTATAGAAAATAATGTAAATACTCAAAAAGTAGGCCTTTATTTTGTAACCTTCCGTTACGAGTCATACCTTTCTATTGCGAAGGTGTATGTCAACCCTACTAATTTTGCTGCAGAGGGGAATATGCTTGCAGAGCTTCCTTATAGTCAAGCAATGATTGGCCCAGAAAGACCAATTATTGCCTCGAGACAGGACAAGGAGCAACAAACAAAACAGGAGAAAAAGAAAAATAAAATTGAACAGGAACGAGTAAATAAAAAGGTGCTGTTAAATGATGAGTTGTTGAAAAAAATAGATACGATAGCCCCAGTGGAAATTACTGGAGGAGCGGCAAGTGGGTCCTCTCAATTTGGCACCACTTTAAGCTTCCTGTCAGGCTCACTTTTGTATGGAACAAGGAGAGTTTAAATGGAATTCTTGTTATTAGATGATCGGGAAAATTTAAAATTAGCGATTATTAGAAAGTTAGAGCAACAATATTCATTTTCTGAACGAAAAGATCGTTTATGTAAGCAATTAGCTATTTCTCCTTATTTGCTAGAACGGAACATAACAGAAATCAATGCAGATTTGCAACGCTTTGGTCTGATTAATGAGATGGAAATCAGTGAAAAAAATAATGAAATTTTGTTATCTCAAAGCCTTCGTATTTCTTCAAGTATTATTGAAGAATATTATTTAAAAGACTCGTTAGAATTTAATCTATTAAAAACGATTTTCTTTCATCAGTTTACCTCAATCAAAAAATACGGTGAAAAGCACGGGATGAGTCGAACGGTTGTGTACAAAATTGTTGACCATATCCGGAAAGAATTAGGTCAATACGGTATCAAGTTATCCAAAAATTTACAACTTAGCGGCAATGAAATGGCGATTAGACAATATTTTACTATGCTTTATTACCGAATTTACAAAGATTCTGAAGAATTATATAATCAAACAGATCTTCGCGCAGTTAACCAATTATTGGCTCAATTGAAAGGCTCTTATGAAAATATCACTAATTTTCATTTATTTAAACATTATGTATTGGTGGCGTTAGAACGAACGCAGAGAAAAGCTAATTATTTTTTATCCCAAGAAGAAAATCCATTCGCTTTTGATGAAGAAAGTTCGATTTATCAAGAAATTCAAAGTTGGATCAACGAAGTGATGAAGGCGACTCATGCAGAGAAAAACGCAGAAATTCAAGGAATTATCGGCAATTTATCGGTCTATCAAAGTGAACTTATTTCGGAACATTTGCTGAGTTCTCACAATGAGGCAATTACGGCTACGAAAACATTATTCTTTTCTTATATGCCGTTTACAATTTCGGACGAAGAATTTTATCAAGAAATTGTTCCGATTATTTATCAACATCGTTTTATTACGCCGTTCATCGATATCACCTTACGAATTATGGATTTAGAATTTTTTCAGGAACGCTACCCAATTGTTTTTAATAGCTGTCGTCAGTTTTTATTTGCGTTGGATTGCTCGGCGTTTGAGTTTAGTAAGCTTTCTTTATTTTTTGATTTGCTATTAGTGTTATCCCGTCTTTATGACCAAAGGAATGAAAAAAGCACGATCAATCTTTATGTGAATTTTACGCAAGGAGAAAAATATACTCAGTTTATCAAAGAACAAATCAAAATATTCGAATCTTTCAGCATTCACTTTCATTCAGCGATTCGACCAGATACGGATTTAGTAGTTTCGGATTATTTACCAAAAACGTTATTTTCAGTAAAATGTTTAATTTGGCTAGCGCCCCCGCGAGCCAGTGACTGGCAAAATTTTGGCAACGAAATTGTCCGAATTAATAAAGAGCTACAACAAACGAAACAAAGAAAAAGCGAATAAAAACAGTCGCAACGTGTTTTAGTTGCGACTGTTTTTTGTTACTGACTGTTTATAGTAAACTTTCTCATTATCACTGATGTAAAAAATTTTAAATAAAAGCAAAATAGGATTGAAGAAAAAGAAAAAATTGCTAGTGAAGGACCAATTCTCTAAAGTTTTTCTCAAATATAGTAGAATTCCTTTCTTTTCTTCTGTGAGAAAGATATAATAAAAAACGTATGAACAAAGGAAAAGGGATGACGAATGAATAGAAAAGAGAAAACAAATTTAGATAGTCGAATTGATTACGGCGTGATATTACCAGTGTTTCTTTTATCACTAATTGGTATGCTATCGCTTTACGTAGCGCTTTACAATGATCCAAGCAAACCTAAAATTGGTAGCTTGTTAATGAAACAAGGACTGTGGTATTTAGTCGGAGGATTAAGTATTGTCATTATTATGCATTTTAGCTCAAAATTACTCTGGCGGTTAACGCCCGTTTTTTATGCACTTGGATTAGTATTAATGGGATTACTACTGAAATTCTATGATCCCGTGCTAGCAGAGCAAACAGGTTCTAAAAACTGGATTCGCTTTGGTGGCACCACATTCCAACCATCGGAATTGATGAAGATTGCGTTTATTTTGATGTTGGCCTATATAGTGACCATGCATAATGTTAAATATGTGGACCGAACACTCAAAAGCGACTTTTGGCTAATCGCTAAAATGCTATTAGTGGCGATTCCGGTAATTGTTTTAGTACTTTTACAAAAAGACTTCGGGACGATGTTAGTTTTCTTAGCCATTTTTGGGGGAGTTTTCTTAATGTCTGGCATTACTTGGAAAATTATTGTGCCCGCCTTTATCATAGCTGCTCTAGTCGGAGCTGGAACCATCTACTTGGTAACAACAGAAACAGGAAGAGACTTATTGTCTAAAATTGGCATTAAAGCTTATCAATTTGATCGGATTGATTTATGGCTAAATCCTTTCCATACAGATCCAGATCGCTCATTCCAACCAGCGCTAGCATTAACAGCAATTGGTTCTGGGGGCCTTTTCGGAAAAGGCTTTAACGTGAGTGATGTGTATGTCCCTGTTCGTGAGTCAGATATGATTTTTACAGTTGTTGGTGAAAACTTTGGCTTTATTGGTGGCTGTTTCATTATTTTGTTGTATTTTATTTTAATCTACCGCATGATTCGCGTTTGTTTTGATACAAATAATGAATTCTATGCCTACATTGCCACAGGAATTATCATGATGATTTTGTTCCATGTTTTTGAAAACATTGGAGCAAATATTGGTTTACTACCATTAACTGGGATTCCATTACCGTTTATTAGTCAAGGTGGTTCTTCCATTTTAGGTAACATGATTGGGGTGGGCTTAATTATGTCCATGCGTTACCAACAAGAAACGGTTCGTACCAGAAGTGGCCGTTAAAGAAAGAAGAAAGAAGGGGTAGAAATGTACACACTTTATGAATATCCTAAATGCTCAACTTGTAAAAAAGCGAAAGCGTGGTTAGACCAACAAGGCGTTAAATACCAAGCAATTGATATTAAAACAACACCGCCTAGTAGTGAACAACTAGCAAAATGGATGAAAGAAACCGGCTTGCCTGTTCGTCGTTTTTTTAACACAAGTGGGGTTTTATATAGAGAACAAGGTTTAAAAGATCTGGTTGACAGTTTTTCTATTGAAGAAGCAAGTCAGCGTTTAGCTGCGGATGGCATGTTGATTAAGCGTCCAATTCTCTTAAAAGACAATACATTTCTAACGAATGGTTTTAAAGAAGCAGATTACGAAGGAGTGCTTGGAAAATGAGTGAAATGAAACAAATCGATCAATTATGGATCTTACCAACAGAAGCAGGTTATAAAATTGGTTTAACTGCCGAAGCCCAAGAGGAGTTAGGGAAGATTACTTTTGCAACATTTCCAAAAGTCGGACAAACATTAGCTAAGGGTGATTCTTTAATTGAATTAGAAGCAGAAAAAGCAGTCAGTGAATTCAGTAGTCCATTATCTGGTAAGGTAGTTGCGATTAATGAAGCGGCTGATCAAGAGCCAAGTGCATTAGATGAAGAAAATGCCTGGATTGCTGTTTTAGCAGATGTTGAACCAACAGAATTTGAAAATCTTTAGTCTTACGTTGACAAGGTCAATGTTTATTGCTATAATTTTCTCAATCTAATCAAAAGAAAGCTTTGAAAAGAAGAGTACATGTTAAGGACGTTTGAAGAGAGCCCTGTTTGCTGAGAATGGGTAACAGATTTAAGATGGAAGATGGTCTTTGAGCAGAGTAAGTGAGCGAAGCAGTGAACTTACTACGGGGCGCCCGTTACAGCCAACGGTATGCGAAGAATCAAGTACCGTATGAGGTTATTATTGAGAAATAATAGCGAATTAAGGTGGTATCACGAAATGACAAACTTTCGTCCTTTTTGCTGTAATAGCAAAAGGATGGAAGTTTTTTTGTTTTTATTAAGCAAATTCGTTTCATAAAAAGTGCGAAACCTTCAAAATAAGAAAGTAGAACAGAAAGAAGAGGAGAACAAAATGGCATTAATTGAATTACGTCATGTAAAAAAAGAGTTTTCCGGTAAAGCGGGTAAAGTCACGGCTTTAAAAGATATTGATTTAACGGTTGAATCAGGTGATATTTATGGCATTATTGGCTATTCAGGTGCAGGAAAAAGTACGTTGGTTCGCCTATTGAATGGACTTGAAACACCTACAGAAGGTGAAGTAGAAATTCAAGGACAAGATATTGCATTGTTGCCAAATAAAGAACTACGAAACTTCCGTAAAAAAATTGGGATGATCTTTCAACATTTTAATTTATTATGGTCACGGACGGTCCTAGAAAATATCATGCTCCCATTGGAAATTGCTGGTGTTCCAAAACAAAATCGGAAAAGCCGCGCAGAAGAGTTAATCAAGTTGGTTGGTTTAGAAGGACGGGAAACCGCCTACCCAAGTCAACTCTCTGGTGGGCAAAAGCAACGAGTGGGGATTGCCCGTGCCTTAGCTAACAATCCTGACATTTTGCTTTGTGATGAAGCAACGAGTGCTTTGGATCCGCAGACAACCGATGAAGTGCTAGAATTACTACTAAAAATCAACCAAGAATTAAATTTAACGGTTGTATTAATTACCCATGAAATGCACGTGATTCGTAAAATTTGTAATCGCGTAGCCGTGATGGAATATGGTGAAATTGTTGAAGAAGGTAAAGTAATCGATATTTTCAAAAAGCCTCAAACAGAAATTGCGAAACGCTTTATCCAACAAGAAGCGGATAAAAACATTGAAGAAACGGAACTGGTTGTTGAAGAAATGTTGGAACAATATCCGAATGGAAAAATTGTTCGCCTACTTTTCCACGGCGAACAAGCAAAATTGCCAATTATCTCGCATATTGTCCAAGAATATCAAGTAGAAGTCAGTATTATTCAAGGGAACATTCAGCAAACAAAGCAAGGTGCAGTGGGTTCTCTTTATATTCAATTATTAGGCGAAGAGCAAAATATTCTAGCAGCCATTGAAGGATTACGTAAACTTCGTGTAGAAACAGAGGTGATTGGAAATGAATAATCGTGGCTTAGCAAGTTTCTTTGATTTTTCCCAAATTGATATAAGTAAACTACAAGAAAAAACGATTGAAACACTCTATATGACAGGGATTTCAATCATAGTGGTCGCCATTTTAGGGCTGATTTTAGGACTACTACTTTTTGAAACGTCAGGCAGAAAAGGGATTTTGAGCCGATTACTGTATTGGATAGTGGCCATTTTTGTAAATATTTTCCGTTCGATTCCGTTTATTATCTTAATCGTTCTGTTAATTCCTTTTACAAAAATTATTTTAGGGAGTATGTCTGGTGTCAAAGGCTCCTTACCAGCATTGATTATTTCCGCAGCACCTTTTTATGCTCGCATGGTCGAAATTGCTTTTCGTGAAGTCGATAAAGGCGTGATTGAAGCAGCCAAAGCAATGGGGGCCAATCGTTTCCAAATAATTTGGAAAGTTCTATTACCAGAAAGTCTGCCAGCACTTGTTTCTGGCTTAACCGTTACAACCATTTCTTTAGTGGGCTACACTGCAATGGCAGCTGCTATTGGAGCGGGTGGTTTAGGAAGTTTGGCGTATCAAGATGGCTTCCAACGTGGTCAAAATACAGTTACCTTAGTAGCAACGATTTGTATCTTAATTATTGTCTTTGCGATTCAATGGCTTGGGGATACAGTCGCTAAAAAAATAGATAAACGATAAATGGAGGGAATAAGATGAAAAAACGTACATTATGGTCAGTAATTACTGTAGCAGTAGCTGTCTTAATTTTAGGGGCTTGCGGCAATAAAAAGAGTGATGACTCGGTCTTGAAAGTTGGGGCTTCACCGGTTCCACATGCAGAGATTTTAGAACATGTAAAACCTTTATTAGAAAAAGAAGGCGTAAAACTAGAAGTGACGACTTATACAGATTACGTGCTACCTAACAAGGCGTTGGAAAGTGGTGATATCGATGCCAACTATTTCCAACATGTGCCGTTCTTTAATGAAGCGGTTAAAGAAAATGATTATGACTTTGTGAATGCAGGTGCGATTCATTTAGAACCAGTTGGGCTTTACTCGAAAAAATACAAATCGTTACAAGAAATTCCTGATGGTTCAACGATTTACGTTAGCTCTTCCGTTTCAGATTGGCCACGTGTTTTAACGATTTTAGAAGATGCTGGTTTAATCACGCTGAAAGAAGGGGTAGACCGGACAACTGCTACTTTCGATGATATTGATAAAAATACTAAAAAGTTGAAATTCAATCATGAAAGTGATCCAGCAATCATGACCACTCTTTATGACAATGAAGAAGGGGCTGCGGTTTTAATTAACTCAAACTTTGCCGTGGATCAAGGATTAAATCCGAAAAAAGATGCGATTGCTTTAGAAAAAGAAAGTTCACCTTATGCCAATATTATTGCGGTTCGTAAAGAAGACGAAAACAACGAAAATGTAAAAAAATTAGTCAAAGTGTTACGTAGCAAAGAAGTCCAAGATTGGATTACGAAAAAATGGAACGGTGCCATTGTTCCAGTCAATGAATAAAAAGAAAAAGACAATAGAATAAAAACTTGAGGTCGGGACAGGCGTGTTAAGCTTCAAGAAATAAGAAGAAAGTTCTGAAAGATGCTTTTTGTCTCTCAAGGACGTTCAGCTTATTTCCGAAGAAGCTGCTCCTGTCCCGTTGTTTATTTAAAATTTTAGGGCTAGGCAGATACATCATGTTGATTTACCTGCCAAGTCTAAGTTTTTTTCTTTTAAAAAAGGACCATAAATGATAAAGTTACAAGGAATTTCTTAATTATCAGGAAAATTCAGGGACTATGCATAGGCATTTGCATTAGTTATTGTTATAATAATTAAGATAGATTTTTTGGAATGGAGGGAAAAAGATGTTACGTTTTTTTCCGCAAAAAAATAAATATGTAGAAGAAGCAAGCCAGTACGCCTTTGATAAAGAAGGCCAAATTCCGCAGCACATTGCCATTATTATGGACGGAAATGGCCGGTGGGCACAGAATCGAAGACTGCCGAGAATTGCTGGACATAAAGAAGGCATGGATACGGTCAAAAAAATAACGAAGCATGCTAGTCATTTAGGTGTTAAAGTTTTAACACTTTATGCATTTTCAACGGAAAATTGGAAGAGACCAACAGATGAAGTCAATTTCTTAATGCAATTGCCTGTTGATTTTTTTGATACATTCGTGCCTGAATTAATTAAGGAAAATGTTAAAGTCAATGTAATGGGCTACCAAGAGTTTCTACCAAGCCATACGCAAGATGCTGTTAAGCGGGCCATTGAGCAAACCAAGGACAATACGGGCATGGTTTTGAACTTTGCTTTAAATTATGGGGCGCGTGCGGAGCTACTAACTGCCATGAAACAGATTGCTGCAGAGGTTTCAGAAAAAACATATACGGCAGATGAGATTACAGAAGAAACGATCGCAGATCACTTGATGACTGGCTTTTTACCCACGGAACTTCGTGATCCAGAATTGTTGATTCGAACAAGTGGGGAAGAGAGAATTAGTAATTTCTTGCTATGGCAAATTGCTTATAGCGAGTTGTTTTTTACAAAAGCATTATGGCCTGATTTTTCAGGGGACACTTTAGAAACCGCGATTGCTTCTTTCCAAAATCGTAATCGTCGTTTTGGAGGTCTAAAAGAAACTACAGAAACAGAAGGGAGCGATCCGCAGTGAGACAACGTGTCATCACAGCTATCGTCGCATTAATCATCTTTATTCCAATTATCTGGTATGGTGGTTTTGCAATTGAGATTGCCGCTGTTGCTTTGGCAGTAGTCGGCGTGTACGAGTTATTCCGTATGAAAGGATTAACGTTATTAAGTTTTGAAGGTATTTTATCAGCATTAGGGGCCGTTTTTTTAGTTATCCCAACAATTAAATGGTTAAACTTTTTGCCGGAAATGCAAACAAATTTCATTTTATTTTATGTCACTGTAATGTTGTTGTTAGGTGCTTCGGTAATTTCTAAAAATACATATACGATTGAAGAAGCTGGCTTTCCAGTTATTGTCAGTTTATATGTAGGGATGGGGTTCCAGAACTTTATTAGTGCCCGTTCCGCAGGTTTTGAAGTCTTGTTATTTGCTTTATTCATTGTCTGGGCAACGGATATTGGTGCATATCTATTTGGACGCCGATTTGGTCGTCATAAATTGATGCCAGATGTTTCACCCAACAAGACAATAGAAGGTGCACTTGGTGGTATTTTATCAGCCGTCGTTGTAGCAGCGTTGTTTTTAGTTTTCACAGCTAATAAAGGGCTATTTCCTTATCCGATGCCGGTGATGCTTGTATTGACGGTTCTATTTTCTATAGTAGGTCAATTCGGTGATTTGGTTGAATCTTCTATCAAACGTCATTATGGCGTGAAAGACTCTGGTAACATCTTGCCAGGACATGGTGGTATTTTAGATCGTTTTGATAGTTTATTATTTGTTTTCCCAATTATGCACTTATGTGGATTATTTTAAATTGATTAACAAAATTTAAAAAAGTATCGTCAAATAAGCAAAAATCCAGAAGAGAGACTCTTCTGGATTTTTGCTGTTTATTGGGTTAGTTTAGGTACCTTGTGAGTTATTTAGTTTATAAGAGTAATTGTATAAAGATGGCTAAAGTTTCTAAAAAATTAAATAGGTGATTGGATGTTAAATATCTGAACATTCCAGTGTTATTCGATTGTTAAAAATTAAATTATAACAATCGAATAACACTGGAATGTTTATTTCAATAAAGCCATTGACGTTTAGCATAGATAAATTTATACTTAAAAGAAGAAAAGCAAAATAATGTATTTTATAAGCTTGTTCAATCGTGGTGAGAGTTATTCATAAATTTAAACAAGTAAAGAGAAGATAATTTAGAGATTTGTGAACGCGTTCTTCATACAAGGTTATAGATTAGGATTATATTTTTGATAATCTAATGTAAAGGATTAATTCAATGAAAAAATTTTTAGAGAATAGTATACATCAAGCCATAAAAGCTTGTTTTTTCTTTTTAGGTAAACTACCTAAAAAGAAGTTATTTATTTTTGAAAGTTTTCATGGAAAACAGTATAGTGATAATCCACGTGCAATTTTTGAGTACATAAGAGATAACTGTCCTGAATATCAATGTATTTGGGCAGTCAAAAAAGGATATGAGATGCCTTTTGTGGAAGAGAATGTTCCTTTCGTCAAACGATTAAGTTGGAGATGGCTATGGTTGATGCCAAGAGCTCAGTATTGGGTTTTTAACACGCGGATGCCAGCTTGGATGTATAAGAATCAAACAACAATCTATATACAGACGTGGCATGGGACCCCTCTAAAGAAACTGGGCTTAGATATTGAAACAGTCAAAATGCCAGACCATGAAACAGAGAGCTATAAACTAGAAGTCATTCAAGAAGCAAAGCGTTGGGATTATCTCATCTCACCTAATGCATATAGTACGAGAGTATTTCGACAGGCCTTTCATTATGGAGGGGAAATATTAGAAGTAGGATATCCGCGAAATGATTTGTTAGTTTGTGAAAATAAGGACAAAATAGCTTTTTCTGTTCGCAATCAGTTAGGCCTTTCAGTCAATCAAAAAATTATTCTTTATGCCCCCACGTGGCGTGATGATGAGTCTATTCGAAAAGGAGCCTATCGTTTTACCAACCATTTGCCAGTTGAACAACTTTTAGCAATTGATTCTTCTGTTGTTATACTTACACGACTACATTATTTAATTGCAGAAAGTTTTGATATAAGTGCATTTGGTTCACGTGTAATCGATGTTTCTTCTTATCCAGATATCAATCAACTTTATTTAATCGCTGACTTATTAATTACAGATTATTCATCGGTTATGTTTGATTTTGCATTAACAAAAAAACCGATGCTATTTTTTATGTATGATAAGGAAAAGTATCAAAATAGTACAAGGGGATTCTATTTTGACCCAACAGCAATTTTGCCTGGGAAAATTGTGACAGATACGGATAGCCTAGTAACGTCTGTAAAAAACGTATTGTTTTCTAAAACGGAACAGGAACAACGTTTATATGTGCAGTTTTTTCGTGAATTTTGCCTTGAAAATCAGGATGCCACTAGACAGCTGATTTCAGAAATTTTAAAGAGATAAAAAGCCGGAGGGTGTAGGTTGGAAAAACAAAAAGAAGTCCAAAAAGAATATGAAGAGTATCAATATATGTTAGATACTGAAACGTGGAAAAAGGAGTTAAGTCAATTTAAGCTGTCCTCTTCAGAAAAAATATCAAAAAATCCTAAAGTCTCAATCATTATTGCTAATTATAATAATGCACCATATCTTAAAAAGATGATGGATTCTCTTGTTCAACAAACCATTGGGATCGAGCAATTGCAAGTGATGTTTATTGATGATTGTTCCACAGATCATTCGTTAAAAGTAATAGAGCCATATCTTGAAAGATATCCGAATATTGAAATTTATCAGCTACTTGAAAACACTGGAGGTGCTCACGGCCCAAGAAACGTAGGAATTGTAAATGCACGTGGTGAGTATAGTGTCTTCTTAGATGCAGATGATTGGTATGATTTAAATGCATTGAAATATTTATCAGACCTACTAGATGACTCTCACGATGATTTTGCTGTTTCTGGTCTAATACAGAGTACGGATGGCCACTTAATGTTAAAAAGTAAGCCGTATTATGTGGATGGGTCATTTAAAAATCGGTCTATCCAAGAATTGCCAGCTGAATTTTATGGTTGGTTAGGACCGCAAGCTATCATGTTAAGAACTTCACTGATACACAATAATAATTTACACTTTGTTAATCAACGGGTGGCTGATGATGTGCTGTTCTTTTATGAAGCCATGCGATTTTCAAAAACCATTACACAAGGGGAAAGGTTAACGACTTATTTAAATCGAGATGCAGATAATGAAAGTTTAAGCAAATCAATTAATCGGACATTTATGCTTTCTTGGTTGCGTGCGTTAAGTTATATCAATCAACAGTTTCCAGATGATTTGTCTAAAGAGCGGATGTTAGCCCGCCGTTTAGAATGGCTAATTTATGACTTTTGTATTCGGAGGGATACTGGGTATCCATTCAGTAAAAAGCGATTACAAGACTTTAAAGTACAGATGGATCTGTATTTAGGCGAATTAAATTTTGATCCTAGCCCGTATTTTAGAAGTGATGTGCGCCAAATTATTTGGACATTTTTACAAACTAACGATATTGATGGTTTGTATTGGTTTATTCAATGTCAGTCCATTCGTTGGGTGTTAGTCAATCGCTTTGGTTATGTTTCAAAAACAGAGAGAAGTTATTATTATCCCAGATTATTGAAACGATTCCCAGCAGTTCGCATGAATGCTTATGCAGAAGCAACGCAACGTGAAGGCAATACGCTTTCTTTAAATGTGTATACACACCAAAAAATTACAGGATTTGAAATAAAAGAGCTGAAAAATCCTTTTGAAACAAGACAGAGGCTGGCGTTTAAAAAAATTAGTGAAACTAGTTACCAGGTGGAGTTGCCAGAAAAATTTTCAAATAAAGAAAGTAGATTTACGATAGTTTTTGATAATTATTTAGAAATTGGGGTTAAAGATTTTAGTAAGTTTTTTGCTTAAATTTTGTCCGTTTAAATCAGGATATTTTGAGTATACAACTATAAATGATAAGTGAGGGAAATTTGTTTTATGGAAAATGTGAAAGTGTCAGTCATTGTACCCGTCTATAACGTAGAAACCTATTTAGAAGAGGCATTAATGAGTTTGAAAGATCAAACATTAAAAGAAATTGAATTTTTAATTATTAATGATGGCTCTACTGATAATAGTCAAAAAATTATTGAAGAAATTGCACAAGACGATCCACGTTTTCGCGTTTTCAATGTTAAAAATGGGGGAATTGGAAAAGCCTTTAACTTGGGTGTTTCAGAAGCAAAAGGTGAGTATATTGCTGAATTTGAAAGTGACGATTATGTAGCGTTGCATGCCTATGAGCGTTTATACAATACGGCTAAAAGTCATCATGCAGATGTTGTCCGTTGTAACTGGGTTGAATTTTCTTCGGAAGAAGAGGTTGAGCGAGATATATTATGGCAATATCCCGATAAATACAATCAATTGATTGACTTAAAAACGACGGATTTAATTGTACAAGTTTATCCATGGAATGCCATTTATAAAAAAAGTATGATTGAGAAAGAAAACGTAACTTGGGATGAGGAAATTAAAAGTTATGGGGACACTGGTCTATTTTGGAAAATCAATTCAGCATCTCAGAATGTTATTTTTATTAAAGATTGTTTGTATTTTTATAGACAAGACAACCCGAATTCGACAGTAAATAATGTGGCAACAAAGGTTCCTTTCTTGTTTCAACAATTTAAACTAATTCGTTCAAATTTAATTGAACAAAATAAATTTGAACGTTACAAAGGTTATTTTTATAAGCAAATGTTCGAAAAATACTTTTGGGCGATTGAAAAATTAACCCATTTACGTGACGAGTCGGTTTATGAAGTGATTCAAGAAGTGGCAGTAGATTTTAAACAAGCTATAGAAATAGACCAGCTGAATGATATCGATTTTGAATATATCAAACAATTTTATCAAATTTCGAATGATCCAGTAGCTTATTATGAGGACTACTTGAAAAATCTGTATAAAGTTAGTGTTGTCATGCCGATTCACAATGCATCCAAATATTTAAGACAAACATTAGAAACTGTTTGTGGGCAGTCTTTACGTGAAATTGAAATCATTTTGGTAGAGAACGGTTCTACGGATAATACTATGGATATCATTAACGAATTTGCAGTAAAAGATCCGAGAATTATGGGGATTTCTATTGGCAAAAGTAATCCTGGACATGCAAGAAATGTGGGCATTTCGATGGCACGAGGCCGGTATTTACAATTTCTAGATGCAGATGATCATTTTGAAGTGAATTTATTACAAGACGCTTATTATCGTGCATATGATAGTGCAACAGATATTCTTTTATTTGGTATGAAAGAAAAATTGCCAAATGGAGAAGTGCACGTGGTTCACAATCCATTACTAACTAATGGCGGACGTATGTCTGGTGAAGAAATTTCATTGGATGAAGTAACTCCTTATTTATATGACAAATTATTTTTATTAGAATACATCAAAGAAAATAACTTGGTAAACTTAGAACAATTTGTTGGTGAAGACGCTTATTTCACTTATACAGCATTATTAGGTACCGAAAAAATTGTTGCGCTAAACAAATATTTGCTGACTCGAATTGTTAGACAAGATGGTTTGATGTCTACGTACGGAATGAATTATCGTGATGAGTTCAATTTACATGACAAAATGTTGGAGTACTTAAAACAACATGCTCCAAATCGGATTGAAGCATATCGTTTAAAAATTATTAATACATTAAACTGGTTTATTTTTGATATGAATCGTGTTGATCAAGCATTTAAAGAACGTTTCTATCAAGAATTAAAAGAGAAATATATCCAACAATTAGGGCTAGACTTAGTGAAAAAAGAAAAATATTCTAATGACCCAGAACAAGTAGAACGTATCACTCGAATCCAAAATATTTTACAATACAATTTAGAAATATATCAAAATATTTATAAAGATTTTGGGATGAAAAAAACCTTCATTATCCCGAATGTTCATATTCAAGAGCGTGGAGGTAAAGTAATTTTTGGACAAGAGAAAACCCAGGGGAATGGGACGGCAATTGAAATGTTTTCAATTATTATTGCAGATAACGATACAAGCAATGCCAGCGGAGTGATTGATTTCGTTTATATGGGTGACAATACAAAAATAATTCATGATAGTTTATTAGTATCTTTATTAATTAAAAAAGAAGGTACTACTTTAAAATCGATTGTTTTACAAGCCGAGTGGGAAAAAGGCTATACCTTACTACAAGAAAATATGTATTATACTTTCGTAGACAATGTTTTTACAATTTGGGCGGGCTATACTCAAAAATATGCAGCATTTGATTACAATGTTCGAATTTTGACTTCTCGAGAAGGGGAAACGCATTTCAGTGTCGTTCGACAAAACCAAGGCTATATCCAAGATACAATGACAAGCATCAGTAACGAATTAACACCTATCAATAAAATTGAAGGAAATGAACCTACAACAATTAAAAAAGCTGTATCAAAAAGTCTTAAAAAAGCAAAAGGGTTGTTGAAATAGAAAGATTTTAAAGGAGATTAAAAATGAACGATTTATGGAATTTTTTAGATAATCATCCTGAAGAGAAAGAATTGATAAAGGTAAAAGCATTACAAGGTTATACAGTTGATGGAATTTTAAATGATCAACTTAATTTTGTTGCTCTAGATACTTTGTCTATTGGTCTGGAAAAATTTGGAAATATTCATTATAGTATCCAAATCCCAGAATTTAATGAATTACTAAGTAAGAAGATGGTAGTACTTTTTGTTCCTGCGGATGGAGTGGGACACTCTGGCGCCAAAGAAAGATATTTTGGATTGAGACAATGGAATACCCTGTCTCAATCTGTTCGAAAAAATACCATCATTCTTAGAATAGCTGATGTTGGCTTTGTGTCAGGATCCTATTACACATTATTTGAGCAAGAAATTTTGGATTTAATTGAAGCAAAGAAAACAGAATTTGGACTGAAGCATCAAGATATAATCTTCTATGGAAATTCTAGAGGCGGAACGGGAGCGTTATTATTAGGTATTACAGGTAATTACAAAACAGTTAGTGTAGATCCAGTAATTGATCGAGAGCCTTGGGTAAACAGCGCGGATGGTAGAATAGATCGTCAGTTAATGTTTGATTTCGTAGAAATGGATTTTTCAAACCGAATAAAAGATAAGATGGAACAGTCAAACTATGAATTAGAAAACATTACGGTGATTGCTTCTGAAGCAAATAAAAAAATGTATGAGAAAATTTACCCCTTATCTAATGGTTTTACCTTGAAAAAATTAGAATTAATGATTGATTCTGAAAATACAATTGGTATACACGGCCTTACGATAATGGAAAGTATTCATTTACAATTAGCGTTAATAAATAATTATTTATTTGATTAAGTAACAGAGAAAGTAGGAGCGGAAAAATGAAAAAAGCAGCAATTATGGGCTGGTGGTATAACCAAAATTATGGATCAATCTTAACATACTATGCTCTAAACAAATATGTACAGAATAAAGGGTACGAGACGGTTATGATTGATGGACCACTAGGTTATAAAAACAGAAGTAACTTTCGAGCATGGATGCCTTTAGCGTATAATTTTTTTAAGAAAAATAATATGCCCTATACCGAGCAATTAACAAAAGAAACGTTACCGACATTGAATGATTTAGAAAATCTAGATACCTTTATTTTAGGTTCTGATCAGATGTGGAATCCGTGGAATGGTTGGGTAGACGATGATGATTTCTTAGATTTTGTTTATCCTCGTAATAAAACAATTGCTTATTCTGTTTCATTAGGAAAAGCAGATACAAGTAAATATGATCCCAAATGGGTTGCAAACCGCAAAAAAGATATTACACAGTTTAATCATGTTTCTATGAGAGAAGATTTTTCTGTACAAATTATGAAGGATATTTTTCAAGAAGAAGTTATTCAGGCTTTGGATCCAACCTATCTTGTTGAAAGAAGTGAATATGATTCTTTAGCTGATCAAGCTACGTTTAAACGACAAGAATCAGGAGATTATATGGCTGTCTTTTTCTTGGATATTAACAAGGAAAAAGTTCGTGTAGCACTAGCGATCGCAGAAAAATTGGGACTGAAATTAGTGGTCTTGCCTAATCCTTTAAAAGGACGTGAACTAGCGAAAAAAACATTCCCTAATACAGTAGAATATGTTTCTGAAGATACACCAGAAAATTTCTTAGCTGTTTATCGAGAAGCAAAATATATTATTACTGATTCGTTTCATGGCACTGTTTTTGCGACTATTTTCCAAAAACCGTTTTCAATTTTTTATAATGAACAACGTGGAATTGATCGCTTTAACAGCTTGATGAACCTATTTGAGCTTGGCGAAACTAGACGTGTCTATGAGCAAAATACAAAACAAGAAATTGAAGAAAATAAAAACATTAGTTTAGCACTTGACTATCAAAAGACCGCTGGAAAGATTGCCAGGGAAAAAGAGATTTCAGATAAGTGGTTAACCGATGCGTTGACAAGTAAATTTAGCCCAGATGAAGACGAAGTATATGATGAATTTAGACGATATATTATCAATAAACCTTTGGATTTTTATCGAGCTAAAACAACTGTTCCGATTTCCGCAGCAATTGTTTTATCGCCAAATGGTACGATAAAAAATTCTAACCCTAATGAAAGCTTTTGGAAGCTAACAGATAAAGAACTAATTTTTATGAATAATCATCGTGAAGTCACTACAAGATTTAATCGTGAAAAGTTTAAGGGAAAGGAAACGTTCAGTCCTTTTAGAATCGTCGGTAAATATGTGAAAGATGAAAAAATCGAACATGTCATGTATTTGCATCCGATACAAAAACCTAAGCCTAAACCGAAACAAGGCACAGAAAAAAAAGCATTAGCAATTCCAGAGAATCTTTTAACAAGAAAACAATTAATTATGAAAATTGTGCAAAATGAGAGAATTCGTTCGTGGAAACAGGATCTTTTAGAAGAATTACCAGATTTAGAGTTATTTGTAGGTCGTGAATTAAAAGAATATGCTTCGAATTTTGTTGGTGGTCCAGCAGACCTTTTAATTTTTCCAAAAACGATAGAAGAAGTTGCTTTAATTGTAAAATATGCTAAAAATAATCAGATTCCTTTAACTGTTATCGGTAAAGGTTCAAATATTTTAGTCCGTGATGGTGGTATCCGTGGGATTACTTTAAATATGACTGCCTTGAATTATCGTAAAATTACGGGGAATGTTTTAACAGTTTCGGCAGGTGCAAGTTTAATTGAAACATCTTATTATCTACTAGAACACTTGAAATGCGGTTTAGAATGGGCAGATAATATTCCAGGAACCATTGGTGGCGCAGTTTATATGAATGCTGGGACAGTTAAGGATATTAATAGTATGTTTCTTGAAGCTACGATTGTAGATGAAAATGGAGAAATTAAAGTTTTAAATAAAGAAGATGTTCAATTTAGTCATCGCTATAGTTCATTTATGGATCATCCTGAGTGGATTATTCTAGAAACTAAATTACAGATTTCAGAAGGTAATTTAGAAAACATGGTAAATGACATGGTAGGAACTGTCGAAATTAGAGAAAGGATGCACCCACTAACACATCCAAATCATGGATCAACTTTTACTTGGGGACGGGCGCCTCGATTAATTCAACAAGCTGGCTTAGTTGGTACTAGAATTGGCGGAGTAAAAGTATCTGAAAAACATCCAGGTTTCTTTATCAATGTTGAACAAGCCTCTGCTCAAGACTATGAAGCATTAATTTATTTAATTATTGCAAAAGTTTATGAATTTTCTGGATTTTTATTAAAACCAGAAGTGAGAATTTTAGGTGCAAATATGTGGGAAGCAAGTTTAACTTTTAAATAAACAGAGGAGTGTGTGACATGAAGAAAATAATCACGATAATTGTGTCTTTAGCAATTGGTATCGGTTGTGGTTTTTGGTCAGGATATTACATCGGTAAAAAATATTCGGAAAACCAAGAGACAACTATTTCCAAAAGTACTAACTCAGAACAACCTTTGATTGTAAATGGAGAGTATCAAGTAACAGCTAATTGGGATTGGAAAACATTAGTTGTTAAAGATAATGTGTGGACATTGGATGGCAAACGTATTTATGATGTTTCGACTACAAATGATAATATTGTGATTTTAAAGGGAAAAAATTTGAAATCACTTGTAGTTTATAAAATAGAAAAAGATAACGAAAAAATCAACTTATATTCTTACACAAAAGAAGGCGTTGGAAAAAAAGTATTGGCTACTCTAGTGAAGAAATAAATAATGCATTTGGTGTTTGAAATAAATTGAAAGTAACTTTGTTAGGAGAAGTTAGTAAATGAAATACAATACGAAAAATTATGACTATTTAATTGTTGGTTCGGGACCTTTTGGGGCAACGTTTGCTTGTGAAGCAGCTAAACGAGGGAAAAAAGTATTAGTTATTGAGAAACGTGCTCATATTGGTGGCAATATGTATACACATAAAGAAAATGGGATTAATGTCCATGACTATGGTGCCCATATTTTTCATACTGACAATAAAGAAGTATGGTCTTATGTCAATCAATTGACGGAATTCAATGGCTACATCAATCAAGTAGTTGCTAATTACAAAGGGGAGCTCTACAACCTACCATTCAATATGAATACGTTCTACCAAATGTGGGGGGTAAAAACACCAGCTGAAGCACAAGCAAAAATTTCAGAACAGCGGGAGGCAGCTGGAATTAAAGGAGCTCCAAAAAATTTAGAAGAACAAGCGATTCGTTTGATAGGAACAGACATCTATGAAAAATTAATTAAAGGCTATACAGAAAAACAGTGGGGACGTAAGGCTACGGAATTACCAAGTTTTATTATTCGCCGTTTGCCAACTCGTTTTACTTTTGATAATAATTACTTTAACCATCGCTATCAAGGCGTACCTGTCGACGGTTACACAGCTATGTTTGATAAATTGTTAGAGAGTGAATTAATTGATATTCAATTGAATAAAGACTTTTTGGCAGAGAAAGAAACTTACTTATCAGAGTTTCCAAAAATTGTTTATACAGGGATGATTGATGCATTCTTTGATTATTCTTATGGCGAATTAGAATATCGTTCAGTACGTTTTGAAAATGAAACAGTAGATTCAAACAATGCACAAGGCAATGCCGTAATTAATTACACAGATGCGGAAACCCCCTATACACGGATAATGGAATGGCGACATTTTGATCAACAGGCCGATGAAAACAAAACGATTTTGACGAAAGAATACCCACAAGATTGGGATCGTTCAAAAGAAGCCTATTATCCTGTTAATGATGAGAAAAATTCACTTTTGTTTAGAAAATACAAAGAAAAAGCAAACGCTCAAGAAAAAGTTATTTTTGGTGGACGTTTAGCCAATTATCAATACTATGATATGGACCAAGTTTTCGGAGCAGCTTTGAAAGCAGTCGCTAAAGAATTTGGTGAAATGGCCAACTAGTGAACGGTTAGACTCGGAGGAACAAATGGAAAAAGAACTGAAAGTTAGAACAAAATTACTTACCAAAGAATACAGTTTAGCGCAAACACGTATTGACAAATTGAAGACACTTTTTAGTATTTTTCAAAACAAAGTTCCCACATTTTGGGCGTTAAAAGGTGTTAGCCTCGACGTATATTCTGGAGAAACAATTGGTATTATTGGTTTAAATGGTTCAGGCAAATCCACTTTATCAAACATTATTTCAGGCATCACTCCTCAAACGTCAGGAGAACTTGAAATAAATGGTGAAGTTTCAATTATTTCGATTGGTGCAGGACTAAATAATAATTTAACAGGACGAGAAAACATTCGAATGAAATGTTTAATGTTGGGGGAAAAGAATAAAGAAATTGATGCCAAAATCGATGATATTATTGAATTCTCAGAATTAGGCGTTTTTATCGACCAGCCTGTTAAAACTTATTCTAGCGGTATGCGTGCTAAGCTTGGTTTTTCAATTGCGGTTCATCAAAATCCAGATATTTTAGTAATCGATGAAGCGTTATCTGTAGGAGATCAAACCTTCTATAATAAAGGCTTAAAAAAAATGCTTGCATTTAAAGAGCAAGGCAAAACTATCTTTTTCGTCTCTCATTCTATTCAACAAGTAGAGCAAATTTGTGATCGTGTCGCTTGGATGCATTATGGTGACCTACGTGCATTTGGTGAAACTAAGCATATTTTAAAGGAATATCGTGCTTTCTTGCACCGTTATAATCATTTCACTGAACCGCAAAAAGAATCGTATCAGAGAGATGGCAAGGCCAAACAGAGAAATTTTTCTTTGGAACAACTTCAAGAAACAATTCTTGAAAAAGCCAATCAACAAGTAGGCAGTCGCCGGACGACTAAAGAAGTCATAAAATTTACTACTAAAAATAAAATTGGAGATAAAATGACTCTTGGTACGAAGAGCTTGTTAATTTTGCTACTTTGTATGATTTTTTATGTAAGTCTTACCTTTGTAAAAGGTATTTCATTAACAACAGCTTTTATTCATCCAGCAGAAACAATTCAACGTATATTTGTTCCTGAGAAAGTAGCAGGTAAGGATTCAAGCGCTGTGAAAACGTCTAAAACTAAACCAACTTCAACAAAAGAATCTATCCAGCAGGAGGAAGTACAGTCTAGTTCAACGAACGTACCAGAAAATAATAATAGTGAACAAGCTGTGTCGACATATACAGTGGAAGTTGGAGATTCAGTCAGTTTGATTGCTGAAAATCACGGACTCACTATAGAACAACTTCAAACTTTGAACCCAGAAATCATTGAGGTACCTATTTATCCTGGACAAGTGTTGAAATTGAAAGAGGTGACTGAATAATGCGCGAGGTAAAATTAATTTTAGCTGAACAGTTTTCATACTTAGGCGTTGCACAACGAATTGCTAAATACAGTAATAAAGCATTATATCAAAGCCACATCTTAGGAAATTTATGGCAAATTTTAAGTCCTTTAATTCAGTTAGGTGTCTATTATTTTGCTTTTGGGATTGCCCTTGGTGGTGCTCGAACCGTAAAAGGAGGAGTATCCTATATCGCTTGGTTGATGATAGGATTAAGTACATGGATTTTTTTAAGTACAGTAACGAAACAAGCTTCTAGTTCTGTTTATATGCAAGTTGGCATGGTCTCTAGAATGAAGTTTCCAATAAGTATTTTGCCAATGGTTAAAATATTTTCTGAGTTACCAAGTTATTTTGCATTCACTACGTTAGCAGCAATTGTCTCAATCTCGACAGGCGAAAAGATTTCTATTTATTGGATTCAGCTACCTTACTATATTGTAGCGATGATTATCTTTTTATATAGTTTTAGTCTAATTAATTCAACGATTGCTGCATTAATTAGGGATTATCAAATTTTCTTGAATTCTATTATCCAAGTATTAATGTATATGTCAGGGGTCTTTTGGGATTTGAGTACAAAGAATTTACCGTCTTGGTTATCAAAAATTCTTATGTTGAATCCTTACGCATATATTATTAATGGATTTCGAGATACATTTTTCTATAAAAGATGGTTTTTTGAAGATAAGCCCCAGCTTATTGTTTTTTGGCTAACAACATTAGTAATATTTATCGTAGGGGCTCATTTACATGTTAAGTTCAGAAGCAAATTTGTTGATTATATGTAATATATGAAGAAGTAAAACCACCGTATACTGACAAGAATACGGTGGTTTTACTCTTTAATTGACAATAGCCTTCTCTTTAAAGAGAAGGCTATCTAACGAATCAATATTATTATTTTAAAGTTGGATCAGACTATTTCTAGTATTCAAGTATTTTTCATTTAAGCGATGTATTCCCTACCTCTAATACATCCTTGTGTCTCTCTAGACACGCCAGTTTTGAATAAAATCATCAAAACAATTGAATGGTTCGTTTAAAAATATTTTTCGTGTTCTAATTATTATAACATAAAACTCGTCAACTGACCACTAGCTGACGAGTTCATAATTTTTCCAGATAAATAGACAGCCGTTTTCCGCCGACTGTCTAAGATTAAGATAGATTTGTAAAGAAGTGAATAAATGCTTCCTACCCTCTCTTTATAACATGAGGAAAAGAAAACTGCAAAAGATAGCTGTGTTTTTTGAAAAAAAGATCAGCTGGTTTCCGCCAGCTGATCATCCGTTGAAAAGAGATATAAAGAAGTGAATAAAGCTTGCTTTACCTCTATTTTATACCATGTTTTGATTCAAATAACTATTCAGTATTAGTTATACTTAAATAATAAATATGTATACGGATGTATTATTTTGAGGTATAGTCATAGAGAAAAGAGGGAACGTTTATGAAAAAATTTTGTTTAAGTTATAGCTCTGGTAAAGATTGTTTATTGGCGATGGATCGATTGGTACAAGCAGGAAATCAGCCAGTTGCGTTAGTGACAACATTAAGTGATGAAATTAATCGTTCTTGGTTTCACGGGATACCAATCTCCGTCTTAGAATCAGCAGCCGAAGCGTTAGATTTACCACTTGTTATATCACATAACAACGAAACAAATTACACAGAAAAAGTGGTTGAGGCACTGCATGAAACTAAAAAATTGGGTGCAGAAACGGTTTGTTTTGGCGATATAGATATTGAACAAAATGGTGCTTGGGATCGCCAAGTTGCATTAAGTGCTGGGCTTGAGCCACAATTACCTCTTTGGCAGGAGAATCGCGAAGCACTTGTCAAAGAATTCTTGGCAAAAGGGTACACAGCAATTATCAAAACGGTCAGCAAAGAGGCAGGTATTCCAATAAAATTTTTAGGAGAACCGTTAAATGAAACATTTATCACGTACCTTAAAGAGCATCAATTAGATATTTGCGGAGAAAACGGGGAGTACCATACGTTGGTAATTGACGGCCCGCTATTTAAAAAGAGGCTCAATTATTATACTTCAGGAATTTATGAAAGTCCTTATGCTTATTCTTTGATTATTGATGCTTAAATGAAAGTAAAAGGACACAAGCTGCCACTTTTTCTAGCGATATGCTATAATTGACTTAAGAAAAGTAGAGAAAGTGAGTGGTTAATTATGGAAGAAACTGTCTTTTTTAATTTAGGAAATGCCCTTGCTTCAAAAAGAGATCAAAAAGAATTAATTAAAGAAGCCCAAATTGCGAAAGATACTCGAAAGATTCCAGGAAAACTGATTATCGTTGAAGATGAAGAAAATGGTACCCATATTTTATTTGAATTAGCTGATCAAACAGAACCGTCTGCTGAAACAAAAGAATTCAAAGTAAAAAAAGTGATTGATTAAAAAAAAGCAACGAATTTTTCTAAATTCGTTGCTTTTTTATATTTTTTTACACAAATGATACAAAAAGAATATCAAAATCAAATAAATGATTAGTATACTTGAAGAAACAAATAGGAAGCAAAGCAAACGTTTTGAGGTGTTCTTTCATGGAAAAACGAGGAATTTTATTTGATAAAGATGGTACGTGTATTCGTTTTGATACTCTTTGGCAAGCAGGTTTGCAAGCTTGTTTTGAAACACTAAGTATGTTAGCCCCTCATCATTCAGCAGAAATAAAAAAGATATTAGCTATTCAGGAGCAACGTTTTTTGCAAAAACATTTACTTGATGAAGTCCTTTATCAGGAACTTTATCAGGAATTGGCGCAATTTGAGGAATTAGTCGAACAGGGAATCAGCAGTCGATGGCTGGAGCAATTTTTTTATGATTATTTACGAAAAAATCTGAAAAAGATTGAACCAATTGGTGATTTAAAACAGTTATTTCTTGAGCTAAAACGGAAGAACTATAAAATTGGATTAGCAACTTCAGATACTTTGCCAGCGACTATGTTGATTATGGAATATCTTGGTTTAACAGAAATGTTTGATTTTATTGCGACAGGAGATCGTTACTTACCGAAACCAGATGCGGACATGCTCCAAGCCTTTTGTCAGTCATGTCAATTGAAGTCGACAGAAGTAATTATGGTGGGGGATTCGCTCGTGGATGTTTTCATGGGAACTTGTCATGGCAAAGCAGGAATTGGTGTTTTAACAGGCAACTGCCAGTCAACTGATTTTGAAAAGTTTGAAGTAGCCTATTTCCGTGATATCCATGAAATACCTTATCAAGAATTATGGGAAAATACCAAGAAGAAAAAAATCCTGAAAAGATGACGAGTCTTTTCAGGATTTTTTTATTAATCTAATTGAAGCAATTGCCGTTTCTTTTGTTGAAATTCTTCTTCTGTTAGAACTCCTTCATCAACTAACAGTTTTAAATTTCTTAACTCAGCCATTACGTCTTCAATAGCGCTAGATGAGTTTTTTTGTGAATCAGATAGCTTTGGTTCAATCGGTTGGTTTTCATCACTCTTTATAGGAGTTGGTATTTCTGTGAAAAATCTAAAAACTTCGACCGCCGCCACCGAATGTGCCGCCGCCAGTTGAGTGGGTGGTGCTGCCACCACCGCCCATTCCGCCACTGCCGCCATTGTTTTTAGGAATACGACGCGTAGTGATGAAAGAGTTGGTTAACTGATCTGTACGGGAGGTTAAGTTTAAAGTTGTTTTTTCCCTAAAGGGATATTGATAACTTGAAAATTTTAATTGATATTTAGAAATATTAATGCCTAAGAAGACCAAACTGAGTATCAGAGCAGCAGCAAAAGCAATTACCATTTCCAGCGGGGTAATGACTTTATAACGAGTGATTTTACCTGTTGCGCTGTCCACACGATAGTGCCCCCCAGGAACCCCTTTATTAACAAATGCTTGAGTTTCCTGAACAAAGGTTTGAGCAGCCGCGAAATAATTTCCTTGACTCATCCCATCCATTACTTTATCTAAGGTGTCATTAATTCGTGCATCCGTCATATAATCAATCATGTTTCCAGAAGTAGAGATGTAGACTTTCCGTAAGTCCATATCAATGAGAAAAAGAATCGCATTTTGGTCCTTGCCAACTTTATTTAAAAGATAATGATCTGCATATTCTTGTTCATCGCCATAGGTATTATTATTTGTGGTCACAATAAAGACAGAGGCTTTTGTTTTTTCTTCTAAAGGTTGTATCTCTTGCTTTAGTTGGTTGATTTGATCAGGTGTCAGTAATTGTGCACCATCATCAATTGAATTTTCAGCCGCCGAAACGGGTAGGGCAAGGCCAAAGGTAAGAAGTATTAGGAAAAAAATAGGTAAAAGTCGTTTTTTCATAGGAAATAACCTCCTAATAAAAAGAGTGCTAAGAGTCCAGCGAAAATGCCTAACGTTGCTAGTCCTAAACGAGTGTAACTAATTGGAAGCACACCGCTTACTTTACCTGTTTGTCCATTCATGGCATAATAATAAACTTTTTTTGATTGTTCCTGACTGCGATAGGTGACTAACCAAATTGGCAAAAGCATATAGTGATTATTTTCTTGGTCTAGAGAAATATCCGTGCGAACATTTGTCAATGTAGTATAACCAGAAGCAGAGTCCCGTAACAATGATTCCGAATAATCTTGTAATTCTTGTTGGACGTGTTTTTTGATTGCTTCATATTCAATATCGCGTTTTTCTGCTTGAAAACCTGCTAGGTATTGGCTTTTGAAAGGCACTGCTTGATCAATTAAAAATGGTTGAACGCCTTCCACCATTTTTTGTTGGACGTTTTTTGACAAGGCATTTTTAACTAATTCTTTAAACGATAATTTTCCTGAACGTCCCACATTGAAACGTTTTGTTTCGGTGTATTCAATATCACCTACGCGCCAAATGCGAATACTTGTGCCAGTAGCTTGGAGTTGTCCATCGACTTCTGCATCAACGACCCAATAGGGGAAGTAAACCCCAGTTAATTTATCGATTTGATTTTTGCTGAAAAAATCTCGGGGAATGAACCATTTTTTCTTGGTCCAAGCGAGAAATTTTTCAATCGCTTCGTCTTTTTCAATTGTAAAGGGTAAGACGTTTTCTGGTAAAAATTCGCCACTTAATCGACCAGCCAAGACAACAGGATTATGGCAATAATAACAGTATGTGGCAGCCGTTGTTGCATCGGTGACAATTTGAGCGCCACAGCTTGGACAATTAAAAATTTCCATTGTGCCTGCATCTGCAGCTGCTTCATTCTCAGTGGTCTCTGTTTGTTGCGTAGCGGAGGATTCTTCTTCCGCCGTGAAAGTCAAATTTTCCTCGGCAGTCGTTGTTGAGGGATTCTCTAAATGCGCCTCATGTTGCTGTTGCTCATAACGAGTCACTTCTTCTTCCGTGTAAATATTTAAACAATATTCACAATGAAATTTTTGATCTTTGGGATTAAATAAGAGCGGGCCGCCACAGTTGGGGCATTTATGGGTAAATGTTGTTTCCATTGCAACCGTCCTTTCTAATAGAGTGAGTAAATAACAGGAATCTGATTCAAAGAAAAAGGGTAGACTTGTGCCTGACCCTTTTCTTTAATTGTTCACTACTTGCTTATAAAGGAACCCCTTGGAATGGTTTACCACAATGTGGACAGAACTTAGGAATACCATTACTTAAGTCAACAATTTCGCTACATTCACTACATTTCATTTCTAATTTTGGTTTCTCGTTTGTTGGTTTTGGTGTACCACAGTTTGAACAAAACTTCCCAGTGTTTTCAGTCCCACATTGTGGGCAAGTCCAAGTGTCTGTAGACCCTTGTGCGTTTTGCTGGTTTTGTTTTTCTTGCATTTGTTGTTGGTTTGTTTGAGACGCTTGCGCAAAGTAGTTGCCATTCGCATTCATGCCCATACCAACGCCCATAAAGCCGCTCATAGCGCCACCTTCATTTTTACCAGCAGCCTCCATACCACGAGCCAAGGAACCTTGAACATAGCCTTCGCGAACACCTGGATCGCTGAGCATAGCTCCTTCATTTCGCATGTTGATTAATTTTGTTGAATCATCTGTATAAGAAATGCTCGCAACTGCTACAGAAACAATTTCCATGCCGCGATTGGTGCGCCAATCCTCATCAAGTGCAGTTTGCATATATTTGCTTAATTCAACACTTTTTGAGGGAACATAAGAAATACGTTGCCCATCAGCAGACATTTGATTGATTGCTGCTTGCAATGCTGTAATGAACTCTGCCAAATATTGTTCATTAATATCATTAATATCTACTTGCGTTTGATTTTTAGGAATCGCATTAGTATAAAATAGTAAAGGATCTGTAATTTTAATTGAGTAATTTCCGTGTGCACGTAAGAAAAGTTCGGCATTATAAAAATTATCAAAATAGTTTAATGGCGCAGGTGTTCCAAATTTAATGCCTTTAATTTCTTGCAAGTTAATATAAAAAACTTGTTGTTTTTGTGGAGTTACGCCACCAAATTTGAAACGACTGAAGGTCTCTGCAATCGCATCTTTTAAAGAACCGTTAAACATTGAAGGCGCAGAATCATTTTTGACTGTATAATAGCCTTCTTCAGCAGTGTAATCGATGATTTTGCCCCCATCGACAAGAAGCATCATCATGTTGGGATAGACATGTACAACAGAACCATCTGTTAAAACATCGTCCGTTCCTTTACGATTAGAACCACGTTTATCATCTTTACGCACAAAAACACCTTTTGTCATGACGGTTGTGTCCCCCATATTATCAGGTTCAATAACCTCTAGCCATTGATCGGCCAAGCCACCGCCAACTGAACTTGTTGCTGCTTTAATAAGTCCCATGTTCATTCCTCCTAATAAAAAACTAATTGTTACAGCTAGTATACCACACAATGAATGCAGAGAAATCCAACGAAAGCCTGATGAAATGGAAAAAATTGATCAAACTTTATTAAGAAATTAAAAAAAGTATAGGTGAAACACAAGCATTTTAAAAAAAGTTACGTATAATAGAAGAAAAGACATATTATATAGTTAGGGGATTATTGAATGGAACGAAGCAATCGTAATAAAAAATCTTCAAAAAAACCACTTATTCTTGGTGTTTCTGCCTTGGTTCTAATCGCTGCTGCCGGTGGCGGGTATTATGCTTATAGTCAATGGCAAGCCAAACAAGAATTAGCCGAAGCGAAGAAAACAGCTACTACATTTTTAAACGTATTGACAAAACAGAAATTTGATAAGTTACCGTCCGTTGTTCAAGAAGCTAGCTTAAAGAAAAATGGCTATGATACTAAATCTGTTGTTGAAAAATACCAAGCAATTTATTCAGGGATTCAAGCAGAAGGAGTCAAAGCTAGTGATGTTCAAGTCAAAAAAGCGAAAGACAATCAATACACATTTACCTATAAATTATCGATGAGTACCCCTTTAGGCGAAATGAAAGATTTGTCTTATCAATCAAGTATCGCCAAAAAAGGCGATACCTACCAAATCGCTTGGAAGCCGTCTTTAATTTTTCCAGATATGTCAGGAAATGATAAAATTTCGATTCAAGTAGATAATGCCAAACGTGGAGAAATTGTCGATCGTAATGGTAGTGGGCTAGCAATTAACAAAGTGTTTGACGAAGTGGGCGTAGTGCCTGGCAAACTCGGTTCTGGCGCAGAAAAAACAGCCAATATCAAAGCTTTTAGTGATAAGTTCGGCGTTTCTGTTGATGAAATCAATCAAAAGTTAAGCCAAGGGTGGGTCCAAGCAGACTCCTTTGTACCAATCACAGTCGCTTCTGAACCAGTGACAGAATTACCAACAGGGGCTGCGACAAAAGATACAGAGTCACGTTATTATCCGCTGGGGGAAGCAGCTGCGCAATTAATCGGGTATACAGGCACCATTACTGCAGAAGATATTAAAAAAAATCCAGAGTTAAGTAGTACGGGCGTAATTGGTAAAACTGGCTTAGAACGAGCGTTTGATAAAGAATTAAGAGGGCAAGATGGTGGCTCACTAGTTATTTTAGATGACAAAGAGAATGTCAAAAAAGCTTTACAAACCAAAGAGAAAAAAGATGGTCAAACGATTAAATTAACGATTGACAGTGGCGTACAACAACAAGCCTTCGCTATATTTGACAAACGCCCTGGTAGTGCGGTCATTACCGATCCTCAAAAAGGCGATTTATTAGCAACGGTTAGTTCACCTTCGTATGATCCTAATAAAATGGCCAATGGTATTTCTCAAAAAGAATATGATGCTTACAATAACAACAAAGATTTACCATTCACAGCACGTTTTGCGACAGGCTATGCACCAGGCTCTACCTTTAAAACAATTACCGGTGCCATTGGTTTAGATGCAGGGACATTGAAGCCAGATGAAGAGCTAGAAATTAATGGCTTGAAATGGCAAAAAGATAAATCTTGGGGCGGCTATTTTGCAACACGTGTAAAAGAAGCAAGTCCAGTCAATCTGCGTACCGCTTTAGTTAATTCAGATAATATTTATTTTGCCCAACAAACATTACGTATGGGGGAAGACAAATTTAGAGCGGGTCTTAATAAATTCATTTTCGGTGAGGAACTAGATTTACCAATTGCCATGACGCCTGCTCAAATTTCAAATGAAGATAAATTTAATTCTGAAATTCTTTTGGCAGATACGGGCTACGGCCAAGGCCAATTGTTAATTTCGCCAATCCAGCAAGCTACCATGTATAGTGTTTTCCAAAATAATGGGACATTAGTCTATCCAAAACTAGTTTTAGACAAAGAAACGAAGAAAAAAGACAATGTAATCAGCGCCAACGCAGCGAATACAATTGCCACAGATCTTTTAGGTAGTGTGGAAGATCCTTCAGGTTATGTTTATAATATGTACAATCCGAACTTCTCATTGGCTGCCAAAACAGGAACAGCTGAAATAAAAGATAAACAAGATACAGATGGCAAAGAAAACAGTTTCCTTCTAACGTTAGATCGTAGTAACAATAAATTCTTAACAATGATTATGGTTGAAAATTCAGGAGAAAATGGTTCTGCAACAGATATCAGTAAACCATTAATTGATTACTTAGAAGCAACCATTAAATAAAAAGAGAAAATGAACGAAACGAGGTTTCTGTAAAAAGAAACCTCGTTTTCCCTTTTTAGAAAAAGGAAAGTGTGCTACAATGAAGCGACTAAATTGTAGAAGGAAAGGGATTCGTGTGCGAATTTTAGCAATAGATACATCTAACCAAACATTGAGTATTGCTGTGTGTGAAAATCAAAAAATTCTGGGAAGTTATACAGCAACGGTTAAAAGAAATCATAGCTTAACATTAATGCTGGCAATTGACTATTTGATGAGTCAATTGAACTTGGCGCCAACGGCAATTGATCGTTTTGTCGTAGCAGAAGGACCTGGATCATACACTGGTTTACGTTTAGGCGTGACGACTGCCAAAACATTGGCCTATACTTTAAAGAAAGAGCTAGTAGGCATTTCCAGTCTACAAACGTTAGCTGCCAATTGTGTTGGACAAACCGGTTTAGTTGTGCCTCTTTTTGATGCGCGTCGTAAAAACGTCTATGCTGGTGCTTATCGGTTTGTCAATGGCATGTGGCAAAATGAGTTACCGGACCAACATATTTCCCTGCGGGAGTTATTAGAACAACTAAAAAATGAACCAAATCTTTTTTTTGTTGGTGAAGATGTTGAAAAATTCACTGAAGAAATAGCTCAAATCATTCCTCATGGAGAAATTTGTGATGTCCCGCAATGGCAAATTCCTAATGCCGCAGTTTTGGCTGCGTTAGGTAGTGTGGCTGAACCTGTTGAAAATGTTCATGGGTTCTTACCTGCGTATTTGAAAAAAGTAGAAGCGGAAGAAAATTGGTTGAAGACACACACGCCTAATGGAGAAAGCTATGTGGAAAAACTTTAATTTTGTGACAAAATACTTTACAAAAAGAAGGCAACGGTATATAACTAAAACCATTGCAATGAACCAGCAAGAATTTCAATTGCGTGAAATTACCTACCAAGATATTAAGGATTTACTTGCAATTGAACGCGAAGTTTATGCTGGGGAACTTCCTTGGACGATGTCTGCTTTCATGGCAGAACTTGGCTCAAAAGCGCCGCATCTCTATTTGTTAGCGGCAATTAACGGAAAAACAGTTGGCTTTATTGGCTGTCGGATTCAAGGAACGGATGCACACATTACGAATGTCGCTGTTCACACAGCATACCAAGGCTTAGGTTTAGGTCGTTCTTTAATAGAAGAAACGCGAATTTTTGCCAAGAAAAATCGTTGTGAAACCTTATCGCTAGAAGTACGAATGAGTAATGTTAAAGCCCAACGTTTATATCGAAAAATTGGCTTTGCCTCACAAACGGTGAAAAAAGGCTATTATGACGAAAATAATGAAGACGCACTAGAAATGATAATTGATTTAAAAGAAGAGTGAAGAAAAAATGTTAGTAACAAAAAAAGAAATATCTATAGCAAATATTGGTGAAGAATTATGGCGTTTTAGTAATTCTTCTTATACAACTGGCTCCCCTTGGACAGAAACACAATTCGCGGAAGATTTTGCTCAGGAAAATAGCGAATATCTTTTTTTAGTTGAAAATGGCCAGTGGTTAGGTTATATTGCCTATCATTTTATTTTAGATGAAGCAGAAATTAGTCACGTTGTTGTGAATGGTCAGAAACAACACCAAGGAATTGGTTGTCAATTAATGAAAGCTTTTAAAGAATATGTTAAAAGTCGTGACATTACACAAATTTTCTTAGAGGTCAGAGAATCGAATACATTAGCTCAAAAACTTTATGAGAAAACAGGTTTTCGGAAAGTAGCTGTTCGAAAAAATTATTATAAAGAACCTCAAGAAAATGCCTTTGTAATGTGTGCGAAATTAAGGAAGGAAGCCCAATGACAATTTTTACAAAAGAACGTAAATTATTATTAGCTGTGGAAAGTAGCTGTGATGAAACAAGTGTGGCTGTCATTGAAGATGGCGACAAAATTCTTTCCAATATCGTAGCTTCGCAAATTAAGAGCCATCAACGTTTTGGTGGAGTCGTTCCGGAAGTTGCGAGCCGTCATCATGTTGAACAAGTGACGATCTGTATTGAAGAAGCATTAACAGAAGCAAAAGTCACACCAGAAGAGCTTAGTGGCGTTGCTGTGACCTATGGGCCTGGGTTAGTTGGTGCTTTATTAATAGGACTTTCTGCAGCAAAAGCATTTGCTTGGGCGCACCAATTACCACTTATTCCAGTCAATCATATGGCTGGGCACATTTATGCTGCCCGTTTTGTGGCACCGCTCGAATTTCCATTGATGGCCTTACTCGTTAGTGGAGGACATACGGAATTGGTCTACATGAAAGAAGATGGCTCTTTCGAAATTGTTGGTGAAACACGTGATGATGCAGCTGGTGAAGCGTATGATAAAGTCGGACGTGTGTTAGGGTTGCCTTATCCTAGTGGCAAAGAGATTGATGCTTTGGCCCATGAAGGCACAGATACCTATCAATTTCCACGGGCGATGCTAAAAGAGGATAACTATGACTTTAGCTTTAGTGGTTTGAAAAGTGCGTTTATTAACACGGTTCATAATGCAGAGCAACGTGGTGAAGTACTGTCTACAAAGGATTTAGCCGCAAGTTTTCAGGCGAGTGTGGTAGAAGTATTAGTGACTAAAACCATTCGTGCTTGTCAAGAATATCCTGTTAAACAATTGCTAATTGCTGGGGGCGTTGCTGCGAATCAAGGATTACGAGAAGCAATGAGACATGCAATCAGTGAACAATTACCAGAAGTGACATTACTTATTCCGCCATTAAAACTTTGTGGGGATAACGCGGCGATGATTGGCGCTGCCGCCTTTATCGAAGCTGAAAAGAATCACTTTGCTTCGTATAACTTAAATGCAGAACCTGGCGTTAGTTTTATGACAATTAGTGAAGAAGGCTAGCCAGCTAGACAAAAATTTGCTATAATGAAGCCAGTTTAACAATGACATTCGATGATAAAGAGAGTACTTATTTCAACGTCAGCTTAGCGATCTTGGGAAGGTGGGAGCCAAGAGTGATCGGAATGAGGAAGCGCACTTTTAGAATTCTGCTGAAAGCAGACGGCAATCACCGTTATCGATGAAGCAGGTCTATCCAAGTAGTATAGACAATTAGAGTGGTACCGCGGGTAAATTCTCGTCTCTGACAAAACAAATCATTTTGTTTTGTCAGAGACGTTTTTGTTTTTTTATACTTACAAATTAATCAGGAGGGTTCTTATGAACAACAAAGAAATCGTAGCAAAAGCGTTACATGATGTTTTAAATGAAGAATTAACGATGGATCAAATCGAACAATTATTGGAAAATCCTAAATCTGTTGATCATGGAGATGTTGCTTTTCCAGCCTTTTCATTAGCTAAAATTTATCGTAAAGCACCACAACAAATTGCAGCAGAATTAGCAGAAAAAATTGATGGGACAAATTTTGAAAAAATTGAAGTGGTGGGACCTTATTTAAACTTTTTCATGAATAAAGAAGCAGTCAGTCAAGCTGTCATTGGCGCAGTAGTCAAAGAAAAAAACAACTACGGAAACAGTACCTTTGGCAATAATGGCAATGTTCCTATTGATATGTCTTCACCAAACATTGCTAAACCAATTTCTATGGGGCACTTACGTTCTACGGTAATCGGGAATTCAATTGCCTTTATTTTAGAAAAAATTGGGTATCAGCCAATTCGGATTAACCACTTAGGTGACTGGGGTACACAGTTTGGTAAGTTAATTGTAGCTTATAAAAAATGGGGTTCTGAAGAAGCAGTCCGCCAACAACCAATTAATGAATTATTGCGCTTATATGTGCAATTTCATGAAGAAGCAGAAGAAAAACCAGAATTAGAAGACGAAGCACGTGCTTGGTTTAAAAAATTAGAAGAAGGAGACCAAGAAGCCAATGAATTATGGAAATGGTTCCGTAGCGAGTCTCTAAAAGAATTTGATAAAATCTATTCCATGTTAGAAGTTGAATTTGATTCTTATAATGGCGAAGCCTTTTATAATGATAAAATGGATGAAATTGTTACTTTATTAGAAGAAAAACATTTATTAACAGAAAATCAAGGTGCAGAAATTGTTGATTTGACAGAATATAATTTAAATCCAGCACTTATTCGTAAATCAGATGGTGCGACTTTATATATCACACGGGATTTAGCTGCTGCGCTTTACCGTAAACGGACGTATGATTTTGCCAAATCACTTTATGTAGTCGGCAACGAACAAAGCAATCACTTCAAACAATTAAAAGCAGTCTTGAAAGAACTAGGATTTGACTGGTCAGATGATATGGAACACATTCCGTTTGGTTTAATTACTCAAGGCGGTAAAAAATTATCCACACGTAAAGGGAAAATTGTTTTATTAGAAGAAGTATTGAATGAAGCTGTTACTTTAGCAGGAAATCAAATTAACGAGAAAAATCCAGACTTAGCAAATCGTGAAGAAGTGGCGAAACAAGTTGGTGTAGGTGCAGTTATTTTCCATGACCTTAAAAATGATCGTCTAAATAATTTCGATTTTGTATTAGATGAAGTTGTTCGTTTTGAAGGCGAAACTGGCCCATATGTTCAATATACACATGCTCGTGCGATGAGTATTTTACGTAAAGCAAACTTTACACCAGACGCTACACAACGTTATGCACTAAATGACAAGGATAGCTGGGAAGTCGTGAAGTTGTTACAAAAATTCCCTGAAACTGTGATGCAAGCTGCTGAAAAATATGAACCATCTGTTATTGCGAAACATAGCATTCATTTAGCACAAGCGTTCAATAAATATTATGCCCATGTTCGGATTTTGGATGAAGATGCTCAAAAAGAGGCACGCTTAGCGTTAGTTTATGCAGTAGCTACTGTTTTAAAAGAAGATTTACGTTTACTAGGATTACATGCACCAGAAGAAATGTAGAAGTTTTTGTGAAAATTTTACTGCGTTGAACGCTAAACTTATTAAGCAAATATTAAAGTTAAGTTACAGATTGAGAAATTCATAGTAATTAAATAGCTGGGGTGCTATACTCGAGTCAAGTTATAAAAGGATTAGAAAAGGTGGCACCCAATTATATGACAGAAAAATGGCGTGAAGACGAAGAATATCTTTCTTATGTAGAAGATTTATTAGCAACCGAAGAAGTCCAAAAATTAGCAGAATACACACAACATATGCATTCAACTCGTTTAGAACATTCAATTAGTGTTTCCTATCATAGCTATAAATTAGCAAAGCGTTGGAACGGCAATGCTCGTGCAACAGCTCGTGCTGGTTTATTGCATGATTTGTTTTACTATGATTGGCGCACAACAAAGTTTGACGAAGGCTCTCATGCCTATGTTCATCCACGAATTGCAGCCAAAAATGCTGAAAAAATTACAGAGTTGTCTGATTTAGAACGAGACATTATTATTAAACATATGTGGGGCGCAACTATTGCACCACCAAAATACAAAGAAAGTTACATTGTAACCTTTGTTGACAAATATTGTGCTGTCAAAGAAGCAGCGTTGCCGATGACGACAGCCATGAAAACCAAATGGCGTCAGTATTTTGGCCAACAGTCAATCTAAAAAAAGCTTATCCGGAAGGATAAGCTTTTTTTGTTTGACGTTGACTAAAAAGTCTAACATTCATCTATTTAAAATAAATATTAAAAGTAATTTTGTTCTGTTAATTTCTTTTGAGCATATCGATAGACTGCTTCTTGATTTTCAGTTGTCAATTGTTTGTAAACATTCATAATATTGGTCGGGACAACAAGTGGCGTTTCTTCCGTTTCAGGAATACCTAAGATTTCAAGAGGTGATACATCTAAAACTTTAGATAAGGCGACAATTTTATCCCTCCCCATATTTTCAATCATTCCAGTTTCCCATTTCCTGACGGTACTTTTTCCAACACCAACAAAATTTCCAACTTGTTCTAATGTAAGATTTTTCTCCATCCGTTTTTGCTTCAAAAAATTTTCTTTCAAAAAAACCACCTCCGTAAAAACATTCTAGCACAAAAAGTGTCGCAAAAGAAACATGTTTTTTTGAAAGTAGATATAACAAATATAACAAAAAAGTTATTTGATTTTAATGATATTGACGTTTTTTTCACAAAATGATATAATTTCTGTGTCTTATTAGACACGAAGAGTGGAAAAGGGGGAGAGTAAAATGGAATCAAATTTAATTCACTCAAAATTGAGAATGAAAGGAAAAAATGTTGAATGGTTGGCAAATGAAATGACTGCATACGGGCAGCCCGTATCCGCTTCAACGATTTACAAAAAATTAAAAGGAGAAGTTGTTTTCAAAGCAGCGGATATTAAATTGATTTCACAGTTGTTGGATTTGAAGAATGAAGAAATTATGACTATTTTTTTTAGTGAATTAGTGTCTAAAAAGACACATATTGATGTTGAAAGGATTGTGATGAATGAAAAAAATTATTAATAAGTTATTTTCGCTTTGTTTAATTATTTTTATTATTTTAGGATCTAATACAAGTATTATTTCTTATGCGATAGATAATGAAAGTGGACCGCAAATTCGGTCTGTATCTGTGGAGTATCCAGAAAATAAGACGGAAATTGTTGCGACAAAAGATTGGGCAACTGTTTCCTTGGCGTTATCAATTTCCGAATTAGCAATTGGAGAGACGATTACATTAAGAATGGATAGCGAAAAATATTCCTATTCAATGACACCTTTTGAAATCAGTGATGGGCTTCGAGTGACTCCAAATGATGATGGAACTTGGACGATTAAAGCGTTGCAAAATATTGTAGACTATTCAGCTGATTTAGAATTAAAATTACGATATAACCAAAATTTGTCAGAAAATTTTGAAGATAAAGTGACTTTTACTTTTGGAGATTCACAAAAAGTTGCAATGATTAACATTGGGCAATATGTTGAGAAAGTTCCAGAAACTGAGCTCGTTCGGAAAGTTCCTTTAGGTTTTACGCCAGAAGGAAGAGTTGCTTGGGTCATCTATTTTAACTATAACCAAGCAGGACTTTCAGGTTCAGAAAAAACAACCTTTAAATTTTTAGATAATGTAGGTCCAAACCAAACATTAGCTGTTGACAGTATTGCCGCGTATCTCACCAAGCAGCCTATTTTAGAAGTAAATGGTGAAATGATTCGGAATTTAGAGCATGATGAATACAGTTACGATGCTAGTCAATTTTTCCAAAAACATGCTTCTAAAAGCGGACTTAATTATGAAGCGGAGAAATTTGAAGGAATACCAACGGCTACGGGCAGTTATCTTTCTAACAAAAACGCCTATTATATTTATTTAGAAACAATTCCAAATGAAAATATTCCAAGTGATGCCTTACTATCAAATTACACCTATATGCGTATTTCTAATGAGGGATTCGATGCTTGGGAAGATGAAGACATCGCTTATATCACTGCGGATGAAAATAGTGGAGGAACAGGTCAAGGTGGTGTTATTTTAGAAAAAATAGACGCAGAGACAGCTGAAGTTCTGCAAGGCGCTATTTTCAAACTTGTGAATAAAAAAACACAACAAGTTATTCAAGAGAATTTAAGGACCAATCAATCTGGACAAATCCGTTTAGCTGGTTTAGAACCTGATCAATATGAATTAATTGAGGTTAAAGCACCACCCGGCTATAAATTAGATGCAACGCCAGTATCATTTGAAATTAAATCAGGCCAAACTCAGACGATTCGTCTGAAAAAAGAAAATACACGTTTAGAAAATCAATTAAAAGTAGAAAAAGTAGATGAAAATAATGAGGCGAAGCGTTTAGCGGGTGCTGAATTTTCGTTGTATGACCAAAAAAATAATCTAATAGAAAAAGGTGTCACGAATGAAAATGGCGAGCTGTTATTTTCAAATTTATCACCTGATGGAGAATATTATTTAGTTGAAACGAAGGCGCCTAATGGCTATGAATTAGACGATACTAAACATCCTATTTCATTTGCTGGAAAAGCCGACTACACTTTAACATATCGGGTGAAGAATAAGCAGCAAGTACAAATTGGTTCCATCAAAATTGTTAAACAAGATAAAGACAGTAAAAAACGTTTAACAGGCGCAGAATTTCAGTGGAAAGATACGGTGACAGGAAAAACAGGAACAGTGACAGTTGGAATCGATGGAACCATCACAATTCCCAATTTAGCAGTCAATCGTAAGTATGAAATCACAGAAACGAAAGCACCCACAGGTTATGTACTAGACAAAACCGTGCATAAAGTCACTTTAACAACTGCACAAGCCAATAAAGTAGTGACTGTAACTGTTGACAATATAGCGCAAAAAGGGTCTATCAAAATTGTTAAACAAGACAAAGACAGTAAAAAACGTTTAACAGGCGCAGAATTTCAGTGGAAAGATACGGTGACAGGAAAAACAGGAACAGTGACAGTTGGAACCGATGGAACGGTCACAATTCCCAACTTATCCGTCAATCGTACGTATGAAATCACAGAAACGAAAGCACCCACAGGTTATGTACTAGACAAAACCGTGCATAAAGTCACTTTAACAACTGCACAGGCAAATAAAGTAGTGACAGTAATCATTGAAAATACAGCGCAAAAAGGTAGTCTAGCAATAATCAAAGTAGACAAAGATTCAAGAAAACGTCTAGCAGGTGCAGAGTTCAAATGGCGTGATACGGTGACGGGAAAAGAAGGAACAGTTGTAGCCGACAAAAATGGACAAGCACTGATAACAGATTTGCCAGTCAATCGTGTATACGAAATTACGGAAATTAAAGCACCAAACGGCTATATCTTAAATAACAAGACTTACCGAGTTACCCTAACGACTAATTTTGCTGACAAGATTGGTTATTATACCATTGAAAATGTTGCGCTACGTGGCAATTTAAAATTAATTAAACAAGATAGTTATTCAAAACAACGTTTAGCAGGTGCACAATTTAGATGGCGTGACACAGTGAACGGGAATACAGGCGTAGTAACTGCTAATGCTAATGGTGAAGCAACTTTATATAATTTTTCCGTCAACCGGATTTATGAAATTACAGAAATAAAAGCACCAAATGGTTATATACTTGACAAAACGGTGCATAGAGTTCTTTTACCTTCGAATTATGCTGGCAAAACCTACACGTTTACCAAAAATAATCAAGCACAAAAAGGCGCCATCAAAATTGTTAAGCAAGATGGATATACGAAACAACGTTTAGCAGGTGCACAATTTAAATTCCGAGACACAACCAATAATTATACTGCAACGTTTACAGCGAATAGGAACGGTGAAGTACTGATTACTGGATTAGCCGGTGATCGTATCTATGAGATCACAGAAATCAAAGCGCCGAATGGCTATATCATAGATAGACGTGTTCATAAAGTTGATTTACGTGGACAAGGTGGTAAAACCTATACATTAGTCTTAAATAATCAAGCACAAAAAAGTGCCATCAAAATTATTAAGCAAGATGGATATACGAAACAACGTTTAGCAGGCGCACAATTTAAATTCCGAGACACGACCAACAATTACACAGCAACGTTTACAGCGGATAGAAACGGTGAAGTACTGATTCCTGGATTAGCCAGTGATCGTATCTATGAGATCACAGAAATTAAAGCACCAAACGGCTATACTATAGATAGACGTGTTCATAAAGTTGATTTACGTGGACAAGGTGGTAAAACCTATACACTAGTCTTGAATAATACATCACAACAGGGCGCTATCAAAATTATTAAGCAAGATACGGATACAAAACAACGTTTAGCAGGAGCGAAATTTAGATTTCGCGATACCACCAATAACTATACGGCAACATTTACAGCAAATGGAAATGGTGAAGTACTGATTCCAGGATTATCGTCAGATCGTATTTATGAAATCACCGAGATTCAAGCGCCAACTGGGTATGCGTTGGATAGTAGGGTCCATCGGATTGACTTACGAGGCCAAGGCGCAAAAACGTATACGTTAGTGTTAAACAATAAAGCAAACTATGGTGCTATTAAAATTATTAAACAAGATGTTGAAACAAAAGTACGTTTAGCAGGCGCTGTTTTTGAATGGAAAGATACAACTAACGGCTATACACAAAGAGTGACAACTGGGGGAGATGGTACAGTTACTATCAGTGGACTATCCGTAAACCGAGTGTATGAAATTAGAGAAGTTCAAGCGCCAGCTGGTTATTCACGAAATACTACGCCAACACGTGTCAGTCTGATGCAAAATCATGCGGGGCAAACAATTGCAATTGTTCGAGAAAATCGCAGAATACCAGTTTATAATCCACCGCCACCAACAGTTTGGCCCTATGTGCCACCCATCACTAACTATAATCCACCTGTGTACTATAATCCGCCAAGATATTATTATGGGGGATGTGTCATGGTTATCGTGGTGGTGTGTTGGTAAAAAACAAATAGAGAGAAAGGAGTATCTAATGAGTCAATCCGCTTTACCGAAACTTGGGGTAATTTCAACGGGCGCCCTTTTCGTGACTGATTTAATTGGTGTTATTCTAGTTTCAATTGTCACTGCCTACATTCTATATCGTTATTTTTTGAAAAGAGGACAAATTACATGATTTATTTGTATCAGTTATACAAAGTAATTATGTTCATTTTCTTAACCTATTTATTTACAAGTTTATTTCTCAGTTTTCGAACAAGAAAAAAAACAAGAAGAGAAGTCGAAGTAGCAGAAGAATTTTTCTGCTACTTTCTTGTACCGTGTGTAAACGAGGAGAAAGTCATCGGAGAAACATTAAAAAAACTGGTTGCTTTACCAATTAAGAAAAAAATAATCGCGATTGATGATGGATCAACGGACCAAACCAAAGCAATGATGGACAGTATTGCTGGTCCAATCCAAGTTCTGTCTCGTCAATTTCCTAATGCGCAACAAGGCAAAGGCGCCGCTTTGAACCATGCTTTCCAAATTGTATTAGCAGATGCAGAAAAAAAAGACTACTCACGAAATCAAATATTGGTGGGAGTAGTGGATGCAGATGGTTTTTTTAGTGAGAATATTATCAATGAACTAACTGCTGTTTTCGCAGATACAACAGTCTGTGCTGCGCAAACAAGAATCAAAATGAAAGATGTTACAAGTTTTATGTTTATTGCACAAGATGTTGAGTTTTTTACGATTAATAATTTTATTCAAAAGGCGCGTCGAGCAACAAAAACCATTGGACTTGGTGGCAATGGTCAGTTTTTTCGGTTATCAATGATTACCGAACACTTAGGCTATCAGCCTTGGGGAAATGCTTTATTGGATGACTATGAGTTAACCATTAAATTAATGCTGAAAGAGTTATCGATTGCTTATATTGACGAGGCCTTTATGGCTCAAGAAGCACTGAGAGGTGTGAAACGTTTTATTCGGCAACGAAGCCGTTGGGTTCAAGGGAATTTAGATTGTCTAGCGTATTTACCCAGGGTGATTAAATCAAAGTCATTAACGCTAAGGCAGAAGTGCGGCATCTATTATTTTTTAGCGCAACCCTTTATTAATCTCGTCGCAGGAATCCTCGTTTTTGTTTTAACTGGGCTTCAACTGCAACACTTGTATAGGTTAGGTTTTTCGTTATCTCTAGGTATTAGTTTTGCTTTGGCTGTCAGTATTTCACTCGTTTTCGGCATTTTTTTTACAATCAACTATTATCGCGAGTTGAAAAATTTTCAATTAGAAGTACCGGCAAAAGTGGGGTTAATTAGTTTACCTTTTACTATTTCCTACATGTACTTAATTTTATTCGTTAGTGTGGTAATGGCTTATTATCGGTTTATTAAAGGGAATAGAACGTGGATAAAAACGGAACGCAATTGATTTTTTATTGCACTTTCCAGAGTTGCGTGGTATTATTTTTAATAGTTTAATAGCAACATGGTGATGGTGTTCACCACGAACTATTTATCGGACGAATAAATTAATGACGCCTACCAAACGGGAGAAGTGTACCCTTTGGTAGGCTTTTTCTGTACGCTAGGATTGGCGATAAGAAAATTGTAAAGGAGCATGTAAAGTGAAAAAAGAAACAAAGCAACTACTATCAATCGGCGGTTATATGGCAAAATGGTTGCTCATTACCGCAATTATTGGTTTATTTATGGGGGCGTTATCCGCCTTTTTCTTAAAGAGTCTCACCTATGTAACAGATGTTCGTTTAGCAAATCCTTGGTTACTCTTTATTCTCCCCATTAGCGGTGTTGTTTTTACGTATTTCTATACGCGTTTTGGGAAAAATGCTAGCCGAGGAAATAACTTAGTGATTGAACAAGGCAATGGCGGGGAAGAAGATATTCCCTTGCGCTTAATTCCTTTAACATTGTTTGGCACGATTACTACGCACTTATTTGGTGGTTCTGTTGGTCGTGAAGGGACGGCGGTGCAAATGGGGGGCGCAATCGCAAATGCTGTAGGAAAAGTCTTTAAACTGTCCGCTTTGGAACGACAAGTAATTATTATTAGCGGAATTAGTGCAGGTTTTAGTTCTGTTTTTGGCACACCATTAGCGGGAACGGTTTTCGGATTAGAAGTTTTGGCGATTGGAAAAGTTCGTGCAGAGGCACTTTTCCCAAGTTTTTTTGCAGGCTTATTTGCTAATTTTGTGACTGAAAGTTTTGGTGTAACGCATACGCATTATCCGATGGGCAAAATTCCGACTTGGTCGGTTGATCTATTCGTAAAATTATTTTTGGCATCGATTTGTTTTGGCTTAGCAGGTTGGGTTTTTAGTCGTTCCATTGTCTTTTTAAAAAAGACCTACGCAAATTGGTTTGCTAATGTCTACCTTCGTGCGTTTCTTGGGGCGTCCATTGTCGTTCTGTTTGTGCTCGTCTTAAACAACCAACGTTATTTAGGCTTGAGTTTACCTTTACTAGAAGATGCTTTTGCAGGCAATGCGCAGCCTTTTGATTTTGTTGGGAAATTATTCTTTACGGTGTTATCCTTGGGTGCCGGATTCCAAGGAGGAGAAGTGACGCCATTGTTTGAAATTGGGGCTACGTTAGGGAGTTCTTTGGCCCCTTTGTTACATCTGTCAATTCCTTTTTTAGCAGGTTTAGGATTTATTGGTGTTTTTTCTGGCGCCACGAACACGCCAATTGCTTGTTTCATTATGGGCATTGAACTATTTGGTAGTGAAGCGGCAGTCTATTTTTTCATGGTCTGCTTAATCAGTTTTATGTGCTCAGGAAATAGCGGTATTTATGCTTCGCAACAAAGTTTGTATCGCAAAGGAACAGCAGAATATCCTCTCTTTAATGCATTAAAAAATCGACGTAAATAAGATGTTTTTTTATGAAAATATGCTAAACTAGAGAAGATGAGGTGAAGACATGAAAGACTATCAATATCCATTAGATTTAGATTGGACGACAGAAGAAATGGTGATTGTCACTAATATGTGGACAGCAGTTGAGCAAGCCAACGAAACAGGCTTGCCTGTTGACAAATTTTTAACAACCTATCAACAATTTAAAACGGTCGTTAAAAGTATCGGCGAAGAAAAACGCTTAGGTCGTGAATTTGAAAATGCTTCAGGATATTCGTTATATCGTACGCTTCAACAAGCTAAAAAACAGGGAAGCGGTAAATTAAAGCTGGGGGATGATTAGATGACTGAAACGCAAAAATTTGTTCAAACAATTCAAAGTTGGCTTTTTGAAGCAGCCGATGTGATTCGAATGAACTTGGAATCAGAGTTAACCGTTCAACAGAAAAATGGCCGCACCGATTTAGTGACAAATATGGATGAACAAACCCAAGAATTTTTAATGAATAAAATTCAAACAAATTTTCCCGAAGATCAAATTTTAGGGGAAGAAAAAGGCTACAATACTTTAAAAAGTTTTGCTGGTCGCGTGTGGATCATCGATCCGATTGATGGCACAATGAATTTCGTGATGGAAAGAGAAAATTTTTGTATTATGTTAGCTGTTTATGAAGACGGCATTGGTAAATTAGGTTTTATCTATGATGTGATGCGAGAAGAACTTTATTGGGGCGGCAAAGGGCTTGGCGTTTATCGGAATAATCAATTATTAAAAGCGCCTACTATGAAAGCCTTGGCAGATGGATTATGGGGCATGAATGCTTACATGCATGGAAAAAATATTCATCACGCAACGGAAATCGGACAAGCAAGCATGGGCGTGCGTATTAGCGGTTGTGCAGGTTTGGAAATTATTGCCATGTTAAAAGGCAACCATCATGGCTATTTATCTAATCTAAGTCCTTGGGATTATGCAGCAGGCTTAGTACTTTTGGAAGAATTTGGGTTTAAATACTCTGGTGTTACAGGAAAACCATTAACTTTTGCGGGTCGTGAATACTTTATTGCAGCAACTCCTGAAACCTATGATGAAGTATTTACCCGATATTTAAATGAATCGGAATAATCCAAGAAGAGCGTTGCTGGAAGGTAAGGCTCTTCCTCTTTTAAAAGAGAAAAATTTGTAAAAAAATGTCCTTGTTTTCAGAAAAAGCCGAATAATTTCTAAAACTTTCATTATTTTTGCAGGCGAAAGCCTTTTTTTAATGAAAAAAGTTTGCTATAATAAGCAGTCGGCTTTTATGGACTTAAGTAACATAAGCGTATATAGATAAGGAGCAATTAAATTGAAATACAGAGATGATATTCGTAACGTGGCAATTATCGCCCACGTTGACCATGGTAAAACAACCTTAGTAGATGAACTTTTAAAACAATCTGACACTTTAGATGGGCACACACAATTACAAGAACGTGCAATGGATTCCAATGCACTTGAAAGTGAACGTGGAATTACTATCTTAGCAAAAAATACAGCAGTAGATTATAACGGTACACGTATCAACATTCTAGATACACCAGGACACGCGGACTTCGGTGGTGAAGTAGAACGTATCATGAAAATGGTAGACGGTGTTGTTTTAGTTGTCGATGCGTATGAAGGAACAATGCCTCAAACACGTTTCGTATTGAAAAAAGCATTAGAACAAAAAGTAACACCAATCGTGGTTGTTAACAAAATTGACAAACCTTCTGCTCGTCCTGAACACGTAGTAGATGAAGTTTTAGAGTTATTCATCGAATTAGGCGCAGACGACGATCAATTAGATTTCCCAGTTGTTTATGCTTCTGCTTTAAACGGAACTTCAAGTGAATCAGATGATCCAGCAGATCAAGAGCCAACAATGGCCCCAATTTTTGATAAAATTATTGAACATGTGCCAGCTCCAGTTGATAATTCAGACGAACCACTTCAATTCCAAGTCTCATTACTAGACTACAACGATTACGTTGGACGTATTGGGATTGGCCGTGTGTTCCGTGGCACAATGAAAGTCGGCGACCAAGTTGCGTTGATGAAATTAGATGGCAGCGTGAAAAATTTCCGTGTAACGAAAATTTTAGGTTTCTTTGGCCTACAACGTGTGGAAATTGATGAAGCAAAAGCGGGCGATTTAATTGCCGTTTCCGGAATGGAAGACATTTTCGTTGGGGAAACAGTTGTAGATGTTCACAATCAAGAAGCATTACCAATTCTACACATTGATGAGCCAACCTTACAAATGACTTTCTTAGTTAACAATTCTCCATTTGCGGGACGTGAAGGAAAATACATCACCGCTCGTAAAATCGAAGAACGTTTAATGGCTGAATTACAAACAGACGTATCTTTACGTGTTGATCCAATTGGCCCAGATTCTTGGACTGTATCAGGCCGTGGCGAATTGCATTTATCAATTTTAATTGAAAACATGCGTCGTGAAGGCTATGAATTACAAGTTTCTCGTCCAGAAGTTATTGAACGTGAAATTGATGGAGTTAAATGTGAACCATTTGAACGTGTTCAAATTGACACACCTGAAGAATACATGGGTAGCGTGATTGAATCCCTAAGTTTACGTAAAGGCGAAATGCAAGATATGATTAATGCCGGTAACGGACAAATGCGTTTAATCTTCTTGGCACCAGCTCGTGGCTTAATTGGTTATTCAACAGAATTCTTATCAATGACTCGTGGTTATGGTATTATGAACCACACCTTCGATCAATACTTACCAATGATTCAAGGAACGATTGGTGGCCGTCATCAAGGAGCGCTAGTTTCAATCGATACTGGTAAAGCAACGACTTACTCAATCATGAGTATTGAAGAACGTGGTACAGTTTTCGTTGAACCAACGACAGAAGTTTACGAAGGAATGATTGTTGGGGAAAACAACCGCGACAACGATTTAACTGTGAACATCACAAAAGCTAAACAAATGACTAACGTTCGTTCGGCAACGAAAGACCAAACATCAGTCATCAAAAAACCGAAAAAATTAACGTTAGAAGAATCATTAGAATTCTTGAATGAAGATGAATACTGTGAAGTAACACCAGAAAGCATCCGTTTAAGAAAACAAATTCTTAACAAAAACGAACGCGAAAAAGCAAGCAAGAAAAAGAAAAAAGCTGAATAATTTTTCGACAAATAAACATTTAAACCAACTATGCTCGTTTTACTACGAAAATAGTTGGTTTTTTTTATGAAAAAAACGGATTAATGCGTATTTTAAGATAAGGTTATTTTTTTATGTGTGGATAACTACTCGTTATCCACAACAAGCAAATGCCGCTATTTTTGAAAGCTTTTGATAGCAAGCTTTCACAATTTTTCATTCTTTTTGATGTTTCACGTTAACTGGTGTTTCACGATTGTGTCTTGGTTTAACACACCTTGTTCCTGTTAGATTAGCGTGTTAAAATGACTTGTAGAACAAAGATTGGAGCGCAATAAATGAGTGCATTACAAGAATTATTAAAAGATACATTTGGCTATGATGATTTTCGGCCAGGACAAGAAACGATTATTCGTCATGTATTGCGACAAGAAAATGTCTTAGGCATTATGCCAACAGGTGGAGGCAAATCGATTTGTTATCAGTTGCCAGCCTTACTTCTGGATAATTTAACATTGGTGATTTCACCATTAATTTCTTTAATGAAAGATCAAGTAGATGCCCTGAATTTAATGGGGATTCCAGCTACATATATCAATAGTACCATTTCCTATCAAGAAATGAATCATCGTATTCAATTAGCAGTTAACAAAGAAGTCAAGCTATTGTATGTTGCGCCAGAGCGATTAGAATCTTATGATTTTCAACAGATGCTGACACATGTACCGATTGATTTATTGGCAGTAGATGAGGCACACTGTATTTCACAATGGGGGCATGATTTTCGTCCAAGCTATTTGCGTTTAGCAGAGATTATCGATCAATTTCAACAACAACCAACCGTGATTGCACTAACAGCTACAGCAACGCCACAAGTAGCGGAGGATATTGTCAAGCAATTAAGAATTCCATCAGAAAATGAAATCAAAACAGGATTCGCTCGAGAAAATCTATCTTTTCAAGTCGTGAAAGATCAAAACAGAGACGTTTTTCTTTTGGAATATTTAAAGATGAATACTGGGCAATCAGGTATTATTTATGCAAGCACGCGGAAGGAAGTTGAACGAATTTATCATTTATTAGAGAATAAAAAAATTGCGGCTGGGATGTATCATGGGGGCATGAGTGAACAGTTACGTAGTGAAAATCAAGAAGCATTCTTGTATGATCAAGTGCAAGTGATGGTAGCAACAAATGCCTTTGGTATGGGGATTAATAAGAGTAATGTTCGTTTTGTCATTCACGCACAAGTACCAGGGAATATTGAATCTTATTATCAAGAAGCCGGCCGAGCTGGTCGTGACGGTCTGCCTAGTGATGCTGTGTTAATGTTTGCTCCACAAGACTTGCAAATTCAACAATACTTTATTGAACAATCTGAAATGACCATTGATTATAAGCAGAAAGAGTACTTGAAATTACGGGAAATGTCACAATATGCGAATGCACAAATGTGTTTACAAAAATATATTTTACGCTATTTTGGTGAAGAAGGGACGGACTGCGGTCGCTGCTCGAATTGTCTGGATAATCGAGAATTAGTCGATATTACGGTCGATGCCCAAAAAGTCTTGTCTTGTGTAAAACGTATGGGAGAACGTTTCGGTAAGGGCTTAGTTGGTAAAGTCTTGACTGGCTCAAAAGATCAAAAAATTGATCAATGGCATTTTGATCGTTTGCCAACATACGGACTAATGAAAGGTCGCACGCAAAAAGAAGTCACACAGCTGATTGATTATTTGACAGCAGAACGTTATTTAATTCCTTCTGATGGGCAATTTCCGTTGTTATCAGTCTCGACAGAAGGTGTTCAGGTGCTTTTAGGGGAACGGAAAGTCTTCCGAAAAGAAGACCAAAAAGTTCGAAAAGTAGCAGTGGATGATGCCTTGTTTGAACGATTACGCGAATTACGTATGGACATGGCTCAAGAGGCAGGCGTGCCGCCATATGTAGTCTTTTCCGATAGTACACTTAAAGAAATGTGTGAAAAATTACCGCAAACAACGATTCAATTATTGCAAATAAAAGGGGTCGGCCAAAATAAATTAGATAAATATGGCACCGCCTTTTTAGAAGTAATTAAAGAATATCAAGAGACGGAAAAATGATATAGTTTGTTATTTTATTTAAAATTAAAAGCAGAAAATAAGAAAAAATTCTTTTAATGTATTTGTTGTTGTATTGATAAAATAAGCTTGTTATATAAAGAGATTTCTTACTTAATATATCGCTTGGTTTTAGAAAATTTCTTAAAGGAAATTTTCTGAAATCATCATGTATCTAACTGAGAATTATGTTATAATTATTTAATTAAGATAGGGAGGTTCTGTACAAATGGACGAAGGAATTTCAAAGAAATTTGCCATTCAATTATTAGAAGACGATGCAGAACGCATTAAAATGCTTATTCGTAATCAAAAAAACAGTTTGTGCATTTCTCAATGTAAAGCATTTGAAGAAGTGGTGGATACACAAATGTATGGTTTTTCAAGACAAGTGACCTATGCGACCCGTTTGGGGATTTTAACTAATGATGAAGGACATCGCTTACTAAGTGATTTAGAACGCGAATTGAATCAATTATATACAGATGTTTATGAAGAAACACAAGAAAAAAACGAGATTGGCAAGGAGGGTTAAGCTTTGCCAAACAAAGTAAAGAAACGGCATTTGCTAGACTATAGTATTTTTATTCCATATTTAATTTTAAGTATCGTGGGATTGATTATGGTATATAGTTCCACATCCGCATTACAAGTAATGAAAGGTTTTTCACCTACGTCATTCGTTATTAACCAGGTTGCCTTTTGGGTAGTAGGGTTAGTTGCAATGTTTTTTATTTATAAGATGAAAACATCCGTTTTCCAGAATCGAAGTTTTATCATGTTTGCCATTGCAGTAATTACGGTTATGGTTTTAGCCGTTCGGATTCCTGGTATCGGGAAAGAAATTAATGGCGCACGTGGTTGGATTGAGATTGGTGGATTTTCGATGCAACCAGCTGAGTATTTAAAAATTATGGTTGTCTGGTATCTGTCTTATATTTTAGCACGGCGACAAAAGACAATTAATGGAGGCATGGATCAATTTAAACAAGCTGCCGGGCGCCCGTTGATGCTCGTTTTTGTATTAATTGCTCTAGTTGCAATCCAGCCTGACTTCGGGAATGCGGCCATTCTAACATTAATTACCATCGTGATGGTTTTAGCAAGTGGGATTAATTATATGTATACCTACTTGGTCGGTGGCTTGGGCATTTTAGGTAGTATCACGGCTATTCAGTTATTAATTATGTCTAAAGGAAAAATTTTCCCAGCGCGTTACCAATATATTTATAATCGTTTTGCTGTTTTTAAAAATCCATTTTTAGATGAACGGAACTTAGGCCATCAGTTAGCTAATTCTTATTATGCAATCAGTAATGGCGGCTGGTTTGGCAAAGGTCTAGGGAATAGTGTTCAGAAAAAAGGCTTTTTACCAGAAGCACATACGGACTTTATCTTTGCGATTACTTTAGAAGAGTTAGGCATTATCGGCGGTCTAGCGATTTTAGGATTGTTGATGTTTATGATTGCGCGAATTATTTTAGTTGGTGTACGCTCGAAGAAACCTTTTAATTCACTAATGTGTATTGGAATTGGTACAATGTTATTAATTCAAGTCTTTATTAATGTTGGTGGGATTACTGGGATTATTCCATTAACAGGAATTACTTTCCCGTTCTTGAGTCAAGGTGGGAATAGTTTGCTGATTATTTCGATTGCTGTGGCCTTTGTCCTGAATATCAGTGCAGATGAAACACGTCAGAAATTAGAAAATGAGTACTATTTATCTTTAGAACAGAACCGATAAATTTGAAGGAAATTGATGGTAGGAGTGACGTTATGAAAAAGGTATTAGTTGCCAATCGTGGCGAAATTGCGATTCGAATTTTTAGAGCTTGTACAGAATTAGATATCCGTACAGTAGCGATTTATGCTGCAGAAGATGAGTATTCTGTTCATCGTTTCAAAGCAGATGAAGCGTATTTAGTTGGTAAAGGGAAAAAACCAATTGAAGCCTATTTAGACATTGAAAATATTATCCAAATTGCCAAAAAATCGGGAGCAGATGCCATTCATCCTGGTTATGGCTTTTTATCTGAGAACTTGCACTTCGCCGAACGTTGTGAAGAAGAAGAAATCATTTTTGTTGGACCTAAAACACACCATTTAGATATTTTTGGCGATAAAATTAAAGCGAAAGAAGCAGCTGTAGCTGCGGGGATTGCTTCGATTCCAGGCTCAGATGGGCCAGTAGCAACGGTGGAAGAGGTCGTAGCCTTTGGTGAAACGCATGGCTTTCCTATCATGATTAAAGCTGCTTTAGGTGGCGGCGGTCGCGGGATGCGGGTTGCCCACGATGCCAAGGAAGCACGAGAAGGTTACGAAAGAGCAAAAAGTGAAGCGAAAGCAGCCTTTGGTTCTGACGAGGTTTATGTTGAAAAGTATATTTCTAATCCTAAACATATCGAAGTACAAATTTTAGGCGATCATCATGGGAATGTCTTGCATTTATTTGAACGTGATTGTTCCGTTCAACGGCGCCACCAAAAAGTGGTAGAAGTCGCACCGTGTGTATCAATGAATGAAGAACAACGAGCAGCCATTTGTTCGGCTGCTGTGCAGTTAATGGCGCATGTCGGCTACGTGAATGCGGGAACGGTTGAGTTTTTAGTAGAAGGGGATCAGTTTTATTTTATTGAAGTGAATCCGCGTGTTCAGGTAGAACATACTATCACAGAAATGATTACAGATATTGATATTGTGATCTCTCAATTACAAATTGCGCAAGGGCTTGATTTGCATAAAGATATGCATTTGCCAAAACAAAACGAATTGACATTAAAAGGCGCGGCTATTCAATGTCGGATTACGACTGAAGATCCCCTGAACCAGTTTATGCCAGATACAGGGAAAATTGATACGTATCGTTCACCAGGTGGGTTTGGTGTGCGTTTAGATGTAGGGAATGCTTATTCTGGCTACGCTGTGACGCCTTACTTTGATTCTTTATTGGTTAAAGTCTGTACGCATGGTTTCTCTTTTGAACAGGCAATCAGTAAAATGCAACGCTGCTTAAAAGAATTTCGGATTCGTGGCGTGAAAACAAATATTCCGTTTTTACAAAATGTTGTGAGCTATCCAGCGTTTCAATCTGGGGAAGCCAAAACAACCTTTATTGATAATACACCTGAATTATTTGAATTTCCTCGTATGCGCGATCGTGGCAATAAAACGATGAAATACATTGGAGAAGTAACGGTCAATGGGTTCCCTGGCATTGAACGAACGGAGAAAAAATATTTTGAAGCTCCGCGCGTGCCGACAGATGTTGAAGTTCCAGAAAAAGTGATCACAGCTAAAAATATTCTAGACGCTCAAGGAGCAACCGCCGTCATCGATTGGGTTAAGAATCAAGAAAGTGTGTTAATGACAGATACCACGTTCCGTGATGCGCACCAAAGTTTATTAGCTACTCGTGTGAGAACACAAGATTTTAAAGCAATTGCTGGTCTAACTGATGCAGCCCTGCCTGAGCTGTTTTCTAGTGAAATGTGGGGTGGCGCTACGTTCGATGTTGCCTATCGCTTCTTAACCGAAGACCCATGGCAACGTTTAAGAAAAATTCGTCAGTTGATGCCAAACACACTTTTACAAATGCTGTTCAGAGGATCTAATGCGGTAGGCTATCAAAATTATCCTGATAATGTTATTGAAGAATTTATTAAAGAATCCGCTCGCCAAGGAGTCGATGTTTTCCGAATTTTTGATAGCTTAAACTGGATTCCTCAAATGGAAAAAAGTATTCAAGTCGTTCGGGATACCGGAAAAATTGCGGAAGCAGCAATTTGTTATACTGGGGACATCAATGATCCAGCCCGAGCAAAATATAATGTTCAATATTACCTTGATATGGCTAAAGAATTGGAAAATTTAGGTGCACAAATCATTGCGATTAAAGATATGGCTGGCTTATTGAAACCACAAGCTGCTTATCGTTTAATTAGTGAATTAAAGGCAGCCACGGATTTACCAATCCATCTCCATACCCACGATACTAGTGGCAATGGGATCATCACTTATTCAGCAGCCACTAAAGCAGGCGTTGATATTGTTGACGTCGCAATGAGTGCGATGAGTGGCGCAACTAGCCAGCCAAGTATGAACAGTCTATATTATGCTTTAGTCAATGGTGAACGGACGCCAACTATTAACATTGATAATGCACAGAAAATCAATCATTATTGGGAAGATGTGCGCATGTATTATCAACCATTTGAAAATGGGTTAAATGCCCCGCAAACAGAAGTCTATATGCATGAAATGCCTGGTGGTCAATACTCTAATCTGCAGCAGCAAGCAAAAGCGGTAGGCTTAGGGCACCGTTGGGATGAAATCAAAAAAATGTATCACACAGTGAATTTGATGTTTGGTGATATTGTAAAAGTGACACCATCTTCAAAAGTCGTGGGAGACATGGCACTCTTCATGGTTCAAAATCATCTGACAGAACAAGATGTTTATGCGCGTGGCGAAGAACTAAGTTTTCCTGAATCCGTTGTGACTTTTTTCCAAGGTGATTTAGGTCAACCAGTTGGTGGGTTCCCGAAAGAGCTCCAACGAATTATTCTAAAAGGTCGACCAGCCTTCACAGAGCGGCCAGGTGACTTAGCAGCACCTGTTGATTTTGCAAAAGTACAAGAAGAATTAGCCGAAAAAATTGGGTATCAACCTAAATTGGAAGAAGTTTTAAGTTATTTAATGTATCCACAAGTATTTTTAGAGTATCGTCAAAAATACGAAACCTTTGGAGATATAACCTTATTAGATACGCCAACATTCTTTAATGGTATTCGTCAAGGAGAGACATTGGAAGTTCAAATTGAACGAGGAAAAACGTTAATTATTCGTTTAGATGAAATTGGCGAACCTGATATTGACGGAAACCGTGTCTTGTTCTTCAATTTGAATGGGCAACGTCGTGAGGTTTTAGTTAAAGATGCCTCCATTAAGTCTGCTGTTCAAGTAAAACAAAAGGCGGAACCAACTAATAAAGAACAAATCGGCGCAACGATGTCTGGTTCTGTTCTACAAGTATTGGTCAAACGTGGCGATAAAGTAGAAAAAGGTCAGCCGTTGCTGATTACAGAAGCCATGAAAATGGAAACGACTATCGAAGCACGTTTTGCGGGCACGGTAGATCACATTTATGTTGAAGAAGGCGAAGCAATCAGCTCAGGTGATTTGTTATTAGAAGTGAAAGAAAAATAAGATGAGAGGGGAAAAAATGAAGCGATTTTGGGCCTTTACTGCTGTTTTTTTAACAGTTCTACTCATCGGATATTTAGAGCCAGTTTTTTTCCCTGCTGAAAAACCAACCGAAACAGCTCAAAGTGGGCGCTTATCCAGCGCTCACACCGCTGTTCCTCATGAAGAATTGCCAGCTTCTGGCTACGCAGCATACATAGGGAAAGATGTGGAAACCTTTATCCGCCAGTTTGGCAATCCTAAAGAAAAAATTAAAACAGGTCGTACGTATGAATTATGGACGTTCGGTTTGACGATGAATGATTACTTAGAAGTCAACGTTCGAGAAAATAAAGTCATCGCAATTAAGGCCTTTAACAATGACAAAATGATAGAACCGTTTAAAATAGATATGAAGCTTGCTGACTTGTCTGATTTAATGACGATTTATTCGAATTTTGCATTTAATTTTCATCATGAAGCTTACGATGTCGAGCTGATGGAAGAAGATATGAACTATCGACCACTGGTTGCTTTTGATAATGGCAGTTTTGCGGTGTTATTTTTTAATCAGCGGACGGGCGGTTTAATGGCAGTTAATTATGTCAATAAAGAAACGTTGCTCACGGAAATGCCGTATCAATTAAATGAAGGTTCTCCTTTGCCAGTTGATATAACGCAGTCAATGACCTTCGATCCTGTTCAAAGTAACCAAGCGATTTATGTCATGAATCTGGTTAAACAGCAAGAAAATCAAGCTGCTTTTTCAGTTTCCACACAAAGTCAAAAAGATGCCCAAACATTGTATCAAACGCTGGCTAACCATACATCAACAATTTTGTCGGCAAATCGACAAGCAGAATTGTTACAAACGAGAGAGGAACATACAGCCATTCATCCCTTTCATTTGACTAAGGACGAATTTTCTTTATTAGTTAAAACGAGCAAACTTTCGTTGAGAGAACCAGCAGGTATTTTCCAAGAACCTGTTTATGATAGTACCTTTACTATTTTGTCATGGTTTTCGGACCCGCAATATGATAGCTATTTTGCTGAGTCAGAAACGACAGAATTGGGCGTTGCCTTTTCCAATGAAGGTGTGTTAGTCTTATTAGAGAAACGACCAGAAAATAGGCAAATCACGGAGAGTAGTGAAAAGTTATGATTGTAACAGAACATTTATTTGCAATTGAAGATCAAACAGAATGCTTAATTTCAGCACTTTTAGAAAGTGATGCTGTTCAAAACTATAAAGAAACAAAAAAAGCCATGTATGCTTCAAGGGAAGTTGCTCAGTTACAAAAAGCATTTTTAGAAGCTAAGTCAGCTTTTGAACGAGTAGAAGCTTATGGAATTCATGCACCCGATTTTCGGGAGAAACAACGAGCCCTACGTAAAGCGAAGCGGGCGCTTGATTTAAATGAAATCGTTGCAAATTATCGTTTTGCTGAGACAAACGTTCAAACGTTGCTAGATACAATTGGTTTAAAGATTGCGCAACTAATTTCTGAAGATATTAAAGTAGATGCTGGAAATCCTTTCTTTGAACGAGGAAAGAAACATTCAGGTTGTGGAGGAAGCTGCCATGCAAGCTAAAGAAGAAAAAGAATTTACGCTTCAAGAGCGTCGTTGCCTAATTGTTTGGGTATACACATTAAAACCGTTAAAACAGTTACGCCGATATGGACTGATTCACTATGTTTCACGAAAAATGAAATATGTGGTGATTTACATGAATGAAGAAAATATTGAAAGTAACATGGAAAAAATTAATCAGTTACATTTTGTTCGTAGTGTCGATAAATCGTATCGACCAGATGTCGAAATGAATTTTGCTGAAAAAATTGGTACCAAAGCGGCTTATCAAGAACAAGAAGACGATGGCTATGTAGTAGAGGAATTATCTACAGAGATTCGCTTAGCAGAGAATGTCTGATGTAAAAGAGTGAGAAATGTTATGAGAAATTTCAAACATTTTTCACTCTTTTTGTTATAATGAATTATAAAAGAATGATTGATAAAGGAGTCGAAACAATGCGTGTTATTTCTGGAGAATATGGTGGACGACGCTTGAAAGCGTTAGATGGCGACAATACTAGGCCCACAACAGATAAAGTAAAAGAATCTATTTTTAATATGATTGGTCCATATTTCGACGGTGGAATGGCGCTGGATTTATATTCAGGAAGTGGCGGGTTAGCGATTGAAGCCGTTTCTCGTGGAATGGACAAAAGTATTTGTATTGAAAAGAATTTTGCTGCACTAAAAGTAATTAAAGAAAATATTGCGATTACAAAAGAACCAGAAAAATTTGAAGTTAGAAAAATGGATGCTAATCGTGCCTTAGAACAGTTTTATGAAGAGAAGCTACAGTTTGATTTGGTCTTATTGGATCCGCCCTATGCCAAACAAGAAATTGTTTCACAATTAGAAAAGATGTTAGAACGGCAGTTATTAACAAACGAAGCCGTTATCGTTTGTGAAACAGATAAAACTGTCAAATTACCGGAAACGATTGGTACACTAGAAAAAACAAGAGAAACCGTTTACGGAATCACTCAAGTAACGATTTATCGTCAGGAGGCGTAAGATGCGTAAAATTGCTCTATTTCCCGGAAGTTTTGATCCGATGACAAATGGTCATTTAAATTTGATTGAACGCAGTGCGAAGTTATTTGACGAAGTCATCATTGGCGTTTTTATAAATACAAGTAAGCAAACATTATTTACGCCAGAAGAGAAAAAATATTTAATTGAAGAAGCAACTAAAGAAATGCCAAATGTGCGTGTTATTATGCAAGAAACCCAGTTAACTGTGGAAAGTGCAAAATCATTAGGGGCTAATTTTTTGATTCGTGGCATTAGAAACGTCAAAGACTACGAGTACGAGAAAGACATTGCTAAAATGAATCAACATCTGGCGCCAGAAATTGAAACGGTTTTTCTATTAGCAGAAGAACCATATGCACATGTAAGCTCCAGTTTACTAAAAGAAGTTTTACGTTTTGGAGGCGATGTGTCTGACTATCTTCCTCCCAATATTTATCATGCGTTAAAACAAAAGAAGAATGACTGGAGCTAAAATAATGAATAAAAAAACAGAAAAATTTTCGTTTAAATCACTCATTCCAATGGTATTGGCATTGCTGCTAATTGGTTTGTTTATCGTCCCAATTCCTTATTATATTGAAGGACCAGGAACGACAGAAAATTTAAAAGAGTTTGTAACTGTTGATGGGAAAAAAGATACGCAGTCTGGTGCTTTTTATTTAACAACGGTGGGCATTCGTTCGGCCACTATTTTTTCTGCCATAAAAGCAAACTTTTCGGATTTTCAAGAAGTTATGTCTAAAAAAGAATTAATGGGAGATAGTAGTAATAGCGAATATAATCGAATTCAACAATACTATATGGATTCCTCAAAAAACGCCGCAATTGAGCAAGCCTTAAAATTAGCGAAGGTTCCATATGAGATGAAATTTAAAGGCGTCTATGTGTTAGCGATGGAAGACAACTCAAGTTTTAAAGGAAAAATTGAAGTTGGCGATACCGTGACAGGCGTGGATGGCAAATCTTTTAAAAGCAGTGAAGAATTAATGAACTACATTAAAGCACAAAAAGTGAATCAAAAAGTCACTGTTCAATTTACTCAAGATGGCAAAGCAAAAGAAGCGACTGGCAAATTAATTGAATTGCCAACAGATAAAAAAGCGGGGATTGGTATTGGTTTGACCGATCATACAGAAATTGATTCTTCTATCCCAGTATCTATTGAAGCGGGTGATATTGGTGGGCCATCGGCTGGTTTAATGTTTACTTTGCAGACCTATGAACAATTAAGTCATAAAGATTTACGTAAAGGTCATGAAATTGCTGGAACAGGTACGATGAACAGTCAAGGAATCGTTGGTAGAATCGGAGGCATTGACAAAAAAGTTGTAACTGCCAGTGAGAACGGCGCAGAAATTTTCTTTGCACCCGATGATGAAATAACTTCAGAAATGAAAAAAGTTGAGCCAAAAATCAAATCGAATTATCAAGAAGCACAAGAAGCTGCGAAAAAAATTGGGACAAAAATGAAAATTGTCCCAGTAAAAACGGTTCAAGATGCCTTGAACTATCTAGAGAAATTAAAATAAAAGTACGCCTGGACCAAAAATTACTAGTGATTTTTGGTCCAGGCGCATTTTTTTTGTTAAAAAATGCGTAATTATATTTTGAAGGGAGGACAAACGATGGATTGGTTGAAACAGTTACCCAAAAAGTGGCTATTGCTAGGTAGTGGCGCGTCTATAGTTATTTTGATAACTCTATTAGTGGGCATTTATTTGATGGTTAATAAGGAGCCACGAGTAGACACCACAATGTGGGAGGAGACAAGTCTGACCACTACGGCAGAGGCCACCACAGATGCCACAAAAGAAAGGGCAGAAACAATGATCTATGTTGATATTAAAGGCGCAGTGAAAGTACCAGGAATCTACCAACTAAAAAATCAGCAGCGGATTTGGGATGCTTTAGCTTTAGCTGGAGGCGTGAGCGAGGAAGCTGATACTGCCCAGGTCAATTACGCTCAAAAAGTAAAAGATCAAATGATTATTTACGTGCCCAAAAAAGGAGAACCAGTGGCACAGTCATTAGAAACGCTGCAGGAATCAGCATCTGCTCAGCAAAATCAGGAGGAAAAGATCAACCTTAATACGGCAACAGAAGCAGAGCTACAAACGATTTCAGGAATCGGTGCGAAAAAAGCACAAGAGATTATTCGTTTTCGTGACGAACAAGGACCGTTTAAAACCGTCGAGGAACTGAAAAATGTTCCCGGTATTGGAGAGAAAACAGTAGAACGTTTAAAAGACATGTTGACAGTGACTGGCTAACTTTTAACAGAAAATTCCTGAGAATTCTTGACTATGGGATGCGGATAACATACTATTTGTAATAAGATTAAATGATTTGGCAAATCGAACACAGGAGTCATTAAAAATAAAGGAGGTTTATTATGGAACGAATTCCATGGGACCAATATTTTATGGGACAAAGCGTCTTATTATCATTAAGAAGTACTTGCACACGGTTAACTGTCGGAGCAACCATTGTTCGCGACAAACGAATTATTGCAGGAGGTTATAATGGTTCAGTCAGTGGCGGAACGCATTGTATTGATGAAGGATGCTATGTTGTTGATAATCATTGCGTTCGAACAATCCACGCAGAAATGAATGCAATTTTACAATGTGCGAAGTTTGGCGTCCCTACAGAAGGGGCAGAAATTTATGTGACACATTTCCCTTGCCTGCAATGTACAAAGATGATTTTACAAGCAGGGATTAAAAAGATTTATTATTTAAAGGATTACCGTAATGATAAGTATGCCCTAAATTTAATTGAACAAGTAGGCGCCACGGTTGAAAAAGTGACTTTAGTACCAAAATATTTTGCCGAATTACAATGGGGAGAAGAATTTGCCACACTTGAGGACAATCCTTCCTCAGCTGAGGAATAATTGGTTCTTCATAGCTCTGCTGACTAGTTGTGGGCTGTGGTGTTTTTTCGCACCTAGTCTATTAGGAGCTCTTCTTCTTTCTATCACTGTTATCCGTATTGTCTGTACAAAAAGTTTTCCTGTTATATTGGGAGGTTTTTTGTGCAGTTTTTTAATAGTAGGGGGCATATTGATTTTCCAGTGGTTAAAGCCAGTCTCTTTGTTGCCTAAAGAAGTCCGCTTGTCAGGACAGCTAACGATATTGCCAGATGAAATACAAGTCGATGGTGATCAAGTAAAATTTCCTGCCAATTGGATCGTAAAAGGCAAAAGGCAGAAAGTGATGGTATTTTATCAATTAAAAAGTGTGAAAGAAAAACAGCAATGGCAACAACTAACCACAACCATTCAGGCAACCGCTGTAGGTATTTTAGACTCGCCCCAAGGTCAAACCAACAAAAATGGCTTCAATTATCAACTATTTTTAAAGAATCAAGGAATCGAAGCTATTTTATTCATTGAGGAGATAGGACAACAGCGTTCCTTTTTTTCTTGGCGGTTTAAAGAAATCATTAGCGGCTGGCGGAAGTGGGCGATGGTACATATTCAGAAAAATTTTGCTGAGACTAGTGCAATGTATATGAATGCGTTGCTCTTAGGTTTTCGTAATGAAGAATTTGCTGAAATAAGCGATAAATTTTCAGCATTAGGCATTTTGCATCTTTTTAGTTTGTCAGGGATGCATGTTTCTTTTTTCCTTCGTTTATTTCGCTTGCTAATGCTAAGAATTGCTCGCCGAACGCAAGAAAGTTATTTTTTGTGGCAATGCGCTTTTTCACTGATATATGCTGGTTTAACAGGATTCTCAGTCAGTGTCATGCGGGCGCTTTTACAAACAAACCTCAATACGTTCAATCGACGGTTTAATTGGCAGGTTCCGGCCCTCGATTGTTGGAGTTTAACTCTCTTAGTGCACTTGATTGTTCAGCCAACTCTCTTTTTTTCAGTCGGCGGTCAATTTAGTTATTTACTTTCCTTTGTTCTGCTGTTTTTAGAGCAAACATTGGTTGGTTATTCTTCGCCTTTCATTAAAAATTGTTTAGGCTCTTTCCTATTGGCTGTGGCTTCCTTACCTATTTTAGTCCAATCATTTTATGAATGGCCCTTGTTAGGAAGTTTCTTAACATTTCTCTTGTTACCAATTTTTGAACGGTTCTTGTTACCGCTTTTGACGTTGAGCTTTTTTCTAGTGATTATTATGCCAGCACGTTATTTAGCAGCCTTGCTCGAACCACTATTTTTAACAATGAATGGCTTATTTGAGTGGGTGCTAGTTCACTTAAATCCGAAGCTGACCATCGGCTATTTAAATTCTTGGATACAAATTAGTTTGTTATTACTAATCGGACTTTCAATGATTTATTTAGCAGACAAGTCTAAAAAAATTTTTTTCTCAATCGGACTACTAATTGTTTTGATAAATAGTAAATACCTTTCGCCAATTGGCATTGTTGCAATGATCGATGTAGGCCAAGGGGATAGTTTGTTTATCCAAGCGCCTTTTCACAGAAAAAATACACTGATCGATACAGGTGGTCGGTTGTCTTTTGACAAAGAAGCTTGGCGGCAACGGAAAAATAGTCGATCAGGAGCGGAATATTCAGTGATTCCTTTTCTCAAAAGTCAAGGAGTCAAACGTTTAGATGAAGTGATCATCACACACGCACATGAAGACCATTTTGGCGATTTATTAGCCATTGCGCAGAAGGTTCCAATTTCTGTTCTTTATTTCCCTAAAGGAGCAGCTGAAGCCAATTTTTCGTTTCGCCAAGTCTTGAAACAACTCCAAAAAAGCGGAACAGACTGTCGGCCAATTTTAGCGCCCAAGCGAATTAATGGGCCCATTTCTCTTCAAATTTTATCGCCCAATAAGAGCAGTATTGGGGGCAATAATGACTCGATAGTGTTTTCCACACAATTAGGCGGACGGCATTTTTTATTTACTGGTGACTTGGAAGCCGAAGGAGAAGAACAAGTGTTGGCTCGCTATCCCCAGTTGAAAATCGACATCTTGAAAGTCGGTCATCATGGTAGTAAAACGTCGTCTACTAAAAGATTTATCAAACAGCTTAATCCGCGAGAAGCATTGATTTCAGCTGGACTGAATAATCGTTTTAAACATCCTCATCAGGAGACATTAGCGACGCTGGAGGAGCAAAAAATAAATTATTATCGGACCGATCTTCAAGGAATGATTTATTATCAATGGTTACCTTGGCAAGGGCTTTCTAAAGCCAAATTTGTTAAAGAACAAGACTAGTATTTCCAGAAGTAACATGATAGGATAAACAAGAGAAACGAGAAAAGGAGCGAGCCAATGGAGTTACAAAAAGCTTTGAAAGAAGTGCGAGAGCAAAAAATCGCTCCAGTGTATTTATTAATAGGAACAGAACTTTATTTAACTGAATTATTTAAAACAACATTGATGAAAGAATTGTTGACGGAAGAGGATGATCAATTTAACTTTTTCTCATTTGATATGGAGGAAACACCTTTAAGTGCTGCGATTGCTGAAGCGGAAACAATTCCGTTTTTTGGTGATTATCGCCTTGTCTTTGTGGAAAATCCTTACTTTTTAACTGCCGAAAGAAAAACAAACGGTGTGGAACATGATGTCAATCTTTTATTGAATTATTTGGAAAGTCCATCACCAACAACTGTTCTTGTTTTTATGGCCTCTTATGAAAAATTAGATGAACGCAAAAAAATTACCAAAGCATTGAAAAAAAATGCCACAGTAGTTGACGTCAATCCAATGGATGAAAAGGCTATTCGTCAGTACATTTCTCAAACGATTGAGAGCGAAGGGTACACTATTCGCTCCGATGCTTTTGATTTATTACTTCAATTGACAGACTTGAACTTATCAAAAATTATGGGAGAATTACAGAAGCTGTATTTATATGCCCTTGAAACGAAGACAATTACACGAGGTGCGGTTCAAGAATTAGTCCCTAAGTCTTTGGAACATAATGTTTTTGATTTAACCAACGAAGTACTTTCTGGAAACAGTGAAAAAGCTGTTCAATTGTATGAAGATTTACTTTTACAAGGAGAAGAAACCATTAAGTTAAATGCAATCTTATTGAATCAGATTCGCCTTTTTCTGCAAACCAAAATTTTGGCTAAGATGGGCTATCAACAAGCGAATATCGCTGATACATTAAAGGTTCATCCTTATCGAGTCAAGTTAGCGTTACAACAAGTCCGACGATTTGAATTGTCTCGATTAGAAAGACTTTATGATGAATTAGTTGAAAATGATTACCGCATGAAAACGGGCCAAATGGATAAAGAATTACTATTCCAATTATTTATTTTAAAATTGACTGCACAAGCAAAATAAGAAAGTGCCAGAGGCAAACGTCATACAACGATTGTCTCTGGCACTTTCTTTTTATTTAGCTCCTAATAGTTCTTCTTTTCCGTGAACAAGCTGTGTCAACATGGCACAGAAAGGTGTTGCTACGTTGTATTTTTGTCCTTTGCGCCAAACGGCACCATTAATGTAATCAATTTCTGTGAGACGATGATTTTTAATTAAATCTTGATACATAGACGGATAGTGCAAGCCAATACCGTTTGGATCATAAGTTTGAGCAATATGTGTATAGACTTCTGCTTGATCTAAATGAATGGCTTCTTTTTCTGCGACTGCTGCAAATTCACTGATTAATGTTTTAACAAGGGATTCACTAACAGGTAATGCACCAAATTCGGCAATATTACAATCAAGGATTGTACACAAACCATTTAGCGTGCCATTGACACAGGCTTTCCGCCAAATAGAGTAGCGAACATTGCTACTATAGCTTGGATTTAAACCAGCTTGTTGGAAGACATCAACGACTTCTAAAGCAAATTCTTTACCAGAAGGATCAATATTTTCTAATTCAATTTCGCCATCACCTAAAAGTTTAACACGTCCCGGTCCTTCTAAACCAGCTGTCCACATGGTAATGCCAACCAAGATGTTTTCTTTTGGCACATATTTTTCTAGTACATCTTCATGACCTAAGCCATTTAATAAACATAGTACATACGTTTTTTCAGTAATCATTGGTTGGATCGCTTTAAACATTGCATCTAATTGTTGTGCTTTGGTTAAAGCAATAATTAAATCTACTTGTTCGTTTTGATGGTCAATTTCTTCTGGTGAGAAGATTGGTAGTTTTGCGACAACTTCTTCTCCATTAAAATCAGCGATTAAACCATGTTCACGAATGGCTTCAATGTGCGCGGGCCATTGATCGATTAAAGTTACATCATTTCCGCCTTGATGCAACATAATTCCTAAACGGCTGCCCATAGCGCCGGCACCAGCAATTGCAATTTTCATGTGTATCCATCTCCTTAAAAGTTCTTTAACCGTTATTATTATACAGCAACTTTCCTAAAAATGAATAAATGGGACTTGCAAATTTGTTATTTTTTAAATGTTTCCTAAAAAGTAAGGATTGCATCAAATGGTAAAGTAAGCTAAAGTAAAGCGTGGAAAAGTTTATAAATGAAAGTAGAGGAATCGTTAATGACGAAAGAAAAATTTTGTCGAGAATCACGAGTGATTCAAACACATCGTGTATTTCCCTTTGATTTAAATCCCTTTGGTGCACTATTTGGTGGGAAATTAATGTCTTTAATTGATGACGCCGCATCCATTTCCGTTTCACGACATTGTCGGAGAGGGGCAGTTACAGCATCTTTAGATAACTTGAATTTTTTAAAACCTTTAAAAGAAAATCACTCAGTGTGTGTTGAAACGTTTGTTTCTGGTGTGCATCATAAATCGATGGAAGTATTTGTTAAAGTTGTAGGAGAAGATTTAACAACTGGAGAGCGTTATTTAGCGGCGACTTGTTTTACAACTTTTGTAGCCATTCCGTCTCATATGAATCCCGAAAGTGACTTCCAATTAGCGGCAGTCGTCCCAGAAACTGCAGAAGAAAAGTTGATTTGTTCCAATTATGAAACGAGAAGACAACAACGTTTAGCTTTGCGAGAAGAGACTAAATTATTTAGTCAACATCTCACAACAGATTTACCGTGGATTGATTCACCTTTATAAAAAAATGTCCGAGTCTTTGTGAAAACAGACTTGGACATTTTTTGATGAAAAAAGAAGCTAACATGAATGCTAACTTCTATCTCACATTATTTAGCTAATTTGCTTAAACGAATTTTATCGCGGTTAGCTTTGTTTTTATGGATTAAACCTTTAGTTGCAGCCATATCAACAGCTTTAACAGCTTCGTTGTATAAAGCATCGACGTTATCAGCTCCAGCAGCTACAGCTTCTTCAAATTTCTTGATTGCTGTACGCATTGCGTTTGTTTGAGATGAATTTTTCGCATTCGCGTTAGCACTTGTACGTACGCGTTTGATTGCAGATTCGATATTTGGCATTTGTTTCACCTCCGATGATTTAGGTTTTACACTGGTCAGCCAATGTAATTCAACAGTAATCATTATACCTAATCCATTGTTCCATTGCAATAAAAGACGACAAGTTTTTTTCCTTAACAGACAATTTCAAGAAAAAAATAAGAAAATTTGCCAGAGCCTTAAGAAAAAAGCATACATTTTTTTTAAAACATGCTATGATAAAATAGATAAATGAAAAATGGTGGTGTCTTTGTGAGTATTGCATTATTGGTAACGATTACTTTGGTAATGGGTGTAATTTTTGTTAACGGTTGGACGGATGCGCCGAACGCAATTGCAACCGCTGTCTCGACTCGGGTGTTAAAACCGAATGTCGCAATTTGGATGGCTGTTGTGATGAACTTTTTAGGTGCATTAGTCATGACCTTTTTTAATGCCCAAGTAGCTGAAACGATTAGCAACATTGTTAGTTTTGACGCAAATGGAAACGCTTCACAGGTGGCTTTGGCTGCTTCGCTTTTTTCAATTGTGGTTTGGGCAGTTGCTGCGTGGTATTTTGGTATTCCCACAAGTGAAAGCCATGCGTTAATTGCCGGCTTGACTGGTTCGGCAATGGCATTAGGTGGTTTGGGTGCAGTCAATGGCTCGGAATGGATCAAAGTGCTTGTTGGTCTAGTTGTTTCTACCGTTATGGGCTTTGGCGGCGGTTATTTGATTGCCAAACTTGTTGTGAAAGCTTTCTCGGCTGTGCCTAGAAGAAAAGCCAACAAATTTTTTACAGTTGGACAAGCCTTTGGTGCAGGAGCTAATGCTTTTTTACATGGTGCGCAAGATGGGCAAAAATTTATGGGCGTGTTCATGTTAGTGCTTTTTTATAATAATTTAGTCGAAAAAACAGGTGGCGGTTTTGTGATTCCGTTATGGGTTATGGTTCTGTGTTCCATTACAATGGGCATTGGAACTTCTGTGGGCGGCATGAGAATCATTAAATCAGTCGGGATGGATATGGTAAAACTTGAACGCTATCAAGGCTTCACTGCAGATTTAAGCACGGCTATTTGTTTATTTTTAGCATCGGCTTTTGGGATTCCAGTTTCAACTACTCATACAAAAACAACAGCGATTATGGGAGTAGGTGCTTCTAAGCGAATCTCAAGTGTTGACTGGCGTATCGTGAAAGAAATGCTGATAGCATGGATTTTAACTTTCCCAGGATGTGGGCTGATCGCTTATGTGATGTCAAAATTATTTATTGCAATTTTTTAAGGAGAGAAAAACATGGCACGTAAAAAACAATTTGATTATTTTGGAGAATTAAACCAGTTAGCAACAAATGCTTATGAAGCGGCAAAGGTTTTGCAAGAAATTGTAGACAATTATTCATTAGAAAACTTAGTAAAAAAATCAGAAGTGATTCATCAATTGGAAAAAGAGAATGATGAAATTGTTCGCAAAATTTTAAATGAACTCTATATTTCCTTTATTACGCCGATTGATCGAGAAGATATTGTCGATATTACGGATCACTTAGATAACATTATCGATAGCATTAATAGTTTGTCTTATTTACTTGATCATTTAGTTGTCGAAGAAATGATTGCGCCCGCGCTAGAATTAACTGCTTATATTGTTAAAGCGACAGAAGGCGTTAAATCAGCAACGAAGGAATTTGCAAAATTTAAGAATTCCAAAACGTTAGTTTCATTGATTGATGAAGTGAATACGATTGAATCTCAAGGCGATAAATTATACAGTAGCGCCATGAAAGATTTGATGACTAACGAAAAAGATTTATTAAAAGTTATCAAGTGGAAAGATGTTTATGATCAGCTTGAGCGCACGATTAATGATTGTGAATCAGCTGTTAATATTATTGTCGGAATTGTCATCAAAAATACGTAAAGAAAAGAGGGGGAGCTGTTGGTTAAAGTAATTATTGATGCTGATGATTTTGGGATGTCAGAAGCGATTAATCATGGCATTATCAAAAGTTATGTCGATGGTTTAACGACGTCGACACTTTTGATGCCCAATTTACCAACAGCAGAACACGCCGTTGCGTTAGCAAAAAATTATCCAAGCTTATTTGTAGGTCAGCATACGAATTTTTTATTAGGGAAACCTTGTGCAGACCCATGTATGATTCCTTCACTGGTAGATGAACAAGGCAATTTTCATCGCTCTTCTTATTATCGTCAACAAAAGCAAGTAACCTTCGTATATGAAGAAGTACGACTTGAAACGATTGCGCAATTGACGCGCTTTAAGGAACTAACTGGACATTATCCTGAACATTTTGATTGCCACTCGATTGGGGATGAAGTGGTTGATCAAGTATTTTTAGAATTAGCAGAAGAGTACGGACTTCATACAACCCTGAAATATAGTGGGGAAAAAGAATATCCACCGCAACAAGGTTATTTCCAGGTGACACATTTGTTAGAGTCTGGGGCGTTATCTTATATTCACGAAGGCGTATCAGTGGAGAATTTTTTAAAAGATGACTTTGGTTTATTACGGATGCCGGAATCGGCAATTGCTGAGATGCATTTTGATGTTGGGTATTTGGATCAATTTGTGTTAGACAATTCTTCTTATACCACTTTACGCTGTAAAGAATTAGCAACGATTTGTGATCCTTGTGTTCGTCAGTGGTTTGAAGAACAGGGGATTGAGCGAATAACGTTTGGCGATTTAAAAAAATAAAACCGTTGCTTTCACTGTTGAAAGCAACGGTTTTATTTTTATGAGAATAACCAGTAGCCAATTAAAATCGCACCTAAAATTACACGATACCAACCGAAAACTGTAAAATCGTTTTTCTTCAAGTAATTCAATAAGAATTTAATCGCAATGATGGAAACAACGAAGGCAACAATAGAGCCAGTTAATAAAATAATGATTTCTTCTGACCCAAACGTATTTCCTTTGGCCAAGAATTTAAAGATTTTTAAAAAACTTGCTCCAAACATTACTGGAATTCCTAAGAAAAATGAAAACTCTGTTGCAACAAAACGTGAGGCCCCAATTAAGATTGCCCCTAAAATGGTCGCTCCTGAACGTGAAGTTCCTGGAATTAATGCCAGTACTTGGAAAGCACCAACGATTAAAGCGGCTTTATAAGTGAAGTCTTTTAGATTAGTACACTTCGGTGCAACATTTTTATTTCGTTTTTCAATGATAATAAAAGCAATCCCATAAACAATTAACATAATCGATACTGTTAAAAAGTTATAAAAATGTGCATCTAAATAATCATCAAATTTTAGACCAATAACTGCCGCTGGTAAACAAGCGACTAAGACTTTAGACCAAAGAATCCAAGTATCTTTTTTCTCTTCGCCATTTTTCTTTGGTGAGAAAGGATTCAATTTGTGGAAGTATAAAATAACAACCGCCATAATCGCTCCCAATTGGATAACGACGTTGAACATTTCCATAAAATCTTTACTTAGATCGAGTTTAATAAACTCATCCACTAAAATTAAATGTCCGGTACTACTAATTGGAAGCCACTCGGTAATTCCTTCGATAATACCAAGAATAATTGCTTTCCATAGGTTAGCAAAAAGCATGTCACCATTCCTTTCTGAAATAAATGCAAAATACATCAAGTATAAGTATACCCGCTGACAAAGTAAATGCCAATGCAAATTCTTATTTTAAAATAAATTTTAGAATTATACAAAGGTGCCACTTGTAATTCATGAAACTTTTTTCTATACTAGTGATACTTTAAAAAATGGGGGAAGAGAAATGTTTGGATTTTTGAAGAAAAAGAATGAAGTTGTCGAAAATAATACAATGTATGCCGTTGCCAATGGAACCGTTATCCCAATTAGTGAAGTGAATGATCCTGTTTTTTCACAAAAAATGATGGGAGATGGCTATGCAGTAGTTCCAGAAAATGGTGAAATTTATGCACCTATTGAAGGAGAAGTTTTAAGCGTTTTCCAAACAAAACATGCCATTGGTTTAAAAATGACAAACGGTCTTGAAATTTTATTACACATGGGTATCGATACGGTAGAGTTAAACGGGGCACCGTTCACTATTAAAGTGAAAGAAGGCGACCAAGTGACTGCAGATACGGTGGTCGCAATTGCTGATTTAGAGGCAATTAAAGCAGCTGGTAAAGGAACTGAAATGGTTGTCATTATTACCAACATGGATAAAGTAGCACAATTTTCGTTAGAGAAAACTGGCGTGGTTACAGCTGGTACACCAGTTGGCTCTGCCACAGCCAATTAATGCATTAGACGAGGTCGGGACAGAACCGTTTAGCTCCGAGAAATAAGAAGAAATTTCCGAAAATTGATCTTTGATTTTTGGAGACCAAGTAGGTATTGTTCATCATCGAATCACTACGTTCTTTGTGATTCTCAACAATTTCGGCTTATTTCCGAAGGACCTTCAACTCTTAGAGCTTTAGCACTTAGAAGTTGTTGAGATCGGAGCAACGCGGAGTGTTGCTTCTGTTCCCGCCGTTTATCAGTTTTTGAGCGTGGAGCAAAAATCCAAAGTGATTTTTGTTCCACGCTCGTTTTTTTTGAACAGAAATAAAATTTTATTTTGGAATTAAAAAATATTTAGAAAAATAGTTGAAATTTTATTTCAAACAAGTTATAATGAAAGCGTATTAGAGAGGAGCTAAAAAGATGTATGGTATTTCAGTTTTTCTTGGTGAAGAGATTACAAACGATACAATTATTTATATCAAAAAGATGAAAGCGCTTGGATTTGATGGTATTTTCACTTCTTTACACATTCCAGAAGATGATACTTCCCTTTACCGCCAACGCTTGACTGATTTAGGGGCAATTGCTAAGGCAGAAAAAATGAAAATTATGGTAGATATTTCAGGTGAAGCGTTAAAAAGAGCGGGTTTTTCTTTCGATGAATTAGAGCCTTTAATCGAGTTGGGCGTAACTGGCCTTCGGATGGACTACGGCATTACGATAGAACAAATGGCTCATGCTTCACATAAGATTGATATAGGATTGAATGCTAGTACCATTACACTGGAAGAAGTGGCTGAGTTAAAGGCTCATCAAGCGGACTTTTCTCGCTTAGAAGCTTGGCATAATTATTATCCAAGACCTGAAACCGGCATTGGAACAACATTTTTTAATGAAAAGAACCGCTGGCTTAAAGAATTAGGCTTACAAGTTTTTACTTTTGTGCCAGGAGATGGGCAAACAAGAGGCCCAATTTTTGCTGGTTTACCAACATTAGAAAAACATCGTGGGCAAAATCCTTTCGCCGCTGCCGTTGGTTTGATGGCTGATCCTTATGTCGATGCTGTTTATATTGGTGATCCTACAATTAGTGAGCGAACCATGGCTCAATTTGGGTATTATCACCAAACCAATCAATTTCTGTTAGAAGTAGCACCTAGCAAGAGCCGCTATTTGAAGCGAATACTTGGGAGTCATACCAATCGTTTAGATGCTGCAAGAGATGTTTTGCGAAGTGAATTATCAAGAACGAGTGTAATGTTCAGAAAAGATGAAATTGCAACGATTGAGTCAGAGCAGACTGAAGCACGTCCAGTGGGAACCGTAACGATTGATAATGAAAAATATGGTCGCTATATGGGAGAAATTCAAGTCACACTTGTGGACTTGCCGAAAGATGAAAAAGTCAATACGATTACACGAATTATTGAAAAAGATCAAACGATATTGCCGTTAATCAAGGCAGGCAATCAATTTACGCTAGTCACGGAAGGAACGATAGAGAATGAATTTAGAAAACTTAACAACTGAACGTAGAAATGAAAATACAATGGGCTTAGATGAGATGAGTGTCAAAGAAGCGTTACAAAAAATGAATCAAGAAGACCAAAAAGTTGCAATGGCAGTGGGTCAAGAATTAGCAGCCATTGAACCAGTGGTAGAAGCCATCATCAAAAGCTTCAATCAAGGCGGCCGCTTGATCTACATGGGCGCTGGTACGAGTGGTCGGTTAGGTGTCTTAGATGCAGCCGAATGCGTACCAACTTTTGGCGTCGAGCCAGAGATGGTTCAAGGCCTCATCGCTGGTGGTCAAAAAGCAATGACTGTCGCAGTAGAAGGTGCTGAAGATTCAAAAGAACTAGGTCGTCAAGATTTAGTTGATCTAAAATTATCAGCAAATGACATTGTTGTTGGGATTGCAGCCAGTGGTCGGACGCCTTATGTAATTGGCGGTTTAGAATATGCTACAACGGTGGGAGCAGCTACCGCAACTGTGGCATGTAATAAAAATGCCGAAATTAGTAAATATGCGCAAATGCCGATTGAAGTAGATGCAGGACCTGAATTTTTAACAGGTTCGACTCGCTTGAAATCTGGGACAGCTCAAAAATTAATTTTAAATATGTTATCAACTATTTCCATGATTGGTATTGGGAAAGTCTACAATAACTTAATGGTTGATGTAAAACCAACCAATGAAAAATTAGTGGAGCGTTCCAAACGGATTATTATGGAAGCAACGGGTTGTAGTTATGAAGTTGCCGAACTAAAATTTGTAGAAGCAGAAGAAAATGTGAAGTTAGCAATTGTAATGATTTTAACTGATAGTACTAAAGAAGAAGCAACACAAAAATTAATTGACGGGAATCAATTTATCAAGAATACATTAAATTAAGGAATTAGGAGGGTGTTTTAACATGGCAGAAGAAAGAATTAAACGCATTGCTGATGAGATTTATAAAGAAGTTGGTGGTCAAGAAAACGTGGACAAAGTCATTCATTGTATGACTCGTGTTCGTATGGATATCCGCGATTATGACAAAGTAGATATTGAAGGATTGAAAAAAATTGATGGCGTTATGGGCGTCGTAGAAGATGATACGTTACAAGTAGTTGTTGGTCCAGGGACTGTTAACAAGGTTGCACAAGAAATGGTAGATCAAGCAGGTGTCAAATTGGGAGAACCATTTAATCATGGCACCACAACTGATGCTTCAGCAGGCAAATCTGGAAAAGATTTAGTAGAAGAAAAAGCCGCTCAAATGAAAGCACAACAAAAAGCGAAACAAAATAACACTTCACCATTTAAAAAAGTGTTAAAAGCCATTTCTAGTATCTTTGTTCCGATGATTCCTGCCTTTGTTGGGGCTGGTATTATTGGCGGGATTGCAGCTGTTATGTCTAACTTAGTTGTTGCTGGTGATATTTCAGCTTCATGGCAACAATATATTGATGTCTTAAATATCATTAAAAATGGGATTTTTGCTTATTTAGCTCTTTACACTGGGATTAACAGTGCCAGCGTTTTTGGTGCAACGCCAGCGTTGGGTGGTGTTATTGGGGCAGTCACAATGTTAACAGGAATGAATCCGGATGCTCCAATCAGTAATATTTTCACTGGGGGAACATTATCTGCAGGACAAGGCGGAATTATCGGTGTTATTTTTGCCGTATGGTTATTATCATTGTTAGAAAAACAATTGCATAAAATTGTCCCAGAATCAATTGATATTATCGTAACGCCAACCATTTCACTTTTAGTGATTGGCTTAGCAACTATTTTCTTAATCATGCCTGTAGCCGGAGCTATTTCTAATGGCTTAGTTGGTATTATCAATGTTGTCTTAGAAAAAGGTGGCATGGTTGCTGGCTTTACTCTTGGTTTAACCTTCTTGCCAATGGTAATGTTTGGTTTACATCAAATTTTGACGCCAATCCACATTGAAATGATTAATCAAACAGGGATGACTTTGTTATTACCAATTCTGGCCATGGCTGGTGCGGGACAAGTCGGTGCAGCTTTAGCATTATGGATTCGTTGTAAATCAGATAAAAAATTAGTTGAAATGATTAAAGGTGCCTTGCCAGTTGGGATTTTAGGTATTGGTGAACCATTAATCTACGGAGTTACTTTACCATTAGGACGTCCATTCATTACTGCTTGTATCGGCGGTGGTATTGGTGGTGCGGTGATTGGTGCCTTCGGTAATGTTGGTGCGATTGCTATTGGACCAAGTGGGGTGGCTTTAATTCCATTAATTGCCAACAACCAATGGCTTGCATATGTATTAGGTTTATTGGCTGCTTACGCAGGTGGTTTTGTAGCAACGTTATTCTTTGGGATTCCTAAAGATATGCAAACAACTAAATAATAAATAGAAAAAAGGAGAACTTGGCTTCTCCCTTTTTCTTTGTTAAAATTTAATTGCGTAGGAAATGGTGTATCAGGAGGGGTGTTTATGCAACAAAATATTGTCTTATCTATCCAAGATCGTCTACAACAATTACCAAAATCAGAACGAAAAATCGCAGAATATATTTTAAAAAATACAGAAACAGTTATTTCAATGAATGCGCAAGAGCTAGCGAAACAAGCAGGATCAAGTCCAGCGGCAATTATTCGCTTTTGTCATTCTATGGATGTGAATGGCTTCACAGAGTTGAAACTTTTATTATCTGCAAATCTTGGCCAAATGAAGCAGCAAATGTATACTGAAGTTACTAAAGGGGAATCAACAGCTGACATTAAACAAAAGTTACAGGCGCGCTTTGTTCATGTGGTTGAGCGAAGCGGTCAGACATTAGAGGATGTCGCAGTGAATGAATCCGTTGATTTGTTGGAAAAAACAGAAGTAATTTTTGTCTATGGGTTGGGTGCCTCTTCGTTGGTTGCTCAAGATATTTATCAAAAATTTACGCGATTAGGCCGAACGGTATTTACAACATTGGATCATCATTTATTTGCTTCCATGTTAGGCTCAACAGAAAAGCCTAGTGTTTTTATTGTTATTTCTAATTCTGGAACGAATAAAGAAGCAAGTACTTTAGCTGATTTAGCGAAGCAGCAAGGGATTCCTATTATTAGTATCACACAAGATGAAAAATCAGTGATTGGTGAAAAAAGTGATATCGTCCTCCAAACCTCTAGTGGGGAAGACGTGCCATTGAGAAGTGCGGCTACTGTTTCCTTGGTGGCACAATTGTATGTAGTCGATGTTTTATTTTTTGCTTATGCAGCAAAAAACTATAAGGAAACCTTAGAAAAAATTCAAATTTCAAGAAAAAATGTAGAACGTTTAAAAGAATAAATAAAAAGAGAAGGTTATCTGTCAAAATGACAGATAACCTTCTCTTTTTTTACTATCAACGGCGCTTTTCAGCGATCTTTTTTCCCTTTTCAATATAAGAAATATCATTAATTCCTTGAATGGTAAATGTTCCTTTTTCGTAAGTTAAGGTCGTCACGCTACCATTCTCCAGCGCCATCTGCATAGGCAAACTTGCATCAATTAAGGAAAGTAAAAAGGAAATTGTTAGTCCATGGGAAACCACCATGACTTTGCCGCCACCATTTTTTTCTCGATGATGAGCGATATCTTCGAAACCAGACCAAACACGATCACGGATAACTTCATAAGGCTCCGCCCAGTCAGCCGTATCGGCTTCAATAATAGCATTTGCTAGCTCACGATAGGTAATCTTCGTGGTCATCATGTCCTCATAACTTTTAAAAGCTAAAATGCGTGGCACCACACCCCAAAGTTCACCATCATAGCCACCATCTAAAGAACCAAAACACCACTCACGAATCCGTTTATCGGTTAGGTAAGGAATCTTTTGGTGGTTTTGATGTTCTTGTAAAATAATCTGAGCGGTTTGCATGGCACGACCACTATCACTACTATAGGCTTCCTTAAAGTCTATGTCTCTAAGACCTAAGCCTAAATGATAAATGCCTTCTTCTCCTTGTTTGGTTAAGGGGGTATCTGACCAGCCTTGGGTACGGCCAATCGTATTAAACATCGTTTTTCCGTGACGAATAATATAAAGTGTCGTTGCTTCAGTCATTGCTACTCCTCCTAAGTTTCTTTAAATAGTGAATAAATCTCTAATTAAAAAATGGGTTTGTGGCTTTTTCATGTTGAATGGTCGTGGCATCACCATGGCCTGGATAAACAGGAAATTCTTCTGGTAAAGTGAATAGATAGGTCGTAATGCTGTGTAATAATTGTTGCATATCACCAGTGTGTAAATCAGTACGACCAATACTACCTTTAAACAATGCATCCCCAACAATAACAAAATCATCAAAGACAAAGCTGACGCTACCAATTGAATGACCAGGTGTTGGGACTACGGAAAATTTCATGCCGCCAATTTCATAATCGGTTAGTTTAAATTCATGTTCGGCGGGTTGAACAATAATATTTGCTATATCATCATGTCTGCCTAATCCTGAAAGATTCAAAATAGGATTGGAAAGCCACGCTTGTTCTAATGGACTAACATAAACAGGGATTTGATAATGATGGCGCAATTCTTCTACCGCACCAATATGATCATAGTGAGTATGTGTTAATAAAATAGCGGCTGGTTTCTTCCCTAAACGGGTAATTTCTTGAATTAGTTTTGCTCCTTCTGCACCTGGATCAATAATTAATAATGCTTCTTCATTATAAACAAGATAACAGTTTTCTTGAATAACACCTGTTCTAATTTGTTCGATCTGTATCATCTCAGGACCTCCTAAAGTTCTAACGATTCTCTTCAAGTATACCGAAGAATCTTAAGAATAGAAAGTTTTCTTGTTTATCCAAAGAAAAAATAAACTATTCTTAGAATGTTCGGTTTTTGCTTGTTTGAACACGGATTTTTTTAAAAAAAATCACATTTTTATAGTTATTAAGCGAAAGTTTATGTATAATCTTCATGTGATAGTAAGGAGGAGTATTAAATGTTTCATTTTGTAATAAAAGGAACAGGTTTTTCTAGTAAAAATTTGCAAGAGATTAAAGTTTATGAAGAGACACTTTTTTGTATAGATGAGGCCGGAGTAATTCAGGAAATAATTGAACCAGATGCTGAAGCGTATGAAACTGTGCTAGCAGAACAAAAAGAGGCACAACGTTTTCAAGAATTGCCCCAAGATTCTTATCTTTTACCTGGCTTTGTTGATTTACATGTCCATGCACCTCAGTGGGCACAATCAGGGACCGCCTTGGATATTCCATTGTATGAATGGCTGAATACGTACACGTTTCCTTTGGAGTCCAAGTTTGCAGATTTAGCATTTGCCCAACAAGTCTATGATGAATTGGTAACCCAATTGTTAGCTAATGGGACAACAACAGCCCTTTATTTTGCAACCATTCATTATGAAGCTAGCCGTCGTTTGGCAGAGATTTGTGCGGAAAAAGGGCAGCGTGGCTTAATTGGCAAAGTTGTAATGGATGATCTTAATGAGAATCCTGAATACTATCGTGATCAAACAACGCAACAAGCATTAGAAGAAACGGAACGGTTTATTCAAGAAATTCAAGCATTAGCGCAGCAAACAAAACAAGGCGTGTATCCCGTTGTAACTCCGCGTTTCATTCCTAGTTGTACAGAAGAAGCACTTAAAGGATTAGGAGAATTAGCAGCGAAATATCAAGTCCATGTTCAAAGTCATTGTAGTGAGAGTGATTGGGAACATCAATTTGTTCAAGAACGTTTTGGAAAAAATGATGCTCAAGCATTGAATGATTTTGGTTTATTAACAGAAAAAGCAGTGATGGCACATGCAGGCTTTTTAGAAGAAGCAGATATGAATTTATTCCATGAAACAGGGACGGCTGTGGCGCACTGCCCAATCTCTAATGCTTATTTTGGCAATGCAGTAACACCGATTGCAAAATTAGTACATCAACATCAAGTAGAAGTTGGTTTAGGTAGTGATCTTTCAGGTGGTTTTTCACCAAGTCTTTTTGACAATTTAAAGCAAGCGGTTATTTCTTCTAGAATGTTAGAAGATGGCGTCGATGCTACAAAAAAACCAGAAGTACGAGGTGTTAAAACAGCACGGATTACCGTAAATGAAGCGTTTTATTTAGCTACTGCTGGTGGTGGTCAAGCGCTAAGTTTGCCAATTGGAAAATTAGAAAAAGGGTATGCTTGGGATGTTCAAATTATTAATACAAGCTTGTCACAAGCACGAATCCCTAAAAATCCAGGGGAATCATTGCTTGATATTTTCCAAAAAATCTTATATTTAGCACGACCAGAAAATATTCGAGAAGTCTGGGTACAAGGTGAAAAAGTACATGATAAAAATTTAATGTCAGCAACTAAAGGAGTATAAAAAATGAGTGAAAAGAAACAAAATAATCTTCATTTAACAGTGGGGCCAGAAGATTCAGTATCTTTTGGGCAGGCCACTATGTTAGGGATTCAGCATGTCTTAGCAATGGACGTGTACGTCGTACCTGTGATCATTGCTTCAATTATTGGGATTAGCACAGCACAAACGTCTTCTTTAATCCAAGCAACATTCATAGCAGCAGGACTTGCCACGATTATTCAATCTCATTTTTGTATGAGATTACCAGTTGCGCAAGGCCCTTCATTTATTCCAATCGGGGCAATTGCAGGAATTTATTTTGCCAATAACCAACAAGGAAATGGCTGGGGCGCAGTTTTAGGTGCTAGTTTAGTGGGGGCAATTGTTGTTATTATATTAGGATTTACTGGTATCTTTAATCGTTTAATCACTAAATTTGTTCCACCAATTGTGGGAGGAACAATTATTTTTGTGGTGGGTCTTTCGTTAATGCCAGTCGCTTTATCGGATAATATTTACCACGCAAAAGGGGAATTAGGACAAAATATTTTATTAGCATTTATAGCAGCGGGGACGTTGATCTTCTTTGCGCTCTTAGGTTCTGCTTTGAAAAAAGGGCGGATTTTCCGCGTTTCTTCTGTCATTTTGGCATTATTATTTGGGAGCATCGCGGCACAATTATTAGGGGTACTTGATTTATCGGCCGTTAGTGAAGCGGCTTGGTTTAGTTTGCCTCAGTTACCATTAGTTAACTTTTCTTTCCAATTTGATTGGTCAGCCATTGCCACGATGTTAGTTATTTATCTGGTTTTAATGGCGGAAACAACAGGCACTTGGTTTGCTGTGAGTCATGTTGTCGCTGAACCTTTGACCGAAGAAAAAATTAATCGCGGCGTAATTGGTGAAGGCTTAGGTTGCTTAGTTTCTTCATTCATTGGCAGCACGCCAGTAACTAGTTACTCTACAAATGCTGGGATTATTTCAATCACTGGAGTTGCTAGTCGCAAGGTTTTTGTGGCTGCAGGTGCGTGGTTTGTCTTATTTGGCTTATCTGGAAAACTTTCCACCTTGATTTCGGCTATTCCGGCACCAGTTATCGGCGGCGTTTTTGTGGTTGTTTGTGGCATCATTTCTGTAAGTGGAATGAAAGTTATGAGTGATGTAACAATTCATGAAAAAGAGATGTATGTAATTGCCGTTCCAATTATTATGACGTTAGCGTTGACATTGTTACCAAAAGAGTTTTTGGAAACTCTACCACAATTTTTACAATATTTATTTAGTTCACCCGTGGCAACTGCCTCAATTGTTGCTATTTTATTGCAGGCCATTTTACCAAACGTTCAAGAAGGGTAAAAGATTAATTTTCGTTAAAACGCCTTTGACAAGTGTCGGTAAATAGTGTAAATTAACAATGGTGTTTGTAAACACGAACGTTAAATGACCGAATGTTCGGTTTTTACGTTATTTTTGTAAATAACTAGGAGGCAGTAAGTATGAAAGTTTTTGATTATGAAGATGTCCAATTAATTCCCAATAAATGTATCGTGAATAGTCGTTCTGAATGTGATACTACAGTAACTTTAGGAAAACATTCGTTTAAAATGCCTGTTGTTCCAGCGAACATGCAAACAATTATTGATGAAACGATTGCGGAAACCCTTGCTGAAAATGGTTATTTTTATATCATGCATCGGTTTGATGAAGAGGCGCGAGTGCCATTTATTAAAAAAATGCAACAAAAAGGCTTGATCACGTCAATTAGTGTGGGTGTGAAAGAAGGGGAATACGCTTTTGTTGAAACGTTAGCCCGAGAAGGTTTAGTTCCTGATTACGTGACAATTGATATCGCCCATGGTCATTCAAATGCGGTGATTAATATGATTCAACACTTAAAAAAATTTTTACCAGAAACGTTCGTTATTGCGGGCAATGTTGGAACGCCAGAAGCCGTTCGCGAATTAGAAAACGCTGGAGCCGATGCCACCAAAGTGGGGATTGGACCAGGAAAAGTATGCATTACTAAAATTAAGACTGGCTTTGGGACAGGTGGCTGGCAGTTAGCGGCTTTACGTTGGTGTGCCAAAGCTGCTCGGAAACCAATTATTGCAGATGGTGGAATTCGGACCCATGGAGACATTGCAAAATCTGTGCGTTTTGGGGCAACTATGGTCATGATTGGTTCACTATTTGCTGGACATGAAGAATCACCAGGTGAAACAAAAGTGGAAGATGGTGTTGTTTACAAAGAATACTTTGGTAGCGCCTCTGAATTCCAAAAAGGCGAAAAGAAAAACGTTGAAGGTAAAAAAATCTGGTTACGCCATAAAGGGAAGTTGGCAGATACTTTAGTCGAAATGCAACAAGATTTACAATCTTCCATTTCATACGCGGGAGGTCGCGATTTAGAAGCGATTCGTAAAGTTGATTATGTGATTGTAAAAAATTCTATTTTTAATGGTGATACCATTTAAGATTCAACTATAGACTGAAAAGAAGACAGCACGTAGTGCAGAAATTAAAATGATTTCTGCATTAAGTGCTTTTTTTACTTTACCTATCGTAGTAATCGTGTTAAGATAATTACAACGACAGACGTAGTACGATAGTTGAAGTACTTGAGGGAGGAATTTATGTGATTGGTAGTGATGCAATTCGAGGATACAACGATACCTTTATTCTCTCAATCTTACAATCCGGCGCTTCATATGGTTATGCGATTTCTAAACGCATTCGTGAAATTTCTAAAGAACAATATTCGATTAAAGAAACGACACTTTATTCTGCTTTTACACGTTTAGAGAAAAATGGCTACATTGAATCATTTCCAGGAGAAGTAACGCATGGCAAAAAGCGGACCTATTATCAAATAACCCATGCAGGAGAGCGTTATTTAGAGGAAAAGTTACTAGAATGGGAAGTAACAAAAGACGTCGTCGAAGCATTTGTAAAGGAGATGGGAAAATGAAGATTATAGAAGAATTTATTGATAGCTTATTTTCAGGCGTTGTTGAAACATCTGAAACAAAACAATTAAAGGCGGACTTATTAGCAAATGCTGAGGATCGTTATGAAGATTTGCTCAGCCAAGGAAAATCGGAAAATGAAGCAATTGGTACAATTATTTCTGAATTTGGTACTATTGATGAATTAATGGAAGAATTGAATTTAGAAAATAAACAAGTGGATGAAACAAACGATTCAATGAACGGTTTGCCAGAAATTTCAGTGGAGGAAGGACTTGACTATTTAGCTGTCCAACGTAAAGGTGCGATTCAAATTGGCCTTGGTGTTGTTGCAATCATGGTGGGTGTTGGCTTGCTGGTTGGTATGCGTGGTATTCTTTCTAACGGTCTTGGTTTAGTTTGTCTTTTCATAGGTGTGGCAATCGGCGTTCCATTATTTATTGTTGCTGGTAATCGGTTTGTTGCAATGGACAAACAACTGGGGCAACGATTGATTCCGATTAAGTTAAAAAAAGAAGTTGCACAAAGAGAACAAAGTTTTCAACGATCATTTATTTTTTGTATGGCAGCGGGCGTCGTTTTTTGTATTTTGGGTTTAATCCCAGTTGTTGTCTTTAGTAGTGGCCTTCATCTGATGATGCGCCGTTCCATGCATCAAATGATGGGCGGACAATATTATAATGGAACGATGGGGATTAGTTGGCTCTTCTTTTTAGTATCGGTTGGCGTCTTCTTGTTTATATTTGGTGGAGTAATTAAAGGAAGTTTTAATAAATTGTTGAATGAAACTTATTTTTATTCAGAACATGTTGGTCATCCTGATTTTGCCCCTCAACAAACAAAAACAGAGGAAGGACCTGTGGGGAATCCTGTCGGTGCAATTATTGCATCCGTTTATTGGCCCTTAGTTGTTGCACTCTATCTATTTATTAGTTTTGTTTTAGGGGATTGGCGGTTTAGTTGGTTAATCTTTATGTTCGCAGGAATCTTTTATAACACCATCCAAGCATTTTTACACAAACATTGAGACAAACCTGTTAATAGTAAAACAGAAAAGTGGGACATTCGTCAAAACGGTTGTCTCACTTTTCTTGTATTTTCGATTGACAAAAGCATTAAACTGGATTACTTTTAACTCATCCAATTGTTGAGGTGATTGCTATGTGGCAACTTAAAAAAGAACAAAATGTTCCCATTTATCGCAGTATTATGGAAATGATTGTTCAAAAGATTCAAACAGGCGAATTATTACCAGGCGAAAAAATCCCTTCGGAACGTAAACTGGCAGAGTACTTGTCTGTCAATCGTTCAACCGTTGTTCATGCATTAGACGAACTGGTGGACTTAGGCTGGATTGTGCGAAAAAGAGGGAGCGGAACGATTGTCAACGAAGGAAAATGGGGGGTAATGATGACGCCACGAACGGATTGGCATCGTTATTTAGAACAAAATGTGTTCAAACAAGTTCATCCCTTGGTGGCAGAGATTGAGTTACGTGCTAAACAAAATTTGCCGACTGACTTAGATATGTATACAGGCGAGTTGCCGTTAGACTTAATTCCCAGTTTCGATTTTCCAGCATTAAATTGGAAACAATTTTTAAAAGAGGAAGCACAAGATGAATTAGGTTATTTGCCGTTAAGAAAAGAAATCCAAGCCATTACAGCAACGGAATATCAGCTTCATTTACCAAGTGAAAGTTTATTGCTTACTTCAGGTGCGCAACAAGCACTTTTTTTAGTTTTGCAAGTTTTATTGAGACAAGGAGATAGTGTTGCTGTAGAAGATCCATCTTTCTTCTATGCCTTACCAATTTTCCAAGCTGCTGGTGTGCGCTTATTTGGTGTGCCCATGACAGATGAAGGGATTGATCTTGAAGCGCTAGAACAAACAATCCGACAACATCGCATCAAAATGGTTATGGTTAATCCTTCCTTTCAAAATCCGACTGGGACAGTGATGCCTTTAAGAAAAAGAGAACAGCTCGTGAAAGTCTGTCAAACGTATCAAGTTCCTATTTTAGAAGATGATGTTTTTGGGCAGCTAAGTTTTATCCCGAAAACAGAAATTCCTCCTTTAAAAAAATTAGATCCAGACAATGTCTTGTATATCGGTTCGTTGTCAAAAATTTTAGGTTCGACCACGAAAATTGGTTGGTTAAGTGCGCCCGCCTCCGTGACGAAACAAATTGCAGAAGCCAGAAAAATGATGGATGTTTCGTTGAGTATTTTTCCGCAGATGCTCGCTAAAATGGCGATTGAAGATCCTTCTTTTTCTGAAAAAATTATGTTATTAAATAAACAAGTGGAACAACGAGCAACAGCTGTATATCAAGTATTTAAATCGTTGTCAGAATGGGAAGTTTCGCCAGTAAAAGGCGGCTTTTATTTATGGGCGCATTGGCGTCAAGGGGCACTTAAGCCAGAAGATTGGCAAGTGTTTTTACGAGAAGGTGTTTTGGTAGCACCAAGTGTCGCTTTTAGTGAAAAACGTGGAAGTATTCGCTTGAACTGTTCCCGAATTTCACCAGAAGAAATGCCTCTTTTTTGTGAGCGAATGGTACGGATTACACGACAACTTTCTGAAAATAGACAAACAAAAATAGAACAGTAAGTAAGATTTTTCTTATAAAAATCATTTGCTGAGAGAAAACGCTACAACTTCCCTTTTCTAAACGAATATCCAATGCTATACTTAAAAAGTAAAAACAAAAAAACAAATGAGGTGTTTTCCATGTCTTGGGAACAAGTTTACCAACAATGGTTAAATGAAGAAAATATTCCAGAAAATTTAAAAAATGAATTAAAGGACTTAAATACAGACCCTGAAAAATGTGAAGATGCATTTTACGCACCATTAGAATTTGGGACTGCCGGGATGCGCGGAATTTTAGGCGCCGGTATTAATCGGATGAATATCTTTACGGTTCGTCAAGCGACAGAAGGGCTTGCACGTTTTATGGATACGCAAGATCCTGAAACAAAACGTCGCGGTGTAGCCATTGCCTATGATTCACGTCATATGTCTCCAGAATTTGCAATGGAAGCAGCTAAAACATTAGCTAAACATGATATTCCTTCTTTTGTGTTTGAAAGCTTACGACCAACACCAGAATTATCTTTTGCGGTCCGCTACTTTAAAGCTTTTGCGGGAATCATGATTACGGCTTCTCACAATCCAGCTGCCTATAATGGCTACAAAGTCTATGGTGAAGACGGTGGTCAAATGCCGCCAGCTGATGCAGATGCATTAACTAAATATGTTCGTAGTATCGAAAATCCTTTGAAAATTGATGTCTTATCAGATGAAGAAGTTGCCCACAGCGGTTTAATTAACATTGTTGGTGAAGAAGTCGATAACGCGTATTTGAAAGAAATTAAAACAGTTACGATTAATCAAGAATTAATTAACGAAATGGGTAAAGAATTAAAATTAGTTTACACTCCCTTACATGGAACTGGGAAAATGTTAGGAGAAAAGGCATTAAAACAAGCCGGTTTTGAAAAATTTGTTTTAGTACCTGAGCAAGCTGTTGCTGATCCTGACTTTACTACAGTTAAGTCACCAAACCCTGAAGAACATTCAGCTTTTGAATACGCGATTCGTTTAGGGGAAAAAGAAGGCGCTGATTTATTGATTGCAACAGATCCAGATGCTGATCGTTTAGGTGCTGCTGTGCGGATGCCAAACGGAGACTACCAAGTATTAACAGGAAATCAATTAGGTTCAATTATGATTCATTATATTTTAGAAGCCCATCAACAAGCAGGCACGTTGCCTCAAAATGCTGCGGTTCTAAAATCAATCGTTTCTAGTGAACTTGCTACAGCGATTGCTGAGAAATATAATACGAAGATGTTTAATGTTTTAACAGGTTTCAAATTTATTGCTGAAAAAATTCAACAATACGAAGAAGACCACAGTCAAACGTTTATGTTTGGTTTTGAAGAAAGTTATGGTTACTTAGTGAAACCTTTTGTTCGTGATAAAGATGCGATTCAAGCGTTAGTTTTATTAGCAGAAGTAGCGGCTTTCTATAAAAAACAAGGAAAAACATTATACGATGGCTTACAAGATATCTTTGAAGAATTTGGTTACTTTGAAGAAAAAACTATTTCCGTAACAATGAGCGGAATTGAAGGCAGCGGCAAAATCAAAGCTTTAATGGCAAAATGTCGTGAACAAGCCCCAACTGAGTTTGCCGGGATTCAAGTTGCTCAAACGGAAGATTTTAAAGAATTAACACGCACTTTTGCAGATGGTCAAACAGAACAATTACAAACGCCTCCTTCTGATGTGCTGAAATATCATTTAGAAGATGGCAGTTGGATTGCTATCCGACCATCAGGAACAGAACCAAAAATTAAATTCTATCTAGCGACAAAAGCAACAAGTAGTTCAGAAGCTTCTGAAAAAATTGCTGCGTTTGAAGCAGTCGTTAATGAATTAACAAAATAAAATAAACGAAACAGGCTGTACGGAAAAAAGTACGAATGTTAGTGTTTGTGTCAAAAGCTAATTGACTTTTGACACAAACACTTTATTTAACTAAGGAGGGAATGCTATGAAAATTGGCTTTATCGGTGCTGGCAGTATGGGCGGTGCCATGATTAAAGGGTTACTGAAAGCTGAGGCAGTCAAGAAGGAACATTTATATGTGAAAGGCGGCTCAAGTGGAACAGCAGAAGCACTTCAAAAAGAGTGGGGCTTTCAACTTGTCACAGATTATGCACTTTTCCAAGAATGTAAGGTTATTTTTATTGCGACAGGAGCAAAGGTCGTGTTACCTGTTCTTCAGGAATTAGCTCCTCATTTTTCCAACGAAAGTCTATTGATTTCTGTTGCAACAGGTCATACCATACAAGAAGCACAAATGGCTCTTGGCAATAAAGAAGCCAAAGTTGTTCATGCCATTCCTAATACACCAGTTAGCGTGAATCAGGGTGTGATTGGCGTAGCCTTGGCACCAACAATTGAAGGCCAAACGAAGGACCTGGTAATGGAACTTCTTGCTACTTTAGGGTTAGTCAAAGAAATTCGTGAAGCGCAACTGGAAACTTTTGGTACTGTGGCTGGTTGCAGTCCAGCTTTTGTTGATATCTTTATGGAAGCATTGGGAGATGCAGCAGTCTTAGAAGGGTTACCAAGAGACTTATCTTATGAAATTGTCGCTCAAATGATAAAAGGAACGGCGACCTTAGCCTTAGACACGAAAAAACACCCAGGAGCATTGAAAGATGAAGTGACTTCTCCAGGAGGAAGTACGATTCGCGGTGTCGTAGCTCTAGAAAAAAATGGCTTCCGTTATGCCGTGATGGATGCAGTTCAGCAAGCCAACCACGAATAGATGAAGAAAGTTGGAAAATCGACAAGTTTGTCATTTTTCCAACTTTCTTTGTGCCATATTTTTCGTAGGAAAGAACAATCGCAGTTCTTATTTTAAAAAACTCTGTGTTATAATGAGTGCAAAGTGAGGCGACTATAATGAAACAAATGGAAGAAATCAAACAAGTAAGTCAATTATATAAAGTATTAAGTGATCCAACACGTTTAAGAATTTTGCTACTTTTAAAAGAAGGCGAGCATAACGTAACGGCGATTAGTGAACAATTGGGAATGGAACAGTCCGCCGTTTCTCATCAACTAAAATTATTAAGAGATAGCCGGGTTGTCAAGGCACGTCGTGAAGGAAAAACGATTTTTTATACATTAGATGATCATCATGTAATAGATATTTTAAATCAGACCTTTGAGCATATTGAACATCGATAAAAAGTAGGGAAAAAATAGCGTAACTAGAATAGCGCTGTTGATGGAGGTAAAAATGAAGGATACCTTAAAGATCGGGTTACTAGGATTAGGGACTGTAGGCACTGGCGTTTTAACTCTTTTGAAAGAACATCAAGAGAAAATTTCACAAGTGACAGGAATGAATGTAGTCATTGAAAAAGCATTTGTCCGAAATCTTGAAACGAAACAAGCGCAAGCGGAAGAATACGGTCTGTCTTTAACAACTTCAATTGATGATATTTTAGAAGATAAAGAGATTCAAATCGTTGTGGAATTAATGGGAACCATTGAACCAGCTAAAACCTATATCATGAAAGCTTTAGAAAAGGGCAAACATATTGTGACTGCTAATAAAGATTTACTGGCGCAACATGGGAGTGAATTAGTAGCGTTAGCCCAAAAACATCACTGTGATTTATATTACGAAGCAAGTGTTGCTGGCGGGATTCCAATTTTAAGAACAATTGCTAATAGCTTAGCGGCAGACAATATTCAACAAGTTTTAGGGATTGTGAACGGTACGACGAATTATATGCTTACGCAAATGGTTTCTGCTGATAAAACTTATGAAGAAGCTTTAGCAGAAGCGCAAGCGTTGGGATTTGCTGAAGCGGATCCGACAAATGATGTCGATGGAATTGACGCAGCCTATAAAATGGTTATTTTAAGTCAATTTGCTTTTGGGATGAATGTTTCATTACCACAAGTTGATATTCGTGGAATTCGCGGATTGTCTTTAGATGATGTCGCCATGGCTAAACAACTGGGGTATGAAATCAAATTGATTGGCTCTGCTGAACAAAATGAGCATAGTATCTCGGTGGAAGTGGCGCCTATGCTAGTCAATCAAAAGCATCCTATTGCATCTGTTCGGAATGAGTACAATGCAGTATTTATAAAAAGTGCAGGCGTGGGCGAATCAATGTATTACGGTCCAGGAGCTGGCGCTAAACCGACAGCAACCAGTGTGGTCAGTGATTTAATTACGATTGCTAAAAACATTCGCTTGGCAACGACTGGCCATATGTTCAATTCGTATCAACATAAAACCCAATTGACGAGTTCCGAAAATGTATTTGGGCAGTACTATTTTTCATTAGATGTTCCAGATACACCAGGACAATTTTTGCAGTTGACGCAATTAATGACTAAAGCAGAAGTCAGTTTTGATCAATTAGTTCAACAGAAATCAGATGGACAGCGAGCAAGAATTGTTGCCATTACACACCAGATATCAAAAGCACAAATGCAACAAGTTGTGACAGCTATTCAAAATACGGAAGCCTTTCAGTTATTGAATGTAATGAAGGTTATAGGAGATGAGTAAACATGTATGAAGGTTTGTTAAAACAGTATCAAGCGTATTTGCCCGTAACAGAAAAAACACCAATGATTTCTTTAGCCGAAGGAAATACGCCACTGATTCCTTTACCTAATTTATCCAAAGAATTAGGTATTCAATTATATGGAAAATACGAAGGCTTAAATCCCACTGGCTCATTCAAAGATCGCGGGATGGTGATGGCTGTAGCAAAAGCGGTAGAAGAAGGTGCCAAAGCGATTGTTTGTGCTTCTACAGGAAATACTAGTGCCGCCGCTGCTGCTTATGCCACAAGAGCAGGCATTAAAGCGTATGTAGTGATTCCAGAAGGAAAAATCGCACTGGGAAAATTGGCGCAAGCTATTATGTATGGGGCGGACATTATTTCGATTCCAGGTAACTTTGATGAAGCATTAAAAGCGGTGCGAGAGATTGCGAAAACTGAGGCAGTTGCGCTAGTTAATTCAGTGAATCCTTATCGCTTAGAAGGGCAAAAGACAGCAGCTTTTGAAGTTTGTGAACAATTAGGTCAAGCGCCCGATGTCTTAGCGATTCCAGTTGGAAATGCCGGCAATATTTCCGCTTACTGGAAAGGCTTTAAAGAATGGCATGAAAAACAAGGAACAACTTTACCAAGAATGCATGGTTTTGAAGCAGAAGGTGCCGCAGCGATCGTGAAAGGCCAAGTGATTGAGCAACCTGAAACCGTGGCAACAGCGATCCGGATTGGAAATCCTGCTAGTTGGCAATTAGCAGAACAGGCACGCGATGAATCGGGTGGTTTCATTGATGCCGTGACAGATCAAGAAATTTTAACGGCTTACCGAAAAATTGCTGCTCAAGATGGGGTTTTCATTGAACCTGGTTCGGCTGCCTCATTAGCTGGAGTTATTCAACATGTTAAAAGCGGTAAAATCAAAGCAGGTGAAACCGTCGTGGCAGTCTTTACTGGTAACGGACTGAAAGATCCTGATACAGCAATGGAGACAGAAGTAACTATTTCAAAAATGAGTGACGTGGAAGAAATGCGTCTGCACTTACGAAAAGGAGTCGCAACACTATGAAAATAAGAGTACCTGCCACTAGTGCCAACTTAGGACCTGGCTTTGATTCATGTGGCATTGCATTATCCGCTTATTTAACAATCAACGTTTTAGGTGAAAGTGAATTTTGGGAAATTCAACATACTTTGGGAGAAGAAATCCCTACTAATGAAGAGAATTTATTAATTCAAACGGCATTGAAAATTGCACCAGAATTAACACCAAAAGTTATTCGGATGGTTTCTGATATTCCCCTTGCAAGAGGACTAGGCAGTAGCTCAAGTGTGATTGTAGCAGGCATTGAATTAGCTAACCGACTAGCACATTTAAATTTGTCCCCTAAAGAAAAAGTCCGTTTGGCCACAGAGATGGAAGGACATCCGGATAATGTTGCCCCAGCTATTTTAGGAGATTTCGTGGTGGCTAGCCATGTAGAAAACCAAGTCTACCATGTCAAACATCACTTTCCAATGTGTGATGTCATTGCATTTATTCCAGAGGAACCATTATTTACCGAAAAAAGTCGTGCTGTTTTGCCCGAAAAATTGGCTTATAAAGAAGCGGTCGCGGCCAGCTCAATTGCCAATGTTATGATTGCCGCAATTTTAAACGGGGATTTACCTTTAGCAGGCAAAATGATGGAACAAGATAAATGGCATGAAACGTATCGTCGTTCATTGGTTCCTCACTTAAAAGAAATTCGTCGTTTAACCCAGCAAAGAGGTGCTTATGGCTCTTTCTTAAGCGGTGCTGGTCCAACTGTGCTAATCTTGTCGCCAGAAGAACGAACCAACGAAATTGTTCAAAGTTTGGAGAAATTATCTACCAAAGCGAGCATCCAAATTTTCAATATTGATCAAGAAGGCGTTCAAGTCTTTTAAAAAAACGAGAAAAAATCACTAGTGATTTTTTCTCGTTTTTTTTTAATCCTCGGCTGTTTCCGTGGAATAATAACTATGATCTTCTAAGTTCAAAGCATTAAGAATCATTGAGGCAGTTTCTTCAATTGAAAGAGAAGCGACATCAATAACGATACAACCCAATTTTTGATAAAGATCATTAGCAAAAGCCAGTTCTCGCCGAATTTTTTCAATATCTGAATAAGAAGTATTTTCAGGTAATCCATATGCGCGCATTCGTTCTTTACGAATCCCGTTTAAAACATTGGGATCATTGGTTAAGCCAACAATTTTTTTAGGGTCCATTTCGAATAATTGTTTCGGTAAATGTGCTTCAGGAATTAGTGGCAAATTAGCAACTTTTAAGTTCTTGTTGGCTAAAAAGAGACTTAGCGGTGTTTTAGAAGTTCGGGAAACGCCAAGAAGTAACACATCCGCTTCTAAAAAGCCTCGTGGGTCCTTGCCATCGTCATATTTGACAGCAAATTCCATTGCTTCAATTCGTTTAAAATAATTTTCATTCAGATGATGTAAGGCACCTGGTTCCCGCATGGGCGCGACACCTGTTAATCGTTCGATTTCCGCAACTGGTGGTGTCAAAATGTCAAAATGGAACAATTGATGCTCATTGAAAAATTGATTTGCAATCGCCACGAGATGATCATTAATAATAGTATGCAGCACCATGGCTTCTGCTTTTTTGGCATCTTCTAACGCTTGCACCAGTTTATCTTCGTCTTTAACGAATGTTCGTCTAATCAAAGTAAAATCAACAGTGGGGTACTGGGCCATTGAAGCAGCCGCCAATTTTGAAGCGGTCTCGCCAGCAGAATCTGAGATGACAAAAATCGTCACACATTTTTTTTCTTCAGAAATAGTCATAGAGGGTAAGTCCTTTCTTGCATTTTTAATAATTTTATTATACCATAAGTCCAGAATCTATTTCGTAATGATTCTGATTTAGGTTGGTGAGGGAGGAAATGGCGATGGCACCAGTAAAAACCAATATTGAACAAGCCTTAGAAACCATGAAAGCCAGTGGATTAAAATATACTAAAAAACGAGAATTACTGATGAGCTATTTGATTAAGCGAAATCGGTATGTTTCTGCACGTGAAGTGTATGAATTTATGAATGAAACCTTTAAAGGAGTCAGTTATGATACGGTTTATCGTAACTTGCATGACTTTGAGCGCTTAGAATTGCTGGAAAAAACAGAATTAAATGGCGAACAAAAGTTTCGCTTCCGTTGTTGCCAAGAGGTGGAACATCATCATCACTTTATTTGTACGGTTTGTGGCAAAACGGAAGAAATTCACATGTGTCCGATGAATTTTTTTGAAGAACAGTTAAAAGGTTGTTCAATTGAAGGACATCGCTTTGAAATACTTGGTCGTTGTGCCGATTGTTGCGAAAAATAGCGAATAAGACGAAAAATCAAACAAAAATTTCGTATTTTATCAGTAGAGTGGTTGACGGTTATTTATGCTTTAGCTATAATATAACAAGGACAGTATTTTAATTTGTGGGTTTTTCCCACAAATAAGAAAAACGGTTACTTTTTAAGCTCGGAGGGAGGGAATAACATGTCAAAAACAGTCGTTCGTAAAAACGAATCTCTTGATGATGCTCTTCGTCGCTTCAAACGTTCCGTTTCAAAAGCGGGTACTTTACAAGAATCACGTAAACGTGAATTCTACGAAAAACCAAGTGTAAAGCGTAAGAAAAAATCTGAAGCAGCTAGAAAACGTAAAAAATTCTAGTTTTGAATGAATTGGAGTTGGTGGTATGTCATTGCTAACCACATTGAATGACGACATTAAAACAGCGATGAAAGCTAAAGACAAAGAAACTTTAGCCGTACTTCGTATGTTAAAGACTGCCATTCAAAATGATCAGATTAAAGCGGGCCGTGAATTGAACGGAGAAGAAGAACTCACTGTATTGTCTCGTGAGATGAAACAGAGAAAAGATTCTTTATCAGAGTTTGAAAAGGCGGGACGCGACGATCTTGTTGAAAAAGTAAAAGTTGAAATAGCAATTGTTGAAAAATATATGCCTCAACAACTAACGGAGGAAGAAATTCGTCAACTAGTTCAAGAGGTAATGACGCAAACTGGCGCCACTTCACCAAAAGATTTTGGTAAAGTGATGGGCGCTATGATGCCGAAAGTCAAAGGCAAAGCCGATGGCAACCAAGTTAACGCAATTGTGAAAGAATTATTACAAGAAAACTAAGAGCGTTATCGAAACTAGGACAGGATACTGTCCTAGTTTTTTTATGCAAAGAGAAAACCGGTAGCTTTTTACGGTTTTCTCTTTTTTGACTTTCAAAGTCAAATCAGGTACGACTTCTTTTTAAACAGATAAGAATGTGGTATCATTGTAAAGGACTATATAATAAAGGAGATGGACGTTTTTTGACAGATAATCAGTCAAAATCTTTGGAATTAATACTTACTGATTCTGATGATGCACACATGCTTTTAGGAACACATGATAAACATATCAAATTTTTAGAAGAGAATACCCACGTAACGATTAATAGTCGTGGCGAAGTTATTCAGTTAATTGGCGAATCATCAGAGGTAGAGTTAGTCGCTTCCGTGTTAAGAGCGCTACAAACATTAATTCAACGAGGCATCAAAGTGCATACGCCAGATGTCGTTTCTGCTTTTAAAATGGCCAAAGCTGGAAATTTAGAGGCGTTTATTGCCATGTATGAAGAAGAAATTATGAAGGACCATCATGGTCGGGCGATCCGAATTAAGAATGTTGGTCAAAAAAAATATATCGATGCAGTTAAAACTCATGACGTCATTTTCGGGGTGGGACCTGCGGGGACAGGAAAAACCTTTTTGGCCGTGGTGATGGCAGTAGCAGCCTTAAAAAAAGGCGAAGTACAAAAAATTATTTTAACTCGTCCAGCGGTGGAAGCTGGCGAAAGCTTGGGCTTTTTACCAGGTGACTTAAAAGAAAAAGTCGATCCTTATTTACGTCCAGTTTACGATGCCTTGTATCAAATTTTTGGTATGGATCATACAAATCGTTTAATGGAACGCGGCGTTATTGAAATTGCCCCGCTTGCTTATATGCGTGGTCGTACATTGGATGATGCTTTTGTCATTCTAGATGAAGCACAAAATACCACGGTTGCCCAAATGAAAATGTTTTTAACTCGTTTAGGGTTTAGTTCAAAAATGATTGTTAATGGAGATACTAGTCAGATTGACTTGCCACGTGGTGTAACAAGTGGTTTAGTTAACGCCGAGCGTACGTTAAAAGACATTGAAAAAATTGCCTTTGTAAATTTTGAAGCCAGTGACGTTGTGCGTCATCCGGTTGTAGCACAAATTATTCAAGCCTATGAAAAGGAACAACAAAAGCATTCCTAAGCAGTTAGGGAAGGAGTGAAAGTACCTTTTGAAAAAAGTACTTACAAAGTTAGGGGATCGTTTAGGTAAAGCCTATTTACCTATTTTATTAGCCGTTTTTTCTCTTCTTTTATTTATGATTATGTTTGGCAGTGTCCATCAGAAAAGAGTAGAAATTAAAGAAGGTCAACTGGCCGAGAAAACCATTCGTGCAAATAAAAATATCGAGAATACCTACGAAACAGAACAAAGAAAAAAATTGGCAGCAGAAGCTGTCACACCCGAATATATTTATCAAGAAGATACGGCATCTGTCCAACATAATCGTATTGATAAATTATTTAAATTGATTGATTCTGCGAATGAAAAAGTAGACAAAGAGTACAGCAATAAGCAAGCGAAGGCCAAAAAGGAAGAAACGATTCCTGCGCCGACCGTGGAAGAACGAGTAGCTAGCTTAAAGTCATTGTTTGAATCTTTACCGCAAGATGAAGTTACGTTTTATCAAAGTTTTCCTAATGTTTTTTATCAAACAATCTTTACATTAACCTCTGAGCAATTGGATAAGGTTCGTTCAGAAAGTTTGATGTTGGTGGACGACGCAATGCAAAATCACGTTCGAGAATCTGATTTAGATAAAATTCGCCAAGAAGCTAACGGTAAAATTCAATACTTAGATATTACGAGTACCATGCAACAAGTCATTCGTTACATTGTTAACCAAGGGATTGTGGTAAACGATATTGCCAATGAAAAACGAACAGAAGAGCTACGCCAAAAAGCGATGAATGCTGTCCAACCCGCAATGATTTATCAAGGCGAAATTATTGTTCGTGAAGGTACTCAAATTGATGCAAAAGCGGTCGAAAAACTTGAGCTACTAGGAATGACTAGTCAAAATACCTCTATTTTTCCAATGGTGGCATTAGCATTAGCTATTTTACTTCAAGTTGAAGTGTTGATTTTCTTTACAAAACAAGTGACTGAGCCTTCACGACAACGCTCGTTTATTATCTTTTACACGGGTGCTATGCTAATCAGTGTTATTTTAATGAAATTCTTCCAGATTTTCCAAACAGAGCAGTTGATGTATATTCCCTTGTTCTATCCGGCAGCCTTTGCGCCGCTGATTCTAAATCATTTTGTAAATCGTCGTTCAGGGATAATCGCTGCCATTTTCCAAGTCGTTTTTGCGTTATTTATCTTTTATAATTCTATTGGCACAAACTCGTTGACGGTTATTCTGATTATGTACTTATTCTCAGGATTTCTAGCAACAGTTGTTAAACGGAAACGGATGAGTGAGCAAGTTTTCCCAGCTTTAATGTGGGTAGTGGTCTTTCCTGTTTTCATGGCGGTTGTCTTAATGATTTATCAAGGAATGAGTTTAACAGATGGTAAAACGTGGACAGCTTTAATTTGTGCAGGTGCAGGAACGGTACTTTCATTTTTAGCAACAATGGGCTTGCATCCATATATCGAATTATTAGTGACTGATGATAGTATGATTGTCTTGAATGAATTAAGTAATCCGAACCATCCGTTGTTAAAACAACTGTTAGAAGAAGCGCCAGGTACCTATCATCATAGCATGATGGTGGCTAGTTTGAGCGCTAACGCTGTTGCTGAGATTGGCGGGCGGTCGCTATTAACACGAGTTGCTTGTTATTACCATGACATTGGCAAAATTAAACACGCCAATTTCTTTGTGGAAAACTTACCTGCTGGTGCAGAAAATCCACATAACTTTTTATTACCAGAAGATAGTAAACAAATTATTTTTGGCCACGTAATTGATGGCGCCAAAATTTTAGAAGAGTACAATATGCCGCAAATGGTGATTGACATTTGTCGTCAACATCATGGCACAACATTGATGAAATTTTTCTATGTGAAAGCAAAAGAACGCAATCCTGAAATTAAAGAATCAGACTTCCGTTATCCTGGACCACGTCCGCAAACACGAGAAGCAGGGATTGTGAGTATTGCTGATACTTGTGAGGCTGCTGTGCGGGCGATGGATCATCCCACCAACGAAAAAATTCAAGCCTTTGTGCATAATGTGATTCAAGATAGAATTTCAGATGGCCAATTAGATGAATGCGGGTTAACGATGAAAGAGATTCGCATCATTGAAAAATCATTAATTAATGGATTATGCAGTACCTTCCATTCACGGATTAAGTATCCAAAAATGAAAGCTGAAGCAGAAGAAATGAAAGATGAACAAGAAAAGAGAGATGACTAATGGATATTACTTTCATTGATGAAACCGAGAAAGTACCAACAGAAGAAATCAAAGAAATCGAAAACTTGCTGCAATTTGCAGCGGGTTTTCTAGAAATTGCCGAAGATACGGAGATGTCGGTGACTTTTACAGATAACGCAGGTATCCAAGTGATTAATCGTGACTATCGGGGCAAAGATATGCCTACAGATGTCATCAGTTTTGCTTTAGAGGATGAAGGGGAAGACGAATTGCCAATTATTTTTGATGATGAAGAGTTGGCAGAGCTACCACGGAATCTAGGTGATTTAATTATTTCAACAGAGCGAGCAGCAGAACAAGCAGTTGAATATGGGCACACATTGGAGCGAGAAATGGGCTTTTTGGCAGTACATGGCTTTTTACATTTGAATGGGTACGATCATATGGAACCTGAAGATGAAAAAGAAATGTTTGGTTTACAGAAAGAGATTTTAGATGCGTATGGCCTTAAAAGATGAGCAAACAGGAAAAAATAAACATTTTATTAATTCATTAGAATTTGCCTGGCAAGGAATCAAAACAGTTTTTCGAGAAGAACGTAATATGCGCAAACATGTGGCGTTTGGTGTCACTGCCATTGTGTTTGGTTTCTTGTTTTCCTTAACACTTGCTGAATGGCTGTGGTTGTTATTGGCCGTTTTTCTCGTCTGGTTGGCAGAAATTATCAACACAATTTTTGAAAATGTCGTAGATATGTTTACGGATTTTCACTTTCATCCAATCGGAAAAAAAGTTAAAGACATGGCCGCAGGAGCTGTTTTATTAACAGCCGGTTTCGCAGTGCTAGTAGGACTAATTCTATTTGTACCAAAAATTTTACAAATCATTCAAATGTGGAAATAAGAGGAGTAATACAATGACAACTGAACATAAATCTGGTTTCGTAGCCATTGTCGGCAGACCAAATGTTGGAAAATCAACATTGTTAAATCGAATTGTCGGCCAAAAAATTGCAATTATGAGTGACAAAGCACAAACAACTCGTAATAAGATTCAAGGAATTTATACAATTCCTGAAGCACAAATTGTTTTTATCGATACTCCAGGGATTCATAAACCTAAACACCGCTTAGGCGATTTCATGGTGGAAAGTGCCTACAATGCGATGCGTGAAGTAGATGCTACTTTATTTATGGTAAGTGCTGATCAAAAACGCGGGAAAGGTGACGACTTTATTATTGAACGATTGAAAAATAATAATAGTCCAGTCTACTTGATTATTAATAAAATTGACAAAGTCCATCCAGATGATTTATTGAGTATTATTGAAGACTATTCGAAACAAATGGACTTTAAAGAAATTATTCCCATTTCTGCCACTGAAGGAAATAATTTTGAGCATTTGATGGATGTTCTCGTTGAGCAAATGCCAGAAGGACCACAATATTTCCCTGATGACCAAATTACGGATCATCCAGAATATTTTATCGTTTCCGAATTAATTCGTGAAAAAGTGTTACTTTTAACAAGAGATGAGATTCCTCATTCTGTCGCTGTCGTTGTGGACTCAATGAAACGGGATGAAAACGATAAAGTCCATGTCCAAGCAACCATTATTGTGGAACGGGACAGTCAAAAAGGTATCATTATTGGCAAAGGCGGAAAAATGCTGAAACAAATTGGTACCAAGGCGCGTCAAGATATTGAATATTTATTAGATGACAAAGTGTATTTGGAGCTTTGGGTAAAAGTCCAAAAAGACTGGCGTGACAAAAAAATCTATTTACAAGATTTTGGTTATCGCAAAGAAGAATATTAAGAAAGTAGTGTTTGGGAAGCGAGTGTATAAACGAACTTTCCAAACACTACACTAATTTACATAAGAAATGGAAGTGAATTGAATGGCATTAGGGGAGACCAAAGGCATTATTTTATTTACGAAGGATTTTAAAGAGAAGGATAAACTCGTCAAAATTTTTACAGAATCCTATGGAAAATTGATGTTTTTTGTGAAAGGCGCGCATCGAAAAAATAATCCTCTTTTGCCAGCGATTCTGCCATTTACAGAAGCCGTCTACATCGGAAACTTTAGAGAAGAAGGCTTATCTTTTCTCAATAGCAGCAAAGGAGTTCAACCTTTTCGAAACATTCAACAAGATATATTTATTAACGCATATGGAACATATATTTTAAACTTAGTCGATGCAGCAATTGAAGATCAGCACTATGATCCGAACTTATTTCAATTTACCCACATGGCATTATCCGCTTTAAATGAGCAAAAAGATCCGGAAATCATTACAAATATTTTTGAAATTCAATTGTTAGAACGGTTTGGTGTACGACCAGAATGGCATCATTGTGTGGCTTGTGGCGAAACACAAGGGAAATTTGATTATTCCTCAAAATATAGCGGTGTGCTTTGTGAAAAACATTGGCATTTAGATGAACAGCGCTACCATGCAGATCCTAGAGCAATTCATTTTATTCGCTTATTTTCGCAAGTCTCCTATGAAAAAGTCCAAAACATTCAAGTAAAAGAAGAAACTAAGAAAAGTATTCGAGAAACGATTGATATGTTATACGATGAATATGTCGGGTTGCACTTAAAAAGCAAAAAATTTATTGATCAAATGAAAACGTGGGAAAATACGTTAAAAATTCCACCACGAAAGAAGGAAGAAAAAGAAACATAAACAAGCAGACGTTTTTCTAAAAAAAATTTGACAACTTCCCTCAGACACCGTATTATGATAGAGAAGTTAAATACGTACGAAGAAAAAGAGAAGTAAAAAGAACCCTCTGTTAAGCGAATCTGGGAGAGTGGGAGCCAGAAACACGGAACTTTTGAAAGGCACTTTGGAGTACGACAAACGAAGCTGCCGATGAACACATCGGAAGTAGGGTGGAACCGCGATAATTATTCGTCCCTATGTCTATTAATAGGCATGGGGACTTTTTGCTGTGAATCACTACGATTGGCGCAAATGCGACAGAGTAGATGATGAACAGTACAAGGTGACCAAAGGGAACGTTGTCTCCTCTATGTTAAAACAAACTGCTTAGCCAAAAACATGGAGTAGATGATGAACAGCACAAGGTGACCAAAGGGAACGTTGTCTCCTCTGTGTTAAAACAAACTGCTTAGCCAAAAACATGGAGTAGATGTGGAACGTTATAACAGCATAAAAATTATCTCATTCTACAAAATTGTTTCTCTGTAGCCCTTTTTAAATTTACATTCCCGAAGCAAAGCCAATCCCTATGTCTATAAAAAATATTCCAAGGAGGAAAACAATGAAAAACAAGTTAACCGTACAAGAAATGATTTTAACCTTGCAAAAATTTTGGTCATCTAATGGCTGTATGTTAATGCAAGCCTATGATACAGAAAAGGGAGCCGGCACCATGAGTCCTTACACGTTTTTACGTGCCATTGGACCTGAACCATGGAATGCTGCCTACGTAGAACCTTCTCGTCGTCCAGCTGATGGACGCTATGGCGAAAATCCAAACCGTCTATACCAACATCATCAATTCCAAGTTGTAATGAAGCCTTCTCCTGAAAATATCCAAGAACTTTATCTAGAAAGTTTAAAATTATTAGGAATTGATCCATTAGAACATGACATTCGTTTTGTAGAAGATAACTGGGAAAATCCTTCAATGGGCTGTGCTGGTTTAGGTTGGGAAGTTTGGTTAGATGGCATGGAAATTACCCAATTTACGTATTTCCAACAAGTTGGCGGCTTACAATGTCATCCTGTCACTTCTGAAATTACTTACGGGTTAGAACGCTTGGCATCATATATCCAAGAAGTCGAAAGTGTCTATGATTTAGAATGGACACAAGGCGTTAAATATGGTGAAATTTTTGTGCAACCTGAATATGAACATTCAAAATATTCCTTTGAAATTAGTAACCAAGAAATGCTTTTAGAAAACTTTGACAAATTTGAAAAAGAAGCTAAACGCTGTATTGAAGAAAGCTTAGTTCATCCAGCCTATGATTATATTTTAAAATGTAGCCATACATTCAATTTATTAGATGCTCGCGGCGCTGTCTCTGTAACGGAACGTGCAGGATATTTAGCCCGCATTCGGAATATGGCTCGTTCCGTAGCGAAAATTTTTGTGGCTGAACGTGAAAAATTAGGGTTCCCATTATTAAATAAAGATCAAAGTGTATCCAAGGAGGCAGAATAACATGGCAAAAGATTTATTATTAGAAATTGGCTTAGAAGAAATGCCCGCACATGTTGTCACACCAAGCCGTATCCAACTTGAAGAAAAAGTAATCAAATTTTTAGATGAACATCATTTAGACTATGAAACAGTGCAATCCTTTGCCACACCTCGCCGTTTAGCCGTGAAAGTAACTGCGATTCCTGAAAAACAAGCGGATGTTGAAGAAGAAGTAAAAGGTCCAGCGAAAAAAATTGCTTTAGATGCTGAAGGAAATTGGTCAAAAGCTGCACAAGGTTTTGTACGCGGCCAAGGAGTTACAACTGAGGACATTGTTTTCAAAGAATTAAATGGTGTCGAATATGTCTATGTGACGAAGTTTACCAAAGGCCAAAGTGCCAAAGAGGTATTAACAAAATTAAATGACGTGATTACAAGTCTAACTTTCCCGGTAACAATGCACTGGTCAAACTATGATTTCGAATATATTCGTCCAATTCATTGGATTGTGGCACTACTTGATGATGAAGTAATTCCTTTCAAAGTGTTAGACGTGACGACAGGGCAAACTTCTCGTGGCCACCGTTTCTTGGGAGACGATGTGACGTTCCAACATGCTAATGAATATGAAACAAAATTAAAAGAACAATTTGTAGTGGTTCAACCGAATGAACGGAAACAAATGATTGTTGATCAAGCGAACGCACTCGCTGCAGAAAAAAATTGGCAGTTAGCTTTAGATGAAGAGTTATTGGAAGAAGTTACGAATTTAGTGGAATATCCAACTGCATTTGTAGGCAGTTTTGATGAAAAATATTTATCTGTTCCAGATGAAGTATTAGTGACTTCTATGAAAGAACACCAACGTTACTTTGAAGTTCGTAACGACCAAGGCTTATTAATGCCGCATTTTATCGCTGTTCGCAATGGGGATAATGTTCACCTTGAAAACGTGATTAAAGGAAATGAAAAAGTGTTAATTGCTCGTTTAGAAGATGCAGAATTCTTTTACAATGAAGATAAAAAATTAACGATTGAAGCATGTGTTGAAAAACTAAAAAATGTGACTTTCCATGAAAAGATTGGCTCAATTTATGAAAAAATGCAACGGGTTGCTTTGATTGCACAAATCATTGGTCGAAAAGTTGGCTTATCTGAGGAGGAATTGGAAGATTTAAAACGTGCCTCTGAAATTTATAAATTTGACTTAGTAACAAATATGGTTGGTGAATTCCCAGAATTACAAGGAATTATGGGAGAAAAATATGCCTTATTACAAGGCGAAAAACCAGCCGTAGCAACGGCGATTCGAGAACATTATCTACCAACTTCCAGTGAAGGTGAATTGCCAGAAACAGCAATCGGGGCTGTTTTGGCCTTAGCCGATAAGCTTGACAGCGTCTTTTCATTCTTCTCAGTTGGTATGATTCCAACAGGTTCTAACGATCCTTATGCACTTCGTCGTCAAACCTATGGCGTTATCCGAATTATTGAAGATAAAGGCTGGACCTTCCCATTAGTCCAATTACAAACAGAAGTTGATGAAGCAGTGAATCAAGATGTTGAGAAATATGGCGTTTTACTAAACGAAGGACAAGCAGAAGTCGTTGAATTTGTGAAAGCTCGCTTACGTCAATTATTAATGACGAAAAATGTTCGCCATGACATTATCGATGCAGTGGTGTCTGCTGAGCAAGCCGATTTATCGAAATTATTTGCTTCAGCAAATATTTTAAAAAGCCGTTTTGAAGATCAAGATTTTAAACCATCAATGGAAGCCTTAACGCGTGTTATTAATTTAGCGAAAAAAGGTCAAGAACTTTTAGGTGATACTGAAGAAGGGATTGATCCAAGTCTGTTTGAAAATAAGGCAGAAAAAGAACTGTATCAAGCGGTTAACGATTTATCTGAAGCATTTGCGACACGCACGATTGCAGAAAACTATGAAGCACTAGTAAATCTACGTCCGTTAATTGATGCGTACTTCAATGAAACGATGGTTATGGTTGAGGATGAAAAAGTCAAACAAAACCGATTAAAACAATTAATGCAAATTGCTAAAATGGCGTTATCAATTGCTAGCTTAGACTTATTAATTGTAAAATAAAAAGCGCTGTTTTTCGACCGCTAAGGAGGAACCGACAGCATGCTAGAAACAACATTTGAACAAATTTTAACACAATTATCAAAGCCAGCTGTTCGTGCGCTAACGAATGAAAAAATCGACAGTGTGGATGAACTCTACGCACGAGGCCGAAAAGCGTTACTTTCGTTGCATGGCTTTGGTCCAAAGTCTATTCGAACTATTGAAGAGATGACTGGGAAAGAATTGAAATAAAAAAAGGATCGCCGTTTAGAGGCGATCCTTTTTTTATTTACGTTTTTGTTTTCCAGCATTGCGACCTTTATTGCCGTTTGCTTTTGGTTGGTTCGCTTTTTGCGTTACTTTGTTTGTTTCTTTTGGTGTCACATCCTTGATAGGAGTAACCACTTGTTTTGGTGGGTTATTTTTCAATTCTTCTTGTACTTGTTTTTTAATTCTTGGACGTAAGAGGATATTTGTGATGGCAGATTGAATACATGTGAAAATACCACCAACTACCCAGTAAAGCGCTACGCCTGCAGGTGAGCTAAAGGACATGAAAACAATCATTAATGGTGAAACAATCAGCATTGATTTCATTGTTTTCTTTTGTTCTTCAGGAATACCAATCATTGAAATATAGCCTTGAGCTAAATAGGCTAAACCAGCTAATGCCACTAAAATCATATTTGGTTGCCCTAAATTCATTCCTAAGAAGCTTGCTGTGGCAATACCTTTTGTATAACGAGCAGCAAAGAACAGAGATGAGAAAATAGGCATTTGAATTAATAAAGGCAAACAACCAATTCCGCCAACCATACTCACATTGTTTTCTTTATAAATCTTTTGTAGTTCTGCTTGTGCGGCCATTTGTTCTTCACGCGTACTTGCTTGTTTCATTTTTGCTTGTGCAACATCCACTTGGGGTTTGATTGCTTGCATTTTTTCCGTTTGGATAAAGCTTTTTTTCGATTGATGTAAGCCTAACGGTAAAATAATGATCCGTACAATAATGGTGATAAAAATAATCGCCCAACCATAGTTCCAATTAAAGTTATCGACAAGATAAGTAATTGCATTACTCATCGGTAAAACAAGGAAGTTATAGACAAAACCTTCACCAGTTGGTTGTCCATCTGCTCCTGTTTTCACACAGCCTGATAAAAACATTACTAAAAATAGTAAGCCAGAGCCGTAAAGCCATCGGTTTAATTTACGCATGTAATTCGGTCCTTTTCTAAAAAATTTTTACATGGTTAACTATACTTGAAACAGCGCTCTTTTTCAATCAAAATCGAAAAGAAGCTCTTACAAAAATCAATAAAAAGCAGGAACTACTTGCTGTTCAAGGCTTCTTCCCAAAGAAATCAATCGTTAGAAAGTAAGTTTATTGAATCACTTTAAATTGTTCCGTTTCTTCTAACAAAGGGTCTTCTTGAATATCAACATACGTTACACGTCCCGCTGGACTGGGGGAATCTTTGATTTTTTTGATAAATGTTTCCATTATGTCTTCGGGTGCAATTGCTGTAATTGAAACGGACCCGTCGTCTTCGTTCCTCACTGAACCAGTGACACCTAATTGATCTGCCACCATTTTGGTCATGTAGCGGAAGCCAACACCTTGGACACGCCCTTGTACATTCATTCTTAGTTTTTCCATGAGAGACACTTCCTTTGCTTTTTTCTTTATGATAGCGATTTTTCTTGGTTCTAGCAAGTATCCAAGCAAGCTAGAAGCATGCTATAATACAAAGGCGAGGTGACTTATGAAAGAAATTACATCAACGAAAAATAACCAATTAAAAGAATGGAAAAAATTACACAAAAAGAAGTACCGAGAAGAACTGAACCAATATATAATAGAAGGATTTCATTTAGTTGAAGAAGCTGTGAACGCCAATGCCGATGTCCAGTGGATTTTGTTTAACCAAAGAGGTCAACAAGAATGGGGAACTTGGTTAGCTGAACAAGAAACAGAAAAATTAATTTTTGTAAGTGATGAGGTTTTAAATAGTTTGTCGGAGCTGCCAACTTCACAAGGAATTTTGGCAATTGTCACCTTGGAAACGCAACAAGAGCAGTCGCTTTCTTTTAAAGGTGGTTGGTTACTTTTAGATAATATCCAAGACCCTGGTAATGTTGGTACGATGATTCGCACAGCTGATGCAGCGGGTTTAGCAGGCGTGATTTTAGGTAAGGGCACAGCAGATATTTACAATACAAAAGTGTTGCGCTCAATGCAGGGAAGCCACTATCATTTACCAGTTCTTCAACGAGAGTTGACTGAAGTGGTTCAGGCATTCAAGAAGCAAGGTCTACCAGTTTTCGGTACAGAACTAAATGAAGCTGCGATTGCTTATTATGAACAAGAGGCAGTGGAAAATTATGCGTTGATTTTAGGCAATGAAGGTAGCGGGGTTTCGCCAGAATTGTTAGCAGAAACCACGAAAAATCTTTATATTCCAATGAAAGGTCAAGCGGAATCATTGAATGTCGCTATCGCAGCAGGCGTGTTAATGTTTTATTTTGAAAATAATCAATAACAGAAACGAGTGTCAAAAAATGCTGACTATCAAAAAGACAACCCAGTTAACAGAAAAAGAATTAGAAACCATTATGGCTATTTGGCTGCAAACGAATCTAGAAGCTCATCCATTTGTCGCACCAACTTATTGGCAAGAAAATAAGGCATTTGTCCGCGCTGCGTTGCCAAAAGCAACACTGATCTTAGCGGAAGAAGAGGGTCAGATAATTGGGTTTTTAGGCTTAATGGATAACTATATCGCAGGAATTTTTATAAAAAAAGCGTTTCAAGGGAAGGGCATCGGTCAGAAATTACTGCAAGTAGCAAAAGAAGAACAGGACATCTTATCTTTGGCTGTTTACAGGGAAAATCAAGCAGCTTACGCCTTTTATCAAAAACAAGGCTTTGTCCAACAAAAGCGAACCATCGATGAAACGGGAAACGAAGAATGTCATCTTGTTTGGCAAGCGCAGTAGGAGCGACATTTCTAGTTTTAAGGCTTGCTATTTTTCTGAAAATATCTTATACTGTTAAAGGTGTGATTTTCACACACGAAATCCACATTCTTTTCCATCTGCGAAGTGGTGCTACTACGGTAGTTCTTCAAGGAGTTGACGAAAAGAAGAGGAAAATAAAAACCAAACTGGAGGAAACACAACATGGCAGTAATTTCTATGAAACAATTACTAGAAGCCGGCGTACACTTTGGTCACCAAACTCGTCGCTGGAACCCAAAAATGAAGAAATATATCTTCACAGAAAGAAACGGTATCTACATCATTGACTTACAAAAAACAGTGAAATTAGTAGATGCAGCTTACGATTACATGAAAAACGTTGCAGAAGAAGGCGGCGTTGCTTTATTCGTAGGAACTAAAAAACAAGCACAAGAAGCAATCAAAGATGAAGCAATCCGCGCTGGTCAATACTATGTAAACCATCGTTGGTTAGGTGGTACGTTAACTAACTGGGATACAATCCAAAAACGTATTGCTCGCTTGAAAAAAATCAATGCAATGGAAGAAGACGGCACTTTCGAAGTTTTACCTAAGAAAGAAGTTGCTGGCTTAAACAAAGAACGTGAACGTTTAGAAAAATTCTTAGGTGGTATCGCTGATATGCCAAGAATTCCAGATGTAATGTACATCGTTGACCCACGTAAAGAACGCATTGCTGTTCAAGAAGCACACAAATTAAACATTCCAATCGTTGCAATGGTTGATACAAACTGTGATCCTGATGAGATCGATGTTGTAATCCCTTCAAATGATGATGCAATCCGCGCCGTGAAATTAATCACTGCTAAAATGGCTGACGCTTTCATCGAAGGTAACCAAGGGGAAGACCAAGCAACTGAAGAGTTATTCGTTGAAGAAACACCAGAAGCAACTTCAATCGAAGAAATCGTTGATGTTGTTGAAGGAAATAACGAATCAGCTGAATAATAATGATTACGGAGCTGTCTCAAAGGCTAGGCGACAAAAAGCCTGATTCTCCTTTGAGATAGCTTTTTTAAAAAGAATTGATAATATCCGAGGAGGACACAAATAATGGCAGACGTTACAGCTAAAATGGTAAAAGAATTACGCGATATGACTGGCGTTGGAATGATGGACGCTAAAAAAGCATTAGTAAAAGTAGAAGGCGACATGGAAAAAGCCGTAGACTTTTTACGTGAAAATGGTATGGCTAAAGCAGCGAAGAAAAATGACCGCATTGCGGCTGAAGGTTTAGCAAACGTAGCAACTGTAGGTAACGTTGCAGCAATCGTTGAAGTAAACTCAGAAACTGACTTCGTTTCTAAAAACGAAATGTTCCAAGATTTAGTTAAAGATATTGCGACTAAAGTTGCTGAAAACAAACCAGCTACGATGGAAGAAGCAATGGCTATTAAAACTGAAAAAGGCACAATCGAATCTGATTTAATCGAAGCAACAACTGTTATCGGTGAAAAAATCAGCTTCCGTCGTTTTGAAGTTGTCGAAAAAGCTGACAATGCTGCATTTGGCGCTTACTTACACATGGGTGGCCGTATTGCTGTATTAACAGTTATCGATGGCACAACTGACGAAGAAGTAGCGAAAGATGTTGCTATGCACATCGCGGCAATCAACCCTCGCTATGTCAACGAATCTCAAATTCCTCAAGAAGAATTAGAACACGAAAAAGCTGTGTTAACTGAACAAGCATTAAACGAAGGTAAACCAGCAAATATCGTTGAAAAAATGGTTGTTGGTCGTCTACAAAAATTCAAAGCAGAAATCGCTTTGGTTGACCAACCATTTGTTAAAGATCCAGATATGACTGTCGAAAAATTTGTTGCTTCTAAAGGCGGCGAAGTGAAATCATTCGTACGTTTTGAAGTTGGCGAAGGTATCGAAAAACGTGAAGATAACTTTGCGGATGAAGTAATGAGCCAAATGAAAAACTAAGAGCATCAAACGCTCGGTTGAAAAGCCGTGAATCATAAGTATCTAAACAGACAGCGATCCCCAAAGGAAGCTGCATAAATTGATTACTGCTTGATTCAAGGCAGTCTTTCAGCCATTTGGGAACGCATAACTTTGATATGCGCTCCCTTTTTTTAGGCAAAACCAGTGGATCGCACTGCTTGGTCTAAAAAATCATTTTGGTGAAAAGTCATCTAAATGAGGAATTGAATGATTTTTAGAGAATCTTGGAGGGAATTATGATGGTTAAACCTAAGTATCAACGTGTCGTATTAAAGTTAAGTGGAGAAGCGCTAGCCGGAGAAGACGGTTTTGGCATTAAACCACCAGTCATTAAAGAAATCGTCCAAGAAATTAAAGAGGTCCATGAATTAGGTATCGAAATGGCCATCGTGGTTGGCGGCGGAAACATCTGGCGTGGACAAATTGGTGCTCAAATGGGCATGGAACGTGCACAAGCTGATTATATGGGCATGTTAGCTACTGTGATGAATGCCTTAGCATTGCAAGATACATTAGAAAATCTTGGTGTGCCTACACGTGTTCAAACATCAATTGAAATGCGTCAAATTGCAGAACCATACATTCGTCGTCGTGCAGAACGTCATTTAGAAAAAGGCCGCGTTGTTATTTTTGCCGGAGGAACAGGAAATCCTTACTTCTCGACAGATACAACGGCTGCGTTACGAGCTGCAGAAGTAGATGCGGACGTCATCTTAATGGCGAAGAACAATGTTGATGGTGTTTATTCTGCGGATCCACGTGTGGATGAAACAGCGACAAAATTTGAAGAACTAACACATTTAGATGTTATTTCTAAAGGGCTGCAAGTAATGGATTCAACAGCAAGCTCATTAAGTATGGATAACGATATTCCTTTAGTTGTCTTTAACCTAAATGAAGCAGGAAATATCCGTCGTGCCATCCTTGGTGAAAATATCGGAACAACTGTAAGGGGGAAATAAAGAATGTCTAAAGAAGTTTTAGCAACAGCCAAAGAAAAAATGACAAAAGCGGAAGAAAGCTTACGCCGTGAATTAGGTCAAATTCGTGCTGGTCGTGCGAACGCAAGTCTATTAGACCGTATTCAAGTAGAATATTATGGTGCACCAACACCAGTTAACCAATTAGCAAGTATCAATATCCCAGAAGCTCGTGTATTAATGATTACACCGTTTGACAAAAATTCTATCGCTGACATTGAAAAAGCTATTCAAATGAGTGATATCGGCATTAGCCCAACCAATGATGGAAATGTCATCCGTTTAGTGATTCCACAATTAACGGAAGAACGTCGGAAAGAATTAGCCAAAGACGTGAAAAAAGAAGCGGAAAACTCAAAAGTTGCTGTCCGTAACGTTCGTCGTGATGCAATGGATGAGTTGAAAAAAGCTCAAAAAAATGGCGACATCACTGAAGATGAATTACGTTCATTTGAAAAAGATGTTCAAAAATTAACAGATGATAGCATCAAAAATATCGATGCGATTACTGCTGAAAAAGAACAAGAACTTTTAGAAGTATAAAACCAATTACTAATAAAAATTATTGAATCCAGAGAAGCAAATGCTCTGGATTTTTTTGTATAGATGAGGAAGGCGTATCTCAAATCTCTCTTTGCGAAAGTCATTCTAAAGTAATTATTTAAGAAAACGCTTTCTTTAATAAATTTTTTTATTCTACCAGAATTTTTTTCTTTGTGTAGGGAGGATCACTTGAAAATATAGAGAAACTTTGAAATATCAGCATTTTAAAATTTTCCTTCACAAATTGAATCCTAAAATTTGATGATAAGAGTTGTTATTTTTAGCAATTGTAATTTGCGATTCATTCTCAATTAGGCTAAAATGAGTGAGAACGGAAAAACGATTAAAACAAGTTGGAGGGAATTGTACATGTCTGTGTTAGAAATCAAAAATTTACACGTATCAATTGAAGATAAAAAGATTCTAAAAGGGGTCGATTTAACAATTAATACTGGAGAAATCCATGCAATTATGGGACCTAATGGAACTGGTAAATCTACTTTATCAGCAGCAATTATGGGAAATCCTAACTATGAAGTCACAGAAGGAGAAATTCTATTTGACGGCGTCAACGTTTTAGATTTAGAGGTAGACGAACGTGCTCGCTTAGGTTTATTCTTAGCAATGCAATACCCAAGTGAAATTCCAGGAATTACCAATGCTGAATTCATGCGTGCAGCAATCAATGCAAAACGTGACGAAGACAACAAAATGTCAGTCATGCAGTTCTTAAAAAAATTAGATAGCAAAATGGAATTATTAAATATGCCTGAAGAAATGGCTGAGCGTTACTTAAACGAAGGTTTTTCTGGCGGCGAGAAAAAACGAAATGAAATTTTACAATTATTGATGTTAGAGCCTACGTTTGCCATTTTAGATGAAATTGATTCAGGCTTAGATATCGATGCGTTAAAAGTAGTTTCTAAAGGGGTTAATGAAATGCGCGGCGAGAACTTTGGTGCGTTAATTATTACCCATTATCAACGCTTATTGAACTATATCACGCCAGATGTTGTTCATATCATGATGGAAGGCCGCGTTGTGAAAACCGGTGGGGCTGATTTGGCAAAACGTTTAGAAACAGAAGGCTATGCTGGTATCAGCCAAGAATTAGGTATTGATTACAAAGAAGAAGCGTAAGGAGGACAAGATAAATGAAAAAAGTAAATCTAATGGATTATCTTGACGAAGTCACCGCTTTTTCACTAGAACATGAAGAACCAGCTTGGATGACTGAATTGCGAACAACGGCTTTAAGAAACGCTGACGAAAGTGAGTTACCACATATTGATCGTGTGAAATTTCATCGTTGGCCTTTATTAAATGTTCACATGGAAAGTTATGTGCCTTCTGAAGGAAATGTCGCAAGTTTTGATCAAATGAAAGACAATCCTTTAATTGTTCAACAAGGATCTTTTCATGCTTTTGAGCAATTGCCAGCCTCATTAGCGGAACAAGGGGTAATTTTTACAGACATTTTTACTGCTTTACAAGAGCACCCAGAATTGGTTAAAGAATACTATATGACTAAAGCCGTATTACCAGAAGAAGATAAGCTGACAGCAGCTCATGCAGCTTTCATGAATAGTGGCGTTTTCTTATACGTTCCTAAAAACGTAGTGATTGAAGAGCCCATTGAATCTTTGTTTATTCAGGATTCAGATAGCAACCAACCTTTCTTTAAACATGTTTTAATCGTTGCAGATAATCATAGTGAATTCAGTTATTTAGAACGTTTTCAATCAACCGGTAATCACGCAGAGAAAGCTTCTGGAAATATTGTTGTGGAAGTGATTGCGAAAGATGGCGCAAAAGTTAAATACTCAGCTGTGGATCAATTAGGGCAAACTGTAACGACTTATATGAATCGTCGTGGCTATATTATGCGGGATGCCTCTGTTGATTGGGCTCTAGGCGTCATGAATGATGGCGATGTTGTGGCTGATTTTGATTCTGATTTAGTTGGCGAAGGCGCTCATTCAGAAGTTAAAGTCGTTGCAATTAGTGCAGGTAAACAAACACAAGGCATCGACACACGAGTGACAAACAAAGCGCCACATTCGATTGGTCATATTTTACAACATGGAGTTATTCGTGAACGTGGTACTTTAACGTTTAACGGAATTGGCCACATTTTAAAAGGCGCAAAAGGAGCCGACGCACAGCAAGAAAGTCGTGTTTTAATGCTGTCTGATAAAGCTCGTGGTGATGCCAATCCAATTCTTTTAATTGATGAAAATGAAGTGACTGCCGGACACGCAGCCAGCGTTGGTCGAGTAGATCCAGAAGAAATGTATTATTTAATGAGCCGCGGCTTGCGTAAAGAAGAAGCGGAACGTTTGGTGATTCGTGGCTTCCTAGGTTCTGTCATTACAGCAATTCCAGTTAAAGAAGTACAAAATGAATTTGTAGAAGTAATTGAAGGGAAGTTAAACGCATGATGGATGCAGCAACCATTCGTCAATCGTTTCCTATTTTATTTCAAGAAGTTAATGATGAACCGCTAGTTTATTTAGACAATGCTGCAACAACCCAAAAACCAACGGCAGTGTTAGATGTTTTACGACATTATTATGAAACCGATAATGCCAATGTTCATCGTGGGGTGCACACGTTAGCCGAACGAGCAACGAAGGACTATGAAGCCTCCCGCGAAAAGGTTCGCCAATTTATCCATGCCAAAGAAACAGCGGAAGTTTTATTTACACGAGGAACAACAACCAGTTTGAATTGGATTGCCAAAAGTTATGGTGACTTGGCAGTTACAGCCGGGGATGAAATCGTCATATCTTACATGGAACATCATTCAAACATTATTCCCTGGCAACAATTAGCTCAACGTACAGGGGCCATTTTGAAGTATATAGACGTCACTGAAGACGGCTTTTTAGACATGGCAAGTGCACGTCAACAAATTACAGAAAAAACGAAAATTGTTTCGATTGCTCATGTTTCAAATGTGTTAGGGGTCATTAATCCAATCGAAGAATTAACACAATTAGCTCATCAAAATGGCGCTGTGATGGTGGTAGACGGCGCGCAAGCAGTTCCTCATATGCCTGTGGACGTTCAAGCCATCGATGCTGATTTTTATGCATTTAGTGGTCACAAAATGTGTGGACCAACTGGAATTGGTGTCCTTTATGGCAAACGTCATTTATTGGAACAAATGGAACCTGTGGAATTTGGTGGCGAAATGATTGACTTTGTTCATCTTCAAGAAAGTACTTGGAAAGAGCTTCCTTGGAAATTTGAAGCTGGCACACCTAATATTGCCGGGGCAATTGCCTTAGGTGCCGCCATTGATTATTTAACTGAAATTGGTTTAGAGGCCATTCATCAACATGAAGCAGCCCTTGTTCACTATGTTTTGCCGAAGTTGCAAGCTATCGAGGGCTTGACGATTTATGGTCCACAGGATCCAAAAGACCACACAGGTGTGATTGCTTTTAATATTGAAGGTTTACATCCACATGATGTGGCTACGGCGTTAGATATGGAAGGGGTCGCTGTCAGAGCGGGTCACCATTGCGCGCAACCGTTATTAAACTATCTGAGCGTGCCAGCAACTGCACGGGCAAGTTTTTATTTATACAATACCAAAGAAGACGCAGATCGCTTAGTTGAAGCGATTAAAGCGACAAAGGAGTTTTTCCAGCATGGCACTTTCTAAATTAGATAACTTATATCGCCAAGTCATTTTGGACCATTCTAGCCACCCACATCACCACGGAACGCTAGATGCGTCTAGCCAAACAATTGAACTGAATAATCCTACTTGTGGAGATGTGATTGAACTGGATGTGGCCATTGAAGACGGTGTGATTAAAGATATCGCCTTTCAAGGAAGTGGCTGTTCCATCAGTACCGCAAGTGCTAGTATGATGACTGATGCGGTCTTAGGAAAAACAATCGCCGAAGCAACGGCCTTAGCAGAGGATTTCTCTCAACTTGTTCAAGGAAATGAAGTGGCCGAAGATGAAAAATTAGGCGATGCAGCAATGTTAAGCGGCGTAGCTAAATTTCCAGCTCGGATTAAATGTGCAACCCTGGCTTGGAAAGCCTTAGAGCAGGCTGTTGCTAATAACGGCCAAGGCGAAGCCGGTCATTTACATTGTGAAAAATAAAGAAAGGGTGACGACGAATTGAGTACAGTACCTGAATTAGAAGAATATAAATTTGGCTTTCACGACGATGTGGAACCAGTCTTTAGTACCGGAGACGGCCTAACAGAAGACGTCGTTCGCGAAATTTCTCGCGTGAAAGGCGAACCAGAATGGATGCTTGACTTCCGTTTAAAATCGTTAGAACAATTCAATAAAATGCCCATGCAAGAATGGGGTCCAGACCTGTCAGATATTGACTTTAGTAAAATTAAATATTACCAAAAACCGAGTGACAAACCCGCACGCGATTGGGATGATGTACCTGATAAAATCAAAGAAACCTTTGAAAAAATTGGGATTCCCGAAGCTGAGCGTGCTTATCTAGCTGGGGCTTCGGCTCAATATGAATCAGAAGTTGTTTACCACAACATGAAAGAAGAATTTGAAAAATTAGGCATCATTTTTACAGATACTGACTCTGCTTTAAAAGAATATCCTGACTTATTCAAAGAGTATTTTTCAAAACTTGTGCCACCAACAGATAATAAACTGGCCGCTTTAAACTCAGCTGTTTGGTCAGGTGGAACCTTTATTTATGTACCAAAAGGCGTTCGAGTTGATGTACCATTACAAACATATTTCCGAATCAACGCTGAAAATACCGGCCAATTTGAACGGACCTTGATTATTGTCGATGAAGGGGCTAGCGTTCACTATGTTGAAGGTTGTACGGCACCAACGTATTCAAGTAACAGCTTGCATGCGGCCATCGTAGAAATTTTTACAAGAAAAGATGCTTATTGTCGTTATACCACTATTCAAAACTGGTCAGATAACGTCTACAACTTAGTAACCAAACGTGCTAAAGCTTACGAAGGTGCCACTGTCGAATGGATTGATGGTAACCTAGGAGCTAAAACAACCATGAAATATCCAAGCGTTTACTTAGATGGCAAAGGCGCCCGTGGCACGATGTTATCGATTGCCTTTGCTGGTGCTAACCAAATCCAAGATACTGGGGCCAAAATGATTCACAATGCGCCGAATACCTCTAGCTCAATTGTTTCAAAATCAATTGCTAAAGACGGCGGCGAAGTTAACTACCGTGGCCAAGTGACTTTTGGAAAAGACAGCGCAGGCTCGATTTCCCACATCGAATGCGACACGATTATCATGGACGAAAAATCAAAATCAGATACGATTCCGTTTAACGAAATCCATAACAGCCAAGTGTCCTTAGAACACGAAGCCAAAGTTTCAAAAATTTCTGAAGAACAATTATATTATTTAATGAGTCGCGGCTTATCTGAAGCCGAAGCGACAGAAATGATTGTTATGGGCTTTGTTGAACCATTTACGAAAGAATTACCGATGGAATATGCGGTTGAGTTGAATCGGTTGATTAGTTATGAGATGGAAGGCAGTGTTGGATAAACCTATTATAGGAGCTAGAACCCTTGATGTATAAGGATTCTAGCTTTTTTATTTTGTCTTGATAGTAGAAATGACCAGCTTTTTACTGATGAGCCATCATATCAGCAAACTCTTGACCAGTTTTCTTAGGGGCGCTGTTCGCAATATCTGTATAGATAGATTACGTTACTTTTCTATTTATGTTGATGAGTCTATTCCAAATGATCAGCAAGCTATATCAGAAGCAATTGAACATCTGAAAGCAATTGCCTATCTGTTCAGCAGAAGGTGGAGAAGGGATTACAGTAAGCTTAAAAGAGCCGCTGGAAACGGAGTACACTCTTACTCTAATTGATGGACAACCAACCCAAGCTAATCATATCTTTGGCAGAATCATACAAGGAATTGAATAGGATAGAGAAACCCACCCCGTTGATATTTGACCGTACTAAGGGTACCCTTTAATTGAGCTACACGGCTCACTTGGGATACTCTTTTTTTGTCTTTTGCAAAAGGTTAATAAATTTTGATAGATGAAACTAAATGAAATTAGGGTTAAGAATGCTGATACAAAGGGATGTTCTGTTTCATTTATGTGGAAATAAAAAAATAGTTTTCTGCTAAAAATAGTTAAAAAGTACTACATAGTTGTGGCAGTTATTGCAGATGAAACAGACCTACAATTATTTCAGGTTGTAATACTCATATGAAATATTTGTACAATGTTTCATATCTATAAGTTTTTATTGTTAATTGATTGAGTAGATGCAGAATAAGCTACTCATGAATTAGGGCTTTAGGAGATATTTTAATATAGAGATAGTCACTTCTATTTTTTTATTTAATACACTTAAATAATTAATTATATATCTTATACTTAGTATGATACAATTTATTATAGATAGGAAATTAACAATTGGAGTGAATAAAATGTCAAGTTACAGAGTCATGAATTTAATATTTAAAAATGGGGAAATATCAAATAAATTGGAAAAAATTCATGTTAATGTATTAGAGAATAATCCAGTCACCTATGTTTACTATAATCTTAAAACTAAAAAAATTTATGTTGGAGAGACTAATGGCTTCATTAGAAGACACTATGAGCATCTGATTGAAAGCAATCCGAAAGTGGATTATAGAGATTATACAAATTGCTTAGTCATATACTCCAGTCTATTTGATAAATCGTCCATTCTGGATTTGGAATCATTAATATTGAACTATATGATTGCTGAATCTGATGTGACAAAATTTGTATTAGCTAATGGAAATAATGGACAAACTAAGTTGGTATATAAAAATAAGGAAGAAATATTAACAGAAGTTTTTAATAAATTATGGAATAATGAATTGTATACACTGGGGTTAGTAGATAATCCTAATGTTGAAGAGTTAAGAGAAAGACTTCTGTTTAAGTACTCTCCTTTTAAACAGCTATCATTTAAGCAAAAAGAAATAGTTGATGAAATTGAAAAAAACATAACAAAAAAATATTTAATTGAAGCACCAGCAGGTTCTGGTAAGTCAGTTCTATTTACAAACTTAGCTTTTTCCTTAGCTGAAGTGTATCCTGATTTAAGAATAGGTTTGATAACAACAGGAAATTTAACTAAACAATTTAATTTGATATTTAAGTCGATCGGTCTGAACAATAGATTAATAGTAAAAACAGGTTCTCAACTAATAATGGATGCAAAGAAAAATGAGCAAAAATACGATATTATTATTGTAGATGAAGCTCATAAATTGAAAAAATACTATAGAAAAGGACATCCGAATGCAAGAAGACATCTTGATGAAGGTGATGATGAGATCACTCTTCTTGAAAAATTAACAGATGGATTAGTTCTGTTATATGATCCATATCAAGGTATTAAACCTCAGAATATTAGACCTGCAGAAATAAGAAGCCTTACGAGTGATTATAAAAAAGTTTGTTTAATGCAACAGTTTAGAATCGGAGGAGATAGAGATTTCTCAGGAGAAGATTTTTTAAAAGGCATATTATACGGTTTTCAATTAAGTAATGACAAAAGTTTTAATTCTAAAGTTTTTAAAGATGACTATTTTAAAATTGTAGCCACTTTTAAAGAAGTTATTGACTATGTTGATGATTATTCTCACGCTTATCCAGAAACGACCAATAGACTGATTGCTGGTTACTGCAGAGAGTGGGTATCAAATACTGGGAAAAAAGAAAATAAAGGTAAAAAATTTGAAGAATTGCCATACGATTGGAATATAGATGGTATACAAAAAAGATGGAACTCTACTTATGAAGATTGGGTAAAGAAACCAAACTCAGAAAAGGAAATAGGTTCAATACATGCAATTCAAGGATATGATCTAAACTATTCCGGAGTTATAGTAGGCAATGATATAACAGTAAAAGATGGAAAAATTGTGGCGGTGCCAGAAAACTACAAAGATATCGGCGGGACACCTCTAAAAGAGGGATTTAATTTATCTGAATTAACAGAGTATATATTAAATATTTATTATGTACTACTTTCAAGAGGTATAGATGGTTGTGCTGTTTACTTTGAAGATAAAAATGTAGAGAAACTAGTTAAAGAACGAGTGGGCTTATAGGAGGAATGCATTATGGAAGACTTAATAAAAGAAATTAACCAATTTAGAGATGACAGGGACTGGAGACAATTTCATAATGCTAAAGACCTAGCATTATCAGTTTCTCTTGAAGCTTCAGAATTACTGGAAAACTTTCAATGGAAGTCGAGTGAAGAAGCAATAGCTGATGATTTAGAAAATATTAAAGATGAGATTGCTGATGTGATGATTTATTGCTTGATTTTAGCTGATGATTTAGGTTTGAGTGTTGAAGAGATTATAAAGAATAAGATTAAGAAGAATGGAAAGAAATATACTGTAGAGAAGAGTAAGGGAAAAAGATAAAGGAAGCAATATCAATAACTTTTAATACTTTTGAAAAAAGTTCTTTTTGTAAGCGGGTAGAGTTTAAAAATGAAGAAGCTGGGTATGAAAAAGATAATTTTACATTTGTTGGAAGTATGAATATTAGTATTTTTGAGGCAATGATTTCATCAGTTATAGATAGAATAATGCATAACAAAATAATCAACGATGAGAAAATATTAATTAATTATAAAAAAAAGATGGCTAGTATAGATAAAGAAGCAAAAGAAACTGGTGTAAATCCTTTTAGTATATCAACAGGAACAGCGGAATCAATTAATGCCAGATTAAGTATATTCGATAAAATTATTGGAGATAGTATTGATGATTTATGAATTTAATAGTGAGGACACTTTAATTGATATTCAAAGGAATTTTTCGAGAATTGTTGATGTATCAAACAGTCTATCAGATAATTCTTCTAGCTATAGACGATTTTATGAGGAAATTGGTCTAGATTTTAATATAGCCAAGGAATCAATAAAAAAATCAGAGTATTCTTTGTTGATTGATTGTTATACATTTTCGGAAAAATTATTAAAAAATACTATCTATCATTGTCTGGAATTTAAAAATAATAGTAACGATTATGTAAATAATTTTATGTTCAGAAAACTAAATCCAGAGAAGTTTAGTCCTAATCCTAAATTTAAATCTTTTGAAGAGGAATTAAAATCTTTAAATAGTAATTTTAAATTTGTTTTAAATCAAAACTTTTCAAAGATTAAAAGTTACGATAGTATGATTCAACCTCGTCATCAATATGCTCATGCTAATATTTATCCTTTAGATATTAAAAATTCAGAGGAGGATTTATTAGAAGTATTGGCTTATTTAGATTGGGAATGTAATATGTTTTTGAATAATATTCAAAAACATATTACATTAGAAAATTTATTTAAATGTATCGTTAAAGACTCTGAAAAATTAAAAAAAATAAATAATTCGAAAAAAATTAAAAATCTTTCTAGTAAAGAACGATATAACATAGATATATTTGAATTTAGAAAAAAAGCAAAAATATTCAATAAAAAATATAAACAAGAAATTTCTGGGTTAAAAATATTTGATTCAATACTAATTGAATTTGAACGTATAGAACTATTAAATTTTAATATAAATACTGGTTCAGAGTTATCCGAAGTATGTAGAAAAATATTAGAATGTCTAGCATGATTGATCTTTTGGTTGATTTTATCTAGAATTTTTTTTCATTTATTACTCTAAGGATTTGGTTATCAAACTTTATTTTTTTATAAGTACAGTCAATTGACACTCTAAAGAGTTACCATAATTCATTTAAAAACTTCTTTAAAAAGAAAAAATACTATAAGGTATCTGAATTGATATGTATAAAATTAATAAAAAATGTTGGGAAATGTCCCAACATTTTTTGCTACCAATAACACATCAAAATTGACCAGATTTTGACCATCCTAATTTGATAATCATTGATAAATATTGAGTCTTTAAACTACAATAAGAACTCTTAATAACTTGGTTTGATAGTTAATGACACTGGTTGAGAAGTCGATTCCAATATGGAAGGCTCTGTCGGCTAGTTTTTCACTCTACCAACAAATAATCAACCAAAACAACAACGGAAAGCCAAACAAGAAACATACTAATCATGCTTCTTCAAAGAAGCACAAATAAAAAAGCGATGACTCGAGAAGAAAGTCTCTATGAAGTCATCGCTTTTTCTTATATTTTAGTTAAAAAATTATTTTACTAAAGGTTGAAGTAACTTGTTCCAGAAACTAATGAGTGGGCCAGCACCAAATGCACAAATAATTGTACCAATCCCAATTGGACCACCAGCAATAAAGCCAATTAATAGGACCAACAAATCTTGTGCTTTTCGAACAGAAGCGTAAGGTTTGTTGATTTGTTGACAGATGGTTGGCGCAATCGCATCATAGGGGGATTCGCCTTGATCTGTAGCCATGTATAAGGCGCAGCCAAATGTAAAAATCAGGACTCCGAAGAATAAAGAAAGTAGTTTGCCAATTGTTGAGCCTCCTAAACTATTGGCGTAAGGTTGAAGCCAAGTAGAAATCTGTTGAATCAAAATCCCTACTAAAAGCATATTTAAAATAGTTCCTAGACCAATGGCTTTTTTTGTTTTTTAAATAGACATAGAATAAAATAAACGCATTGACAATAATTTGAAAAATGCCTAATTGCATACCAAACATCGAAGAAAGTCCGATATTCATAGCAGTGAAAGGATCAACTCCTAAACCTGCCACTCTTAAAGTGGATGCGCCAATCCCGATAATAACTAAACCAATTAAAATTAAAAGAACATTTTTGACTAGTTTCATGGTAAGCCTCCTGAATAGATTTTGTGTGTGATAGTACAAAGTCTGCAACAAAAATTCATAGAGAATTTTGTTGCAGACTACTTTTTAACCAGCTCCGTGTTGGAACGAAGGGTATAGAGACATCCCGCCATCTACAAAGAGTGTTGTTCCGGTTACGTATGAGGATTCATCAGAAGCTAACCAAGCGGCCGCAGCAGCTACTTGATTTGGTTTACCAATAATGCCCATAGGAACCATGCTCGTTGTTTGTTTTAACTGTTCGGGATCGGAAAATTTTTCAGCATTAATAGGTGTGTTAATCGCTCCAGGCGCAATACAGTTGGCACGAATACCATATTCCGCATATTCCAAAGCGATTGTTTTCGTGAACATTTCGGTGGCGCCTTTACTTGCCGCATAGTGGGCGAACGTTGGCCAAGGAATTCTTTGGTGAACGGAGGACATATTAATGATTGACCCTTTGATTTTTTGATCTCTAAATATTCGGAGTGCCTCTCTAGAACCCAAAAAGACACCGTTTAAATTGACATCAATGACACGTTGCCATTCTTTTAATGGCATATCAATTGTCGGAAAAGAAGCCTCCACACCGGCGTTATTTACCCAAATGTCAACATGACCAAACTCTTTTAAAGCGGTTTCAGCTAACGCTTTAATATCTTCTTCATTAGAGACATCAGCCTTCACGAATTTTACGCGGTCTGCGTGCTTGGCTTGGACATCTTCAAATTCTTTAGGCAGCTCACCGACATAGTCAGCAACAACATTCATACCTTCTAAGATATAACGCAGAGTAATAAATAATCCTAAACCCGTAGCTGCACCAGTGACAACGGCCACTTTACCATGTAATTCTCCATACATTGATTCATTCCCCCTAAAATTACTATTAATACTTTCATGGTAGCACATGTCAATCAGCGTGTTGATAAAATACGACAAACTGTCGGAAAAGTTTATGGTCTAAAGTTAGCTACTATTGTTGAAGGTCTTTAAAAAAATACTGGTCGTAGTAATCAATTCCTCTCATTTATAGAGTTTTCTAAAAAAACACAAAATATCTAGGCGAAGTGGTCAAGTCCAATGGTTATTTATGAGTGAATATGCTAAAATAAAACTTGTCTTACATAAGGAAAGATTTGTTCACTAACAGTGGCGACTGTTCTCAGTAAACAGTTGCACTGGTTTATCGGGAAGGGAACAGAGCAAGTTTTACGAGACTTTCCCATGTAATAATAAAAAGCACTGAACGTCAGTGAATGAAGGAAGAAGGACATCTATGAAAACAATTATCACATTCATTATTGTCTTCGGTATTCTTGTCCTCGTACATGAATTTGGCCACTTTTATTTTGCAAAACGAGCGGGTATTTTAGTTCGTGAGTTTGCAATCGGAATGGGACCAAAGATTTTTGCGCATCGTGGAAAAGATGGCACCACTTATACGATTCGCTTATTGCCAATTGGTGGCTATGTGCGAATGGCTGGGATGGGCGAAGACATGACAGAAATCACACCAGGTATGCCTCTATCTGTTGAGTTAAATGCCGTGGGTAATGTGGTTAAAATTAATACAAGTAAAAAAGTACAATTACCTCATAGTATTCCGATGGAAGTCGTTGATTTTGATCTTGAAAAAGAATTATTCATCAAGGGCTATGTCAATGGAAACGAGGAAGAAGAAACCGTTTATAAAGTTGACCATGATGCAACGATTATTGAAAGTGATGGAACCGAGGTGCGGATTGCGCCACTTGACGTTCAATTTCAATCAGCGAAATTATCGCAACGCATTTTGACGAACTTTGCGGGACCCATGAATAACTTTATCTTAGGGTTTATTCTGTTTACGTTAGCGGTCTTTCTACAAGGAGGCGTTACTGATTTAAACACGAATCAAATTGGACAAGTGATTCCTAATGGCCCAGCCGCAGAAGCTGGGTTGAAAGAAAATGATAAAGTCTTATCGATTAATAATCAAAAAATCAAAAAATACGAAGATTTTACAACCATTGTGCAGAAGAACCCCGAAAAGCCGTTAACGTTCGTAGTTGAGCGTAACGGCAAAGAAGAGCAACTAACAGTGACACCAGAAAAACAAAAAGTGGAAAAACAAACGATTGGTAAAGTCGGCGTTTATCCTTATATGAAAACCGATTTACCGTCAAAATTGATGGGCGGTATTCAGGATACTTTAAATAGTACGACACAGATTTTTAAAGCACTCGGCTCACTATTCACCGGTTTTAGCTTAAACAAACTAGGTGGGCCAGTCATGATGTTTAAATTATCGGAAGAAGCATCCAATGCTGGAGTAAGTACAGTTGTATTCTTAATGGCCATGTTGTCAATGAACTTAGGGATTATTAATTTGTTGCCAATCCCAGCTTTAGATGGCGGGAAAATTGTCTTAAACATTATTGAAGGTGTACGTGGAAAACCAATTAGTCCTGAAAAAGAAGGCATCATTACGTTAATTGGCTTTGGGTTTGTCATGGTGTTAATGGTGTTAGTTACTTGGAACGATATTCAACGCTTTTTCTTTTAAGGAGAAAGCTTAAGTAAAAAAGTGTGTAAAGAAATCAAAAATAGTTGATTTTAAAATAGAGGAGAGTTTTAATGAAACAGTCAAAAATGTTAATTCCAACGTTAAGAGAAGTACCAAATGATGCAGAAGTCTTAAGTCATCAAATTCTGTTGCGCGCAGGCTATATTCGTCAAGTCGCTGCAGGGATCTATTCTTATTTACCTTTAGCCAATCGTGTTTTAGAAAAATTAAAAACGATTATGCGAGAAGAATTTGAGAAAATTGATGCAGTTGAAATGTTAATGCCTGCGTTATTACCAGCAGAACTTTGGAAAGAATCAGGCCGTTATGAAACTTATGGACCTAACTTGTATCGCTTAAAAGATCGCAATGACCGTGACTATATCTTAGGCCCAACGCATGAAGAAACCTTCACAGAATTAATTCGTGATGAAATCAATTCTTACAAACGATTACCTTTGAATTTATACCAAATTCAAACAAAATATCGTGATGAAAAACGCCCACGTTCTGGCTTATTAAGAGGCCGTGAATTTATCATGAAAGATGGCTATTCTTTTCATGCCGATGAAGCTAGTTTAGATCAATCATACCGTGATTACGAAAAAGCTTACTCACGCATTTTTGAACGCTGTGGACTAGAATTCCGTGCCATTATTGGGGACGGTGGTGCCATGGGTGGTAAAGATTCTAAAGAATTTATGGCGATTTCTGAAATTGGGGAAGATACTATTTGTTATTCAACAGAAAGTGATTATGCTGCCAATTTAGAAATGGCAACAAGTCTTTATACGCCGAAAAAATCACATGAAACACAATTAGATTTAGAAAAAATTGCAACACCAGAAGTGGGTACAATTGCCGAAGTGGCAAACTTCTTTGAAGTTGAGCCACAACGTATTATTAAATCAGTACTATTTATTGCCGATGAAGAGCCAGTAATGGTCTTGGTTCGTGGCGATCATGATGTCAATGATGTCAAATTGAAAAACTTCTTAGGCGCTGATTTCTTAGATGAAGCAACAGAAGAAGATGCTCGCCGTGTCTTAGGAGCGGGCTTTGGTTCAATTGGTCCAGTCAATGTTTCCGAAGATGTTAAAATTTATGCAGATTTAGCTGTTCAAGATTTAGCCAACGCCATTGTTGGAGCTAACGAAGATGGCTATCATTTGACAAATGTAAATCCAGATCGTGATTTCCAACCAATTAGTTACGAAGATTTACGCTTTGTTCAAGAAGGCGATCCTTCTCCTGATGGCAATGGTGTCTTAGCCTTTACCAAAGGAATCGAAATTGGTCATATCTTCAAATTAGGAACGCGTTACAGTGATGCTATGGGCGCAACAGTTTTAGATGAAAACGGTCGTGAAAAATCAGTGATCATGGGTTGCTATGGCATCGGCGTTAGTCGTTTACTTTCAGCAATCGTTGAACAAAATGCAGACGAGCGCGGTATTAATTGGCCAACAGGAATTGCGCCATTTGATTTACACGTGGTCCAAATGAATGTGAAAGATGAGTATCAAACAAAACTATCACAAGAAGTTGAAGCAATGATGACCGAAGCGGGCTACGAAGTATTAGTTGATGACCGCAACGAGCGTGCAGGCGTAAAATTTGCTGATGCTGATTTAATTGGTTGTCCAATCCGTATTACAGTCGGGAAAAAAGCAGTCGATGGTGTGGTAGAAGTCAAAATCAAACGTACTGGTGAAATGTTGGAAGTACGCAAAGAAGAATTAGAAAGCACACTTTCTATTTTGATGAACACAACATCAGAAGTGGAATAATAATGAAAAGGGCGGACAGAATGATTAGGATAAACTGTTTCCGCCACTTATCAGCGTTTAAGCTTGAAGCAAAAATCTAAAGTGATTTTTGCTTCAAGCTCTTCTTAGCTCTTTTTAGAAAAGAAACAAGATTGTTTTTTTACAAAAAACGAGTATACTTAATAGAGAAGCGAATGCAGAGAAACCGAAAAAAGGCACTTGACAGATTTGTCTGAGGGCCTTTTTTCAATGATAGAAGGAGGTTCATTTTGTGACAGAAAAAGCACGCGATTTATTTGATAAACTGATGACGCAAATTCAGTTAGATGACACAGCGAAAGAACATCCCTTAATTCAAAATGGCCGGATTGACAAGGTCATTGTTCACCAACAAAGTCGCTTATGGGAATTTCATTTAAGTTTTGATGAATTGATGCCAGTGATGCTATATCAAACATTTATGCAACAATTGGAACTAGCTTTTCAACAAATTGCGCAGGTTTCCGTTCAAATAACCACAAATCAGACAACATTTACTGAGGAACAATTAACGGATTATTGGCAATTGGCCTTGTTAAATAGTCAATGCAATACACCGTTAGTTCAGAAAGTCTTAAAAACACAGACACCACAATTTGAAGATCGGAAAATTATCTTACCTGTTGATAATGAAGCAGTTATTCCTTATTTGAAGCAACAATATTTACCAATTATTGAGGAACTTTATTTCTCTTACGGGTTTCCTAAATTTCATATTGAACCAAAAATGGATCAACAGCAAGCTGCAGAAGTGCTGAAAAAGTTTGAAGAGCAAAAATTAGAACAAGCCGCAGCCTTTCAACAACAAGCTGCTGAATCGCTTGTTAAACATGAACAAATGAAAAAAGAAAAACAACAACAAGCGCCTGCGTTTGATGGTCCAATTCGTTTAGGTCGGAATATTCCCAATGATGAACCCATTATGCCAATGGGAAATATACTGGAAGAAGAACGTCGGATAACGATTGAAGGCTTTATTTTTGATAAAGAAGTGCGTGAATTGCGTTCTAAACGAAAAATTTTAATTTTGAAAATAACTGATTATACTTCCTCTTTCGTGGTGAAGAAATTTTCGAATGGGGAAAAAGATGAACAAGTTTTTGATGCGATTCAACCGCAAAGTTGGATTCGTGTTCGTGGTAGTGTACAAGAAGATACCTTCATGCGTGATTTAGTCATGAATGCCCAAGATTTGATGGAAGTCGCCCATGCGCCAAGAAAAGACTACGCGCCAGAAGGTGAAAAACGTGTAGAATTACACATGCATAGTAACATGAGTACAATGGATGCGACCAATAAAGTCGGTGACTTGGTGGCGCAAGCGGGGAAATGGGGTCACAAGGCCATCGCAATTACGGATCATGGCGGCGCCCAAGCGTTTCCTGATGCCCATGCTGCAGGTAAAAAAGCAGGCGTTAAAATTTTATACGGCGTGGAAGCTAATATTGTTGATGATGGTGTACCCATTGCTTACAACGAAGAACATATTGAATTAACAGATGCTACCTATGTGGTCTTTGACGTGGAAACAACGGGGCTTTCCGCTGTTTATGATACAATTATTGAATTGGCCGCTGTCAAAATGCACAAAGGAAATGTCATTGAGACTTTTGAGCAGTTTATTGATCCTGGCCATCCATTATCTCAAACGACAATCAATTTAACTGGGATTACAGATGAAATGGTGCGCGGTTCAAAATCCGAAGAAGAAGTTTTACGCATGTTTAAAGAGTTTTCAGAAGGAACTATTTTAGTGGCCCACAACGCTTCTTTTGATATGGGATTCTTAAACACAAGTTATGGCAAACATGGAATACCTGAAGCGGCTAATCCCGTCATCGATACATTAGAATTATCCAGATTCTTGTATCCACATTTCAAAAGCCATCGTCTAAATACCTTATCGAAAAAATTTGGCGTCAACTTAGAACAACATCACCGCGCCATCTATGACTCGGAATCAACGGGTCATTTGTGCTGGATTTTCTTAAAAGAAGCGAAAGAGAATCATGATATGCATTTCCATGATGATTTGAATCGTCATATTGGCGAAGGAGACTCATACAAACGAGCTCGACCTTTCCATGCAACGATTTTAGCAACAACTCAAGCAGGATTAAAAAATCTTTTTAAATTGATTTCCATGTCCAATGTAGATTATTTTTTCCGAGTACCACGGATTCCTCGTTCGCAATTATCGAAGTTAAGAGAAGGGCTTTTAATTGGTTCCGCATGTTCAAACGGCGAAATTTTTGAAGCAATGATGCAAAAAGGTGTCGAAGAAGCAAAAAATCGTGCCAAATTCTACGATTATATTGAAGTTATGCCCAAACCAGTTTACGCGCCATTAATTGAACAAGAATTGGTGAAAAATGAAGCAGATTTGGAAGAAATTATTAGTAATCTAGTGAAAATCGGTGACGAACTTGGCAAGCTGGTTGTCGCCACTGGAAATGTTCATTATTTAAATGAAGAAGATGCCATCTATCGGAAAATTTTAGTCGGGTCTATGGGTGGCGCTAATCCGTTAAATCGCCATAGTTTACCAAAGGTTCATTTCAGAACCACCGATGAAATGTTAACGGAATTCCAATTTTTAGGACAAGACGTCGCTAAGCGAATTGTAGTAGAAAATCCCAACAAAGTCGCTGATTTATGTGAAGAAGTTATTCCAGTAAAAGACGATTTGTATACGCCAAAAATTCCTGGGTCTGAACAAGAAATCACTGATTTAAGCTACAATCGTGCGCGCGAATTGTATGGCGATCCTTTACCAGAAATTGTCGAAAAACGGTTAGAAAAGGAACTGAATTCGATTAACGGGAATGGTTTCTCGGTCATTTATTTAATTTCTCAAAAACTGGTGCATAAAAGTAATGAAGACGGCTATTTAGTCGGTTCACGGGGCTCTGTCGGTTCGAGTTTTGTTGCGACAATGACAGGGATTACTGAAGTAAATCCTTTAGCGCCACATTATTATTGTCCTGAGTGTCAATATTCTGAGTTCTATGAAGATGGTTCCTATGGTTCAGGGTTTGATATGCCTGAAAAAGCCTGTCCAAAATGTGGCGCTCGATTGTTTAAAGATGGTCACGATATTCCTTTTGAAACGTTCTTAGGGTTCCATGGCGACAAAGTTCCCGATATCGATTTGAACTTTTCTGGCGATTATCAAGCCGAAGCCCATAACTACACGAAAGTTCTTTTTGGTGAAGAATATGTCTATCGGGCAGGAACCATTGGTACAGTAGCTGACAAAACAGCGTATGGCTTTGTTAAAGGATATGAAAGAGATCATAATTTACATTTGCGTGGTGCTGAAATTGATCGCTTAGCCAAAGGTTCAACAGGGGTTAAACGGACGACTGGGCAGCATCCCGGCGGTATTATTGTAATTCCTGATTACATGGATGTTTATGACTTTACGCCAATTCAATACCCTGCTGATGATCAAGAGGCAGAATGGAAAACGACGCACTTTGATTTCCATTCCATTCACGATAATATTTTAAAACTTGATATTCTGGGACATGATGATCCAACCGTGATTCGGATGTTACAAGATTTATCTGGGATTGAGCCAAAAACCATCCCAACAGACGATCCAGAAGTGATGCGTATTTTTGAAGGACCTGAGGTTCTAGGTGTGGATGCAGAGCAAATTTATTCTAAAACAGGAACGTTAGGAATTCCTGAATTTGGAACACGTTTCGTTCGAGGCATGTTAGAGCAGACCCATCCATCAACTTTTGCAGAATTACTTCAAATTTCTGGACTGTCTCACGGAACCGATGTGTGGCTAGGGAATGCAGAAGAGTTGATTCGCCGTGGCGAAGCCAATCTTGCTGAAGTAATTGGTTGTCGGGATGATATCATGGTATATTTAATTCATGCTGGTTTGGACAGTGGGATGGCCTTTAAGATTATGGAAACGGTACGTAAAGGACAATGGAATAAGATTCCTGATGAACTACGGGATACGTATTTAAATGCGATGAAAGAAAACAACGTCCCTGACTGGTATATTGATTCTTGTTCTAAAATTAAATATATGTTCCCGAAAGCCCATGCGGCAGCATACGTATTAATGGCATTGCGGGTCGCTTACTTTAAAGTTTATTTCCCAATCTTATATTACTGTGCATTTTTCTCCGTTCGGGCGGATGACTTTGACTTAGTGGCAATGTCACAAGGGAAAGAAGCTGTGAAAGCACGAATGAAAGAAATTACGGACAAAGGGATGGACGCCTCCACTAAAGAGAAGAACTTATTAACGGTTTTAGAATTATGTAATGAAATGCTGGAACGGGGCTATAAATTTGGCATGATTGATTTGTACAAATCGGACGCTGAAAATTTTGTGATTGAAGGGGATACCTTGATTGCACCTTTCCGAGCAGTGCCAAGTTTAGGACTCAACGTAGCGAAAGCCATTGTCGCTGCGCGAGAAGAGCAACCGTTCTTGTCGAAAGAAGATTTGGCAACACGAGGCAAAGTTTCTAAAACGTTAATTGAATACATGAATGAAAATGGTGTCTTAAAAGACTTGCCAGATGAAAACCAATTATCATTATTTGATATGTTATAAAAGAAAAATCTCTTAGAAAAAGGCCGGTGAAGCAACTTATTCACCGGCCTTTTTTAGTCATCAAATAAATTAGAAAATCATTGCTAGAAGCGTTTTAATTACTTATTAAAAAGCCATCTTTATTTAATTATGTTGAGCTTGTGCATAAAAAGTAAAATGCTTATGATAAATGAAGAGCTTTATTTTTTAATAAGAAAGGAATTGGTTATATGGACAAAAAGCAATTACGATGGTTCACCGTCGGGTTAATTGCCTTTAACATGGTCTGGGGTCTTGGAAATGTTGTGAATAATTATGCACAACAAGGGATTTCAGTGGTCACTTCATGGCTTTTGATTTTAGTTTTATATTTTATTCCCTATGCGTTAATCGTAGGACAGTTAGGTTCAACATTTAAAGACAGTAATGGTGGGGTTAGTTCGTGGGTGCAAAATACCAGTACTAAACGTCTAGCCTATTATGCAGCATGGACTTATTGGGTAGTGCACATTCCTTACTTGGCACAAAAACCACAAGCAATTTTAATTGCCTTAGGTTGGGCAGTTCAAGGGAATGGAAACTTAGTCAATACGATGCCAATCGTAACGGTATCATTTATTTCATTAATAATTTTCTTGGTTTTCTTGTTATTATCAACAAAAGGGTTAACCACCTTAAAAGTTATTGGTGGTTTAGCTGGAACCGCCATGTTTGTGATGTCTATTTTATTCATTTTATTAGCGGTAGGCGCACCATTTATTAATTCAACGGTTGAATTTGCGACGCCAAACATGTCACAAGTCAGCACCTACATTCCTAAATTTGATTTTAGTTATTTTACAACCGTATCAATGTTAGTTTTTGCGGTAGGTGGCGCTGAAAAAATTTCTCCTTACGTAAATGCAACTAAAAATCCAGCCAAAGAGTTCCCTAAAGGAATGATTTTCCTAGCAGCAATGGTTGGTTTATCGGCTGTTTTAGGTTCATTTGCAATGGGAATGTTATTCTCAAGTGACAATATTCCTAAAGATTTAATGGCAAATGGTGCCTATAGTGCCTTCCAAAAATTAGGCGCGTATTATGGTGTCGGTAATCTCTTAATGATTGTTTATGCGTTAACGAATACAGTGGGTCAAGTGGCTGCGTTAGCCTTTTCAATTGATGCTCCACTGAAAATTCTTTTAGCTGAAGCAGATCCAGAATTTGTTCCAAGTTGGTTACGTAAACGTACGAAAAAAGGTACGTTAATTAATGGTTACCTATTAACAGGTATTTTAGTAAGTATTATTATCGCTTTACCGATGTTTGGGTTGAAGGACATGAACGAAGTGGTTAAATGGCTAACTAACTTAAATTCTGTAGTTATGCCAATGCGTTACTTGTGGGTCTTCTTTGCCTATATGCTTCTAAACAAAGCATACAAACAATTTAATTCAGAATATAAATTTGTTAAAAATCCTAAAATTGGTTTTGTGTTTGGTCTCTGGTGTTTCCTATTTACAGCCTTTGCTTGTATCCTAGGAATGGTGCCTAAATTTGAGTATGCCTCAGACCCTCAAGGCTGGTTGTTCCAATTAGCTTCTAACATTGTAACACCAATCGTCTTAATTCTATTAGGAATGATTTTACCAGCAATTGCACGTCGTGAGAAAAAAGACACGATTTTGCCAATTGATTCAGCAGAATAATTGGTTACATGTTTCAAGGATAAAATAGCCAGTTTAAGTATTTTTCGTGAGATAAATGGTCAATAGGACTGTTTGTCTCACGTTTTTTTCTGTCGATTTTTCTCTAAAATTTCTATTGTCTCTTAAAAATATGAGAAAATCAGAAGAATTTCTCCTGTATACTAAAGGTATCTATCATTAAAAATGGTTATTAACGGAGAAAAAGGAAGTGAACCTCATGACTAAAACACTTGAAACACAACCAGAAGAGAAAACGGTCTTTCTTTGTAAAGAAACGAATCCAGATTTTTTAGGACGAGAAATTTATGCGGATAATGTTGAAACACCGTATAATTTTTACTTAATTCGCAAGCTTTATTTAGCGAAAGAGTACCAAAATTTAGCAGAAGGGGAACAATTTTTTGAGGCTTTATGTGAAAGTTGGGATGAATCAGAACAGTTTGAAGAGTTAATTGTTAAAAAGATTTATGTCTATGTTGAAACGGAGTTAATGTACTACACTGTTTATTTTGGAAGCTTTGAGCCGACCACTCGTGACTTACGATTCGCATTGAAACAATGGATGTATGAAATACCGACAACTAAAAATAAAAAAACAGTCCGTATGAATGAAACCAATGTGCAAGTAGTGCCGCAAGAAAATCAATTAACGGAATTAGCTGGTGAAATTGCTGTCTTACGTGAAATGTTGACACTTTTAAAAGAAAATTTAGCCTCCTTGAATGAAGCCGTTAAGCAAACGAGAAATCCCGTCATTTCTAGACAAATAAAAACGATCCATTTGAAAAGAGCTTCTCCTGTGATAGCCGCAGAACAGGCATCGCTAAAAGTATCAGAGGATACTAATCCGGAACAACCAGACGTCAATCTCTCGCCTGATAATCTGGAAAATCAAGAAGGTGAAACAACTGTAGCAACAAGTGAAGCAGTGCTTCCCGTTAACAAACTAGTGCTTGAAGAACCAGCGAAAGAACCAGTGTTATCTGAACCAGCGCCAATTAAAGAAGCGCAGCTAGAAAAAAAACAAGAAAACCAGCAGAGCACTGCGGCAAAACCTTTATTTACTTTTCCACAAGAAACAGAAAAAAGCTCGCTAAATTCAGTGGATAAGTCTGCCGAAAAAGAAGAGGAGCAGAAGCCAGAAAAAGAAGCTGTCTCTATGGAAAGTGAGAAAGAAAATTCATCAAGTCGGACAATTCCTGCGGACTTTCAACGACAATTGGACGAATTAGAAGAGGAAATTTATCGTCGCTTTATGAGTCGCCAGTTAGAGGATACTGATGGAAATCAAGCAGTACCGAAAATAACGATTGAAAAAAGACAGTTAGAAGCACAAATGTTTGAAGCAAAAGCATTCTCACAATCATTTAAACAAGTTCAAAAGAAAAAGGCAGGAGACGTGCGAATTTGCAATCAGTTAAGTTGTATGAAATTAGAAAAAGGATTAGATAAATTTTTAGACGAAGTTACAGAATATGTTGAAAAGCGGACACTATTTAATAAAAAGGTTCGTTGTCCGCTCCCAGTAATCAGAGAATTGGAAGGCTATGGGCAATTAAACCAGTATATGCAGAAAATCCTTGACTGTTATTAATCGTTTATTTAGGAGAAGGTAAGACAAAACCGTTCAGTTTATCAGCTTTTAAGCCTGAAACAAAAATCACTTTGGATTTTTGTTTCAGGCTCTTTCTTATTATCTCTGGAAAAGATTTCAAGAGAATTTTTGAAATACTAGTGAAAATCCTATAAATTGTAGTATAATTTTCAAAGATGAATGAAAGGCGTGAAGTCATTGAAAGACAAACAAGTGTATGCAGTAGTTGACCTTGAGACGACTGGAACAGATCCTACAAGTGATCGGATCATTCAGTTTGGATGCGTTCTCGTTCAAGATGGAAAGATTATTGCGAACTTTGCGACAGATGTGAATCCCAATCAAGTAGTACCAAAACAAATTCAAAGTTTAACGGGGATTAGTAATACGCAAGTTCAAAAAGCGCCTTATTTTGAAGATGTAGCACATACAATTTATCATTATCTGGAAGATACTATTTTTGTGGCGCATAACGTCCACTTTGATTATAATTTTTTAGCTCGTGAACTGGTACGGTGTGGCACGCCGCCACTTACTATTCCAGCCATTGATACAGTGGAATTGGCACAGATTTTTTTACCGACAGAAAAAAGTTTCCGTTTAAGTGATTTGTCGGAAAGTTTAGGTTTGTCTCATGAGAATCCCCATCAAGCAGATAGTGATGCGCAGGTTACAGCCGAACTTTTGTTATTAATTCAAGAAAAAATGAAATCTTTACCATTAGTCACTATGGAAAAAATTGCGGAATTAAGTCAACAGACAGCGCGGGAAACCAGTGCCTTTATTCAACAAACGTATGAACAAATGAAAAAACAAGTCACACCATTAAATCCAGCTTATCAAGTGGTCAGTGGCATTGCTTTACGCAAAAAAGAAGTTCCTCTTTTTGAAGAAACGTTCTATCAGACTAGCACGTATCCCAAAACTAAAAAAGCCAAAGAAAAACTGTTTGGGGAACGTTTCGCTTATCGTGTGGAACAGAGTCGGATGATGAATTTAGTCTATGATCATTTTACAGAAGGAACGACAAAAGATTTATTTATTGAAGCAGCGACTGGAACGGGAAAAACATTAGGCTATCTGTTGCCGATGAGCTATTTAGCAACGCCAGAAAAACCAGTTATCATTTCAACAGTTTCGATTGTTTTACAAAATCAATTAGTGGAAAAAGATTTACCATTAGCCAATCAAATCTGCCAAGGAAAATTACGAGGCATTGTTATTAAAAGCCATCGACACTATCTTGATTTACAACGCTTTAAGGCAACGTTGAATCAGCCAACTCCGCAAAAACAATACGCTCTTTATCAAATGGGCGTTCTCGTCTGGTTGCTAGAAACAGAAACGGGCGATTTAGATGAACTACAATTGACGAATTTAAATCATTTATTCTGGAAAGAAGTTACACATCGCGGATTGGATTTTCTTTCAAAAAAAGATGAACTTTATGAAGTTGACTTTTTAAGACATTTGTATAAAAAAGTCGCTCAAAGTAACGTGTTGATTGTTAATCATGCATTTTTGGCGCAAGAGTCGCTAAGAAAACAACCGTTATTACCTGAAAGTCCGTGGCTAATTATTGATGAAGCACATCATTTACCAGACATCGCTAGTCGGATGGCGAGCGAACGAGTGAACAGCGTGATACTAAAAAAACAAGTCACGCATTTTATTGAAAAAGAACAACTTTTTGTTGCTTTACAGCAAATTTTTCAACAGTTTTCTGAAGAGCAGCGGCTTGTAAAAGTTTATCAGCAAGGTTTACTGGATTTTGTGGATGAATGGCAAGATTTTCTTTTTGAACTGCATCGTTTATTTAGTAAAACACAGAAGCGGATAGACCATCAGGAGTTGCTTTTAACCAAAGAACGTATTGATTATTTATCTGCTGCGGGAGAAAAACATAGTCAAACGCTCCAGCTTTTACTGCAGGAGCTGTTAACTATTCAAAGTAAGTTACAGCAAACAATTATGAGTCAGTTGGAAACCTTTAGTTTGGCTGATCGCATCGTTTTTGTTCGCTTGTTTCAATTTTTTGATGAAATTGAACGTATTCACCACTGTTTTACCATTTATCTTGATGATTGGAGTCCACGTTGGGTAAAAGAATATTTACCACAAAATGAAGACCATGGCTTGATTGAAATTCATGACTTAGAAGCTAGTTTGCTTCCCGAAACAAAGTGGTATCCGCGGTATGAACGAATTATTTATACAAGCGGCACATTGAAGTTTGGCAACAATAAAAAGTATTTACCGCAACGGTTAGGTTTAACAGAGGTGACGTTCAAAACCCTGCCAACGCCATATAACTATGCAGAAAATGCGCGAGTCTATGTACCGGAAGAAGCAGTAGCCATTCAAAATGCCTCTTCCTATGAAATGGGTCAATACATTTCAGATACCATTGAAAAATTGATGGCGCAAGAGGAACGTTCAATGTTGGTTCTTTTTACTTCGCATGAATTATTGTCCACCGTGTATCATCAAGTCCAGCCAAGGTTATTGGAAAAAGGACAAGAGGTCCTCGCCCAAGGGATTAGCGGCAGTCGTGAAAAAATTCTTAAACGGTTCTCTAATGGAAAACCAAATGTCTTGCTAGGAGCCGATAGCTTTTGGGAAGGTGTGGACTTACCAGGAACAGCTTTACAGTTATTGATAGTCACGCGTTTGCCTTTTGAAAACCCGAAACGACCACTTGTGCAAGCAAAATATGCGTATTTAGAAGCAGAAGGGATACAACCATTTGCTCAAGAAGCGGTACCGAAAGCAGCCTTACGTTTGCGACAAGCACTGGGCCGTTTAATCCGTTCTGAAGAAGATAGAGGGGCATTGCTGATTCTGGATCGTCGTTTAGTCACTGCAAAATATGGCAAACGATTAATCAAAGCGTTTCCCAAGGGACTCTCAGTAAAAGAAGCGCCCATGCCTGAAATTTTAGAAGAATTAAAGGAATTTTTAAACAAATAATTGATTATTTTTAGGTCATATTTGTGAAAGGCCGCTATTTTTCTGCTATAATAAGACCCAGTAAGTTTAGAGAGGATGGAAGGATTTTTGGAGGAATTAGAAGAAAAGAAAGAGAAGAAACGGATTACTGTCCTTTTAACCCTATTGGCAATCCTTTTAGCAATTCTTGTAACAATAATTATCTTTTTTGTACGAACCAATCAACCAATGGCTCAAGCCAAAAAAGAAGCAACCGCAATTGCCAAAACTTCTGCTAATTTAGAAACAGTTGATAAATTTTACTGGTTTACACGCAAAAATACGTATTTTACTTTAACCGGCAAAAATGATAAAGGCACAGAGATTGTCGTGATTGTCCCTAAATCGGGAGAAAAAGTCACGGTCTTAAATCAAAAAGATGGTCAAACAGAACAACAAATAACAGACATTGTTGCTAAAGCCCATCCCGATGAATCGGTGATGAAAGCTACGTTAGGGCTTTATGATAAGCGCCCTGCATGGGAAGTGGTCACCGAAAATGATCAAGGAGTACTGACGTATTATCTGATGAGCTTTGATAAAGGCGAAGAGATCAACGTTGTCAAAGATATTTAATTTAGATAGGTTTTGATGAAAGTGGGAGTGAAAGGTGTATGAACGTATCAAATCGAGCACAGCAATTGACTCCTTCTGTTACATTAGCAGCTGCCGCCAAAGCGAAAGCATTAAAAGCAAAAGGTGTAGATGTTTTAAGCTTAACGGTTGGGGAACCAGATTTTGTAACCCCGAAAAATATTCAAAAAGCAGCAATTGCTTCAATTGAGGATGGAAGAGCAAGTTATTACACACCTTCTGGCGGCATTCCTGAATTAAAGCAAGCAATTGTCTCTTATGTGGAACGAGAATATCAACTTCGTTATCAACCCAAGCAAGTTATTGTGACAGATGGTGCCAAATATGCGCTGTATCTATTATTTCAAGCCATTTTGAACGTTGGGGACGAAGTGATTATCCCTGTCCCTTATTGGGTAAGTTATGGTGAACAAGTCAAGTTAGCAGAAGGCAAGCCAGTATTTGTATCAAGCACGCAAGAGCAATCATTTAAAGTGTCAGTCGCACAATTAGAAGCTGTACGAACGGACAAAACAAAAGCAATCATTTTAAATTCACCATCTAACCCAACTGGTGTTATTTATACGGAAGAAGAATTACGCCAAATTGGTGAATGGGCAGTTGCTCATAATATCCTCATTATTGCAGATGATATTTATGGTCGTTTGGTGTACAATGGACATCGGTTCACACCAATTGCAACCATCTCAGAAGCAATTCGTCAACAGACAATCATTATTAATGGTGTTTCCAAAACATATGCAATGACAGGCTGGCGCATTGGTTTTGCAGTCGGTGATGAAAAAATTATTCAAGCAATGACACAACTCGCTTCACAATCCACCAGTAATCCAGTCGCGGTTAGCCAATATGCGGCAATTGAGGCTTTAACAGGTGAACAGTCGACAGTTGAAGACATGCGTCAGGCCTTTGAAAAACGCCTGAATCATATCTATCCAAAAGTAGCAGCTTTGCCAGGTGTTTCGCTAATAAAACCTGAAGGCGCATTTTATCTATTCCCGAATGTCAAAAAAACGTTAGAAATTTGTGGGTATGATAACGTGACTAATTGGGTGGAAGATTTATTACAAGAAGCGCATGTTGCTCTGGTAACAGGAGAAGGCTTTGGTGCACCAGAACATGTGCGGATGAGCTATGCGACAGATTTAATGACGTTAGAAAAAGCGATTGAGCGAATGAACGACTTTATAGAAAAGAAACGAATTCAGCACAACGCCTAAAAGAATAAACTAAGAAATGAACGGAGAGACAAACGTGGAACAAATTCAAATTATTGATTCAAACAAACATGTTGGAGAAACAGTAAAAATTGGCGCTTGGATTGCTAACAAACGCTCAAGCGGAAAAATTGCCTTTTTACAATTACGTGACGGGACAGCCTTTTTCCAAGGTGTCGTGTTCAAACCAAACTTCATTGAAGCCTTTGGTGAAGAAGCTGGTACAGAAAAATTCCAAGAAATTAAACATTTATCACAAGAAACAGCAGTCATGGTTACTGGTGTTATCAAAGAAGATAGCCGTTCTAAATTCGGCTATGAAATGGATATCACTGATTTAGAAGTCGTTGGCGCTTCAGAAGATTACCCAATTACGCCGAAAGAACACGGCACAGATTTCTTAATGGATCATCGTCATTTATGGTTACGTTCAAGCAAACAACATGCAATCATGTTAGTTCGTAACGAAATTATTCGTGCTACTTACGAGTTCTTTAACGAACAAGGATTCATTAAAATTGATAGCCCAATTTTAACAGGCTCAGCACCAGAAGGCACAACAGAATTATTTGAAACAGATTACTTCGGACAACCAGCATTCTTATCACAAACAGGTCAATTATATGCAGAAGCTGGTGCGATGGCATTTGGAAAAGTCTTTACTTTTGGACCAACCTTCCGTGCGGAAAAATCCAAAACTCGTCGTCACTTAACGGAATTCTGGATGATTGAACCAGAAATGGCATACACAACTCATGAAGAATCACTAGATATTCAAGAAGCTTACGTAAAACATTTAATTAAATCAGTATTGAAAAATCAACAATATCCATTGGATGTTTTAGAACGTGATACAGCTTTACTGGAAAAATATGTTTCGGAACCATTCAAACGTATTACTTACGATGATGCGATTGAGTTATTACAAAAAGAAGAAGCAAACAATGATTATGATCACATTGAATGGGGCGAAGACTTTGGTAGCCCACATGAAACCTTTATTTCAAATTACTATGGCGTTCCAACATTCATTTTAAATTATCCAAAAGCAATTAAAGCCTTCTATATGAAACCACATCCAACACGTGAAGATGTTGTAATTTGTGCCGATTTAATTGCGCCAGAAGGTTATGGTGAAATTATCGGTGGTTCAGAGCGTGCAACTGATTATGATTATTTGAAAGAAAAAGTAGCTGAGTTTGGCTTATCTGAAGAAGAATACAGCTGGTATTTAGATTTACGTAAATACGGTTCTGTGCCACATTCCGGCTTCGGGTTAGGTTTAGAACGTGCTGTTACGTTCATTACTGGTAATGAACACATTCGTGAAGCGATTCCGTTCCCACGTATGTTAAACCGTATTTATCCATAGAGAACAAATAAAAAAGAGAACTTCGGCAAAAGCCGAAGTTCTTTTTTTAATTCTGCCATAATTTTTGCATCTGGTCCAAAATATCAATGACTTCTGTCGTGAAAAATAAGGAGCGGTTGGGTTGTGTACCTTTGATTGCTTCAACCATATTGTAGATTTCATAATTCATGGCTTCAGCTGAGTACCCAGAAACGATGGTCTCAACCGTACCGTCATTGTAGTGAACGATTGCTTCATCTGCACGTGGATAATCTGTAATGGTAATATAGGCATCTTCAAAAGCAACAATTCCTTGCTTTGGCATTTTTGCTTGGAATGTTAATGAAATAGTAGCCAACTCATTTTCTTTATTCCGAAGCAATGTCACCGATTGTTCATCAACGCCAGTAGAGAAGGGAACCATGCTAGAAGCTAAAACGTCTGGCTGTGAGCTGAGAAACCAACGAGCAAACGAAACCGCATAAGTACCAATATCTAACAATGCGCCGCCTGCTAAGTCAGGATTAAAAAAGCGATTTTTAGGATCGGGTTCTTTGTAACTTCCAAATGGTGCTTGAATCATTTTTAACTGACCAAATTTGCCAGCATCCATCAAGCGACGTAATTCGTCGTATAGTGGCATGTTAAAAATAGTCATGGCTTCTGCTAAAATAAGGTCATTTTTTTCTGCAACTGCCAAGGCTTGTTTTAATTCTGCTGCGTTCATCGTAATAGCTTTTTCACACAACACATGTTTTCCGGCCTGGAGCGCTTTTAAAATGTGTTCAGCATGTTGTTTATTTGGCACTGCTATATAGACAACATCGATTGTTTCATCTGCTAGCAATTCTTCATAAGAACCATAGGCTTTAGGGATTGAATAATCAGCGGCAAATTGTTCTGCTTTAGACAATGTCCGTGAAGCAACAGCTGCAAGTTGGCTAGTTTCTTGTTTAAACGTTGAAGCAAATTCGTGGGCAATTCCACCTAATCCGACGATGCCCCATTGATATAATTTTTTTGTCAAAAGAAGTCCTCCTAATCTATGCAATTTCTTCAAATCTTCTTCATTATTTATTATACTGTAAACAAGAGAAATTAGAAAACAAGGACAATTTTGTAAATATGATAAAATCCAGAGATAAAAAGATGCTTTTTTTAGAGAATTTCAGTAAAATAGAAAATGGAGGCGAATGATTATGCATCAAGTTTATGTAGATATTATTGTTGACGCAATTATTGAACAGTACCAAACAGAAGAAAATTTTTACTCCGCTTATCAAATTCAAGCAGCCGATTGGCAAGCTTGGAAAGAAGGCCAATTTGGTTTGGACAATGAAGTCATGCAAAAAATTAAGAATTTGTTTACGGATTATGAGTGGATGCTGACTCAAAAAATACTCCGCCAAACCATCTTATTTCCGGAAAAACGTAACCTAGCTGTTTCGGAATATAAACGGTTAAAAACAACAATTGCCAAAAAATGGTTACAATCTGATTTGGGCGTTGTAGAATTGATTCCTAACAATAAACAGGAACAAGAAATTGCTGCTGGTTATATCGATTTGAAAGTGACGCTGGCCTATGGTGAATGGGGTTTTGATGATATTATTACATTCCGGTTACCAGCTACGATTCAACGACAATTGGAAGGTTCAAAAGTTGAATTATTAGATTGGGTCAATGAAAATCTGATGGATACTTACGTAGGTGAATAACGAATAGGAAGGATGGTCTTTTGAAATACACAATTGCTGGGATTTTATCTGTGATTATTATGTTTGGTGCGGTAATTTTTGTCTTTTTTGGCAAAAAGCCAGTTGAAGAATCTGTTCACACATCAACTGAAACAACAGTGAAATCGTCCACTAAAATTTCTGAAAGTAGTACAGTTTCTTCAACTGCTACCACTGAATCAAGTACTGAAATCACGAGCGTAAGCAGTGATGAAAGTTGATAATTTTCTGTGAAAATGATACAATTATTCGGTTATAGTAACAAATGAAATCAATCACGAAAGTGAAAGATAGTGAAACATTTTATCGGAAAATAAAAGATGAAGTGGGGAATTAATGAAGTGAGCAACTATCAGAAAAAAAGAAAAAAGCAGCTGAATTTGCCAAAGTTATTCTTAGGCGTAGTTGTCGTCGGTTTGGCCTTTGTCTTTTCGTTATCTGTCCTTTCTGATTCAGATAAGGGACAAAGCGAGTCAGTCAATCGCCAAAATGAAAACATCTCAAAAGAAGAATTTGTTGCTGAAATCACACCGTATGCACGTGAATTACAAGAATCTTACGGGGTGTTACCAAGTATTATTATGGGGCAAGCAGTTTTAGAATCAAATTTTGGACAAAGTCAATTAGCATCGAAATATAACAATCTTTTTGGGATTAAAGCATATGGCAATCAACCAAAAGTCAATTTAGAAACAAAAGAGTATGTCAATGAGGTCTGGATTACGATTCAGGGTGATTTTCGAGTTTATGACAATTGGGAAGAATCCATGCGAGATCATACCAAGTTATTTGTTGATGGGGTCGATTGGGATCCAAATTTATATGAAAAAGTCTTGTTAGCCAAAAATTATAAAGAGGCTGCACAAGCGCTTCAAGATGCTGGATACGCAACGGATCCTACATACGCTGATAAGATCATTCATGTAATTGAAGAATACAATTTAAATAAATACGACCGTTAAGCATGGAGGAACGATGACAATGAGCGAAAAGTGGATTCCAGAAATTATGACGCCGCTGAAACAAGATATTGTAAAAATGCCAGAGATTATTCGGCAAGCCAGTGGCATTAAAATTTTTGGCCGTAAAATAAAATCAATTATTTTTACGACAGATATTGCGATTATCCGCAATACGGATGCACAGGCAGTGATTGCTGTATATCCTTTTACACCGCATCCAGCGATTACAAAAGGCATTATTGAAGCAGCGGATATTCCTGTCTTTTCAGGAGTCGGCGGCGGTTTAACGCAAGGCATGCGTTCTGCTTATATGAGTTTATTTGCAGAAGCACAAGGCTCAATGGGTGTCGTTTTGAATGGTCCTACACCAATTGAAACAATTAAAATGGTGGATGAAGCAATCGATATTCCTATTATCAGCACAGTAACTTCTATTCATACGCCAATTGATGAAAAACTTGCGGCTGGCGTGGATATGATTAATATCAGTGCAGGAAAAGACACTGCAGCCACTGTACGCTATTTCCGTGGCAAGTATCCAGAATTACCGATTATTGCAACAGGAGGACCAACTGAATCGAGTATTCATGAAACCATTATCGCCGGAGCGAATGCTATTACATATACGCCCCCTAGTAACGGTGAATTATTCAGCAAAAAAATGAAAAAATATCGTGAACAAGAAAAAGCAACCGATGAAGAATAAAAAACGCTTTGGCAGTCTATCCTGCCAAAGCGTTTTTGGCTATTTAATGTTCGCTTTTACGGAACAATGGAAGAATGAACCAATTATTTGAAAATTCTAATGAAAAAAAGTTGTTAAACCATTGAAAGTTAGAGATTTTTGTACTATCCTAGAGAAACATAGAAGCTTGTATAAGGTCAAAATACGGTTGACCGTCTCTACCCAGCACCGTAAATGCTGGTCTATAAGTGAAGAAGAGCGGATAGCCCTTTTTTGCTTTGGCAAAATGGGCTTTTTTCTTTTGTTAGAACACGAATATAAATAGCACTTTGTTTTATTTCGTTCGTTTTTAACGAACCGTCCTTTCCTCAGGATGAGAACAAAGCATCTATCGAAAAATAAGTAAAGGAGTTCATATTGTGAAGGAATTAGTCGAACGTATTAAAAATGATGGCCGTGTATTAGGTGAAGGTGTTTTAAAAGTAGATAGTTTTATTACGCACCAAGTGGATCCAGAATTGATGGAGGCTATGGGTAATCGTTTTGCTGAGGTTTTCGCAGAAGCAGGCATTACCAAAGTAATTACAATTGAAGCATCAGGAATCGCTCCTGCCTTATACGCAGCGCAAAAATTAGGCGTGCCAATGATCTTCGCTCGTAAGGCAAAAAGTTTAACCATGGATGAAGAGCTTTTAACGGCTTCAGTTTATTCATTTACAAAACAAGTGACAAGTCAAATTTCAATTTCAAGAAAATTTTTATCTGATGCTGATAAAGTGTTGATTATTGATGACTTTTTAGCTAACGGACAAGCTGCTAAAGGATTGGTAGAATTATGCCAACAGGCTGGTGCAAAGGTTGAAGGAATTGGTATCGTAATTGAAAAATCATTCCAAGATGGTCGTCAGTTATTAGAAGACATGGGCTTAAATGTAGTCTCTTTAGCACGTATCGCTTCATTAAGTGAAGGAACGGTGACGTTTTTAGAGGAGGATGCATAATCTTGGAAACAAAACAATTGAATACACCACAACAGACGGAAACACCAAATGGGAAAGCCGCCGTTTTAGGATTGCAACATTTATTAGCGATGTATGCTGGAGCAGTTGCGGTACCTTTATTAATCGGAACCGGCTTGAATTTTGATTCGCAACAAATGACGTATTTGATTTCAATCGATATTTTTATGTGCGGCGTTGCGACACTTTTACAATTAACGGTGAATAAGTTTTTTGGGATTGGCTTGCCAGTCGTTTTAGGTTGTGCCATTCAAGCAGTTGCGCCTTTAATCATGATTGGTACGAACAAAGGGGTTGGTGCAATTTACGGTTCAATTATTGCTTCGGGCATTTTTGTCGTTCTTATTGCAGGATTTTTCTCAAAAATTAAGCGTCTATTTCCGCCTTTAGTCACCGGCACAGTCATTACAGTTATTGGTTTGACCTTAATTCCTGTTGCTGTTGAAAAAATGGGTGGCGGCTTAGCAACGGACAAAAGTTTTGGTGATCCTAAAAACTTGCTCCTCGCATTTGTAACAATTGCCTTAATCATTGTTGTGCAAGTTTGGGGACGTGGCTTTATCAAGTCAATTGCCGTGTTAATCGGCCTAGTCGGTGGCACAATTTTAGCTGCGTTTCTGGGATTAGTTGATTTGTCTCCTGTTGGTCAAGCTACGTGGTTTCACTTTCCACAGCCATTTTATTTTGGCAAACCAACGTTTGATCTTTCTTCTATTGTGTTGATGATTATTATTTCAATTGTTAGTATGGTTGAATCAACAGGTGTTTATTTTGCCTTAGGAGACATTACAGGGAAGAAAATTGGCGAAGATGATTTACGTCGTGGGTATCATGCAGAAGGTTTAGCCGTCATTTTAGGGGGGATTTTTAATACGTTTCCTTATACAGGTTTCTCTCAAAATGTCGGGTTAGTTCAATTATCTGGGATCAAAACACGTCGACCAATTTATTTTTCTGCTTTTTTCTTAATTATTTTAGGCTTATTACCAAAAATTGGTGCGATGGCCCAAATTATCCCAGAGCCAGTTTTAGGCGGCGGAATGCTGGTTATGTTTGGAATGGTGGCTGTCCAAGGAATGCGGATGTTGTCAAAAGTTGACTACTCAAATGACAAAAATTTATTAATTATTGCCATCTCGATTGGCTTTGGTTTAGGCTTTAATATTATGCCGACGCTCTTTAATAAAGTACCAGAAACTGTTAGCATGTTTACTGGTAATGGAATTGTCATGAGCAGCATTACCGCAATTATTTTAAATCTTTTATTCAATGGTTTAAAAGAAACCTCAGAAAGTAACGAATAGTTTCAAAAAAGTATGATAGATAAGGTCAGGTGGCTTTTCTTTCATACTTTTTTGACCTAATCATCGTTTAGAAAAATTTAATGTTTTCATCAATCTGAAGAGAAAAAGAGAAAAAAGCTTGGTTACAAAGAGACGAGTAGTAAGTTACCGCTGTTTTATCCTAAAGTATGTTAATAAATTCTGATGAGAAAACCTAAGGGAAACACTGCTGGCACTTGAAGTTGAGCCTTTTTCCTTGTATCATGTAAAAAGAGCACTCTTAAAGGCTAGACTGCGACGAGAAACCGCAGAAGGATTTTAAGGATAAAACTGTGATGGAAAGTTGTGATGAACTTGGATAAACCACTATTACCTGGTCAAGTGATTGGTATCATTGGTGGCGGACATTTAGCAAAAATGATGGCCCTTAGTGCAAGAGAAATGGGGTTTCGAGTGGGTGTGCTAGATCCACAAATTGATTGTCCTGCTGCACAAGTTGCCGATTGGCAATTATTAGGAGCATATAATGATCCTGAAGCGTTAGAGAAATTGGCAAAACGTGCCCAAGTGATTACGTATGAATTTGAACATGCAGATGTTGATGCGTTAACAGCGATTCAACATTTAGCGAATATACCACAAGGAACAGACATTTTAGCGATTACGCAAGATCGCTTAATGGAAAAAAGTTTCTTGGAAGATAATAATATTGTGATTGCACCTTATGCAACGATTGTTAGTCCGACTGATATTCAAGAAGCAATTGATGGCATTGGTTATCCGTGTATCTTGAAGAATACGCGAGGGGAAGGTCGTTATGTACTACATAGTACTTCAGACTTAGCGCCATCCATGAATCTTCTGAGAGAAGGAACCTGTGTCTTGGAAGCTTGGATTCCTTACGAAAAAGAATTATCTGTTCTGATTTCTGGTAATGGTCGTGGCGAATTTGCGACATTTCCAGTTGTGGAAACAATTAAAAAAGAGCGTAAGCTACATGAAACGATTGCGCCAGCCCGAATTGATGACGAAGTCAGTGGCGAGTTGCAACGAATTGCTAAGGTGATTGCTAAAGCAGTTGGTTTAGTCGGCACCCTTTCAATTGAAATGTTTTATACAGAAACAGGCGGGATTTATGTAAATAAAATTTTACCTCGTCCAGAAGATGCTGGGAATTTTTCAATAGATGCTTGTTCTTTTAGCCAATATGATACGCATATTCGTGGTTTATGTAATTGGCCAATGCCAACGATTCAACTGTTGTCAGAAGCGGTTACGGTCAATGTGCTTGGGAATGAAGCCTATGAAACGATGGACATTATTAATGAACATCCAGATTGGCATTTCCACTATTATGGCCATAGTGAAGCAAAAGCGCAACGAGCGATGGGGCATATTACTATATTAACCAAAGAAATCGATGAAACACTGGAAGAAATTAAAGAAACAAAGATTTGGTCGTAATTATTTTTCAAAAATTGAGGAGTAAAGAGGGGATAAGGTACAATGATTGATCGTTATACAAGACCCGAAATGGGCGCAATTTGGACAGATGAGAACCGCTACAAGGCATGGCTAGAAGTTGAAATTTTGGCGGATGAAGCTTGGGCAGAACTTGGCGAAATTCCTAAAGAAGATGTACAAAAAATCCGAGAAAATGCATCATTTGATGTTGCACGTATTTTAGAAATTGAAGCAGAAACCCGTCATGATGTTGTCGCTTTTACCCGTGCCGTTTCAGAAACGCTTGGTGAAGAGCGAAAATGGGTGCACTATGGCTTAACCAGCACAGATGTTGTGGATACTGCCTATGGTTATCTATTGAAACAGGCGAATGATATTTTACGGAAAGATTTACAAACATTTACGGAGATTGTCGGAGCCAAAGCCAAAGAGTATAAACATACGGTCATGATGGGAAGAACGCATGGTGTTCATGCAGAACCGACTACATTTGGTTTGAAATTAGCGTTGTGGTATTCTGAAATGAAACGCAACATTGAACGTTTTGAACATGCAGCCAAAGGTGTCGAAGCAGGTAAAATCAGTGGAGCCGTAGGTACCTTTGCCAATATTTCACCATTTGTTGAAGAATATGTTTGCGAACATTTGGGGATCCGCGCTCAAGAGATTTCGACACAAGTTTTACCACGTGATTTACATGCAGAATATGTTTCTGCTATGGCATTAATTGCGACAAGTATTGAAAAATTTGCAACAGAAATTCGTGGTCTACAAAAATCAGAAACGCGTGAAGTAGAAGAATTTTTTGCAAAAGGACAAAAAGGATCTTCGGCAATGCCGCATAAACGGAATCCAATTGGTTCTGAAAATATGACTGGTTTGGCACGTGTGATTCGTGGTCATGTCATTACTGCCTTTGAAAATGTGAGTTTATGGCATGAACGAGATATTTCTCACTCGTCTGCTGAACGGATTATTATTCCCGATACGACGATTTTGCTAAATTACATGTTGAATCGTTTTGGTAATATTGTCAAAAACTTAACGGTCTTCCCAGAAAATATGAAACGTAACATGGATGCGACCTATGGACTAATTTATAGCCAACGTGTCTTGTTAAAATTGATTGACCATGGCATGACACGTGAAGAAGCGTATGATCTGGTCCAACCAAAAACAGCTTACGCATGGGATCATCAAACGGCGTTCCGTCCGTTGTTAGATGCGGATGAAAAAATTACATCTGTCTTATCAAAAGAAGAGCTAGATGATGCCTTTGATTATCATTATCATTTAAAAAATGTTGACACGATTTTTGAACGTGTTGGTTTAGGATAAAAAAGAGCGTTCAGGAAAAAACAGTTTCTTCCTGAGCGCTTTTTTTATTTTCAGAAAAAAAGTTGAAAAGTTATTTAGTAGAAATAAGAAGAAAAAGTATTAATTTTTAGCGAGCAAACGTCAAAAGGTATAATTCATTTATTTACCTTTTGACGTTTGCTCGCTATTTGTTTGGTTTTTCTTTAGATTATAAAGGAGATATTTTCAAAAAAAGATGGAATTTAGGTGTTTTCATAGGTGTAAAGCGCTATCAAACCCTTATAGGATAAGCATATATCATTTTTTAATTATGGGTTTAAAAATTCAAAATTTTTTTTTGTGTATCTTTAGCTATAATGAGTCTATTAACGATAATTATTAAAAGAATGGAGGGAAAGTTGATTGTAATGAAATTGTCACAAGTCCCAAATAAAACGACGGGGAATGGAATAAAAATATTCTGTTATCTCTGTTTTATAGTTAGCTGTTATCTAATCTTTTTACGCTTCGAAGTTGCTTTATCCCAACAACCAGAGCCACAGCCACTGGCGGGTTTCACAGTTGAAAGTGTGATACCAGATAATCAGCTAGATAAGAACCAAACTTATTTTTATTTAGGTGTTCGGCCAAGTAATCAGCAGATTATTCAAGTGAAAATCAGAAGTTTGCAAAAAGAGCCCGTAACTGTCGCTTTAAGTATTCATGATGCAGTGAACGGAACGGAAGGACAGATTGACTATACGCAGACGAGCCCCAAACTAGATTCTAGTTTGACAAATTCCATCACACAAATTGTTCATTTGCAAAATAAGGAAGCTACGGTCACTGTAAAAAACTTTGAAGAAAAAATAGTGAATTATGAAATCAAAATACCCAAAGAGCCATTTTCTGGAGTTAAATTAGGCGCATTACGGTTTATTAAACAATTAGAGGATGAATCATTAACAAGTAATCAGTTTACATCAACCTATGCGTATACTATTTCCGTCATGTTGACAGAAGATAAACAACCATTTGATGAAGGAGCAGAATTGCAACTAAAAAAAGTTGGTACAACGATCAGTGCTGGCCAACCTGTGGTTCAAGTAACATACCAAAATCGGCAACCAAAAGTTATGAAAGAAGCAACAATTACCAATTGGTTAACCAAAAAAGGTCAGACAAAAGAGTTACTAAAAAAAGTACAAGCAGATGTGACAGTGGCACCTAATTCGCTATTAGCTATGGATCTGCCATTGAATGACGTTGTCCTGCCAGCGGGAACTTATACTGTTCACAGCCAAGTAAGCGCTGGTAATCGCGAATGGCAGTGGCGAAAAGATTTTACAATTACACAAACGCAAATAAAACAATGGTCGACGAATACACCTTCAGCAAAAAGGCAACCGTTTTTGTTAGTGGGCGGTAGTGCAATGGTCCTCGTTGTAGTTAGCATTTATTTTTACCTTAAAAAGAGTAGAACTAAATAGTAAAGAAATAAAAAGGAAAAGCAGGTGTTGGTTATGAACAAGAAAATGACTAATCTAATCTGTGTCATATTATTAGGCACGATGATTTTACCAATTAATGGCTTAGCTGAGGGGACTGAGTCAACAACAGTAACGAGTGAAATGCAACAAATTATTGAAGATTCATTACCTAAGCTATCAGAACCGTCCAAGCAAACGATAGAAACAACTGAAACAACCGATTCTTCAATTGAAAAAACTCAAGCAACTGAAGCAACGAAAGAAGTAGAAACTGTTTCCTTTACTTGGTCACAACAAGAATCAGAACGTCAAGTAACTGCCGGAGCGGATTTTTATCTAAAAATAACTAGTAATGTAACTTGGGCGGAAATCCAATTGCCTCAGGAAATTCAATATAATCCCCAAAAGAACCAACAATTGCAGGAGCATAGTTCTTATAATCAAGAACAACATAGCTTGGTTTTAAGAGACTTAGCCCAGTTGGGGGAGAGTTACTTGCTGTTAACGACAACAAAAGCAGGAACCTTTACCTTGTCAGTCAAAGATAAAAACCAAGAAACGTTGGCTAATAATTTAGACGTGACGATTGTGAAAGAGCAAGTAGTAGTGCCACAAGAGACCCAGAAGAGTAGTGAGCAGAAGCAAACAAAGGAAAATGAAAAAAGCAACCCCGTCGTTAAGTCTAAAAACATTGCCGCTAAAGCGAATGGGATTATGGTCGGTTTGACTGCACCAGCCACTTATCGTACATATACTGACCCTGCGACAGGAACAGCACCAGATTACTTAACTGTTTCTTTACCAGTTTCCATCAGCCAAGCGGGCCTCACTGGTACTTCGATTGAGCTTCCTTATGGCTTTTATCCAAGTAAAAGTGACCCGATTTTTAAAGACTTTGATAGTACAGCACCGATATTTTCGTTGGTGACACCTAGTACACCTAGTGCTAACTCCATTGTGGCTTCGTATGTAAACGATACGGCCAATAAAAAATTAATTATTCGCTTGAAAGAAACCAAGACAACTTTAGAGACGATTAATTTACGTTTTAAATTTAATAATGTCTATGATGCCAAAATCCCACCTGAACAAATTGTGTGGAATAATCTCCAAGCGAAGGTGTTTGATAATACGGGGACACAAATAGCAAGTTCAGCGGCAAATAAAGTCTTAAAAACTAATGTGGCTGGTTCTAGTGCTTCAAATGTAAGTTCTAGTTACGCAGTTCCTAGTGATGACAATTATTTTGACGGTGATATTGTTATAGGACATAGTTATTGGTTTAATTATTTAGCTAGAGCGAATTTAGACCCTAGTTATGAGCATCAAGTGTATGTTGAAATTCCCACGGGAGCTACACTAACGGGAAATTTAGCCAATAAATTATTAAAAACCGGGGTCACAAATGCACAAGATCCTAGTGTGCCAGTGGGTTTTACTCGGTACTATCAGAAGTTAGTAACTCTCTCACCAAATATTTTAGACAACCCAGCAACTCGAATTGATTTAACCTATCTCGACACAAAGGTTACTTTGAATAAAACGTATGCAGAAGGGAGTTCTTTTTCCGTTAATTTTGGAATGAAGGTAAAATACCTGAATGGGAAAATAAATACGCTCACCACTACGAAACGTTATATAAAACGTTCTCGGCCAGATTTTCAATTGTCAGGAACAGGCTATCATTCGACTGTCACAGGTTCTACCAACACAGTTAATAACTTAGACAGTATAGCAACAGCTGGAACTTTTTACACTTTTGGCTATGGTTCATTTAACCGCATAATTACTATTAAGAATACTGGCGCCAAACCAATTCAAGGAGTGACATATAAATTACAAGAATTAACTGCAGGATCAGCAAAGGGAAACTTTACTAATTTATATATTTTAGGTTTGACTGATGGAGTGAGTGCCCCCGCCTATTATCGCCCTTTGTATCATATTAAAAATGCTGTAACTGGAACGAGTCGTTCTGTTTGGAGTAGTACACCGGCTAAGACTGGTAGCTTTAGTCCAGCTTTACCGACTTTAGCAATCAATGAGTATATTTCAACCATTGATATTATTCCTATGGGAACCGATGGCACAACTGCCAATTCGTTACCTCCTGGGAATGGGATGGTCTTTCGATATCAGGTCAAAAGTTGGCCTAGTGGAAAGTGGCCAGACGGCACAGGGCTTTCTAGCAAGACTAATCCAATCACCTTTGGAGCCACAATGCAGTACCAAGATGCAACGGGGACTCCTACAGAGCTTAAATTAAACAATAATGTAGTATATTATAATAAAGGCGTAGCTTTACGTGGTGGTGCTAGCTTTACCAGTGTTAATAGTGAAAATAAACTGCCTGGGGACACGATTAACTATGAAATAGTCGGGAGAAATCATGGCTACTATACAGATACTTCTTTTGGGGATTGGGAGAATCCCATTATTACAATTAAAGTTCCCAAACAGTTACGTTTAAAAGCGACTACGAAAAAAGATTTTATTGATGAGAGTAATCAAGTGACCTATCCAGCTTCGGTGACCGCTGAAACCTTAGCTATAAATGACACAACTTATAATTATTATCGTTTTAAGACGTCCAGCACGGCTTATAAATCTAAAGTAACGGGAGCGGCTAGTATTTTTCGGATTCCTTTAGAATTTGTAGTGGATAGTTCAGCGGCTTCTGGAAGCTATCAAATTCCTTATATCGCCTATAGTAGCCCTAAGGCAACTGATTTCTTTCATGGTGTACTTACTCAATTATCTGCTGCAGAAGCAAAAAAAATTGGCTTAGACAACACGAACGAAAATAGCTACGTGATTAACTCATCTACTTCTAATATTGGCTTTTCTGTTGTGGATTCTTCTAAGTTAGACAGCGCTACTAATGCTCGTGGCTCCGCGACGCAAGCTTGGTCAAATACGAATATCTTTGCGGTAGATCGCAAAGGCACCCCGCAAATGCAAACGGTCATTAAAAATTCTGGAAATACAAACTTCAATAACGTTCGCTTGTATAATATTTTACCTTCTTCTAGTGATGGTCGTGGTTCAACAGGCAGCATCGGGTTTACAAACTTGACCAGTAATAATGGGACAGCCAAAACTTACTATACAACTAAGCCTGTCTCACAATTGCCTAGTTATGCTAACAATGATTTGCAAGCGTGGAATGCCACTAAACTAACCAGTTTAGGGTTCACTACAACTAAACCCGCTAATTCAGCTTTAATCACAGCAATCTATGTCGATTTTGGCGCAACGACAATCAAACCAAGTGAGACATTAGATGCGATTATGAGTTTTTTAGTGCCAGATGCAGAGAATCAAAAAGCAATTAACCAATTTCAATATTCTGCTAAAGAAGCTAAGGCAGGAGCCACTTTAACAGCAGTTAGTGATGAAATTACCTTTAGCACAGAGTTTGCTCAAGTAGCCTATGAACAAAATTTACCGAGTATTACAGTTCCTGGAAGTGGAGTGAAAGATTTACCTTCTCCGCAAACAATCCAGTTAGATGTGAATGATGCCGGCAAAATTGTCATTCCAACAGCCAAACCAACGCTTAGTGGTTATACTTTTGTAGAATGGCAAGATGTTGAAACACCAACCAAAAAATATCAACCTGGAGCAACGATTAGCTTTACGTCTACGTCAACTACCACAAAAATAACTCTGAAAGCTATTTGGAAACCAATCTCAGTGAATGTGACTTTTAGTGCCAATGGGGGCTCGGGTGGTACGGCTGCTAAAGCCTATACTTTTGGGACAGTAGTTAATTTAAGCACGGTTGTGAAGCCAACAAGAACAGGCTATATTTTTCAAGGTTGGGCGACAACAGCCAGTGCCACAACACCAGATATTACAACAAACCCTCTCGTTAATTATGCCTCAGCTAAGACCTATTATGCTGTTTGGAAGGGGAACGCTTATACCGTAAAGTTTGATGCGAATGGGGGAACTGGTACTATGCCTAACGCTAGTTTTATTTATGGAACAGGCAAGCCATTACCAGCCAACACCTTTACGAAAGAGAGTAATACGTTCCTTGGTTGGTCAAGGACACGGACAAGTGCAGTTGTCTATACGGATAAACAAATAATTTCGACATTAACTGCTACTAATAATGGGACTGTAACTTTATATGCGAAATGGAGTGGGCAACGACCTGTATTGATGGGGACACCAAGTACGTTTGATTTTGGCAAACAAACGATTTCGCCAACGGCAAAAAGTTATGGACTAAATTCAGCTAGCTATGTAGGAAGTCCCGAATTACAACAAGCTGGTTTTATGTTACGTCTAGAAGATAATCGACCAACTAGCACAGGTTGGAAATTAAACGTTAGTTTATCTGAATTTAAAGATAAAACTGGTAAATCTTTACCACAAGGAGAAGGAATTACCTTAAACTTTGCGGACACTCAGCTTCAAAAAGTTCAATATGCTAATACAGATGAGGAATCAGTAACGACTGGTTTTACCAATGGACCGATGTTAGGTTCTCAAGCTTTTCGATCGGGTGCAACAGCCCAATCAATAATCACAGCAACTGGAGCACAAGGAAGTGGAACTTGGCAACTATATTTTCCTTTTGAAGAGATAAAATTAACTGTGCCTGCAAATGTAGGAGAAATATCAAAAGTATATCAATCGACAGTAACCTGGTCATTGGACGATGTAGTCTAATCTTAGTATGTTTCACTTGAAAGGAAAGTTAATTGTATTAAGAAAAAATATAAGTTTTATAGTAATATTAAAAAACAAACGTATTGTTAAATACGTTTGTTTTTTTCTATACTTTTTCGATTTATCCTTTATAATGTAACTTAAATAGTTACATTAACTATTTAATGCAAACAAAGGAGGAGAAGTATGGATAAACAACAGCGAGGCATTCAAGTGATTAGAATTTGGCTAGGGGCGACGATGTTAATTCATGGAGTGATGAAAGTAACGTCATTGGAAGATACTTTAGCGTTTTTTGCTAGTATTGGTTTGCCAAGCCTTTTCGTGTATGGTGTAGCGGCAATTGAATTAATTGGTGGATTATTTATGATTATTGGCTTTTTAATTCCATTGGTATCAGTAGGATTCATAGCAGTTTTAGTCGGAGCTATTTTTTCTTTTGGTTTGGCAAGTGGTTTTAGTGGTTATGAGTACGAATTATTTTTAGCAATAACCAGTTTGGCTATTTTGGTTAGCCATGCCGATAAAAAGTATCTTACGTTAAAACTTTATTTTTAATAAATCAATGTAATAAAGAGTTGGTCAAACTAGTTGTTATTGCGAAAAAAGCCCTAAAACAGTGATATTTAACTGTTTTAGGTTTTTTTTTATCAAAAAGGTCAAAAAAGGTCAATTTATTTATTGACCTTTACTGACCAATAGGGTATAATAAATTTATAAGGTTTACGAATACCTTAACTTTTGAAGAAATCCATCAAAAGTCGGATAATAATAATTGTAAAGAATGTTAAAATAAAAAAAGACAAAACAATAAACGGGAGGGATCGTTTATGAATATTGAAAAAATGACAACAACGCTACAAGAGGCGATTGCTGAAGCTCAAAAAGTTGCGGTGACACGGCAACATCAAGAAATTGATATTGCACATTTATGGAAAATTTTTCTTCAACCAAACCATTTTGGGCGTAATTTTTACACAGATGCTGGTTTAGATGTTGATGCATTTGAACGAGAAGTAGATAACGCGTTAGATGAATATCCAAGTGTGGCAGGCGGTAATGTGCAATATGGTCAAAATTTAAGTCAAAATTTGTTCCATTTATTGCAAGAAGCTGATTCACTTCGAGAAGAATTCCAAGATGAATTTTTATCAACCGAAATTGTACTTTTAGCTTTAATGAAATTGAAAAATTATCGTTTAACAAAATATTTAATGCAACAAGGCATTACAGAAAAAGAGTTAAGAAAAAATATTGAAGAGATGAGAGGAGGAGATCGTGTGACTTCTCAAAACCAGGAAGAACAATATAAAGCACTAGAAAAATACGGTGTTGACTTAGTACAACAAGTAAAAGCAGGAAAACAAGATCCAATCATTGGTCGTGACGAAGAAATTCGTGACGTTATTCGGATTTTATCAAGAAAAACTAAAAATAATCCAGTCTTAATTGGTGAACCAGGTGTTGGTAAAACAGCGATTGTTGAAGGATTAGCACAACGAATCGTTCGTAAAGATGTCCCCGAAAACTTAAAAGATAAAACCATTTTTTCTTTAGATATGGGTGCCTTAATTGCGGGAGCAAAATTCCGTGGCGAATTTGAAGAACGGTTAAAAGCTGTTTTAAAAGAAGTGAAAAAAAGTGATGGCAAAATCATTTTATTCATTGATGAAATTCATAATATCGTCGGAGCTGGTAAAACTGAAGGCAGTATGGACGCCGGGAATTTATTAAAACCGATGCTAGCACGTGGTGAATTGCATTTAATCGGTGCCACAACGCTTGATGAATATCGCCAATATATGGAAAAAGATAAAGCCTTAGAACGTCGTTTCCAAAAAGTATTAGTCAAAGAACCAACAGTAGAAGATACCATTTCTATTTTGCGTGGCTTAAAAGAACGATTTGAAATTCACCACGGCGTGAATATTCATGACAATGCTTTAGTTGCTGCCGCTACTTTATCCGATCGCTATATTACTGATCGTTTCTTACCAGATAAAGCGATTGACTTAGTCGATGAAGCAAGCGCAACGATTCGAGTGGAAATGAATTCGATGCCTACAGAGCTCGATCAAGTAACACGTCGGTTAATGCAACTAGAAATTGAAGAAGCGGCCTTGAAAAAAGAATCAGATGATGCAAGTAAAAAACGGTTAGCCAACTTGCAAGAAGAATTAGCAGATTTGCGTGAAGAAGCCAACTCAATGAAAATGCAATGGGAAACGGAAAAAGAAGAAGTTAATGCGGTTTCCAACAAACGTGCAGAGATTGATAAAGCAAAACACGAATTAGAAGATGCTGAAAATAATTATGATTTAGAACGAGCGGCTGTTTTGCGTCATGGAACAATTCCACAATTAGAACATGAATTGAAAGAATTGGAAGAAAAGAACGCTAAAGATAACGTCAAAATGGTACAAGAATCGGTTACTGAAAACGAAATTGCGCAAGTGGTCGGTCGTTTAACCGGCATTCCTGTGACAAAATTAGTTGAAGGCGAACGAGAAAAATTAATGAAACTGAATGAAACATTACACAAACGTGTGATTGGTCAAGATGAAGCCGTCGATGCTGTTAGTGATGCGGTGATTCGTTCAAGAGCAGGCTTACAAGATCCAAATCGCCCACTCGGTTCGTTCCTTTTCTTAGGACCAACTGGTGTTGGTAAAACAGAACTTGCTAAAGCTTTAGCTGAAGATTTGTTTGATTCTGAAGATCATATGGTACGGATTGACATGAGTGAATACATGGAAAAACATGCCGTGTCTCGTTTGGTTGGTGCCCCTCCAGGCTATATTGGTTATGAAGAAGGTGGCCAGTTAACAGAAGCTGTTCGTCGAAACCCTTATACAATTGTCTTATTAGACGAAATTGAAAAAGCGCACCCAGATGTCTTTAATATCTTATTACAAGTTTTAGATGATGGTCGTTTGACAGATTCTAAAGGTCGGGTCGTTGATTTTAAAAATACGGTTTTAATTATGACAAGTAACATCGGCTCTCAGCTTTTATTGGAAGGTGTGACACCTGAAGGAACAATTCCAGAAGAAGTTGAAAATCAAGTCATGAATATTCTAAAAGGACACTTTAAACCAGAGTTCTTAAACAGAATTGATGATACTATTTTATTCACACCATTGAGCTTGGATAATGTGAAAGGAATCATTGGTAAAATGACCGCACAACTTGCTCATCGTTTAGAGCAACAAGAAATTGTGTTGGAAATCACTGATGAAGCTAAAACATGGATTGCTGAAAATGGGTATGAGCCAGCTTATGGAGCTCGTCCGTTAAAACGTTTCATTACTCGCGAAGTCGAAACACCATTAGCAAAAGAAATTGTTTCTGGTCGAGTAATGCCAAAAACAAAAGTCACGATTAGTCTATTAGACAATCAATTAGTTTTTGAAAATGAACCGATAGAAGAAGTATAAAAAAAGAACGAGCGAATTCGCTCGTTCTTTTTTTACTGAAGTTTATACGTGTTATTTTCTACTTTAGTTAAATTATTACGTTGAATGTATTCCAAGATTTTAGGATCATCTTTCACTACAACTAAGTAATCCTTACCTTTAATTTTATCATTAAAAGTAGAAGAATCATTTAAATCATAAATTACAGAAGAATTTTTATTAAATAATTTATATCGTAAAAAGAAACCTGAGTAACCAGCATCATTTTTGCTGGCTGGTGAATAGACAGCATATGAATGTGAAGTGTCTCTGTCTTTTAAAGCATTTTTTGAATTAGGTAAGGCTTGCTCTATTTGTTCGCGTAAGCTATTTGGATAACGATTACTTAAAAAGATTGATGAGTAATCAGAAATTCGAACAAATATAACACAGGAGAACAATAGCGTTAATGATAACAAGGAAGTCATGATAATTTTATAATTGTCTGTTTTAGCTATATAACACAGCAGTTGCACAATAATAAAAGCAATTAGAAAGTTAAAAATACTTCCAGCGTAACGATCAAAACTTCCTAAGTTTAAAGCTTCTGGAGTCGGCATAGAAAGAAGATACATCGCCCACAAAATACACATATAACCTAAAAATAAAACCAAACTACTGATAATTTGTAGCTTTAATGTTTTAATCGGAATAGCAGTTTTTTTATTAAGATAGAAGGCAATCCCTAGTGCAATTATAATGAAAAGTAACAATTCGTATAGAAAATTTGAGCTTGTAAAGGAGAACATTCTAAGTAAAAACCGTTTGCTTATTTCAACAATATCTGAAAAACTTTTTTCTGAAAATATTTTTTTATAGTAAGCAATACTCATATCATGCTTCCCAGACATTCCATCTGGATATACATATTTTGTATGGCGTAGCCAAAGAAAAAAAGAAATCCAGGGCGTTAGTAAGAGTAATAAAAATTGGAACAGTTCTTTTTTTGTACAACGCTCTTTCCCTAAGACATAGCAATTCCAAAAACTTATTAGTAAAAATATAGTATTTAATCCAATGAAAATAACTCCGCTATTTTTCACTAGTAAAAGGCTAATCATTAACGGACTTGACAGGATTAAGCCGCGTTTGAAATCATGATAGTAATAAAAAATAATATTCATGGTTGCTGTTCCCAAAAGCAGCAATAGATTGTCTACCAAAAGATCCATTAGAGAAGTTGGGCCTTTAAACAAGTAAAATGAAAAAACAGCCAAAAAGAATACTAGTAGTTTTTTAACATTTTTATTTTGTTTTTGCGAAAAGCTGGTAGAAAAAATATTTTTCCAATTAAAGATGGTCGTTATGGAAGCTAAAATTAATAATATTTGTGCAAAAATAGCATTGCTTTCTGTGACGCCAACTAATTTAATAAAATAATAAATAAAAACAGCCGATCCTGGTGGATAAGAAGTAAACATTATGACATCCGTTTTAAAACTAGGAAAGCTATTTGTCAGAGACATTGATTTAACAATTAAAGCCCAATGTGAAAAATTATCGTAATGCATGAATAGTCTGTTTCGACTAACAAGAAAGAAAATAAAACTAAATAACAGGAAAAAAAGTATACCTGGCGATAATAGATCTTTTAAAGATCGCCGAATACTTTTATTTTTCCAAAAATCAAATAACAATAAGAATATACCACTGAAAATAATAATAAGTATCATGACTTTTAGAATGTTAAGAAGACCGCCTAAAAACATAGCTACAATTATTGAAGAGAAAATAATAATAGGAATAAAGTCACGTGGCACTTCTTTTTTTCTTAGATATATGCCGTAACCGACAAAGCTTAAAATAAAAGCAGTTATGCCAATAATAAAACGAAACATGTATAAACCCCCAAATGTAAAATGTAAAATCATAACTATTATAGCTTAAAATATCCTTTATACATAGACAATTAGTTTAAAATAATATTTTTGTCTCTTAATTTAAGTTTTGAAAATAAGAAATAAAAAAGTAAGGATTAGAAAGAAAAAACTCAAAAGTTAGTCTAACTTTTGAGTTTTTTCTTTCGCCCTATATATAATATATACTTTTACAATCGTTGCTTAATTTCTTCCAACAAGTCCTCTTCTGAAGAAACAACCCGACCATTCAATTTAATTAAACCAACTGTGTAAAGGTTTAAATAATGGAATTGATTTTCAGCGACTTCGTTCAAAGCATCAAGCTTTTGGTGATTATCAGCACCTTGTTGGCGGCTGTCTGTGTAAAGGGCAACCACCGGAATTCCTTTGGCATAAGCAACACCAATTTCGGAAGCTACGCCCGCATCAATGGTTGGGCCATCTAATAAAGCAACCAATAAATCGCTAGCAAGGACATTTTCTGTATCTGCTAAGGCAATCATTTTACTATCGGCATAAGCCGATTTGTCGTTAATCGCCGCATTTTCTTGTGGTAAATAAAGATCGATTGTTTTATCCAATTGTCGAATTTGTTCGACTAAATAGGCATTATAACGTAAGTCAGCTTGCGAAAATAAAGGTCCTGCAAAATAAATTTTTGTCATTTGTCTGTCTCCAATCCAAGGGTTTAGAAATAATCACTGAAATAAGCTTCCTGGTCAGGAAAAATCCGTTCCAAAGAATTTAAAGTTTCTTTATCTGTATCAATGCGCTCAATTCGATGTAAGTACGAAGGGCGTCGGTAATTCATGACTAAACAAGTTAGTGTTTGAATATCTAAGTGAACGGCGGTGCCTAAAGGTTCATCCGTAATGGTCACTTGATCATTTTCATCCCAAATTAAGCCAAAAATACCATTATTCCACTCAGCCACAGGATCTTTAACGACAAAATGGAAGGGCTTAGCCGTACTTTCAAAAGGAAAATTTTCTAAAAAGGCTTTGACATCAACAATTCGAGCCATATAATAGGGTTCAATGCTTTCTTTAATTTGGCTGTCTTCTAAAAGAAAGGCTAGTGGTTCGTTTTTATAGATATCGCCCTTGACCCAATAAACCATCGAAAAATGCGCAGTAATAAAATTCCACAAGCCATTTCGGGCTTCTTGGTTCAAGTAAAACATTTCCTTAATATGAAATACCTCATCGGCCACCCAATAGAAAAGTACTCCTAAAGGTTCTTGATTGGCACCATAATAGACAGCAGCAGTCCGTTCTTCCTCGTTTTCGAAACGCCAATATTCTTCCCAGTTGAAGGCACTACGAATGAGCGCGCCGTGATTTTGACGAGCGAATCGCGCATAGACATCAAAGACATCTGGGTGATCGACAGCTAACCGTTCAATCATTCCCGGAACAGGAACGGTTTTTGGTAATTGCGTATCCCGAATTTTAAAAGATAACTTGTCGGACATGATTTCCCAACCTTTACGTCGGTAATAAGGAATGTTGTAAGGGAAAAGATAAGAAATCCACTGTTTATCTTGGCGCATTTCTTCTAATGCCGTTTGAATCAAGTCTTTCATTAAACCGTGGTTGGCATATTCAGGATAGGTACCGACACCAGTAACGCCGCCCATTTTATACAAAGCACCATGGATATTGACTTCGCATGGATAGATAGCAATTTGTGAAATTAATTGATTTTCGTGAAACCAGCCAAATACTTTTGAAAGTTCTAAAATCGGTTGTTTTGATTTGATAAATGCGCGTTTGTTTTCAAAACCACTTTCTTCAATATCTGCTTCAGTTACTTGAAAAACATAGGAAAGAAGTTCATTAAATTGATCAATGTGTCCTTCCTCAACAGGCTTTAAGGTCAGTTGCTTTCGAAATTCTTGTTCATCCATTTTTCCATCTCCAATAAATTTACTGTTTTTAGTATACCAAATTTTTCGAAACTCTGTTAGCCTTTCGAAACCAAAAGAATAAAAGGGAAGTGCTTTAAATCTTCTTCAAAAATTGGTATAATGAAAAGTGCTGATTATCCTAGACCTTTAAACATGATAATTTGATAAAAAAGGCAACTAAAATATAACAATTGATTGATGAAGCTAGCAGGGAGCTAGCTTTTCTTAAAAGAAATGAGGCAAAAAATGAACAATAAAGAAATGAAAGCAAGACAAGAGAAAATTCGTAATTTCTCGATCATTGCCCACATTGACCATGGGAAGTCAACTTTAGCCGACCGGATTTTGGAAAAAACAAATACAGTTAGCAGTCGAGAAATGCAAGATCAATTACTTGATTCAATGGATTTAGAGAGAGAACGCGGCATTACCATCAAATTAAACGCAATTGAATTAAACTATACAGCCAAAGATGGTGAAACCTATACTTTCCATTTGATTGACACACCAGGGCACGTCGATTTCACCTATGAAGTTTCTCGTAGCTTGGCAGCTTGTGAAGGGGCTGTTCTAGTTGTTGATGCGGCGCAAGGAATTGAAGCGCAAACGCTAGCAAATGTCTATTTGGCATTGGATAATGACTTAGAAATTTTACCTGTTATTAATAAAATTGATTTACCCGCCGCTGATCCAGAGCGTGTTCGGACAGAGATTGAAGACGTAATTGGAATTGATGCATCGGAAGCTGTTTTAGCAAGTGCAAAAGCAGGGATTGGTATTGAAGATATTTTAGAACAAGTGGTGGAGTATGTACCAGCTCCATCAGGCGATATTGAGGCTCCTTTAAAGGCTTTGATTTTTGACTCTATTTACGATAGTTATCGGGGGGTCGTTTTAAACATCCGTGTAATTGACGGTGTCGTTCGTCCTGGGGATAAAATCCAAATGATGAGTAACGGTAAAACGTTTGATGTAACAGAAGTCGGCGTTTTTTCACCGAAACCAATTGCTCGTGATTATTTAATGGTTGGTGATGTGGGCTATATCACCGCTAGCATTAAAACGGTTCAAGATACACGGGTCGGGGATACAGTGACTTTGGCCGACAATCCAGCAGCAGAAGCACTACCAGGCTATCGCAAAATGAATCCAATGGTTTATTGTGGTTTATATCCAATTGATACGTCGCGCTACAACGATTTACGGGAAGCATTAGAAAAATTACAATTAAATGATGCGGCGTTACAATTTGAACCGGAAACATCGCAAGCTTTAGGGTTTGGTTTCCGTTGTGGTTTCTTAGGTTTGCTGCACATGGATGTTGTTCAGGAACGTTTGGAACGAGAATTTAATTTAGAGTTAATTACAACAGCACCGTCTGTAATCTATCACGTTAATAAAACTGACGGAACAACCGTTGTTGTTGACAACCCAGCTGAATTTCCAGAACCAGTAACGATTGAATCTGTGGAAGAACCTTATGTTAAAGCGCAAATCATGGTGCCAAATGATTATGTAGGAGCAGTAATGGAATTATCACAACGTAAACGTGGCGAATTCATTACAATGGATTACTTAGACGATTATCGTGTAAACGTAGTTTATGAAATTCCGTTATCTGAAATCGTGTTTGACTTTTTCGATAAATTGAAATCAAGTACAAAAGGCTATGCATCCTTAGATTACGAAATGGCTGGCTATCGTACTAGCCGCCTAGTGAAAATGGATATTCTATTAAATGCTGAAAAAGTGGATGCGTTAAGCTTTATTGTTCACCGAGATTTCGCATTTGAGCGTGGTAAAGCGATTGTTGAGAAACTGAAAAAACTAATTCCACGTCAACAGTTTGAAGTCCCAGTTCAAGCGGCAATTGGTCAAAAAATTGTGGCTCGTTCAGATATTAAAGCCTTACGCAAAAACGTACTGGCTAAATGCTATGGTGGCGATGTTTCTCGTAAACGTAAATTGTTAGAGAAACAAAAAGAAGGGAAGAAACGGATGAAACAAATTGGATCCGTGGAAGTTCCTCAAGAAGCCTTTATGGCGGTTCTGAAAATGGATGAAGATGATCAGAAAAAATAACTTATTAAAAAAGTACCTCAGTCTGAGCTGAGGTGCTTTTTTTGAAAATATAAATTAAAGTAAACTACATTTTAAAATAAAACACGCAAAATTGCGTGCTTTTTTATATTGTGATAGAATATACATACGAAAGCTTATAAATAATCAAAATAATTTTGCAAATCAAGTAAATAAGGAGAGAACAAATGGCTGGAACAATAAAAGAAATTGCTGAAAAAGCAGGAGTATCTAGGGGAACTGTGGATCGAGCATTGAATAATCGCGGCCGAATCAATCCTGAGGTTGCTGAAAAAATTAAAACAATAGCGAAAGAAATGAACTATGTTCCGAAGAAAAAAAAGATGGCCAAAGAAGAACCAATCAAATTAGGTGTTGTGACACAATTGGCAAAATCTTCTTTTATGATTCCAATTCGATCAGGTTTACAAGCAGTTATAGGTGATCTAAAAAAAAGAAATATTGATTGCTTTTTAGAGGAAATAGACGGGGTCGATGAAGCGGCGCAGTTACAGGCACTTGAACGCTTGTTAGAACTTGGTGTAAAAGGAATTGCCATCATGCCAGTTGATAGTGTGGCGATTAGGGAAAAAATCAATCAGCTTACGGAACAAGGCATTAAGGTCATCACATTCAATTCGGACATTGTTGGTAGTAAACGTCAATGCTTTGTCGGAATGGATAACTTTAAAAGCGGGAAGACAGCTGCTGGATTATTAGGAATGTTGACAAAAGGAGAGGGAGATGTCCTAGCTATTACTGGATATTTTGGAAATAGTGTGAATAGTTTACGGGTTGCTGGTTTTGTTGAAGAATTGAAACAGTCATTTCCGCAATTGAAATTAACAGGTGTTCAAAGCAGTTTTGATTCGAGCGATGAAGTCGAAAAGATTTTAAGTGACACATTAGAGAACTATACTAATTTAAAAGGTGTCGTTGTGTTTTCAGGAGGTCAAGCAGGAATTGCTCGTGTGTTGAAAAAAAGGGCAGGGAAAGACAGACCGTATGTGATTATCTATGATTTAACTGAGAAAAATATCGAGATGCTGAAAAAAAATCAAGTTGACTTTCTAATTGATCAAGATGGTTTTACGCAGGGTTATCGTTCTTTGCTATTATTAGCGAATCAACTACAGAATAATAAATTTATGACAGAAGAGATGTTATTTACAGATATCATTATTAAAACAAAATATAATCTTTAAAAGAAGTGTGAATCTTGCTGTAAAGCAATTCATGCTTCTTTTTTTGCGTTTTTTCAAAATGCACGCGAAAAATATGTGCTAATTTAATGTTGCACGCATTTTGAAAGCGTGCTATAATTCGTTTGTAAATAATAGAAGAACGAAGAAGAGGTGGATCTATGAGTTATATTAGCTTTGATCAATCAAAAGAATTTGATCTAGTTCTTTTAGGTAGAGTGGCTATCGATTTTAACCCTGCCTATAATGAGCAAGTTAAAGAAGAATTTAAGCCTTTAAAAAATGTTCATATGTTTGAAAAGTTTGTGGGAGGGTCTCCTGCAAATATTTCCGTGGGTATCACCAAACATGGGATGAAAGCTGGCTTCATTGGGAAAGTATCCGATGACCAGTTCGGAGAATATGTTATTGATTATTTTAATGAGCAAGGCATTGATACTTCTCAGATAAGTAAAGCGCAGCATGGCGAAAAGTTGGGTCTGACTTTTACAGAAATGTTATCGCCTAAAGAAAGTAGTATTTTAATGTATCGGAACCAAGCTTCGGATTTACAACTAAGTGTCGAAGATATCGATGAAGATTATTTGAAACGTTCAAAAGCCTTATTAATTTCAGGGACTGCTTTGGCGGAAAGCCCTTCAAGAGAAGCCGTGTTAAAAGCTGTGATGTTAGCGAAAAAAAACAACGTCAAAATTATTTTTGATATAGACTATCGAGAATACAATTGGAAAAATGTGGATGAAATCGCTATTTATTATTCAATAGTTGCGAAAGAATCAGATATTATTATGGGCTCGAGAGAAGAATTTGATTTAACTGAAAGATTGATTCAACTAAATATGACAGATAATGAAAGCGCTGTTTTTTGGCATAATTGTGGCGCTCAAATAGTCGTTATTAAACACGGGATGAAAGGCTCAACAGCTTATACAGCAGATCAACAACAGTTTTCAATTAAACCATTTCCAGTGGAGGCACGCAAGGGATTTGGTGGCGGTGATGGCTATGCTGCTGGATTTTTATATGGTTTATTTGAAGGTTGGGAAATTATCGATTGCTTGGAGTTTGGCTCAGCGGAAGCTTCGATGATGGTCAAAAGTAACAATTGCTCAGATTCTTTACCAACGACGCAAGAAGTAAAAGAGTTCATTAAACTGGAGAAGGAAATATACGGCGAAATGATCGCTAGGATTTAAGGTGGATAAAATGGAAAAGACGATTCGTTTAACGACAGCACAAGCATTATTAAAATTTTTGAATCAACAATATATCAGCATTGATGGAAAAGAAACACCTTATGTGGAAGGAATCTTTCATGTATATGGTCATGGGAATGTTTTAGGGATTGGTCAAGCGTTGGAACAAGCTCCGGGACATTTAAAAAGTTACAGTGGAAAAAACGAACAAGGGATGGCTCATGCTGCTATCGCTTTTGCTAGACAAAGTTTACGTAAGAAAATATTCGCAGTTTCAGCGTCTGCTGGTCCAGGTTCAGCTAATTTATTGACTGCTGCTGGAACGGCTTTCGCTAATAATATACCTGTATTGTTTCTGCCAGCAGATACGTTTGCTACTCGGCAACCAGATCCTGTATTACAGCAGTTGGAACATGAATCAAGTGTAACCTTTTCTACCAACGATGCTTTCCAAGCGGTTTCTCGCTATTGGGATCGTATTAATCGGCCAGAACAGCTGATGTCAGCATTGCTACGGGCATTTGAAGTTATGACCAATCCTGCAACTACAGGACCTGCCACTATTTGTTTGCCACAAGATGTTGAGTCAGAAGCCTATGATTATCCAGTAGAGTTTTTTAGAAAAAGAGTTCATTATATCGATCGACGGATGCCGACAATTCGTGAGCTTGAAACAGCTAGTCACTTGATAAAGGATAGTAAACACCCAGTAATTATTGTGGGGGGCGGTTGCAAGTATTCAGAAGCAGGTGAGAGCCTTCAGAAAATTTCTCAAGTTCATCAGATACCTTTGGTTGAAACACATGCTGGTAAATCAACTGTTTCATGGAAATTTGAAAATAATCTTGGAGGCTTGGGAATTTTAGGTACCTCAGCTGCTAATAAAGCTGTTCAGCAAGCGGATTTGATTATTGGAATTGGCACGCGTTATACGGATTTTACCACTGCATCAAAAAGTATTTTTAATTTTGAACAATCAAAAATGATAAATATTAACGTAAGTCGACCACAGACTTACAAAATGGAAGCGTTTCAAATTGTGGGAGATGCTCGAGCAACCTTAGAAGGAATTCTGCCAATGATTGAAGGATATCGAACGACTTATGGTGAAAAAATCACTGAACTGAAGAACGAATGGGTGAAAGAGCGGGAGCGATTAAAAACAACTCATTTTAAACGGAAAGATTTTGATCCGGAAATCAAAAACCACTTTACACAGGATATTTTAAATGATTATGCTGATTCTTTGAATACAACTCTGACACAAACAGAGGTTTTCGTTCATTTGAATGATTTTGTCGAAGATGATGCGATTGTGATTGGTTCGGCAGGGTCATTGCCAGGCGATATGCAACGATTGTGGAATCCTGTAAAGGAAAATACTTATCATTTAGAGTATGGCTATTCTTGTATGGGCTATGAAATTGCTGGTGCAATGGGGGTACGGCTTGCTAATCCTAATCAAGAGGTTTACGCATTAGTCGGTGACGGTAGTTTTTTGATGTTGCATAGCGAACTGGTCTCTGCATTACAATATGACAAAAAAATCAATATTGTTCTGTTCAATAATTCTGGGTTCGGATGCATTAATAATCTGCAAATGGAGAATGGCGGCGTAAGTCAAGGGACGGAATTTAGAAATACAAAAGGCGAAATTATGAATATCAATTATGCTAAAATCGCTGAAGGATATGGTGCCAAAGCGTATCAAGTCCATTCGATTGAAGAACTAAAACAGGCGATTGTCGACGCGAAAAACCAAACGCAATCGACATTGATTGAAATAAATGTTCTTCCTAAAACGATGACTGCTGGTTACGATGGTAGTTGGTGGAATGTCGGTGTTGCTGAAGTATCAGAAAAACCAGCGATTCAAGAAGCATACCAAGTTAAAAAAGAAAAACTTGCAACTGCTAGAAAATATTAGGTATTCGTCATACAACCAAAAAGTTAGGAGCGAATGAATTGAAAAAAACATTGAAACATCAACCGTTGATAAAAGAACTAGCTCCCGGTGTTCGACAAGTTCAAAATATTCGAAAAAACAACACTGATTTACAGTATATTGAGTTTCAAGTTCTTGAATTAGATAATGGAGCAATGTATCAAGAAGCTGGTAATGAACTGGAAGTTTGTATCGTCGTATTAACTGGCAAAATCAATGTTAAGGTGAGCGATAAATGGTACGAGAATTTAGGTAAACGAACCTCTGTTTTTGAAAAAATTCCGACAGATAGTATCTATATCTCAGCAAAAACGTCGTTTGAACTAATAGCAACTTCTGCTACTGTTCGTTTGGCCCTTTGTTATTCGCCAGCTAAAAAAACGTTACCAGTGCACGTGATTACCGCTGAGGAAAATACGGTTGAAAAACGAGGGATATATCAGAATAAACGACTAGTGCATAACATTTTACCAGACAATGTTGATACTGCCAGTAGTTTGTTGGTGGTTGAAGTCTACACTGAAGGTGGTAACTTTTCTAGCTATCCACCACACAAACATGACCAAGAAAATTTACCTGACGAATCTTATTTAGAAGAGACGTATTATCATGAGCTGAATCCAGAGCAAGGCTTTGTTTTTCAACGAGTATATACAGAGGATGGTTCTATAGATGAAACGATGACTGTAGAGCATCAAAATGTTGTGGAGGTACCTAAGGGATATCATCCTGTCGGCGTGCCAGATGGTTACACCTCTTATTATTTAAATGTGATGGCAGGACCTGAACGAATTTGGAAGTTTCATAACGAGAAAAAACACGAGTGGATTTTAAATCGGAACGAATTGACTAACAATTAGAAATAAAAAAATAAGTAGACTTTTTTAGGAGGAAAATAAATGACTCGATTTTTAAAGAATTATATAGGTGGCCGCTGGGTAACAAGTGCAGCCACTGAATTTGAAGAAGTGGTCAATCCGGCAACAGAAGAAGCATTAGTAAATGTTCCATTATCTAGTGAAGCAGAAACTGCAGAAGCAATCAGAGTAGCGGATGAGGCTTTTCAAACATGGAAAAAAGTAAGTGTTCCAGTTCGTGGCCGCTATCTTTTCAAATTGCATCATTTATTGATGACGAATAAAGAAAAGCTAGCACGATTAATTACGCTTGAAAATGGAAAATCTTTGTCAGAATCATTAGGTGAGGTTCAGCGAGGGATTGAAAATGTCGAGCATGCAGCGGGCATTACGAATTTAATAATGGGTGATTCTCTATCCACAGCGGCTACAGATATTGAAATTACCAATTACCGTTATCCCATCGGTGTTGTTGGGGGAATTACTCCTTTCAATTTTCCGATGATGGTACCGTTTTGGATTTTCCCAATGGCGTTAGCAGCAGGGAATACGGTGGTGCTGAAGCCTTCCGAAAAAACGCCATTATTGATGGAAAAAATTGTTGAATTAATAGAAGAAGCAGGATTTCCAAGTGGCGTCTTTAATGTTGTCTATGGGGCACACGATGTTGTTAATACTTTATTGCGTGATCCATTAGTAAAAGGAATTAGCTTTGTGGGCTCAAAAAATGTTGGTGAATATGTCTATAAAGAAGGAACAAAAAATCTGAAACGAGTCCAGGCATTAACTGGCGCAAAAAATCATGTTATCGTTTTAAAAGATGCCAACCTTGATCGTGCAGTAAAAGACATTATCGGTGGCTCTTTTGGATCAGCGGGTGAACGCTGTATGGCTGCTTCGGTGATCGTTGTAGAAGAAACTATTGCAGATCAATTCGTTGAAAAATTTAAGGCTGCAGCGCAGACGATAAAAATTGGAAATGGTCTGGAAGAAGGAGTCTTTTTAGGCCCCGTGATTCGAAAAGAGGCGCAGCAACGAACATTTGATTACATTCAAAAAGGTATTGATGAAGGAGCGGACTTATTGTTAGATGGCCGTGAAAATATTCCTGAAAAAGGCTACTTCGTGGGACCTACGATCTTTGATCGTGTCACGATGGACATGAAGATTTGGCAAGATGAAATTTTTGCACCCGTTGCCTCAATTGTTCGTGTGAAAAATCTAGAAGCAGCAGTTACACTGACCAATCAATCAGAATTTGCTAACGGTTCATGCCTCTATACGAGTAATGCTTCAGCTATCCGTTACTTTAGAGAGAATGTTGATGCAGGAATGTTAGGCATCAACTTAGGTGTACCAGCACCAATGGCTTGGTTTGCTTTTTCCGGTTGGAAACACTCTTTCTATGGTGACTTACACGCCAATGGAAAAGACAGTGTAGAATTTTATACACATCGAAAAGTTGTGACCGCTCGATACGCTCCTAGCGAAATAAACTAGTTTTACTTCGAAGCTCTGTCAAAGGAGCTTCGAGGATTCTATGATTAAAGCGGTGAAAGTATCTTTTGTTAGTACAAATGTAAGACAGGACTTTCTGAAAATAATGATTGACTGAATTAAATTGTAAGCGTATACATAATGCGCATAAAATAAAGAAATCGGAGGACAAATAATTGAAAGTAAAAGTAGGCGTAATTGGTACAGGGGCGATTGGAATCGAACATATTAACAGAATTAATCACAAGACACAAGGCGCTTTTGTAACAGCAGTATCAGATATTAATGTTGAAGCGGCAAGTAAAATTGCTGAGGAGATTGGGGCTCAATTTTTCAAAACAGGCGAAGAATTAATTGCTTCTGAAGAAGTGGAAGTTGTTGTTGTTACTTCCTGGGACCCAACACACGAAAAATATGTCTTGGAAGCAATCAAGCATGGAAAATACGTATTCTGCGAAAAACCATTAGCAATGGATGCCGCAGGATGTCGCCGAATTGTAGATGCAGAAGTCGCTTATGGTAAAAAATTGGTACAGGTGGGCTTCATGCGTCGATACGATCGTGGCTACATTGAGTTGAAAGAAGCAATTGAATCAAAACAGTATGGTGAAGCTCTGATGCTCCATTGTGCGCATAGAAATCCAAGCGCTGATGAAAATTATAAGACGCCAATGGCAATCAGTAATACTGCAATCCATGAAATTGATGTTCTTCGTTGGCTATTAGCCGAAGATTATGCCTCAGTGCAAATGATTTTACCAAAGAAAACCAGTCATACACATGCAGATTTACATGATCCTCAATTACTGATTTTCCAGACGAAATCAGGTGTAACAATTGATTTAGAAATTTTTGTTAATTGTCGTTTTGGCTACGACATTAAGTGTGACGTAGTTTTTGAAACGGCAGAAGTCGGAATGACGGATCCAGCCTATACCAAAATTAAAGCTGCGGAGAAAAATTACACACCAATTTCGCCCGACTGGCAAACGCGTTTTTTAGATGCGTATGATTACGAATTTAAGTTATGGGTTGATTCAATTAAAAACGATAAACTTGTTGGTCCAACTGCTTGGGATGGCTACGTGGCAGCAATCACAATGATGGCTTGTCATGAATCTCGTGAGTCAGGGGAAAAAGTAATGATTGAAATAGATGAACAACCAGCGTTATATACCAAATAATTCTTAAAAAAAGGAGGGGTTTTGTGGAAAATATTAGAGTAGGAATCGTAGGACTAGGTAGATTAGGCAAGGTACACGCAAAAAATTTATCTTCTGCTGTTAGTGGCTGTGAGCTTACGGCCGCCTGTAGTTTAGTTGAATCAGAATTAGCATTTGCACAGAAGGAGTTAGGTGTTAAGTATACGTTTTCTAGTTATGAAAAAATGGTTCAAAGCGCTGTAATTGATGCCGTTTTTATTGTTTCACCTTCAGGATTCCACTGTGAACAAGTCCGTTTAGCTATGGAAAATGGGAAACACGTATTTACTGAAAAACCATTGGGAATTGAAATTGAGGACATAAAAAAGACACAAGAGGTTATTGGAAAATATCCCGAGCAAGTATTTATGTTAGGTTTCATGCGCCGTTACGATGAATCTTATCAGTATGCCAAAAAAATGGTAGAAGATGGGGAAATCGGGGAAGTCACATTAATCCGTTGTTATGGAATTGATCCGAGTGATGGGCTGGAAAGCTTCGTTAAGTTTGCAATGAACAATGATAGTGGCGGTTTATTTCTAGATATGGCGATTCACGATATTGATTTGGTTCGTTGGTTTACTGGTCAAGAGGTAGAACAAGTTTGGGCAATTGGTAAAAATGCTGCATATCCAGAATTAGATCAAGTCGGTGAATTGGAAACCGGAGCAGCTATGATGAGTCTTAAAGATAAAACAATGGCTTTACTAGTTGCTGGAAGAAATGCTGCACATGGTTACCATGTCGAAACAGAAATTATGGGCACCAAAGGGATGTTACGAGTAGCGCAAGTACCTGAAAAAAATTTAGTGACTGTTATGAATAATCAAGGGGTTGTGCGACCTTGCTCTCAAAACTTTCCAGAAAGATTTAGAGAAGCGTTCATTCGAGAAGCACAAGAATTTATTTCCTGTATTCAAGTAAAACGTCAACCAGCAGTTAATGCAGAAGATGGTTTACAATCAACAAAAATTGCATTAGCTTGTCAAGAATCATTTGATACGAATCGTTTGGTACAACTATAAATGAAGTAGGAGAGTGACATAATGGCGAAACAAATTCAACTAGCTATTGCGCCGATTGCATGGACAAATGATGATATGCCAGAGCTAGGAAGCGAAAATACGTTTGAACAATGCGTTAGTGAGATGGCGCTGGCTGGATTCACAGGTACGGAAATTGGCAACAAGTATCCAAAAGATCCACAGGTTTTAAAACAATATTTAGATATTCGTGGACTAAAAGTAGCGAGTGCCTGGTTTAGTACATTTTTAACAACAAAACCTTTCGAAGAAACCGCGGAAGACTTCAAAAAACATCGAGATTTTTTACATGCAATGGATGCTAAGGTTATTGTTGTGGCTGAACAAGGACACAGCATACAAGGAATTATGACGGCTCCTGTTTTTAATGAGAAACCAATTTTTTCTGATGAAGAATGGCAAAAACTAGCTGAAGGATTAGAAAAACTAGGAGACTTGGCACATGAAAAAGGTATGGAGATTGTTTACCATCACCATATGGGGACAGGAGTCCAAACGACTGAAGAAATCGATCGATTAATGAAAATGACGGATTCGACAAAAGTTAAATTATTGTTTGACACTGGCCATCTTGTCTTCTCAGGAGAAGATCCAATCGCAATCTATCAGCGCTATCAAGACCGGATTAAACACATTCACTTCAAAGATATTCGCCAACAAATGGCAGAGAAAGTTAGAACAGAAGAAGATAGCTTCTTAAAGGCCGTGAAAAAAGGCGTCTTTACAGTCCCTGGGGATGGTATGATTGATTTCAAACCAATTTGGTCAGCAATCGAAGAGAGTGGCTATGAAGGTTGGATTGTGGTTGAAGCGGAACAAGATCCGGCCAAAGCCAATCCGTTTGAATATGCCGTCAAAGCACGAAACTATATCCGAAAGGTCACCGATCTTTAATCTAATCGAGAAGGAGCTAGACAATGAATCTATTTTCAATAATCAGTTTCCTAGTAATTGTCATCTGCGTATGGATTTTTGCCTATTCTCGATCCAGAAGTGTAGATACTTCTGGATCAGAAGGTTTCTTCATGGGTGGCCGAAGCTTAACAGCCTTACCGATTGCTGGGACAATTATTATGACCAACCTATCCACAGAGCAAATTGTTGGACAAAACGGTCAAAGCTATCATGCAGGAATGGAAGTTATGGCTTGGGAAGTAACTGCTGCAATTGCAATTGTCGCATTGGCAGTCATTTTTTTACCAAAATATTTTAAATACGGTATTAATACGGTTTCAGATTTCATTGAAATTCGTTATGATACAGTTACAAAACGAATTATTTCAATCTTGTTTATTGTTACCTATATGATTTCTTTTTTACCAGTAGTTCTTTATTCTGGGTCACTAGTATTCAATAAGATTTTTCATATTGATGAGCTGCTGGGTGTCGAACCTATTGTCGCAATCATTCTTGTGGCGATGGTGATTGGTATTGTTGGGATTCTTTATCTGCTGATTGGCGGCCTATCTTTAAGTGCCAATAGCGATTCGATTTATGGCGTTGGTTTATTGGTTTGTGGTTTGTTGGTTCCAATACTAGGTTTAATGAAACTGGGTGATGGCAGTTTTATTGGTGGGATTGAACAGGTTGTTGAAAACACACCATGGTTACTGAACTCTGTAGGTGCAATTGATTCTGCTGTTGTACCATGGCCAACATTATTTACAGGGATGTTGTTTAATAATTTGTATTTCTGGTGTACCAATCAGATGATTGTTCAAAAAGCACTTTCAGGAAAAAATTTAGCAGAAGCACAAAAAGGGGCTTTTTTAGTGGGGATTTTCAAAGTGTTTGGTGCTTTATTCTTAGTATTTCCAGGAATTGTTGCAAGAAATCTTTTTGGGGATGCGTTGATGTCCAATCCTGATAACGCATATCCATATTTAGTAACTGAAGTTTTACCAAAAATGCTTTTCGGCATTTTTGCTGCAGTTATTTTTGGAGCAATTTTATCTTCCTTTGCGGGGGCTTTAAATGCAACCTCCACTCTATTTTCGCTAGATTTTTACAAACCAATTATCAATAAGAAAGCAGATGACAAACAAATTGCTCGTGCGGGAAAAACAGTTACAGTTATTGTAGGGATTATTTCGATTATCGTTGCACCGTTTATTTCTTTTGCACCAGCTGGATTGTATCAATTTGTTCAAGAGTTTAATGGATTATACAATATGCCGTTGTTAGTGATTATACTTTTTGCATTTTATTCCAAAAAAGCAACTGCTTTTGGAGCAAAAATGACAATTGCTATCCACATTGTTTTGTATGCGCTGTCAAAAGTGTTTTTGAAAGATATCCATTTTTTATATGTCTTAAGCCTGCTCTTCTTCTTAGATATTCTTATTTTAATAGTGGTTTCTAAAATAAAACCAGATGGCGAATTTGTTTTAAATTCTTTTGATACGAAAGTAAATATTGAACCTTGGAAACATACAAAACTTGTCGCAAGTATATTAGTTGTCGTGGTTATCCTAACCTATGCAGCATTTTCACCAATTGGATTTGCTAGATAAAAATATTTCATGAATGAGGAGAGGTTTATGAGCAAAAACATATTGATTATTTGTGAGACAGGAATTAGTGCATCGCTGTTAGTTTCAAAATTACTTGAAGCAATTAGGGAAAAAGAGTTATCTTATGATTTAGATTATGCACCTGTTTGTCGGATTGAGGAAAAACTTGGTTATAAAGAGTATGATGTGTTAATGTTGACCCCACAAGTCGCTCGTGTCAAAGAAAAAGTGGAAAAATATTTAGAAGGCTGTCAGGGGCAGGTTGTTTTTATCGATCAAGAAGATTTTCGTTATATGAACACAGAGAAGATACTCGCAAGTATCGAAAAGTAAGATTTAGAGAGTGGGACATCAGTCAACTTTGGTTGATGTCTTGCTTTTTTATTGTGTTCAAAAAGAGCAGAATCAAAATCTTACGTTTTATAGTGAATATCAAATGCTTTTATAGAAATAAAGCTAAAGTCATTATTTTAGTAAAAAATAGATTAATTTACTAAAATAATATATAATAAAGGTAAAACTAGGAGGGAAGCATATGACGTGTATTTCATTATCGATTTTAAATCAAGAACAAGAAGTTAGAAAAGCTAAGATAGATGATTCAGATTCTTTGAAAGAGTTAACTATTACAGGAAAAGATTTTGTTTGTTTAGCTGCTCGGGATTGTCAATTACAAGACGGCGATGTGATTCAAGTTTGTTTAGATACGCCCAATACTTATTTAATGGTGAAGTTAGATGCTACGCTTGATAGCAGTTTGATTTATGTTCCAGAACAAAAATGGACGTTTCCAATCATAAAAAATGAAAACGCTATCGAAGCGCGAGCAGCGTATCGTTTTGAAACCAAGAAACCTTATATAAGTGTGCGTATTGCCACTAAAGAAGAAATTAAGAGTTATCGTAATTGGGCGTTAAATCCGCATGATTTACAACATTTTACTGGTGCGTATCCTCATGCATCTGCCAACGTGGAAACGCGAAATGATGCCACTTTTTTTGCTTGCAATGCGATTGACGGTACCTTTGCTAATCTTTATCACGGGCCGTATCCTTATCAATCATGGGGGATTAATCAGCAATTAGATGCCGCATTAAAAATTGAATTTGGGCGTGAAGTCTTGTTGGATAAAGTGATCTTAACATTACGAGCGGACTTTCCCCATGATAATTATTGGCAACAAGTGACTTTAAAATTTTCCGACGGTACACATGAAGTTTTTAAAACTGTTAAGACTGAGCAACGCCAGAGCTTTACCTTTGCGAAACGGGCAGCGGAGTGGGTGATACTAACAGAGTTAATTCAAGCAGATGAACCATCACCATTTCCAGCATTAACACAAATTGAATTATTTGGTCAAAACAAATAAAAAATAAGGACGGTTCCTTTATAGGAGCGGTCCTTATTTTTTATTTCTGGCGTGGGCTAGTTGTCGATTGGCGGACAACCAATTCTGTGTTTAACAGGACTCTACGAGGAATGCTAGGCATTTGAATTCGTTTGTGCAATAAATTAATGCCTGTCTCGCCCATTTCTTCAGTAAAGGCATGGACAGAGGATAGCGGTGGTGAGACATATTGAGAAATAGAGATATCATTGATCCCCATGACACTAATTTCTTCAGGAACCTTTATACCGTGTGCGGCTAACGTATGTATCACACCGATTGCAAAGGCGTCGTTATAAGCAAGAATCGCAGTAGGTAAATCATTTCCCCATTTCTCTAACGCTTCTTCTGTCAATTGTTCCCCCGTTTTGACATCCAACATGCCATTTTCTTTTAAGATAAAATAATCTTCGTTAAACAAGTGATAATGCTGCATAATGTCAAGATAAGCATTGGTTGTCGGCGTTTTATAACGACGGAAACCATACATATTTTCGCTTTCTTCGGCACCAATAAAGGCAATTTTTTCGTGGCCCAATTCCAAAAGATGGGTTAAGGCAATCTCGGTTGCTTGATAAAAATCAGTATTTACAGAATCAAATTCTTCCAATGGGAAATTACTGCCAATTACACAAAGGTTTGGATGCAGTTGCTGCAACTCTTGTAGCGTCTTTTGAGTGAATTTACCAATTGCCAAAATGCCATCAATCCCTTGAAGGTTATGTTGTTCCAATTGAGAAACTTTGAGAATATTGTAACCTAACTCTTCGGCCCGTTTTTCAGCGCCTAAACGAATCGACATATAGTAAATATCCGTTAGTTCTTCGTCATCTGAACGCCACTGAACGACGGCAATCGAAGGCTCTTGCGGAGCTGTTTGTACGGAAAGGTTAGGTGTCAGTTGCTCCTGCTGTTTGTTTTTATTTTTAGTTTTATATTTCGTATAATTCAGGGTTTCTGCTGCTTCAAAAATTTTTCGCTTGGTTTCCTCTGTAACGGATAAGTTTGGATCATAGTTCAGAACTCGCGATACAGTTGAAATTGAAACATTCGCGACTTTTGCGATATCTGTGATAGTTGCCATTCTAAATGCCTCCTTCTCAAGTACTATTATAGCATATAGTATATTTCTTTTTAGTAAAAAAAAGCAAGAAAAAGCTTTTTTTACTTTTTTTTAGCAAAAACTATTGATTTTTTGACTAAAAAAATATACTATAAAGTCAAAGAAAGCGCTTTAATTCGATGGAGAAGGTGGTTTAGTGAAAAGATTTTCACTTTTTTTACTAATTTTACTTGCTTTAACAGGTTGTAAATCCGGTGAAAAAGAATTTGATGAAGAATCTCTTCAAAATCTAAAGGAAACGGCACAGTCTTATTCAGAAACAGAATTACAAAATGGTGACGTTCGTTTAAATGAATATATTTCTTTGAAAGGGGAGATTGTTGAGAGCGACAGTCGTTCCAGTTTAATAAAAAAAGGTGATCGTTTTATTTTGAAAAGTGGTTCTAGTAAATATCAAGTTTTTAATGAGCAAAAGAAAAAATTGAAAATTGGTGACGAAGTGACAGTTTACGGAGAATATTACGGCTTTTTGAAAGGGACATTAATTGAAAGTGAGGAGAATCATGATTCAGCCACGAATTAGACAGAATCCTTTTGAAACATACGAAGAAGTTGCAGAAGGATTTGAAGATTTATTAGCGCCACTGGAATTGTTTTTTGATCGAGAATATCAAGGTCATCTGGATTTAGGGACACACGGGACAGTTTATTCTAAAGGAACACGTGATGCGGAGGCATTTTTACGACCATTATGGGGACTAGGTCCTTATGTAACGCAAAATGAAAGTGAGTATTTGAATGACTTTCTAACGGGAATTATCGAAGGCACCGATCCTGAGAGTTCATCTTATTGGGGAAAAACAAAAGACTATGATCAATTGATTGTTGAGATGGCAGCATTAAGTACATTTCTTTTGTTAAACAAAGAAAAAACGTGGGACCAGCTAACAAAAGAACAGCAAAATAATTTACACAGTTGGCTGATACAAGCCAATGAAAACATTATTCCGCCAAATAATTGGCATTTCTTTAGAGTGTTGCTGAATTTAGCGATGAAACATTGTGAAATGCCGTATTCAAAAGAACAGATCGCTGTTGATTTGGCTGTAATTGATCGTTTTTATGTCGGTAATGGTTGGTATTATGACGGAGTCGAGACACAAGTTGATTATTATGTTTCTTTCGCTATTCATTATTATAGTTTATTGTATTGTCGTTTTGCCCCGGAAGATACCGCAAGAGTGGCTATTATGAAGGAACGAGCAACTTTGTTCGCGCAAGAGTTTAAATATTGGTTTACTCAGCCAGGAGAAGCGATTCCCTTTGGACGTAGCTTAACGTATCGTTTTGCTCAAGTGTCATTTTTTAGTGCCTTAGTTTTTGCAGATGTTGAAGCATTGCCGTGGGGTGAGATCAAAGGTCTAATCAGCCGACATCTTCATCAATGGATGAACAAAGATATTTTTACAACAGATGGATTATTGTCGGTAGGTTATGATTATCAAAATATGGTCTTTGCTGAAGGCTATAATGGTCCTGGTTCACCTTATTGGGCCTTTAAAACATTTATTTTGTTAGCGGTTCCAAAAGATCATCCTTATTGGCAAGCAGAAACACAGCCTATTAGCTTTCCAGAAAAACACTTACCTTCACCAGAAAGTCGGAACTACTATCAAGTAAATGATGCAGGGACACATGGTTTAATGTTTCCAGCGGGACAATTTATTAATTATCAAGCTCATGCGCATGATAAATATAGTAAATTTGTTTATTCTTCCCATTTTGGTTTCAGTACTATAAAGAGTGATTATTGGTATTACGAAGGTGCTTATGATAATTGCTTGGCTTTAGCTGAAGACGACCATTATTTCCGCACGAAGGGATTAGATGATCAGTACGAAATTCTTGATGATCGTATCATTCATCAATGGTATCCTTGGTCCGATGTAGCAATCAAAACGACAATTGTACCATTAGAAGGCCAGCATTTACGGATCCACGAAATTGAGACACAACGTGCATTAGTGGCTTATGAAGGTGGCTTCTCAATCCCGCTCTTCGATGAAAAGGTCACTTGTGTTTCTGATCAAATGGCTGAGGTAAAAAATGCAAAAGGTGTGTCAAAAGTAGAAAATATCAACGGTTTTTCTGAAGCTGCGATTATTCGGACAGAACCGAATACAAATTTACTTTATCCGTTAACGGAGTTGCCATATTTGAAAGCAAACTTGTCGAAAGGGAAACATCTTTTAATTTCATTGGTGACAGGCGTACTACCGAATGAACAAATTGAGCCAGTTAAAGTTAGGTTAAAAGAAAATCAGCTTTTAGTTGAAGAAAAAGTTGTAATTTTGGGGAATTAGGGGGAGAAATACACAATGACAGAAAATGGACAGATTGAGTGGTTGCCGAAGCAAATCAGTTTTGCTTTAAACAAAGTTCGAGGAAATTTAGAGACATTTAAAGAATTAGTTCCACCCGCGGCAAGTTTAAATCAAATTTATTATCCTGAAGAAAATATTGACTGGACGGCCAGCTTTTGGCCAGGAATGTTATTTTTAGCAAAGGAATTAACAAATTCAACAGAGTTCGATGAGGTGATTGCCACACAGATGGCTTCTTTTCAACATCGCTTAGATGAACAAATTGAGCTGGAGACACATGATATAGGCTTTTTGTATATTTTAACAGCCATTGCCGATTATCAAGTCAATGGTCATGAGGCCTCAAAAGAAATGGCCTTGCAAGCTGCGGACTTATTAATGAAACGTTATTCACCAAAAGCCAAGATTATTCAAGCTTGGGGGAATTTAGACGATCCAGAGCAACGAGGTAGAATGATTATTGATTGTTTAATGAACTTACCATTATTATACTTTGCAGCAAAAATGACTGGCAAGCAAGAGTATTATGAAGCTGCCTACAATCATGCGAAACAAACACAAAAATATATTGTGCGAGAAAATCACACCACGTTCCATACGTATTATTTTGATACGGAAACAGGCGAAGCCTTATACGGAAAGACACAGCAAGGATACTCAGATGATTCTTGTTGGGCTCGCGGCCAAGCCTGGGGAATTTACGGCTTTACGTTAAGTTATTTATATACAGGAGATAGTAGTTTTCTGGAAACAGCCAAAAATGTTGCTGATTACTTTATTCAAGAATTACCAGAGGACAAAATCTGTTACTGGGATTTAATTTTCAATGAAGGGAGTGAAGAAGAACGTGATAGCTCATCTGCTGCAATTGCTGCATGTGGCTTACTAGAATTATCTCGTCAGCTTCCATTAAATGATGAAAAACATGGCTATTATGAAAAGGTTGCGCTAGAACTATTACAAGCATTAGCGGAAAAGTATACAACGGTTTTACGACCAGAGTCGAACGGCCTATTGCTTCATGGTGTCTATGATAAAAAAACAAATACAGGAGTCGATGAATGCATGATTTGGGGCGACTACTTTTATTTGGAAGCGTTAACTCGTTTAGCGAAAAGCTGGTATTCTTTTTGGTAATTCATGGAGGAAAACTCCTAAAAAATAATAAATAGCGGAGGTAGTACAAATGAAATTTTGGAAAAAAGGCTTAACAGCGGCAGCGTTGTTAGCAGTGGCGGCAGTAACTTTAACAGCATGTGGTGGTTCAAGTGAAAAGAAAGCAACTGAAAAGAGTGAAGATGGCAAAACAAAATTAACAGTAACTACTTGGAATTATGACACGACCCCAGAATTTGAGAAATTATTCAGAGCTTTTGAAGCGGAAAATCCTGATATCACTATTGAACCGGTGGACATTGCTTCAGATGATTATGACACAAAAGTAACAACGATGCTTTCATCAGGAGATACGACGGATATTTTAACCATGAAAAACTTACTTTCATATTCTAATTACGCGCTACGCAATCAATTGGTGGATTTAACCGATCACGTTAAAGATTTAGATATCGCACCTGCCAAAGCAAGTTACGAGATGTATGAAATCGATGGTAAAACCTATGCTCAGCCTTACCGTACAGATTTCTGGGTATTGTATTACAATAAAAAAATGTTTGATGAAGCCGGAATTGCCTATCCCGATAACTTAACTTGGGATGAATATGAAGCGTTAGCGAAAAAATTATCTAAACCAGAAGAACAAGTATATGGTGCCTATCAACATACTTGGCGCTCAACTGTTCAAGCGATTGCTGCTGCTCAAAACAATGCCAATTTGATTGAACCAAAATACAATTATATGGAAACTTACTATGATCGCGCATTGAGAATGCAAAAAGATCAATCACAAATGGATTTTGGAACAGCAAAATCAACAAAAGTAACGTATCAATCACAATTTGAAAATTCAAAAGCGGCGATGATGTACATGGGTAGCTGGTACATGGGGACTTTATTAACCAACATTGATGATGGCAAAACAAATGTCGAATGGGGGATTGCCGAAATACCACAACAAGAAAAAGGCAAAGCAACTACCTTTGGCTCACCGACAAGTTTTGCAATTAATAAAAACAGTAAAAAACAAAAAGCTGCTCAAAAATTCTTAGACTTTGCTTCAGGTAAAGAAGGTGCAAAACTTTTAGCAGAAGTAGGGGTGGTTCCTTCTTATAAAACAGATGAAATTGATAAAATCTACTTTGCAAGAAAAGGAATGCCTTCAGATGAAGTCTCACAAAAAGCCTTTAACCCAGATACAATTAATTTAGAATTCCCATCTGATAAAAACGGTGCCGCAATTGATAAAGTATTACAAGAAGAACATGATTTAATTATGGTCGGCGACGAAAAACCAAAAGATGGTATTGCTAACATGGAAAAACGTGTCAAAGCAGAGATAGACTAATTATTATTTCCAGCAAAAACACAAAAGATTGATGAAAAAAATAAGCTGAAATGAGTAACCTACAATGAATTTCAGCTTATTTTTTTAAATAAAGAATGTAGCTTGAGTTTGGAAGGAGGGCCTGTTAAGTTCACTTAACAGAATACAATTATGGAAATTACTTCAAAAACAAAAACAGCAAATAAATTGAGACGAAAAAATACGTGGACTGCGTTATCTTTTATCGCACCAAACTTTATTGGCTTTTTCCTCTTCACTTTAATCCCGGTTATCTGTTCACTGATTTTAGCTTTTATGAGTTGGGATTCTTTTTCAACTCCTGAATTTGTCGGAATGAAAAATTTCACCAAAATGATTCATGATGATACGTTTTGGATTTCGTTAAAACAAACGTTTATCTATACGATTGGTGTTGTTCCGTTAACATTGATTTGCTCATTAGGACTAGCGATTTTGTTGAATCGTAAAATTAGAGGGATGAAATTTTTTAGAACGGCTTTTTTCTTTCCTTATGTAACGTCATTAGTTGCGATTGCGGTCGTTTGGAATATGCTATTTCATCCAACGATGGGACCAATTAATCAATTTTTGAAATTATTTATTGAAAATCCTCCTGGCTGGACATCTAGTTCTACTTGGGCTTTACCAGCAATTATCATCGTTAGTGTGTGGCGCTTTATGGGGTATTATATGATTTTGTATTTAGCTGGTTTACAAAGTGTGCCAAGAGAATTATATGAAGCAGCGTCAATGGATGGCGCGGGTAAATGGAATCAATTTTTAAATGTTACCTTACCTTCATTACGACCAACGACCTTTTTCGTGACTATCATGCTTGTAATTAACTGTTTCAAAGTGTTTGACTTAGTTCAAGTTATGACTGGTGGTGGACCAGGACGTGCAACGAATGTGTTAGTTTATGAAATTTACAATGAAGCCTTTGTCAAATTTAATTTTGGTTATGCATCAGCCATTGCGATGGTCTTATTCATCATCGTTCTAGCGATTACTGTGGCCCAATTTAAATGGAATCAACATCAAGAGAAAGTTTAGGAGGAGAAAAGATGGAAGCAACTTTTTCAAAAAAAGAAAATACTCGAAAAGCAAAAACGAAAAAAGCAGAAAAAGTCACACCTGGTGGGATCCTTGTAATCATTCTCTTAACTTTACTTGCGTTAATTACTTTGGTGCCTTTCATTTGGATGGTTTCAGCATCATTTAAAACAAACAATGAAGTTTTCACCATTCCAATTCAATGGATTCCTAAAAGTTGGCATCCAGAAAACTATTCCGTTATTTGGGAACGCATTCCATTGTTAACTTTCTTTAAAAATACGTTATTTTTAAGTATTGTGATTACGATTATTCAACTATTTACTTCAAGTTTTGCAGCATATGGCTTTTCAAAAATGAATTTTAGAGGAAGAGATACACTTTTTATTACGTACATCGCAACAATTGCTATTCCTTGGCAATCGTATATGATTCCACAATTTATTATGATGCGTCAATTAGGTTTGACTGACACGTTATGGTCACTTGTTTTATTACAAGCATTTAATGCATTTGGGGTCTTTTTACTGAAACAATATTACAGCAGTATTCCAGATTCACTATGTGAAAGCGCGCGGATTGATGGGTTAAGTGAGTGGGGAATTTATTGGAAAATTATTTTACCATTAACCAAACCAGCTTTAGCCAGTCTCACGATTATTACTTTTGTGAATACATGGAATGACTATATGGGACCTTTCATTTATTTATCTTCTACTGAGAATAAAACGATTCAGTTAGGTTTGAAAATGTTCGTCGGTTTATTTGATGCTGAATATGCCTTAATCATGGCCGCATCAGTGGTTTCTATTTTACCAGTAGGGATTGTCTTTTTAGCAATGCAAAAATACTTTGTTGAAGGTATTGCTACATCTGGAATGAAGAATTAGGAGGAAGTTTGAATGTTTACTAAGCAAACCTTTGATAATAATATCTATATGAAAATTTTTCGCTGGCTTTACATTTTATTTATCGGTAATCTAGGGCTTCTCTTAGTGAACATTCCTTTTTTCATAGCGGTGATTAGCTTAGACATTGATCCACGAAACCTCCCACTTTTTGTAGTAACGTTGTTGCCGATGGGGGCAGGGATGATTGCACTTTTAGGTTTAATCGATACTTTTAAAGAAGAAAAGGAGCTGGATCCATTTAAAACTTTTTTCCAAAAGTTTCGTCAGTTTGGGTTAAGAGGCTTTCTTATCAGCTTGCTAGGCTTAGGAAGTAGCATCATCAGTGTGACAGATATATTCTTTTTTGCCAAAACAACGATTGGTAAATGGTTTATTCCATTGATGGTCCTTCTGCTAATTTTTGGGTTAGCTATTATGCTGAATGCTTGGTATTTTCAAGTACGAAACCCGCAAGCTTCTTTTAAAGATGTGTTTCGGATTTCAATTTACTATGGACTGCGGAAATGGTATGTCAGCTGTCTAAATGTTTTTTTACTATTCTCAATGTTTGCAATGATGTTTTTGAAGCCACAGTTTGGGTTTGTTGTAACCCCTGTCCTGTTCCTAGGGATTATTTATTTAAATACTGGGAAATTGCATGAAAAGCAAAAAAAGAATAAATAATTTTTACCTAATAAGTAATCTCGATTTTCAGGAAAATGAATGAAGGTGGGGTTGCTTATTTTGTTCTTGCCTTGTTTATTAAAGTGGAGGGAGCGAACGAATGAAGAAAAAAATAATTATTTTAAGTAGCTTTTTGATAGGTGCTATTTTTGTGCTCGTTATTTTTACCACCAGCCAGCAAAGTATGATTAATAACGAAGCAATCCAAGTCGAAGAATTAATTGTTTATGGCGATAAAAATATGAATCGTGTAGCGAAGCAATTCTCTGATCAGAATAATTTAACTTCGTTTGGGAAAAATTTCTGGCGCAAAACGTATAACGGAAAATCACCCACTCAGGAACTACTGAAGGTTGCAACGGAGGATTTAGTACAACATAAAATGATTAAACAGCTGGCGACGGAGTTAGAAATAGCCCACTCACAAACATTTGGGCAAGAAAAAAAAGAATGGCAAGACCAAAAGAGCAGTTTAACGCTCTGGCAATTTCTAGATGTAAAAGATCAACAATTACAGGACCAAATAAAAGAGAAATTAATGGAGAAAGAAAAGCCAACGCAAAAAGAATTGCGGCAGGCCTTTGAGCAATTGGAGGATAAATATAAAAAGACCGATTACTTTATTGAAGCAATTGAAATTCCAACTTTTTCAGGTAAGCAAGCAGAATTAGAAAAAATAGCCGAAGCAATCTCTCCGAATCTATCTTATGAGGAGACGTTATTGGAGTGGCAAAATAAATTACCTAATCTTGTTATTGCATCGTATCAATTGAAGAGTGCAGAAATCCAAAAAGAGGATATTTATTCGTTGTCTGTTGGGGAGATTCTTAGTGAAAAAGCTGTTGGTACCGTGGTGAAAGGATACCACGAAAACCAATACTTTTATATTTTTAATAAGGAAGGAGGGCAACTTTTACAGTTTGAAGAAGCACCACAATTTGGCAAAAATGCCTATATCAACACATGCTACAAAGAGAAATTAGCTACGTATCAACAAGCAACCAAAGTAGACTTGTTGGAGAAAGACAGAGAAAAGTTTTTTCAAAATTATCAAAATAAAAACAGTTAAGGAGCAGAAAATGAGAAAAAAAGCGTATTTTAAAAGTGTAACCATTTTCCTTTCTATTTTGCTTGTTTTTTCCCAGCTTCAATTATTTAGTCTTCCTGCTTATGGGGAAACGGTGAGTGATCAACCGTTACTTTTTCGTTCAGTAGGTGTCGCTCAAAATGGAACGACCTACTATGTGGATGGGGAAGGAGGAAATAATGCCAATGATGGGCAGTCTCCAGCCAGTGCTTGGCGTGATTTTGAAAAAGTGAATCAGACGGAGTTTCAGCCAGGCGACCATCTTCTGTTGAATGCGCAAAGTACCTGGAACAACCAATTGTTGCATCCAAAAGGGAATGGGACAGCGGCACAAAAGATTGTCATTGATTTTTATGATACGAATGACAAAGGAGAAACCATTTTTGAAACAACACGGCGTCCGATTATTAACGGTGGTGGCACCTACAGCACAGGGACTTTCAAACGTGCAATCTCAGGGGCCGTGCAGTTAGTGAACCAAGAATATTGGGATATTTCAAACTTAGAAGTGACAAATACACCAGAGCTAGATAATCTCGAAGGCTATAAGAAACCAGGAGATGCTCAAAGAGCGGGGATATTAGTCCTAGGATATGAACAAAATCGAACGTTCAATAGTGTCACGATACGGAATAACTATGTTCATGACGTTCAAACAGAATATTATTTGAATCTAAGTGGGAATACTGCAACCAAACGATTAAAAGCGGTAGGTGGAATTATTGTTTTAGGAAGTTGGTTTGATGAGAATGGCAATGTAGTAACGGCAGCCAATGATCATCGAACAACGACTGGATTTAATGATATTTTGATTGAAAATAATGTGATTCAACGAGTGGGACTTGAAGGAATTCGAACAAAAGCTGATTCAGATACCTCAAGAGGCAACACTTTCTACAAAACGTTTTCTAATATTACGATTCGTAATAACTATTTAGAAGATATTGCTGGCGACGGAATTGTCTTGTCAGAAGCCAAAAGTGGCGGTGTCGTCGAAGGAAATGTTGCTGTCCGAATGTGCAATGCCGATTATGGTACACAAAATTACGCGGGCGTTTGGGCAATGTCTGTAGATGACGGACTGTTCCAATATAACGAAGTATACGGAATCAAATATGGATTTAACGATGCTGAAGCTTATGATGTGGACATGCAGTCAAACAATGTTATTTATCAATATAACTATTCACATCATAATACTGGCGGCTTTTTATTGCTTATGTCTGATCAAAAAAATTCGGTTATTCGTTACAATATCTCAGCTAATGACGGCGGTGGTAACCGAGGAACAGGTAAAGATAATCCAGGCGGAGCTGGTGGCTACAATTATAAAGAACAAAGCATTTTCCATTATTGGGTAAAAAATGATGGAGCGGCAATGCCAACTATCCACAATAATACGATTTATGTTGGCGATGGCATTTCAACATCATTATTTGGTGAAGGAAATAGTTCTGACAACAGTGGTACAGTAGCCAATTTTTACAATAATATTTTATACAAAGAAGGTACCGGACAATTAAAATTCTTATCTAATTATCCAACAAATGGGACACAACCAATTGAACGTAAAATGGTCGATAATCCAGAAAAATATTTCAAAAATAATGTTATTTGGCCAAAAGAAATTGCTACAGAAAAAAGTGGTGCAACTGTTGCAAAATTAGTATCAAGTGGAAACATTTTTGAAAAACCACAATTAGAAATCACAGATAACCCTGAAAAAGTGAAAGAGTTGGCAGAGCAAGAATTTACGACAATGAAACCAACAAAAGATAATGTGGTTGAATTTACTTCCAAAGAACGCTTACGTCAGCGAGCACAAATGTTCCAGTTAAAAGAAACCTCTCCAGCGATTGGTAAAGGCTTGTCGGAAGTGAACAGTGCGGCCGAAGACTTCTTTGGAAATAGCTTGAAAAATAAAGTTTTAGATATTGGTGCGCAACAAGCATCCACAATTGAAAAAAGTATTCGTTATCAAAATCAAGTGTTAGAAATTAGTTCGGCAACAGGTGTGTATCCTAATTTGCCAGAGCAAGTTGAATTAACGTACGAAGAAGTCGTTAATGAAGAAGTGGTTGCGACAGGCAAAAAAGAATTTAAGTTACAATGGGAAGCAATCCCTCAAGAAAAAATTAATACAGCAGGCACAGTTGAAGTTGCAGCAACAGTTATCGGCTTACCGATAGATGCTGTCAAAGTAACAGCCAAGGTCTCTTTTGAGGGTGAACTTGGTGAAGGAAAAGACACCGTTAAACTAAAAACAGCTCAAACTGCCTATGTTCAAAAGAGTGATGGTAACCGAGCATACTCTGCTATAGCAGGCGGTACCGCTGCCATTAGTTCAGGAGACGCCTATAAATATCCTTATGGAGTAAACTATACGGGTAATTACGCATTAAAATTAAAAAATGCTAGTTCTGCGGGGTATAATCGCCGGATTTACGTTGAAATTGATACACAAGAATTGAAGAACTATCAATCACTAAAAAGTGCCAATTTAGAACTAAATGTGATGCGTTATGATGCGTGGAATGGTGCTGGCAATACAACTGATGAACGTTTGAAAAATACGCAGTTCCAAGTAGATGTTTATGGAACAGATACTAATTGGATGAGTAACACCATTACTTGGAATAATGGTCCAAATAATTTAAATGTATCAAATGAAGAATTTATTGCTCGACAATCTTTTACAAATAGTTCAATTATGAATAATCAAAATACAATCTCTATTGATATTAGTAACTATCTACGAAAGCTAATTCAAAGTGGTGAGAAAATTCCAGCCAAGTTAAGTTTCTTATTAGCGATTACAGACAGTCGTTTGCCTGGTTATGATTCTGATAATGCTGGGTTTGATGCTTTTTCAAAAGAAGGCGCACAAAAGGCCTATCAAGACTTTTTAGCAGGCAAATTGACCTTGCCAACTGGTCAACAGCTAACAGAGGATAGTTTAGCTCCTAAAATTGTTTTATCGAATGTTTTCGAAGTCAAACATGAGTCGATTGAGGTTGCGACAGAAGCGGGTCAAGCCCCTAAACTACCAGAAAAAACAACTATTTTTTATTCGGATGGTTCACAACGAGAAGTGACTGTCAATTGGTCAGAAGTTCCAGCATCTTCTTATCAAAAAGAAGGAACATTCACTGTTGTAGGACGAGCAGCAGGTGTCTCAATGCCAATTATTGCCAATGTAAAAGTCACCGCTAAACATATTGTTGGATTCAAGGAATTGCCTACGCTGGATCGACTAACAGGCACCTCGCGAGGCGAACTGAATTTGCCAACTGAAGTAATTGCAAAATTAGATGATGGTAGCGAAACGAAATTGAAGGTTATTTCTTGGGATGACGATGTTAGTAATTATTCGCCAAGTAGCCCGCCAGGTACTTACCAGTTCCCTGCTGCAGTAGAAGAAAAAATAGGAATTGCGAATCCTGATGAACGAAAAATCTTCCAAGTCGTGCAAACTCATGCGATTCCTGAAAGAGTTCAATTTGCTACAGAAACAGCCACTATAAAATCAGGCGAAAATTATCAAATTCAATCTAAAGTGATTGGTCAAGCGCCGCACACAGAAACGGATGCTTGGAGCTCGCAAGTAACGTATGAGTTGGTTACACCAGATGCTGGCAATACAGTAAGTGTAGATGAGAACGGTCTGATTAGGACAGAAGCAACGACTGCTGCAGGAAATTATCAAATCAAAGTAACAAGCAAAGTTTTACCGGTAGTGACTGCACAATTTTCAATTAAAGTCACAAAATAAATAAACTGTTTGAAGAGACTGGAACAAGAATTGCTGTAGCTTGCAATCTTTCTAGTCTCTTCGATTATCTAGAATCAATAAATATTCTATTGCCTACTATTCATTCTTTTTAAAACAAGGTAAAATAATAAATGAAAGTAAACGATAAAGGTGTGTAGACAATGAATACTATCTTAACAGGTGATCGTCCAACTGGTAAATTGCACCTAGGACATTACGTAGGTTCCTTAAAAAAACGAGTAGAAATGCAAGCAGACCCTACAAATCAATTATTTGTCATGATTGCAGATTTACAAGCATTGACAGATAATGCAAAAAATCCCGAAAAAGTTTCAGCCAATGTTTTAGAAGTTGCTTTGGACTATTTAGCAGTTGGTTTAGACCCTACGAAAACAACAATTTTTATCCAATCGCAAATTCCACAGTTAGCTGAATTAACAATGTACTATCTAAATTTAGTGACCACGTCACGTGTACGTCGGAATCCAACGGTCAAAGCAGAAATTGAGCAAAAAAAATTTGGGGAAGGTGTTCCGACAGGATTCTTTATTTATCCCGTTTCACAAGCTGCTGATATTACTGCCTTTCAAGCGAACTTAGTCCCAGTTGGGGAAGACCAAAAACCAATGTTGGAACAAGCGCAAGAAATTGTGCATAGTTTTAATCAGACGTACGGTGAAGTTTTAGTTAGACCGGAAGCTGTGTTACCACCAAAAGGCATGGGACGCTTGCCAGGAATTGATGGCAACGGAAAAATGAGTAAGTCTTTAGGCAATGGTATTTATCTTTCAGATCCAGCTGAAGTGGTACAGAAAAAAGTAATGAGTATGTATACCGATCCAAATCATATTCGTATAGAGGACCCAGGACAAGTTGAAGGAAATATGGTCTTTACTTACTTGGATGTCTTTGGGAAAGAGAAAGAATATATTGAAGAATTAAAAGAGCACTATCGTCATGGCGGTTTAGGAGATGTGAAAATTAAACGTTACTTAATTGATGTCCTAGAAGAAGAACTCGCACCGATTCGTCGACGTCGTGAAGAGCTGGCTAAAAATCCAGAAGCGATTATGGAAATGTTGCATAAAGGAAGTCTTGCTGCTGAAAAAGTGGCAGCACAAACCTTAACAGAAGTCAAAAAAGCGATGGGAATTCAATATTTCTAAGCAATAAAAGAACTGGAACAAGTCAAAAGAAGAATGACTTGTTCCAGTTCTTTTTAAGTGGTTTGAAATTGACTATTATATAAGCTGGCGTAAAGAGTCGGAGCTTGTAATAGTTCCTGATGCGTTCCTTTTTCAATAATATCGCCATTTTTCATCACTAAAATTAAATCAGCATTTTCAATCGTAGATAATCGATGAGCGATAACGAAGCTTGTTCGATTTTCTGTGACAGTTTCCATCGCTTTTTGAATATGGGCTTCTGTTCGTGTGTCCACACTCGAAGTTGCTTCATCGAGAATAACAACGGGCGGATTTGCTAAAATGATTCGGGCGATGGTTAATAACTGTTGTTGCCCTTGTGATAATGCACCATTTTCGCTAGAAATAATTGTGTCATATCCTTGAGGAAGGGTCCGAATAAAATGATCACATTGAGCAATTTTAGCTGCTTCAATTATTTCTTCACGAGAAGCATCTTTTTTTCCATAGGCAATATTATCTGCTACGGTTCCTTCAAATAGCCAAGTGTTTTGTAAAACCATGCCAAATAAATTTCTTAGATTTTGTCGAGAAAGTTTCGTAATATCAATCCCATCAAAAGTAATGGCGCCTTGATTTATTTCATAGAAACGCATTAATAAGTTAACTAATGTTGTTTTACCAGCGCCGGTGGGTCCCACAATGGCCACTGTTTTTTTCGGTTGAACAGAAAAATCAACATTTTTCATTAAAATTTTTTCTGGTGTGTAGCCAAATTGAACATTTTTAAATTCAATGGCTCCTTTAGGAGAAGAAATAGTTTCTAAATGAGTTGCTTCTGGCTGTTCATCAGCTTCATCTAAGATAACAAAAATCCGATCAATGGAAGCCATCGCTGCTTGAATTGAGTTAATGACATAAGAAGCGGTAGAAATCGGCTCAGAAATTTGGTTGATATATTGCAAATATGCTTGCAAGAAACCAATCGTAATACCACCAGATAAAACGAGCATTGCGCCGAAGATAGCACTAATAATAAAAGCCAACTGATTGATAAAACGAATAGCTGGATAAATCGCAAAATTTAGAAACTGTGCTTTTTTAAAGGCACGATAATGTTGTTGATTAACAGCATCAATTGTTTTTTCAGCATTTTGCTGTTGATTAAAGGTTTTTGTGACCAAATTTCCTGCTAAATATTCTTCCATCTTATTATTTAATTGACCTAATTCAGCTTGACTTTGATCAGCAAACACCTTGTTTTTATTCGCGATTTTTGTCGTCATGAAAGTACTGCCGCCAATTAGGAGCAACACTAAAATGGTTAATTTTGCATCAATATAGAACAACATGATTCCTGCAAAAAGGATAGTCACGACGGAAGTGAAAAATTGGTTGATGCCTGTTAAAAGAACTTGTGACAATTGGTTTAAGCCAGTTGTTGAACGACTAATGATATCGCCCACTTGGTGATTGTCAAAGAAGGCCATTGGTAAAGTTTTAAACTTTTTTGTCACTTCTTTTCTAATTCTTAAAGTAACCCGTTCGCTTAAAGAAGCCATTGCTCGTTCCTGAATAAAAGAAGTGATACTACTAATGATTGAAAAGAGAATTAAAAGTAAGACGGGACCTAAGAGTGCTTCTTCAACTAAAGGAAGTGTCATGCCTTTGAGCCCGACACGCTTGATAGCTTCTAAGAGGTTATCAATCCCGATTGCCATAATATAGGTCATGGCAACAATTAATAAGTTTCCAATTAAACTGCAGATCATTAGACCATAAAAGATTGGATGCTCAGGTTTAATCATTTTCCAGAAACGTTTAAAGCTTTGAAGATTCATTGTTTTTTTCATTGTATGGCTTGAAAAGAAAACTTTCTTTCAAGCAGTCACATCCTTTCTTTAGTTACTTGGGTAAGATACCTTGCGATTTAGCAAAGTCTTGGTAATAGCTATTAGTGGTAAGTAAATCAGCGTGGGTGCCTTGACCAACAATCCTTCCTTCATCTAGGACGATAATATTGTCAGCGTTCATGATTGTACTTAACCGTTGAGCAACAATGAGTAAAGTTTTGTCCGACATTTGTGCATGTAAAGCGGCACGTAGAGCGGCGTCAGTTTTGTAATCTAATGCGGAAAAGCTATCATCGAAAATATAAACGTCTGCCGGTTTGATTAAGGCTCGTGCAATACACATTCTTTGTTTTTGACCACCAGAATAGTTGGACCCGCCTTGTGCTACGAAACTTTCAATCCCTTGTGGTAAGGAATCGATAAATTCAGAAGATTGTGAAATTTCTAGTGCCGTTCTTATTTCTTCTGTAGTTGCTTTGGCATTTCCCATTAATAAGTTTGATAAGATTGTCCCACTGAAAAGAAAGGCTTTTTGTGGCACATAACTGATGACTTGGCGAATCGTTTGCTGAGATAATGAGCGGATATCTGTGCCAGAATAGCTAATCGTGCCGGCTGTGACCTCATTTATTCGTAAAAGTAACTTAACTAAAGTACTTTTACCAGCGCCAGTTGCCCCAACAATCGCCGTTGTTTTTCCTTTAGGGATGACAAAACTAACATTTTCTAAAACAGGATCAGCTGTTTCTGTGTATTGAAACGTGACGTGATCGAAGCAAATCAAGGCTTTCTCAGGATGATAAGCAATGGTTGCTTCAGTATGAGGATCGCTAATTTCAATTTCTTCTGACAAAACTTCTTGCAAGCGATTCAAGGAAGCAACGGACCGTGGAATGACAACTAATACCATAGCCGCAATCATTAAGTAGGCCAAAGTTAGAAGCGTATATTCAATCACAGCTGTAACGGTGCCAATTTGTAGGGTGCCTACTGCAACTAAATTACCGCCAAACCACAAAATAGAGGCGTACACAACGCCCATTAATAAAAAGGCAACGGGAGTAATCCAAGCAAAGATTTGATTCACTTTACTCATGCGTTCAGCATAATTTTTAAATGTTTGATTGGTTCGCTGCTCTTCAAAGTCTTGATTATTGAACGCACGAATCATATTAATTCCAGTAAAGAACTCTCGTAAAGTCGTAGTAATTCGATCCATTTTTGGTTGAATTTTTAAAGATAAAGGGGTACCTTTTTTCATTAAAAAATAAACAACGACTAAGTAAAATACGATGGAAGCCAATGTTACCCAAGCGAGTGAAACTGAATAAGAAAATGTCATCACTAAGGCAAATAAACTAATAATAGGCGCTGGAAAGATTAATTGGCAAAACAGCACAATCATTGTTTGAACATTGTCTACATCGTTGGTCATTCTAGTTAGCAAAGAATTTGAACCAAATTTATCAACATTTTTCATCGAGAATTGTTGAAATTTTTTAAAGAACAATCCTCTAACTTGAAAACCAAACTTAGCAGCTACTAAAGCAGACAAATAGCTAGAAATAATTGCGGCAATTGTTCCAATGAATGCCACAAGAAACATTTGTATGCCAATCGTTTTAATTACTTGTTGGTCACCGCTAACGATGCCCACATCAATCAACTTGCCAACTAATTTAGGGACGCCAAGGGTTCCTGCGATTTGCAAACAGATGGTTAAAGTTGTCGCAAGAACAATCCATTTATTTTCTTTAATAAACTCTTTCATTAATTTCATGAAATTTCCTCCTTAAACAATACCGTTTTAGCTGTTACAAAGAGTCATTGTACACGTTCAAGTAACTTGAATGTCAACAGTAGAAATGCTAAACTTTTTGATGGAGGGAACAGTATGGAAAAAAATTACACAATAAAAGATGTTTCTGAGTTGTTAAATATCCCTAAGTCCACGATTCGTTATTGGGACGAGCAAGGGTTGATTAGTACAACACGCAATGAAGAAAACGGATATCGAACCTTTGATTTAGAAGATTTGTTCAAAATATATGATATTGATTTTTATCGAAAAATGGGGATTCCTATCAAAGATATGTTGAATTTATATAAAAAGACTCCTACCGATCTCTATGCCACCATGGAAGCAACAGAAGAACAACTGGGGCAAGAAATAAAAAGGCTTCAGCATAAATACAAAGAAATCAAGAAAAGAAAATTACATTTACATGCGTTAATTGATTTAGAAACATTGGTTTTTTCAGATGAACCAATTCCTTTTGATAAAATTGTTGTTGTTGATATTGAGGATCCAGAAGAGATGAAAGTTTACATGGAACACATTTCAACTTTAGGTATTTACGGGGATTTAAGTGAATCCAATGAATTGACGTATGGGATTTGTTTGGCAAATCATGTGAATAAAAAAAGTTTAGACAAAGTGATTTGGCTCAAAGAACCAAGTAGCCAATACAAAGGCTTTATTTTAAAAGTCAATACACAAGATACCCGTTTGAATAATATCGAAGAAGTAAAAAAGCGTTTAGCAAAACAAGGATTTGAAACAGGCATCGTTGTCGGGGAGCATATCTTGACACAACTAGAAGAGGAAAATCAATATATTGAATATTATTATGGTTGGATTGAAATTTTAGGGGAAAAGTAAAACAATTAAAAAAAGGAACTAGCAATAGCAAATGTAGCTAAGCTAGTTTCTTTTTTTGGTAAATGTAATGAAAATTACATGAAAAAAGTTTTAGTTTTTAAAACAATTTAGAACGAATGTTATTAAAGGGAAAACAATAAAAAAATTACTCTTAAAGCTAGAACTTACCTATATTTGTATTTTTTTAGGGAAAGTCAATATATTTGCTTCATATAAAACGTGTTATTTAATTCGCTATTTTTTGTTGAAATATCGGGTTTTTTTTCTTTTTTTAGCTAATATAATGTGTTACTTTTTGATTATAAGGAGAAACGGAAAATCGTACGTTAAAAAAAGTTGTTGTAGCTAAATAAAGAAAGAATTGAAGGTTGAAAAGTATTTTATGGAGGTGGATATTGAGAAACAATTAGTAATTGTAAAAGTTGTTTGAAGATGATTTGTTTAAGTAAATGAAAAGAACGAAGGAGAATGTAAATGAATAGAGCAGTTAAAAATTTTGTGAGTTACCTTATGATTACCATGCTGTTTATTTTAAATTTGTTACCAATGATGAACGCATTTGCTCAAGAAGTAACAAGTGATGCTGAGAATACTGTTGAAAAAGACGGGCTCAAAGTAATAGGGAAAATAGAAGATACATCGTCTCAAGAAGATATTAAAACGGTCACTTACGAAGTAACAAATACACGAGATGTACCAATCAAAAATCTCATTTTAAAACAAAAAAATAACAATGATAGTCCAATCAAATTTGTATTAGATACTTTAAGCGAAGAGCGAGGACCTACGTCTTTAGAAGAACAAGCAAAGGTTGAAACAAATGAGAAAGATCGAACAACCGATATTAAACTGCTTAACCTTCAACCAAATTCGACAAGAAAGATTACCATAAATGGGCAAATAACTACAAAAGCGTCGAGCAAGTTATTGGTCAGCGTACTAATAGAAGATAATGAAAAAGGGACACTAGTAATTGATTTACCTAGTAAAGATATGCTAGCAGATAAAGAGTTTGTTTCGAAGGAAAAACAGGAAACTTCAGAAACAAAAGTAGAAAATCAGGCAAGCGAAACAGCCTCTTCTACAAATGAAATGACCGCAACTACTAGTAACGAAACAAAGCCTGAAGCAGGAAAGGCGACAGAAAGTATTCAAGAGACTGCACTAACGCAGGCTACCGAAAGTCCTGAGCAACCTCCATTAAAGGCGCAACCTACTGGTCCGTTAGTGCCACCAACACCTGGTCGGGGGTTTAATACACCGATTTATCAAAGCGTTCATAAAGGAGAACTTTTTTCAACGGGAAATACCAACTTAAAAATTGCGAATGAAAGTACGGCGGCTGCGCAAACATTTTTAAACACACGAGGAGCAAGTAGTGGTTATGCAATTAACAATTTTCCTTTAGAATTTGCAGATGTTGACAATGATCCAAATACGTATAACTCTAGTCGGGCTTATATTGATTTAAATGGTGCAAAAGAGATTGCTTGGGCGGGCTTATTTTGGAGTGCATCTAGATATAAAGGCCCTGCTTACGGAACAAATCTTTCTGATGAAGAAATTAGTGCACCAGTTCAATTTACAACACCAAATGGAACCGTACAGCGCGTTTCGCCCCAAAGGTACCATCGTATCGATCAAGATGCAACAAATCCAGGACAACGTTTCGGATACAATAATACTGGATTTTCTAATTATGCAGATGTAACTTCAATTTTACAAGGGGATAAAAGTGCGACAGGAAGTTATACGTTAGCAGATATTCCTATGACAAGTAGTTTAAATGGTCAATATCAATATTATAACTTTAGTGGTTGGAGTTTGTTTGTTGTTACAAAGGATCAGGCAAGTAAGTCAAGAGCTTTTAGTATTTACTATGGAGCACGTGGCAATGCTGCTGGAACTAATAATGAATTTACTATGAGCAACTTTTTAACAGCAAAACAAGGAAATCTTGATCCAATTGTGACCTGGTTTACTGTTCAAGGAGATAAATACTGGACTGGAGACAACGCACAAATTAAAAATAGCGCAGGAACTTGGGTAAATATTTCGAACACGCTCAATCCAGTTAATAATGCTATGAACGCAACTGTGACAGATAACGATGAACATATGGTAGATAAGTATCCAGGAAAATTTGCGCCGGATCATCCTAATTTTTTAGATATTGATATCGATCGTATGGCAATTCCCGAAGGTGTTTTAAATGCTGGACAAAACCAAATTAATTTTAGAACAACAAGTAGTGGTGACGATTATTCTACGAATGCGATTGGTTTTGCTGTAAACGCAGAAACACCTGAATTTGAAATTAAGAAAGAAATTGTGGAACCAAAAGAAACTTACAAAGTTGGTGAAACAATCACGTATCGTGTCTCACTAAAAAATACAAAAGCTGATTCAGAAGCGATAAATTCAGTCTCGAAGGATGCACTAGATGGTCGCTTAAATTATTTGCCAGGCTCTTTAAAAATTATTAGTGGACCAAATTCTGGTGAAAAAACGGATGCTTCAGGCGATGATCAAGCTGAATATGATGAAACCAATAAACAAATTATAGTCCGTGTCGGCAATGGTGCAACTGCTACACAAGGAGGTAGCTACAAAGCTGATACAGCTGAAACAATTTACGAATTTAAAGCGCAGATAAATGAACGAGCAAAAGCAAATGAATTAGTGCCTAATAGCGCAACCGTTGAGGCAGTAGATATTTTAACATCTGCAAAAGTCAACGAAACTTCTAATATAGTAGAAGCAAAAATTGCGGACGAACAGGTAACTGGCAAATTAACCGCAACAAAAACCGTTAATAACGCCAAACCAAAACTAGGGGAAGAAATCGAATACACCATCAGCTTCCGCAACACTATCGAAAACGGCATCCTAAACAAAGTAGTTATCACAGACCAACTACCCAAAGGACTAACGTATGTCAAAGATAGCCTAACAAGTGTTGGTGATGAACCAAAACCAACCAGCTTGAAAGAAACCAACGGCATAATCACGGCGGAATACCCAAGTATCACTGATACAAAAGAGCGGATTATTCGTTTCAAAGTGATCGTTAACGAAGAAGCCAAAGCGGGCGAAACAATTCTCAACAAAGCCAAAGTAGATGACACAGTTAATCCGCCCGAAGAACCAGAGGTGCCCATTACGCCCGAAGAACCAATCACACCTCAAGTAAAAGAAGGCAAATTAACCGCAACAAAAACTGTTAATAACGCTAAACCAAAACTAGGGGAAGAAATCGAGTACACAATCAGTTTCCGCAACACCATCGAAAACGGCGTCCTAAACAAAGTAGTTATCACAGACCAACTACCAAAAGGACTAACGTATGTCAAAGATAGCCTAACAAGTGTCGGTGATGAACCAAAACCTACCAGCTTGAAAGAAGCCAACGGCACAATCACAGCGGAATACCCAAGTATCACCGATACAAAAGAGCGAAGTATTCGTTTTAAAGTGATCGTTAACGAAGAAGCGAAAGCGGGCGCAACAATTCTCAACAAAGCCAAAGTAGATGACACAGTTAATCCACCAGAAGAACCAGAGGTGCCCATTACACCCGAAGAACCAATCACACCTCGAACAAAAGAAGGCAAATTAACCGCTACAAAAACCGTTAATAACGCCAAACCAAAACTAGGCGAAACTATCGAATACACCATCAGCTTCCGCAACACTGTCGAAAACGGCGTCCTAAACAAAGTAGTTATCACAGACCAACTACCCAAAGGACTGACATATGTCAAAGATAGCCTAACAAGTGTCGGTGATGAACCAAAGCCAACCAGCTTGAAAGAAGCTAACGGCACAATCACAGCGGAATACCCAAGTATCACCGATACGAAAGAACGGAGTATTCGTTTCAAAGTGATCGTTAACGAAAAAGCCAAAGCAGGCGAAACAATTCTCAACAAAGCCAAAGTAGATGACACAGTCAATCCACCAGAAGAACCAAAGGTGCCCATTACACCCGAAGAACCAATCACACCTCGAATAAAAGAAGGCAAACTAACCGCAACAAAAACCGTTAATAACGCTAAACCAAAACTAGGCGAAACTATCGAGTACACCATTAGCTTCCGCAACACTGTCGAAAACGGCGTCCTAAACAAAGTAGTTATCACAGACCAACTACCCAAAGGACTAACGTATGTCAAAGATAGCCTAACAAGTGTTGGTGATGAACCAAAACCAACCAGCTTGAAAGAAGCTAACGGCACAATCACAGCGGAATACCCAAGTATCACCGATATGAAAGAACGGAGTATTCGTTTTAAAGTGATCGTTAATGAAGAAGCCAAGGCAGGCGAAATAATTCTCAACAAAGCCAAAGTAGATGACACAGTTAATCCACCCGAAGAACCAGAAGTGCCCATTACGCCTGAAGAACCAGCGAAAAATAAAAAGGAAACAAAAAAAGTTGTTACAGACCAGAACAAACCTACAAAAAATAGTAAAAATGAAATTGCCATAAACAAGAAAGAAACGTCTAAATCATCCTATTTACCAAAAACAGGAGAAAAAGTCCAAAAAATATTTGCGTATCTGGGTGTAGGACTGATCTTAATTGTATTAATTCTCTATGTTATAAAGAGAAACAAAGAAAAAGAGGAGTAAACAAAATCGATTGTTTTAGAACGACTAATTAGCTGAAAATTTAAGAGTTGGCAACATAAGTCAAAATGACCTATGTCGCCAACTCTTTTTGATTTATAACAAGAAACCCAACATATTGTGTGTGCATAAAGTCAAATAGAAAAATAGTAGTGAAATAGCTAGTAATAATAAAGAACCAGCTTGCATTAAAACTGCAAAAAAATAAACTACAATTAAACGAATTGCTCTAGTGTTTTTACGGATAAAATTCAAAAATAGTCCTCCTCAAAAATAATTAGAGGATAACCTTTGTGAAACTATCAAGTTCTCAGGTTTTATAAAACAAATACACACTAGCAAAATCGCTTTATGAGTGAGGCTTATCCAATTATTTTTAAGGTTCTTAAACAGTTGTAAAAAAAATATCAGATAAACGTTTTCACAAAGAACGGTCAATTCGGCAAATTTTTACCTTAAATGACACAAAATCTATAATTTGTTTCTCAAATCCTATAATTTGTTCCTTAAAAAGATATTATGAAAACGCTATTATATTTATGAAAGGAGCGAAACGAATGAAGAAGAAAAACGGGTTTTTTCAAAATGTATGGCGTTATAAGGCCTTAATCCTTATGGCGTTACCAGGATTTATCTGGTTTATATTTTTCTTCTATATACCAGTCTTAGCCAATGTGGTCGCATTTAAAGATTTTCATATTTCACCAGATGGTTTCTTAGCTAGTCTAAGAGAAAGTCCTTGGGTTGGTTTTGAAAACTTTAAATTTTTATTTGCGTCAAAAGATGCTTGGTTAATTACTAGAAACACCATTTTGTACAATGTCGTCTTTTTAGCCTTTAACTTATTCTTTGCGATTGCTTTTGCTATTATTATGAGTGAATTAAGAAATCGTCGCTTGGTTAAAGTTTATCACACGATGTCATTGCTACCATATTTCTTATCTTGGATGGTTATTAACTATTTTGTTTATGCCTTTTTAAGTCCAGATAAAGGGATTTTGAATCAATGGATTACTGGTAATGGCGGCACAATGATTAACTGGTATGCAGATCCACGTTGGTGGCCAGTAATTTTTGTCTTCCTAAATGTTTGGAAGAGTCTAGGCTACAACAGTATTATCTACTATGCTTCTGTGATGGGGATTGATCCGACATACTATGAAGCAGCGATGGTAGATGGTGCCAACAAATGGCAACAAATAAAAAATGTTACGATTCCACAAATTTTACCAATGATGTCTGTTTTATTAATTTTAAACATCGGCGGTATCTTCAGAGCAGACTTTGGTTTGTTCTACATCGTACCAAGAAATTCAGGTGCGCTTTACAACGTGACAAGTGTGTTAGATACCTATATTTACAATGGCTTAACGGCTACTGGTGATGTAGGCATGACGGCAGCTGCAGCGTTATATCAATCTGTCGTTGGGGCATGTTTATTATTAATTGCGAATTTAGTTGTTCGTCGAATTGAACCAGATTCAGCACTATTTTAGGAGGAAGGATTATGAAAAAGAAAAAAGTCACTAGCGTTAACGTTCGATCCTTCAACCCGACAGCGAATTTGATTTTCAATATTGTCATTGCTATTTTTGCTATTTCCTGTGTGGTTCCGTTTTTCTTTGTTATTATGATTTCATTGACAAGTGAAGGATCATTAGCAGCAAACGGCTATCGGTTTTGGCCAAAAGAATTTTCATTGGAGGCCTATCGTTACATTTTCCAAGGGGCAATGAGTCAACGCATTATTCATGCCTTAGGGGTAACGGTCTTCATTACGGTGACAGGGACGATTGTCAATGCAACAATGACGTCATTATATGCCTATGTCATTTCTCGTTCCAACTTTCCGTTTAAAAAATTCTTTACATTGTTTGCTTTAATTACAATGTTATTTTCACCAGGGATGGTTGCGAACTATTTAGTAATGACAAACTTATTGCAATTGAAAGATACAATTTGGGCGTTAATTTTGCCTTTAGCTTTAGGACCATTTAATATTTTAGTGATGCGAACGTTTTTCAAGAAAACCGTGCCTGACAGTATTATTGAATCAGCACGTATTGATGGCGCAAGTGAAATGCGCATTTTTGTCAGCATTGTGTTACCGCTAGCCGTTCCAGGGATTGCCACAATTAGTTTGTTTGCGGCTTTGGGTTATTGGAACGATTGGTTCAATGCGTTACTTTACATTCAAAAAGATACCTTGGTACCATTACAGTATTTATTGATGAAAATTCAAAACAACTTAGAGTTCTTATCAAGAAGTACGGATATGGGTGCAGCAGCACAAGAAGGGTTAGGCGTTCTACCAAGTGAATCGGCTCGAATGGCGATTGTTGTCTTATCTACGTTACCAATTGCGTTAACTTACCCATTCTTCCAAAAATATTTCGTGGGTGGTTTAACAATCGGCGGCGTGAAAGAATAAAATTGTACAGGAGGAAATAAGGAATGAAAAAATGGCAAAAAGGATTAGCCGTAGCTGGCGCAGCAGCTTTAGCTGTAGGATTAAGCGCGTGCGGTAAATCTTCAAAAGATGCAGCGTCAAAAGGTGATGATAGTACACCAACGTTATTAATGTATCGTGTTGGGGACAAACCAGATAATTATGACCAATTAATCGATAATGCGAATAAGATTATCGAGAAAAAAATTGGGGCAAAATTAAAAATGGAATTTGTTGGTTGGGGCGATTGGGACCAAAAAATGTCAACAATCGTTGCTTCTGGTGAAAGCTATGATATTTCATTAGCACAAAATTATGCAACGAATGCACAAAAAGGCGCCTATGCTGATTTAACTGATTTAGCACCTAAATATGCCAAAGAAGCCTATGATCAATTGCCAGATAACTATATTAAAGGAAATACGATCAATGGAAAACTGTATGCGTTCCCAATTTTAGGTAACTCTTACGGTCAACAAGTTTTAACTTTTAATAAAGAATATGTCGATAAATACAATTTAGATATTAGTAAAGTCGATGGTAGTTATGAAAGTGCAACGGAAGTTCTAAAAGAATTCCATAAAAAAGAACCAAATATTGCTGCTTTTGCTATCGGCCAAACATTCTTTGCAACAGGTAATTATGACTTCCCTATTGGTAACCAATATCCATTTGCAGTGAAAACAACTGATACTGGCTCACCAAAAATTATTAACCAATATGCCGACAAAGACATGATTAATAACTTAAAAGTCTTACATCAATGGTATAAAGATGGCTTGATTCCAACAGATGCTGCTACAAGTACAACACCATATGACTTAAATACCAATACTTGGTTCATGCGTCAAGAAACACAAGGACCTATGGATTATGGTGATACAATCTTAACACAAGCTGCTGGCAAACCACTTGTTTCTCGTCCACTAACAGAACCATTAAAAACAACAGCACAAGCGCAAATGGCTAACTATGTTGTTGCAAATACGTCTAAAAACAAAGAAAAATCTGTTGAATTGTTAGGTTTATTAAACAGCAATCCAGAATTGTTAAACGGACTTGTTTATGGTGAAGAAGGCAAACAATATGAAAAAGTTGGCGATGATCGCGTGAAATTATTGAAAGATTACACACCAACAACTCATTTGAGTGCTTGGAACACAGGAAACAACTTAATCATTTGGCCAGAAGAATCTGTCACTGAAGAAATGGTTAAAGAACGTGATAAGAGCATCGAAGAAGCAAAAGATTCACCAATTCTTGGTTTTACTTTTGTAAATGATAAAGTGAAAACTGAAATCACTAACGTTGCTACAGTTATGAATCGTTACGCAGCAAGCTTAAATACAGGAACTGTTGATCCAGAAGAAACACTTCCAAAATTAATGGATGACCTAAAAACAGCTGGCTGGGATAAAGTTCAAAAAGAAATGCAAACACAATTAGACGAATATATCCAATCTCAAAAATAATCACAGGAGGCTGAGGCATTAGCTGAGCGCTTTTGGCTCAGCCTTTTACATAATAGAAAGGAAGAGGAAGATGGAAAGTACAGGGATTCAACGGTTGTTTTACCTTTCCTGGACAGTAATCAAACTAAATTTACTGTTTGTTTTATTTAGTTTAGCTGGAGGGATTATTTTTGGTGTTGGTCCAGCACTCCAAATGATGACTGATTTCATTTTGGAAGAGGGCATGAATTATCAAGCAATCACCGTTAAACGAGCATTTGAATCATGGAAAGCACATTTTAAAAGAAGTAACTGTTATTTTCTACTTTTTCTCTTCACTTTAGGATTTGTTTTTTATAATATTTATTTAGCCGTTCAATTTACCGGAATAATGTGGTTAATTATTACATTTATTTTATTTTTTGTTTCCCTAATACTCGTTATTTTTTACATTTATATGCTACTATATGAAGGAAGCTATTTTATCTCAACTATTGATTTAATGAAGCTTTCATTTATCAGTATCTTTTTAAACCTCGGTGTATTTTTTAAAGTCTTATTCGGTGTAATTAGTATCGTTGCTTTAACTTGGAAAATGAAAGGACTGCTACTATTTGCTTCGTTTGCCTTAATTATGATGTGGTGTGCCTATGTCACGCGCAAAAATCGCCAGTTTATTGATGGAAAGTTGGAACAAAATGAAGCGAATCTTCAAAAAACTGTTTAAAAAAAAATATTTATTAAATCGATTAGTACAAAAATACAGTCTACTGTTAACAAGTATTATTTTGTTAACGGTGGCTGCTTTGTGCGTTTATGTTACTTATACAATTAACTTATCAATTGATTCACAAAAAAATAACGCCGTTTCCCAAATTGACAGCTATGTAACGAATAAAAATAATGCGGCGACAAATATGATTAATGAATTAGCTGGCTCTGCAAGTAAAATTGAAAACATGCGAAAATATATGGAACTTTCTCCTCCTGAGTATTTTGACTATACTTACAGTCAATGGTCGGAAGATCGGGTCAGTACCCACTTTGGAAATAATTTAAGTACATTATTTAGCACCTTTCCTGACTTAGAAGAAGTGATTATTCGCTTAGATGAATTTGATCAGGTTTTGTTCGCCAATCGCACAGCTACAAATGGGAAAAAAATGGATATGTCATCAATTAAAAAACATGGCTTTCAACTAATGCGAATTATCTCCGATCCTTATACAGGACAACCGCTGGGAGAATTGTACACTGTGTTTTCAAGTCAAGAGTTGCTAGGCAACCAAGCAGACTTATTGAAAAAATCAGGTATTAATGCGTTTATCTATGATAGTGCTGGGAATCAAATTTTTTCTGAAAAAGCACAATTTACCAAAGAAGAAGAGCGGCAACTAGATAAAAGAATGCACACCGATAGTGACATTCAACAGGTTTTTCATAATCGCTACGATATTACGGAAATAGAAAGCAGTGGCCGGAGTACCATTCTCTTATTAACAAGCCGCCGAGTCTTATTTCAACAATTGTTTATGAATTATGCAGCCATTTTAGGGATTGGGTTACTTTTGATTGTTATTTTATTAGTGGGCTTAAACCGCCTGTTTAAACGCTATTCTCAACAAGTCCAATTAATTTTAGAAGCGACACGAGCCATTGGCGATGGCAATTTAAAAGAACGAATTGACACGAATCAAGTTCAGGAAGAATTGAATGATATTGCTTCTGCGATTAATTTTATGGTAGACAGTTTAGATCAATACATTCACGATATTTATACTTTAGAAATTAAGCAACGCGATGCCCACATGAGAGCATTACAGTCGCAAATTAATCCTCATTTTCTTTATAATACGTTGGAATATATTCGCATGTATGCCTTGAGTCGGCAACAAGAAGAACTAGCTGATGTTGTCTATGCTTTTTCAACGTTACTTAGGAATAATATTAACCAAGAAAAAACCACGACCTTGGCAGAGGAAATCTCATTTTGCGAAAAATATGTGTATTTGTATCAAATGCGTTATCCCGACCAATTTGCCTATAAGTTCGAAATAGAAGAAACAATTGCTGATGTTGAAATTCCTAAGTTCATCATTCAGCCGCTTGTCGAAAATTATTTTGTGCATGGAATTGACTATCAACGACAAGACAATGCTATCAAGGTCCACGCCTACCGAGAAGGCGAAAAAATTATTGTGGCTGTTGTGGATAATGGAAAAGGAATTACCGCCAATCGGTTAGAGGAAATTCGCGAACGTTTAAATCAAACAGAAATAGAAACGGAACAATCCATTGGATTAAGAAATGTTCATGAACGTTTACAACGCTTTTTTGGGGAGAGTTATGGTTTAACCATTGAAGGGAAAGAAGGAGAAGGGACGACAATTCGTCTTTCGTTTGTAGCATAAGGGGTGAAAAGATGTATCGAGTGATGTTTGTTGATGATGAATATATGATTTTAGAAGGCTTAAAATGGATTATTCCTTGGCAAGAGTTAGGCTTTGAAATTGTTAAAACAGCGCGTAGTGCGCAAGAAGCATTGGCTTTTTTAGAAACAGAATCCATTGATGTTTTATTAACAGATATTACGATGCCGGAAATGAGTGGGATCGAATTAATTGAGCAAGCAAAGAAAAAAGGACATCAATTTATTAGTTTAATTTTATCAGGTTATCAAGAGTTTGATTACGTCAAAAAAGGCATGGCTTTGCAGGTCCAAGATTATCTTTTGAAACCAGTCAATAAGCAAGAACTATTAGCCAATATCCAAAGAATCAAAACAGAATTGGACCAACAAAAAAAATCCCATGCTCGCGTGCGTCTATATTTAGAAAATGGCTTGATGCGTTGGCTTAATGATGAAATCAGCGAAGGGGAATACGAAGAGTTAATGCAGCAATTTACGACTATAAAACCAGGTGATTTTACCGTTTTATTGGTTGAAGCTGAGATGCCATTTTTAGAAACAATCAAGGAACTATTTATGAAAAAAGGTCAACTGTTATTCATTGAAAGTTGGATGAGTACGTACCACCAATTGTTACTTATCTATAAAGGGGCCAGACAAGAAGCGTTCTTATTTATTCGTGAAATTGAAGCGATTCTAGCTGGTCAAGGTCAGATTTTTGTAGGGGAATCTGTCAATGAATGGGAAACGGTTTATGAAAGTTATGAGAAAGTAAAACAGTTGCAAGCAATTGAAACGTTCTATCAAGAATTTCTGCCAAATAATCAAAAAGAACAAATGAATCGTTCGGCAGAAGATTTTACTTTTCTAGCGTTTAACCAAGCCTTGATGATTGGGGATATGCAGACCATTCAACGGGAATTAGATGCTATTTTCAATCAGTTAAGTCAACAACACGCTACGCCAGAATATGTACGCTATGTAGTCTTCTTACTTTTTTCAGATATTTCCCGTCAGTATCCAACTGTGTTAGAAGAAAACTATGAAAAAATCGTGGAAGAAATTCGAGCCAGCAACAATCTTAATACACTGTATGCGTTAATGCAGCAAGTCTTGGCAGAAGTGAAAAATAAACCTAAAATAAAAAAATATTCAGAAAGTGTTAGCCAAGCTGTAGAAAGAATTGAACAAGGCTATTTAGAAGAATTAAACTTAAAAACGGTGGCGGATGAGCTCCATTTGAACCCTAGTTATTTAGGCCAAATTTTCAAAAAAGAAACCAAGCGGAGTTTTTCTCAATATTTGAATCAAGTGCGTACCAAGCATGCCCAAAAATTATTATTGTACACGGATGATACAATCAACGAAATTTCAGAAAAAGTAGGATTTAACAATACCAACTACTTTTCAAAAATGTTTAAAAAATTAAATGGAATTACGCCAAAAGAATTTCGAGAGCAATACCAATCAAATTACGCAGGTGTCGAAGAATAAAAAGAAAGATGTTCAATTTTTATGAACATCTTTCTTTTTATTATTTTTCTGTACTTAATGAAAACGGTCGTTCTGCTGTGTTTTGTGGATTCGGGACGATCCCTAATTGATAATCTAAAGTCCCGCCGTTTAATAGTTCTTGATGAGTAAAATAAGGCGCAGTATGTTTTTCTTGGTTTAACTGAATTTCATGAATAAATTGTTGTTGGACTTTGTTTGGTGATGTCTGAATGGTTAACTGTTTACCATTTGATAGTTTTACTTCCGCCGTCTGGACTAAAGGCATCCCGATTACATATTCACCAGTTCCTGGTGTGACGGGATAAAAGCCTAAGCTATTAAAAATATACCAAGCAGACATGCTACCATTGTCTTCATCACCTGGATAGCCAGTTGGTGAAGCATCAAATGTTTGCATTAGTTGTTTTAAAAGTGGTTGAGCCATCTCTGGTTTGCCGATGTAGCTGAATAGAAACGGATAATGGAAACTTGGTTGATTTGAGATGGCTAATTGACCAAAATCAATTGCGGCCATTTCACTCATTTCATGAATTTCAAAACCATAGCCTTCAACGTTAAAGTTAGGCGCTTGATTGCAGAGCTGAATTAATTTTTTTTCGAAAGCTAACTCGCTACCATATAGCTTAATCAAACCTGCAAAATCTTGATAAACCGCAAAACTTGATTGCCAAGCACTTCCTTCGGCGTAATCTTTGCCCCAACGAATATCTAAAAAGTCAGGACGGAAATTGCCTTCAGTATCCTTTGCTTGCATAAAGCCAGTTTCAGGATTAAAAAGTTGTTGATAATTCAAGGCTTGTTGACGATAAAACGTTGCGGTCTCTGAATCATTCAGTGTTTTTGCAACTTGCGAAATACAGAAATCGCTGTACGCATAATCTAAGGTATGATTGACAGATTCATGATAGGTTGAAGGAACATAGCCATATTTTAGATAATCCAGAGTTCCTTGACGTCCATAATTTTCTCGTTCGCTTTGTTGTGTAGCGCCTTTTTTCATCGCTTCTAGGAACTGAGGCATCAAGTCAGGACGAATCTTTTTCACGGCGGCATCAGCAATGACAGCGTCAATCAAGGTGCCGGGCATTAAACCACGCTCATCTGGCGATAACCATTTTGGCAAGAAACCTGTTTCGTTGTAACTATTTAAAAAGCCTTCTAGCATCTCTTCGTATTTTTCTTGAGCAATTAGTGAGAACAATGGGTAAACCGTTTTATAAGTATCCCAAAAGCCATTATTGGTATATAGTACACCAGGACGAACCGTTTGTGAGAACGTATCATAATGAATCGGCTGCTGATTTTCGTCCAATTCATAAAAGGTTTGCGGAAATAGGAATGTTCGATACAGTGTATGATAAAACGTTTTAGTATGTTCAGGATTTTCATGCGTTACTTTAAGGCGATCGAAATAATTATGCCAATCTGCGATTCCTTGTTGCAGCATCTCAGTAGAATGCAAAGAGATTTCTCGCGCTAAATTTAACTGCGCTTGTTTTTCAGAAATAAATGAACTACTAAAATGAACAACTTGTTGAGCAATATTTCCAAAAGAAAGAAGGATTTTGCCATCTTCACCTGAAGAAGGGGCAAACCATTTGGTTAAAGGCTGTTCAAAATGAAGCACGAAATAAAAACTAAAATCTGGATCTTCACAACCAGAATAGTTGATGACTTTTACAGCCACTTGATGGTCATCTAATTGTTTTACTTGATAACGTCCAGGCAGAGTTAGCAGTAAGTGATTATCTTTTTGTTGATAATCAATGGTTAAGATACCACCATACATGCTTGGGATTAATTGAGAAGTTATTTGATAGCGTAATTGAGTTAAGTTAATTTCGACAGGAGAAAAAAGGCTTTCTTCTGGACGATAAGAACTTTGGGCATGGAATAAAGAAAGTTCCGACAATGAACCACTGACAGGGGTCATTAATAAATGGCTAAAATCACCCATCCAAGGACTTGGTTGATGCGTTACTCGATAGCCTTGAAATGTACGATCTTCTGGATGAAACCACCAGCTGCCTTTTTGGTCAGTTGTTTGCGGGGCGTAAAAGTTCATCCCAAATGGCACGCCAGTATAGGGTAGACAATTCCCATTTGAAAAACTATGTTGGTTGGCAGTTCCGTGTCGCGTATCAATCGCTTGAATATTCATGAAAGTAGCTCCTTTGTTTTAAATGATATATCATATAGGCTGATTATAGCACAAAAAACGAGAAATGAAAGCGTATTTATTCGCTTTTTTATTTATTTTTAACGAATTGGTATATTCAATTTGAAGAGGGAATTGACAAGCATGTTACAATGGATAAGGAATCGATATTGGAGTGATTGTTATTTATTTTTTTAGTACAAAAAGTCAGCAATTTTTTGCGTATGTTTGGGCCATTTTCCCAGTCATCGCCTTTTTTTTGGTTAGTTTTTATACATTGGATTTTTTATTTTCCCCAAGCTATTTAATTATGGTGCCTGTATTTACTATTATGTTTAAAATTAACTATAAAAAAGATTATTCATTTGTAGCGCTGCTCAAAATGAGTATCAGGCAATTTGTGATCAGTTTTTTAGCATTTATAGCTAGTAGTTCCTTTAGCTGGTCTATTATTTTAAATAGTAGTGTGACATTTTTAATTGTTTATTTATTTTATTCATCTGCGACACCGATGCGGTATCATAGTTATTTGATGATGTTTACGTTTTGTCAGTTAATCCAGGTTAAAGGAAATACATTTTTGATGCAATCTCAAGTTGTGGCCTTTTTAATTGGTCTTTTTTTATTGGCTTTAACATTAAACGCTTGGTGGCAAACAGGATTAAGTCAGTTAACCAGCTTAAAGAGTAGAGGCCATAAAAGCATTCAATTAAATATGAAACAACAAAAATTGGCGGTTATTAATTTCTGGCACGACTTACAACAGACTTTTTTTGGGATCACAAGTTTCAAACAATTTTTAGAAAGTCCTGACGAAAGGGTGCAACGATTTCGTTTAGCTGTTCGTATGAGCTTCACCATTACGCTGAGTTTTATTTTAATGTGGAGTGTAGGAGGCATTAAAATAATTTGGATTCCGATGAATGTTTTTCTACTCTTGCATCCAGTGAAAGCAGAAATGAATACGCGTATTAAGACACGTTTTTGGGGGACTCTTTTAGGATGTTTCCTTAGTCTGTTTGTTGTCAATTGGCTTCAATTGCCACTGACACACCTCGTTGTTTCTAGTTTGATTGGCATTTTTGTTTATTCCCTAAAACCAGGAACCGTGTTACAAGTGACAATGGCAACGATTTTTGGGTTATGTTTGGCAACAATTAGTTTACGAGGGATGTACGCCGCAGAGTTGCGGGTCTCTTTTGTATTATTGGCAATTTTTGTTGTTTGCTTAATTGATTTAGGTTTATTTGTTTATCAGCGTATTTTACGTTTTTAAAAAGTGTGGCACAGAGGGTGATTTACCCGTTGTGCCACACTTTTTAATTTTCTAAATTCGTTAATTTTTCCAAGTAATGATTTTCTATTTGCGGAAAATCTATTTTTTCTGGTGCTGCATCAGGGGTTTCAAGTACTTGCTTCAAGCGGTTGAGAACAATTGACCAACCAGCGATATCTTTATGGCGAGGTGTTGTAAAATTTTCTGGGAGAGATTCTGAGAAGACTAACAGGGTCTGATGAGGTGCTTGTTCTTTTAAGTCAAAATAGATGATACCAGTATCCCAAGTCACGCCCAGATATTTTTCCTCTGCATAATCAGTGAAAGGCATCGTTTCTTCAAAATCGGGCAGAATAAACCGCCAAAACCCGTTAACACCTAATTCACCAATTTCTAATTCTGGAAACCATTGTTTTAGCTTGTCTGTCTCAGTCAGGTAGCGCCAAATCGTTTGAGGGCTGGCTGAAATTGCTCGTTCTGTACCAAAATAAATCGTCTGGTTTTCTAAGCGAAAGGTATCTTTCATTTTGTTTCTCTCCTTTATTTATTATTCATGAAGTTCTAAAGGTAGTCCATCTGGATCAAAAAAGAAGGTCATTTTTTCACCCGTAAAATCATCTACTCGTAGCGGTTCTGTTTCAATTCCTTGCTCATTTAAAAAAGCAATCACTTCTTCAATATGTTCAACTTTAAAAGCTAAATGACGTAATCCTAAAGCTTCAGGATAAGAGGGGCGAGCGGGAAATTGATCAGAAATAAAAATTTCCAATTCTTGGCTGCCTAATTTTAAATCTAATTTAATATCGTTTTTTTCGGGACGATGATTTTCGCGAAGAACTTCAAAGCCCAACTTTTCGACATAAAAATTTTTAGTTACTTGATAATTTGAGGCATTGATTGCCACATGATGAATTTCTTTAAAAAACATTTTTCATACTCCTTTTCGTTTTTTCCCTCTGTAGTATAGCAATAAAGAAGCAGCTAAAAAAGCGTTCTGTTTGACTCTTTAAGAAAAGACAAGGGATTTGTAAAAAAATAAAATTATTTTTTTGAAAGAAAGCGCTTGCCAAAAAAAGAATAATCAAGTATGATGTATATACAACTTAATTGTATATACAAGTTTGAGAGGAGAATGTAAAATGGGTAAGTTTCAAAGCGATGCACAACAGTTGTTGAAAGCAGTAGGAGGCAAAGAAAATATTTCAGCTGTTTCTCATTGTGCAACTCGAATGCGTTTTGTATTAAAAGATCCAAAAAAAGCGGATGTACCTGTGATTGAAGATATTCCTTCTGTAAAAGGAACCTTTACCAATGCTGGACAGTTTCAAGTAATTATTGGGAATGAAGTCCCACAATTTTATAATGATTTTTCTGCAATTTCCGGTTTAGAAGGGGTTTCAAAAGAAGAAGGGAAAGCAGCTGCCAAAAGTAATTTGAGTCCTGTTCAACGAGTTGTTTCTGTTTTAGCTGAGATTTTTACACCATTAATTCCTGCACTTGTTATCGGGGGATTGATTTTAGGATTCCGCAATATTTTGGAAGGGGTTCCATTTGGCTTTCTTGATGGTCAAACAATCGTGGAAGTTTCTCAATTTTGGAATGGAGTCAATTCATTCTTATGGTTAATCGGCGAAGCAATTTTCCACTTCTTGCCAGTTGGGATTACGTGGAGTATTACGAAGAAAATGGGAACCACACAAATTTTGGGGATTGTCCTAGGGATTACATTAGTCTCACCACAACTTCTGAATGCTTATTCAGTTGCGACGATTAAAGCAGCAGAAATTCCTTTCTGGGATTTTGGGTTTGCTCAAGTTAACATGATTGGTTATCAAGCGCAAGTTATCCCAGCTATGTTAGCCGGCTTCTTGCTTGCCTATCTTGAAATTTTCTTTAGAAAAGTGATTCCTCAAGCAATTTCAATGATTTTTGTCCCATTGTTTGCTTTAGTACCAACAGTATTGGCTGCACATGTCATTTTAGGACCAATCGGTTGGACGATTGGTAGTTGGGTTTCTGATATCGTAAATGCAGGATTAACGTCAACATTTAATTGGTTATTTGGCGCCGTCTTTGGCTTTATGTACGCACCATTAGTCATCACTGGGTTGCATCATATGAGTAATGCGATTGACTTACAGTTGATTGCTGACTTTCAGTCAACCAACTTATGGCCAATGATTGCTCTATCAAACATTGCACAAGGTTCAGCGGTTTTAGCAGTTATCTTTATGCATCGTGGAAACAAAAAAGAAGAACAAGTTTCGATTCCAGCAATGATTTCTTGTTACCTAGGTGTGACTGAACCAGCGATGTTTGGGATCAACTTAAAATATGTTTATCCATTTGTTGCGGGCATGATTGGTTCGGCAATGGCCGGAATGTTTGCCACTTTAATGGGCGTTCGTGCGACCAGTATCGGCGTCGGTGGCTTGCCAGGAATTTTATCTATTGTGCCACAATATTACTTGCCGTTTTTAGGCGCAATGGTGATTGCGATTATCGTACCAATGGGCTTAACTTATATTTTCAGAAAGAAAGGCATCTTTAATAAAGTCGATCCAGTTGATGAAGCAACAGGGATGTTATACAGCGAAGAAGGGTAATCGCTTTTTGAAGTAAAGAAGAATTCGTAGACATTTGTCTACGAATTCTTCTTCTTTTTATAGAAACTATTGGCTTTTTTCTCTCTTTCAGTTAGACTAAAAAGGTTGAGAAAAGGAGAGCGTAAAAATGGATATTTATTTAAAAAAAGCAATTTTACACATTATTGATCGAGAAACTGGGACGCCGGTTTTCTCTGAAAAGGAACTAGATTTAACGACCGAGTATATTCGAACGTATTTAACTGCAAAAATTTCAAAACTTTCGACTGCACAAACAAAGACTGGAACATTGGCGGAAAATAGTTCCTTTGTTGACACGTTACGTGGGATTCCTAGTGATTTTGTGAAGAAAAGCCAAGAAGTTACCCAACATTGGTATGATGTTTATTCAGGAAGCGAAGATGCGCCTAGTGCTGATATTTTGTTCATTTTATATGAATTAGATACGGTGTTACATGTCGCAATGATTAAATTAAACTATAAAGAAAGTTACACGCATTACGTCGACTATGAAGAAGAATCCGTTTATAACAAACTGATTATCAATCGAGCAATTTTGTCTTCAAAATCACAAAAACCAGATGAAGGGATTACGGTTGACTTAGATACATTAGCATTTGAATTACTAGAGAAAAGATATGAATTTTCAGGAGAAAAAATCTGGTATTTCTCTGAAAAAGTGATTGAGACGCAAGCGGCACCTTCCATGGAAGAAAATATCAAAGAAATTAAAAAGGCAGTCAAACGCATTGGAAAGAAATTTAACGAAGATGAGTTTGAACTAATGGCTTCGGTAAAAGAAGCGGTATATGATAGCATTGAGGAAACGGGAACGATTGACAATGAGCAAATTGCTGAGCAAGTGTTTAAAGAAAATGTATCAGCTAAATTAGCTTACCAAGAAGAAGTGAATGAGTCGAAGTTTGTCGACAAAACACCGCCAGTCAGAGAATCTCGCGAAATTTCTGAAAAGAAATTTGGCAAACAAAAGTTAAAAATGGATAACGGTATTGAATTAATTGTTCCGTTAGATGTTTACCGCAATGGCGATTTAATTGAATTCGTCAATAATCCAGATGGCACAGTGTCCATTATGCTAAAAAATATCGAAAAAATTAGTAATCAATTATAAAGAAAAAACCGTTGGTCGTTTGCCAACGGTTTTTTCTTTATTTTAATTTTTCTAAAGCTTTTTCAGGGACTTCTTTTTCTGTCACTTCATTCCAACTAATCACGCCTTTACGGGGATTGACTTTCAATTTTAGATAGGCTTTCATACGTAAAGGTTGATCACGGTATTCATTTAATTCCACGGTCTTTTCTTCGCCGTTTTTATTAAACGCAGGTTGTTGATAGTAATACATGGTCGTCGGTTCACCAGAATCTGATTTTTCATCTTTCTTTTCACCAGATGTTGTGATTTGTGTATAATAGGCTTCTCCGCCGTAATAGTAATTATAAACGCCCCAGCTACCACCGGCTAAAATGACTAAGGGGATTAATATTTTTAGTAATGTTTTCATTTTCCTCACCTCAAGGAATAGTATGCCTTTTTTTTGGGAAATTTGCCATATTTTTTTCCGTTAATTGAGTGACACTTTTGTTAGTTTTGGTACTTTCTTGAAAAATTCATCATTTTTTTAAACAAAAGACAACGTTTGTCGCTCCCTTTTTTTCACTATCATGCTACAATAAAGAAAAAAAGATGGAGGTAGGACAATGATGCCCTTTTATTTTGGAATCGATCCAACCTATATATTGGTAATTATTGGAATTGCGATTTCTGGTGCGGCCTCCGCATATGTTAACAGTACCTTTCGTAAATATGATCAAGTACGAAGCAGTAAACATGTTACAGGCACGCAGGCAGCACAATATATTTTACAAAAAGAACAAATTAATGATGTTGGAGTTCAGCAAATTGCGGGTGATTTAACCGACAATTATAATTCTGGAAACAAAATGTTGAGCTTATCCGAAGCCACTGCTCAATCGACATCGGTCGCGGCTATTGGCGTGGCGGCTCATGAATGCGGACATGCGGTACAAGATCATACGAACTATGTGCCTTTACGTCTTCGTGCAGCCATTGTTCCAGTTGCCAACATTGGCTCAACCATCTCCTTTCCACTAATTTTGATTGGTGTTTTATTTAGTTGGAATCAAACATTAATCAACATTGGAATTTTGGCTTTTTCATTAGCCTTGATTTTTCAATTGGTGACTTTACCGGTGGAGTTTAATGCGTCTAGACGTGCATTAAGTATTCTTTCTGAAGGTGGGTTATTAACAGAAGAAGAAGTCCCAATGGCCAGAAAAGTTCTTTTTGCAGCTGCACTTACCTACGTAGCAGCGGCGCTTTCGACCTTTTTACAACTTTTACGTTTGGTTATTTTATTTGGTGGTAACAACCGACGAGACTAAGTGCTAGTAAAGGTCTTTCTATTACGCATAAAAGTAATAATATGTTATGATTAAAGTAGAAAATAACAGAGGAGCTGAAGGAAATGAAAGCATCAACAAAAATTGGTATCGGTTTAAGCATTGCTGCAGTTGCAAGTGTCTCTGTTGCAGTCATCGCTTCTGAAAAAATTATTAAGAAGGTATCTCATGTTTCCAATCGTTATAAAGTTAAAAAGTTTGTAGACGATAAATTTGATGGAAACCAAAAATTATTATCGATTGTCGATGATTTATCCGATGATGAATTAGATTCTGTTTTAAATGTTGTTGATCGTGTGAAAGATGGCGGTTCAAAATTAGCTGAATATGGCGAAAAAGTTAAAGACAATACAGATTCTTTAAAAGAACGCTTTTTCACATTTATTGAAGATGCAATGAAGTAAAAAAGATGGCCTAGGCCATCTTTTTTTTATAAAAATAATTCTTTTGTTTCAACATAATAGCCTCTGCCACCAACTAGAACTTGATCAATTGTCTTTTGGGATGTAGTGTTCAAACGCACTAAGACTTCTGAAGGAGCGTTTAAGGTATAACCTTGGGCAAAGGTGTAATTGGTTTTTTGTAAAATTTGGTGATGGTGCAGATAACAAGCTAACGCACCATTTGATGTACCAGTAGCGGCTTCTTCATCGATGTCATAAAGGGGCGCAAAATTCCTACAAATGATATTTTCTTCAGACAAAGCAAAAAGATGCATCCCAATAACTCCATACTTTTGACTAAGTAACTTAATTTTTTCAAAGTTTGGTTGTAAATCCTGTAATAATTGCGTATTTTTAATGGGAACCAAAATATCTTTTAGGCCCGTTGACACAATCTGGATAGGAAAAGCTGTTGCCACTGCGTTTAAATCAAAGCAGCCGCTCAATTCTTCTAAAGTGAGCGTATCATAAAAAGTTGGGACAGTTTGTTCCATAAATAGTTGTTCACCGTTCGCCGTGATTGCGAGCAAACCGCTGTTCGTTTCGATTGTATATGCTGTTTGCAATAATTTATTTAAGTGCTTCATAATGGTGAAAGCGCCAATTGTCGCGTGGCCACATAAGTCGACTTCTTCTTTTGGTGTAAAATATTCAAGGCGGAAATCAGCAATCTTTGAGTCTGAAATAAAAGCAGTTTCTGCAAATCCTAGTTCTTTGGCGATGGCCATTTTTTGGGTTCTCGTTAAGGGCTGTGTCATAAAAACAACGCCTGCTTTGTTGCCACCTTCGTGGTTTTTACTAAATGCACTAGCGACATATGCGGTAATTTTCATTGGAACGCCTACTTTCTAATTGGGAATAAAAAACATACGAGTACAAAATGGACGTGCTACTTTCTTAATAACAAATAACAAAAGATTAAATCATCCATTTTTTTTAAAGATAAGCCAGTTTGTTCAAAAAACTTTTCCAACCGATAGTGTAAAGTATTTCGATGCATAAATAAATCTTTTGCAGTGGAGCTGATATTGCCTTGATTTTTCCACAAAGCGCTGATGATTGGCTGAATATCGGTGTCTTTATTTAATAAACGACGATAATACTCGACAAGTATATTTTGACTCATGGCTTCCTTGGTAAAATAGTGGAGGGCGACATCGGTTAAACTAAAAACAGTCGTCCGACTAGAGGAATTAAGTTCTTCTGAAAAAATACGTTGTTCTTCATGGAAACAACGCCGGAGAATGTCTTCAGAGGAATAAAAATTGCCAACAAATACAGCACTAGTGCAATCAAAGTCTGTATCTAATGTTAAAAAGATCCCTTGAATTTCTTCTTGTTGAAAGGTCTTTTTTGACTGTTCTTCAACTAAAATATACATATTATTACTTGGACTGAAACAATCAACTGTATCTGGAAACATCTTTGTTAAATTAAATTGCCATTCAGCTTGTAATTCTTTTGGGACATTCGTTTGAATTTGCAACATACGAAAGGTCCCTTCGGCAGGTAATTTTGCCTGTTGAAATAAGTAACTGAACCAAGGATGGTTACCAGTAATTGTTGGGTTTTCAGAAATCGGGAAAAGCGCTTCCAACAAATGCTGTTCTTTAATACTTAAGAAAGCTTTATTCACAATGAAAAATTGGTCGTCAACAGGAATTGAATAGGTGGCTTCGGAACCAATTGTTTTTGATAAATAGCCTTTGGGATAAAGCTGAGATAAATTTTCAATAATCATAGACACACCTCACTGATTTATTGTACCATGAAGCAAGACAGAAGTTTAGTGGGAAAAAGCCGAAAGGTGGAAATTAATTGGGGAAAAAAGAAACAACGTTAACACAAGAAGAAAAAGAATTTTTTATGCGAGAAGCCATTGCAGAAGCGAAAAAAGCAGAAGGTTTGGCTGAGGTGCCTATTGGAGCTGTAATTGTTCGGCAAGGGGAAATTATTGGCCGCGGGCATAATCTGAGAGAAGCACGGCAAGAAGCAACGGCGCATGCAGAAATGTATGCAATCCAAGAAGCGTGTCGCGGGATAGAAAATTGGCGTCTAGAAGAAACCCAATTATTTGTAACTTTAGAACCTTGTCCAATGTGTAGTGGGGCGATGCTTTTGGCACGAATTCCAGAAGTTTATTATGGCGCAACCGATCCTAAAGCAGGCACTGCTGGCACATTGATGAATTTATTAGAAGATGAACGCTTCAATCATGTGGCCTATGTCGAAGCAGGCGTTTTAGAAGAAGAGTGTCGCTTATTGTTAGTTCAGTTCTTTAAAAAGTTACGGGCAAAGAAAAAAGAAGAGAAACTTTTAAAAAATCAAAAGAAAGACTAGTCAAAAGAATAAAAATACGTTATACTAGGTTTTGCCGAAAGGCTAGGACAATGGCGGGCTAGTGAATTGTGTCAGATCCGGAAGGAAGCAGCACTAAGCAAGTGCCGCCATGTGTCTGATTGAATAAGGAACGTATCAAGGCTGAGAAGCCTTTTTTTATTTGAAATAAAAAGAAGCAAGCCGTAAAAAATAACGGCTTGCTTCTTTTTAAATTTATGCCCAATCGCCATTTCTAAAAACTGGAACAATCGTCCCGTCTTCCTTAATGCCGTCAATATTCATTTTGTCAGATCCTACCATAAAGTCCACATGTGTTTGGCTACGATTTAAACCAGCTTCAGCTAATTCTTCTTCGCTCATCTCCGTGCCGCCTTGTAAGTTGAAGGCATAGGCCGAACCAAAGGCTAAATGATTAGAGGCGTTTTCATCGAACAATGTATTATAAAAAATCAAACCGGATTGTGAAATTGGTGAAGGGTCTGGTACTAAAGCAACTTCTCCTAAGTGTTTGGCACCTTCATCAATAGCTAAGAGATTTTTCAATGCTTCTTCGCCTTGTTCAGCTGAGAAGTCAACAACTTTTCCATCTTTAAATGTAAATTTCATTCCCGAAATGATTGTGCCAGCATAACTTAGTGGTTTTGTACTAGAAACATAACCATCAACGCGGCGACTATCTGGGGCGGTGAAAACTTCTTCTGTTGGCATATTAGCCATAAATTCTTCCCCACGAGCGTTATAACTACCAGCGCCTTCCCATAAATGGTTTTTAGGCAAACCAATCGTTAAATCTGTCCCAGGAGCTGTGTAGTGTAAAGCAGTAAATTGTTGTTCGTTTAATTCAGCCGCTTTTTCTTGTAATTTTTTATCATGGATATCCCAAGCAATAACTGGGTTTTCTTCATAAATTCGTGTTGTTTTGAAAATTTCATTCCAAAGTGCATCAACTTGTTCTTCACTTGTTGCTAATTCTGGAAAGACTTTAGCTGCCCAGCCTTCACTAGCAGCAGCTACAACAGTCCAACTTACTTTGTTGGCTTGTGTTGCTTTTCGTAGGTTGACCAATGCTTTCCCATTAGCCGCTTGGAAAGCTGCTACACGTTGTGCATCCACGCCAGCTAATGCATCAGGATTAGAAGAAACCACGCTAATTCGGCTTGCGCCTTTGGCAATCCAATCATCGGTTTGATCAATTTTATATTGAGGAACATTTTCAATACGATCAGTTGCAGCATGAGCTAAAAATTCACGTTGAATGGTTTCGTCACTCCATTGAACAATTACTTCGGCCGCACCTAAGCGATAAGCTTCTTCCGTAATTAAGCGGGCAAGGGGCGCTTGATCGACACTGATTTGTAAAACAACCGTATGATTGTCCTGAACATTGACACCCGTTTCAGCAATTAAACGTGCATATTTCTTTAGATTTTCATTAAAATTCTCTAAGGTCATTCGTGATTCCTCCTTCATTTTGATGGGTAATGACTGCTCATATCATAACACGGAAGAGCAGGGAACTCAACGAAATAAAGCCTTTATCAACTGTTATTTTAAGTTGGGGTAAAAGTTGTCGTGCTCCCGCTCAGTGAACTTTTGTACAAAGAGTTGTTCTAATTTTGCATAATAGAAAAATCGTGTTACAATAACCATAAGCATTTATTTGGAAGCGTTGTATATGAATGAATAAAGGGGATAGGGAATTATGGCAAGAAAAAAAACCATTACGAAAGAGCAGATTTTAACAGCTGCCTATGAAGTAGTCGCCACTGAAGGATTTTCGAAGTTCACTGCACGTAATATTGCTAATAAAATGAAATGTTCCACCCAACCGATTTATTTGGAATTTAAAAACATGGATGATTTACGCGATGCTTTATTCCAAAAAATTCATAAATACTTAGCGAAAGAAGTCTTTCCAGTAAAACATACCGGAAATACAATTGTTGATTTGGCTTTAAACTATATTCATTTTGCGACAAGTGAAAGTAAGTTATACCGTGCGCTTTATTTAGAAGAATATGGTGGCGGCAAAAAAATGCAAGAATTCTCTTATCACTATTTTACTGAAGCGGTAAAAGCTGATCCTGAGTATGCTAATTTAAACGATGTTCAAATTGACTCTTTACACATGGGAACATGGGTGGTCGCTACTGGTGTGGCTGCGTTGATGACTTCTGGAATTATTCATCCTTCAGAAGAACAAATCATTCATTTAATGAAAGATAGTATTGAAGCAATTCTTGAACGAGATGAACCAATTGATATTGACCTATAAAAATTAAAAAAAGTGTAACCTCATGCTGATAACTTCTGTGAGGTTACAGCAAAAGACTGTTTCTTAAAAGAACGGTCTTTTTTTGTTAAGTGTATTAATGGTAGATTATTCGCAACCATGCTACAGTAAAGAAGAGAAATAGAAAGGGGCAAAAAACATGAACCGAGTGAAAGATAAGCGTTTATGGCTAAGTATTGTAGGAATTACCGGACTAGGGCTCTTGTCGGGCTTATTTTCAGTAAATGCGAGAGAATATTATCAAGCGTTGAGATTACCAAGTTTTGCTCCGCCAGGCTGGTTATTTGGACCAGTGTGGTTGGTGTTGTATATTTTTATGGGCATTACTTTTTATTTCATCTTAGTTCATCCAAATAAACAACAGAAAAAACGGATGATTACGCTATTTATTTTACAATTTATTGCAAACTTTTTCTGGACATTTTTCTTTTTTTCTTTACAAAATAATTTATTATCTGTGATTGATATCTCATTGTTATGGCTATTATTAATAGTTCAACAGTGGGACTACTTGCGTTATAAATTAATAACGCGTGGCTGGTTGATGATTCCTTATATTCTTTGGGTTACTTTTGCGGCAGCTTTAAATTACAGTATTTTATTTTTAAATTAGGAATATCAAAACACCAGAGAAAAATGGGAACTAGCCATTTTTTTCTGGTGTTTATTTTATTTATTTCAACGTAGTTATTCTGCGGCAGTTGCTAATTTTTTCGCAAATTCTTCTAAACGTTGGATGTCGTCTTCTTCAGCGGCTAAATCAACTTTAACGCTGTCGGCGCCTTTTTTTGCCCCAATTTGAGTAAAGACTGCTTCGAAGTCGTCCACCGATTTACAAAAATCATCATAAAATGTGTCTCCTGAACCACAAACGCCGAAGATTTTTCCTGATAAATCAATCTCTTGTAAGTCTTCATAAAAGTCGACAATTTCATCAGGTAAATCGCCATCGCCATACGTATATGTAGCTACTACACAGATATCGGCCTCTTCAAAATCAGCGGCATCGACTTGCGTACACTCATCAATTTCGACCTCTAATTCTAAATCTTCAAATGCTTCTGCAACAATGTCGGCAATTTCTTCTGTATTCCCAGTCATGCTTGCATACACAATTTTAGCTAACGTCATAAACTTTCTTCCCCCTCATACAATTCTGTCACTTATTATAGCAGATGCGCATTTCTTATAAAAGACTAGCGAGTGCTTTTATTAAGGGACTTTTTGAAAATTGGTGTTTGAACAATCTTTTTTGCCAAAAATGTGATAAAATAATTTGAATGAAACAAGTTTAGGAGAGATAGTATGATTACATTAAAATCACCACGAGAAATTGAAATGATGGATGAATCAGGGGAATTATTAGCGGATGTTCACCGTCATTTACGGACGTTTATTAAACCTGGCATTACAAGCTGGGATATTGAAGTATTTGTGAGAGACTTTATTGAAAGTCATGGTGGCGTGGCGGCTCAAATTGGCTATGAAGGTTACAAATATGCTACCTGTTGTAGTATCAACGACGAAATTTGCCACGGATTTCCTCGTAAAAAAGTATTAAAAGATGGCGACCTAATCAAAGTAGATATGTGTGTCGACTTAAAGGGCGCAATCTCTGATTCATGCTGGTCTTATGTCGTGGGTGAATCAACACCTGAAATTAATCGCTTGATGGAAGTAACCAAAAAAGCGCTATATCTTGGGATTGAACAAGCACAAGTAGGAAATAGAATTGGCGACATTGGTCATGCAATTCAAACGTATGTAGAAGGAGAAGGCTACGGGGTAGTTCGCGATTTTGTAGGCCACGGCATTGGCCCAACTATCCATGAAAGTCCAATGATCCCTCACTATGGTGAAGCAGGTAAAGGGCTACGTTTAAAAGAGGGAATGGTTATTACCATTGAGCCAATGGTTAACACAGGAACTTGGCGCATGAAAATGGACCCAAATGGTTGGACTGCTTATACTGAAGATGGCGGTCTAAGTTGTCAATATGAACATTCATTAGCGATTACGAAAGAAGGTCCAAGAATCTTAACGTCACAAGGCGAAGAATTGACTTATTAATAAGGAGAGTGTGTGATGAAGTTTCTCGACAACATCAAAAAGAATCAATCTTTGATGCGTTTTATTGAGACAACGCAAAGTCACATGGTCACAGCCGAAATAGGCAACAGCTCAGTGGTTGTTGCCTATTATTTATTACTCTCGCTGTTTCCATTACTGATTGCGGTAGGTAATGTCTTACCTTATTTAAGAATCGACCCTAATTCTGTGTTGCCTTATATTGCAGAGGCGATTCCGAAAGATGTTTATAAGAACTTAGAACCAGCGATTCGTTCACTACTGACTCAACGTTCAGGCGGGTTGCTTTCTGTTTCCGCTTTAGCAGCATTTTGGAGTGCCAGTCAAAGTATTAATGCACTACAAAATGCGATGAATAAAGCTTTTGGTGTCGAACAAAGGAAAAATTTTATTCTCGTAAGAGTGGTCTCATTTTTAGTTATTTTGTTATTTATGGTAGCGATTGTTGGTGTAGTAGTAATTTTAGGTCTGGGTCAGTACATTATTGAATTACTGCAACCAATTTTCCATTACTCAACATCTGTGATCGATACTTTCCAAGCGTTAAAATGGCCGTTAACGACCGTTGTTTTATTAGTGATTATGTGTTTGATTTATGCGGTCGTTCCTAATCGGAAATTATCGTTACGTTCTATTTTGCCAGGGGCTATTTTTTCGACAGTCGGTTGGATGCTATTATCACAAATTTTTGGTTTGTACGTAAAATATTTTAGTTCTAGAATCGCAAGTTATCAAATCATCGGGAGTTTTATCATCTTGATGTTATGGTTGAATTTTGCTGCCACGATTATTATTTTAGGAGCGATTGTCAACGCTGTCGTTGATGAATATTTATCTGGAGATAAAGAAAAAAAACAACCAAGTTTTGAACAACGCTTGTTTAGATGGTTTAAAAGGAAAAAATAAATGGATTTCTTTAAAAAAGTCTAAACCGTTGCCAGAACACATGTTTCAGCTTGTAAATGCTTCAGTTTACGGTATAATATACCCTGAACGAGAAGAAAGTGGGTTCGACTATGTCACTATTTATTTATGAAGTTTTGATACGTTTATTTATGACATTTATCTTATCTTTGCTATTAACACCACTTGTTAAGCTTCTAGCGTTTCGGATTGGCGCCTATGATGCACCAGGAGAGCGACGAATCAATACCAAAAATATGCCTACAGCAGGAGGACTTGCAATCTACATTGCTTTTGCTAGTTCATGTTTATTGATTTTTCGTTCGATTATCCCACAAGATTATATTTGGCCGATTATTTTGGCTGGTGGAATGGTTGTTTTGACAGGCCTCATTGATGATATTAAAGAGATTACTCCAATGAAAAAAACAATCGGTATTTTGTTAGCAGCATTAGTTATTTATTTTGTTGCTGGAATTCGGATAGATTTTGTGACGTTGCCAGTTGTTGGAATGATTGATTTACGCTGGTTTAGTTTACCACTAACTTTATTGTGGATTTTAGCGATTACGAATGCAGTAAATTTAATTGATGGTTTGGATGGTTTAGCATCAGGCGTATCCATTATTGGATTAACCACGATTGGTATTACAGGGTATTTTTTCCTACATGCTAAAACGGTCTATATTCCAATTGTTATTTTTATTTTAGTTGCGAGCATTGCGGGATTTTTCCCATACAATTTTTATCCGGCTAAAATATTTCTAGGAGATACCGGGGCGTTATTCCTCGGGTTTATGATTGCAGTAATGTCGTTACAGGGCTTGAAAAATGCTACGTTTATTACGGTAATTACGCCAATGGTGATTTTAGGTGTGCCAATTACGGATACGGTTTATGCAATTATTCGACGGCTATTGAACAAGAAGCCCATTTCCTCAGCAGATAAAATGCATTTGCATCACCGCTTGTTATCTTTAGGTTTTACCCATAAAGGGGCGGTCATGACTATTTATGCGTTAGCGTTAGTTTTTTCCTTTGTTTCTTTATTGTTCAGCTATTCAAGTACAGTAGCATCAATTTTATTAATTGTCTTTTGTTTAATTGGCTTAGAACTATTCATTGAACTAATCGGTCTAGTTGGCGAAGGACATCAACCGTTGATGTATTTGTTACGGATTTTAGGGAATCGTGAATATCGTCAGGAGCAAATGAAAAAGCGACTTGGCAAGCATTCTAAGAGAAAGTAAAGAAATCTTTAGGTTGCTTTGCGAGAGCGTAAACCTATGATATAATTCCATTAAACTTAAAAAAGTATATGTGTGAAACATATGCTTTTTTTTTAAGACGATGTTTCAGTAGTAAGGAGAAATGAGCATGCAAGAAATGGTAACAATCTCGATTGTCACTTATAATAGTCGTTACATTTTTAATGTACTAGACCAATTAAAAGCTGAACTAGGTACTGATAGTATTTATGATATTCATATCTATGACAATCATTCTGAAACAGCGTATCTTGAAAAATTAACAACATATGAACCATTTATTACTATCCATCGCGCTGAAGAAAATCAAGGGTTTGGTCATGGTCATAATCAAGTGTTATTCAATGCTTCGACAAAATATGCAATTATTTTTAATCCCGATGTTTTGGTTACTAAAGACGTGCTTGATCGTCTATTAGACCGTATCAAAATAGATAAGAACATTGCAGTCGTTAGCCCTAAAGTGTTAAATGAAGATGGCACGACGCAATATTTAGTTCGTCAAAAATTAGATGTCTTCGATTATATGTTACGTTTTATTCCCTTTCAATTTGTAAAGAAAATTTTTGATAAACGTTTGAGTATTTATGAATGTCGCGATTTGTCGGATACAGAAACAACGGATATTAAAATGGGCTCAGGCTGTTTTATGTTGATTGATCGTGAAAAATTCGTTGAAATTGGTGGGTTCGATGAACGTTTCTTCATGTACTTTGAAGACAACGATTTATGTTTACGTTTTGGCAAAGCAGGCTATCGGATTCTCTATACGCCTTTTGAAACGGTTGTTCACATGTATGAAAAGGGCGCCCATAAAAGTCGAAAATTGTTTAAAATCTTTATGCAATCAATGGGGAAATTTTTTAACAAATGGGGCTGGAGGTTCTTTTAATGAGTCAAAGATTAGCGGTAGTCATCGTCTTATATCAAATGAAAATGGCTGATACGCCGAATTATTTGTTATTAAAAGAAGTGGTAAATCATCCCGAATTGCACTTGTTTATTTATGACAACAGTCCACTTCCTCAAGAAGATGCATTATTTTTACAACAAAATGTTACTTATCGACATAATCCTGATAATCCAGGCTTAGCGACTGCTTATAATGAAGCAATTGCTTTTAGTCAAGCGAATCAATGTGAATTATTGTTGCTCCTTGACCAAGACACAGAAGTGCCAGCCTCTTATTTTGATACGTTGATCATCATGCCATTAGATCCGACTGTGGCAGTCTATGTTCCAATTGTAGAAGCAAATGGACAACAAATTTCGCCAGTATATAGTGATCAATACGTTGGGCTTAAAGGAGCAAAGCCAGCAGCAGGGATAGCCAACCAACCGTTGATGGCTATCAATTCTGGTACAGTTATTACGGCAGAAACGCTACGCTGGTTGGAAGGATTTTCGGAAGAATTTCCTTTGGACTATTTAGACCATTGGTTCTTTTATCAATTAAATCAAGCCAATAAAAAGATTGAAGTCTTACCAATCCACCTAAAACAAGAATTGTCTGTTTTAGATTATCGTACAATGAGTCCTCAACGTTATCGCTCTATTATTGAAGCAGAAACGTTATTTTATCGTCGATATGATCAAGAAAAGTTTTCCCATCATCGACGCCATTTATTTTTACGCAGTAGTAAGCAATTTTTAACTGTCAAAAATCGCCAAATTTGGCGGCAAACATTGGCAGAATTTCTCAAGTTAATGAAAGGATAATCTATGATCTCAGTTTGTATTGCGACATATAATGGAGAAAAATATCTCGCGGAACAATTAGATAGTATTCTTTTACAAGTCAGTGAAGAAGATGAACTAATTATTTCAGATGATGGTTCTACTGATCATACGTTGGAAATTTTGAGGACGTATGCAGCGAATTATCCCCAAATTCAATTGTTACAAGGTCCAGGGCAAGGAGTGATTGCTAATTTTGCATTTGCGCTTACGCATACGAAAGGCGAAGTAATATTTTTAGCAGATCAAGATGACGTTTGGTTGCCAAATAAAGTAACGACGGTGACAGAATATTTTGAAACGCACCCTGACATCCAAGTGGTTATTAGTGACTTGAAAATTGTTGATGCGGATTTACAAGTTACCAATCCCTCTTATTTTAAGTTTCGAAAAGTCAAACCAGGATTTTGGCGAAATGCGATAAAAAGTGGCTATATTGGGGCAGGTATGGCCTTTCGTCAAGAGATGAAAAACGTCATTTTACCCATTCCGCCGGAAGTTCCTATGCATGATATGTGGATTGGTTTATTAGCTGCACGGAAGAAGCAAACGGGTCTCATTAAAGAACCATTAGTGCTTTACCGAAGACATGGAGCGAATGTCAGCCCCATTATTACCAAAACAAGTTTCCAACAAAAATTAAATTGGCGTGTGAATTTATTAAAAGCTTTACATCAGCGTTTAAAGGAACAGCGCTAAACCTTTACAGATTTGTAAAATTTACGTAAAAAACATGACAAACCCTATGCTTAATGCGATAATAGGGAAGGATATTTGGTTTTATAGAAACTAAAAATAGAAGTATTTAAGGAGATTGTTCATGAAAGGAATTATTTTAGCAGGCGGAAGCGGGACACGCTTATATCCGTTAACAAAAGCAACATCAAAACAATTAATGCCAATTTACGACAAACCAATGATTTATTACCCAATGTCAACGTTAATGTTGGCGGGAATTAATGAAATTTTGATTATCTCTACACCAGAAGATACACCACGTTTTGAAAGCTTATTCGGCGATGGCCATGATTTAGGCATTCATATCGAATACGCGGTACAAGAAAGCCCAGATGGTTTGGCGCAAGCATTTATTATTGGTGAAGAATTTATTGGTGATGATAGTGTCTGCTTAGTTTTAGGGGACAATATTTATTATGGTGGCGGCTTATCAAAAATGTTGCAACGAGCGGCTTCTAAAGAATCAGGGGCAACAGTCTTTGGTTACCATGTAAATGATCCAGAGCGTTTCGGCGTGGTAGAATTTGATGAAGAGATGCGGGCGCTTTCTATTGAAGAAAAACCAGCACAACCAAAGTCAAATTATGCAGTGACAGGTTTGTATTTTTACGACAATGAAGTGGTTGAAATTGCGAAAGGGATCAAACCGTCAGAACGTGGGGAATTAGAAATAACAGACGTTAATAAAGTCTACCTTGAAAAAAATAAACTTTCTGTTGAGGTAATGGGCCGTGGCTTTGCTTGGTTAGATACAGGCACACACGAATCCTTATTAGAAGCGTCAACATTTATTGAAACAATTGAAAAACGTCAAAATTTAAAAGTCGCTTGTTTGGAAGAAATTGCTTATCGAATGGGCTATATTACAAAAGAACAATTGGTAGAATTGGCACAACCATTGAAGAAAAATGGCTACGGCCAATACTTGCTACGTTTAGCAGCAGAATAGGAGCGAAGAAACGTGAAAGTTATTGATACAAAATTACAAGATGTCAAAATTATCGAAATGGATGTTTTCGGTGATCATCGTGGCTTTTTTACAGAAAGTTATTCCAAAGCTAAATTTGCAGAACATGGATTAGACTTTGATTTTGTCCAAGATAATCATTCATTATCAACAGAAGCAGGTGTCTTGCGTGGATTGCATTTTCAAAAAGGCGAAGCTGCGCAAACAAAACTAATTCGCGTTGTAACAGGTGCGGTATTAGATGTGATTGTTGATATTCGTAAAGGGAGTCCAACCTATGGTCAATGGGAAGGCTACATTTTATCAGAACATAATCACCGTCAGCTTTTAGTACCAAAAGGTTTTGCTCATGGTTTTGTCACCTTGACACCGAACGTGAACTTTATGTACAAGTGTGACAATTACTACAATGCGGCAGCAGACGGCGGTATTGCTTTTAACGATCCAGCGTTAGCTATTGATTGGCCAATTGCGCCAGAAAAAGCGATTACGTCAGAAAAGGATCAAAAACATCCAACCTTAAAAGAATTTGAAGCGGAAAATCCGTTTATCTATGGCGAAATTTAAGAAAAAAGTAGGAGAGTTTCAATTATGAAAAAAATCATCGTAACAGGTGGAGCTGGTTTTATCGGCTCAAATTTTGTTCATTATGTTGTAAAGAATCATCCAGAAGTTCATGTAACTGTATTAGATAAATTAACGTATGCAGGAAATGAAAAAAATCTTGAAGGTCTACCAAGTGATCGTGTGGAATTAGTCGTAGGAGATATCGCTGATGCTGAATTAGTTAATCGTTTAGTCGCTGAAACAGATGCGGTCGTTCACTATGCTGCTGAATCGCATAACGACAACTCATTAAACGACCCATTCCCATTTGTACAAACCAATCTGATTGGGACGTACACATTGATCGAAGCTTGCCGTAAAAACAATGTTCGTTACCACCACGTATCGACTGATGAAGTTTATGGCGATTTACCTTTAAGAGAAGATTTACCAGGACATGGAGAAGGCGAAGGGGAAAAATTCACTGCCGAAACGCCTTACAATCCTTCAAGTCCTTATTCTTCAACAAAAGCAGGATCTGACTTGTTAGTCAAAGCGTGGGTTCGTTCTTTCAACTTACAAGCAACAATTTCAAATTGTTCAAATAACTATGGGCCATATCAACATATTGAAAAATTTATTCCTCGTCAAATTACCAATGTCTTAAGTGGCATTACACCAAAACTTTATGGTGCTGGTAAAAATGTTCGTGACTGGATTCATACAAACGACCATTCTTCGGCTGTTTGGGCAATTTTAACAAAAGGGCAAATTGGCGAAACATATTTAATCGGAGCCGATGGTGAAGAAGACAATAAAACAGTGATGGAATTAATTTTAGAATTAATGGGACAACCTGTTGATGCCTATGAGCATGTCAACGATCGTGCAGGACATGACTTACGTTATGCGATTGATTCAACCAGATTACGCGAAGAATTAGGTTGGGAACCAGAATTCACGAATTTCCGTGAAGGCTTGGCAGAAACAATCAAGTGGTATACAGAAAATGAAGACTGGTGGCGTGCAGATAAAGAAGCTGTTGAAGCAAAATATGCACAAAATGGTCAGTAATTTTTTCTGACATGTGAGATAACAGTCGAAAGGCGATGGCAAAGTACAAAAGCTACTTTGCCCTGCCTTTTTTTCAAGAAGGAGCGAAAAAAATGATTTTAATTACTGGTGGAAATGGCCAATTGGGCACAGAATTACGTCACCTATTAGACGAACAAGGAATTGAGTATGTTTCGACGGATTCAACAGAATTAGATATTACTGATGCGGATAGTACGTTGGCAAAAGTGAAAGAAATTCAACCAAGCGTCATTTATCATTGTGCTGCTTATACAGCTGTTGATAAAGCAGAAGACGAAGGCAAGGAATTAGATGAAAAAGTGAATGTAGATGGCACACGTCATGTTGCAGAAGCTGCTAAAGCAGTGGGGGCGACACTTGTTTACGTAAGTACAGATTACATTTTTGATGGAACTAAAAAAGAAGGCGTCTATGCGATTGATGATCAACCGAATCCTTTAAATGAGTATGGTCGGACGAAGTTATTAGGGGAACAAGCGGTACAAGAAATCCTGGACGACTATTATATTATTCGAACATCATGGGTATTTGGTCAATACGGTCATAACTTTGTCTTTACCATGCAAAAATTAGCGGAAACAAGAGACCAACTAACGGTAGTGGACGATCAGTTTGGCCGCCCAACTTGGACAAGAACGTTAGCCGAATTTATGGCATTTGTTATTGCAGAAAAAGCGCCATTTGGTGTTTATCATTTGTCTAATGAAAACAGCTGTAGCTGGTATCAGTTTGCTAAAGAAATTTTAAAAGATACTGAAGTGGAAGTACTGCCAGTGGATTCAACTCAATTTCCACAAAAGGCGCAAAGACCACAATATTCTGTCATGGATTTAAGTAAAACAGAAGCGTTAGGCTTTAAAATTCCTACTTGGCAAGAAGCCTTAGCACAAATGTTAGAAAATGTTCAACAATAAAAAACTTAACTAAAGGGTTTTTGGGTAGAGAGAAAGTGGAAAGGTGTTCTTCTATGAAAGTTCTTTTAATCATTCCTGCTTACAATGAGGAAGAAAATATTTTGCGGACGATTGCTTCCATTGAAACATTTAAACAGGAAGTTACGCATTTTCAACATGAATTGGATTATGTGGTAATCAATGATGGTTCGACAGATAGAACCAAACAAATTTTAGAAGCCAACCAAATTAATGCCATTCATTTAGTGTTGAATTTAGGTATTGGCGGGGCAGTACAGACAGGCTATAAATACGCCTTAGAAAATGAGTATGATGTGGCGGTTCAGTTTGATGGTGATGGTCAACATGATATCAATAGTTTACCTGTCTTACTGGAACCATTAGCAGAGGGTAAATGCGATTTTTCGATTGGCTCTCGTTTCCTTCCTGGAAACGAAGCGGCTTTTCAAAGTACGAAAATGCGCCGTTTTGGTATTCGTTTGTTATCCTTTTGTATTCGAATGGCTTCTGGTAAAACAATTTATGATGTGACTTCTGGTTATCGAGCGGGAAATCGGAAAGTGATTGCTTTTTTTGCAAAGCGTTATCCGACAAATTATCCTGAGCCAGAATCGATTGTTCACTTAATAAAAAAACACTTTGTGATTGTTGAAAGACCTGTCAATATGATGGAACGGCTTGGTGGTGTTTCTTCGATTCGTGCATTGGCTTCTGTGAAGTATATGCTGGAAGTCGGCTCAGCAATTCTGATTGCTGCCTTTATGAAGGAGGGAGATTAATGCTACCAACCGTGTTATGGCTAGCTTTATTTTTATTTGCAATTGGCTTTTTCTTATACATTATTCGAGGAATTAATAAAAATATTTTTCTCCTAAAAAATGCTTTGATTTGGTTATTAATCTCAATTGTCTTAATTATTTTTGCTATTTTCCCGCATTTGGCAGAATGGTTAGCAATGGCCGTTGGGTTTGAAACAACGTCAAACTTTTTATTATCAGCTGCAGTGATTGTCCTTTTAATTATGGAAATTAAAAATTCTGTGTTGATTTCAAAACACGAAAATCGCATTAAAACATTATTGCAGGAATTATCTATCATGAAATCTGAAGAAAATAAAAAAGATCGCTAATGTGTAGTGACCCTTAAAAGTTGGACCTGAAAGTCTAATTTTTAAGGGTCAGCTCAATGAATAGCGATCTTTTTTATTTAAGATTCATAATCACAATGCCGACAATAATAACCACAGCACCAATAAGGGCGTTCGTTGTGATCGTCTCTTTTAGAATCAGATTTGAAGCGATTAAAATAGCAATGTTTGTACAGGCAACGCCTAAAGGAACAATGTAAGAAACATCGGAACGACTAATAATTAACATCCATAAAATAAAACTAATTAAATAACAAAATAAACCTAATAAAGAAATAAGTGAGATATTCATTGAAAAGATTGTTTGTTGGAGTTGGATGTTCAAACTGCTAGAACCTAGTTTAAATAAGACCAGACCAGCAGAAGACAGAAATACGTAAATAATAAAAAGAACCATAATTTCCCTTCTCTCAAAAATAGTTTCCGTGCAAAAAATGCAAGACCTCCATTATTGTAGCATAATCTCCTAAAAATTGGACAAGATTTTTTAATATAGCGAAATCAGTTAAATTTTTCTTTATAAAAAGGGGTCTACTATTGAAAAGCTAGGCGTTTATCGATAAAATAGAAATGTTGTTTAAAATGGCATTTTTGTATCCAAAAATTTTAGATAAAAATAGTTTATTACGGAAGGAATAAGTATATGTTTAAAGAAACATTTTCAATTTTCAAGAATATTTTTCAGAACAAAAAATTGTTATTACAATTTTCATTTAATGATTTTAAGGCCAAGTATGCTGGTTCAGCACTAGGAATTGTCTGGGCGTTTTTAACGCCATTAGTAACTGTTTTGACGTATTGGTTTGTCTTTTCTGTAGGCCTTCGTTCTAGAGCTGGCGACAATATGCCATTCATTGTCTATTTAGTAACAGGGATGGTACCTTGGTTCTTCTTTTCAGATTCGTTATTATCAGCCACGAATGTGTTTCGTGAATATAGTTATTTAGTTAAAAAAGTCGTGTTTAATGTACAAATTTTACCAACGTCTAAAATTTTATCGAACTTGTACACCCACTTGTTTTTCATTCTAATTGGTTTTGTAATTACTACAGCTAACGGTTATTATCCAAGTTTGTACAGTTTGCAATTAATTTACTACTTAGCTTGTTTATTAGTCTTTTTAACAGCAATTACGTGGATTACTGCTTCAACACAACCATTTTTACCTGATATTATGCAATTTATCAATATCATTATGCAAACAGTTATGTGGACATTGCCAATTTTATGGCAACCAACTGGAATGATTGCGACAATCTTAAAAATCAATCCATTATATTATATTGTTCAAGGATACCGCGAATCTTATTTAGGCGGTGCATGGTTCTGGGAACATTGGCAATATAGCTTATATTTCTGGGGAGTTACTATTGTTTTACTATTAATTGGCTCAACCGTGTTTAGACGCTTAAAACCACATTTTTCAGATGTACTATAAGGAGAGAACGACATGTCAGAATATGCAATCGATATCCAACATATTACCAAAACATACAACATGTATAAAAAGCCGTCCGATCGGTTTAAAGAAGCGCTTAGTCCAACCAAAAAATCTTACCACGATTTGTTTTATGCGTTAGACGATGTCACGATGCAAATTAAAAAAGGCGAGATGATTGGCTTTGTCGGCGAAAATGGTTCTGGAAAATCAACCATGTTAAAAATTATTACAGGAGTATTAACGCCAACCTCCGGGTCCATGGTGATTAATGGGAAAATTTCAGCGTTGCTTGAATTAGGTTCAGGTTTTAACCCTGAATATTCAGGATATGAAAATATTTTCTTAAATGGAATGGTCTTGGGTTTTTCCCGAGAAGAGATGGAAGAGCGTGTCCAAGATGTCATTGATTTTGCTGACATCGGCGATCATTTGTATCAACCAGTTAAGACATACTCTAGTGGTATGTTTGTCCGCTTGGCTTTTGCGGTAGCCATTAACGTGGATCCCGATATTTTAATTGTCGATGAAGCGTTGGCTGTCGGGGATTTAGAGTTTCAATTAAAATGTATGGAAAAATTTACAGAAATTAAAAATTCTGGTAAAACAATTTTATTTGTTTCTCACGATGTAAACTCCATCCGCCGTTTTTGTGATAGAACTTTTTGGTTGCAACACGGGAAAGTCGTTGAATATGGAGATACGATGGACGTGACTACCAATTACGAAAACTTTTTGAAAAAGAAATCAATTAAAACAGTTGACCGCGAAGCGACCATGAAAGATGAAACCCCAACGCCAGATATTATTGAAGTGGATCATGCGGAACTTTTAAACGCGGATTATGAACCCTTAGAAATGGTAACGCAAGATGAAAAAGTGATTGTAAAAATTGAATATACTGTCAAAAATGACCAAATTAAGAAGCCTGTTTGTGGGGTCGCTATTCGAACAGTGGACAACCATTATGTCTGTGGCTTAAATACGTTATTAGATGGCGTGCAAATTCCTTGGAAAAAAGGACGGAATGTTTTTTATTTAGAATATGAAAAAATGTCATTATTAACAGGTGAATATTATTTTGATATTGCTTTCTTTGAGGAACATGCAACAGTCCCATTAGTCTACAAAACAAAATACGTGACGATGTTTATTACCGGTCGTTATGCCGGAGAAGGAATTGTCATCTTAGATCATAAATGGAAGGATACGACAAAAGATGAAGTATGATTTTGAAATGGAAACAGACGAGAGTACCAGTGTTGGGAAAATCGTAGCACAAATCAAAGAAAATAGTGATGTCTTGGAATTTGGTCCAGGTAATGGGCGAATGACTAGCTATTTGATGGAAGAAAAAAAGTGCCAGGTCTCAATTGTTGAATTAGACAAAGAACTTTATGATCATGTCAGTCAATTTTCAACAGATGCCTTTTATGGCAATATTGATGAAAATGATTGGGTCGAATACTTTGCTGGTAAGACGTTTGATTATATCGTTTTTGCAGATGTGTTGGAACATTTAATGAATCCTCAAAGCGCCTTAGCAAAAGTCAAACCATTTTTAAAACCAGGTGGTCAAATTTTAATCACGTTCCCTAATTTGGCGCATAATTCGGTCTTAATTGATTTATTTAATAATCGTTTAACGTGGAATGAAACTGGGCTGTTGGATGCTACGCATAAATCATTCTATTTACAAGAAGGATTTGAAAAAGTTTTTGCAGAAGTAGGTTTATACATTGCCAAAGAAGATTTTACATTTAATCAAGTTGGCTACAACGAAATTCCTACGACGTATGAAGCGTTACCTGTAGAAGTACAAGCAGCTTTTAAAGCGCGTCCCTTTGGCGAAGTGTATCAGTACTTTTTTGCCTTGACTGCTGAACCAGTAGAACAGCCAGAGCGAGTGACACCAGTAAATTCATACAATGAAAAAAACGTTCATATTTTAATTAATTGCGGCGAAGAAAAAGAGACTGAGTTGGATCAACCAGTTGATTTACAAAAACCTGAAACAAAACAGTTCCAACTGAAGATACCAGAAGACGTCCAACTGATAAAATTATTCCCAAGTTTAACGGGGGCAATTGTTAAATTATCCATGACGATAGACGGCGAGACAGTCCCAGTCGCAGCCACGAATGCTTTTCTGGTACAAGAGAATATCTATTATTTCTTAGATACGCAAGTACCTGTAATCGAAGTAACCGATGCACAAATGGCAGGCAAAGACCTGACAGTAGCCATTGATTATTTCTTTGAAGGCAACTATTCAGAACGTGAAAATACCTTTATTCATGCACTGTTAGATGAAAGAAATCAATTTTTAGAAGAAATGAATAAACAGACGGAGACTGCCCCTATGCCTACTGGAAAATATAAACGAATCACGTTAACTAAATTTGATAAAATGATTAATTTAACCATCGATGATATTGCTCGCGATGTAGAAAATAACGTTTCTGTTATCAGAGGGTGGGCGTATGACAAACAAACAAATTATCCGCTAAGATTCAGCATTGCAGAAGCTAGTGAATCAGTCACTTATACGGTGGAAACAGAATATCGTCGGGATGTTATTGATATGTTTGAATTAGAAGGCGATCAAGATTATGGTTTTGTCATTACGATTAAAGATCCAGAAGATTTACCAGCCTACACGCTAAACATTGACACCAAATCAGGCCAGAAGGTTCAATACGTGGTGGAGCGTCCAAACATGGTTCAACCAGGCACGAAATTTGATCGAGCATGGCGTTCGATTCAGACACGTGGTTTGATGGGCTCAGTGAAGTGGTACTTTAAACGACAAGAAAAAGCAGAAGCCCCTGTTGACGTGGAGGCAGTTTTAGCGGAAATTAAAACGTTCCAATTTCAGCCTAAAATTTCTGTCGCTGTGCCTGTTTATAATGTCGAAGAAAAATGGCTTGCAGCATGTGTCTCTTCTTTACAAAATCAGTACTATGAAAATTGGGAGTTATGTTTAGCAGATGATGCATCGCCAAGCGAACATATTAAGCCTATGCTAGAAAAATATAAAGAACTAGATCAACGAATCAAAGTTATTTATCGCGAAGAAAACGGACATATTTCAGAAGCAACTAACTCAGCTTTGTCGATTGCTACTGGCGATTTTGTTGGTTTCATGGATAACGATGATGAATTAGCGCCACAAGCATTATATGAAGTGGTCAAAGCTTTAAATACAGACCCAACGATTGATTTTCTTTATACTGATGAAGATAAAATTACAGAAAATGGTCGTCGCTTCAACGCGTTTTACAAATCGGACTGGAATCCAGAACTGATTTTAAACCATAATTACATTACACACTTTGTTGTTGTGAAACGTGATTTATTAGAAAAAGTAGGCGGATTGAACTCAGCATATAACGGCGCTCAAGACTATGATTTCGTATTACGAGCAACGGAACAAGCAACGAAAATCAAGCATATTCCTGGTATGATGTATCATTGGCGTGCCATTGAATCATCGACTGCTCTAAACCCTGAAAGCAAAGGTTACGCCTATGTAGCTGGTCAAAAAGCGGTCCAAGCGGCAACGGAACGCCGTGGCTTAAAAGCACAAGTAGAGATTGCCGAATTTTATGGTTCCTATAAAATTAACTATCTTTATGATCATGTGCCGATGGTATCATTGATTATTACGAATGATACAGAGAATATGAGTAGTTACTTACGTCAATTATTAGAAAAAACTGCCTATACAAATTATGAAATTCTATTGCCTGCACGCTTCGAGAATCAAATAAATATCCAAAATGACCGTCTTCGTTATGTTTCAACAGAAACACGTCATGGCATGATTCAAGCTGCTAAGGGAGAATATGTGGCTTTATTAAATGCTGGATTGGTACCAACGAAAAATGATTGGTTAAAAGAGTTAATGAACATTGGTCAACAAGAGACCTCTGGTTTAGTGACTGGCCGCGTAGTTGACGCACGCTATCGTGTGGAAACAGTAGGAGTATCAGTTGATACAGACAAAGGTCGATTACTTTATCCCGAAAAAGGCACCCCTGGTAAAAGCTTAGGTTACTATTACAGAATTGCTTTACCAAGAAATATTCAAGCAGCAACTGAAGACTGCTTACTATTCAACAAACAACTTTACCTAAATTTAGAAGGAATTAACGAAAACTTAGGAAAAGAATGGATGGGTGTCGATTTATCGTTACAATTTGCTAGCGCTGGTAAACGAAATGTATATGTGTCCTATGCAATTTTGAAAGCAGACGAAAAAATGCAAAACCATGATAAAAAAGGATCTTATAAAGAACTTGCGGAAAAATGGACCGCGGAAGCTTTAGTTGATCCCTACCGAAATCCGAAACATCTATAAGGAGAATGCACATGAATGAAGACATTAAGGTGATCTTTGATAGTATCTATCGCGACAAAGCAACAAATAATTTGACCATTACAGGTTGGGCGTTAGATACAATCACTAAAGAAAGCCCAACTTTCACAATTAATAATGAAAACCAAGTGTCCGCTTATAACATTCAGCGCGTTTTACGTGAAGATGTTAATCAAATTTATCAAACAGAGCCTGCGATTGAAGCTGGCTTTGTTGTTACACTTGAAGGAATTAAACAAAAAAAAGTACTCCCTTTTCATTTTCAATCATCAGCACATGTTGTAACGGTGGATTTTCCCTTGAATAAAAAATATCCAGTGATTCCAGGGACAGAAGATAAAGTGACTCGTCTCTGGATAAAAGCCAAAAAAGGATTTAAGTATATGGCTAAAAATGGTATTTCTCATACCATTCAACGAGCGAAAATTGAGAAACTAAGAAATCAAGCTTCGTATCCTAACTGGTTAGCTAGAAATGAAGTACTAGACATAGAAGCGATGACGCAAGAAATCGCAACATTTCATTATCAACCTAAAATTTCCATTGCGATGCCAGTGTATAATGTTGAAGAAAAATGGCTTCGGTTGTGCATTGATTCTATTTTGAATCAAGTCTATACTAATTGGGAATTATGTATGGCCGATGACGCCTCAACAGATCCCAATGTCAAAAAGATTTTAACAGAGTACCAGCAATTGGATGAGCGAATTCGGGTCGTCTTTCGTGAACAAAATGGTCATATTTCCGAAGCAACCAACTCTGCTTTAGCGATTGCTACCGGAGAATTTGTCGCCTTACTAGACAACGATGATGAATTAGCGATCAATGCTTTTTATGAAGTGGTTAAAGTGCTGAATGAAAACCCAGAACTGGATTTAATTTATAGTGATGAAGATAAGATTGACATGGATGGAAATCGTTCTGATCCAGCCTTTAAACCAGATTGGTCACCTGATTTACTTTTAGGAACCAATTACATTTCGCATTTAGGCGTGTATCGTCGGAGTATTCTAGAAGAAATTGGCGGCTTTCGAAAAGGTTACGAAGGTTCTCAAGACTATGATTTAGTTTTAAGATTTACTGAAAAAACGACAAAAGAACGCATCAAACATATTCCAAAAGTTCTTTACTATTGGCGGATGCTGCCAACCTCAACAGCAGTGGACCAGGGTTCCAAAGGTTATGCTTTTGAAGCGGGGCTAAGGGCCGTGCAAGATGCGCTCGTTCGTCGAGGTATTAATGGTCATGCAACGCATGGGGCGGCTAATGGCTTATACGATGTTTATTATGACATTGAATCTGAAAAGTTAGTCTCAATTATTATTCCAACTAAAAATGGCTATAAAGACGTACAACGTTGTGTTTCATCGATTATTGAAAAAACAACCTACAAAAATTACGAGATTATTATGGCAGACAATGGAAGTACAGATCCCAAAATGCACGAATTGTATGCAGAATTTGAACAACAATTACCTGGCCGCTTTTTCGTTGAATCAATCGATATTCCATTCAATTTCTCAACTATTAACAATCGTGCAGCGAAAAAAGCGCACGGAGAGTATTTGTTATTTTTAAATAATGATACCGAAGTGATTACAGAGAATTGGTTAACCTTGATGGTTTCATTTGCTCAGCAAGAACGGATTGGCTGTGTAGGTGCGAAATTATTGTATCCAAATAATACGGTCCAACACGCAGGCGTTATTTTAGGATTAGGTGGTGTCGCTGGACATGGTCATTATGGTTATCCCCATGGTGACTTAGGCTATTTTGGTCGGTTAGCTATTAATGTTAATTATTCAGCAGTAACTGCCGCATGCTTACTTATGAAAAAAGCAGATTTTGATGCAGTTGGTGGTTTTGAAGAAGCGTTTACCGTAGCTTTCAATGATGTTGATTTATGCCTGAAAGTCCAAGCTTTAGGACGTGACAACGTCTGGCTTCATGAAGCAGAGCTTTATCATTTTGAATCTCAAACTCGTGGATATGATGATAAAGGCAAAAAGAAAAAACGTTTTGAACAAGAAAAAGTGATGATGGAAGAAAAATGGGGACCTTTAATTGAAAATGATCCATTTTATAATCCTAATCTGACAAGGGATATTCCCAACTTTTCATTACGAATTGACTAGATGCAATTGCGGATGACGAAATGGAGCGAAAAGATGGAACAACAACTAACTACAAGAAAAGAAAAACAACCATTACGCAACCAAGCTGAGCAGAGCGCTCGCTTGGTTGATCATTTGTTACGCTGGCGCTATCTGCTAGCGGCAGTCATTTTTATTTTACTGGTCGCCTTTAAAGTCCATGGTAGTTCATTAAACATGTGGGATGCGTATGTTTCTGAATATGCGGATGGTCAAAAAAGTTCATTAATTGCTGGTGAACCAAGAGGTGTTCGCTCGGATGAATGGCTCGTTCAAACCCCATTTAGCCTCTCACAAACACAAACAGGTTTGAAAACACATAATGATGTGATTACGTTAAATGGGCAAGACATGGTGGTAGGTTATAATTCACCAGCGTGGAATTTGGCCACGTTAGCGAAACCTTTTACGTGGGGCTATGTACTATTAGGCAAAGAATATGGCTTATCGTGGTATTGGAATCTTAAATTAATTGGCTTAATTTTATTTTCTTTTGAAATTGGCTTGATCGTCACACGGCGGAATAAATATTTAGCTTTGTTAGCAAGTGTTTGGATTCCGTTTTCTTCGGCCCTTCAATGGTGGTTTGTCTCGCCAGTTGGAGATTTAGTATTTTTTGGCTTAGGTTTTTTAGTGGGAATTTATAATTATTTCTATTATCATAGTAGTGTTCGACGTCGTGTCATTTGTGCGATAACGGCTGTTATTATGGCTTCAGGATTTGTTTTAGTTATTTATCCTGCGTTACAAGTACCACTTGGTTATTTGATTTTATTATTTTTAATTTTATTCTTTTTAGAATTTCGTAAAAAAATTAAGTTGGATAAGTGGGATGGGGTCCTGATAGGTGGGGCACTCTTGATGACGGCGATTATTGTTGGCGGATCGCTATATGGCTCATTGGATTCCTTAAAAGCAGTAATGGATACCGCTTATCCAGGAAAACGGGTAAGTTTAGGTGGCGATATGCCTAAACGCGATATTTTGTTATTTTTAACAAATTGGAAAATGCCGTTTCAAGATGTTCCATATTCAAATAATTCGGAAATCAGTAGTTTTTATCAATTATTTTTTGTTATTTTGCCGCTCTCACCATTTATTTTTTATAAAAAAATCAAAGAAAACATTTACGGTTTTGTCTTATTCGTGTATTGTTTATTTAACTTAGTTTGGATGAGCGTTCAATTTCCAACAATTTTTGCTAAGTTGACATTGTGGTCTTATGTGCCAGAACAACGGGCGATGTTATCCTTTGGGTTTGCCGCTGTGTTATTGAGTTTATGGTTCATCGATTATTTATGGAATCGCCAAGCAAAAATTCCAATGATGGCCTGGTTAGGGGCGCTAGGATTAAATGTTGTTCTGTATTTCTTTGTTTTATATACGGGCAATTTACGGTTATACGTTACACGAATGGACATCATTGGTGTCTTAGTTGTCGCTACCGTTTTAATTGTTGCTTTATTTAAACGTTGGCGCACGTTATTTGTCCTTGTCTTATTAGGAATCATTATGGTTTCTGGTGCCTTTGTTAATCCAATTTCTCGAGGCGTTTCTGCTGTCTATGGAAAAAAATTAGCGGTAGAAGTGGAAGAAATTAACAAAAAAGACCCCAACCAATTGTGGGTGGGCGAACGCTTGATGTATGGCTATTTGCCAATGTTAGGTGTGCATACATTTAACGGTGTTGCTTTTACACCTGACTTAGAGGCTTGGAAACCATTAGATCCAAAAGGAAAAGACACATTTATTTATAATCGCTATGCGCACATCAATGTTGAAGTAGGAAATCAGACCCCTGTTTTAGAGTTGATGCAAAAAGATGCGATTATTGCTCGTTTATCTCCAGAAAAATTAAAAGAATATGGGATTAAATATGCGGTCGTTTATAAACCATTAGAACCGTTAGACACACCAACGATTCATTTTGAAAAATTATATGGACCTGATCAGAACGGGGCATATATTTATCGAATAAACGACTAGTGATTCATTCATGGAATGAGGTTTGAATATGGGAAAAGTATTGAATAGAATCGGTCGACTTATTTTATTAGTTACAATGATCGGCTCGTATACGATGTGGGTCGTAGGAATTGATGCGCCAGTCACAAAATATATGTATGCCAATAGTTCAATTTTATTATTAATAGCAGTAATACTTGTACTGCTATTAAATTGTACGAAATTAAAATTTATTGACTGGCTAACCGTTGCGTTGGCGTTAGCCACCTGGCTCTTGTTTCACTTTACGGAATCAATCCGTCATAGCACAATGCAAACAGATACAATGATTCCTTTAATTATTTTGTTGGTCCTTTGTTTTAAAGTTTGTGTCTTTGATCGTTTGGATCAAACGCTTTTATTAATTGTCTCTTTAGTTGCTTTGAGCGCGACTTTGTATCGGATGTCCGTGGAGTTGCCTCAGTTGATTCCAGCAGACGAAATTTTTAAAGAATCAAATAAACTCGAAAGTATTTGGATTAATACCAATACGATTGGTGCAACATTGATGTTTTCAACAATGATGGCCAGTAGTTTGATCAAAGCATATAGAAATAAGGTTTTTAACCTGCTGCTTTTACCTGTATACATTGGTGGTGTTTTAGGTACATGGGTCAGTCAATCCAAAACGTCTTTTGCCATTTTAGTTGGTTTTATTCTGGTGGATAATCTTTTCCCCAAACGTTTCTTGCAACGTTCGAAAGTTTGGCTGTTTGGTTTTGTCGGAGTAGCTGCATTGGGACCATTGTTGTTTTACTTATGTGCGGAATCGGATACTGTTGATTTATTTACAGGAAGAGAACGAATTTGGCATGAGTTTTTTGCTAAATGGTTATCTGATCCTCAACATATTAAAGTCGGTATGGAGCCTTTTGTGGCCTCATGGAAACCGCTGGGGACACATAATGCTTTTCTATTTACGTTAAGTAATTTTGGTGTCATTGGCTATCTGATTTTATTTGGTTTTTTAGTCAGTATGATTTTATTGATTGGTTTCCGCAAAAAAACATTGGATCGTTTGCAAGTTAGTTTGCTTTTAGGCTTCCTTTTAATCTGGATTCATTCATTTATGGAAGATATTTTATTAGCGCCTCATTGGATGCCGATTGTTTATAGTTTCCTTGGGCTAGCCTTCTACTTCCGGCCAGAGAAAAAACGAGGAAGACATGAAAGACCAACGACGCCTAAAAGAAGAAAACGAATGAAACAAACAAGTCCTGTTAGCAATGAAGAGCGCCCGATAGCACCTGTTGACGAAGAGGGCTGGGACCAACCTGAAGAATTAAGTCGTGTCCAAAGACATCGCAGATAATTTTCATCCTATAGAACTTTCTTGTCCGCTGACATTATGGTAATATAGGGGTTGCATGTTATTACAAATAATGTAATTACTGGAAGTGAAGAGAGGAAGTTTTTAATGACATCAAAAAGTGAATGGAGTAATGCAAGACGAATTGTAATTATTTTAGCAGACGTTTTGCTCTATAATTTATCAATCATCTTAGGGTTTATGGTGAAATTTGGCCGAGAAATTCCTTCATTTAACTTTGTGGCTTATGAAAAATCTGCAATTTACATTTCAATCTTTTTTATCTTTTTGAATTTGTTGTTAGGTGCGTATATTTTTTATAATCGCAAAATTAGTGACATCATTTTTGTCACGGTGATTGGTCAAATTTTAATGACTTTAACGATTATGATTGTGACATTTGCCGGACGTTGGTTTACGTTCCCGCGTTCTGTTTTAGGATATTCCTTTATAATCGGAATTATTGTTCTAAGTCTTTGGCGAATTCTTGTTTATTATCTTTACTTAAAGGTCAGCAATGAGCGAAAAGTTGTTTTGCTAGGTAAAGAAAATCAAGTCATGCGTTCAATTCAAAACTTTATGTCTGATAAAAATAACAAGCATAAAGTAACGAGCGTTGTTGTCAGCAATTACTATGAAAACTTAAAAAAAATTATCGATGAAATCGATATTGTTTATATTTCAAGTAATGTTGATGAGAACGAAAAAGTAAAATTGTATCAATTAATTGTCAAACACAAGAAAAAAATCTTTTTAGATACAAGTTTTGAAAATCTAATTATGTTAAAACCAAACATGATGAACTTTGAAGATGAAAGTATTATCGAAGTCTCAAATTTTGAAATTCAACCAGAAGAGAATTTTATTAAACGTTTATTCGATATTTTAGTCTCTGTTTGCCTATTTGTGATTACCTCACCCTTAATGCTTATTGCAGCGATTTTAGTCAAAGCAACCTCACCGGGACCAGTGATTTACAAACAAACTCGGATTACATTAGATCAACGTGAGTTCTCGATTTTAAAATTTAGAACGATGTCGGCAACAGCGGAAGCAAAATCAGGTCCAGTCTTATCTACAAGTAACGACAGTCGCGTCACTACAGTTGGTAAATACTTGCGCGCTTTACGTATTGATGAGTTGCCACAACTAATCAATGTTATTCGCGGGGATATGTCCATTGTTGGACCACGTCCTGAACGACCATTCTTTGTTGATCAATTTAATCAGGAAAACCCGAATTACTATTTACGTCACAATGTACGTGCGGGGATTACCGGCTATGCCCAAGTTTATGGGAAGTATGCTTCTGACTACAATAGTAAATTGAACTTTGATTTACTGTACATCAAGAATTATTCATTGCTATTGGATATGAAAATTCTGCTTCAAACCATCAAAATTCTCTTTGATAAAGTATCATCAAGAGGATTGGATGAGTCTGAAGAACGTGAAGAATTGACGATGGATTATTGTAAAGAGAATGCTATTAGAATTTACCGTTAAAAGTTTGAGACATAAGTTATTTAAGCTTATGTCTCAAACTTTTTTTGGAAACAAGGAACGTTGAAATAATAAAAGAGCTATGCGATAATATAAACTGTTACATTCTTACATAAAATGCAACGAGGAGTGAACAAATGGAAACAGCACTTGTTTCAATTATTATGCCTATGTACAATGCAGGCAAATTTTTATCAAAATCTATTGAAAGCGTTCTGGAACAAACCTATCAGAATTGGGAATTATTACTCATTGATGATGGAAGTAAAGATGATTCTATTGATATTGCACTTGCCTTTATGGAAAAAGATTCAAGAATCTTTTTACTGAAAAATGAACAGAACATGGGCATTGCAAAGACCAGAAATAAAGGAATTGAAGCTTCAAAGGGACAATATATTGCCTTTTTAGATAGTGATGATTTATGGCTTCCTAATAAATTAGAAGTTCAAATCAAGTGGATGGAAGAAAAAAAACTTTTATTTACATGTAGTTCTTATTTTGTATGTAATGAAGGGGGCAAAATTACTCATGAGCGTAATTTTAGTGAGGGACCACAAACCTATCAAGATCTTTTAAAAACAAATACTATCGGCTGCTTAACGGTCGTAGTCGAATCCAATCTGCTTAAACGCCATTTAATGCCGGATTTAAAACATGAAGATTATGCTACTTGGTTAAACATTTTAAAAGAAATAAATATGGTTTATTTTATTAACGAAAAATTAGCCATTTATCGTAAGCTAACCACCTCTACATCTTCTAACAAATGGAATACAATCAGTTGGGTTTGGAAAATTTTGCGTCAAAATGAACAATTTTCAGTTATTAAAAGTTCATTCTACTTAATGCGTTTTTTATTCTATACAACATTTAAATATGCAAAGAATGAATAGGGAGGAAAAGGAAAAGTGGAACAAACAACACAGACGCAATTAGTAGAAATTCAACAAGTCGTTTTACGCATGTCAAAATATTTTGTGGCTTTTTGTGAAGAACATAATCTAACCTGTTATTTTTGTGGAGGCGGTTGTATTGGAGCAATCCGCAGTCAAGGTTTTATTCCATGGGATGATGACTTAGATTTCTTTATGCCAAGACCAGATTATGAAAAATTAAAAGTGCTTTGGCCTAAATATGCAGATACAGAACGTTATCCATTGTTAGTTGCTTCAAAAACTTATAATGATCATAATTCATTTATGACAATTAGGGATGCACAGACAACGTTTATTAAAACCTATCAAGATGGATTAGCGATTCCTCATGGTATTCCTATCGATATTTTTCCTTTAGATGGTGCGCCAAAAGGAAATTTTCAAAGGAAGAAACAAAAAATTTGGGCATTAATTTATGCTTTATTCTGTTCACAAGTGGTACCAGAAAAACATGGTGGCATTTTAGCAACGGGGAGTCGGGTATTATTGAATATCTTTCCATCGAAAAAGGTTCGCTATCATATTTGGCGCTTTGCTGAAAAAAGAATGACTAAGTATTCCTTCGGCTCCACTCCTTATGTTACAGAATTATGTGTCGGACCACGCTACATGGGTAATATTTATCATTTGGAAGATTTTAAATCTGCTATTTTTGTTCCGTTTGAAGATACAAAAATGCCAATACCAGTGGGCTACAAGCGCTACTTAACACAGGTTTTTGGGGATTATATGCAATTGCCACCAGAGGAAGATCGCCAACCCCATCATGAAGCGCTAATTGTTGATACTAAAAAATCGTACACAGAATATCTTTAAAAACTTCAATTATTTATACTGAGGCTGAACGTTATCTATAAATAGCGTTCAGCATTTTGTTGTAAAAAAATAAATAACATAATCAATGTAATAAAAAGATAAAGTTTAGAAATAAAATAGTAAAAAAAAGTTAGCAAGATTTTCTTGACGTAAGCTAAAATTTATTAGAAAATTATTTGAAACTAGTGCTCATTCTAATCAGTTTTGAGAAATTTCAATTTGAAAAGTAAAAAATTGTTGGTTTCAAGTAAAATTTACATACTATAATTAAATGAGGATTAATTGTAAACAATACGCAAAAAGAAGGGTTAAATAAATAATGAAGAGAATAAATAAAATATCTGTTATTACAATGCTAATGTTGACAGCATTGGTTCCTAGTTCATCAATAGTGTATGCAATCGATGCATCAAGTAGTGAAAGTGCAGAAGAAGTAATTTCTACGGATACAGCAGAAACACTAAACTCTACGTCATCTAGCGGGGAAACTTCGATAGAAAGTTCTTCTAGCACCTCATCTTCAGTTCCTTCGGAAACAAAAAATAGTTTGGACACGAGTGATGCTAAAGACACTTGGCAATCAAAAGATGCTGAAGAAACTTCGGAAACGACTAGTTCTTCAGAAGCTAATAATAAAGATGAAGACGAAATCGTAATAACAGAGGATATGAACAAACCTATGGGATCAGGAATGAAAGGAACGAGAAGAAAAAGAGCCGCATATGCCTATGGTGATCCTATTAGCATAACAGAGGCAAATCGTCCGCCTAAAAACTTTATCGATGTATCTTCTTGGAATGGTAGTTTAAGTGTAGCAAATTATCAAACTATGAAAAGTTATGGGATAGGCGGAGTGGTCGTTAAAATGACCGAAGCGACAACTTATCAAAATCCAGAAAGATTTGCACAAGTTCAAAATGCAAATGCAGTGGGAATAAAAGTATCCGCCTATCACTATAGTCACTTTACAACAAAAGATCAGGCAATAAAAGAAGCAAACTACTTTGCCGATACAGCAATTAATACTGGATTACCAAAAGACACTTTAATGATTAATGATGCAGAAGAAGGTAGCATGAATAATGGACAATTGACAGCTAATTCAATTGCTTTTGCTAATCAATTAAAAGCAAGAGGTTTTACGAATGTATTACATTATTCAATGGCAGCATGGTTTACAGAAGGAGTTTTATCGCCTACACAACTAGGGACTGAAAATATTTGGATTGCTCAGTATCCTTTTGAACCGACTGCAGATCAGTTATGGCACAAAAATGAAGGTTATGCGGCATGGCAATGGTCTTCATTATTAACGATTCCAGGTGTTGATATCGGCGTAGGTGTGTTTGATATTAATGCTGATTACACTGGACGATTTACATCTAGTGGTGGAAAACAGTATGATGATTTAATTAGCCAAAAAAACTACGATTATAACGCAAAAGTAAAAGTAGCGAGTGAAGCAAAAAAACATGATGTATACAATGGAATTTACAATGTCGGTCCAGGAGTTTCTAGTATGGGTAAAGGGGACATATACGCAGGGCAAGCCGCCCATATTACAGGGTATGCGAAGACTAGCCGTGCAGAGTTTTTGCGATTTGCGATTGGAGGCAAAACAATTGGCTGGATGAATAAGCAGGCGTTTACCCCTACTCTCAATACAGCGACTTACACGAAAATGAACAAACAAGGCATTATCGCAGATGCATCAATTTCTAATGGACATGGGGTCTTTAGTAAAGCGAACAATACTGCCGAAGATGGCGAGAACTTGGGACGTGCTTCTCAATATGCCAACCAAGTCGTAACCATTATCCAGTCTGCAAAATTATCTAATGGTCTGACCGCATACCAATTTCAATTGAATGGCAAAACAATCGGCTGGGTAGATAGTCGAGCATTTGGAACAATCTTTGATGATTTAATTAGTCAAAAAAACTACGATTATAACGCAAAAGTAAAAGTAGCGAGTGAAGCAAAAAAACATGATGTATACAATGGAATTTACAATGTCGGTCCAGGAGTTTCTAGTATGGGTAAAGGGGACATATACGCAGGTCAATCCGCCCATATTACAGGGTATGCGAAGACTAGCCGTGCAGAGTTTTTGCGATTTGCGATTGGAGGCAAAACGATTGGCTGGATGAATAAGCAGGCGTTTACCCCTGCTCTCAATACAGCGACTTACACGAAAATGAACAAACAAGGCATTATCGCAGACGCATCAATTTCTAATGGACATGGGGTCTTTAGTAAAGCGAACAATACTGCCGAAGATGGCGAGAACTTGGGACGTGCTTCTCAATATGCCAACCAAGTCGTAACTATTATCCAGTCTGCAAAATTATCTAATGGTCTGACCGCATACCAATTTCAATTGAATGGCAAAACAATCGGCTGGGTAGATAGTCGAGCATTTGGAACAATCTTTGATGATTTAATTAGTCAAAAAAACTACGATTATAACGCAAAAGTAAAAGTAGCGAGTGAAGCAAAAAAACATGATGTATACAATGGAATTTACAATGTCGGTCCAGGAGTTTCTAGTATGGGTAAAGGGGACATATACGCAGGTCAATCCGCCCATATTACAGGGTATGCGAAGACTAGCCGTGCAGAGTTTTTGCGATTTGCGATTGGAGGCAAAACGATTGGCTGGATGAATAAGCAGGCGTTTACCCCTGCTCTCAATACAGCGACTTACACGAAAATGAACAAACAAGGCATTATCGCAGACGCATCAATTTCTAATGGACATGGGGTCTTTAGTAAAGCGAACAATACTGCCGAAGATGGCGAGAACTTGGGACGTGCTTCTCAATATGCCAACCAAGTCGTAACTATTATCCAGTCTGCAAAATTATCTAATGGTCTGACCGCATACCAATTTCAATTGAATGGTAAAACAATCGGCTGGGTAGATAGTCGGGCATTTGGAACAATCTTTGATGATTTAATTAGTCAAAAAAACTACGATTACAACGCAAAAGTAAAAGTAGCGAGTGAAGCAAAAAAACATGATGTATACAATGGAATTTACAATGTCGGTCCAGGAGTTTCTAGTATGGGCAAAGGAGACATATACGCAGGTCAAGCCGCCCATATTACAGGGTATGCGAAGACTAGCCGTGCAGAATTTTTGCGATTTGCGATTGGAGGCAAAACAATTGGCTGGATGAATAAGCAGGCGTTTACCCCTACTCTCAATACAGCGACTTACACGAAAATGAACAAACAAGGCATTATCGCAGATGCATCAATTTCTAATGGACATGGGGTCTTTAGTAAAGCGAACAATACTGCCGAAGATGGCGAGAACTTGGGACGTGCTTCTCAATATGCCAACCAAGTCGTAACCATTATCCAGTCTGCAAAATTATCTAATGGTCTGACCACATACCAATTTCAATTGAATGGCAAAACAATCGGCTGGGTAGATAGTCGGGCATTTGGAACAATCTTTGATGATTTAATTAGTCAAAAAAACTACGATTACAACGCAAAAGTAAAAGTAGCGAGTGAAGCAAAAAAACATGATGTATACAATGGAATTTACAATGTCGGTCCAGGAGTTTCTAGTATGGGTAAAGGGGACATATACGCAGGGCAAGCCGCCCATATTACAGGGTATGCGAAGACTAGCCGTGCAGAATTTTTGCGATTTGCGATTGGAGGCAAAACAATTGGCTGGATGAATAAGCAGGCGTTTACCCCTACTCTCAATACAGCGACTTACACGAAAATGAACAAACAAGGCATTATCGCAGATGCATCAATTTCTAATGGACATGGGGTCTTTAGTAAAGCGAACAATACTGCCGAAGATGGCGAGAACTTGGGACGTGCCTCTCAATATGCCAACCAAGTCGTAACTATTATCCAGTCTGCAAAATTATCTAATGGTCTGACCACATACCAATTTCAATTGAATGGCAAAACAATCGGCTGGGTAGATAGTCGAGCATTAAAAAAATAATAGTGAAAATACTTATTGAATCACACACAGAAAGAGCCTGGGACAAAAATCACTTCAGATTTTTGTCCCAGGCTTAAAAATTGATAAACGGCGGAAACAGTAGCAACACTACGCGTTGCATTGTTCTCAACAACTTCTATGGTGTTTTCTCGACATACGTCTCGTCACAGTCCGGCCGTCAAAAGAGCTAAAGCGTTAAAAGTTGCAATGTTTCACTGTGAAGCATGAATAGATGAAATCATCGTACACTACACTTCGTTTCGATCTCTTCAATTTCTAAGTCTTAAAGGACTAAGAGATTGAAGAATTCGGTGAAGGTCCTTCTTATTCTTCTAAAGAATTTTGGAAAGGGAAGTGCGCCGTAGTCGCAAATTTAAGGAGTACTCTTTTGAAATTCATGCAAGAGAGTAGGTTTTAATGGCAGATTTCCCTAACAAAGTGAGACTACTAGAGAGACAATGGAAACATAGATTAAAAAATTTATTTAGCGACTATCTCATACGTTGGTTCCTCATCAAAAAGCAATAATATGTACTATTGAATTCCTTTATTTTGAAAATATTTCAAGGAAAGTTATTATCTAAAAATTTAATTCATATTAGTTGTGGACTTGTATAACAATTGGAATTATACAACTAGTTTAAAACATAAAGTCAATGAATCAAGGAGTATTCTTATCGTCGTATCTTTTATTTCAACTAAGGTAGGGTTTGTTAAAGAATGTATTATGGACAGGCTCTTAAAGAAAATACTATTTTTGAAAGTTAACAATAATTGAAGAAGATCATTGGGAGCTACATTTATTAGTATAACGATCATCGAAGTAAAGAAACACTTGGTTTGGCAATTCCTATCAATTTTTGTCAAGAACAACAATTAAAAATAAAGTGGAAAATACACTTAATAAAAAGTCAAACTTTCCGAAACCTGTCCAGATTTATATTCATCAATGAGTTTTTTCTTAATCAAATATTTACAGTTCGATTAAGGTCTACGATAAATTATTGAAACTTACTGATAGTTATGAGAAAATGTAAAAGATTGAATGCAGTTTTGGCTGTGTTGATGAATATATAAGTTAAACAAAATTGAAATAAAACTAGTTGTTGACTAGTTAGAGAAAGGATTTTGTATCAAATGATTACAGCTTTAATTATTGCCGGTGGGGTCGGTAAACGAATGGGGCAGGAGATTCCTAAACAATTTATTATGGTAGAGGAAAAACCGATAATTATCTACACATTGGAATCTTTTCAAAAGCATCCACTCATTGATCGAATCTTAGTTGTGTGTAAAAAAGGTTGGGAACAAACACTAGATGCCTATGCAAAAGAGTACCATATTGACAAATTACAATGGATTATTCCAGGAGGAAATTCTGGTCAAGAATCAATTAACAATGGGGTTAATTTCTTAAAAGAACATTCAAATCCAGAAGATACTATTGTTATCCATGACGGGATTCGCCCATTAGTTGATGAATTAGTTTTATCTGATGTAATTGTTAAGTGTCAAGAATATGGAAATGCAGTGACTTCGTTGCCATATAATGAACAAATTTTTGTAAAAGAAACTGAGGAAACAACTCGACAATATATTAATCGTGAAACATTACGTCGCGTGTCAACACCACAAGCCTATAAATTTGAAAAATTAACTTGGGCTTACGAAAAAGCATTCCGTGAGAATATTGGTATTTCTGAATCGTCATACACAAATACTATGATGGTGGATTTAGGCGAAACATTGTATTTTGCTTTAGGCTCAGATAAAAACATTAAGTTAACCACACAAGATGACTTACAGTTATTTAAAGGCTTCTTGAAAATGAAAGAAGAGTAGTGGAGGGATACCATGTTATTTACAGACGATAATTATTTATCAGACGTTGAACGAGTTTTAGAGAAGACACCAGATTGGACGAAAGTAACTAATAAATCTGTTTTTATAACTGGTGCTTCAGGCATGATTGGGACCTTTTTAATTGATGTGCTTATGTACCAAAATAAAACGAGAAATGCGAATATTTCGATCTGGGCGATGGGACGAACATTGTCGCGTTTAGAAGAGCGATTTACTAGTTATCTAGAAGATCCGTTATTCCATATAGTTATCGGAGATGTCACAGAAGAAATTCAGATAGCAGAAGCTTGTGACTATGTGTTGCATTGTGCTAGTAATACACATCCTAAATCATATGCCAGTGATCCAATTGGAACGATTATGACCAATATTGCTGGTACGCAGCATATTTTAGATTATGCGGTCAAAGCGAATAGTGAAAAAGTGTTATTTTTATCAACTGTTGAAATCTATGGAGAAAATCGTGGAGATCTTGATAAATTTACGGAAGACTATTGCGGCTATATTGACTGTAACACGCTACGGGCCGGTTATCCCGAAGGAAAAAGAGCAAGTGAATCATTATGTCAAGCCTATATTCAGAAATATGGTATTGATGTTGTTATTCCAAGAATTAGTCGTACTTTCGGGCCTACGATGTTACTTTCGGATAGTAAAGCTTCTTCTCAATTTATTATGAATGCAGTTCATAAAGAAAACATTGTGTTAAAAAGCGCAGGGACCCAACTATACTCTTATGCATACGTTGCAGATATTGTATCTGCTCTTTTATTTTTATTAGTTAAAGGGCAAAAGGGGGAAGCTTACAATGTTTCAAACGAACATTGCGATATTACGTTACGTACTTTTGCGGAAACATTAGCCAATGTGGCTGGAACAAAAGTGATTCATGGTGAAGCCACCGCCCAAGAAAAACAAGGATTTTCTAAAGCAACAAAAGCACTACTAGACAATCAAAAAATCTACGCATTAGGTTGGCGGCCTCTGTACGACAGTATGGAAGAACCATTAAAACATACAATTAAAATTTTAGAAGGTAGCGGAAATTGATATGCCCAAAATTAGTATTATTGTTCCTGTATACAATGTAGAAAAATATTTAGAAAAATGTGTACGCTCTATTTTAGCTCAAACGTTTACTGACTTCGAATTAATTCTGGTGGACGATGGCTCTCCAGACAGTTCTGGAGCAATGTGTGATCAGTTTGCTGAACAAGATCAACGGGTAAAAGTTATCCATAAAGAAAATGGAGGGCTGAGCGATGCTCGTAATGCTGGAATTGAAATAGCGACAGGTGAGTATTTAGGTTTCGTAGACAGTGATGATTACATTGCAGATGATATGTATGAACTATTATATACAAATATCGTAAAAGAAGATGCCGATTTATCAATCTGTGGTATTTATGATGTTTATGAGGGAAAAGAACCTGTAGAAAAACAACAGCAATATATAGTACTAGATAAAGTAGCAGCAATGAAAATGATTTTAGAAGCTAAAGTTGTATCTGTTCATGCTGTGAATAAGTTATATAAAAAAGAAATTTTTGAAGATATCCGATACCCTGTAGGCATGATTACAGAAGACGGTGCAGTTATTTTATCTATCCTAGAGCATACAGAGAAAATTGTTATTGATACGCAACAAAAATATTATTATTTTCACCGTGCCAATAGTATTTCAAGCAATCTTTTTTCTAAGAAAGATTTAGATACAATCAATGTTTGGAAAGAAAATGAAAATTATATCTTAGACTGGTATCCTGAATTATCTAATGTTGTTCATACACGTGTATGTTGGGCAAATTTTATAGTATTAGATAAAATGATGAATAGTAAGTTAAATAATGAAGAAAAAAAAGTTCAAAAAGAAATTGTTACTTTTTTACGAAAAAATTTTAAATTTATAATGAAAAATCAATATTTTACTATGCCTAGAAAAGTCGGAGCAATCGCACTTCAAATCGGAGTACCATATTATAAGATGATTGCTATATTGGAAGAAAAACATAGGAAAACAAAAAATGAATAAATTAGGAGTAGTATTATGTGGGTAAATAACTTTTTGGAAAAAACGAAATTACCGTTTTTAATAATTTTTGAATTTATGCTTTTATTAAGAACAATTAGTCTTTATAGCTTGTTACCAAGTAAGGTAGATACTCTGGTGTTTGGGTTGATATCAATTTGGGCGATGGTTTATATTCTAAATCAGATGTTTTTTATTCTAAAAAATAAAAGATTTAAACAATTTGATCCGATGTTAGTCATTTTTATAGTCATGCTTTTTTTTGTAACACTCATTCATTACCAAACGTATTTTATAGCTAACCTAAAATTAGTTATATGGCAGGCTATTTTTTTATTAGTTATTTATCAAATTGGTAAAGAACAAGATAAAAAAACATTTAAAGTATTAGAAAAAATTCTTTTAATAGTTTGGGGATTGTTAGTAGTTATCGCTATTTGTATGTTTTTTATACAGTATTCATATACAGCGCCTTTGGATAAAATTTATAATGGCTTAAGAATTGGCTTTTTTGAAAATCGTTTATATGGGGTATTTGCCGACCCTAACTTTGCAGCTACCATTTCTGTTGTTTCAATAATTTTATCGGTGTCATTGCTTTTTCAAACTACTTTGAAAAAGTGGAAATGGTTATTGATAATGAATACTTTGATACAATGGATATATATAACTTTATCTGGATCAAGGACGGCTTTTGTAGAGCTAATGGTAATTATTTTTGTGGGTTCGTTTTTTGTGGTGTATCAAAAAACGACTGAAAAAAAATTAGGTTTACAACTTTTATATTCTATTATTACAAGTATTGGTATGGTCTTTTTTGCCTATATAGCAACGAAGCTAATTGAAAGAGGAATGTTAGCTATTTTAGATTTGTGGAATAACGTAGAATACAAATCTACAACGAACGTTTCAAAAAATCGACCAGATGTTTCTTTGGATAGACCAGACGTAGAAAACAAGACAGATATTTCTAATAATCGTTTTGGACTTTGGAAAAGTTCGTTTGAGATATTTCAGTCAAATATCTGGTTTGGTACCTCTCCTAGAAATTTGGTAACATATGCCCAACACTATTTACCTAATACTTTGATCGCGGTTAAACAACAAACTTCGCATAATTTTTTCTTTTATACCTTAGCGACAACGGGGCTGGCAGGGACTATTCCGTTAATTCTGTTTTTAATTAATAAAATCCTAACAACATTGCAAGTTTTATTTTCAAAAAAAATCAATATTTTTAATGATAATTTTTTGAGAAATGTCTTAATTGTACTGACTATTTTAGTTTCGGCAATGTTTCTAACAGAATTAATTTTAGTTAATAAAATTGGTACCTTTTTATTTTGGCTATATTTAGGTTCTGTATCTAGTCAATTAGTAAAAAACAATAATAAATTCTTATTTTGGAGATAAAAATGAAACCATTAACGATTAAAGAAATACAAGAAACGAGCACAGAAATATTAGTATATATTGATAATATATGTCGTCAAAATAATATTGAATATTCTATTTACTACGGTAGTTTAATTGGTGTTGAAAGGCACCAAGGATACATCCCTTGGGATGATGACTTGGATATTGTCTTAACGAGACCTAATTATGATCGTCTAATTAATATATTATCTAAAGATAAAAATTATCTATTATTGAGCTTGGAAACAAGAAAGAACTATCGCTATACGTTTGCAAAATTAGTTGATACTAGAACATGTGTTAAATCGAAGCAATTTTATAATAGTGAGGACCCAGAATTAGGTGTGTTTGTCGATATTTTTCCGATTGATGGTTTTCCAACCACATCTTCTGAACGTTTAGATTTTGGTCGTCAATGCGAGTCATATAGAGAAAATATGTTAGCTACCTTAAATAATTCTTATGCCATTTCTAAATCTCGATGGAAAGCATACTTAAAACGAGTACTTCTATATCCAAGGTACCGAAAATTACTTAAACAGGGAGATTATGATTTTTGGAAACGTAAATTTATGGATAAAGTAACTACTTATCCGATTGAATCATCTATCGAATGTGGTTATATTGAATTTATCAACGAAGAATGGGGTGTTTTTCCAAAAGAATGGTTTGATCATTATGAAGATGTGTTATTTGCTGGCAATAAAGTTCGAGCAATCAAAGACAGAAAACTATTTTTATCATTACGTTATGGAAATTATATGGAATTACCACCTATGTCTGAACAAGTAACGCACCATCCGTATACTTTTTATTGGAAATAAAGTAAAAAAGGTAGGAAAAATAATGGATTATAATCGCATGATGATTATTACTTTAGATGAAAAATCAGTTCTGTTTTCAACTGATGCGCAAAAATTAGGTGTACATGTAGAAAAATATTTTTCTAAACGTCCTTTTATTGTTAAATTATTAAATCAATTAGATAAAAGAATAGACACTACATTTGCAAGATTTTTTTATGGAGAGTGGAAAAATAATCTCTCTGAAATAGATTTTATTTTGTTGAATTCTCATTACTTTTCACGACCGGTAATTAAATATTTAAATCGTAAATATCCGCATATCAGGATTGCTATATGGTATAGTAATCCTGTTGAAAAAGATACACCGGTTTCTTATTACGCTGATTTAAACTGTGAGCTTTGGTCCTTTGATATAGGTGATTGTGAAAAATACCAAATGCATTTTAATAACCAATTTATAGACGAGACAAAGGTTGTTGCTAGTCAGGAAGATCCAAAGTATCAATCTGATGTTTGTTTTATTGGTGTAGATAAACAGCGTCTCTCTTATTTATTAGAGTTAGAAGCGTACTTTGTAGAGTGTAATTTGAATCCTTTTATCTATGTAGTAGATTCTTCGAAAAATTCTTATTCAAACTATGACTATAAGAAGCCTATCTCTTATAGTGAACTCATTAAGTATGAAGCAAATACATCGGCTATTCTAGATGTTGTACAGGAAAATCAACATGGAATATCATTAAGACCTTTAGAGGCATTATTTCTTAATAAAAAGTTAATTACGAATAATCGCACAGTTTTAAACATGGATTTCTATGAAAAAGAAAATATATTCTTACTAAATAAACAAAATATGTCTGAGATATTAACGTTTTTAAAGGTACCTATGAAACCAGTTGCTGAAACTGTTAAAGAGAAGTATTCATTCAAAGGTTGGTTAAATAATTTTTTTATTTAAAGTACGAAAAATGAAAATCTTTGATGAATATTTTTTTGATTTAAACTTATAAAAGAATAAGAGGTACAATAAATGAATGAGAAAGCTAAATCAGTTGTAAAAAATCTATACTATACAGTCGCTGCTAATTTTGCTACCCTGGGGATATCCGTTTTATTAAACTTATTTGTTCCAAAATTGCTGGGGATTAGAGAATATAGTTATTGGCAATTATATGTTTTCTATGCTTCCTATGTTGGTTTTTTTCACTTAGGCTGGATTGATGGTATCTATTTAAAAATCGGGGGAGAAGAATACGAAAATTTAGATAAAAGAAATCTCGGTTCTCAATTCTGGTATTTAGCGATTTTTGAATGTTGTATTTCTGCTTTTGTCATTCTTTGGGCTTACTTTTTCATGCCGAAAGAATATCAAGGGATTATTTTGATATTGACGGCCATTGTTTCAGTAATTACAATTGCAAAAACGTTTATTCTGTATGTTTTTCAGTCAACAAATCGTATTAAGGAATATGCTCAATTATCCAGAAATGATCGCTATTTATATGTCCTGTTCATTGCAATTTACTTTGCATTAGGAGGACGAGATTTTTATTGGCTAATCATTATGGATATACTTTCTAAACTGATTATTACGGTTTGGGGAATGTTTAGAGTTAAAGACATGTTGCGTGTGAACATGATGAGTTTGAAGGAAGTTACTCCTGAAATAGTTGATAATATTAACATAGGTAGTAAACTAATGCTCAGTAGTATAGCAAGTATGCTAATAATGGGAACCATTCGCTTTTTTGTTCAACAGCGTTGGACTATCGAAACCTTTGGTAAATTGTCCTTTACTTTAAGTTTATCAAATATGTTTTTAACTTTTATTAATGCTGTTGGAATTGTAATGTTTCCGTTGTTAAGACGGACAAATAAAGAGCGATTGCCGTCTTTATTTGTCACATTAAGAGGTGTTTTTGTTCCGTTGACGTATGCAATTCTGCTGTTATATGTACCCGTCAAATTTGTTTTAGGTATGTGGTTACCCGAATATAGCGAGAGTTTGAAATTTATGGGAATTCTATTTCCTATAGTTATTTATGAAGGTCGGATGTCTTTACTAATTAATACGTATTTAAAAACGTTGAGAAAAGAAAAAACAATTTTATTTGTTAACGTATTGACACTTGCCTTGTCGTTAATCCTATCGCTGTTTGTGATTTTCGTTGTTGGGAACTTGAATTTAACTGTTGGGTTGATATTAGTAAGTTTAGCATTTCGTTGTAATTTAGCAGAAATTTTTCTATGCAAAGATATGAACGTTAAAATAGGTAATAGCACGGTATTGGAAACGTTGGTTACATTATTGTTTATCTTTAGTAATCTTTGGTTTGGCGGTAGTATTTATAGTTTCATTTCTTATGGAATTGTGTATATTATCTATTTCTTATTCATTCATAAGAGCTTTGTAAATAACGCAAAGAATTTAAAATATTTAGTAAAAGGTTGAGAAAGTTATTTTCTCTCCTTTTTTATTGAAAAAAACAAACTGTAGTCTTTGACACCTAAAAATGGTAAAATTAATGTATTATTTTAATTGGAGTGGGAAACTTGAGGAACTTTTTAATCACAGGCGGTGCCGGCTTTATAGGCTCAACCTTAGCAAATTATTATAGTAAAGACAATCAAGTTGTGGTCATTGATGATTTATCAATGGGCCAAACTGAAAATTTAAACACATCTGAAAATATCACGTTCATTGAAGGTAGCGTGATTGATCAACAATTAATGGAAAAAGTACTACAAGAGTATCAGTTCGATTACATTTTTCACTTAGCAGCGATTGCTAGTGTAGCAGATTCAGTAGCACGTCCAGTGGAAACACACCAAGTGAATTTTGAGAGTGTGTTACAATTACTGGAATTAATTCGGAAATACCAGAAAGATTTAAAACGTTTGGTGTTTGCTTCTTCTGCAGCGGTTTATGGTGATGAGCCAACTTTACCAAAACAGGAAGAATCAGTAATTCGTCCATTAACGCCTTATGCAGTCGATAAATTTGCTTCTGAAAAATATGTTTTAAACTATTGTCATTTATATGATGTTCCAACAAGCGCTGTTCGCTTCTTTAACGTTTATGGGCCAAACCAAAACCCTAATTCGCCTTATTCTGGCGTTATTTCGATTGTGATGGACTCTTACAAACGCTTATTGGCCAATCAAGAAGTGACATTCAATATCTTTGGCGATGGAAAACAATCCCGTGATTTTGTCTTTGTTGAGGACGTGGTTCAAGCATTGAATCTTGTCGCTCATTCTGACCAATCACTTGGGGAAGTGTATAATGTCGGGACTGGAAAAGCAACCGATTTAAATGAGTTAATTTCTTCTTTAAATGATATTATGAAAGTCACTTTGCCAGTTGAATACAAAGAAGCGCGAGCTGGGGACATCAAAGATTCCTTAGCGGATATATCTAAATTACGTGCCATTGGTTATGAACCGAAATATAGTATTCAATCCGGTTTGGATAAATATGTTAAGTATGAACTAAAAGATTAAGAGAATAAAAGACGGATTTGAGACTAAATTGTTTATAAGACTTAGAGAGTGGGACATCATCAGTCGCTTTGATTGATGTCTTGCTCTTTCTTTTCTTTTTCCTATATTTGAACCCACCTCACTCCAATGGTACAATAAACAAGATTGGAGTGAGAGCATGACAGATATTATTGCACATCGAGGAAGTAAAGGCACCCATCCTGAAAATACGTGTATTGCTTTCAGAGAGGCTGTTCGTGTTGGTGCTGAAGGAATTGAATTAGACGTTCACTTATCTAAAGATGGTTATTTAATCGTTATGCATGATGAAACGGTGGATCGTACGACAGATGGTCATGGTGAAATCCAACAGTTAACATTAAACGAATTAAAACAACTAGATGCTGGAAGCTGGTTTCAGAAAAATCCTTCTGTTCAATGTGTTCCAACATTGGAAGATGTTTTAAATTGTCTTGTAGAAGAACAATTCAATGGTTTTTTGAATATTGAACTTAAAACGGACATTATCCATTATGAAGGAATTGAGAAAAAAGTCGTCCAACAAATGAAGCAAAAAAACTGGCCGTTTCGTTATTTATATTCTAGTTTTTATTTTCCGAGTTTAGTTAAATTAAAAAAAGCTGATCCTAAGACAGAAATTGCCTTTATTTATGAATCTGCAGAGGATTTAAGTCAAGCGGGACCGGCATTCGCGCTTGTCGATAGTTTACATCCAAAAATGTCTTGGGTGTTGGCTCATGAAAAAGAACTTATCACAATTGGCAAACCGCTGAGGCCGTGGACTGTTAATCGGATGGAAGAAACGGAAAATTGTTTTCAGCTAAAATTGGCGGGTGTTCATACGGATTTTCCTGAAGAAGCAAAATTTGCTCGTCAAAATTGGCAAGAAGAAGGAGAAACATAATTGGAGAAAGTATTAGTTATTGTAGGACCCACTGCGGTGGGGAAAACAGCATTAAGTATTGCTTTAGCAAAAAAATTTAATGGTGAAATTATTAGCGGTGACTCCATGCAAGTTTATCGCTCGTTAGACATTGGCACCGCTAAAGTCACAGAAACAGAAAAAGAAGGAATTCCTCACTATTTAATTGATTGCCGTGAAGTCAGCGAAACATATTCTGCCGCTGATTTTCAGAAAGAGGGTCGTCAAAAAATCAAAGAAATTACTGAAAAAGGGAAACTACCAATTATCGTTGGAGGAACAGGTTTGTATATTCAATCACTCCTTTATGATTTTCAACTAGGAAGTCGTGAGATAGATGACTCGCCTGAAATTAGAGAAACGTACAATTTATTTGCGGAAGAAAAAGGGAATCAAGCCTTATGGCAGTTATTACAACAAAAGGATCCTCTAGCGGCTAACAGCATTCATTTTAATAATCGTAAAAAAGTGATTCGTGCGTTAGAGGTCTTTGATAAAACCGGTTATAGTATTTTGACCCCGAAGGAAAAACCAGCTCGTCTCTATGATTATTATTTATTAGGTTTGGAAACAGATCGCGCTTTATTGTATGAGCGTATTAATCAGCGGGTGGATCAAATGATGACAAAAGGACTGTTGGAAGAAGCAAAACAGATGTTTCAGCAACCACATGCACAAGCAGCTCAAGGTATTGGCTATAAAGAATTTTTCCCGTATTTTTCCGGTGAACAATCATTAGAGATGGCGGTTGAAACAGTCAAACAGCAATCGAGGCGATATGCCAAACGTCAATTGACTTGGTTTAGAAATCGAATGGCTGCGCATTGGTGGGATTTGGTTCAGCAGCCAACAGATTTGCCCAAGTTGGAAAAAGAAGTAGCGGAATGGCTACAACAGAAGGAGAGTGAGTAGGCGATGACCACTCATGAAAAAGTGATTCTAGTAGGAGTTGAGACGGAAAAAAATTATCAGACATTTTCTGCATCAATGGAAGAACTGGCGAATTTAACGGAAACCGCTAATGGCGAAGTGGTGTTTGTTTTAACGCAAAAACGACCACAAGTCGATCGACAAACCGTAATCGGTAAGGGGAAATTGGAAGAATTAATTCAATTAACAGATGCCTATGAAGCGGATCTTGTGATTTTTAATCATGAGCTCACACCGCGTCAAAATCAACTGTTATCTGAAGCGTTAGCTGTGCGAGTAATTGATCGTGTACAATTAATTTTGGATATCTTTGCTTTGCGTGCGCGCTCCAAAGAAGGAAAGTTACAAGTTGAATTAGCACAATTGGATTATTTATTGCCTCGCTTGGCTGGTCAAGGAAAACAGTTGTCCCGACTTGGAGGAGGTATTGGGACACGTGGACCTGGTGAAACGAAATTAGAGTCGGACCGCCGACACATTCGGAATAAAATCTTAGGCATCCGTCGTGAGTTAAAAGAAGTCACTGCTCATCGTGAACGAAGCCGCCAAAAAAGACAAAATTCAGAACTATTTCAAATTGGCTTGATTGGTTATACCAATGCTGGCAAATCAACCATTCTCAACATGTTGACGACAGCAGGAACTTATTCAGAGGATCAATTGTTTGCAACGTTAGATCCTTTAACTAAAAAATGGCAATTGCCTCAAGGCATGGAAGTTACGCTGACCGATACGGTTGGCTTCATTCAAGATTTACCAACACAACTGATTGAAGCCTTTCAGTCGACATTGGAAGAAAGTCGGACGATGGATTTACTGCTCCATGTGGTGGATGCAAGTGCGCCAGATCGGTTACAACATGAACGCACAGTTCAAACATTGATGAAAGAATTAGCGTTGGAAAATATTCCGTGCTTGACGGTTTATAATAAAAGAGATCAAGTGGACAGCAAAGAATTTGTCCCAACCTTATTTCCCAATGTATTGATCTCAACTAAAATTTCTGAAGATAAAGAACGACTGGTTCAAGCTATCCGTGCCCAAATGATGGAATTACTCGAGCCTTATCAATTAGAAATTAGCCCAACTGACGGACAACTATTAAGTGAACTTCGCCGGATGACACTAATGATTTCAGAAGAATATGCTGAAAATGAAAATCGGTATATCGTGAAAGGCTTTGCGAAAAAAAAGTCTAAATGGTTGGCTGAATCCGAAAAAGAATAAAAAATGGTAAGTTGATTAGAAATGATTTGTAAAAACAAATCATTTCTATTTTTTTGATTAGTAGGAGAAAATCAGCCGTGAAAAGATGGAAAAGTCCATATTTATCAGGTTTTTTGTTTTATGTTAGAAAATCTAACATAAGTTCTTGACAATTTGTCATTCTATTGTTATTCTAAGAAATAACTAAGAGAGGAGGATGGAGATGAGAGAAAAAGAGTTACGCCGTTCCATGTCAGTTTTTCCAATTGGTACAGTTATGAAACTAACGGATTTGACCGCTCGACAAATTCGCTACTATGAAGAACAGGGATTGATTCATCCAGAACGTAGTGAGGGCAACCGACGCATGTATTCTTTAAATGATATTGATGTTTTGTTAGAAATTAAAGATTATTTATCTGATGGATTGAACATGGCAGGGATTAAGCGTGTGTATGAAATGAAATTAGAAGAACAAAAAAACACCGCCGAGGCAACTCGTCCGTTAACCGATGCAGATGTTCGTCAGATTTTATACGACGAAATCCTTTCGCAAGGAGGACTTACTCAGCAAAATCCGTTCCAATCGAATGTACCAAGGCTTTAACGTTTCAGCAGCCAATAAAAATGAAGGATGGGGATCAGACCGATGACAAGAAAAGCCAAAACGGCAGAAGAGATTAAACATATTGCAGAAGAAGAAAACGTACGTTTTTTACGACTAATGTTTACCGACATTATGGGAACAATTAAAAATGTTGAAGTTCCTGTGAGTCAGCTAGATAAAGTATTAGATAATAAAATGATGTTTGATGGGTCATCCATTGAAGGATTCGTTCGTATCGAAGAAAGTGACATGTATTTATACCCTGATCTATCTACATGGATGATTTTTCCGTGGGAAAGCGACCATGGAAAAGTTGCGCGCTTAATTTGTGATATTTACAATCCTGATGGTACCCCTTTTGCCGGAGATCCCCGCGGTAATTTAAAACGCGCCTTAGCAGATATGAAAGAATTAGGCTTTACTTCTTTTAACTTAGGACCAGAACCAGAATTTTTCCTATTTAAATTAGATGAGAATGGTGAAATTACCACTGACTTGAATGATAAAGGTGGCTATTTTGATTTTGCGCCAACCGATTTAGGTGAAAATTGTCGCCGTGATATTGTTTTAGAGTTAGAAAGTTTAGGCTTTGAAGTGGAAGCTTCGCATCATGAAGTAGCACCAGGTCAACATGAAATTGACTTTAAATATGCTGATGTAGTTGATGCTTGTGACAATATTCAAACGTTCAAATTAGTTGTGAAAACTATTGCGCGCAAACATGGCTTGCATGCAACATTTATGCCAAAACCTTTGTTTGGAATTAATGGTTCTGGTATGCACTGCAATATGTCATTATTTAATGAAGAAGGTAATGTTTTTTATGACGAGTCAGGAGAGATGGGCTTAAGCCAAACTGCGTATCATTTCTTAGGTGGTTTATTAAAACATGCCCGTGCCTATACTGCGGTATGTAACCCAACAGTGAACTCTTATAAACGCTTGGTACCAGGTTATGAAGCACCTGTTTATGTAGCTTGGAGCGGCAGAAATCGTTCACCACTCATTCGAGTTCCTGAGTCTCGTGGTTTATCGACTCGTTTAGAGTTACGTTCTGTCGATCCTTCAGCGAATCCGTATTTAACAATGGCAGTCTTATTACAAGCAGGTTTGGATGGTATTCGTAATGAACTTACGCCACCGCCAGCGGTTGATCGTAACATTTATGTGATGAATGAGGAAGAACGTCAACATGCACAAATTGAAGATTTGCCATCAACCTTACACAATGCCATCAAAGAATTACGTAAAGATCAAGTAATGATTGATGCATTAGGTCGTCACATTTTTGCCAATTTTGTAGAAGCAAAACGAATGGAATGGGCAGCCTTCCGTCAAACCGTTTCTGAATGGGAAAGAGAACAATATTTGGAGTTGTACTAAAAGCTGTTACTTTTAATAATCTTAATGTTTAGAAAGAGGGAGATAAGTCGAAACGCTTATCTCCCTCTTTCATTCTTTAGTTTGTGAACGAATGGATAATTTCTATTTCACAAAATAAAGTAATTTTAATTCAGTTAAATAGTTTGTTTATAGGGGATAAAGTGGTTTTTTCTCAATTTCTCTTTTATTTTTAAGCAAAAAAATTGACAAAATCTTTCATAATTTGTGAAATTCCGCTATAATAAACAAGAATATGCGTGCAACTATTCTATTTTTTAGATATAAAGGATGAGAAAAACATGCGGAAAATGAAAACAATGGATGGGAATGCTGCAGCAGCTTATATTTCCTACGCCTTTACAGAATTAGCAGCCATTTATCCAATAACACCAAGTTCAACAATGGCTGAACTTGTTGATCAGTGGTCGGCCGAAGGTAAGAAAAATATCTTTGGTCAACCTGTGAAAGTAGTCGAAATGCAATCGGAAGCTGGTGCTGCCGGCGTGGTCCATGGCTCTTTAAAAACAGGCGCGCTTACCACGACCTATACGGCTTCACAAGGGTTACTTTTAATGATTCCTAATATGTACAAAATAGCTGGAGAACTATTACCATCTGTTTTTCATGTGGCGAGCCGAGCTTTAACCACGAATGCTTTAAATATTTTTGGTGATCAAGGAGACGTAATGGCCGCACGCCAAACAGGCTTTGCTATGTTGTCAGAAAGCAGTGTGCAAGAAGTGATGGATTTGGCACCAGTGGCTCACTTGGCTTCGATTGAAGCGAGTGTTCCATTTATGAACTTTTTTGATGGCTTTAGAACAAGTCATGAAATTCAAAAAGTGGCAGTTCTTGACTATGAAGAATTAGCACCCTTAGTAAACCAAGAAAAATTAGCCGAATTCCGTCGTCGGAGCATGAATCCGAATCACCCTTCCGTTAGTGGAATGAACCAAAATCCAGATATTCACTTTCAACAACGAGAAACAATAAATCCTTATTATGAAAAATTACCTGGTATTGTTCAAAAATATATGACAGAAATTAACCGGTTACGGGGAACCAATTATGATTTGGTGACGTATTATGGCGCAGAAGATGCAGAAGAAGTGATTGTCACAATGGGTTCAGTTGCACAAACAATTGAACAGACGGTTGATTATTTACAAGAACAAGGAAGAAAAGTTGGTTTTCTTAATGTCCATCTTTATCGGCCATTTCCAGTTGAAACATTTCTTGAAAAAATACCACAATCAGTTAAAGCAATTGCTGTCTTGGATCGGACGAAAGAGCCCGGTGCTGGTGGCGAACCGTTATTATTGGATGTCCAAAGTGCGATGTATGAAGCGGACATTCGCCCAACAATTATTGGTGGGCGCTATGGTTTAGGTTCTAAAGATGTGCTGCCAAATCAAATTGTTGCGGTTTTTGATGAATTAATGAAAGAACGTTCTGCCATGAAGAAGCGTTTTACAATTGGGATTGATGATGATTTAACTTATACTTCATTAGAAGTTGGCAAACCACTTGATTTGACGAATCCGAAAACCTATCAAGCTAAATTTTGGGGCTTTGGTTCTGATGGGACAGTAGGGGCGAACAAGTCAGCAATTAAGATTATCGGTGATCATACAGACAAGTATGCACAAGGCTTTTTCTATTATGATTCAAAAAAATCAGGCGGGTTGACCGTTTCTCATTTACGTTTTGGCGAGACGCCTATTCGTTCAACGTACCTCATTGAACATTCTGATTTTGTGGCTTGTCATACAGCCGCTTATTTGCATACTTATGATTTAGTAAAAGGGTTAAAAAAAGGCGGTACTTTCCTCTTAAATACCATTTGGAATGATGAACAACTAGCACGATTTTTACCCAATCAATTAAAACGGTATCTAGCTGAAAATGAGATTCAGTTTTATACAATCAATGCAGTGAAATTAGCTAGTGAAGTCGGACTAGGCGGGCGAATTAATACCGCGATGGAAACAGCTTTCTTCAAATTAGCGGAAATTATGCCTTTTGAGCAAGTGTTACCAATTTTAAAAGAAGAAGCACTGAAAAGTTATGGTCATAAGTCTATGAAAGTTGTCGAAAAAAATATTCAAGCAATCGATAAGACCGTTGAATTGTTGCATCAGGTAACTGTTCCAGCAGAGTGGAGAACGCTTGAAGTTCAACCGCGAAAACGTTCAGAAAATGTTAGTGATTTTGTTCATGAAATTGTTGAACCGATTAATCGTCAAGAAGGGAATGCGTTATCTGTTGCGACACTAGCGAAAAATGGGATGACAGATGGGCGGATGCCTTTGGGAACTGCGGCAGTTGAAAAACGTGGAGTTGCATTAGAAGTACCCGAGTGGATTAGCGATCGATGTACTATGTGTAATGAGTGTGCCTTTGTATGTCCTCATGCGGCGATACGACCATTCTTAGCAGATGAAGAAGAAATGACTGAAGCGCCAGAAGGATTCATTGTGCGTGATCTACGTGGTGCCGACGGCTTGAAGTATCGTATCCAAGTCTCAGTCAAAGATTGTACTGGCTGTGGTCTTTGTGTTGAAGCCTGTCCAGCTAAAGGCAAAGCTTTAGTAATGAAACCTTATGAAGAAGAAAAAGAACAGGCTATGAATTGGGCGTTTGCTATGACGTTACGTCAAAAGGAAAACCCAGCAAAACCGAATACTGTTTTAGGTTCGCAATTTAATAAACCTTTATTAGAGTTTTCTGGTGCTTGTTCTGGTTGCGGCGAAACGCCTTATGTTAAATTATTGACGCAAATGTTTGGTGACCGAATGCTGATTGCTAATGCAACAGGTTGCTCATCGATTTGGGGTGCTGCAGCGGGTGTGACACCTTACACTACTAATGAACAAGGACAAGGTCCAGCTTGGTCAAATTCTCTTTTAGAGGATAATGCCGAGTTTGGTTACGGCATGTTGTTAGCAACGCAAGCGCGTCGCGAACGTTTAGCTAGTAAAATGACCAAAGCTTTTTCTGTAGCCAGTGATTCTTTACGTTTATTGATGGAAGATTGGATAGCACATCTGTCCGAAAGTGAAGGTACGCAACAACGTGCAGCTAAATTACGTGCAGCTTTGCTTGAAGAAAAAACGAATCAACCTTTATTGGAAGCAATTTATGACGATCAAGATCTTTTTGTTAAACCAAGTCAGTGGATGATTGGTGGGGACGGCTGGGCTTACGATATTGGCTACGGCGGTATTGACCACGTGTTAGCTAGTGGCGCGGATGTAAATATGTTAGTTTTAGATAATGAAGTCTATTCCAATACAGGTGGCCAAACTTCCAAAGCAACTCCTGCATCAGCGATTGCGAAATTTGCTGCCAGTGGGAAATATGCCTCTAAAAAAGATTTAGGGATGATGGCAATGACTTATGAAAATGTCTATGTCGCTCAAATTGCCTCAGGTGCAAACCAAATGCAGACGATTAAAGCTTTTGAAGAAGCGGAAAAATTCCCTGGACCATCGATTATTATTGCTTATACACCATGTATTACACATGGTTTAGCAGGTGGGATGAGTCAAACGTTGAAAGAAGCGAAAGACGCAGTTCATTCAGGTTACTGGTCTTTATATCGCTATAATCCATTATTGCGAGAAAAAGGCAAAGAACCAATGACATTGGATTTCAAAAAACCAGATTTTTCATTAATGAAAGAGTTTATGCGCCAACAAGTTCGCTTTGCATCCTTAGAATCTAGTCAACCAGATACAGCGGAATTGTTATTTAATAAAACAATTAATGATGCTAAGAGACGGTTCTATAATTATGCTCGTTTAGCTGGTCAAGAAGAAAAAATTCGAGCAAAACTAGAAAAACAAAGTGAACCAGAAATAACTGCGCTAGAGAACGAGAAGCCACGAGTGAAAAAAGAACGCGTAGTTGATCCGGAAGCGGAAGCAAGAAGGGCTGCCCGCCGCGCAGAACGAGCAGCCAAGAGAAAACAACGTGAGCAAGATTAAATAGAAATCAAAAAAACGTGTCTGAGCTTTTTGCTTGGACACGTTTTTTAGTTAGAAATGCGATTTTTTGATGAAAAATTTCAAGTTATTTGAAAAAGTTCCTAAATTTTTTTGATGTTTCCGCTTGCGTTCTGTGATGAAAGAAAATAATGTGGTATACTTGTTAGGAAATCTTGAGAGAGAAGTGAGGGGTATGATGTCGTTTCAATTGAATCAATTATTAGATTTGAATTATTGGCAGCAAGTCATCTCAACGGATTTCTTATCTAAGGATTTTGTTATCAATATCATAGATATCCTAGTCGTATGGTACCTCGTTTACAAATTAATCATGCTTGTTCGTGGAACAAAAGCAGTCCAACTATTAAAAGGTGTCGCTGTTTTTATCATTATCCGCATTCTAAGTGAGATAATTGGTCTACATACATTATCTTGGTTAATGAATCAAGTCATCATGTATGGTGTAATCGCCGCGGTTGTTATTTTTCAACCAGAAGTGCGAAGAGGGCTGGAACATCTAGGGAGAAGTTCGTTTTTCCGCCCGAATAAAGGTGCGCAACAAGAAGATGAGCGTATTATTCAGGCCTTTGACAAAGCCATTCAGTACATGTCAAAACGGAAAATTGGTGCTTTGATAACCATTGAACGCAATACTGGTTTAGATGAATACATTGAGACAGGTATTGATTTGGATGCCGATATTACTGGTGAATTACTGATTAATATTTTCATTCCAAATACACCACTACATGATGGTGCAGTGATTATCAAAAATGAAAAAATTGCTGTTGCTAGTGCGTATTTACCGCTATCAGAAAGCAATTTAATTCCAAAAGAATTTGGAACGCGCCATAGAGCCGCAGTCGGTATCAGTGAAGTCAGTGATGCCATTACGATTGTTGTTTCTGAAGAAACTGGTGACGTTAGTTTGACGTTGAACAATGAATTAATTCCTGGTCTAACGCAAGAAGAGTATTTAACAATTTTGCGTAAGGAGTTAATTTCGGAATCATCGGAAGATAAAAAAAGTGCTTTGCAGCATTTTATCGATGATGTAACAAAGGGGGTTAAACGCAAATGAGAAAAGCCTCCCAAAAAAGCTGGTTTAATGGTTTGCTTTCATTGCTGTTTGCATTGTTGTTATTTTTTAATGCCAATGCAACAGGCAATAATCCCTCCAATTCAGGTTCAAGCCAAACGTATAGTGAAACACTGAATAATATTCCGGTCCAAGTCCAATACGATAAAGACAAATATTATGTCTCTGGATTTGAAGAGAGTGTAAATGTTCATTTACGTAGTGCGAACCGCATTCAATTAAATATGGAATCAAATGCTGACACACGAAATTTCCAAGTGGTCGCAGACTTAACCAAATTGCCATTAGGGACTTCGGAAGTGCCTTTGACAGTTCGGGGACTAAGTTCAGCTGTTACAGCTGAAATTGAACCGAAAACAGTGACTGTAACGATTGAAAAGAGAGTAACAAAAAAATTCGATGTAGAAGCACAACTTTCTGATAACATTGAAAAAGAAGGCTACAAAGTAAAAAATATTTCTGTAGATCCAAAAACTGTAGAAGTAACAACTGGAGAAGAAACAGCGAAAGCAATTGACAAAGTGATTGCGCCAGTCTCAAGTGCCAAACAAACAATTGATACGATTAAACAAACGGTAAATGTCCAAGCGCTAGATGCCAAAGGTCAAGTCCTAAGTATCGAAAATCCAGCACCACAAGTCAAAGTAACAGTAGGCTTAACTGCGCCAACGAAAGATGTACCACTGAATGTTAGTATGACAGGTACGCCACCTGCTGGGATCGCTCATTACAATTATAGTTTATCAACGTACCAAGTTAGGGTCAGTGGCCCGCAATCAATTTTAGATACGCTAGAATCAATTGAGGTACCGGTAGATATTTCTGATATTCGCAAAGAAACAAAACAATCAGTGACTATTCCCGTTAATGGAGAATACGTAGTTACACCAGATGAGGTTGACGTTTCTTTGAGCCCCGTGTACAATCAACAACAGTCATCAAATACAAATGAAACTTCAGGGGAACCTGCAAGTTCAACAACGGTTGGCTCAGGTAGCCAAGCAGTACAACCAAGTACATCCAGTCAAGTAGAATCAAATACTTCTGAAACAACAAGTGAGGGATCAACAGTAGAAAGTACAACTGCTGGTTCAACTGAAAATACAGAGAATCAAGTGACTAAGGAGAATCAAAATGGGTAAATATTTTGGAACAGATGGTGTAAGAGGAATTGCAAATAAGGAGTTAACACCTGAATTAGCTTTTAAATTAGGACGTTACGGTGGTTATGTGTTGAGTCAACATGAAGATAGTTCAAGAAAACCTCGTGTTCTAGTAGGCCGCGATACACGTATTTCAGGTGAGATGTTGGAACAAGCATTGATTGCTGGACTATTATCAGTCGGAATTGAAGTTTTCCAATTAGGGGTGATTTCAACACCTGGTGTAGCATATCTTACTCGTTTACAAAAAGCATCCGCTGGCGTAATGATTTCAGCTTCACATAATCCTGCGGAAGACAATGGGATTAAGTTTTTTGGGGCAGATGGCTTCAAATTAGTAGACGATCAGGAAGCAGAAATTGAAGCATTGTTAGATGCAGAAGAAGACACCTTACCAAGACCTTCTGCAGAAGGCTTAGGCTCATTAGATGAATTTCCAGAAGGCTTACTAAAATATTCGCAATTTTTAGTTCAAAGTATTCCTGGCGATTTAGCAGATATGACTGTTTGTTTAGATGCTGCCAACGGAGCAACTGCAACAGCAGTCAATCGTGTCTTCGCGGATTTAGAGACAGATTTCTATACAATGGGAACAAGTCCTAATGGATTGAATATCAATGATGGTGTGGGTTCCACTCATCCTGAAGCTTTGGCAGAAATGGTTGTTGAAAAAGGCGCGGATGCTGGTTTGGCTTTCGATGGCGACGGTGATAGAATTATTGCAGTCGATGAATTAGGACGAATTATCGATGGTGATAAAATCATGTATATTTGTGCTAAATATTTAGCTGAGAAAAAACGTTTGAAAAAAGATACAATCGTTACAACAGTGATGAGTAATCTAGGTTTCCATAAAGCTGTAGAAGAAATTGGCTTAAAAGATGTGGTAACGCAAGTGGGTGATCGTTATGTTGTAGAAGAAATGCGTAAAAATGATTACAATTTTGGTGGCGAACAATCTGGTCACATGATCTTTTTAGATTACAACACAACAGGTGATGGTATGCTTTCAGGGATTCAATTGTTGAATGTTATGAAGCAAACGGGAAAAAAATTATCTGAATTAGCGGATGAAGTGACGATTTATCCACAAAAATTAGTCAATATTCGTGTCACAGATAAAAATGGTGCAATGGAAGTTCCAGCAATCAAAGCAGTTGTCGAACAAGCAGAAGCAGAAATGAATGGCGAAGGTCGTATTTTAGTTCGTCCTTCTGGAACAGAACCATTGTTACGTGTGATGGCTGAAGCGCCGACACAAGAAAAAGTTGATTATTACGTTGATAAAATTGCCGAAGTAGTACGTGCAGAAATCGGCGTTGAATAAGAACCAATTAGAAACCAGACACTTAATGCTAGCTTGCGTTAAGTGTCTGGTTTCTTTGTTGGAAATCAAAAAAAGAAAATAGCTAATAAGCTCCGTCTATCATTGACATAGAGCGGTTAAAAGGGTACTATTTTAGAAGTAAGATGCACCGCGTATCTTCTTTTTTTATTTGATAAAATCAAGAAGGGAGCGGCTGTAAATCAATGGAGTTATAGAATGGAGGAGCGAAATGAAAGAAAAAATGTCCGTCAAGACAATTGTAGCAATTGGAATTGGCTCTGCAGTTTTTGTTATTTTAGGTCGATTCGTTGTAATTCCAACTGGGATTCCTAATACGAACTTAGAAACGTCGTATCCATTTCTTGCTTTAATGTCAGTTGTTTTTGGACCAGTAGCTGGAGGGCTAATTGGTTTGATCGGTCACACGTTAAAAGATTTTACCACGTATGGTAGCGCTTGGTGGAGCTGGATTATTTGTTCAGGAATTATTGGTATTATTTTTGGCTTCGCTGGTCGTAAAATGGATCTTCAACATGGTGAATTTACAACAAATGACATGGTGCGTTTCAATATTTTCCAAGCCTTTGGCAATATCGTCGTTTGGGGCTTAATCGCGCCTAGTTTGGATATTTTGATTTATAGTGAACCCGCAAGTAAAGTGTTTACACAAGGCGTATTCGCGACTGTTTCAAATATTGTCGCTGTGGGGATTATTGGAACATTGTTGATGAAAGCTTATGCATCAACAAGAACAAAGAAAGGCAGTTTATCAAAAGATTAAGAAACTGTCGAAATAATTTAAATGGTTAAGGGTCTGCCCTAGTAATTACTTTGCTAATGCTCAGACCCTTTCTTTTATGGAGAAACTGAGGTGAGGCCGAATGAAAAAACCAATCATTACTTTTAATAATTTTTCCTTTCAATATCATAGCCAATCTGAACCAACATTAAAGGGGATTCAATTAACCATCTATGAAGGAGAAAAGGTTTTAATCGTTGGGCCTAGTGGTAGTGGTAAATCAACATTGGCGCAATGTATCAACGGGTTAATTCCCAATATTTATGAAGGTGAGATTCAAGGAACAGCTACGGTTGCTGGTAAAAATATCCAAGAAACAAGTCTATTTGATTTGTCTTTTGATGTAGGAACTGTTTTGCAAGATACCGATGGGCAGTTTATCGGTTTAACGGTTGCTGAGGATATTGCTTTTGCTTTAGAAAACGATGCAGTTGAACAAGCAGAAATGAAAAAAGCGGTCCACAAATGGTCCGAGATTGTTGAGCTGAATCAGTTATTGCAACACCGTCCACAAGATTTGTCAGGTGGTCAAAAACAACGTGTATCTATGGCGGGCGTTCTAATTAACCAATCAAAAATTTTACTTTTTGATGAACCTTTGGCTAATCTTGACCCACGAGCGGGACAAGAAACAATGACTTTGATTGACACCATTCAACAAGAAACAAAAGCGACTGTTTTAATAATAGAACATCGCTTAGAGGACGTTCTTTGCGAATCAGTTGATCGAATTATTGTCATGAATGAGGGCGCAATTATTTCTGACACAACACCAGATGAATTGTTACGTCAAGATACGTTGACCCAACAAGGGATTCGTGAACCTTTGTACGTTACAGCCATGAAATATGCTGGGATTGATTTAACACAAGTTAGTCATTTAGACAAATTAGCCGAAGTATCAGGCGAAACAGTTTTGCCCAAAATGACACAGTGGTCTGTCCAACCTAGTTCAGTTAGTGCAGTCAAAGGAGCTGAACTATTACGTTTGGAACAAGTGTCCTATCAATATGATCGTCACGGTGAAAAAGTGTTAGATGACTTCTCAGTAACTATTCATCATGGAGAAATGATCAGCATTGTAGGAAAAAATGGTGCCGGGAAGTCTACACTTTCTAAAATAATTTGCGGGTTCATCACGCCTCAATCGGGCAAAATTTTATGGGAAGGCCAGGATTTTTCCAATTATTCAATCAAAGAACGTGCAGATAAAATTGGTTATGTGATGCAAAATCCCAATCAAATGATTTCTAAAAAAATGATTTTTGAAGAAGTAGCTTTAGGATTAGTTTTACGAGATGTGCCACAAGCAGAAATTGAGGAACGTGTGACGAATATTTTACATATTTGTGGGCTGTATCCCTTCCGGAACTGGCCGATTTCTGCGTTGAGTTTTGGGCAGAAAAAACGGGTAACTATTGCATCGATCTTAGTTTTAGAACCTGAATTATTAATTTTAGATGAACCAACAGCTGGACAAGATTTTAAACATTATACAGAAATGATGACATTTTTAGAAGAATTGAACCGCTTAGGTGTGACTATTTTAATGATCACTCACGATATGCACTTAATGTTGGAATATACAACACGTGCGTTAGTAGTTTGTGATGGACGTTTACTAGCAGATGCGACTCCAGTTGCTGTTTTAACAGATGAAAAATTAATTCAAGCAGCTTCTTTAAAAGAAACGAGCTTGTTTACCTTTGCTAAAGCGTTAGGCTTGGAAAATCCCTTGCTATTTACGGAAAAATTTGTTGCTTACGATCGTGAGGTGCGTTTTGGATGAGTGAACGACAAATGTTAGGCTATCATCCTGATTCAACCTGGATTCATCGCTTAAACGGCACAAGCAAATTAGTCTTTTTAATCGTTGTCTCTGTGGCTTGTATGACCACGTATGATACTCGTTATCTGTTAGGAATGTCTGTGGTTTCGCTTGTTTTGTTAAAATTATCAAATATTAAATGGCATCAAATATCTTTTGTTATTAAATTTATTGCTATTTTTTCTTTGTTAAATATTTTAACGGTTTACCTTTTTGCACCTGAATATGGGGTTGATTTATATCAATCACGTACCGTGATTTGGGAAGGAATCGGACGGTTTACTTTGACACAAGAAGAATTATTTTATGAATTTAATTTAGTTTTAAAATATTTCTGTACGATTCCGTTGGCATTAATCTTTTTATTAACAACAAATCCTAGTGAATTTGCCTCCAGCTTGAATCGAATTGGTGTGAGTTATCGGATTAGTTATGCAGTAGCGCTGGCTATTCGTTATATTCCCGATATCCAAGAAGATTTTTTTAATATTTCTTTAGCACAACAAGCGCGAGGGTATGAGATGTCTAAAAAGGGACGGTTAGGCCAACGAATCAAAGGCGTAGCACAAATCGTTTTACCCTTAATCCTATCTAGTTTAGATCGAATTGAAACTGTGAGTACCGCTATGGAATTAAGGCGTTTTGGTCAAAAGAAAAATCGAACGTGGTATGCGCAACAACCTTTTCATCTGCGTGATTTTTCGGTAATGATACTTGCCTTATGCTTATTAGGAATCAGTTTCTGGTTATTCCATGTGAATGGTGGTCGTTTTTATAATCCATTCCAATAAATAACAAATTGATAAGGTTCTATAAATAGAACGGATATTTTTTTATTATTAAGAATCTAGTACTTTCTCTTACTATGAGTGTACTAGATTCTTTTTTTACAACTTTAAAGAACTAGACCAATTTTAGTTTTTTAGATTTTTGTTGACAAGTACCTACTTTTAATTGTATGATTGTTTATGTTTCTACGGAATATGTTTACAAAGGAGGTATATAGACCAATATCGGATAGCGCCAGACCTGAACGTTCAGGTGACGAGGAGAGAGCTTATCGAAGATTCGGCGGGTGGCTCTAGGGACTGCACTCTACAGATAACAAAGAAAAACTAATTGTGAAGTTAGAACAAAGCGGTTATCACGCAGGTAGAAACATATAATGGGATTTGCTAGTTAAACAGGACCTAGTAAATACAGAATTTCAATTGGAAAGTAGGAATTAGCATTATGTGTGGAATTGTCGGAATGATTGGAAAAGAAAATGTCACGGAAAGTTTGATTCAAGGATTAACAAAATTGGAATATAGAGGTTATGATTCTGCTGGGATTTGTGTGAATGATCAAAGCCAACAGCCCCATGTAGTTAAGGCAGTTGGGGGCATTGCCGATTTAGCAGCAAAATTAACGCCAGAAATCGATGGAACAGTTGGTATTGGTCATACTCGTTGGGCCACTCATGGCGAACCAACTGTCGCCAATGCACATCCCCATGTTTCAAGCGATCAACGCTTTGCATTAGTGCATAATGGTGTCATTGAAAACTTTGAAGAATTAAAAGAACAATTTTTAAGTGGTGCTCACTTAATTGGTGATACAGATACTGAAATCGTCGTTCAATTAATTGCTCATTTTGCTGAAAATGGTTTTTCAACAAAAGATGCTTTTAAAGCGGCTTTAGCCGAAATTAAAGGTTCATACGCTTTTGCATTAATGGATAAAATGGACCCCAATACTATCTACGTAGCGAAAAATAAAAGCCCGTTACTTATCGGTCTAGGTGAAGGCTTTAATGTTATTTGTAGTGATGCGATGGCGATGATTAAAGAAACCAATCAATTTGTTGAGATTGTTGATGGTGAAATTGTAACTGTTACAGCGGACAAAGTAGTAATCGAAACGCCAGAAGGACAAGTAATCAACCGAGAACCTTTTGAAGCGCAATTAGATTTAAATGACATTGAAAAAGGAACATATCCGTTTTATATGCTCAAAGAAATTGATGAACAACCTGCAGTGATGCGCAAAATTGTTCAAGCGTATACTCAAGGTGAAAAAGTGACTTTAGATGAGGCGTTACTTGAAAAAATTAATCAATGTGACCGAATTTACATTATTGCTTGTGGGACAAGTTATAATGCAGGTTGGGTCGGAAAATCTTTAATTGAAACGATTGCCAGTATTCCTGTGGAAGTTCATTTATCAAGCGAATTTGGCTACAACATGCCTATTTTATCTGAAAAACCGTTCTTCATTTTCTTAAGTCAAAGTGGTGAAACGGCGGATAGTCGTCAAGTACTGGTACAGGTTAATGAATTAGGGCATCCATCACTTACATTAACAAATGTTGCTGGCTCAACATTATCACGTGAAGCGGACGATACCTTGTTATTACACGCAGGACCAGAAATTGCTGTCGCTTCCACCAAAGCTTATACTGCTCAAATCGCTGTCTTAGCTATTTTAGCAAAAGCAATTGGCGAAGAACGCCAAACATTAGCAGCCGTCTCATTTGATGTGGCTCACGAATTGAGCGTGGTAGCAGCTGTCATGGAAACCTTGATTGATGAAAAACAACAAATGAAAGCCTTGGTGGAAGATTATCTGACGTATACTCGAAATGCCTTCTATATCGGGCGAGGAGTCGACTATTATGTGTCGATGGAAGCGGCCTTGAAGTTGAAAGAAATTTCCTACATTCAAGCAGAAGGCTTTGCGGCAGGTGAATTGAAGCATGGAACGATTGCCTTAATTGAAGAAGGAACACCTGTGATTGGGATTGTGACAGATGCAAAAGTCGCAGCCCATACAAGAGGCAATTTAAAGGAAGTCGAAAGTCGTGGAGCAAGAAATATTGTGATTGCCTTGGAATCCTTGGCAAAACCACAGGACCAACTGATTATTCCAGATGTGCATCCGTTACTTTCTGCCTTAGTTAGCATTGTTCCAGGCCAATTATTAGCGTACTATGCAACCTTACAAAGAGGCTACGATGTTGATAAACCAAGGAACTTAGCCAAAAGTGTAACTGTTGAGTAAATCAAGAACCTGAGAGAAAGATGTTCAACGGGTTTTCATAAGTTTTAATATCTGAGACAAAAATCACTTTAGATTTTTGTCTCAGATATTTTTTATAAAAGAAAGATATTCAGTCAAAAATGAAAGATTCCAAAGAAATTCTTTTTTTCCGTTGAAAACTGTTTGCATTTTAGCAAAATTAGATATAATTAATAAGAACCGAAAAATAAGAATTAGCCAGTGAGGTAACTTTGTTTGAAAGAAAGCAAAAAGTAGGTTAAGCTGAAAAGTGCTAATTTATTTAACAAAAAAAGATTGTGAGTTGTTTGATATGGATCAGTTTAGTACATTAACTGAACAAGAATTTACTACCTTTGCAATGACACATCCTGCAGGTAACTTTTTAGAAACACCCGAAATGAAACATTTATTGGAACGACGTGGCTGGCATTGTGAATACGTTGGCGTCAAACGAGAAGGCCAACTAATTGCTGCGTGTATCCTAAGCAAGAAAAAAGTCAAAATTGGTTATGCTTTCGACATTGACGGCGGAATTTTGATGGATTATACAGATAAAAAATGTGTAGAAGCCTTTTTCACAGGCTTAAAAAAATATGTGAAAAAAAATGATGGCCTTTATTTAACCTTTACTCCAAATAAACAAATTTGTTTACGTGATTTTAATGGCGGTGAAGTTGAAAAGGTCAATCAAGAAACATTTGACTATTTCACATCAATTGGTTTTGAACACCAAGGATTTGATGTGCACAATTTTGATGGCGCGCCACGTTGGCTGTTTGTCAAAGATATGGCTGGATTAACAGAAGAAGAGCTTTGGAAATCTTATGGAAAAGATGCTAAATATGATATCAAGAAAACATGGGAATACGGAGTAACAACCCGAGAACTTCGTTACGAAGAGCTACCTCTCTTTAAGAAATTAACGGAAGAAACAAGTGCACGGCGTAATTTTGAAGATAAGGATTTAGCTTATTACCAAGCTGTTTATGAAGAGTTTGGCGAACGAGCAAAATTTATGGTGGCGGAACTAAACTTTGCTACTTATTTAGAAAATCTTCATGAGAAATTACGCAAATTACAAGAGACGCTCAACGAAGTCAATGAAGCGTTAATTGCCAATCCTAAAAGCCGTAAAAAAAATAACCAGAAACGTGAATTTGAAGATGAAGTTCGTACCGTGCGCAAACGGATTGACGAGGCTAAAGAAATGAAAACATCAGATGAACCTGAAATTTTAGCAGGTGCCTTATTCATTGTTCATCCACAAGAAGTTGTTTACTTGTTTAGTGGTACGTATGAAAAATATAAACAATACTATGCACCGTATTTAATTCAACATAAAATGTTAACTTACACAGTAGAAAATAACATTCCCAAATATAATTTTTATGGCGTTGACGGTGTCTTTGATGGAAGTGATGGGGTTCTTAAATTCAAACAATCCTTTGGCGGTCATGTCGAAGAATTAATGGGCAATTTCCAATGGAAAGCCAAACCAATGAAATATGCCTTATATCACGCATTAAAAACAATTAAAGAAAAAGTCTAAAATTAAAACCCAATCCTTAAAAAGGAATGGCAAAGTGAGGCGTTTAAATGGAAAATCAAGTCGAGGTTATGACGTATGCACAGTTAAAAGAAATTATGCAGGCGTTAGAAGCAAACGAAGCGATTACAGAAGATACAAAGGTCTTTATTGATACAGGCTGGGATAGCGTGCAAGAAGTAGCCCCAGATGCGGTCAGTATTGAAAAAGTTGCTAAATTTACAGTAGCAGATGTTTTAACAAACGAAAGTTTTGCTGGGTATAGTTTAGAGGAAAAGGCGGAGAAGATGAACACTGAGGGCGACCTAGAAACGGCAATTATTATTCGTAATCTTTACTAAAAAAGTCCGTTTGAATAGTTAAAATCGAGGTCGGGACAGAACCGTTTAGCTCCGAGCAACGCGTAGTGTTGGTTCTGTTCCCGCCGGTTATCAGGTTTTGAGCCTGGAGCAAAAATCCAAAGTGATTTTTGTCCCAGGCTCATCTGCTTTAAATAAGAAATAAAGGAGGTTAGATATGAGTACCATTCATGAATTTCCAAAAAACTATGAACGTTTTATTGCACAAGGAGAAGAAGCACTTGTAGAACATAATCAGATCGCCGCTTTAGAAAATTTTCAACAAGCCTATCAGCTACAACAAACGCCGCCAGTAAATCAAAAAATTGTCCAATTATTGTTGGAAATGGGTGAAGCTGACGAAGCACTAGCATTGGCAGAAGCGTTCCAAGAGTCTTATTTTGAGAACCTTGAAACAGCGGCAATTTATATGCAAATTTATAGTCAAAGTCGTCGCTTTATTGAAGGGTATATTTTATTGAAGCAATTACTTCAAACTAAAAAAATAACGCTAGCACAACAAAAAACGTTAGAACAGCAATTAATGCAAGTGGAAGAGGCGTATCAACAATTAGAAACGCAGCAAATTCAAGCAATTAAAAGGAACTTGTTAGTAAGCGATCAATTGCCCGTTTATCAACAATTAGCGAACATTAAAACCAGTTTATATTTGCCTAAACCAGTATTTGTGGAAGTCGCAAAAGATTTAGTTATGAACCAAGCACTTAGTTATTTTGCTCGGGAATGGTTCATTGAAGAATTAGCACTGTTGCAATTTTCAGAACCACTGACTTTTCTTTGGTATGACAATCAGTCTCAGACAGTCTTACTAGAAGGAAAAACTGGACCGTTAAATACGCCGATCTATTCCGAAATTTGTACTGAACTTAGGAATCACTTAGAAAATGATGATCCAATTATGCTGCAGCATTTGGAAGAAGAAATTCGGTTGCATCTTGCCTATTTGTATCCATTAGCAGAGACGGTTATTTCAGATTCAACTATCTGGATCTGGGGTTATTTGGCAACCTATTATCCTGAATATATTGAAAAAGAATTGACTGAAGCAAAAGGCCATCAAATCGATGCTGTTCAAAATGTTCAACAGGCGATACGAACGGCATTTACACAAATAATGCTTTAAAAAATGGCACGTCCTAAAAGCGAGGACGTGCCATTTTTTCGGTTTCAGAAATTTGCTGAATCTGCTCTAATTGCTTTTCTTGACTGATTATTGCGGATAATAGAAAAAAGCAAGACAGAAATAAGTAAAAAGAATTCCTTGAATCAAGCAAATCACAACGAACAATGGCGTTGCTCCTGGAAAAGAATCAGAAATCCGTGTAATTAAAAATTCAACTAACCATAAAATCATTGAAAATAAAAATAATTTTTTCTGACGAGTTCTCATAGTCCGCAACAACCTTTCTGGTGATTTTCACTTCTCTATCATAACATAGAAAACGAGCTGTTTTTTCTCAAAAATTTTGTTACTTCATAAGAAAAATGGGAAAGAAACAAGTTTCAGGAAGTAATAAATGTACCCGAAAAGAATACTTAATCCATCTTAATCAAACCATACAGTCACGTTTATTGCAAAAGAAGTGTTTTTGGATGGAACAAATTATTTCATAAACACAAATATTTCTTTGTTGTTTGTATAAATGTCATAAAAGTGATTACTTACTACTTTTTGATTTTTAGACATATCCGTATCTTTCAGTGGTGCCATCTCTACTCCTAAATTCGATGAAGTATTGAACCAAACGTAATTAGGGAAGTATAGACCGTCATTTGGTGGCACGATTTTTGAAAGAATTGGGTAGTTTCGACTTGTATTAGCATAAACAGTTGAATTTTTGAAAAACGTATTTAAATAAACTTTTTTTCGTTCGTTTGTTACAACATTTTTTAAATCATCTGTTAAAACAGCTGCTTGGCGGTTGAATGCTTCTTTTTGATAGTTTAATGTGGAAGAATACACCAAAACAAATGATAAAATATAATAAGATAACAAGCTGGCCACAAGTAACGAAGTTAGATAAATTGCTTTCACTTGTCGATTGTTAAATAAACTTAACATGCTGATTGTAACGAAAACAGCAAATCCGTAAATATAGCGAGGCGCATCACCTGCGATATTTCTTGAATAGACAATAAAAATACCAAAACTTAAGAGAGAAGCAAGTCCTAAATACAAGATACAATAAAGGAAACTTAAGCCTAAGTTGATTTTGCTATTTGATAGATGACTAATAAAAAATAAAACAAGCAGTAGGAGCAGTAATAAAAGCCATAAACGATTACTCTGGTTCAATAGCTCTGAAAAATAATGGTAACTATTTTGATAAGCCACACTGGGAATATCGTGGAAACTTGGTAAGGCCTGACTGCCCCCAATGTTGTTTGTTGCGGAAGGTACAAATTTTAACTCGATAAGGTAGCTGACTATAGAAAGTAGATAAGCGATAGCAGCAAGTGCGACTTTTTTACAAAGAGCAATGAAATTTTCTCCAGCAAGTAACTGCTTGAAAGTAAGGAATAAGACGATAACTATATAAATTCCTGACGAGGCTTGGTAAGTATTAAACATAACAAACAGTGAAAAGACAGAAACCAAGAAAAACGTAAAAGAATTACGCTGCCACCAATAAAAAGGAAGAAACGAACAAAAAATACTCAATGCCATATAGGGACTATCAAACCTGAAACTAAGACATTGGAGGAACCAAGGATTGAGGCCAATTAAAGTAGCTACTAAAGAGGAACCCCAGCTAATTTTTTGGTCATTGATGATATAAATTGCCAGTATGCTTGTGAGAGATAAGATAAGACCTGTTAGAATCGGTGTGGTCAAGCCCAGATCTGTCAAATGACGACTTCCTTGAACAAACCATGAGAGAAATTCACTGCCCCAACGTGCGTAAGTCGTACCAAAATCTGTCATTCCAGCGACTTGGCGAGCATTATCATCTAAGTAAGGGAAATTGATAATGCCGATGGATAAAACTGCCACTTGATAAATTAAAATGATCAATAGAAGATAGGCTTTATTTTCAATACACCAATTCTTTAAATCAAATTTTTTTGATTCTGTAGGTAATTGTTTCATCATTGTACTCCACTCCAATAATTATTTAACAATTAAAATATACCATAACGAGTGGAATGAAGAAATTGCTTTTGTTATTTTCTCATCTTGACAGAACACTAAGGGTAGGCAAAACAAAAAAATCCCAACTCTTTATTAAAGAGTTGGGATTTTACCAAAAAGCCACCTGCCGGGCTTGAACCGGCGACCCCCACCTTACCATGGTGGTGCTCTACCAACTGAGCTAAGGCGGCACTTTCAAAGGCTAAACTAACTCGAGGATTGCAACGAAGTGAAACCCATAGAGTTCATTTTCAAAGGCTACACTGCGACGAGTAATCGTCAAAGTTCCTTTTGAAAAATCGTACAAATCTCGTGCACAAGAAATAGAATAACGTATAGACGAAAGTTTGTCAATTGCTCTTTCGTAAAAAAAGAAAAATGATTTTTTTCTAAGAAAAACTGTTGACAATCTCTTTTTTCTCTAGTAAAGTGTAAATCAACATCACAGATAACTATTCATTCGTTGAAGAGAAGAGTAAATTTTGATGACCTTCAAAAGAGAGTCCTGATTGGTGAAAAGGGACAAGGTTCAGAAAAGTTGAAGATGGCCTCTGAGAATAAATTGCTGATAAGTAAGCAATTTCGGCTAAGCACCCGTTACCATGTGCACCAAGTTAATAAAGACTTGGATAAGAGATGAGATATAAAGAATCAGTTATATTTCGAAAAAAGGTGGTACCGCGAATCATTCGCCCTTTACTAGCAAAACGCTAGTGAAGGGCTTTTTGCTGTGAATCACTACGACTGGCGCGAAGCGACAGAGTAGATGCTGTCTGCGATTACTCGACGCAGTATGGCCTTTGTAAGTGATGAACAGTACAAGATGACCGGAGGGCAGGTTGTGTCATTTGCACGAAAGTGTTCCTACGATTCTCGCCAAGGCTGTGATTCTCGTCACAGTCAAATCCTGTTGAGCACTACGACTGGCGCGAAGCGACAAAGTAGATGCTGTCTGCGGTTACTCGACACAGTATGGCCTTTGTAAGTGATGAACAGTACAAGATGCTTGAAGGGGTAGGAACTCTAGTCTGTTTGATTTTGAAAATAAACGAAAATCAGTTTAAAATGAATAGAAATAAAAAAGCAGTGATATAGTAAGTACAAGACTTGATTTGTCTAACAGAGAGCCTAGGTAGCTGAGAATAGGTGACAAAGACGTTTTGGAAAATGGCTATTGAGCAAGCGCTCCGAGTGTTAAACACAAGGCGGCGACGGGTGCTCCCGTTATCGAGCTAGGGTATCGAACATATTGTTCCGTACTTGAAAAGGGAATTTGTGTGAGCAAATTCTGAACATGAGGTGGTAACACGCAAAAAAGCGTCCTCAACGATACAACTCGAGTTGTGTCGTTGAGGATGCTTTTTTCTTTTTTGTGAAAAAATGCAGGTTGGTAAGAATGAAGGGGGATAAAGAATGATTGAACTAAAAAATATCAGTGTGACATTTCAACAAAAAAAACAAGAAATTCAGGCTGTCCAAGATGTTTCTTTGACGATTGATAAAGGGGATATCTACGGAATCGTTGGGTATTCCGGTGCTGGAAAAAGTACGTTAGTACGGGTAATTAATTTATTGCAACGACCAACAGCGGGCACCGTTATTATTAACAAAGAAAATATTTTAACTTTTTCTAAAAAGGAATTACGACAACAACGAAAAAAGATTGGAATGATTTTTCAACATTTTAATTTGATGAAAGAGCGGACCATATTTAGTAATATCGATTTTTCATTAAAATATTCTGGGCTAAGTAAAACTGAGCGGCGTCAAAAAATCAGCCATTTATTAGAGCTAGTTGGACTAAGTGAAAAAAGGGATGCTTATCCCAGTCAACTATCAGGAGGGCAAAAACAGCGAGTTGCGATTGCCCGCGCTTTAGCAAATGATCCTGAAATTTTACTTTGTGATGAAGCGACGAGTGCGTTAGATCCAAAAACAACGGGACAGATTTTAGCCTTGTTAAAAAAGTTAAATCAAGAACTGAACTTGACGATTGTCTTAATCACCCATGAAATGCAAGTGGTTAAAGAAATTTGTAATAAAGTCGCGGTGATGGAAAATGGCTGCGTTGTCGAATCAAACGATATTGTTTCGATTTTTAGTCAACCCCAACAACCTTTAACCAAAGATTTTATTCGGACAGCAACTCATATTGATCAAGCATTAACCACGATTCTTGAACATCCTAAATTAGCTGACTTAGATAAAAATCAAGAATTAATTGAGTTTTCTTATGTGGGAGATCAAACGAACGAGCCATTAATTGCACAATTGTATAGCCAATATCAGGTGTATACGAATATCCTTTATGGCAATGTCGAAATTGTTCAAAATGTTCCTATTGGCCATTTAATTGTGGTGCTTTCTGGTGATGAGGCCCAGCGTCAACAAGCCCTTGCTTATTTAGCGAAACAAGGCGTGCGAACCAATGTTTTGAAAACCTATCAGCAAACGAAGCAAAAGCAGAATTTACAGGTGATTTAAAAAAGGAGTGAACTGAGAATGTATCAATTATTTGAGAAATATTTTCCGAATGTTGTCCAATTAAAACAAGAGTTTCTTCAAAGTACATGGGAAACAGTATACATGGTTTTTTGGACAGCCTTGATTGCTGGTGTGTTAGGAGTCTTGTTGGGTGTCGTGCTTGTCAGTACTGGCCCCAGTGGTGTTTTGAAAAATCCACCCCTGTATAGTGTCTTAGAAAAAATTATTAATGTTTGCCGCTCTATTCCTTTCATTATTATGCTTGCACTGATTCAACCATTAACACGAATTTTGGCAGGAACGACAATTGGTACAACCGCAGCGTTAGTCCCATTAGTTATTGGCGTAATTCCGTTCTTCGCGCGCCAAATTGAAAATGCGTTATTAGAAGTGGATCCTGGCGTTATTGAAGCGGCAGAAGCCATGGGGACGAGTCCCTTAGGGATTATTTTTCGGGTTTATCTAATTGAAGGGTTACCAAGTATTATTCGTGTTTCAGCGGTGACAATTATTAATTTGATTGGATTAACAGCCATGGCAGGAGCGATTGGAGCCGGTGGTCTGGGCAACTTAGCGATTACTCGAGGATACAATCGGTTTCAAACCGATGTGACATTTATGGCCACGTTAATTATTTTAATTATGGTATTTATCAGTCAAGCCATTAGTAATCAATTAATCAAAAAAACATCACATTAGAAAAAAGGAGAAATGACAAATGAAAAAATTTAGTAAATTAATTGGACTTATTGGGGTATTAGCTTTTACGATTGCAGGTTGTGCATCGGGGTCTGCGAAGGATACTAAGACAGAAACCGTTAAACTAGGGGTTGTAGGAACAAAAAATGATGAATGGGAATCGGTCAAAGACCGTTTGAAAAAGAAAAATATTGATCTACAATTGGTAGAATTTACAGACTATACGCAACCAAATGCAGCATTAGCAGAAAAAGAAATTGATTTAAATGCCTTTCAGCATCAAATCTTTTTAGACAATTACAATAAAGAGCATGGAACGAAATTAGTATCAATTGGCAATACAGTCAATGCACCATTGGGAATTTACGCTAATAAATTGAAAGATATCACGAAAATTAAAGACGGCGGAGAAATTGCTATTCCTAATGACCCAACGAATGGTGGGCGGGCGTTAATTTTATTACAAACTGCAGGACTGATAAAAGTAGATCCTGCGAAACAGCAACTACCGACTGTCAGTGATATTACTGAAAATAAACGCCAATTGAAAATAACTGAATTAGATGCTACGCAAACAGCGCGCGCTTTACAAGATGTCGATGCTTCAGTGATTAATAGCGGCATGGCTGTCGATGCTGGGTATACACCAGATAAAGATGCTATTTTCTTAGAACCTGTAAACGAAAAAGCGAAACCTTATGTGAACATTGTCGTGGCCCGAGAAGAAGATCAAGAGAATAAACTTTATCAAAAAGTTGTAGAAGAATATCAACAAGAAGAAACGAAAAAGGTCATTGCAGAAACATCAAAAGGCGCCAATGTTCCAGCCTGGGAAACATTTGGTAAAAAATAAAGGAGGCATTTATAATGAGTACAACAACGATTCAAACAATCCAAGAAGCTATTGCTACAGAAAAGGAATGGATAATCCATTTAAGACGTCATTTTCATCAATACCCTGAAGCAAGTTTAAAAGAATATGAAACGATTAAGCGAATTAAAGAAGAACTACTAGCCTTAGCTATTCCTTTTGTAGAAGTAGGGGAAACGGGTGTTTTAGCAACCATTGAAGGAGGTCTTGGCGCTGGCAAAACGATTTTGTTACGTGCAGATATTGATGCGTTGGAATTGCCAGATGCAACAGGTACTGCCTATGCTTCTAAAAATCCAGGACTCAATCATGCTTGTGGACACGATGGTCATGCGGCAGCATTGCTAGGTGCAGCTAAAGTGCTCAAAAAACATCAGGATACCTTTTCAGGAACGATTAAACTGGCCTTCCAGCCAGCGGAAGAAATTGGTGCAGGCGCGCGACAATTTGTGGAAGGAAATTATTTAGAAGCAATCGACCAAGTGTTTGGGATTCATTTAGATTCTAGTGTGCCGGTCGGGAAATTAGTCGCTACCAAAGGCGCCACCAACGCCTCTTGTGATATTTTTAAAATTGAAGTCAGTGGTCAAAGTAGTCACGTCGCCCAACCACAGAATGGCCGAGATGCTGTTTTAGCAGCGGCCAGTATCGTTGTGGAATTACAAAAAATTGTAGCGCGCGAGATTGATCCTTTAGATTCTGTCGTAGTAGGAATTGGCGTTTTACAAGCAGGAACACGCTATAATATTGTAGCAAACCAGGCAACCATTGAAGGTACTGTTCGAACATTTAGTCAGGAAACGCGCCAATTTGTTTTACAACGAGTCGAAGAAATTGCCCATGAAATTGCCCAGTCTCATCGCACAGAAATTGCTGATTTTTCTGTTTATGCGGCAGCGAATCCATTAATTAATGAAGAACAAGCAACCAACCGTGCGCAGCAGGTAGCCAGTGAAATTGTTGGTTTTGAAAATGTTGTGACCGATCATCCTAAAAGTTTAGGGGCGGATGATTTTGCTGATTACTTAGCGGTAATTCCTGGTATCTATGGACGGGTCGGTTCACGAAACCCTGAAAATCCTGCTACTCATTTTGGACACCATCATGAACAATTTGATATTGATGAACGTGCCTTACTTTTAGCAGCAGAGTACCACGTACGCTATGCATTAAATTATTTATCAGAATAACAGGGATAGGGAGCCGACAAAATGATGGTTTGTGGGCTCCTTTCGTTATAAACCAACGTGGCTTGCTTTCTTGTCATACTATGGTAGAATACAAGCATAAGAAAGGTGATTCACATGTTTTTTGTTTTAACTGATAAATTAACAAGAAAAGTAGCTCCCGATAGTTTAAGAACAGATGAAGCACTGTTGTGGAGCCGAGCAATTAATTTCTTCATCGCTTGATAGGACATTTTTTGACTAGAAAAGCTAGTCTTATTTGAGTGTACGTACAAGCGGTTGTCGGGATTTCTGTCAGGATGGACGACGTGCAGACGTGGTTCTTTTTTTGTTGTCCCAAAATAATCAGTTAACAAGAAAGAAGTGATGAAAATGAGTATTTTAACTATTGAACATTTAACGCATCGATTTGGCGAAAAGGTCTTGTATGAAGAGGCTTCATTGCAAGTGAATAAAGGGGATCATTTAGGCTTAACTGGCCAAAATGGTGTCGGCAAATCCACCTTAATTAAAATTTTAACGGGGGAAGTATTGCCAGACGAAGGAACGATTCAGTGGCAAAAAAATTGTAAGATTGGGTACTTGGATCAGCACGTTTCTGTAGAACAATCACTAACGATGGTTGATTTTTTGAAACAAGCCTTTCAAGAACTTTTTGATAAAGAAGCGAAACTGACAAAACTTTATGAAGAATACAGTCAAACGGCTTCGGAAAAACTTTTAGAACAAGCAGGCAAGTTGCAAACAGATTTAGATGAAAGTAATTTTTACCAAATCGACACGATTATTCAGGATTTAGCCAATGGGTTAGGACTACAAGCAATTGGTTTGGATAAAAAGTTAGGGGAGCTAAGCGGTGGTCAACGTTCAAAAGTGATTTTAGCAAAATTATTGTTAGAGGCCCCTGATGTGTTACTTTTAGATGAACCCACCAACTATTTAGATGATACACATATTCAATGGCTTGTTCGCTATCTGAATAATTTTGAAGGAAGCTTTCTATTAGTCTCCCATGATTATCAATTTTTAAATGAAGTGACGAATTGCATCGCAGACATTGAGTTTGGCAAGTTAACCAAATATACTGGAAATGTAGAAAAATCTTTTGCACAAAAAGAGCAGAATAAACAAACCTATTTGAAACAGTATCAGGCCCAACAAGAAAAAATTGAAAAAATGGAAGCCTATATTCGTAAATACAAAGCTGGAAATCGAGCAACGATGGCTAAAAGTCGACAAAAACAATTGGACCGCTTAGAACGATTGACTCCGCCAGGTTCCTTGACTAAGCCAGCGATTGAATTTCCTTACCAAGGGTTAGTTGCAACGCAAGCACTAACGACCCAGAAGTTAGTTGTCGGCTATCGGGAACCTTTGTTAGAACCGTTAGATTTAATGGTTCATGTCGGTGAAAAAGTCGCATTGAAAGGCTTTAATGGGATTGGCAAATCAACATTAATTAAAACGTTGACGAAAGGGATTCCTTCATTAGATGGAGAATTTCATTATCCGCTGAATACAAAAATTGCTTATTTTACCCAAGACTTAGCGTGGCCTAATGAGCAGTTAACGCCGCTAGATTATTTATCAGATCGTTTTCCAGATACAACGATTAAAGAGCGAAGAAGTCATTTGGCTAGGGCAGGTTTACCAGATAAGTTAGCAATGCAGTCGTTAGCCCTGTTAAGTGGTGGTGAGCAAACAAAAGTAAAACTAGCGGAACTAATGATGCAAACAAGTAATTTGTTATTTTTAGATGAGCCAACCAATCATATTGATGAAGCGGCCAAAAAAAGTTTACAAGAAGCAATTCACGTTTACCCAGGAACGGTTTTTCTGGTTTCCCATGAAGCAGATTTTTATGAAGAAATTGTGGATCGAGTAATAGATATTGAGGAATTAGTTAAATAAAGAAGAAAGAACCAAGTTGAGGGGGAGTCAACTTGGTTCTTTCTTCTTTATTATTTATTTACTCATTAAGCCATCATGGATTTTTGTTAAATTCCAGTTCATCATGCTGTAGTACGTATCGCCTTCTGTTCCTTCTTTGGCAAGAGAGTCTGTGAAAAGTGTATCGTAAATTGGTCGTTTCACTTCTTTTGAGACCCGTTCCATACTACGTTTATCGACACTGGTTTCAACAAATAACACAGGTGCTTTTGATTTCTTAATGGTATCAATAATCGTGGTCATTTGTTCAGGTGTTCCTTGACTTTCTGTGTTAATTTCCCAAATATAAGCGGCATTTAAATCATAAGCTTTGGAGAAATATTTAAAGGCACCTTCACTTGTAACTAATAATTTTTTATCATCAGGAATATCAGCAAATTTAGCTTTGGCTTCCTCATGTAGTTTGCTAAGTTTTTCGGTATAATTTTTCGCGTTTTCTGTATAGAAATCTTTATTTTTTGGATCTTTTTCTACTAACACGTCACGAATGTTTTCTACATATTTAATGCCATTTTCAATGTCTAACCAAGCATGCGGATCTTCTGTTTGTTCTTGACCGGCACTTGTTAAATATTGTGGCGTAACATTTTTGCTTGTAGAAAAGTAATCTTTATTCTCAACTTTTTTGGCCGTTTTCATTAATTTGTTAAACCAGCCATTTCCGCCTGTTTCTAAGTTCAAGCCGTTAAAGAATAAAATGTCCGCTTCAGAAGCTTTCGCAATGTCTTCTGGTAACGGTTCATATTCGTGAGGGTCTGTCCCAATTGGCACAATACTATGCAGCTCAATTTTGTCTTGCCCAACATTTTTCACTAAATCGGATAAGATCGAGTTTGTTGTCACAATTGCTAATTTTTCTTTCTTTTCAGCGGCTTGATTCCCGCAAGCAGCTAACGTTAACCCTGCTAAAAGTGTTAAAAAAAATAAACTAAATTTTTTCATTCGTTGATTCCTCCATTTCTTTCTCACGGTTTACAAATACTAGGCCTTTCTTTGGTGAGAAAAAGAAAGCCAATAAAAAGAATAAGGCGGCGGTTAAAACAATCGTCGCACCAGAAGCTAAGTTATAAGAATAACTGAAGAATAGGCCAATCACTGAACTTAAAATCCCAAAAGTAGAGGCTAAGCCAATCATTGTCGGTAAGTGATTTGTTAATAGATAAGCTGTTGCTGCTGGCGTAATCAGCATGGCAATGACTAAAATAGTTCCGACGGTTTGCAAAGAAGAAACAGCGACTAATGTTAGTAAAAACATCAATGCATAGTGGAAAAATTGAATATTTAAACCATAGGCCTGAGCCATTGTGGGATCAAAAGAAGTGAGTTGCAACTCTTTATAAAACAATGCCACAAAAATCAAAACAATCACGCCGACGACACAAGTAATTAAAATATCGGTATCTGCGACCGCTAATACATTTCCAAACAGAATATGATATAAATCGGTGGAACTTTTTGCAAAAGAGATAAAAATAATCCCTAAAGCAAAAAAAGAACTAAAGACAACACCAATGGCAGTATCATTTTTTAGTGGACTTTTTTGGGTAATAAAGCCGATCGATAATGCAGCTAGTAAGCCAAAAATAGAAGCGCCAAAAATATAATTGAAACCAAACATATAAGAAACAGCGACCCCTGGTAAAACAGCATGTGAAATCGCATCACCCATCAAAGACATCCCACGTAAAATAATGAATGAACCAATTACCCCTGAAATGAGTCCGACAATTATAGACGTCAAAAGGGCATTTTGTAAAAATTGATAACGGAATAAACCATCAATAAATGCAGCAATCATTTTGCAACCCCCTGTATTAATAAATCACCTAACAAATCACCGTATGCTTCTTGGAGCGTTTCTGCAGTAAATGTTTGTTCAACAGGACCCGCAGCAATTAGCCGGTTTTTCAAAACGATTAATTCATCAAAATAGTGGGACACTTTGTGCAAATCATGGTGAACAATGATAATCATTTTACCTTGATTTTTTAATGATTTGAGAATATCCATAATCACTTTTTCACTAGACATATCAATGCCGACGAAAGGTTCATCTAAAAAAATCACCTCAGCACCTTGGGCCAAAACACGGGCAATAAACACACGTTGTAATTGGCCACCAGAAAGTTCGCCAATCTGGCGTTGCGCATAGTCTTCTAATTGCACCATTTTTAATGCAGCCATGGCTGCTTGCTTTTCTTTCTTTCCTGGGCGTTTTAATAGTCCCAAGTTTGGATAGGTTCCTAGCAAGACCGTTTCAAAAACGCTAATGGGGAAACTAAGATCCAAGGCGCTACGTTGTTCTACATAGGAAATGGTTGTTTTTTGTTGGTCAATCGCTTGATTATTTAACAAAACATCACGTTCCTTTGTTTTAATCAAGCCTAATAACCCTTTAATAAATGTTGACTTTCCAGCACCATTTGGTCCGATAATTCCAGTAATTTTACCGGAGGGAATAGTAACGTGGATATTATTTAAAGCGGTCCGTCCTTGATATTGAACGGTTAACGCTTGAACAGCTAAGTTAAAGCTTTTTCTCATGAAATTCCTCCTTTTTAGGTTTGCCTTAAAATCAGTATAAGGGATAGTTTAAGAAAATGCAAATAATTTTTAGGTGCACCTAAATACAAGCGCTTTTTTCACAAAGAAAACCGTTTCTTTCAATAAATTAAGGAGGATCCCATGATTTTTATGACAAAAAATGGTAGAATATGAATGAAAACGACTATTATTTTATATTGACGGAGGATATCATGACCGAAAACTATCAAGATGACACCTTACGCATCTTCAGTTTAAATGCAAATCGACCACTTGCTGAAAAAATCGCAGCATCAGTAGGAACAGAATTAGGAAAAAGCACCGTGCGCCAATTTAGTGATGGCGAAATTCAAATTAATATTGAAGAAAGTATTCGTGGCGATCATGTCTACATCATCCAAGCAACGAATGCTCCTGTAAATGATCATTTGATGGAATTGCTTATTTTAATTGATGCATTAAAACGTGCTAGCGCAAAAACAATTAATGTTATTTTGCCTTACTATGGTTATGCTCGCCAAGACCGCACAGCGAAACCAAGAGAACCCATTACTGCGAAATTAGTTGCTAATATGTTGGTAGAGGCAGGCGCAACACGTTTGTTGACATTAGACTTGCATACTGTTCAAGTCCAAGGATTTTTTGATATCCCAGTAGATAATTTATTTACAATGCCTTTGTTTGCTCATTATTATCGTCAACAAGCATTAGTAGGGGAAGAAATTGTGATTGTTTCGCCTAAAAACAGTGGCGTTCAACGCGCACGTAGTTTATCGGAGTACTTAGATGCGACCTTAGCAATTGTCGACCATGAAGAGATTGATGGGGTGCGCCAAGAAGGTTACGTTATTGGGAATGTCGCTGGAAAAAAATGTATTCTTGTTGATGACATTTTGAATACTGGTCAAACGTTAGCCACAGCGGCGGAAGTTTTAATGAAAAATGGTGCGCAAGAAGTGTATGCTTGCGCCTCGCATGGTTTGTTATCAGAAGGCGCAAAAGCAACCTTAGAAAATGCGCCAATTAAGGAAATTAGTATTACAGACTCTGTTTATACGACAGCAGACCGCCAACCATCAACCTTGAATATTATTTCTTGCGCTGAGTTAATGGGGGAAGCGTTACTTCGTATTCATGAAAATAAACCAATGAGTCCATTATTCCGTTTAGAACCAAAAGGAGAATAAGTGATTCCTTAAACTAGAAATAGGTCTAACAACTTTAATAGTGTTGGGCCTATTTTTCTTATCTCTTTTATAAATAGAAGAGAAAGTATTCTGATTTTGTGTTTTAAGCTTTTTATGCTAGAATAACGCCAGAACATAAGGAAAGGGACGAGTCATTTGGAACCCATTTATTTAGATCATGCGGCAACAACACCGCTTCATCCAACGGTCATTCAAGCGATGACTGAAAATATGCAAACGACTTTTGGCAATCCATCAAGTATTCATCAGTTTGGACGAAAGGCACACGGTCTTCTGGAAGAAGTGCGTCAAACGATTGCCGAGAGCTTACAAGCCAAACCCCACGAAATTATTTTTAATAGTGGTGGCACAGAAGGGGATAACACAGCCATCTTGGCAGTTGCTTTTTCTCGTCAAAAGGAAGGAAAACATATTATTACTACGGCAATTGAACATCCCGCTGTGTTACGAACGATGGAATACTTAGAAACGTTAGGCTTTGAAGTGACTTACTTACCTGTGAATGAAAATGGTCAGATTTCAATGGAGCAATTCAAAAAGTCTTTACGCGAAGAAACGATCTTGGTTTCAATGATGTATGGCAATAATGAAATTGGAAATCGATTACCAATTGCTGAAGTTGGTGCAATTCTTAAAAATCATTCGGCGATTTTTCATACAGATGCCGTCCAAGCTTATGGAAGTGAAGTCATTTTACCTCATGAATTAGGGATCGACTTATTAAGTATTTCCGCTCATAAAATCAATGGTCCAAAAGGCGTAGGTTTTTTATTTAAAAGCGATGCAATCCAATTACCACCTCTTTTACATGGTGGGGAACAAGAAGAAAAACGACGTGCGGGCACGGAAAACTTAGCTGGAATTATTGGCATGGGTACTGCCGTTTCATTACTAACTTCTGCAGAAAAGCAAGCAAGAAAAACAGCCTATCAAAGTTTTCAAACGATTATTTTAAAAGCGTTAGAAGAAGCCAATATTGATTTTTCAATTAATGGTGAACCAACCAATCGTTTAGCGCATGTCTTAAATCTTCATTTAAAAGGAATTCCCAGTGATTTACTCTTAATGCATTTGGACTTAAGAGGTATTGCGATTTCAACAGGCTCGGCTTGTACAGCGGGAACTGTGGATCCTTCGCACGTGTTGACAGCGATGTATGGAGAAAATTCCTCAGCTATTAAAGAATCAATCAGGATTAGTTTTGGCTACGGGAACACACCAGAAGAAATTGCGACTTTTTCTGAAGTACTAGTTGCAGTGATTCAACAATTGAAAAAATAATCTGATTGCGGCAGCTACAGGTTTTCGCTATAATGAAGATAACAATGAAAATAATGAGGTGGAACCCATGGCATTTACAACAACGGCTGCTGTTGAAGGCTCAACAGTTTTTTACAAAGTACATCCTAGTGCAAAACGCTATACATTAAAAGATAACGGCTTTACTGAAACAAAATCAGGGAACTTTCAATTGATTCGTTCCTTAGATCCAACGCCTCAGAGAAATGAAGGCTTCAAATTGAAAATTACGATCACTGCTGATCTAAAAGAGTTGAAAATGTCCATTACAACGGCAAATGGTTTAAAACCAATGAATATTTTCAAGAATGAACAACATGAAATGAGTAAAGAAAAATACTTTTTCTTAATGGATGGCTTAATTAGCCGTGGTGTATTAGAGAAAGTAGAATAACTTAGAGAAACCTGAAGAAACAAGTGAAAGTAACTTGTTCCTTCAGGTTTTCTGTTTCTTTGAAAGCAACAGCTTGTTGGCTGTGTCTTTGTTCCCAGTATTTTCTCATTATACGCCCGGCTTGCTTTACTTATTTCAAAAAAATAGTATAATGAAAAGCACTGAAAAGTTACGACCTTCAAATCGTGGATGATTTCAGAATCTAATTGAAATGATGGTGATAAAATGGCAGATAACAGCAAAACGCGTGTCGTGGTAGGCATGAGTGGCGGTGTCGATTCATCTGTCACAGCGTTGCTTTTAAAAGAGCAAGGCTATGATGTAATTGGAATCTTTATGAAAAATTGGGACGATACAGACGAAAATGGTGTCTGTACCGCAACTGAGGATTATAAAGATGTCGCAAAAGTAGCGGATCAAATTGGGATTCCGTATTATTCGGTCAATTTTGAAAAAGAATATTGGGACCGTGTGTTTGAATATTTTTTAGCAGAATATCGGTTAGGACGGACACCAAATCCAGATGTCATGTGTAATAAAGAAATTAAATTTAAAGCATTCCTAGATTATGCTATGCAACTAGGCGCTGACTATGTTGCAACTGGCCACTATGCGCAAGTAGAAACGGATGAAAATGGCGTAGTGCATATGTTACGTGGAATTGACAATAATAAAGACCAAACCTATTTTTTAAGCCAATTATCACAAGCCCAATTGGCAAAAACAATGTTTCCATTGGGTGGTATGGAAAAATCAGAAGTTCGTGCAATTGCTGAACGTGCTGGATTAGCCACAGCCAAGAAAAAAGACTCAACGGGCGTTTGTTTTATTGGTGAAAAGAATTTCAAAGAATTTTTGAGTAATTATTTACCAGCTAAAAAAGGCAACATGGTGACAGAAGATGGCGAAATCAAAGGACAACATGATGGTCTGATGTATTATACTATCGGTCAACGCCAAGGCTTAGGAATTGGTGGCGGCGGTAAAACACAAGAACCCTGGTTTGTAATTGGGAAAGATTTAACCACCAATACATTATATGTGGGACAAGGATTTCACCATGAAAAACTATATGCAACACATTTAGAAGCCAGTGAGGTTCATTTTACTGTTGATACACCAATGCCAAAAGAGTTTGACTGTACGGCTAAATTCCGTTATCGTCAAGCAGATATTCCAGTGCATGTTTCCTTATCTGAAGATGGCACAAAAGCAACCGTTACGTTTAAGGAACCAGCCCGCGCAGTCACTCCAGGTCAAGCTGTTGTTTTTTATGATGGAATGGAATGCTTAGGGGGCGGCTTAATTGATCGCGCCTACCAAGATGAAAAAGAACTACAATACGTCTAAAAAGTTTCACGAGTTGTGAAACAAAAAGCGCAGAGTTAACCAAAAGAAAAGCGGATATGCTGGTCATAAAACCAGTAAATATCCGCTTTTCTTTTTTGTTTTATATGCCTATTTTTTTTAAAATAAGAAAAAGAGAAAAATTAAAAATTCAAATTGTGGATAACTTTTCTGTGTATAACTTAGTCATCATTTTTCTCTTTTTTTAATTCGGCGGTGCTTCGACGAACCCATAGAAGGTTAATGAGAACCAGACAAGAAGTGGAAATAAAGACCCCACGATAACCGAAAGCGGCAGATACGCTTGAACCAATCATAGGACCAATCACATTTCCTGTCGCTTGGAAAGATTGATTGTAACTGAAAATACGACCTGCAGCGTCACTTGGGGAATAACGAGTGATCAACGTTTGAACAGCTGGTAGTAAACAGGCATCGGAAATCCCAACTAAGAAACGAAGCATGGCAAGCTGCCAGACATTTTGAACAAAGGCCATTGGTAGGTAAACGAAAATGGCTAAAATTAAGCCAATTGTCAAGATGCGTTCACTGCCAATACGATCGCCTAACCGGCCGAAACGAGGGGCGGCTATTAACGTTGCAATCCCTGGAATAGAAGCAATGACTCCGCTAATTAAGGTGACATTTCCGTGACCACCCAACAATTGTTGAATATATAAACTGATGATGGGACTAATTGAATTATTGGAAGCTTGAATGATTAATGTCGTAATAAACATTCCAAGAATCACGTGGGGATGTTCTAGTTTTTTTAAAATTTGTTTCCCAGATGCGGCTTGATTTTTTTCAATTGGCACAAACTCTTCATGGACAAAGACGAGACTCAAAACAAAAACGAGTAATAAAATCGTACCAGTAATGAAAAAGGTTGGCCGATAACCGAAAATAGAAGCAGTGACACCGCCCAAAAGAGGACCAAGCAACGTGCCGGTAACAGAACCAGTGGCTAAAGTACCAAGCACTTGACCGCTTTTTTCCTTAGGTGTGCCTGTAGCAACTAACGCAGTCGCATTACTGATATAACCAGAAAAAACACCTTGTAATAAGCGTAAGCCAATCAATTGATAAACACTTGTGACTGCGCCCATTAAACTAATGACGATAGCCATCCCTAATGAAGCGCGTAATAACATTAACTTGCGTCCTTTTCGGTCGGCTAAACGGCCCCACCAAGGTGAAACAATGGTCGTGACTAAAAAAGTGGAGGAGAACGTGATTCCGCTCCAAAAATTCAATTGTTGGTGGGTAAAAGTACCTAATGTGTTGATATAAAGAGGCATAAATGGCATCACTAAGCTAAAGCCAATACCAGCCATAAATGTGCCAAACCATAAAACAAGCAGATTTTTTTCCCAAGGTTGTCTTGGACGGAAAATTTTACTTTTAATTAATTCATACATTCTATTTCCTCACTTTCTAGTAAAGAAATTCAAATTTGGCTTTGGCGAGTCGTTGATCATTCAATGCTTGATGCAATTCATTCGAAAAAAAGCCTTCTTTTAAATTTAGTGGATTTTTTGTAGCGTATACATATAACGTATAGGTGTGCACACCAGAGCGAGGACTTAACCCCAGATAACGTTCGGTTAACTCAGGTAACGTTTCAGTGGCAAGCGCTGGAATCATCTGTTTCCCCAAAGGAGAAGCAAGACTATTTTTTCCTTGAATGGTAGGCTTGAGTGCTGTTCGACTAAAGTCTTCAGGAATCTCATTGGTTACAGGAACATTGGCAGCTAACCAATGAATAAAAGGGAAACCGATTAGAGGAATCGTGTCATAATCAATTAATTCCCAGGATAAATAGCGGGCTTCTTTAGGAATGGCCGCTAAAGAAATAGGAAAAGATAAAATAGGACGTTCGTGTAATAAAAATTCTGCACTGGTTCGTTTGCCATAACGATCGGCCAAATGAGAACGGTTGGTAATATGCATGCCAAACAGCCTTCTTTCAAAAATGATGTTTACAAATTATTATTATAAACTATAATTTATAGTTTAAAAAGAGTCAATAGATATGATAAACTAATACTTGTCCAAAATTTAAGAATTGGAGGCGTCAGAAAGATGGCAAAAAAACGGAATTTAACGAAAGCCAAAATCCTTGAAAGTGCCCGCAACCTAGCGGAAGAATTGGGCGTTCAACAATTAACCTTTCAAAATTTAGCCGTTGATTTAGGCATCAAGTATCCTTCACTCTATAATCACTTTAAAAATATTGCTGAAGTAAAAAATGCTCTAGTGGACTTGTTAATTCAAGAATTAAATGATGCATTGCGAAGAGCCTTAGTGGGTAAGAGTGGCGCAGAAGCAATTCGGATATATGCTGAAACGTACCAACAATTTGCTTTTGAAAATTCTGCAGTCTATGAATTACTTATCAGTGTGCCGAAAACGCAAAACCAACAATTAATTGAAGGCATCCATGAAACCAATCAAATTATCTTACAACTTTTAGCTTTTTATCCATTTAATAATGAAGAACGACTGCATAAAAGTCGAGAATTACGTAGCTTAATCCATGGTTATATTACCTTACGTTTTTTAGGTTATTTTCAACGCGAAGAAGCCACGCCAGAAGAAAGTTATCGTCGCATGATTGAAGATTTTATTGTTTCTTTAGAAGTGGCAGGATAAAATAAATTTCAAAAATTTCTCAGTCCGAAACCAAATCCTTGCAACTTTTTCAGAAAGTGACTATGATACCTACAGTAGCAAAAAAAGGAGCGGTTCAATGTATCAAGTAATTACAATGTATGGCGACAATGAACCTTGGTGGTTTTTTGATGATTGGCAAGAGGACATTGTTCAAGAAAAAACCTTCGATAACTTGACCGATGCAGAGACATATTATGTGGAAGTTTGGCAAAAACTTTCTCAGAATTATACATACGTCAACACAAAGCCTAATTATTTAACGGCTTTCTGGAATGATGGGGAAGAACGCTGGTGTGAAGAATGCGATGAAGATTTACAACAATACTTCGGTTTAGCATTACTAGAAAATCATCATGCAGTTACTTTTGAAAATAAAGCTGAGTTTACCACAATATCCAATCATTTTGGCAAAACAAAATTCTGCAAACGGAAAGTTATTTGAAACGCATGAGTTTAAAGAAAAACCTCAGGGAATTTTCTTTAAACTCTTTTTCTATTCTCGGAATTTAGAGAAAATCGAACCAATATTTGGTATAATACGAAAAGATAGCACTCAAAAAGGAGCGAAACTAGTGGTTGCAAAACAATTAATTATTGCTGAAAAACCTAGCGTAGCAAAAGATTTAAGCCGCGTTTTAGGAGCAAATCAAAAAAATAAGAATTATTATGAAGGACCCAACGTGATTGTCACCTGGGCTTTAGGCCATCTCTTAGGACTAAAAATGCCAGAAGATTTAAACAAAGAATGGCAAACGTGGCAAATGGAAACTTTACCGATGATTCCTAAGAATTTAGGGATTAAACCGTTACCGAAAACGGGACATCAATTAAAAGCGATTAAACAATTAGCTAATCGTAAAGATGTTTCTGAAGCCGTGATTGCCACTGATGCTGGTCGTGAAGGTGAATTAGTGGCCCGCTGGATTTTAGAATATGTCCGTTTTAACAAACCAGTCAAACGCTTATGGATTTCATCTCAAACAGACAAAGCCATTAAAGACGGGTTTAAGAAAATTCGCCCAGCGAAAGACTACGATAATTTGTATTACTCTGCCTTGGCGCGCGCAAAAGCTGACTGGTTAGTTGGGCTAAACGTCACACGGGCCTTGACAGTGAAATATCAAGATAACTTATCCGCAGGTCGTGTTCAAACACCAACTTTAGCAATGGTACGCCAACAAGAAAAAACGATTGAACAATTTAAGCCTCAAACTTATTTTACTATCTCGTTAACTGTTGAATCAGAAAAAGCAAAGATGACCCAAAAAAATCCATACGCTTTAAAAGAACGGCAGGAAGCAGAACAATTAGTCAAAGAACTCTCAAAACAAAAGGGCTTAGTTACCGATATCCAAGAAAAAGTTAAAACAGAAAATGCGCCGTTACCGTATGATTTAACCGAAATCCAGCGTGAAGCCAACCAGCGATTCCAATTTTCTGCAAAGAAAACGTTGTCTCTTGTACAAAGTTTATACGAAACCCATAAAATTGTTTCCTATCCTCGAACTGACAGCAAATATCTAACGACGGATATGAAAGGAACGATGAAAGAGCGCCTTCAAGCTATTGCTGATTTTTCACCAGAAGTGAAAGGCTACCTTAAAAATGGGGCCGTTGTTAAACAACAAAAAGTTTTCCAAAATGCAAAAGTCACGGATCACCATGGGTTGATTCCAACTGAACAACGTCCTCGTTATGAAAAACTAAGCAATGATGAACAAAAAATCTATCAAATGATTGTTCAACGATTCTTAGGTTTGTTTGCTGAGCCAAATCAAACCAAACAAACAAAAGTTACAGTCGCTTTTGGAAAAGAAACATTTGTCTTTCATCAAAATAAAGTAGTTGTTGCTGGTTGGAAAACAACAGCCGAACAGCCGCTATCCACTGTCCAATGGCAAAAAGGCATGACCGTTGCGCCAAACTTTACCATTAACAAAGAATTAACGTCGCCGCCAAAACCATTAACCGAAGGAACGTTGTTAGGAAAAATGGAGAAACACAGTTTAGGCACACCGGCAACGCGAGCTGAAATCATTGAAAAACTGATTAAATCAGAATTGATGGAACGAACCAATAGCGGTTTAAGTGTCTCTGCCAAAGGAAAGCAACTATTAGACTTGGTGAATCCATCACTTGTGACACCTGAACTAACGGAAAAATGGGAAAAGTCGCTCGAAGCAATCGCTTCGGGTCAACAAAAGAGTCAACTTTTCTTAAAGGATATTGAAGAGGATACGAAAAAATTAGTCCGTGAAATTAAACAAAGCGAGAAAAAATATCAAGATTTTTCCATTACGCAAAAAAAATGTCCAGATTGTGGCTCAAACTTACGGGAAAAAAATACGAAAGATGGGAAGATTTACGTTTGTACAAACCAAGAATGTTCTTATCGTCGGCGAAAAGATCCTAAAGTATCCAATCACCGTTGCCCACAATGCCATAAAAAAATGGTTATCATAGAAGGAAAAAATGGTCGTTCTTTCAAATGTAAATTCTGTTCGATTACTGAAAAAATTCCCGATAAAAAAGAACGAAAACAAAAAATGACTAAACATGAAGAACGTCGTTTGATGAAAAAATATTCACAACCAGACGAACCAGAAGAAAGTGCTTTAGCGCAGGCCTTAAAAGCCGCTATGAATCAAGAGTAGCGACTTGACGAATGTTGGCTCTAAATAATCAAGTCATCCTTGTTGGTCTTTAGTAAACTTTCAAATAGAAAGAGAGGGACACGGATGCTCGCAAATTTAAATCAAGCAATGGATTATATTGAAGAACATTTAACGGAAGAAGTATCCTTCGATGAATTGGCAAAAAAGACAGGGATTTCTGTTTACCATTTTAAACGAACTTTTTCGTTTATTGCGGGGATGAGTCTGGCTGAATATATTAAAAAGAGACGTTTGGCGGAAGCAAATTTAGCATTACTTGCTGGTGAAAAAGTGACAGATGTAGCTTTTAAATATGGTTATCAAAGTATTGAAGGATTCTCAAGAGCCTTTCGCGATTGGTCAGGACAAGCCCCTTCTGAAGTAATGAAAACACAAATCCAAAAAACGTTCCCTAAATTCTCTTTCTATATTGATATTAAAGGAGGACAATCAATGGATGTTAAATTGATTGAAAAACCAGCGTTTCAAATAGTCGGAGTTAGTCAGAAGGTTCCCTTGCAGTATCAAGGGGAAAATCAAGCAATCATGGAATTAGCACAGCGCATTACACCACAACAACGAGCGGAAATGCATACATTTGATGACATATATCCTCATCAAGTAGTAAATGCTTCTTTTGACTTTCAAGAGGGACGAACAACAGAAGGTGGAGAAATGACACACATGATTGGCTTTGCCACTTTGCAAGAAAATACCTATGAAGATTTGGAGCAACTAAGCGTACCTGCTCATACATGGGCGGTTTTTCCAAATGAAGGTCCTTTCCCACAAACTTTACAAGAAACCTGGGCAAGGATATTCTCTGAATGGTTGCCTTCATCTGGTTACCAAGTCGTTGCAGCACCAGAAATTTCGTTTACGCAATATCAAGGACCAGCAGAAGCTAAGTATAGTGAAATCTGGCTCGCTGTTACAGCTACTAAATAAAGAAAAACCACCATTGAAAAATGGTGGGTTTTTCCGCCAAGAAGGAGAAAGTTTGGTATAATAAACGTGAAGAAAAAAATCAGACCTTCTAAACTGAAATCTAGCTATGGATAAGTGATGCGAATACGGAATCATGGAGAAAAAATACTTCTCCGAGGTTTTAGAGTCATGTTGTTTAGAATGGTACCAAAACTTCCAATTTTGGTTTTGTGACGATAGCTTTGTTTTAGAGTCATGTTGTTTAGAATGGTACCAAAACGTTCAGCATCTGGCACAGAGTATTGGGATAGTTTTAGAGTCATGTTGTTTAGAATGGTACCAAAACAGCATTAACTAAAGAACGGCGCATACCGATGTTTTAGAGTCATGTTGTTTAGAATGGTACCAAAACAATATCAAAAAATAAAATATTTGGCCGCTTGTTTTAGAGTCATGTTGTTTAGAATGGTACCAAAACTAGTGTGTTAAATTTTATAAAATTAAGCCCGTTTTAGAGTCATGTTGTTTAGAATGGTACCAAAACGAAGAAATTTTAGCACGCAAAGCGAATGGAGTTTTAGAGTCATGTTGTTTAGAATGGTACCAAAACTACTGAATCTAGTTCACCATCTGTATTATCGTTTTAGAGTCATGTTGTTAAGAATGGTACCAAAACCTTTGCTTTGTTTTGCATCGTCTTCGCTGAGTTTTAGAGTCATGTTGTTTAGAATGGTACCAAAACATGAGGATGCTTCTTTATAATGAAAAACTTGTTTTAGAGTCATGTTGTTTAGAATGGTACCAAAACTGGAAAGCATGCTATAATCATTATTAGCAAGTTTTAGAGTCATGTTGTTTAGAATGGTACCAAAACATCAAGCGACTGAAGCTAGAGTAACTAAAAGTTTTAGAGTCATGTTGTTTGGAATGGTACCAAAACAACAAACGTTTCCTGAATTGGTTTTAGGATGTTTTAGAGTCATGTTGTTTGGAATGGTACCAAAACAAGTTTAGAGCAAGAGATCAAAGAGGTAACGTTTTAGAGTCATGTTGTTTGGAATGGTACCAAAACTGCTTTTACATCTTTGGAAGGATTACTACCGTTTTAGAGTCATGTTGTTTGGAATTGTACCAAAACTTAATTTTTCGACAGTCGAGAAATTCCTTTGGTTTTAGAGTCATGTTGTTTAGAATGGTACCAAAACCTGCCAGATTTCAGAGCGGATGAGCTGCCTGTTTTATAGCCATGTTGTTAAAAAACAAACTATCACCTCAAGCAATCCGTAATTTTCATCACAAGATTAGAATTTTTATCATCAAAGACGAGCTGCTTCAATTTTCGAAAACTAATCAAGTGATAAGTCAAAATGTTGATAGATTGAGATTAGTTCTTCCTTTTTTTAGGAAGGGCTTTTTTTATTGATAGAAGAAAGGGAAGAAATCTTGGTAGCACCTAAAAAAATTGTGAGAAATGCTTCTGTATTGTTTGGTTTCTGCCTCAGAAAGTTGTATACTTAGATTGGAATTATTCTATATTACATGCATTTTCACACTTTTTGGAAAAGTTCACTTGAATTTTCTTTTAGTTTCGTAGATAAAAGGAGTCATCGCTAATGGAAATGAACAATTCAGGTAAGCTTGTTTCTTTGTGTGGAGGCAAATCAGGGAGGAAATAATATGTTTGATATTGTAACATTGGCGAGAATCCAATTTGCGATGACAACAGTTTTCCACTTTTTCTTCGTACCGTTTTCAATAGGATTAGCACTTGTTGTAGCAATTATGGAAACAATGTACGTTGTGAAAAAAGAGGAACGTTATCGTAAAATGGCCAAGTTTTGGGGAAATATATTCCTATTAAGCTTCGCTGTTGGGGTTGTAACCGGGATTATTCAAGAATTTCAGTTTGGGATGAACTGGTCTGATTATTCTCGATTCGTCGGAGATATTTTTGGGGCACCGTTGGCGGTAGAAGCGCTCTTAGCTTTCTTCTTAGAGTCAACATTCTTAGGTTTGTGGATCTTTACTTGGGATAAAATGAATCCAAAAGTTCACGTAACGTTTATCTGGTTAGTCGTATTCGGTTCAATGATGTCTGCTTTCTGGATTTTAGTTGCCAATAGTTTTATGCAACATCCAGTAGGTTATGTCATCAATAATGGCCGTGCTGAAATGGTGGACTTTGTAGCTGTCATCAGCAATCCAAAAGTTTGGTATGAATTTTCACACGTTATCATGGGTGCCTTTACATTGGGCGGCATGGCAGTAGCTGGTATGGCTGCTTTCCAATTGTTGAAAAAACGGGATATTTCATTCCACAAAGCATCTATGCGCATTGGCTTATGGGTTACTTTGTTCGGTTCAATCGGCGTTTTATTAGCTGGCGACTTGCAAATGAAAGCTCTAATTGAAGGACAACCAATGAAATTTGCGGCGATGGAAGGGGCCTATGAAGACTCTGATGATCCTGCTGCTTGGACATTGATTGCTTGGGCAGATGAACGAGAACATAAACAAGTTTTTGGTATCGATATTCCATATATGTTAAGTATTTTATCGTATAACAAATTATCAGGTTCGGTTGATGGAATGGATACAGTCAACAAGCGTTTGGTAGAAAAATATGGGGATGATAAAAATTATTATCCACCAGTTAACACTTTATTCTGGAGCTTCCGTATCATGGCTGGTTTTGGTGCCTTAATGTTATTGGTTGCTGCCTTAGGACTATTCTTTACAAGGAAGAAAAAACCATCGCTGTACGAGAAGAAATGGATGCTGTGGATTGTTGCTTTATGTACGTTCGCACCATTCCTTGCCAATACAACAGGTTGGTTAGTCACTGAATTAGGTCGTTATCCGTGGACTGTCTATGGATTATTTACGATTGAACAAAGTGTTTCACCAAATGTATCGGTTGCTTCATTAATTACGTCAAATGTCATTTATTTCTTATTATTTGCTGGTTTAGGTAGTGTCATGGTTTACTTGGTCATTTTAGAATTACGTAAAGGACCAGACTATGAAGCGAAAAAATTAGCGAAAGAAAATGAACCAGCGTTGGATCCATTTGATAAGGGGGTATTTGGCGAATGAGTACACTACAATTATTATGGTTTGTCCTTATCGGCGTCTTGTTCTCAGGTTTCTTCTTCTTAGAAGGATTTGACTTTGGTGTTGGAATGGCCGTTCAAACGTTGGCACACAATGACGACGAAAAAGATCAAGTCGTTGCAACAATTGGACCTGTTTGGGATGGAAATGAAGTTTGGCTATTAACAGCGGGCGGCGCAATGTTTGCCTCTTTCCCATATTGGTATGCTTCATTATTTAGTGGCTACTATTTAATTCTATTTACGATTTTATTTGGCTTAATTATTCGCGGAGTTTCCTTTGAATTCCGCCACAACATGCCGGAAGGTAAACGTCGTCGGATGTGGAACTGGACGCTATCAATTGGTAGTTTCCTTGTACCGTTCTTCTTTGGTATTTTGTTTATCAGCTTAGTCCAAGGGATGCCTTTAGATGCAAACGGCAATATGCATGCGCAATTTACGGATTATTTTAATCTGTTTTCAATTGTTGGTGGAGTAGCCTTAACATTACTTTGCTACTTACACGGTATGAACTATATTGCTTTAAAAACAGAAGGCCCAATTCGCGAACGTGCTCGAAATTATGCAGAAATCTTATACGGCGTTTTATATGTCGGTTTAGTTGTTTTTGCAGTGTTGATGTACTTCAAAACGGACTTTTATGAAAAGAACTTTGCGGTCACTTTAATTTTAACGTTAGCAATTGTGGTCTTAACGGTCATTGCCAATGTTGGGGTGTTTAAACGCAAAGAGATGTTAGCTTTTCTAGCGAGTGGTTTAACATTAGTTGTACTAGTTGCTCTCTTGTTCAGTGGCTTGTTCCCACGTGTTATGATTGGTAGTGAAGGTTTTGATTTGTTGATTAAAGATGCAACAAGCACACCATATACACTAAAAATTATGACGTGGATTTCTTTAAGCATTTTACCATTCGTGTTAGCTTATACTGCTTGGTCCTATTATATTTTCAGAAAACGTATTTCACAGACAGCCGTACCAGAGGGGTATTAAATCTATGATTGATAAAGACATCTTACAGATGCCTAAAATCAAAAAAATTCTTGTCTTGCTTGCAGGTTTTTCTTTCCTGCAAGCAGTCTTTATAATTGGGCAAGCTTTTTTTCTTTCAAAAGCCATTGTCGGCCTTTGGAGTGGCGGGCATCTTAACCAACAACTACAGAGTATTTTACTCTTTTTTATTTTTTATCTTGGTCGACATGTTATTACGTATTTTCGTGAGAGAATGCTCGATACATTTAGTTATGAACGCTCGAAAGAATTACGCGAACAATTATTAACCAAAATTTTCCGTTTGGGGCCAAATGTTGTTCAAAAAAATGGAACTGGAAATATGGTTACCATGGCTTTAGAAGGCATCAGTCAAACCGAAAATTATTTACAATTGATTTTGACAAAAATGATGAATATGATGATTATTCCTTGGATTATTTTGGCCTTTGTTTTTACACAAGATATTCGTTCAGGCGTAACATTGCTGATTGTTTTTCCGATTATTATTATTTTTATGATTGTGTTAGGTTATGCAGCACAAAGTAAAGCGGACAAGCAATATGCGGCGTTTCAAATGCTTTCCAATCATTTTATTGATTCCTTGCGAGGAATTGACACACTGAAACTGTTTGGGTTGAGTAAAAAATATGCTGGGAGTATTTACCATACAAGTGAACGATTCAGAAAAGCGACCATGAGTACATTGAAAATTGCTATTTTATCAACCTTTGCGTTAGACTTTTTTACGACATTATCGGTAGCTGTTGTGGCAGTTTTCCTTGGATTAAGTTTATTAAACGGCACGATTTTATTATTTCCTGCCTTGGTTACTTTAATTTTAGCACCTGAGTTCTTTTTACCGATTCGTGATTTTTCAAGTGATTATCACGCAACCTTAGATGGAAAAAACTCTTTTCAAGCGATCCAAGCGGTATTAGCATTGCCAGAAGCAGAACAGACCGATGTGCTCACGTTAGATGATTGGCATCAAGAAAGTCAGTTGTCAGTCACCGCGTTAAATTTTTCCTATGAAGATGCAACGCAAGAAGCAATTCAATCGTTGCAATTCTCTGTTGATGGTCGCAAAAAGATTGGAATTATCGGGGCGAGTGGTTCTGGTAAGTCAACGTTAATTAATTTATTAAGTGGCTTTTTATTACCAACAGAAGAAACGAGTCAATTGGCAATAAATGGTCAGACGATTCCACATTTTTTACAAAAAGACTGGCAAAAACAAATCCTTTATATTCCGCAAGCACCATATATTTTTCAAGATACTTTGGCAAACAATATTCGCTTTTATACACCTGAAGCAACAGATGAGGCGATTCAGCAAGCGATTCAGTTAGTTGGCTTAGAAGAGCTGGTTAAAGACCTTCCCGAAGGAATTCATACCTTGATTGGGGAAAGTGGTCGAATGTTAAGTGGGGGACAAGCGCAACGAGTAGCGTTGGCCCGCGCCTTTGTCGATCAAAAACGCCACGTCTTGCTGTTTGATGAGCCGACAGCGCATTTGGATATTGAAACAGAAGTTGAAATGAAAGAGCGCATGTTGCCATTAATGAACAATCATCTTGTCTTTTTTGCGACACATCGTCTGCATTGGATGGAAGAAATGGATTACATTTTAGTGATGGAAAAAGGTCAATTAGTGGAACAAGGAACGCTAGCAGAGTTGATTGAAAAAGATGGCTACTATGTTCAATTAATGAAGCAAATGAGAGGAGGACGCCAATGATGGAAAAACAGCCGACAACGAAAGACGTTTGGAAAAACGATCAATGGGTTCGTCCTTTCTTAAAACGCTATAAAAAAACCTTGTATTTTGCCTTACTTTTAGGCTTCTTGACGTTCTTTAGCGCAGGGGCATTAATGTTTACGTCTGGTTACTTAATCAGTCGTGCGGCTTCCTTACCAGAGAATATTTTATTAATTTATATTCCCATTGTTTTAACAAGAGCATTCGGGATTGGCCGTCCTGTTTTTCGTTATGTGGAGCGTCTAACGAGTCATAACTGGGTGTTAAAAATGACCTCTGATTTGCGCTTGAAACTTTATAATGTGCTAGAAAAAGATGCGATTTTCTTTAAGACAAAATATCGCACTGGGGATATCTTAGGTTTGCTTTCGGAGGATATTAATCATATCCAAAACTTGTATTTACGAACGATTTTCCCAACCGTTATTGCTTGGATTTTGTATATCTTTTTAGTGATTGCATTAGGTTTCTTTTCTTGGTGGTTTGCTTTATGCATGTTACTGATGTTAGGAGTGGTTGTTTTTCTATTACCACTTGTTTCAGTTCTAGTGAATGGTGCGCGTCAAGAAAAACATAAATATGCCAAAAATGAGTTATATCAAACACTAACCGACAATATTCTAGGTGTGTCTGATTGGGTATTTAGTCAACGAGGCTCTGAATTCGTTGCTCGTTATGAAACAGATGAAGCAAACGTTCGTGCATTAGATGAAAAAATGAAGCAATTTAACCGTGGCCGAGACTTTGTTTTACAACTTCTGTTCGGTGTGATTGCGATTGCTGTCTTAGCTTGGACTAGTGTGCGGTTTCCAGGTAATCATGGGGGCGCAGCCAATTGGATTGGTGCCTTTGTTTTAACCGTGTTTCCGTTAATTGATGCTTTTGCTCCGCTTCCTGCTGCAGCACAGGAAACAACGATTTATAAGGATTCCATTCGTCGTTTTAATGAGCTTCCTGAAGGGGAAGATGACTCAACAGAAGCGCCTGTTCAGCCAAATGGCACCAGTTTATCGATAGAACATTTGTCTTTTGCATATGAAAATCAAGAGAAAAAGGTATTAAATGACTTATCGTTAACAATTCCTGAAAAACAAAAATTAGCGATTTTAGGGCGCAGTGGTTCCGGAAAGAGTACGTTGGCTTCGCTCATTCGTGGTGATTTACGACCTACTTCGGGAGAAATCCTTTTAGGAAACATCCCAACTGAGGCATTTGGTGAGACGATGACTGAATATATTGGGGTTATGCACCAAGCGCCGTACCTATTTCGAACAACCATTTTAAATAATATTCGGATTGGTAGAGAAGAAGCGAGCGAAGCAGAAGTTTGGGCGGTTTTAGAAAAAGTTGGCTTAAAAGAAATGGTTGCCCAATTACCAGAAGGTTTACAAACAATGGTGGATGAAGCAGGTTTGCGTTTCTCTGGTGGCGAACGACATCGCTTGGCGCTAGCACGGATTCTTTTGCAAGATACACCAATTGTGTTATTAGACGAACCAACTACTGGTTTAGATCCAATTACAGAACAGCAATTGCTGGAAACCTTTTTTGAGGCATTAAAAGATAAAACCGTCATCTGGATTACCCACCATTTGCAAGGCGTAACTTTGATGGATCAAGTGATCTTTATTGAAGATGGCCAATTAGAGATGAGTGGTACACCAGAAGAATTACTTGCAACCAATGCGCATTATCAAAAACTTTACCGAATTGATCGTGGCATTAGTTCTTTCGAGGAATAAAAAAACGACTGGTTGTTGATTAAAGCAAACAATCAGTCGTTTTTCTATTTCAATTAATGGCAATTCTTCCATAAAACGTTTAAAATGAACGATGTAATAAGAGCTCAGTTAAGGAAAGTAAGGTTTCTTTTGCTGTGCCATCAGGCAATTGTTGAATATCAGTGATTGCTTTGTTGGTTACTTTTTTAGCAAAAGCTTGTGCTTCTGTAACGCCATGATAGTCGTTGACTAGCGCCGCAACTTCAGCTGCTTCTTCTAAGGTAATGGCGCGTCCTTTATCCAAATAAGGGCTGAATACGTCAGGTGCTGCTTGGTAAGCGAAGAGAAGGGGTAACGTATAAACACCTTGTGACAAGTCTTCTAAAGCGGGCTTTTTCAAGGTTTCCGTGTCAGCAGTATAATCTAAAATATCGTCATAGACTTGAAAAGCAATGCCAATATGACGGCCAATTCGTTTAGCTAAACGTTGGACTTCTTTTGAACTATGACCGAAATAGGCCCCTTCAAGACAGCTTAGTGAAAAAAGTTCGGCTGTTTTGCCGTTGACACTTCTTAAATAAGCAGGAATCGACATGCGGCGGTCAAATCGATGACTCATTTGATCGAGTTCACCAAGTAATAACCGTTTCATTCCTTGTGCATTGATTTTCATAAATTCAGAGCCATTCATGGCATCTGCAATCAAAGTAAAGAATTCAGTGAATAGTAAATCACCTGTGTAAACAGCCACGTCTTTACCATATTGTGATTGAATAGTCACAGCGCCTCGGCGCAATGGAGAATCGTCAATAATGTCATCGTGAATCAACGTAGCCATATGTAGGATTTCCAAAGATGCAGCTATTTTTAATAATTGTTGTTTCTCTTGTTTTTCTTCATCACCCAGTTGAGCAAAAAGAAAGAAAAAAGCGGGGCGTAATAATTTGCCGCCAGAACGAGCCAAAGTTACTAAGGCTTCTTCAATGTCTTCGTTGCGTGTATGCAACGTTTGTTCAATTAATTCACATGTTTCCGTTAAAGAACGTTCAACGTCAGGAAACGACTTCCAAAATGTGTTCATAAATATACTACGATCCTTTCAGTGGTTCAATACTATTTGATTGTATACGAATTGGCGACAGAAATACAGTAATTAAGTTTTAAAAGTAACAAAGTTTGTAAAAAAGTAGCGGAGGGATAGTTTGAATCGAGAAATATTTTTTGAATTAGTAGAATTAAAAGCAAAAACAGCGAGTGTTTTGCCATTTTTGTTAGGAATTTGTTTTAGTTGGTACCAATATGGGCGGCTCCATGTCGGTTATGTTTTAATTTTTTTCATTGCGATGTTTATTTTTAATATGGCGGTCGATATTTTAGATAATTATAATGATTACCATCATGCCACAGAAGTTCATGATTATAAGGAAAAAACGAATATTATCGGTCGAGAAAATTTATCTTTGCCATTAATACGCAAAATGATTTTTTGGATGATTCTCGTTTCTGCTTTAATGGGGATTGGGTTGTCATTTATTGTCGGCTGGCCGTTATTAATTATGGGTCTGTATTGTTACTTAATTGGTATTTTTTATTCATCAGGACCGAAACCTTTGTCCAGTCTACCATTAGGGGAAGTTTTCTCAGGATTTACAATGGGGTTCATGATTACCCTTATTTGTGTCTACATTAATACGTTTGAAGTTTTCAATTGGTCAGCAGCTAATTTATGGGGGATTTTCTTAGTCGCTTTACCTAATACTTGTTACATTGCTAACTTAATGTTAGCAAATAATATCTGTGACTTAGAGGAAGATGAAAATAACAAGAGATATACATTAGTTCATTACCTTGGCAAAGCAAGTTCTTTGAAATTATTCGTCGGATTAAATACAATAGCAATGTTAGCCATTTTGTTAGCTGTCGGTTTAGGATTAACCCCGCCAACAATGTTACTCATGCTTTTAACTTTACCTTTTGTACGGAAACAAACCCAAGCCTTACTGAAGGAACAAGTGAAGAGTAAAACATTTGTTTGTGCTGTGAAGATCTTAGCTGTGGGAGCAACTGCACAAGTGCTATTTTTTGCCATAGGTTTGTGGTGGCTGTAAATTTTTTATAGAGTGGAAGGGAATCAAAATGAATAAGAAACATGTTGTTATTTTAGGTGCTGGTTACGCAGGCTTAAAAACATTACGCGAATTACAAAAAGGCGCCAAAGACGTCGAAATTACTTTAGTGGATCGTAATAACTATCACTACGAAGCAACGGACTTGCATGAAGTTGCTGCTGGAACACAACCAGCTGAAAAAATCACATACAATATTATGGATGTTGTCGATGAAAAAATGACAACCTTTATCCAAGGAACAGTTAAAACAATTGATGCTGCAACACAATCAGTTGCTTTAGAAGATGGCCAAACAATCAATTATGATTACTTAGTTGTTTCTCTTGGGTTTGAATCAGAATCATTTGGTATCCCTGGTGTGCAAGAACATGCTCTACAAATGGTAGATGTGAAAACGGCTTTAAACGTGTATGAACATATCCAAGAACAAATGCGTCAATACAAAGCAACTCAAAACGAAGAATTCTTAAAAATTGTTGTCTGCGGAGCAGGCTTTACAGGGATTGAATTATTAGGTTCTCTTGTTGAAAATAAACCAAAATTTGCTGAAATCGCAGGTGTCTCAGCAGATCAAATCCAAATTTATTGTGTCGAAGCAGTTACTCGCCTATTGCCGATGTTTAACGAAAAACTTGCGAACTATGGTGTGCAATTATTAAAAGATTCAGCTATTCATTTATTATTAGGTAAACCGATTAAAGAAATCAAACCAGGCGCAGTTGTTTATCAAGATAACGAAGCAGGCGACTTGGCAGAACTTTCTGCTAAAACAATTATTTGGACAACGGGTGTTAGTGGAAGCCACGTTGTAGGCGATTCTGGATTTGAAGCTCGTCGTGGTCGTGTCATGGTTCAACCAGATTTAACAGATGCGAACCATAGCAACGTCTATATTATTGGTGACTGCTCAGCAGTTATGGATACAGAAACTAATCGACCTTACCCAACGACAGCACAAATCGCCTTGAAGATGGGCGCTCATGCTGCTAAAAATATTCAAGCACAATTGAAAGGGGAAGCAACTAAACCTTTCAGCTTTAAATCACAAGGTTCTGTTTGTTCTGTCGGAAATACACGTGCTTTAGGAATTGTTGGTAAAACAGACATTAAAGGATACCCAGCTTCATTCATGAAAAAAATTATCATGAACAAAGCGCTCTTTGAAACAGGTGGTACCAAAGAAATGATGGCTAAAGGTCGTTTCGACTTATACCATTAAGAATCAGCAAAATAAGAAATAATGAGGTCGGGACAGAACCGTTTAGCTCCGAGAAATAAGAAGAAATTTCCGAAAATTGCTCTTTAATTTTTGGAGAATTTCGGCTTATTTCCGAAGGAGTTGGTTCTGTTCCCGCCGTTTATCAGTTTTTGAGCGTGGAGCAAAAATCCAAAGTGATTTTTGTCCCACGCTCATTTTTCTTAAATGAAAGTTTTAAAAAAATTTCCATGATTTTTCAAGTAAAATGAGGTGGGCACTTTTGTTCGATTCCATTTTTATGTATAATGAGAAGTGATGGAAAGAGGGAAGTTAAATGGCACAAAAAAGAGCAACAAATAAGAAAAAAAGTACGACAAAGAAAAAGACCAAAAAACAACAGCAACAACAAGAACGTTTAAATTATATGTTTCTTGGCCTGATTTTTATTTTATTCGGTGTCTTTGGACTCTTTCGCTTAGGGTTTTTAGGCACGTTATTAGCGAATTGTTTACGCTTAGTTGTAGGTAATACCTTTCCATTTGCAGCGATTTTACTAATCCTGTATGGCTTATTAGTCATGATTTATGGGAAAGATTTTCCGTTAAAAAGAGGGCGCCCTATTTTTGGGGCTGTTCTGATTTATATTAGTGTTTTGTTATTTTTCCATGCCTTTATGTTTCGAAATGTTAGTGGCAGTCAACCTGATATTTTAGGTAACACTTGGGAATTTTTGCAAAGCGATTTAAAAGCCAACCAAGTGACGCAAAACGTAGGGGGCGGTATGATTGGCGCGCTGCTTTATCAAGGAACGTACTTTTTGGTGGCACAATTTGGCAGCTATTTAATTGCCACATTGCTACTGTTAGCGGGTATTTTCTTGATGAGTATGTGGGATTTTCAGCAAATTGTTGATCATTTCCAAAGTATTCAAGATCGCCTAAGTCATGTTTCGGCAAAATCACAGGCGCGACAAGAAGAAAAAGAGGCGAAGCGAGCAGCGAAGAAAGAAGCCAAAGCTGCAGAACGCCAAGCAAAAATTGAAGCCGCTGCCCAACAAAAATTACAAGAGCGGGAACGCATGGAACAAGCGGCAGCCGAGCGCTTAACAAAAACACCAGTTGAAACCCACCAACCAATGGTGGAAGAACCGACTGCACCAACGCCTGTTCAAATTGATTCGTTTCAACAGCAAAATCAGGCGATGCCTGTACCACCAATTGCAGCAACAAAACCGCAACGAGAGCAAGAAGAAGAGGCGGCAGATGAAGCTGGTGTTCTCGAATTTGAGATTTCTGAAGAAGCGGAAGATCGTGATTATCAACTACCACCAACTGATTTGTTAGATACAATTCAAGCAACGGATCAAAGTGGTGAATATGAAAAAATCGAAAAAAATATTGGCGTCTTAGAACAAACCTTCAAGAGCTTTGGCGTTGATGCTAAAGTGGTCAAAGCTAGTTTAGGACCATCTGTCACAAAATTTGAAGTTCAACCCGCTGTGGGGGTAAAAGTTAGCAAAATTGTTAACTTGACGGATGACATTGCTTTAGCGCTTGCGGCCAAAGATGTTCGTATGGAGGCCCCGATTCCTGGGAAATCACTAATCGGGATTGAAGTTCCTAATAGTGCAATTAGTACAGTATCCTTTAGAGATATTGTTGAGGCACAACCAAGTCATCCAGATAAACTATTAGAAGTACCTTTAGGTCGAGATATTTCAGGGATGGTTCAAACTGCGGATCTATCAAAAATGCCGCATTTATTAATTGCGGGATCGACAGGGAGTGGGAAATCGGTTGCTATCAATGGCATCATCACAGGTATTTTGATGCAAGCAAAACCCCATGAAGTAAAATTAATGATGATTGACCCGAAAATGGTGGAATTGAATGTGTATAACGGGATTCCTCATTTATTAACGCCAGTGGTTACTAATCCGAGAAAAGCGGCCCAAGCCCTACAAAAAGTAGTTCAAGAAATGGAATTTCGTTATGAAAAATTTGCAGCAACAGGCGTCCGAAATATTACTGGTTACAATCAACTAATTCAACAGAAAAATGCGGAAGATGGCGAAAATCGTCCGATTCTGCCATTTATTGTTGTCATTGTTGATGAGTTAGCTGATTTAATGATGGTGGCAAGTAACGAAGTAGAAGATGCGATTATCCGCTTAGCCCAAATGGCACGGGCAGCGGGTATTCATATGATTTTAGCGACACAACGGCCAAGTGTGGATGTCATTACAGGAATCATCAAAGCAAATGTCCCTTCTCGAATGGCTTTTGCGGTCTCAAGTGGGACAGACTCGCGTACCATTATTGATACCAACGGGGCGGAGAAACTATTAGGTCGAGGCGATATGCTCTTCTTACCAATGGGAGAAAATAAACCAATTCGTATCCAAGGGGCCTTTATCTCTGATCAAGAAGTCGAACGAGTGGTTGCGTTTGTAACGGACCAACAAGAAGCTGAATATCAAGAAAGCATGATGCCAACGGATGAACCGACCACTTCAGGCGGTGGCGAAGCTCCTCAAGATGAGTTGTTTGAAGAAGCGAAAAACTTGGTGGTTGAAATGCAAACAGCTAGTATTTCATTGCTACAAAGACGTTTTAGAATTGGCTATAATCGTGCGGCTCGCTTAGTGGATGAATTGGAAGCACACGGAGTTATTGGACCATCAGAAGGTAGTAAACCAAGAAAAGTCTTTCTACAAGCGGAATCAGAAGAGGCAGCACCTGAGACGCCAGAACAATAAACAAAAAGAACAAAAATAGATAAATTTATCTATTTTTGTTCTTTTTTTATAATTTCAGCAAAGCATCATGTTATAATCATTATTTTCTGGTAAAATAGAAAGGAATAGTGCGGTTGGGAGGGAGCGTATCATGAGAAGAAAGAGCGTGCTTTATTTAGAAGTAGCAGATCAGATTAAAGAAGATATTTTGAGTGGCAAGTATCCAGTAGGAACGTTTTTACCAACAGAAACAGAATTGGAAGAGATGTTTAACGTTAGTAAAATTACGATTCGGCGGGCAATCGAAATGTTAGCAACAGAAGAATTTGTTGAGAAAAAAAGTGGCCGAGGCACAACTGTGTTAAGCAATCGTCCCTATAATAAACTATCAAAAGCAGGGACATTCACTGAATTTTTGAATGAATCAGGTCAGAAAGTCACTAAAAAAGTTTTACAAGTTGAAAACTTGACGTTGTCAAAAGAGATGCCGGCTTATCAATTTTTAGGAGAAGAAGTGGTTCACCTTTCACGGTTATATCTAATCGATGAACAACCCTATATTTATTTTAATTACTATTTGCCAGCTGCCATGAAAGACGTATCATTGACTGAATACAAAGAAGAATCCTTGTATCGTTTGATGGATCGCCATGCCATTGAAATTTATAAATTTGAAGACCGTTTTGAAGTTGCAACTTTGACAGAAGCAGAGCAAAAGATGTTGCAAACAACTGAAACAACGGGCTTAAAAAGAATTCGGCGTTCGTTAAGCCCAACAGGTCGTTGCGTAGAATATTCAGAAGCTATTTATAATACGAAGATTCATCCTTATGTGATTGAATATGAAGCATAACTTTTAAAAGAATAACAGTGCACTTACAGTAATGTAAGTTCATTGTTATTCTTTTCTATTGTCGTTTTTTTTCGTTTTCGATACACTAAATGAGTGAGAAGAATAGGAGTGGAAAATATGTTAGAAGTACAAAATTTGAAAAAAGTTTACGGAAACGAAATTAAATATGAAGCTTTAAAAGGGATTAATTTAACTGTCCAAGATGGTGAATTTATTGGTATTATGGGACCTTCTGGAAGTGGGAAAAGTACACTTTTAAATTTATTGGCAACAATCGATAGTCCAACAGACGGTGAAATACTTTTAAATGGAAAAAATCCAAACAATTTGAATCAAGAACAAATTGCTAAATTCCGTCGTACAGAATTAGGATTTGTTTTTCAAAGCTTTAATTTAATGCCAACATTAACTGTTGAAGAAAATATTATTTTGCCATTGACGCTTGATGGAGAAAAAGTCTCTGTAATGAAACGACAATTAGCAGAATTAAGTGAGCGTTTAGGTATCAATCATCTGTTGAAAAAACGAATTGCAGAAATTTCTGGTGGACAAGCACAACGGGTCGCCGTTGCTCGGGCAATGATTCATCATCCACAATTATTATTGGCTGATGAACCAACAGGAAACTTAGATACGAAATCATCTAAGGATGTGATGGGCTTGTTACAACAATTAAACGAAGAAGAAGCGGCGACTATTTTAATGGTAACCCATGATCCGCTAGCCGCAAGTTATTGCAAGCGCATCGTCTTTATTAAAGATGGTGAATTAATTGATGAAATTGTCCAAAATGGCAATCAAAAAGAGTTCTACGATTTAATCATGGTGAAACTGGCTGAGATTGAAGGTGTCGATAATGAATTTTAATCAGTTTGTTATAAGAAACACGATTCGAAATAAGCATTTATACTTGGCTTATTTCCTAAGTACAATGTTTTCTGTGATGATCTTTTTTACGTTCACTGGTTTTGTCTTTCACCCAGCCTTAGCTAATGGTTTAAATCCTAAAGCACAAATGGGAATGACGGCTGCGGCAATTATAATCTATGGTTTTTCTTTCTTATTCGTTTTATACTCGATGGATGTCTTTATCCAATCTCGGAAAAAAGAGTTTGGAACCTTGATGATTCAAGGGATGAGTCCAAAACAGTTAAAGAAAATGATTTTTATTGAAAACTTAGTGATTGGTTTCTTTGCTACAATTTTTGGTAGCATTTTAGGTGTTGGATTTTCACAGTTTATTTTATGGATTAGCAATTTATTGATGCATCTAGGTTTAGGTTTTTATTTGCCAGTGATGCCATTTATCATTACTGTCATTTCATTTGCGGTCTTGTTTTTAGTAATTTCTTTCTTTATTCAATTCCGCTTGCCAAAAGCGACACTTCAAGAGCTATTAAAAGCAGGGGAAATGGGTAAAGGTGAAATCAAAAGCTCTAAAGTTAAATCTTTCTTAGCCGTGTTGCTTTTAATTGTCGGTTACGGAATTGCTTTAGTTGCTAAGGGACAGTTAGTTTTAATGGTGATGTTCCCAGTAATTTTCTTAGTTATTTTAGGGACAAAATTTTTATTTGACCAATTGAGTGTTTCTGTCATTGAACGTTTAAAACGGCAACCAAAAATCTTTTGGAAAAAAACCAATATGGTCGTTTTATCAGATTTGGCTTTCCGCATGAAAGATAATGCACGTTCGTTCTTCTTGGTTTCGGTGATATCAACGGTTGCTTTTGCTGCCATTGGAACGTTATACGGCGTGAACGAGATGATTTTTAAAGGAATAAGTTCTGTACCGTACGAACTGACATTGTCTGATTCGACCAACCCAGAAAATCAAGAAATGAAACAATTTGCGACAAAAACATTCCAAGAAAAAAATATTCAGTTTGATGAAGTGGAGTATCCACAATTTACAACAAATGAAGGTATCCGCTTAATTCAAGCATCAGAATATAATAAGTTAGCAAAAATGATTGACGAACCAACGATTGATGGGAATAGCGTAGTTAATTTAAAACAAGAAAATGTTCCTTCAGATATGTTTGTGGACGTAAAAACAGTTAGTTTAGCTAACAATCAAACTTTAAAAGTCGATAAAATCTCTAAAACCAATGTTTTGCCAACAGCTGGAGGGATTTTAGTTGTTCCTGATACAACACCGTTAGACGGAGTTAAAAGTGAAATAAATACCATTTGGCAGCCCAAAGCAGGAACTGATCGTGAAGAATTGATAAAAGCAGAAAATATTATTGGTGACAAGTATCCCATGTTACTAGGAACAGCTGCAATGTCGGCAGCCATTACGCAATTTTATACGCCAGTTCTATTTGTCGGACTATTTATCGGTATCGTGTTCTTTGTTTCGGCGGGTAGTTTCTTATACTTCCGTTTATACAGTGATATGAATACGGACGTTGAAAAATTCAAGATGATTTACAAACTTGGTTTGACGAAAAAAGAATTGAAGAAAATGATTTACCAACAAGTAGGTATTTTATTCTTTACACCGATTGTTGTTTCATTTATTCATGGAGCTGTTGCTTTGAAAGCAATGTATGCCGTGTTAGATCAACCAATGCAATTAGCTGGCTGGGAAGTTTTAGGTGTTTTCTTATTGATTCAGGTCGTTTACTATTTAATTGCTAGAACGTTCTACTTCAAAAAAGTTTATCACTTAGTGAAAGATTAATTATAAAAAATCGTTAAGCATGCACGCTTAACGATTTTTTTTTGAGGCTCTTCGTGATATTGCATTCAAAGTGAGAATACGTTATAGTTATGAAGCGAATGTAATAGCAGAAATGAGGAAAAGAAATGCAGAAAGAATCCATTTATGGACTGACGAGAGAACAGCTTGTGGACTGGTTTTTAGCCCATGGCGAGAAGAAATTTCGCGCAACACAAGTGTGGGAATGGTTGTATACAAAACGTGTTGCTTCATTTAGTGAAATGTCGAACATTTCTAAATCGTTGATGACTTTATTAGAAGAAAATTTTTCATTAAATCCATTAAAACAAGTCATTGTGCAAGAAGCGCAAGATGGTACCGTGAAATATTTATTTGAATTACCAGATAAAAATATGATTGAAACAGTCTTAATGCGTCAAGAATATGGATTATCTGTTTGTGTGACCACTCAAGTTGGTTGCAATATTGGGTGTACATTTTGTGCTAGTGGGCTATTAAAAAAACAAAGAGATTTAACTGCTGGCGAGATTGTTGCCCAAATTATGTGGGTGCAACATTATTTCGATGAACGTGGGTTGGATGAACGTGTTAGCCATGTCGTTGTGATGGGAATTGGTGAACCATTTGATAATTACGCCAATGTCATGAACTTTTTACGAACGATTAATGATGATAAAGGCTTGGCTATTGGTGCCCGCCATATTACAGTTTCAACAAGTGGTTTAGTGCCAAAAATTCGTGAATTTGCAGACAGTGGACTACAAGTAAACTTAGCAATCTCATTACATGCTCCTAACAACGAAGTTCGTACATCAATTATGCGGATTAATCGTAGTTTTCCAATTGAAAAATTAATGGCAGCAATTGATGAATACATTGAAAAAACCAACCGACGTGTTACATTTGAATATATTATGTTGAGTCAAGTGAACGACCGACCAGAACATGCTCAACAATTAGCAGATTTACTACGGAATAAGAAAAAACTTTCTTATGTTAATCTGATTCCGTATAACCCAGTGAGTGAACACGATCAATATAGCCGAAGCTCTAAAGAAGCGGTTTTAAAATTTTATGATGTACTCAAAAAGAATGGCATCAATTGTGTTATTCGTAAAGAGCACGGAACAGATATTGATGCGGCTTGCGGACAATTACGCAGCAAACAAATGAAAAAAGAAAAAGTCAAAAACCAATAACGTAGTTAAAATCGGATCAGAAAGGTTTCTTTTTGATTCGATTTTTCGTTTATTTAATAAAAAATCGTCGGTTTTTCAATTCTTGTTTATAAACAAAAGATGAATGCTCTAAAACTTTTATGACAAATTTTCTTTTTGTGGTTTTCAAACTTGAAATTCTAAAAGAAATAGCTATACTGAAAAGAGATCGTCACAGAATTTTTCATGAAAACAGCTATTATTTTCGTTATCTTTTCAAGAAAGTGAAATTTTGTTACGCTTTTTTAGTTTAAATGAAATGAGGGAGTCTATGGAGAAAAAGCAATTAAAAAGAGAGATAACAACGTTTGGTGCGTTATCCACGGTAATGGGTACGGTGATTGGCGCTGGTGTTTTCTTTAAAGCTGCGAGTGTCGTTGGACACGCACAGTCAGCTAGTTTAGCTATCTTTGCTTGGGTGTTAGGTGGTGCCTTAACCATTTGTGCAGGATTAACCAGCGCCGAACTTGCTACAGCAATCCCTGAAACAGGTGGCGCAGTGAAGTATATTGAATATACATATGGTAAATTAGCTGGTTTTCTTTTAGGGTGGGCACAAAGTATCATTTATTATCCTGCCAACATTTCGGCGTTATCCATTATTTTTAGTACACAACTAATCAATTTGTTTCATTTATCGGCAAATTTATTGATTCCAATTGCCATTCTTGCGGGAACCAGTATCACCGTAATTAATTTATTAGGAACAAAAATTGCTTCTTTGGTCCAATCAACGACATTGGTAGTAAAACTGATTCCAATTGCCTTGATTTCTTTAGTGGGGTTATTTACTCCAGGACAAGTAGCTGTTTCGCTTTTTCCCATTGAAACAACAGCGAATACTGGCTTTTTAGTTGCTTTTAGTGGCGCCTTAGTTGCCACCATGTTTGCTTATGATGGCTGGCTAGGTGTGGGTAACGTGGCTGGTGAAATGAAGCGACCAGAAAGAGACTTGCCTAAAGCCATTATTTTTGGTTTGTTATTGATTACTTTAATTTATGCTTTAATTAATTTTGTATTTCTAAAAACATTACCAATTGAGCAAATCGCTGGGAATTTGAATGCAGCTTCGGATGCTTCTGTGGCTATTTTTGGACCAATTGGCGGCAAAATCGTAACTATTGGGATTTTAATCTCTGTATATGGTGCGTTAAACGGCTACACAATGACAGGGATTCGGATTCCTTATGCCTTAGCCTTAGATAATCTGATGCCTTTTAGTCGTCAGTTTCAAAAGTTGTCTAAACGCTTTGTTGTTCCTTACGTTGCTGGAATTTTCCAGTTAGCTGTAGCCATTATCATGATGTTTTTCGGGACCTTCGATTTATTGACGGATATGTTAGTTTTTGTTATGTGGCTGTTTAATCTATTAATTTTCTTAGCCGTTTTTATTTTAAGAAAACGAGAACCTGAATTAAAACGACCGTATAAGGTTCCTGGCTATCCAATTATTCCAATTATCGCAAGTCTAGGTGGTATCTTCATCTTGGTTACAACGAGTATTACACAGCCTATTCTAGCATTGATTGGTATAGGAATTACGCTTCTAGGAATTCCAGTTTATTTAGTTAATAAACAAAAAACGAAGCCAAAAACGTAAACGATCCAATCGGATTATCATAGTTTTTCTCAAAAATTTTGTGATTCAGAGAAATTTTTGAAAACTAAACGCAAGATTTTTTTAGTATAATACTAAGTGTCTAGGAGTTCCACTATTTTGGGGAAGATAGATGGACAGCGCAAACTTCAAAAAAAGAACCTTCATCTTACTGGTGAAGGTTCTTTTTTTTGCTGAAATCATAAAATAAATGCGTAGTTTATTAGTGAGAGGAGGAAATGAATGACTGAAAATGTAAAAAAATTAGCTCATCAATTAATTGAATGGGGCGTCCTTCATGGGGCGCAAGACGTTTATTTTTTACCCAATGATACCGAAATAGCTATCTCTTTTCGGACAGGGATGCAACGGACACTTTACACACAAGTTTCCGCAGAAATAGGCGAAAAGTTAATTTTCCACTTTAAATTTATCGGTGGTATGGATGTCGGAGAAAGACGAAAAGCGCAATTAGGCGCGACAACTTATCTAATTGGCGAGACGAAGCAACGCTTGCGTTTATCATCTGTGGGAGATTTTCAGAATCGAGAGAGCTTGGTAATTCGTTTTTTGCACCGATTTGGTGAACAAGCTGAACATTTTTTCTTTCCCCACCAGCTAAATGAAATTGAAGCATCTTGTCAGAAACGAGGACTTTATTTATTCAGTGGGCCAGTTGGTTCTGGGAAAACAACAACCATGTATCGTGTGGCTAAACAAAGAAGTGGCGAACAACAAGTGATAGCGATTGAGGATCCTGTTGAAATTGAGGAAAAGCAGTTTTTACAGTTGCAAACAAATGAAAAAATTCAGTTAACGTACGAAGCCTTGATCAAAGTTTGCTTGCGCCATCATCCTGATATTTTGATTATTGGTGAAATTCGTGATGGCGAGACGGCTCAAGCAGTTATTCGAGCCGCCTTAACGGGTCATACTATTTTTGCGACAATTCACGCCCGTAACTTATTGGGGGTGCAACGGCGTTTGATAGAATTAGGTGGCCCAGAGCATGAATTGGCTGAATGCTTGCAAGGTATCATTTATCAACAGATTTTGACAACCACGATTAATAAGGAACAAGCAACGGGAATTCTTTATGATTATTTCTTCTTTAAGGAAGCCGTTATAAAGAGTAGTTGGCAAAAGAATCTAAGAAAGGCGTGGGCGTATGGGTTTATTACAGAAAAAACGTATTTTCAAGCCATCGAATAAATTAACGAAAAAACAACAGCAGCTTTTTCTGAAACTATTAGCGGATTTACTTGCAAATGGTTTTAATATACAAGAAAGTTTTTCCTTCATGAAAAAATCAAACGCATTACCTCAGCACAGTATAACTTTTTTAGTTGAAGGCTTTTCCTCAGGCATTGCCTTACAAGCTTTAGTCGAAGAATTAGGATTTTCAACAATGGTCTCGGCACAATTGTCGTTTGCTACCGCACACGGGGATTTGGTAGGGACACTACAAGCGATTTCCGAACATTTTTTTCAAACGGAAAAATATCGGCAACAGTTCTATAAAATAATTAGTTATCCGCTGCTCCTGATTGTTTTTTTGATTCTCGTCATTGTTGGTATTCGGCAATTTTTATTGCCCCAATTAATGGAAAATGATGCCAATAGTTATTCTAAAAATATTGGGATTCTTCTGATTGTTTACAGTCCATATATTCTGGTTACCTTAGTTTTTATCCTCTCATTTAGTTTCTTCATTTTAAACCGTTATTTGAAGCATCAGTCTGCTATTCAGCGGGCCTTCGTATATCTGAAACTGCCCATTATCCGTGGCCTTTATCGGGAATACGTCAGTGCTTTTTTTGCACTAGAATGGGGGAAGTTGCTTGCGCAAGGATTAGAAATGAAAGAGGTCATCGATTTGATGCGCCATACAACCAATTACCCCTTAATGAAAGAATTAGCTGGAGCGATTAGTGAAGGACTGCTAGTTGGTGAAACCTTACATAGACAATTAGCTGCTTATCCTTTTTTTACAAAAGCATTGGGTTTAATGATTCAACAAGGAGAAGTAAAAGGAAAATTAGGCAAGGAGTTGATGGTTTATAGTAATGTCTGTTTCCAAGGTTTTTTCAAAAAAATTGAACGAGTCATTACTCTCGTTCAACCACTTATTTTTATCATAATTGCTTGTTTAATTATCGGTGTTTATGGGGCAATGTTGCTGCCTATTTATGGCAATATGGAAGGAGTTTTATAATGAAAAAGAAACAAAAATACGCAGGGTTTACATTATTAGAAATGTTGATTGTCTTATTGATTATTTCCGTATTGATTTTACTTTTTGTCCCTAACTTAGCGAAACATAAAGAAACAGTTGACAAAAAAGGCAATGAAGCAATCGTAAAAATTGTAGAATCACAAATCGAGCTCTACACACTAGAAAAAAATAAGACGCCTTCCTTAAATGAATTAGTCAACGAAGGCTACATTACTAAAGAGCAGTTAGATAAATATACAGCAGAAAAGCAATGAACAAGTCAGCAGGATTCACATTAATGGAAACACTTGCTAGTTTAACGATTGTTTGCTTTATGACTATGCTCCCAACACTCGCTATTCACCGCTGGCAAGAAACGTTAAAAATTGAACAGTTTCTTGCTACGGTAGAAAAACAACTTCGTTTTACGCAACAGCAAGCAATTGTTTTAGAGGAAACACAAGAAGTTTGGTTTTTTGAAGAACAACAAAGCTTTTCATTTCCTGATAAATTGAACCAATCAGCTCGGAGGACTTTACTAGCTGTACCTGAAAAAATGACAGTGAGTGGTCCAAGCAAGCTCAGTTTTCTTCATTCGTCAGGGAACAATGGCCGTTTAGTGAAATATATTTTTACTTGGACTGAAAAGAAACAGCAACTTATTTTACAATTTCAGATGGGGAGTGGTAGAGCGTTTATATATCAATGGTTTTGAGTGTTTTTGCCACAGATTTACCACAAATCACAAGTTCTCAATAAGTTTATCCATCATATCAGCTGTTTCTTTTTCTTCTTCTTTTAGCACATCGCTATAAACATCCAAAGTTATATTAATATTCTTGTGTCCTAACCGAGTTGAAACGTACTTAATGTTTGCTCCTGCTTCAATTAAAAACGTTGCATGGGTATGTCTTAGGCCGTGTACGGTTATGTTTTGAACTTCTGCTTTTTCACATAACAGGCGAAACATATACGTAATTCTTGATTGTTTGATAGGTAAATTTCGAGAACTTAAAATAAAATAGTCCTTATCGCTTAAAATTATCCCTTCTCTAAAAAGCCGTTCTTTCTCATGATTTTTGTATTTTTTTATTAAAGTGAGTAATGAGTTGTCAAAATAAACTTTACGAATACTAGTTTTTGTTTTCGGCTTATTTTCACCATAATCGCCACGTGTAGAATTGATATCGAAATATTTTTCGTTTAAATCAATATCACTCCAACGCAGCCCCATCAATTCACCTTTTCTCATTCCAGATTTTAGCAGAGTCAAAAATATAACTTGCGTTTGAATATCTTCGTTTTCTAAAACCGCTATAAATCGCTGTAATTCCTTTTTAGAGAATGAACGAACATTATTACTTAAATCAAATTTAAAGCCTGTTAGCGTGTTGCTAGGGATGATTTGATTGTGTACCGCAGCGTTAATCATCCTCATTACAATTTTATGCCACGTTTGAATCGTGGATTCTGTATATTTGTTTTCTTGTCTTAATTTGTCAATAAATTCTCGCTTATAGGTAATCTTATTTAAAGAAGATAGTTTCTGATTTCCAATTAATGGTGATATGTGAAATTTGATAGCAGATTCAATATTTTGTTTTGTTGAAACACTCCAATTGTCTTGGGCGTAAGGTATCCAGACTTTGATCCATTCATCTATGGTGAGTTGTTTATTTTCGATGAAGGAAGTATTTTGTGTTTCTAAATCATATTGGATTTTTAGCAATGCTTTATTCGCCGCTCTTTCACTTTCAAATCCACGTTTGCTAGCTTCTTTTCGGTGTTTTAGAGAGTTGTAATAAGGATAGCGATATCCCCAAAAAGTTCCTTTTTTGTTTGAGTACGAAAAAACATATTTGTATTTTTTGGACCAATTTAGTTTCGCCATAGTTTCACCTCCAATATTCATTTAAAGCCCCTAACATGAATCGAACATGCTAGAACTCACCAGAGAGGGGAGAATTATTTTTTATCGAAAGTAATTATCCAAGACCCCATAAGGTTTTCAACTTTCTTTATTTTTGCAATTACTTTATCCCCTGTTCTTACATCTGGATTTTTGCTTGAAACAAAGTTTAAATGATCTCCAGTTTGAATTGTATATCCTAATGAGCCATCAGGAACATATTTATCAACTGTAAATTGCACAGTTTTACCTGTTAAATCTTCGCCGTTATTTAGTGCTGTTTCAGCTTCTTTACTAGTATAATCAGGCTTAACTTCTTTAGTTCCGCATGCAGTAAATACAATAAGCAATAGTAGTGTATAAATAAAATATTTAATCTTTTTCATAAAAGTTCTCTCCTTTATTTAATTCTTAGTGGTTGACCAGGATAAAAAACAGAGGTGTCAATGCCTGGATTTAGTGCAAATAGTTGTTCTAAGGTTAATCCATTCCTCTCAGCTACTTGTCGAGCTCCTTCGCCGCTTCGTACTTTGTCATATACGGGTTGTTCAACTTCAGAGCTTTGAGGTTGTTCAATTGCTGAAGATGATTGAGTAGATGGCAATGGTTGTTGTGATGTAGAAATTTCCGTGTTAACAGCAGCTAATTCGGTATACAAGTCTGTTAACTTATTTGCTTCAGCAGTATAAACATCTGTTAGTTTATTTGCCCATGATTCATATAATGAATAGTCGTCTTTATTAGAAAGTTGTATGCTTGCCATTTCCGAAATTCCAGCATTTGAAATATCTGCTAATTTTCCTATTTTAGAGTTTAAAACCTCAGCTAATGCTGAAACATTGCCTTTTATAGGTTCTCCTTCATTTCGCAGTTCTTCAATCAATATAGGTGTAGTTGTAGTCAACTTTTGAGTATAAGTCTCTAAAATTTGGGAATAGGTAGACCCACCTAATTCCATTTGAGTTGTTTCATCTGTTTGTGTACTTGAATAATGTATAGTTGATGACTCACTACTTGAGCTATTAATTTTTTTAGAATCAGAAATATCTTTCTTTTCGGATGTAATTGTGGTAGAGCTTGAGTTTTGCTTTGAAACCTGTTTAGTTTCGTTAGAACAAGCAGTCAGCAGTAATAATGATAAACTTAAAGTAACAATTTTTTTCATTTTTAAATTAATCCTCATTTCTGTTATAATATACTTGTCAGTAAATCTCAAAATGAGGTTTAAGTCCGTGTGCCCAGCACGGACTTTTTTTGTTTTAATTTTACCATTGCTAAAAATCTATAAAACCATCTTCACATAACTAATTAATTTTGTTGAATCATAGTTATATCTATATTGATTAATAGCTGATCTAGCTAAGCATGGATTTAATAAGAATATTTTTGTTAAAAAATCATATAACCTTACGTATAGTGCTGCAGCACTCATTTCAAATTCTTCGCAAATTTGACGGAAAGACATTTGTTTTTGTAAACATTCTTTCAATGCTTCATTGTTTATTAAAGCAAGGGATGCAAATATATTAGCTCTTATTTCTTTTGGTTCATCTTCGCTAGTGTATCCTTTTCCAGTAATTAAATCTGAAAAACTTTGAGACTTGCATTCCTTATTCATATCAAAAAAATAATGTGCAGATTCATGAAGTATTGAGAAATTTTGCCTTCCTTTAACCATTGTTGAATTATAGGAAATTCCGCATTTATCGTGAAATCTTATTATATTTCCTGAAAATATTTTTCTTGAAACATCACCGAAACTATAGGGAATTATGTCAACATTTTCTACGTCAATCATATAATCTTTGTAGTGTTTCCATCTTAACTCTTTTAATTCAATTCCATAGTAATTAGCAACTTTTTCAATAATAATATATGTCTGGTCATGATATTCAAAATAAGTATCGTAGTCTAAATACATAGGGGTCATCCAATCATTTGTTTTTAAGTCTTGATTTCATGAATTCTAAGTACTCTTTTAACTCTTCTCTGAGCTGATCTTTTTCGGATTCGGTTAAATCTTCTGTATTTACACGGAAGAAAGTTGCAATTTCATCTTCTTCTAAGTTATCAGAATTTGGATTATCAGTTCGTCCAAGCAAATAATCTACAGAAACATTAAAATAATTGGCAATTTCTTGTAGTTTTTCTGCGGTTGGTTGTTTTCCTGCATTTAAACTATAAAAATAATTTTCACCGTATTTTAACTCTCTAGCAACTTGTTGAAGGCTTTTGTCTTTTTGTTTTGCTAAATTTTTTATCCTTTCAAATGTTGTCATATCAGTATTCCTTTCCAACACGAAAAAATAATTTACTAAAAAGAGTAAAAAAGTCTTTACAAAATTACTCTATAGAGTTATTATTGATTCGTAAGTTAATTTGATAGAAAAGAAACAAACTAAAACACACCTTATTAGCATTGAGTTTGGCGACCAAGTGCATATGAAAGGCTTTGTTATAGGTTTATTTCTTTATGTATCCATTTTACTCTATAGCGTAAAAATGTCAACAATATTTTTTTATTTCTATCAAATTAACTTATTTAATACTAAAGAAAGGAGCATCAAAAATGCCAGACACATCAGTAAGTCGTCAAAAAATTCGTGATTACTTTGAAAGTAAGGGAATTTCGTTGGTTAGTGTTGCTACCTATTTTGATATTCCAAGACAAGATTTGATCGATTATCTGAACGGAAAAAATAAAAGTAAAAAAGCACACGAAACACTTTTGGCAATTATCGACTTTTACAAAATCAGATAGGAGGAATGAAAATGGAAAATTTCTTAGATACATCTTCAAAAAACTTTCTATACAACATTATTGAAAAAATCCTGAGAAAAATGTTTGAACAAGTCATAAATGAAGCTAGTCAAGGATTAAATGAACGTGCTGAGTATTTAGACATCAAACAATTATCGTCTAGATATTCAATGTCTGTTCCTGAAGTTGAACAAAATTTTGTAAAAGACAAACGTATGCAAATAATCGAAAAAAGAAAGCCTGGTACTAGCAAGGGAAAAAGATATTGGCCTGCTAAAGAAGCTATAAAAATTTGTAATGACATCATGAATCATTGGGATTAAAGGAAAGAGCAATACAGAAACAATTTAAGGAGGAAAAAATGGACAACTTAGTAATTATGAAAAACCAACAAGCAGTAACAACTAGTTTACAAGTTGCTGAAACGTTTAATAAAAATCATCGTGATGTTTTAGCAGCGATTGATGATCTAAAAGAGGGGGTTGCGGAAAATTACGCAGACCTATTTTACGAAGATAGTTATATTCATCCACAAAACAAACAAAAATATAGACAAATCATTATGAACCGTGACGGATTCACACTGCTAGCAATGGGATTCACTGGTCAAAAAGCTCTTAAGTTTAAACTGAAATACATTGAAGCTTTCAACCAAATGGAGGAACTGCTCAAAACTCAATCAAACTTACCGATGAATAACACAGAATTGTTATTAGAAGCTGCGTTAAAACATGAACGTGGATTGACTCTTGTAAATCAACGTTTAGATAAGCTAGAAACAGAAACAACAATTAATAGAAGCCAACAACGAAAGATACAAGGCCTAGTTTCATCAACTGTTATCAAAGTATTAGGTGGCAAAAAAACATCGGCTTATAAGGATTCAAGTATTAAGCAATCAGCATTTAGTAATTGCTATAAACAATTGAAAGCATTATTCGATGTAGCCTCTTATATAGATATTCCAAAAGTTCGATATGAAGAAGCATTAACTCTAATTCCTAAATGGAAGCCTGACTTGGAATTACAAGCAAGAATTGATATGGCTAATGGAAACGGAGATATGTTTAAAGAAGTGAGCTAGATCAGTAAATAAAAATAAAAGGATAAGCCTAACTTATCCTCAGTTAAAAGTAGTATCAACAATGATTGCTTTTGGATTCATATCATTCTTAATGGATTCAATGATTTCTAAAACAGAAGATTTGTAGTAGTAAGTTTTGCTTGATGCGATTATTTCATTTTCTTCAGTTTTAATCAAAAAATAGTATTTTTTATCAGAAGCTCGTTTAATCACAAAAAACATTTTTGCACCTCACTTTCAATTGAATTATATCAAAATATAGGAGGTTAACAACATGAAAGCAATCCGAGAAACACGATTAGTAGGCGCATTTTTATTGATGATTGTACTAGGAGTATTGCTGAAAAGCCACTTTTCAATGCCAATACTAGCAACACTAAGTGCACCTTTCTTTATCCATTGGTTTTTTAACTGGGATGAAGCAAAGTATCAATACTCTAAAAAAGGAGGCGATAAAAAATGTATGTAGCTATAGGCGAAGCTAGTAGAGAAACATATGTGATTGGAGAAACACAAGCGGAAGTCATGCGAAAGTTGTTTGAAGAATATCCGTATGTTTCAGCTGATAAAAACGTTTATCCAGAGAGATTAAGCATAGTACAAAAAGAGCCCCGAACGTCTGCAAACGAACAGGGCAAATATTGAACAAAAAAATTCAAAATTTATTAACTAAGGAGAGTATATCAAAATGAACGATAAAATTCAAAATTTATTAATGGAACTTGTTAAAGAATGTCGGAAAGGAAAAGTTACGATTGTTTTGTCAACTGTTGATTCAGAAATGATGGAAGCATCCAGTGTTTTACTTGCAGGTTCTTTGCCTGAACAAGCAATTGCATTTAGTGAATTATTTGAAAAATTTAAAGAGGAAGCACTTGCTCATGATTGTGATTGTCCGCAATGTAAACAAATAAAAGAATCATTTATTGGTGCAGAATCATCTTCAACTAAACAAAATAATGAGGAAAAACTAGATATATTGTTAAAAGATTTTTTACGAGGTGAGTTGTAATGATTGAAGTAAGAGGTTTAGGTAACGACATTTACGAATTAATGCTAGCAAACGCACAGAATAACATTATTCAATCTGTTCGGACATCTGCATCTTATGGCAATACAAGTTGTGTGGTAAGCAGTAAAGGAGCTACAAAACCATTTTTAGATCAATTACAAATGCAAGGTGTCGATTATATCGAATTGGAAGATGAAAAAATAAAACTATTTTGGGAGGGATTGTAATGCCTGAATTTGATTCGCTAGGGGCAAGACAAGAGCCACCTGAAGAAAAAGAAGTGTTAGAGCTAACGTGGGAATACGATGAGGAGGAAGACGAAAGATGATTCAATCTACTTTATCCATGAGCCATCAAGAATGGCTTGAGGATAGGCGTAAAGGAATTGGAGGATCAGACGTTGCAACAATTTTAGGCTTGAATCAATATAAATCAGCTTATCAATTATGGCTAGAGAAAACAGGTCAAGTTGAGCTGAAAGATACAGAAAGCGAGCCAGCCTATTGGGGAAATGTTTTAGAAGAAGTTGTTGCGAAAGAGTTCCAAGAAAGAACAGGAAAAAAAGTTCGTCGTAGAAATCAAGTCTTCGAACATTCGCTCCATCCTTTTTTAAGAGCAAATATTGATAGAGAAGTGGTTAGAGAAAATGCCATTCTAGAATGCAAAACTGCAAATCAATTTTTAGCGAAAGAATGGGCAGGAGACGAAGTGCCATTGAGTTATCTTTGCCAAGTTCAGCATTATATGAATGTTTTGAATAAAGACTATTGTTATATTGCAGTTTTAATTGGTGGTCAGAAATTTATTTGGAAACGGGTAGAACGTGATCAGGAATTAATCGATGTACTGACCGAGCAATTAGTTGATTTTTGGGAAAATAACGTAATCAAAGGCGTTGAACCTATTATTGACGGAAGTAAGGCAACAGCTGACTTTTTAAAGGATAAGTATAGCGACATAGAAGAAACGCAAACTACTTTACCTGCTTCGTTTGATGAATTGTTAGACCAAAAAAATGAAATGAAGAAAACCAAAAAAGAGTTGGATGTAGCTATTAGAAAAATTGAAAATGAAATAAAAAGCGAATTGGGAAAAAGAAATGCAAGCATTGGTATTACTAAAAAACATATTGTTGAGTGGAAGGAAATACCTACTAAAAGATTGAACAGTAAAAAGTTTGCTGAAAAATATCCTCAAATTGCAGAAGATGAAGAAATATATATGGTTACTACGCCACGAAGATTAATAGAAAAGGAGATTAAGTAATAATGGCAACAAACGAGACCTTAAAAAATCAATTATCACAACAAAATCAAAAACAAGTTCCTGCGAATCAATTAGGTTTAAAAGGATTAATGAATACTCCTACTATGAAGCGGAAATTTGAGGAAGTTCTTCATGAAAATGCTAATGCTTTTATGTCAAATGTCATGACCTTAGTTTCTAATGATAGCTACTTGGCAGAAAGCGAGCCAATGTCTATTTTAAGCGGGGCTTTAACAGCTGCTACATTAAATTTAGGATTAGATAAAAATCTAGGTTATGCCTATCTCGTACCATTTAATACTAAAAATAAGCAGACTGGCAAATGGGAGAGGAAAGCCCAATTTATTTTAGGATATAAAGGGTATATTCAATTGGCTCAACGGTCAGGTAAATATAAAGCATTAAATGTTATTGAAGTCTACGAAGGAGAGTTACTGAGTTGGAACAGGTTAACGGAAGAATTTGAATTTGATCCAAATGGTAGACAATCAGACGATGTAATCGGATATGTTGGATATTTTGAACTATTAAATGGATTCAAGAAAACTGTTTATTGGACCAAACAAGAAATTGAAGCTCATCGAATTGCAAATAGCAAAGACAAAGAAAAAACAAAATTGAGCGGTGTCTGGGCTACAGATTATAATGCGATGGCTCGTAAAACAGTATTAAGAAATATGTTATCAAAATGGGGGATTTTGTCCATCGAAATGCAAGAAGCGACAACTTCAGATGAAAAAGTTCAACAAATGCAAGAAGATGGAAATATTATTTCCGAAACGGAAGTAGAAGAAAATACTACGATGAAAACAGCAGAAGTAATTAATGAAGCTGATTCAGATTCATTGAATCAAACAGATTTATTTGATACTAAAAATCCACCATTAGAGTAAAGAAGGAGATGTAATGGCAAGACCTGCAAAAGAAGGTTTGGATTATTTTCCTCTTGATGTTGGAATTTTTGAAGACGAAAAAATAGAAGCTATTGCTGGGGAATTTGGTATTAAAGGAGAACTTGCGGTAATCAAACTGCTTTGTGCGATATACAAAAAAGGATATTTCATTTTGTGGGATGATTTATCGCAAGCAACTCTTTTAAAACGCCTGCCTGGAGTAAGTAAGGAAATGCTCAATCAAATAGTGAACCGCTTAGTCTTATGGGGATTTTTTGATAAAGAACTGTTTGACTCGGTCAAGGTGCTTACGAGTGAGAATATCCAAGCGACATTTTTCGAAGCGACAAAAAGACGGAAAACACCAAAACCAACTAAATATATAGTTAATGTCAACAGTAACTCTCAAAATGAAACAGTTAATGCTGACATTAATACACAAAGTAAAGTAAAGGAAAGTAAAGTAAATAAAAGTAAAGTAAACAAAAAAGAAACAGAAAGTTGCATCAATCCGTTGTCACCTGAAACGTCGGTTGAGAAAGCATTCTTTGAAGAGCCGTTAGGTGAAGAAAAACTAACGGAGTTAATCCGCTATTATTCACAGAATGTAAGTCCTGCTACTCCTGTTAATATCACTGATTTACAATATGATCTTGCTGATTTTGACGGAGACCTCGAGTTATTGAAAGAGGCTGTTAATATCTGTGCTAGAAATAATGAACGAAGATATAGCTATTTTGCTGGTATTTTGAAAAATTGGCGAGCAAATGGTTTAAAAACATATGCTGATTATCTAAATAACGAGAGAGAACGAGCAGATAAAAAAACACAAAATAAGCAATATCAAAATAAACCTGTTCGGCAAGAAAAGGTGCCTGAATGGATGAATCAAGCGAACGGTGAAGAAGAAAAGCTATCACCAGAAGAGCAAGCTGAATTTGAAAGACAAATGCAAGAATTGTTGGGAGGAGAGTAAATCATGATTGAAATGAGAGTACTTGATTATCGAATTACTAGTGATGATAAGCAAGTAATCGTAAATAAAGCGAGACGAAACGAACACGGAGAGTTAACCATTTTGACTGATAAAGACGGTACACAAAAAGAATCACTCGCTTTGATTGGTTATTATGGCAATTTAAGTAAGGCTCTCGTCGCAATAGAACGCGATTATGTGCTTTCTAGTGGTAAAACAATACAAACAGTCAAAGAATACAAAAAAGAGCTAGAATCGATTCACAGCAAGCTAAAACGTGAATTAGATTTCGGGGAGGAATTTTAGATGAATGAATTAGTTAAATTAGTGGAAGAATGGGCGAAAGAAAAGCGTTTAGATAAAGCGGAACCTGAAAAGCAAATGCTAAAAGTGATTGAGGAAGTCGGAGAAGTTGGCGCTGCATTGGCAAGAAACAACGAAAACGACTTAAGAGATGGTATCGGGGATATGGTTGTGACGTTAATTATTCTCGCTATGCAAAATAACATGGATTTATACGAATGCTTAAATCAAGCATATAGCGAAATTAAAAACCGCCAAGGAAAAATGGTAAACGGAGTATTCGTCAAAGAAGCCGATTTGTAAGGTTCGAGGTGGAAGAGATGCGAATTATTCTACCGATTGAGCCCAAGCCACAAAGTCGCCCGAGATTTGCAAGGCGTGGAAATTATGTTAAAACTTACGAAGATCGAGCGATGAAAGAATACAAAAATCAAGTAAAGAATTATTTTCGTAAATCAAGAGCAAAGTTGATTGAAAAAGGGCCAATTTCCGCACATGTGACGTTTTACATCCATCCGCCTAAATCTGCCTTAAGTAATAAACAGAAACGCTTAGAAGTGGAATTAGAGCGAAAATATTGCGATAAGAAACCTGACTTGGACAACTATTTCAAAGCAGTCACTGATGCTGCCGAAGGTATTTTATATAAAAACGATGGTCAAATTGCTGTGATGGTTTGCCAAAAGTTGTACAGTATGCGACCACGAACAGAACTAGAAATTACAAGTTTGGAGGAACAAGTGTAGTGGGTAAAACGGGTAAACAGATCAAAGAGAATTATTCGGTTAGAAAGCGAGTAAAGAAGATGATTAAATTTAAAGAATTTAATATTCAATTATTCGACGTTCACATTTATATAAAAAGGCTAAGTAGTTTTAAAACCAACAAAAATAGTATAAAAAAACTAACTAGTTTCCGCTAGCTAGTTATAGATACATTTTCATCTCAGATAGAGACAATTAATAATACATTACTATGAAATTTAAGGCAACAAAAAAAGCCAGCTGACCACTAGCTGACTTATGTGGTAGAAACAACTGTTTTCCGCCAGTTGTTCTTTAGGTGTGAGTTAGCACTTTCCCCAAATAAAGTGCTATTAAATAGCCGATTAAAAATCGACAATAAATCTCTTGTAGAGACGTGTACTACTATTAACTGTTTACCAGAAGTTAATGTAGAAAAGGAGGAAATTTATTTCATAAATAAAATCCCCAAGAAAGTTAAAGTGATTATACCATTGAAAAATAGATTTGAAAATACTTTCTATGCCAAAAATATTTATTAGATGGAAAATATCAAATGAATAAAGATGATGTGAAAGATGACGAATGGAAGATTGTAAAATACTGTAGAATTATTATTGTTTTCTTTATAGTCAACCAATAATTTGTTGACTACAAACATGTATGAGTGATGAATATTTTGATAAATAAATAGCCAGTCGGTTTCCGCCGACTGGCTGAGAAGTGAATAGCTATTGGAATAGTATTCTTAGTATAATTTATATCATATAGAGTCGCTGATGAGCAAAGGATAAGCATTACTTATATATATTTGGATAAATAAAAAAAGCTACTTAGTTTCCGCTAAGCAACTCTTAAATGATGATATGTTTATTATAAATTATTATACCACAAAAGGAGCGATTTCACTTGATTAAATTGCTAAGAGAAGTAGATTTTCGACAAACAAAAGCGAATGCCAGAAATGTGTTGAAGAACTTTAGACGTTTAGAGCGAATAGCTGGTCGCTCTTTGATAGATTTAAAATCACCAATTATTACAGATATGCCTAAAAGCCAAAGTCACGGGAATAAAGCAGAAGATGCGCTAGTACAACTAGCAGATGCAGAAGCAGAAAGAGACGCAATTTTATCTGCGCTTATGGCATTGAGCCTAACTAGCAGACAAATTTTGCATTATAGTTTCTGTGTGCAGGATCATTACTCTAATTACAAGATAGCTAGGGAAGTTGGATATTCCGAAAGAAGTATTCAACGAATGAAATCAGAGGCTTTAATTGAATTTGCCGAAGCGTATCGAAATGGAAAAATAATTGCATATAAATAAAATTTTTGGCGGTTTTTTGGCGGAAAGTTGGCGGTTTTTATCAATATTTAGATGTTACTATGGTAGTGTCGAAAGATAAGGAAACGAGGTAAGGCATGCATTACCTATCTTAGCTCCGTTTCGCTTATCTTTGGAGGCTACCTACAAAAAAATAAAGAATAAGGATGTGGAAAGTCCAGTTCTTTCTGTCTCGTTTAGTCTAGGTAGCAAATATTGCAATAAACTTGGCATTAAGCTTACACGTAGACGTACGCTGAAAGCACTTGTCAAGATAGCGCTATGTAAGTTTAAGTTGCAATGATCACTCACAAATCAGACGTTCTCAAACTAAAAGAAATGGGGTGTAATTCCTCTCTCTTTTTTCTACAGGTTTGTGAGTGATTACTATTAAAAATTGAAAAATCAATAGATTTAAACCTAGTGAAGAGCATTTGAACAATGTGCTAGGGTAGTATGGGATAAGTCGATAACTAAAATGAATTGGGATACTGATTGATTTTAGTGGTGGATTTTACAGCAATGTAAAAAGGACTAATAGTAAAAGCTATTAATCGCAAAGTACTACGTGGAATTTGTGCAGGTGTAAGGTACGAAACTTTCGAGTGTGACAATAGACGCTCCAGTGGAGAATAATCTAAGTTAGGTGGAAGTGTGAGAAGCTTGGCAGACCTTAGAAAACTCAAACCAAGCGCTTTGCAGAGAAACTGAGAAATCAGTGTTTAACGAAAGAAGTCGGTACGAGTAGCTTAATGCAGCAATTTATTTACAGATGACAAATAATAAAAATGGGACTCTTATGTAAATGCTGAATGTTCAAGTGAAAGTTATTAGCCAGTAGAGCTAGATCATACAGAAAAAGCAAAGAGAAGCTATTGGGTAGCGCCCGATAGTTCAGCCTCTTTGGGTATGTGACTGAATAACACTGTAAACAAAGGAAGCAGGAAGAAAAGCCTAAATCTGTTGATTTTTGAGTTTTTAATCATTGCTGTGGCGGAATAGGTAGACGTTACTACGTAGAATAATCGGCTTTGGTGTTCGGTGTTTATATAGGCGTTAGTCTGTAAGAGTATAAGAGGACAATCACAAGAGCCTGTAAACAGCTGAGTAATGCGGTTTGAGAGAACCTCCTATACTCCATAAAATATATAATCTTGTGATCATTTGGTGCGGAGGCTTTAAACATTATTCGGTGATATCCGATGTAAATCTAAAGGGAGATAAACGGTAAAGATTATTCATGCAAGGTGCAAATCCTTGCCAGCGATATTGAGATTACGGTAGACAATCTCAAAAATGGCATAGTGGGAAAATCCTTTCGGTTGGCGTGTAGCATCTGGGATGCAACGAGCATATTGTGAGATAAGAGGCAGGTTCGATTCCTGCCACGCCAATAGGTAGCTTTGCTACTTAAATAAAAGAATCGTCAATAGATGTTTCTGCTACATTCACGTGAGGCACTAGCTTAAAAGTGCCTCTTTTTGTTTGGAGGTATTGTTATGTTTAAGTTATTTGAAATCATTAAGCAAGAAGATGCAAAAAAACTAAATCGTTTGAAAAAAGAATTAAAGCAGGCTACTCAACGTAAATGAGTGGTCTTTTTTTCGTACATAAAAAAACCACTAGACTATGGGTTCTAGTGGCTAGGTAGCATTCGTGAAAAATTAGTTGGTTGCTATTTACAAAAAGGAGTTGCTACCTAAAAGAATTATATCAAATAAGAATAGAGAATAAAAGAGTGCTTATTCACACCAAAACTTATTTTTATATAAAAAACCACTAGAAATGGGATCTAGTGGCTAGGTAGCGTTAGTGAAAATCTCGTGTCATTTGTAGTTTATGAACTTTAGCTATTATGAAAGAGTGCTACCTAAAACAAGTGTAACACAGCTGTCAAGTTTTGTCGGATATTTGGATTGTTTTCGCATGAAAAACCACCAGATAAAATATCTAGTGGCCAGACAGCAGATTATGTTTTGAAATAACTGGAAGTGTTACATGAAGCAAAAAGGAGTTGCTGTCTTGCAGTGAGTATAACAGGAATTGAAGCGTTTGTCTTACAATAAACAAATATACATAAAAACAATTAGGAGAGAGAACATGAAAAGTTATTGGTATGTATCGTTAACACATAAATATCCACAGCCGAACCGCTCAACTGGTTCAATGCGTGTTGTAATGTCTGTGCAGATAAAAAAGAATGTATCTATTGTCGAAATGACGAGAGAAGCCACACCAAAGGAAATTGATGCGTGCAAGCTTGTTTATTGTGGGCATGGTAGTTGGAAAGATAAGCATATACAAGAGAATGTAGAGAGGTATATTTAAATTACAAATAAACGTTGTAAGATGTTACTGATTTAATATTGAAATATATTTCAAAGTAAGATATTCTTTTTCTAAAAAAGGGGAGTATTATAATGGATATTCTTACTCTAATTCTACTTTTACCATTAATGTTTTTATTGTGTAGTCTTTTGTTTATTGTGTGTTGGCCAATTTATTTTGTAATAATAATGACTTATTATTACATTCGTTTGTTTTGTAAAATTATCAAAAAATTAGTTAGTGAAGAGTGGACCCCTCCAAAAATAGTTTTGGAAAGATATTATAGTTTATTTCGAACACCGTTAATTTTTTATTTTAGTTTACCAATGACAGGTGCAATTTTGGAAGAAATAATAACTACGTATTTTTTTAAACATAATTATGGGGGAGGTTCAAGTTTACGAATGTTTGTGGAGTGTGTAATTGTGTTAGCTATATTTTGGGGAAGTGTCTATTTGGTTTTTTCTTTTGAAAATAAGAAAAAAGAAATTAAAAAGACGACTAAAGCACATAAAAAATTTATAAAAGCTACTATGTTTCCATTGGGATTACTTAGCATTCTAGTATCAGTAACTTCAGTAATTAATATGTTTATTGATGCTGAAGTTAAGAAAGAATTTTTATCGGAACTTAGCAAGGCTGATTTTAACCCATTATATGTAGCATTTTGTATATTATTTATTATTATTCTATTACTGGAGGGAATTAGCTTAGTTTTTATTGAATTGATAGAACATTTTTACGACAATGAAAAGGAGTATGGATACTATATAAAAACTGTGTTCAATTGTCTGAAAAGACTAATTTAACAAAACAAAACTTAACTTAAAAAGAATGCGAGGTGGTGTGTATTGAATGGCAAGGAAACGTGATCCTAGACGTGACAAAGCTAAAAAGATTTGGCTAGAATCCAACGGAGAGAAGCAATTAAAGGAAATTGCTTCTGAGTTAAATGTTTCAGATTCTCAAATTAGAAAATGGAAATCGATTGATAAATGGAGTGCTGAATTGAAAGGTAATGTTACCAATGCAAAAGGTAACGTTACTAATCGAGGAGGCGCTCCTTTTGGTAATCAGAACGCAGTAGGCAACAAAGGTAATAGCCGAGCCTCGCCACCACTTGGTAATAAGAACGCTATTAAAACTGGCGAATACGAAATAATATTTGCCGATATGTTATCTGATGAAGAAAAGGACATCTATTCTAATCTGAATGATGATCCTTTTTTTATTTTGAATGATGAGATTCGCTTATTAAAGGTACGGCAGTTTAGAATGATGAAACGTATCAAAGAAGCTGAAAAAGGACTAAATGATGAAGAAGTTGAACGGTTACAACAGCTAAGGAAAATTAAAACACCGATTGAAAAAGACGGTAGAAAGCTAGAAATAAAACGTGAAGTTATGCAAGACGTTCAAGTAACTCGTAAAACATTTAGAAAGTTAGATGACATCTTAGCTATTGAAGATGCGTTGACTAGAATTAGCAATCAGTTAACAAAGGCTGTTAAGCAACAGAATGCCTTGCTAGCAAATGATGCCAAATTACAATTGTTGAAAGTTCAAACTGAAAAAGCTAAAGCTAGTTTAGGTGCTACAAGTGGAGACATGGATATGCCAGTTTTTATTGATGATATATCAGGTGATGGATATGAGTAAAAAACTATCTGAATTTCTTCCTAAAGCATTTCATACTACTTGGAAGGTAGCATTAAACTCAAATATATTACATGTTGTTGAAAAAGGTGGCCGTGGGTCAGGTAAATCATCTGGCATAGCGCACATAATCGTTCAATTGATTATGAGATATCCTGTAAATGCTGTGGCCATTAGATACGTTGATAATACGATTGAGCTATCTATTTTTGAACAGATTAAGTGGGCAATTGAAGAACAAGGTGTGTCTAAGTATTTTAAAGTAAATAAAAGTCCTATGAAAATCACCTATAAGCCTAGGGGGAATTATATTGTTTTTCGTGGCGCACAGAATCCAGAAAGAATTAAGTCATTAAAGGATTCAAGATTTCCATTTGCTATAGCTTGGATTGAGGAATTAGCCGAGTTTAAAACAGAAGATGATGTAAAAACCATAACTAACTCATTGCTACGTGGTGAATTAGCAGATGGTCTTTTTTATAAATTCTTTTATTCGTACAATCCTCCTAAGCGACGACAATCATGGGTTAATAAGAAATATGAATCTAGCTTTCAACCTGAGAATACTTTCGTTCATCATTCAACATATAAGGATAATCCATTCATAGCTCAAGCATTTATTGAAGAAGTTAATGCTACGAGGGCTAAGAATCCGAAACGTGCTGAGTGGGAGTATGACGGCAAAGCTATTGGTTCAGGAGTTGTTCCTTTTGATAATCTACGAGTAATAAAAGGATGTATTACTGATGAAATGGCTGCTAACTTTGACAATATCAGAAATGGTCTTGACTTTGGTTATGCTACTGATCCATTAGCATTTGTTAGATGGCATTATGACAAAAAGAAAAATGGCATCTATGCTATTGATGAAATTTATGGTGTGAAAATTAGTAATAGGGAATTTGCTAATAAAGCTAAGTCTAAAGGATATATATCAGATAGAATTGCAGCTGATTCAGCAGAGCCTAAATCAATAGCAGAGCTAAACAGTGAACATGGTATGCCACGAGTTTTCGGAGTAAAAAAAGGTCCTGATTCTGTTGAGTATGGCGAAGAATGGTTAGGCGATTTGGATTTTATTTGTATTGATCCATTAAGAACTCCTAACATTGCTAAAGAATTTGAGAATATTGATTATCAAACTGATAAAGACGGTAATCCTAAACCTAGGTTAGAAGATAAAGACAACCATACAATTGATGCGACAAGATATGCTTTCAGTGAAGATATGGATAAAAATAATGTGAGATTTATCCAATATTAGGAGGTGGGAAAATGTTTCAAAACAATTTAAGTTTGAAGCGGTATAAAAGAGTGCGAACAAAATATTCTACACAAATTAATGAAGAAGTTTTCGATCCTAATGATTTTATTACTGAAATGAAGCCATTTTTTGATGATAGAGAGCGTAAGTACAAAGCCTATACAAGCGAACAAAATGAGATCGATAGAAGACCTAAACCAAACACAGAGATTATAAAAGTGAATAATAAACTTCATGCTGGTTTATACAATACTATTGTCGACCAAGCAGCTGACCATTTCACAGGCATTCCAATTAAGTGGGATTATGATATTACCGAACAACGCAAATCTATATTGCAAAAAATGGGTTCAAAGGTAAAAGACTTGTTTTCAGGGAATGTCAGAAATGAGACAAAAACTCCTGAAGAATTCGACAAATTAGCAGAGTTAGTAAACGATATGCGGTTTGCCATGCTTGATTCTGATACAGCTCGGTTTCAAGGAGCTTGTGGTGTTGCTTTTCGTTTGTTAGAACCTGTTGAAACCGTGGAAGGTTGGCAATTATGGGCGAGCAATATCGAACCATGGAAAGCTGAAAAATACGAAAATGCAGATATCTTTATTCGTGAAAAATACGATACACATCAAAAAAAATTTTTCGAAGAAATGAAAGTCATTACTAAAAAAAGAATATGTATATATAGCAGATATGTTGAATCTAATTTAGTCAGTGCATCTGGAACATTTAAATTGATTGAGGAAGTAGAAAACCCGCTAGAAACGTTTTACTTATCAGAATTTAAAAATAACACGAATCGTTATTGCGATTTTGAAGTGGCGGAAGAACTTTCTGATGCATTTGATAGAAGCTTATCAGACCAACAAAACGAAGTTGAACAGTTTAAACTTGCTTATATGGCCATTAGTGGCTCACGATTAGATGAAAAAGAAGCACAAAGAATGATGGAACAATTAGGTATTATTAATTTGCCAGATCCACAAGCTAAGGTTGGGTATGTAACGAAAGACATTAATAAAGATTTCAACGAGTATCATCTTGATAAGCTGAAAAAGCTTTATTACACGGTAACTAAGTCAATCGATTTCAATGATGAAGTATTTAAGTCTAATAGCTCTGGCGAAGCTCGCAAATGGCAAATTATTGCACTAGAAGCTAAAACAAATACTAAAGAACAGTATTTTAAAGAAGGATTGAAAGAAGCAGCTGAGACGATGTCTGCCTTTATTAAATTTAGGGATAAATTAGATGTTGATGTGTCAAAAATTGTATTCACATTCAGTCGTAGCTTGCCAACAGACATCGGTTATCTTGCTGATGCATTGCCTAAACTTTCACCGTTTGTATCCAAACGAACAATTATTAATCAGATTCCATTTGTTAAAGACCCAGATTATGAAATGGACTTGATGAATTTAGAACAAGGTCAAGATTATCCTAGCGGTGAATATGATGAACTAGGTGGTGCAGGTAATGACGAAGAAGAAAACAACGGCTAGTGAACGTTATTGGGAAAAACGTCGTGAATTAGAAGATAAAGCACGTTTGAAACTGGAAAAGAAAACTCTTAATGAGCTAGAATCTGTTTTCGAACGTGCTTTAGTTAAAATTCAAAGACAGCTGTTGTCACAAGCAGATTTACACGATATCACTCAAAGTGAAATGCTAGAAGACTTTAGCAAACAAGATCAAGAGAAGTACCGCAAGTATATCGAAAAAAACTATGAAAAGTTGATGGAATCAGATGAAGCTTATAAACAATTCATTGATGAATATTTTCCATCCTTTGACTATGCGAAAGTTAATCGCTTGTTACAATTACGAGCAGACATTTTTTCTACCCTTGCAGGTGAAGCAATAACTAGTGATGTTAACGGTAAATTTAATAACGACTTAGAGAATATCACAAAACGAATCTACAATTCTAATTCTAATGCGTTGATACAATTATTAGGCGGTTCAGCACCTGGTTTAACTAAGAATGAACTAGAAAACATCATGAACTATCCGTGGAGCGGAAAAACATTTTCATCTCGTTTATGGGGCAATATATCAACCTTAGAGCAACGTTTGAGCAATTCCATTATTAATTCATTGGCAAGTGGTGAAGGAGTTGTGGAAGCTCTTAGAACGATGAAAAACGATGGTGTTATTAGCGGTATGTTTAAGTTGGAACAAGGAAAGTTTAATCGTTCGATTGAAAATCTTGTTAGAACGGAATATTCACATTTTGCGGTAGAAGGTGTAAGAAAATCGCTAAAGGATATAGGTGTTAAGCAAACACAAAGCTGGTCGGCAGAAGATGAGCGTGTTTGTTCTATTTGTGGTGGACGTCATGGAAAAGAGATTAAAGATGATTGGCATCCACCGTATCATGGACGTTGCCGTTGTACTGAAATACCAATTGTTCCTGAAATTAGCGATGACATAGATAAATTGTATGAAGAGATGTTTGGTGATTTATTGGATGAATTCGCAAGTAAGCAGTGGGGTATTAAATTAAATCATCCAAAAGTTAGTGCAACTAAACTCGATTTAAAATCCGTATTAGACAAAACAAACATGCAAGAAGCTTTAGGAAAAGAAAATTATTCTAATTTTTTAGATCATTTAGATGGGATAACTGACCAAAGGGTGCTAAACTTAATAAATGTGATAGGGCATAAGTTGGAGTTTAAAGACATCAAAGAAGTAAGAGCATTTGCACAAGGAAAATCAATTCAACTTAGTCAAAAATCATTTGATGGGGATAGGGGTGTTAATCCTTATCAAACAGTTTATCATGAGATAGGACATGCTTTGGATCATCTTGGGCTTGAAGTATTAACAGGAAAAAATACGATGCCGACAGGAAAACTGATAAAAAGAAAGCTAGGAAGACGAACCACTTTTATAGAAGTGCATATAACACACGCATCGTCACTTTCTGAGTATAACATTAAAGAAGCGCTAGAACGCGATTTTTGGAAATATGTAAACGGAGATTTGCCATCCTATAATGATTTAGGTAATAGACCTAGAAATGCGGATAAGAAAAAGGCTTATGATGACTTAAGGGCGGAAATTTATAAAAAAAATACAGAGAACTTACAAAAAACTAGAGAACGATTATCAAAAATAGTTAGGGAAAATCCTAACTCAGTATCCGCTATTTCAGATATGATTGAATCTATAGGTTCTCTAGGAGACTATCCGTTAGGTTTTGGTCACGGCAAGCGCTATTGGCAAACAACAGGTAGCACAGAAACGGAATTTTTTGCACATATGACAGAAGTGGTTGCTAACGATAAGTCAAGAGAATTAATGAAAGAGATTTTTCCGACAGCAGTAAGCCAATGGGAAAAATTAGTAGATGATATTTTAAAGGCGGTGAAATAAGTGTTTAGTTGCGAAGATGGCGCATGGTCTATTATTGATGATGCAGTTAAAAAGTATGAACAACATTTCCATGATGAGTTTCCAATATATGAATATATCGATGTAACAAAGAGTGATGACTTCGATTTTTCTATTCTAGGTGCAAAAAAATTAGCGAAATTCATTGATGAGCATATTAAAGAAAATAAATCGGTCCACGTCCCGTCAGATTACCATAGCAGACTTTACTAAGCACTTAAAGGATAACTTTGAGTGCTATTTTTATACCCTAAATTGGAGGTGAGATCATGAAAGGATTATTCGAAGCAGTATTAAATCTAGAAGTTACCAATGGTACAGAAAAAGCCTATAAAAAAGCTTTTGAACAAGAAAACGAACGATACTTAACCAAACACACTTTGAGAGATGGCAACGGTAATATCGTCAAAGATGAGCTTAAATCAGTTTGGGGTGGTAATTATTGTCACGTTGATATTTTGTATTCGTTACCAGGTAAAAAAAGTAAATTAACTATTTCGATTGTGTCTAGGACTCTGCAAAACGTAAAAGATGCTGTCACTGATTATCAAATGTTAGGTGCTGAACTGGTCCATAAGAATTGGAAGTGATTAGATGGATCCCTATGATTACTTAGATGCAGATTATGAAGAGCATTTACTAAGAGAAGAAAAGCAATTAAAGTCTGACGAAAGTTAGGCTTTTTATTTTGTCCGAAATGACGTTAAACTAGCGCAATGCTGGGCTTAATTGAATGGTGGGGCGCAATAAATAAATCTAAAGCAATGCGGGGCGATTAGTCGAATCGTGGAGCGAAAGGAGAAACAAAATGAAACCAAACCTATTACCAATGAATTTACAAATGTTTGCTGAAGAAGACGGTGGTACAAACTTCACTTTCGATGATTTTAAGGCATTTGTAGAATCAAATGAGGAAGCACAAAAATTTGTACAATCACAGTCACAATCAGCTGCAGATAAACAATTAGAAGCTTGGAAACAAAATAATCTTGAAAAAATCAAGGAAACAACAATCAAGGAGTATGAAGAATCTAAGAAAAATAAAACTCCTGAACAAATTAAATTAGAAGAATTACAGGCTGAATTTGAAGCTGAAAAGGCATTACGTGTGACTAGTGATAATAAGGCTTTTGTTGCAGAAAAAATTGCTGGCTTAGATTGGGACGGGGATTTGAAAGATTCTATTTCTCAATTTATGTTAAATAATCTTGTTAGTTCAGATACTGAATTTACTAAGAAGGCTGTAGAAGGCTTTACAGAGCTTTTAGAAGCAATAAATGATAAGCATGCAGAAGCTATTAAAAATGTAGAAATGACTAAAGCTTTTGGTAATAAATCGCAACAAACCAACATGGTAACTGGTAATCAAACAAAATCGTTTGAAAATCCAGAGGCAGCATTAGGACAAAAATTACAAGCATTTATCGATTAGGAGGAAACTACAAATGAAAAAAAGTTCATTAAATAATCTTGAGTATTTAGATATTTCACAGGAAGTTAATGCATTACAAGTTCCAAATACACCATTTTTAAGCTATTTGTTAGGCGCAGGCAAAGTTGAAGCTGCCAAGTCAACTGAGATTAAATGGCGAGAATACGGCATGAATAATGATGATTCATCTGCTCAATTAGAAGGCGGAGAATACGCAGATGCGGAATCTGATCGTACATGGTTTAACAACTATACTGAAATTTTCAGAAAATCAACTTCTGTATCTGGCACATTAGATGCTATTAATGTAGATGGTGTAGGAAATGAATTGAATAGCCAAGTAGCTCTTCGTGCTACAGAAATGAAAATTGACTTAAATCGTAAATTGATTGTTGGTGTAAAGGCTGATGAATCTGGTTCTAAAGGTCGTCAGATGAACGGAATTTTAAATTTGATTAGCTCAACGAATAAAGTCGAAACAGCAGCTGCGGGGGCAGTAACAAGAAAAGATATTGATGCCTTATTTAAAACAATGTTCCAAAAAGGATACATGGGCGAAAAATTATGTTTAGTAGCACCTGATATGCAAGAATTAATGACTGATCAGTTGGATGAAAAATCAACAAAAATTGTGCAATTTGGCGATAAACTTACTTTTGGATTGCAACTTGGAAATATTGTCTCAAATTACGGCTCAGGAATTGCGTTAATTGAACCTAATTTACCTAATGGAACAATCGCAGCTATTGATACTAATTATGTAAAATTACGTCCACTACGTGAATGGCGTGCGGAAGAATTAGCAAAAACAACAGATTCAAGACGGATTGGATTAGTTGGTGAGTATTCAATTGAATACAAAGCTTCTAATTCTGGAGCAATCTTGAACTTGAAAGCCTAAAATATAATAACGAAGGAGGAAATTAAAAATGGCAACAGCAAAAAAAGAAGTAACCTATCGTGTGCTTGACAAGAAAAACTTTGTGGGCTTTATGCATCCTAAAACAAAAAAATTTATCACAGCAAACGAAAATAATGAATTTGTAGTTTCAGAAGATGACAAAGAAGCTATTGAGATATTAGAACGTGCTGCAGATACTTTTAAAGTTTAGGTAATGATGCTTTATGGTTGATGAAAAAAAAGAAGAAATCGTTGAGAAAATTCAATTGATGCTACCTAACGCTTCTGAAGATAGGATTTTGTCTGTTTTAAACCTTGTTATCTTTGAAATCAATTCTTACAATACTTGCAAAATTGATATTGCTTGGGACGAGTTTGAACAACTTATAATTGAGGTTATCTACAAAGCTTTAAAAAACGAAATAGATAAGTCTGTAGCTAGTGTAAAACGTGGTGATACATCAATTAGTTATGTAGTTGAATCAAAAGACATACAATCACTCATGAAGAACTATAGCAGTGCTATTAAACGTATTTTAGGCTGTGATAGCGGGGTGTTTTTCTATTGAATGAAGCAGAAATTTTAGCAGCTACTTATTTTGATACCTGTGTTATTGAGAGAATGAGCGATATTGAAAATACGGAAAGTGGGATTACTGAACAAGTTTATTTTCCAATTCATGTTGGCAAGTTACCCTGTGCTTTCTCTCAAGGAAGTATGGGGAACTTACCTGTAATAGAAAACAAAGAAGCGTTTAATATCTCTTATGAAGAACAAAAACTTTTTTTAGAACCTAATATAAAAGTTAAAAAAGGAGATAGAATAACTATTACTCAAGGTACAGGTCAAAAACATGTGTTATTTTCAAAAAAACCTTTTTATTATCCAAGCCATATAGAAGTAGTGCTATCAGGAAGTTCAATTGATGAGTAAAAGCGATCTTAGAATGAAATCAAATGCTGATAAAGTTATTGCAAATTTAAAGAAAATGACACCCATTGCTGAAAAAGAAGGTGCTGCAATGGTGAATGATTCGTTAGCTAAAATTTATCAGTTAATTGTACCTATGACACCAATTAAATCGGGTGATTTAAGACGAGGCTATCGAATCATTAAAGCTAGAAAGTTGTCTAGTGGTCGTATCGTGGGAGCATTGATTAATAATGAAAAATACTTTAGATATGTAAACGATGGCCACCGAACAAAAAATGGCGGATTTGTTAAAGGCAGATTTATGTTGCAAAAATCTAATAAATTAGCTAATGCAACATATATTCCGAAACGATTTAAACAAATGGCGATTATCATTGTTAAGAAAGGTTAGATATGTACGATAAAATTTTAAAAATGCTTACTGACACAATAAAACAGTTCTCGAATGCGCCTATCTATCTTGATGATGTAATGCAATCGTCAGAACCGTTTTATTTTGTGTTAAGTCTTGAAGAGAGTCTGACTGATAATGTAGGTCAAAACGTTCAAAATAAAGCATACAATGTTGATATTGCACTGGTTGATAGTAAGAAAGATAAACAATTAGTAACAAGCCTAACAGAAAGCTGTGGGGCTTTTTTTAATGTGTTGAATTTGGACGGAAATGAATTGTTTCCAGAAGATTATCAAACGTTTAAAACAGACGGAATTCAACATATCAATTTTAATGTTGCGTTCCCACAATTAATTGAATGGAGTGAAAAATAGATGGCAAAAATGAAAAATGTAAGTGTCATTTCTGTAGAGAAGCCAACGTGGTTCCCACTAAAAGACGAAACGGGCGCTTTTCCAGTTTACGGAACGCCAATTACAATCGGTACTGCTGTCAGTATCAAACCAGATGTTACAACAGAAACAACGCCTGACTATGGCGATAGTGTAGTTCAAGATCAGTATGTTGCATTTGGTGGTGCAGAAGTTACTTTAGAAACAAACGGCTACCAAAATGAAGTTTTAGCTGAAATTACAGGGGGAAAAAAATTAAAGGGTGGCGTATTGCGGTCTGCGGATGATATTGCATCAGATGGAGCATTTGCTTACCGTCGCCGAAAATCGAACGGTAAATATCGCTATACGATTTTCTATAAAGGAAAATTTGCTTTAACATCTGATGAAACATCTACATTAGAAGGAAGTTCAGTATCTTATACTCATCCAGAATGGACGGGGTCTTTCGTTGATGTTCCAGGGTTGGGTTATATGTATTCCGTGGATGAAGACGATGAAGGTGTCGACTTAGAGATGATTAAAAACTGGTTTACTGAGGTAATGGATCCACGTAAAGAAAATACTACTGCTGTTACTGGTGTAACTTTAGACCAAACAGAGTTAAATTTAAAAGTTGGCCAAACAGCAACCTTAACACCGACAATTACACCAGATAACGCCTCAAATAAAAAATATCAGTTCCGTTCAGAAAGTGAGGCTATTGGAACTGTAACACCAATTCAAGGGAAGGTTACTGCTGTAGGAGAAGGGACAACGGAAATCGTAGTCACAACAGAAGATGGTAACTTTACCGCAAAATGTACATTAAATGTAACAACAGCAGATTAAAAATAACAGTTTAGGACGACCTTGTCGTCCTATTTTATATGGAGGAATTAAAATGGCAAGTAAATTTCAACAAAAAATTAAATTAATGATTAAAGATGGAAGCAAATATACTACAAAACAATTCACGTCGGCAGAATTTTTACCAGGTTCAGTCATGGATACAGGTACGGATTTACAAATCAGGTTAGAAGAAGCAACAAAAACAAATGATATGGAAGCAATTCGTCCTATTTTAAGAGAATGCTATGACTTTATTGCTGACGTTATTTTTGAAAAACAGTTTACTGGACAAGAATATATTGACGGTATGGATGCTCGTGAATTATTGAAAATTACAGCTCAATTGTTAGGTTCTGTTACTTCTGGTTATGATGCAATTTATTCTGAACAGAAAAAAAAGTAACGGAACTTTTATATCATCCTCATTTTAAGTACACGCCACAATATCGAGAAGCAGAACTAAAAAGTTCGCTTCTTGAGAATGGGTGGACTTTAAATGAGATCGAAAACACAGATTTAAACGAGCTTTTGAAAATTTATGCATTTAAAGATGCTGTAGACGAATTTGAAAATATCAAATATCTTGATGAAAATACTATGTTCTAAGAGGGAGGGGGTACTTTTTGAACAATGAAGACTTAGTCTTAAAAATGATACTGGATGAATCTGGCTTTTCACAAGGATTAAATTCAGCAGTAAAAAAGTTACAAGGCTTTGATGTTGAAGTTGATAGAACAGGACAAAAAGGCGGCCGATCTCTTGGGAGCATATGGACGTCTTTTGTTGGTAACTTTTTAGCTAGCGGAGCAACTAAAATTATCTCTAAAGGTATTGGATTGATTACCAGCAACATCGACGGGGCCATTAATCGTGTAGATACGTTAAATAACGCAAATCGTGTGTTTGAAAATATGGGCTTTTCAGCTGGTGAAACATCTAAAACAATGGATAGCTTAAAGAAAAGTATCCAAGGGCTGCCTACGCCGTTAGATAGCGCTATTAAAGGTGTTCAATTAATCGCTTCATCAACAAATGATTTAGGGAAGTCAGAACAGATTTTCGCAGCTTTAAATAACGGTATCCTCGGTTTTGGTGGTTCTGCTGAAATGGTAGAAAATGCTATTATTCAGCTTTCACAGTCATTTTCTAATGGTAAAGTAGATGCGCAAACTTGGAACTCAATGATTAACAGTGGTTTGGGTCCAGCGTTGAATGCTTTGGCGAAACAAATGGGATTAACAGCTGGTCAGATGAAAGAAGGTCTTTCCGATGGCTCAATTTCAGTTGAAGAATTCCAAGATGCTTTAATCAAATTAAATAAAGAAGGCGGTGGCGGTCTTAAATCATTAGAACAGATTGCTAAAGATTCTACCGCTGGTATTAAAACAGGTTTAGCTAACATGAAGACTGCAATCGTCCGTGGTGTGGCCAACGTTGTAACTAAAATTGACGAAGGTTTAAAAAGTGCGGGTTTTGGAAGTATAAGTGAAATCATTGCTGACAAAGGGGCAAAAATGGAAGCAGCTTTATCTAAATTTGCCGAGATGATTCCGCCAATGATAAAAACAGCCAAAACATTGTATGATACGTTAAAACCTTATGCACCATTGCTTGCAGGTTTAGCTGGCAGCATTGGAACGTTGATGCTTGTGAATAAAGTGAATGCAGCATTTAAAGCTTGGAGGGAAGGTACAGAAGCACTTTCGATAGCTCAAGCAATTTTAAATAAGACAATGCTATCAAATCCTTTTGTCGCAATCTTAACTGCTGTAGTAGGGTTAGTCACAGCGTTTATTTATCTATGGAAAACTAATGAAGGCTTTAGAGATGTTGTCAAAAACATTTGGAAAAATATACAGGAGGTCATCTCAAGCGCTGCTGATGTAGTTGTAAAAGCCTGGAATTCCACAATGGAATTTTTCAGCAACATGTGGGATGGCACAAAAGAGGCTTTTTCGAATGCTGGCACATGGATGAAAGAAGCACCTGGAAATGCAGCCGACTGGGTTAAAAATAAGTGGAACGGTACCAAGGAATTTTTCAGTGGACTTTGGAATTCAACAAAAGAAGGCTCAAAAAATACATGGGAAAATATTAAACAAAGTGCTGCTGACAGTGCTAAAAGTGTTGGAGAAAGTTTTAAAAATGGCTTTGATAATGTGAAAGATTGGTTTAAGGGTGTTGGAAAATCAATATCAGATGTTTTCACAACAGCATTTGATTTTGTTTGGAAATATATTGGTCCATATGTAACAGGAATCAAAAATGCGTTTAAAATGGTTGTTAACGCTATGAAAGCGAACATTGAAAATGTCAAAATGATCGCTGAAAATGTCGTCACCATTCTAAAAAATGTTCTATTAGCTCCAATTCTTTTCATTACATCAATGATCACAGGTGGATGGGAAGAGGCAAAAGAAAACATGATTGCCGTTTGGGATAATATTGCTGAAGCTGCTCAGACTATTTGGTTCGGGATTAAAAATATCTTTTATAACACTGTTACAGCTATTTCCTATTCAGTCACTTCTATTTTCAATGGATTGATGTTGACAATTAAAAAGATTTGGATTGATGTGAAGTTATTTTTCACCTTACTCTGGATTGACATTAAATATGGAGCAATCAACGTTTGGATTGAAATTAAATATTCTATCATCGAAACGTGGATAAATATTAAATTTGAAGCAATTAGAATATGGGAAAGTTTGAAAACTTGGTTCTTTGAAACAGTAGAAAACATTAAAAATGGTGTAATTGATGGTTGGAATAGCTTAAAACAAGGCACAGTTGATACATTTAACGCAACTGTTCAATGGTCAAAAGATACCTGGAATAATTTTAAACAGTGGATTGTTGATCTTGTGACAGGTATAAAAGACGGCATCATTAACGGTTGGGAAAACTTAAAACAGGGAACAGTTAATATTTTCAACAATTTGGTACAAGGTGCTAAAAATGCGTGGAATAATCTTAAAAGAAGCGTTAGTGATACAGTTGAAAATGTGAAGCAAACCTTTAATGATATGCGCCATATCGATTTATTTGAAATTGGTAAAAATATTATCCAAGGATTAGTTAACGGTATTGGTTCAATGATTGGTGCTGTGAATAAAAAAATTAAAGAAGTTGCTGGTAATATTAAAGAAAAAATCAAAGGTGCTTTAGGCATTCATTCACCTTCAAGATGGATGCGGGATATGATTGGTAAAAATATTGTATTAGGTGTTGTAGCTGGTATTGACCAAGAAAAAGGAACGCTTGACAAATCAGTGAAAAAAATGACTGATTTACCAACAGAGTTACCAAATTTTTCTACTACTGGCAGATATATCAACCAACAAGGAGCTCAAACAGAAAGCTTAGCTAAAAATAAAGGTAATGCTACGACTAATATTGGCGGTGATACTTTCAATATCAATATACAAGCTATGGGAAAATTAAATGAAAAACAATTAATGGATATGGCTAAAGACCTCGTTAAGTATATTCAAATTGTTAAAAATAGAGATAGTGATGCAACGGGGGGTGCTTTTGGTGGAATTTAAAAGAGGACAGTTTTTTCTTAATGGAAAACATAGTTCTGAATTCAATGTATTTATGAGAGAAAGACCTGAACGACTTTCTGCAGGACGTGTGGTAGAGCTTAGGGAGCGAATGGGTAATGATTCAATAGCCGTTGATTTTGCATATTATAAAAATGTAGAACGTACCATTACATGCTATGCGAAAGCAAATACTTTACAAGAAGTTTCTTTTTTAGAAGATGAAATTTCCTTTTGGCTCGATATGGGAAACTATTCTGATTTTATTGTCTATTTTGATGAGCATTATATTTATCAGGCGATTGTAACGAGTCCACCAAAATTTACAGGAACAAGAAAAAGCGGGGTTTTAATTCCTTTTGAATTTACTGTAAGTATCCGACCTTTTAAGAAAAATCGTATTGGCCAATATTGGATAAGTAATCCTAATCAGTTAATCAATACAGAAAAATATCCTTCAGAACCCATTATTCATATTTTGGGGTCTGGGGATATTTCTTTTTTTATCAATAATCAATCATATTCATTAAAAGCAATTAACGGTGACATCATTATAGATTCAGAAAAACAAGAAGCTTATAGAAAATCAGGTGGAGCATTTGAAATCTTGGATCATAAAACACTTTTTAAAGATTATCCGATTTTAAAATGTGGAGAGAATAATTTTCGCTGGACTGGTAAAGTAACAGAGTTTAAGGTTCAGCCGAATTGGAGGCGAAAGGTTTGATTCCAGTTATTTTTAAACCTGGAGAAAAAGATTTTTCAACAAATGGATTAGGACGTCTTGTTGATGCGACACGTTGCGAAATCACTGAAGAAGCAAACGGAAAATATGAACTAGAAATGGACTATCCAGCGATTAGCAGATTTAGTGATTATTTCGAAAATGGCTATCAAATTAAAGCAAAGCCAAATGACTTAGAAGAATACCACATTTTTGAGATCAAACAAACGTTTAAAGATACTTTTACTAATAGCATTGTTATTTATGCCCAATCTCGTACTTATAAGCTAGGAAACAGACAAGTGAGGCTAGTAACAGTTGATAATCGTAATGGTGCAGAAGCAATGAAATTAATCGAACAGAACATGGACGAACCTTGTGATATCAAACTATATTCTGATATAAATACAGCTTCTAGCACTACATTTGAAGCTAGAAATGTATTGAATTGTATTGCAGGGGAACAAGGTTCTCTACTTCAATACTGGGGCGGAGAAATAAAACGAGAGCCTTTTAAATTATCTTTGCTAAGGCGTAGAGGACGAGATAACGTTGGAACTGTTCGTTATGGTAAAGATTTAAAAGGATTAACCATTAAATTTGATTGGCAATCAATTGTTACTAAAGTTTTGCCATTTGCAGAGCTTCAAAGTGGAGCAGACGGAACTTCTCAACGGATTTATGGAAATGCAGTTAAAAGCGAATATATCAGTAAGTATCCTGATGTTTACGCTCAATACATTCAGTTTACTGAAGATCAAGGAGTAAAAGATATAGCTAGCTTAAATAAAGTGGCAAGTAAATACTTCACTACATTATATCCAGGAAGTGATAAGCCTAAAGTTTCTATTGAATTAGAAATTGAGAAACTTACAGATTCAGAAGAAGCAAAAGAATTTGCTAAGATGCGTAACTATAATTTATTCGATACATTCACTGTATACCACAAGCTTTATGATATTGACATTCAAACGAAAGTTACAGGAATTGTCTATGATGCTTTAGCAGAAAAAACAATAAAAATCACTGCGGGAGATATCCAAGTTGCTTTTTATAAACAGCAAAGCCAAGACTTTCAAGAAGCTATAAAAACATTGACAAAAAAAGAGTATATGAGTGATTTTGTAGATTATATTACTAATTTGATTAACGGTGTTGAAGGTGGAAGTATACTTCAATATCCTAAAAATCGACCTAATACCCATTATTACTTAGATACGGAATCCACGGATACTGCAAAAGATGTGATTGCAATTAATAACAAAGGAATTGGATTCTCAAGAACTGGCTGGAAAGGTACATTTAAAAATGCGTGGGGAATTAATGGAGTATTGAATGCGGACTTTATAGGAGCTGGCAAAATAAAATCTAATATTTTTGAAACATCATTTAATAGCTGTGGAGATATTTTACGTATGGTAAACGGTACTTTACAAGCTTGGAATAATAAGAAAAAAATCATGGAATTAACTAAAAAAGGGATGGAGTTTTGGAATGGTAATAGTCACGTTGGCACGATGGGAACAAAGGGAAATCCTTTTCCAGGGTTAGCAGATAAAAATGGAAATCCTGTAGTTTCTGATGGGAATTCATTACTATTAGTCGCAGATAATCCCCAAAAAATTATTGGTTTGTCTAACCAATCAGGCACAGGACATTTAATTACTGGTCCTACACAGTTTTTTGTTGGAAATAATTTTAACTTTTTTGGTCCAAATGGAAGTAAAGCAATTCTGACAGTTGATCGATTGATTGTGGGCGGCAAAGAAGTTATACCTGGTCAAAATGGTGGTGGCGGTTCTGGAGCTGGAACAGGTGGTTATCCATCAGAAGTTACAAGCGATGCAGATAAATTTGCTTGGGACTTATGGAGTTACCTATTAGCTAACGGATACAGCAAAGCAGCTGCTGCAGGTATCCTTGGAAATGTACAAGGAGAAGTTGGTCCAAGTATGAACCCAGATACCGAACAAATAGGCGGTCCAGCTTACGGATGGGTTCAATGGGACGGTTCAGCATATCCATTGGTAGGTGCACCAACTTGGAATGGCCGAGAATATGTACAACGCTTAATCGCAGCTGCAGGTATCAAACAAGACTATAGGACGTCATTAGCCCAAGCTCAATTAATTAATTGGTGTATGTTCAATGGGCAATGGTTAGGACAAGTAAGTCCATTAACAGTTGATGAATTTAAAGTTGTCAGCTCGCCTAAAACAGCTGCTTATGCGTTTGAATTAAACTTTGAACGTCCAGCTGCAGCACATCCAGAAAGACAAACCTATGCACAAGTATGGTATGACAAATTCAAAGATTTGAAAGCTTCTACTGCAACAGGAAAAGCTGGCATAGAACATTTGGAGACCTTAATGGGCAAATGGCTTGGTAATGGGCAATGTTATGCCGTTCCAGCCGAATATTCTGGTTTTATGGGCGGCTGTGGTTTAGGTGCAGGAACAATTTATGGCTTTTCACATGTAATTGGTGATACATCATCTGCTGCAGATATTGGTGAAGCATATGATTGGAATGCGGTAGGTTGGCGAGTAATCCAAAATCCAACGTATCAAGATTTAGTGGTAGGAGCAATCGTCAATATTAGACGAGGTGGCCAATGGGGAACAGGTTGGACAGTAGACCCAACATATGGTCACACGGGCGTGATTTACGGCTTAAATAACGGACGTATCCAAACCATAGAACAGAACGCCGAGCAAGGGCAAATTGTCGCAAAATATGACCGATTATATTTTGCTAATTCTATTCAATCGATTGTTATTCCACCAAAATAACGAAAGGAGGATTTTTCAATGGTTAAATGGCAAGCAACGCTAAGTACAACTGAACCTTACAATTACATTGGGATTCAGAATGTACGACAAGGAAATCGAAACACAGAAGTCTTAGAAGCCATACTAGTTGAAAATGCTTGGCCACTTGATTTAACAGGTTGCGAAGTTTTTTTTGAATCGGTTATTGATAATAAATATCCGATTCAACGTTCAGCAAAAATTGTGAATGCCAAAAAAGGGATTATTCAGTATACCTTTGATGAATATTCTATGCAGTCGTTACACAGACAAGAAGCATATTTCAGTATTCATAAAGGTGATAACCTGATTGGTGCAACGCAAAACTTTTCTTACTTTGTAGTGAATGCTGCTTCGAAAACAGAAGGTGAAATGGGTTCTTATTGGCAGTCCATTGAAGATTTAATCGCGGACATGAACGCTTTTATCAACGAAAATAAGGGTGATTTTACTGATTGGATGAATGCTAGAAAAGAAGAGTTCGAAGCGTGGCGAGATGCGCAAAAAACAGATTTCACTTCATGGTTCGAATCAATCAAAGATATTTTAAAAACGATTGATCCTGGCGGTACGATGTTAGCCGAGCTAATGGATGCACGTGTAGACATTCAAGGAGTGCGCCATAATTCAATTTCTGAACGTTTATTGGCAGATATGGAATATTTGTATCAGAAATTAGAGAAACGCTTATATACGTTAGAATATGGCGAAATAAGTGACTTGATTATTTTACAAGATGATGCTTTTTCACTGAATCATGAAACAGAAATTGTTGGAACAGTTGATTATCCTGCGATCGATGGGGCATTGGTTATCGCAACAGTTGATGATACAAAACAGAACGCTTATGTGTTTGAAAAAGTGGGTGAAATAAGTGGTTAAAGCAAAACGAATGATGGAAACCGATGAAAATGGCGTGGAACGTCAGTTTTATCCTATTACACATGCATCCGCTGTTCGAGGATTAGAAAAAATTATTGCGGGTCAATCAAAAGTATTATCTGTTAATGGATATACTGGGGCAGTAATTATCACTAAAGCAGATCTAGGCTTAGAAAATGCACTGACAGAACTTCCTTATGCGACAGAAGAAACAGACGGTATTATCACTGCTGAAATGTTTCAACGGTTGTCAAATGGCGAGGGAGGCGTGTACATTCTTCCAATCGCTACCGCAGATGAACTGGGCGGAATAAAGGTTGGCCAACTGTTAGAAATTACAGAAGACGGAACGTTGTCTGCGGTAAAGCAAACAGATCAAAATTTCACCACTGAACTAAAATCGAAACTGGAAGAGTTGAAAGGTTATACTGCTGGAGCGAATATTTCTATTTCAGAAGATGGTGTTATTTCAGCAACTGGTGGTGGCGATGGCGGCGGAGTGAATCAACAATATGTTGACCAAAAAGTTCAAGAAGCCATTGACAGAATACCTGATATTACGTTTGAGAGAGTAGGGGAAGTTGAATGACAGATATTGTTAAAGTAAAACAAGGAGGAACACAGGTATTTCCTCAAACACATTGGAATGCTGTGGAAGGGAAACCAGAAGTATTGAAAGGTGAAAAGGGAGACCCAGGTCCACAAGGTCCAAAAGGAGATAAAGGAGACGTTGGTCCGCAAGGTCCAGCAGGGCAAAATGCAACAACGACAGACGTTGCAACCTCAATAAAAAATGGCTTGATGTCTAAAGAAGATAAAACAAAGCTAGATGGATTGCCAGCAATTACGTTTGAAAAGGTAGGGGAAGTGTAATGACAACAGATATTGTTCAATTAAAAGAAAAAGGAAAACCAGTCTATCTTAAAACACATACTGCCGCAATTGATGGGCTTGAATCTTATATAAAAAAAATAGATGCGGACAAAGCATATCAAAAAATTACCAAAAAAGAACCGTTGTGGACAGGTGCATGGTATGGCGGAGCTGCAGGAAATGGGCAAGTACCTTCTAAGTCTCTTTCACAGTGTGAGAATGGTTGGATTTTACAATGGCAAGAATATACCAAAGAAGGAGCTTTGAACGGTGCGTGTTATCACTTTTTCTTAGTGCCTAAACAGCATGCGCAGAATCCAGGTTCTGGGGGAGTTATTTTCCTTTTACATGGATACTATACTAATTTAGTACGGAAATATTTATATATTAAGGATACTAAAATTACTGGAAACGACTTAAATGCCTCTTCTAGTGATACGGCTGGTTCAGGCAGTAAAATGTTTGCGTTAAGTGCGATTTATGAATACTAGGAGGAAAGAGAACATGAAAATTTGGATTGATGATATTCAAGGTTATTTAGACGGATATTCCACAATGGAACAACCGAATAAAATTGAACTTGAAGTAGAAAAAGAGCCAACAGATTTTTTTAATTATCGCTGGGACGGAACAAGCTTAATATACGATCCTGATAATGTGCCAGAACCAGAGCCAACGCTACCTACGGAATTGGAACTTTTACAAAAGCAAAATGCGGAATTAATGAAGCAAGTTTCTCAGCAGAATCAAGTTATTCAACAAACACAAAGAATGACTGGCGAATTGATGAAACAAGTCGCTGAACTTACGAAAGGAGCGGAATAAGATGAAAACGAATGCTTTTCCAGGTTTCGATAATATTAAACAGTTGTATGATTGGAATTGTTATACAAAACAAGATTTAGTAGATTACGTGAATATGAATTGCTTAACAAAAGAAGAATACACAAAAATTTGTGGGGAACCGTTTAGCGAAAGCTAAGCGGTTTTTCTTGTAAGTAGAAAGTAGGTGCAGGATGAACTTAACAGTAGAACAATGGTTAGCAGTGATTACATTCTTAGGCGGAATTATTTTCGCATTAATGAAATTTTATCATGTCTTTTCTCAATTAGAAGATAGCATGAAAGAACTAAAGGAAGCTGTTGAACGTTTAAATAACCATGAAATACGCATTAGCCGATTGGAAGAGCAAAATAAAACCCTCTTTAGAGGGATTGGAGGAAATAAAAATGATTAATTGGAAATCAAGAATAAAGAACAAACAATTTTGGCTTTCGATTATTCCAGCAGTTCTATTATTAATTCAAGTAGTAGCCGTTCCTTTTGGATATAAATTTCAAATTGAAATGATTAATAAGCAACTGCTAGATGTTGTTAATGCATTATTTGTTGTGCTAACTATTCTAGGTATTGTGACAGATCCCACAACACCTGGATTATCAGATAGGAAAGGAGATAAATAAATGAAAAAGAAACTATTGGCAACATTACTGGTAGTCTTATTTTTTGTATCACCAGTTAGCACATTTGCTGCAAAAGGAGACCAAGGCGTTGATTTGTCTATTTGGAATGGGTATCAAGCAACATTTGGTTATGCACATGATAAATTCTCAATTTCACAAATTGGTGGGCAAAACAACTATGGGATTTATGATCAAGTTACTTATTCTAGTCAAGTAGCTAGTACGATTGCTCAAGGTAAACGAGCGCATACGTATGTATGGTGGCAAAATGTTCTTACCTATGAAAATGCAAAGCAAGTATTAGATTACTTTTTACCTAAAGTTCAAACACCAAAGGGATCAATTGTCGCCTTAGATGCGGAAGACGGCGTTCAATCGACGGATGTAACGCTATGGGCGTTAGACTACATCAAAGAGGCTGGATATACACCGATGCTTTACGGATACAAAGGGTATCTTACTTCAGCTTATGATCTATCACGAATTGCAAAGAAGTATCAATTATGGATGGCAGAATATCCAGATTATGAAGTGACACCTTATCCAAATTACAATTATTTTCCTTCATTTGAAAATATCGGTATTTTTCAGTTCACGTCAACCTACGTTGCAGGAGGGCTAGATGGTAACGTTGATTTAACAGGTATTACCGATAATGGTTATACAAAAAATAACCAACCAGAAACAAACACACCAGCTATTGAAGAAGGTAAAGAAGTTGAAAAAACACCTACTTCTGCAGTAAAAGTTGGTGATACCGTCAAAGTAAAATTTAATGTAGATGCTTGGGCAACTGGCGAAGCTATTCCAGATTGGGTAAAAGGAAACAGCTATAAAGTGCAAGAAGTAACTGGAAGCAGAGTATTGCTAGAAGGTATCTTGTCATGGATTAGCAAAGGCGATATTGAATTATTGCCAGATGCGGCAACTGTTCCTGATAAACAACCAGAAGCGACTCATGTGGTACAATATGGCGAAACATTATCAAGCATTGCTTATCAATACGGAACAAACTATCAAACATTGGCTGCATTAAATGGATTGACAAATCCAAATCTTATTTACCCTGGCCAAATTTTGAAAGTAAATGGATCAGTAGTAAGCAACATTTACACAGTTCAATACGGTGATAATTTATCAAGTATTGCAGCTAAGCTTGGTACGACTTATCAAACCTTAGCTGCATTAAACGGATTAGCAAATCCTAACTTGATTTATCCTGGTCAAACATTGAGCCATTGATTTTTTGCAAAATCAGTTGAAATTTAGAGGTAGCTCATTTACAATAGAGTTACCTTTTCATATTATGACTCTTTTCGATTTAGAAAAGAGGTGCTCCTATCTTATGACAAGTTCTTAGGTAGGAGCATTTTAATTTTACTAATAAGTAGCTTAGTTTAAAGCTATTGTATTACATAAGAAAACACCTACCACAGATGCACGTACTTCCCCAAGCAGTTGACTGTGCGGTAGGTGTTTTTTTTAGATTTTACTTGTTAATCATAACCGATTTTCTTTTTTTATAACAAGGTTAAGCTTGAATTTATGAAAAGGATAATGTGTACGGAATTTATCCTAATAAAAATAGAATTAGACTATTTCTAAGCTACTATTACTTGAGAACAGTTTCCTTTTAAATAAGTGGAAAAGTGTAGTATAGCTACTTTAGCGATATTCCTTAATATCCCAGTTCTAATTTAAAGCCAAACACAATTTTGTTAATAAGTCGTGAATGATTTTATTGGTTGAATTAACAAAACTAATTTGCTAGAATAATAAAGCAATTACTTGTAGTAAAAGACTACAGGCCCCTTGTATCATAATTGTGCAAGGGGGTTTTTGTATCGTATATTTATATTTCATGTCTAGAGTAGATGGATTATAACCTTTTTATAGTATTGGTCCATCATGTTTTAATACACTCATTTGCTTTATAGGAAATAGTATGGTATTATAAATAAGTAATCAATTTTGACATGTAACGAGAGCGCTATACATAAGACTATAATTCTCCTTTTGCTTATCAAACATTTTTTGCAACAAATCGCATACAGGGTATGCACAAGGAGGAAACATATATGAACAACGGTACAGTAAAGTGGTTTAACTCAGACAAAGGTTTTGGATTTATTACAGGTGAAGATGGCAATGATGTATTTGCTCATTTTTCAGCAATTCAAGCGGATGGTTTTAAGTCATTAGAAGAAGGACAAGCAGTAACTTTTGATATTGAAGAAGGACAGCGCGGTATGCAAGCTGTTAATATTTTTAAAGCATAATAAAGGTTTTGGTAAAACGTTCCAATTTAATTGGAACGTTTTTTTTATAAGATTAAATTGATAGGCTCTGAATGTTGAAAACGAAAGGAGATCATCATATGGGATTTGGAACATGGAAAGAAGTTATACCATCAGATAAAAGTAAACAGTTTGAAGAAGGACAGAAAGTATCATTTATTTACAGAAAAGAAATTAGAAGTGGTATAATAGCTGTTTTATTAATTAATTCAGCAGTAATTAATATTATAGACAGTTCTAAGCCAAAAAACAAAAAAGAAAAAACAGTAATTAGTTATGAGAAACTATTATCGATGTACCAATAAAAAGACCCTAGTTTAGATTAGGGTCTTTGTGTTAAACTTAAGACAAGGATTTATGGCATACTCTTTTTTCTAAACAGATTCTTTACATGTTAAAGGATCTGTTATTTTTTATTTAAAAATTGTTAGCTTAGCTAGTTAGAGCATACGGCTCATGACCATTAGGTTGATGGTTCGAATTTATCATAGTAGTTAAAACGAAATTATCTTGTGTATATAGAAAACACCTACTTAAGACGCACAATACTTCCCCAAGTTGTGTATGTTTAGTAGGTGTTTTTAATACAGTTGTATATTTGAATTATAAATAAAATACAATTGTTTTGTAAAATGAAAACTTGAAATTAAAAAAAGAAAGAGGTAAAATATCTTTACCAAACAATTTTATTTTTCATTTTATTACTACCTCTTGTCGCCTTACCCCAATGAGGCGGCTTTTTTTACATAAAAATATTGAACTCAAAAAATAGATATTGTAAAATATCTATACATATTTAAACTCTTATTTTTTCACGCAGACCGCCTTTTCTCAATAAGGTGGTCGTTTTTTTGTTGAAAATTGAAAATCAGTAAAGTAAAATTGTTATATATTAAGCTATAACTAGTAAGAACTATTTTATCCCCAATAAGCTAGTTATTACTTGGACCATTAGCTCAGCTGGTTAGAGCAAATGGCTCATGACTATTCGGTCGATGGTTCGAATTCATCATGGTCGATAATAGAATTAGACAGGTAGTGAATTATTTTGAAAAGAACAGGAATTCTCTTAGTGAATTTAGGAACACCAAAAGATTCTTCCAAGACGGAAGTAAGGAAGTATTTAAAAACTTTTTTATCAGATAGAAGAGTAATAAAAATACATCCTATAATTTGGAAACCGATTTTGAACGGTATTATCTTGAATATACGTCCAAAAAAATCAGCAAAACTCTATCAAAAAATTTGTACTGAAAATGGATTTCCTCTTTTGGAATATACTGAGAAACAAATGGAAAATTTGAAAAATATATGTCCAGAAGTGGAAGTTACAATCGGAATGTCATATAGTGAACCGAGTATAGAAACTGCTCTAGATACATTATTATCAAAAGAGATTGAAGAACTCAATGTCATACCAATGTATCCGCAATACTCTGGGACAACGGTAGGATCAGTGTTTGATTCCGTTATGAATTATTTTATAAAAAGTGATAGGATAGTGGATATTAAATTTATTCGATCATTTTACAATAATCCACAGTATATAGATTACTTTTCAAAAAAAATAAATGAAGCTTTGAATGAAAGTCCAATAGATGCTATCGTTTTTTCATACCACGGAATTCCTATGTCTTATGTAAAAGATGGGGATAACTACCCGAAGGAATGTACTAAAACAACAAAATTAATAATGGATAAATTAGGAGATATTCGTTATTATCAAACCTATCAATCGAAATTTGGGCCATCTGAATGGTTAAAACCAGCAACTGATGATACCTTGAAAAAATTACCATCAAAAGGTATTAAAAATATATTAATTGTTGCACCAGGTTTTGTTGTAGACTGTCTAGAAACAATAGAAGAATTGGAACACGAAAACAGAAACTATTTTTTAGAAAATGGCGGGGAAGTCTACAAATATGTTCATCCATTTAATGGAGATATTGAATTTGCAAAATTAGTAAAGGACATTATTTCTTTGTAGTAATTTGTTTTAGTTTTTTATTTTAGTTTGAATTTGTTAAACAATTTATTCAGGGTTTGCACGAATATATTTACTGGTATAGCATATAGTAGAATTAAGCAAAAATTAAACGGCTTATCTCCAGTTCAGTTTAGGAAATAAGCCGCTTAAAAAAGCTTGATTTTTTTGCACTGCAGTTCGAGTCCTGTATGGTCCATAAAAATACGTTGTATGAAAAGTCAATTCTTTTTAGATATTTTTGACTTCCCAATTTGATATACTGCGGAAAGTATCTGAGAATTTATTTAACACATTTTTTATTTACTAAAGAAAGTAAAGATCAGAGCTGTGCAAATAGAAATGATTAAAAACATCCCAATATCATCATCTAATGTTTCAAAAACTTCAACAGGTTTCATAAAATGTTTAATTATTTTTTTCATTGTATTCACCTCAAAAAGAGAATAGAATGAAATATTCTACTTATCCATTGATATATCTAACGATTGACTTACAAAATTGAAATAAAAGTCTAAAAGTCAGTTGGTGTGATTATTATTATAATACAAAAAAGACCTCCATTCTTTTAAGAATAAGGTCTTTTTTTTCGTAGTCGCCTTCTAGGCAAACTAATTCAGTTAGCCGTATTCTAAACTCAATAAAATGTCAAATACTCATAGGTGTATTTTTACCACAAAATTTACCACAGATTTGCGGTATTATTTACATATCTTAGATTATTAAAAATGACAAAACAGCTATTTAATGCGTATTGTATGATTTTTTTGTTCCTTAAATTGTTATGGAATTTCAGATGGGGAGTGGCAAATATACGAAGAAAATTAACTATTTATAGCGGTTTTATTTTATTAGAGAGTCTCGTTAGTTTTAGTATTGTATGTGTGGTAGCAGGGATATTCTCCCTGACTATTACACAATTAATTCAGCAAAATTATCAACGGGAGCAAGAATTAACGCGCACTCGTCTAGGATACGAAGCAATTTTATTTTTAGAGCAGACGGGTGATTTACGTTTCAAAGAGCGGATATATCAAGGAGAAACTTACCGATTTTCTTTGATGGAGAACGAGGGAAGAAGGATACTAAAAGTCACAGATTCAAGAGGAGCGATTTTGATTGGTCAATAAAAAATATGCGGGTTTTACGATGTTAGAGTGTTTAGTGGCACTAGTCGTTTTAAGTTGTATGTGTCAATTGTTTCAGTTGATGATTCAACAAAGTTTTATCGGAAATCAATATTTGAAAAACAATGATTCGAAATCCTGGCATATTTTTTTAATTCAATTAGAAAAAGAATGTCAAAAGCTCGTTTTCCAAACAGGCTCTGCTCAAGAGATTTCTTTCCTCGACTCAGAAACAAACAAGACTATTTCAATTCAAATCAAAGAAGATAAAATTATTAAGCGAATCAATGGTAAAGGCTACCAACCGCTGTTAATTGGTATCAAAAATGGACAGTTTAAAAATGAAGGACAATCGTTTACTTTGGAAATTACTTTTACTTCTGGAAAAACATTTGATAGTTTTTTTCCAATAAAGGGAGAATTTTAATGAGGCAAAAATATTCAGGAAACTTATTGTTCACGGCCATGGCCTTTGTTTATTTGATGAGTTTTCTCACCCTTCAGTTACTAGAAGAACGTCAGTTAACACAAAAATTTACGCAAGCTACCCAGGAATACTATGCAGGGAAAAGTATCCTTCATTTATTTCTTGCAGATGTTAAACAAAATAGACGAAAGTTAAAAACAGAAGAAAGGCTCGTATACGCGCAAGTGACCCTCGATTATACATACAAAAATGAACAATTAAGAATAACTGTTTTATTAAACAAATCTGGTCGAAAATACCAATATCAAGAGAGAGTTTCTCATCAAAAAAAAGCGGAAACAATACTGGAATAGCGTTGTTTTTCTACAAATTATTAGATTTTAGAAGAAAGACAGTAAAGGCATTGATTATTCTTTCTTTTTTCGTTAAAATAAAACAGGTATGGAAGTTGTTACATTTTGAATAGAATAGAGGTGCTAATTTGTTCCCAGAAAAAATTGAAGAGGCTTTCGAGCCAATGGAACAAGCAATCCAGTTATTGCAACAGTCATTGGATACTTCTTTTTTAGATGCGTATATTGAAAATGGTGAAAATATTTTAGATGATTTTCAAGTACGAGTACTTGACGGAGTACCTAATCCAGAGACAGTGAAACAATTAGAAACGCTGTATCATACGATTAAAAAAATTGATTTAGCTCCTGAAGATGTGCGACGCTTGTCCCAATTACTTTTGTTAAAAGGAACGAGAAAAGAGCAGCTTCAAGCAAATCATCAATTGACACCAGACGGTATTGGCTTTTTGTTTGTTTATTTAGTAGAACAATTAACAAATAAATCAGAGCCATTAAAAATTTTAGATCCTGCTTCAGGAATGGGAAATTTACTGTTAACGGTTCTGCTGAACCTTGAAACAGCTGGTTACAAAGTTTCTGGTTATGGTGTGGATATCGATGAAACACTTTTGGCGGTATCTTCTGTGAACAATGCTTGGTCACAAGCCAATATTCAGTTGTTCCATCAAGACGGATTGCAAGATTTGTTATTGGATCCAGTTGATTTAGCATTAAGTGACTTGCCGATTGGCTATTATCCAAATGATGAGCGAGCAAAGGGATTTGCTGCTGCTGCGGAGGAAGGCCATAGTTATGCGCATCATTTATTAATGGAGCAAGCTATGAAATACGTGAAGCCAGCAGGGTTTGGCTTATTCTTAATCCCGACCAATATTTTAGAGACTGAGCAAAGTGAATTCTTTAAAAATTGGTTGACAAAAAATGTCTATTTACAAGGAATGATACAGTTACCTGATGAATTGTTTAAGTCAGAACAATCACGTAAAAGTATCTTGCTTGTTCAAAACAAGGGTGCAGATGCTGAGCAAGTGAAGGAAGTTTTGTTAGCAAAACTTGCCTCTTTGAAAGATATCAATAAAGTAACGGAGTTCTTTAAACAATTTGAAGCTTGGAAAGCTTCAAATTTAAAATAAAATAGTAACGAAGAGGAGAAAATTATGTCTAAAACAATTGCAATTAATGCAGGTAGTTCAAGTTTAAAATGGCAATTATACCAAATGCCAAATGAAGAAGTGATCGCTAAAGGAATCGTTGAACGTATTGGCTTAAAAGATTCTATCTTCACAATTAAATATGGTGAAGGACAAAAATATGAAGTAATTGTTGATATTGATAACCATGAAGTGGCAGTAAAAATGTTACTAGACCAATTAATCGACTTAAACATTTTAGGTTCTTATGATGAAATTACTGGTGTTGGTCACCGTGTAGTTGCTGGTGGAGAAGAATTTAAAGATTCTGTTGTTATTACAGACGAAGTATTAGAAAAAATTGAAGCTTTATCTGAATTAGCACCTTTACACAACCCAGCGAATGCAATGGGAATTAAAGCATTTAAACATATCTTACCAGAAATCATTAGCGTGGCAGTCTTTGATACGTCGTTCCACACAACAATGCCAGAACACAACTATTTATATAGTGTACCGCGTGAATACTATGAAAAATTTGCTGCACGTAAATATGGGGCACATGGAACAAGTCATCGTTATGTCTCTCAACGTGCTGCAGAAATGTTAGGTCGTCCAATTGAAGACTTGAAAATTATCACTTGTCACTTAGGAAATGGTGCTTCAATCACTGCAGTTGATGGTGGTAAATCAGTTGATACATCGATGGGCTTCACTCCTCTTGCTGGCGTTACAATGGGGACTCGTTCAGGGGATGTTGATGCGTCACTATTGCCTTATTTAATGACAAAACTTGGCTTGACTGATGTACAAGACATGGTTGATATTTTAAACAAAAAATCTGGTTTATTAGGTTTAACAAATGGTTTATCAAGCGACATGCGCGATATTCAATCAAACTTAGATAAACCTGAAGTTCAAACAGCATACAACATTTTTATCGATCGTATTCGTAAATACATTGGTAGCTATGTCACTGTTATGAATGGCGTTGATGCGATTGTCTTTACTGCTGGAATCGGTGAAAATGCAGTGGGCGTTCGTAAAGATATTATTGATGGCATGACTTGGTTTGGTTGTGAAATCGATGATGACAAAAATAATGTACACGGTGAAGAAGCAGTTATCTCAACTGATGATTCAAAAATCAAGCTTCTATTAGTACCAACTGACGAAGAGTTAATGATTGCCCGTGACGTAGAACGTCTAAAATAATTAAACGAACACACCTTGTGAGACGCTCTCACAAGGTGTGCTTAATAGGTCAATAAAGAGAAACTGAGCCAACTATCAAAAGTGATAGTTGGCTCAGTTTCTTTTTATTCTTTATTTTTCTTCATTTTTTGGTAATTTGTTGTCTAAATCCGTCCGTACAACGAGAACATCGCAGCTAGCGTTACGGATAACTGATTCAGAGACAGAGCCAATAAATAAACGCTCAACGGCATTTAATCCAGTTGCTCCTAACATAATTAAATCAATGTTGTATTCTTTTGGTAATTCTTTGGCAATAATGTTCTTAGGAGAACCATAGGCTAGAACGCTAGAGACTTTTGTTTGTCCCATATCCACCGCTTGTTGTTGGTAGGTGTCTAAGGTTTCTTTTGCCATTGACATTGCTTCTTCTGCTAGCGCACCATCAAAAGAGGACACTGATTGGAAAGAGCGCGTATCAACAACATGTGCTAATAGTAATTCAGCATCGTTTCGTTTAGCGACGTTGACCGCTTTTTTAAAGGCTAAGTCTGCTTCGTCAGAACCATCGATTGCTATCATAATTTTTTGATATTGTTGTAACATAATAACCGCTCCTTTCAGCGTAAAAAAAATCATTAATTGTTTCTATAATAATTGTAAAACAAACAAAGAAAAAAAGAAACTGAAACCGCTTCTTTTTTTCTGAATATTGGCATTTTTTTGTAAAAAAAGAGGTCGGGATAGAAGCGTTTAACTCCGAGAAATAAGAAGGGATTTCCGAAAATTGTTCTTTAATTTTTGGAGAATTCCGGCTTATTTCCGAAGGAGTTGCTTCTGTTCCCGCCGTTTATCAGTTTTTGAGCATGGAGCAAAAATCCAAAGTGATTTTTGTCCCACGCTCTTTAAATTCATCGTCTTTTATGACATTTTTTTTGCAAAAGTTAAACTAAACAACGTTGAAAGTAATAAAACAAAAAAGATAAAACCAATTGACAATAACGGGCGATTAAAAATAGCCGCTAGAACACCTAGAATGGCGATAATCAAGTAATAACGCCCAAAACGTTCGATAAACTGTTGACTTTCTGTTGCAGTTTCTTTTTTTAAGAGTGGTAAAAAAGCTGCACTTTTCTTCATCAAATAATAACTGGCTACGCCTGTGACAACGGCGAGTAATAGTACGAGTATACGAATCATCTTGTCCTCCAAAAAAAAACAACTTGCCAGAGCAAATTGTTTAGAAATCTTCATGAAAATGGTAAAATCCGTCGATGCCGGTAATCGTCCTAGAGTATTGAACCCGCAAGATAAGCAGGTGGGTTCCTCGATCGCAGTATTGAACTACCAAAAGAAAAGGCATGTTACCAACTTTGATACAAGCAGGATCCCTAGATATCAATAAAAATGTTCGGTCAACACAGTGAAAGGACAACGCGTACATCACAGATTTACCATCTTTATAATAGCATACTCTCTCAAAATCGGCAACGAGATTGTTTCTTTTTTTGAAAGCGTATTATTTTGTTATTTTTTCTGTTTCCATTCTTGGATACGCTTGAGTTGCTGATGTAAGGCTTGTTCATATTTACCAATATCAATCGGTTCGTAATAACGTGCCTCTTTTAATTTGTCAGGTAAGTATTGCTGATCGACCCAACCGTTTTCAAAATTATGTGGGTATTGATAACCAATACCACGGTTTAATTCTTTGGCTCCAGCATAGTGGGCATCACGCAAATGATCAGGAACGTCTCCCACAGAGCCTTGTCGAATATCTGCCAAAGCAGCATCAATCGCTGTGACTGCAGAATTTGATTTTGGCGATAAACATAAATCAATGACGACACTGGCTAGAGGAATTCTAGCTTCTGGAAACCCTAGCTTTTCGGCGGCTTGAACAGCGGTGACCGTCCGAGCGGCCGCCGCAGGATTCCCAAGACCGATATCCTCGTAAGCAATGACCATTAAACGACGACAAATAATCGGTAAATCACCTGCTTCAACCAAGCGCCCTAAATAATGAAGTGCAGCATCTACATCGCTTCCTCGAATCGACTTTTGGAAAGCGGAAATTACATCATAATGGGCATCGCCATCTTTATCATGGGTTAAGGCTTTTCGTTGCACGCACTCTTCAATAATCGGTAAGGTGATCTTAATTTCGCCTTGTTCATTTTTGGGTGTTGATTTAACAGCTAATTCTAGTCCATTTAGCGCACTACGTAAGTCACCGTTCGTTGCGCGTGTCAAATGTTGTAATGCTTTTACTTCTAAGTGGACGGGATAATCGCCTAAGCCACGTGTGCTATCGGTTAAGGCTTCTTGAATCGCTTGCTGAATGTCTGTTTCTGTTAAGGGCTTTACTTCAAAAATTTGCGTGCGACTACGAATCGCAGGGTTAATTGTAATATATGGATTTTCGGTAGTGGCTCCAATCATAATAATTCGTCCGTTTTCTAAATGAGGGAGCAAAAAATCTTGTTTTGTTTTATCTAATCGGTGAATTTCATCAAGCAGTAAAATCACTGTGCCACTCATTTTGGCTTCTTCAGCAACGATTTGTAAATCTTTTTTGGTGTCTGTGGCCGCGTTCAACATGCGAAAGGCATAATTTGTTGAACCAGCGATTGCGCTGGCAATACTGGTTTTACCAGTGCCAGGCGGCCCATAAAGAATCATCGATGAAAGCATTTTGGCTTCGACCATCCGACGAATAATTTTACCAGGGCCGACTAAATGTTGTTGACCAACTACTTCGTCTAAGTGACGAGGTCGCATTCGATAGGCTAAAGGTTGTTGCATAAAAGGACCTCCTTTTTCATAATCATCTTATTATAACATAAAGAACGTACATTCGCTTTTTGGTGGTTTTTTGGGTTTTAGATGGATATAGCGGAAGGTTTCGTGTATGATAGGGAGTGGTGAAAGAAATGAAAGAAACGATAAATATCTTTAACACAAAAACAACTGAAGAAGTGGCACAATACTTGTTAGGGATGTACTTAGAGCACGAAACAGCAACAGGCGTTTTAGGTGGGTACATTGTGGATGCAGAAGCTTATTTAGGTCCTGATGATGAGGCGGCCCATAGCTTTGGCTTGAGAAAAACGCCACGCTTACAAGCCATGTATGACAAACCAGGCACGATTTATTTATATACTATGCACACGCATTTAATTTTAAATATGGTGACACAAGAACAAGGCAAACCACAAGGGGTGATGATCCGCGCGATTGAACCTGTTGAAGGTGTCGACAAAATGATTGAAAATCGCCAAGGACGTCAAGGCGTGGAATTGACCAATGGACCAGGTAAATTAGTTGCAGCCTTAGGAATTGATAAGCAATTATATGGGCAGTCGATTTTTTCTAGTTCGTTACGGCTCGTGCCAGAAAAACGAAAATTTCCGAAAAAAATTGAGGCACTACCACGAATTGGAATTCCCAATAAAGGTCGTTGGACAGAGTTGCCTTTAAGATACGTCGTGGCTGGCAATCCATATATTTCTAAACAAAAAAGAACAGCAGTAGACCAAATAGATTTTGGCTGGAAGGATGAAGAAAATGAAAAAAGCAACAATGCTCACATACTTAGAGGAACAACTTGAAAAACACTTAGCAGATTACGAAGTAGGCCTTGATTGGGATCGCAAAAACCATACCATCGAAGTCATTGTTCGTTTATATGCAGAAAACAATGAACAAGTGGCGATTGATGATGTTGACGGTACGCTTTCAGAAGAAGAATTCATTGAATTTGAAGATGGCTTGTTATTTTATAATCCGCAAAAGTCAGTCGTTGATGATGAAGAGTATTTAGTCACAATTCCTTATGAAGGAAAAAAAGGGCTACGCAAAGCAGTTTTAGACGGATTCATTCACTATTTAAAAGTGGTTTTAGATGAAGGGCAAAGTGATTTGTTAGACTTTTTATCAGATGAAACAGCGGAAGTTTTTGAATTGCATTGGGAGCCAGCAGATTTTGAAGCGATGATTAAAAAAGTGGCAGAAACAGAAAAAGAACAATGGATTGCGTATCCAAGTTATTAATTTAGAGGTGAGAACATGAAGTGGACAGAAGTAAAAGTAGAAACGGCTAGCGAAGCAGTTGAAGCAATTTCAAACATTATGATGGAAGCTGGCGCAAGTGGCGTGGCCATTGAAGATGCGTTGGACATTGAAAATTTTGAAAGTGATCTGTATGGGGAAATTTTAGATAAAGAGCAATTCACCCACATTAAAGAAGGGGCGATTGTGATGGCTTATTTTCCTGAAACAACCTTCTTACCAGAAATTTTACCATTTATGAAAGAAAATATTTTACGCTTGCCTGAGTACGGCTTATCCATTGGTAAAAACGAAATGACAATTAGTGAAGTAGCAGAAAGCGACTGGGCAACTGCTTGGAAAAAATATTATCATCCTGTCCGTGTCACACGATTCTTAACGATTGTGCCAAGTTGGGAAGCCTATCATGCACAAGATGAAGCAGAAAAAATTATCACATTGGATCCGGGCATGGCTTTCGGTACAGGCACGCATCCAACGACTCGTTTAACCTTGCAAGCTTTAGAAACTGTTTTACGTGGTGGCGAAACAGTTCTAGATGTAGGGACGGGTTCTGGTGTTTTGAGTATTGCAAGTCGCTATTTAGGGGCTAAAGACGTCTACGCATATGATTTAGATGAAGTAGCAGTTGCAGCGGCAAAAGAAAATATGGATTTAAATCCCATTGCGGCCGATGTTCATGTGTCAGCCAATGATTTACTAAAAGGGATTGACCATTCTGCTGATGTAATCGTCGCAAATATTTTGGCAGATATTATTGTGTTAATGATTGAAGATGCTTGGCGTTTGCTAAAACAAGACGGTACCTTCATTATTTCTGGAATTATTGAAGATAAAAAAGCAATGGTTTTAGAAGCACTAACGAAAGTCGGTTTTGTGGTGGACCAACTCTTTAATCAAGGCGACTGGTATGCGATTATCTTGAAGAAACCAGAGGAAGAGTAAAATGCAACGGTATTTCATGAAAGAAGATTATCAAGAAAAAGATTTGTATAAAGTCGCAGATGAAAACTATCATCATATTGTGCGAGTTATGCGAATGACGCCGAATGATCGTTGTTATTTAGTATTTCAAAATAAAACTGCCATTTTAGCTGAGATTGTGGAAATTGATCCAACGTCTGTTTACTTTAAAGAAATTAGTAAAGAAGAAATGGACAAAGAATTGCCAATTGAAGTGACGATTGCGTGTGGGTTACCAAAAGGGGACAAGTTAGAATGGATTGTTCAAAAAGGCACGGAGCTAGGTGGCAATCAGTTTATCGGCTTTCCTGCGAAAACTTCCGTTGTCAAATGGGACCACAAAAAAAGAGCAGCCAAAGAAAAAAGATTACAAAAAATTGCCACAGAAGCGGCGGAGCAATCGCATCGGCAGCAGACACCAAATGTTTCTTTGGTGGAAAAAACACAAGAAATCATTGCGCAATTTGACTCATATGACACAGTCTTGGTTGCGTATGAAGAATCAGCAAAACAAGGAGAAAAAAGTCAGTTAGCACAAGTATTATCCACTTGCCAGCCAGGCGCACGTTTGTGTGTGCTCTTTGGACCTGAAGGTGGCTTTGCGCCGCAAGAAATTGAACAATTTCTGCAGGCTGGGGCGAAACTTTGCGGGTTGGGTCCGAGAATTTTACGAGCAGAAACAGCACCGTTGTATCTTTTAAGTGCGGTTAGCTACCAAATGGAACTTTTAAATTAAACGAAAGCCCGCCTGTAAAATTCTTGTAGGCATTCTCTTTGAATAAACAGAGAGTAAAAAAGCGACAGTGATTGAAATTTAAGGGAAATTTAGTATAATAGAGTTGTTGAAAGTGCTACTGTTTCAAGTGGTACTTTTCTTTTTTATTAAAATAGATAAAACGTGAACGAAGTGTTCTTTATCCAAAGGTCACCTTCATAGAGGAGTGAATACCATGCCAAAAGAAGAAATACTGACAGGCCCAGCGGTCATCAAAATTGTAAGTACCTATATGGGACCAGAACATGTTGAGTTGGTTCAAAAAGCATTAACTTATGCTGAAAAAGCACACGAAGGTCAAGTCCGACAATCAGGTGAACCTTACATCATCCATCCGATTCAAGTGGCAGGCATTCTGGCTGAATTACATATGGATCCCCATACTGTAGCAACAGGATTTTTACATGATGTTGTCGAAGATACGGACGTAACACTGGACGATTTAAAAGAAGAATTTGGCGAAGACATCGCAATGTTAGTCGATGGCGTAACGAAACTAGGAAAAATTAAATATAAATCTCATGAAGAACAATTAGCTGAAAATCATCGAAAAATGTTATTGGCAATGGCGCAAGATTTACGGGTTATTATGGTGAAACTAGCCGATCGTTTGCACAATATGCGCACATTAAAACATTTACGTGAAGATAAGCAACGACGGATTGCACAAGAAACTTTAGAAATTTATGCGCCTTTAGCACATCGCTTAGGGATTAGTCGAATTAAATGGGAATTAGAAGATACGGCCTTACGTTATATTAACCCCAACCAATACTATCGAATTGTTAATTTGATGCAAAGCAAACGCGATGAACGTGAAGCTTATGTGGCAGAAGCAGTCGAAGATATTCGTTTAGCTACGGAAGATTTAGAAATTTACGCAGAAATATATGGTCGACCAAAACATATTTATTCAATCTATCGTAAAATGAAGGACCAAAAGAAACAGTTTAATGAAATCTATGACTTATTAGCCATTCGTGTTATTGTCGATTCCATTAAAGATTGCTATGCCGTGTTAGGTGCGATTCATACACGTTGGACACCAATGCCAGGTCGCTTTAAAGATTATATTGCTATGCCAAAAGCGAATATGTATCAATCTATCCATACGACAGTTATTGGACCAAAAGGGAATCCAGTAGAGGTCCAAATTCGGACCCATGAGATGCACCAAATCGCCGAATTTGGGGTGGCGGCTCATTGGGCCTATAAAGAAGGCAAAGCGGAAAAAATTGAAACAGATGAACTGACGAAGCAAGTCGATTGGTTCCATGAAATTATTGAATTACAAGATGAAAGCTATGATGCTTCTGAATTTATGCAAGGTGTGAAAGAAGACATTTTTAGCGACAAAGTCTATGTCTTTACGCCAAGTGGAGATGTAACCGAACTGCCAAAAGGCTCCGGACCACTAGATTTTGCCTACAGCATTCATACTGAAATTGGAAATAAAACAACCGGTGCGAAGGTCAACGGCAAAATGGTACAGTTAGACTATGTCCTAAAAAATGGGGATATTATTGAAGTCTTAACATCACCGAATTCTTTCGGACCTAGTCGCGACTGGCTGAAAATGGTTAAAACAAGTAAAGCCAAAAATAAAATCAAACGTTTCTTTAAAGAACAAGACCGTGAAGATAACATTATTAAAGGGCATGATGCTGTCATTAAATACATGACAGAAATCGGCTTTACACCGAAAGAATTTTTAACGAAGAATAAAATGGCGGAAGTGCTAGATAAATTTAAATTTCAAACGGAAGATGATTTATTTGCGGCAGTAGGTTATGGCGAAGTAAGTGCGCAAGTAGTGTGCAATCGTTTAACAGAAAAAGAACGCCGCGAACAAGAGTTGGAACGTCAACGCCAAGAAGCAGAAGAGTTGTTAAATCAGCCAGCTAAAAAAGAATCAGAAAAAATGAAAGTTCGTCATGAAGGCGGCATCGTGATTCAAGGGGTGGACAACCTATTGATTCGTTTAAGCCGCTGTTGTAATCCAGTGCCTGGTGATGAAATCGTTGGTTACATTACCAAAGGACGGGGCGTTTCAATTCATCGTGCGGACTGTCCTAACGTACAACATCAAGAAGAATTAGCACAACGTCTAATTGAAGTTGAGTGGGAAGATACCGAGCACAGTCGCAAAGAATACGCTGCCGATTTGGAGATTTACGGCTATGATCGTAGTGGCTTACTGAGTGATGTTTTACAAGTCATTAGTTCGATGACAAAAAATTTAGTCGGCGTTGAAGCTCGTCCATCCAAAGATAAGATGGCCCAGATTCATGTCACTGTGAAAATTCAAAACCTTTCTCATTTAAAAACCATCGTTGACAAAATTAAAAGTGTACCAGATGTTTATAGTGTTCGTCGAACCAATGGGTAAGTGTTAAAAGTGAGGCAAAAAAGATGAAAGTAGTTATTCAAAGAGTCAGTCAAGCACAAGTTGCGATAGAAGAGCAGATAGTGGGACAAATCAAACAAGGCTTCATGGTGCTGGTGGGCATTCATCAAGAAGACACGCCAGAAGATGTGGCTTATGTTGTTGGCAAAATCAGTAAATTACGTGTTTTTGAAGATGACGAAGGAAAAATGAATCGCAGTATTCAAGAGATTGAAGGATCAATTTTGAGTATCTCTCAATTTACCCTCTATGCAAAAACTAAAAAAGGCAATCGTCCCAGTTTTATTGAAGCGGCTCGTCCAGATGTGGCGATTCCTTTGTATGAATTATTTAATCAACAATTAGAAGCAGAAGGAATAGCGGTAGCCACAGGAGAATTTGGCGCGGATATGCAAGTGTCGTTGACCAATGATGGTCCAGTGACCATTGTGATTGATACACGAGAAAAATAATTGATTTTCCTGTCGGAAACCCTTGACTTTCTAAGAGAACTTTAGTAGTTTATAGATAATATTAAAAATCTACGAAGGAACGAGTAAGTTTCATCTGTCTGCGAAGAGAGAGTTGCCGTGGCTGAGAGCAACTTCAACAGTGAAAGTGAAAGACATTCTGGAGATGGACGGAAGAAAAGCCGTCCCGTTACGAGCGTTAATCGTTGAGGAAAGAGTCAAATCTTTCAAAACTAGGTGGTACCGTGTAAAAGAGACTTTTACGCCCTTGTATGTTCAACATACAAGGGCTTTTTTCATTTTTAGAAAAAAGAAAATGGCGCACACATTTTTGTGGAATGATAGAAGGAGAGAAAGACAATGAGTTATCAAAAACCAAAAGGAACAAACGATATTTTGCCAGGAACTTCTGAAAAATGGCAATTTGTGGAAGAAACAGCTCGTTTGATTTTTAAAGATTATCAATACCAAGAAATCAGAACCCCGATTTTTGAACATTATGAAGTGATATCTCGCAGTGTTGGCGATACTACAGATATTGTTTCAAAAGAAATGTATGATTTTTATGATAAAGGAGACCGTCACGTGACGCTACGTCCTGAGGGGACAGCGCCAATTGTTCGGGCCTTCGTTGAAAATAAATTATATGGTCCGGAATATACGAAACCATATAAAACCTATTACATGGGGCCGATGTTCCGCTATGAACGCCCACAAGCTGGTCGTTTGCGTCAATTCCATCAAATTGGTGTGGAAGCATTTGGTAGTGAAAACCCAGCATTGGATGTTGAAATTATGGCTATGGCTTTGGACTTCTTCAAACAATTAGGCATCCAACAAATCAAATTAGTTATTAATTCCTTAGGGGATAAAGAAACACGTGCTACGTACCGTCAAGCATTAATCGATTATTTAGAGCCCCATATGGCAGAATTAAGCGAGGATTCACAACGTCGCTTACACGAAAATCCATTGCGGGTGTTAGACAGCAAAGATAAAAAAGACAAGGTGATCGTCGCAGAAGCGCCCTCCATTTTAGATTATTTAAATGAACCATCTAAAGCACATTTTGAAGCAGTAACTGATATGTTAGATTTACTAGAAATTCCTTATGAAATTGATAGTAATATGGTTCGCGGCCTGGATTATTACACACACACAATTTTTGAAATTATGAGTGAAGCGCCTAAAATGGGTGCGCAATCAACTATTTGTGCAGGAGGCCGATACAATGGTTTAGTTGAAGAATTAGGCGGCCCAGACACACCAGGTTTTGGTTTTGGTATGGGCATTGAGCGAGTGTTGTTAACAATGGAAGCTGAAGAAGTTGTGATTCCAGCGTTATCTGAATTAGACGCATATGTGGTTGGGATTGGTTCAGAAACCAACGTCGCAGCTTTGCAACTTGTTCAAAGCATTCGTAACTTTGGTTTCTCAGCTGATCGTGATTACATGAATCGCAAACCAAAAGCGCAATTTAAAACGGCCGATAAATTACAAGCAAAATTAGTTTTAACAATCGGTGAAAATGAATTGAATGAAGGCATTGTCAACGTAAAATCAATGGCAACACGCGAAGAAAAAGCCTTCCCGTTAAGTGCTATTCATGATTCATTTGATGAAGTGTATGACGAAATGATGACAAAAATGATTGAAGAATAAAAAGGAGAGATTGAGAAATGGCAAAACGCACAACCTATTGCGGCAATGTATCTGCCGAATTTATTGAAAAAGAAGTTGTATTAAAAGGATGGGTTCAAAAACGTCGTGACTTAGGAGGCGTTATCTTTATTGATTTACGTGACCGTGAAGGAATCGTCCAAGTGGTCTTTAACCCAGAAAAGTCAAAAGAAGCATGGGAAATTGCTGATAAATGTCGTAGTGAATACGTCATCGAAGTTAAAGGTCAAGTCGTTTATCGTGATAAAGAAGCGATTAATCCCAAAATGAAAACTGGCGAGTTTGAAGTGATGGCGACTGACATTACGATTTTAAATACTGCGAAAACAACGCCATTTACCATTGAAGATGATAATAACGTTAATGACGAATTGCGCATGAAATATCGTTATTTAGATTTACGTCGTCCATCAATGACAAACAACATTAAATTACGTCACCAAGTAACGAAAACAATCCGTCACTATTTAGATAATCATGACTTTTTAGACATTGAAACTCCTTATTTAGGCAAATCAACACCAGAAGGCGCTCGAGATTATTTGGTTCCTTCTCGTGTCCATGCCGGTCATTTTTATGCTTTGCCACAATCACCACAACTCTTTAAACAATTATTAATGGGGGCAGGCTTCGATCGCTATTACCAAATCGTTCGTTGTTTCCGTGATGAAGATTTACGAGGCGACCGTCAACCAGAATTTACACAAATCGATATCGAAACGACCTTTTTAACACCAGAAGAAATTCAAACATATACAGAAAATATGTTGGCTGAAGTGATGAAAGAGACAAAAGGAATTGAGATTTCTGTTCCGTTTCCACGAATGAGCTATGACGAAGCGATGGCACGCTATGGTAGCGATAAACCCGACACTCGTTTTGCTATGGAATTAATTGATGTTGCAGATGTAGTGAAAGACGTAGACTTCAAAGTTTTCCAAGCAGCGTTGGAAAATGGTGGACATGTGAAGGCTTTGAATGCAAAAGGCGCCGCAGATAAGTATTCTCGTAAAGATATGGATAACTTAGGTAAGTATGTGAGTCAATTTGGTGCAAAAGGCTTAGCTTGGTTAAAAGTTGAAGAAGATGGCTTAAAAGGACCAATTGCTAAATTCTTAACAGAAGTTAGTGATGAATTAATTGCTGCTACCAATGCAGAAGTCGGTGATATTTTAATGTTTGGTGCCGATAAACCTGAAATCGTAGCCGCTGCTTTAGGTGCGGTACGTACACGTTTAGGTAAAGAATTAGGTTTAATTGATGAATCGAAATTCAATTTCTTATGGATTGTGGATTGGCCGTTGTTTGAATATGATGAAGAAGCTGGCCGCTATGTTTCTGCTCATCATCCATTTACACAACCAAAAGCAGAGGATGTGGCCCGCTTAGCAACAGACCCAGCCTCTGTGTATGCTGAAGCTTACGATGTTGTCTTAAACGGCTACGAATTAGGCGGTGGCTCATTACGGATCCATACACGAGAATTACAAGAAAAAATGTTTGAAACGTTAGGTTTTACAAAAGAAGAAGCACAAGACCAATTTGGTTTCTTGCTAGACGCATTAGATTACGGCTTCCCGCCACATGGAGGGATTGCTTTAGGGCTAGACCGCTTAGCAATGCTATTGGCTGGGGAAGAAAATATTCGTGAAGTGATTGCCTTCCCTAAAAACGGGAAAGCAATTGACCCAATGAACAACGCACCAAGTTTAGTTTCTCCATTACAATTGTTTGAATTAAACATTGATGTAACAGCCATTGACGAATAAATGTTAAATCTAAAGAAAGAGTGACTTCATTGACGGATGAGGTCACTCTTTCTTTGGGAAGGAAAAGGATAACAAAATAAAAAGTGGCTGAGCTAAAAATCTGCCAATTGGCTGTTTTTTCTTTTTAGAAAACTTTGTATGATAACTGAGTGTATAAAGGAGCGAAACAAATGACAAAAATAATTTTAACAATTGGCGGTTCCGATCCTTTTTCAGGTGGCGGGATTCAAACAGATTTAAAAACGTTTGAAAATCATCAAGTCTTTGGCTTATCAACTTTAACTTGCCTTGCTACAGCCCCCAAGAATCATTTTCAGATTCATGACCTGGAGACTTCTTTGGTGAAAGAGCAACTCGCTTCCATACCTGCCGGGAGTTTAGACGGCATCAAGATTGGCTTGATTCACAGTGAAGAAAGTATGCTACAAATTGCAACCTTTTTGAAAAAGCACGCAGGTCTGCCGGTGGTGTTGGATCCTGTCTTGGCTTTTAAAGAAACGACTTCAGTTTATGAAAAAAGATACATGCAGTTATTGATTGAAAAACTTTTTCCATTCGCAACGATTATAACGCCTAATTTAAAAGAAGCAGAATTACTCATTGGCAGAAAATTAACAACCGTCGAAGAAGTTCAACAAGCGGCGGAAGAGTTAAACTCTTTAGGAGCGGCAACGGTGGTGATTAAAGGTGGTAATCGTTGGCTTGGCCAAGAAGCACGTGACTTTTTTTATGATGGACAACAACATATTCAATTGGTCAAAGAAAAAGTAATGGCCCACACCATTGATGGCGCTGGTTGTTCCTTTGCCTCTGCAATTGGTGCGAATTTAGTTAAAGGATATCCGTTAATTGAAGCAGTTGATTTAGCAAAAACATACGTTCATGAAGCCATTGTTTCTGGGGTCCAGCTAAATGCAGCTTTTGGAAGTGTGTGGCATGAAGGATTACTAGCAGGAGGTGTGGCGGATAATGACAAGAAAAATTAGTCTATATGCAGTAATTACCGCTTTAACAGTGGCTGTGTCAATGGTCTTTATTATCCCCGTCCCAGCAACAAATGGCTTTGTTACATTGGCGGATGCAGGGATTTACATTGCTAGTTTACTTTTTGGTCCGATTGGTGGCTTGACAGTCGGAGCTTTAAGCGGTGGTTTAATTGATTTATTGTCAGGCTATCCACAATGGTTCGTTTTTTCGTTATTGATTCATGGCGGACAAGGTTGGTTAGCAGGGCACTTCTTTAATAAAAATAAAAAGATGCAAACGCTAGGATTACTTTTAGCCAGTCTCCTCATGATTAGCGGGTATGCTTTAGCGACTAGCTGGCTTTATGGCGTGGGTGCGGGGATTGCCTCATTACCAGGGAATATCATTCAATCCTTATTTGGGGTGATTGTAGCATTGCCTCTTAGTCAAACATTAAAACGTGTGTTACCAAAAAATGGTCGTTTAGAAGAAAGAAGGATGAACAAATGACTATCGATGAAAAAATGTTAAAAGAACAGTTAGTGACAATTACAGAAGAAGTCATTACAGCAGGAAATTTACAAAAAGGGGACCTATTTGTTTTAGGTTGTACCACTAGCGAGGTAGTAGGTGGCGTCATTGGTAAAAATTCCAGTGCCGAAGTAGGACAATGGATTGTCTCAACCTTAATTGAACAATTAGATAAAAAAGGCATCTCTTTGGCTGTCCAAGGATGCGAACATATTAATCGTGCTTTAGCGATGGAACGTCGTGTGGCTGAAGAAAAAGGCTTTGAAATTGTCTCGGTAGTACCACAATTACATGCTGGCGGTTCTTGTTCAGTGGCTGCCTTTGAAAAATTTGATGAACCTGTGGAAGTGGAGCATATTGTTGCTCAAGCAGGGATTGACATTGGCGATACATCTATCGGTATGCATGTAAAACATGTGCAAGTTCCTCTTCGCTTGAGCATTCGAACGTTAGGTGCGGCCCATGTTACAGCATTATATTCTCGTCCTAAATATATTGGTGGACCAAGAGCCCATTATGAAACAACCCAAGAACGAAATCGTTAAGATTTCGTTCTTTTTTCATTTCTATAAACATTTGATGAATCTTCCGTAATTATTATAGGAATCTCTTTTTTTCTCTCGGTAAACCACGTATAATATGAAAAGAAATGTAATTTATTGAAAACCTGAAACGAGGCTATTATTTATGAAAAAAATTTATGACGGACTGCCAGTTCATGACTATACAACAAAATTTTCCGTGTCGATTGTCTATGCTATTCTTGCATCAATTGCCATGAACTTTTTCTATCAACCAGGAAATATTTATTCCAGTGGCTTAACAGGCTTGGCACAAATTTTAACAACCCTCTCAACAAAAATTGTCGGTTTTAATGTGCCTGTCTCCATTACATTGTATCTTTTAAACGTGCCGTTATTCTTTATTGCGTGGAAAAAAATAGGTAAGAAGTTTACAATTTTTACTTTCATTACCGTGACTTTAACTTCATTATTTATGCATATTGTTCCGCAAACGGTGATGACTCAAGATCCAATTATCTGTGCTATTTTTGGTGGGGCGATTTCTGGATCAGGAATTGGTTTTGTTTTAAAAAACGGGGTTTCTTCTGGGGGCTTAGATATTCTAAGCATTACCATTCGGAAAAAAACGGGGCGTTCCGTTGGCTCGATTTCAATTTATTTTAACGCACTAATTGTCTTCGTTGCAGGTTATTTATTTGGCTGGCAGTACATGTTCTACAGTGCGTTATCAATTTTTGTAAGTGGGAAGGTCACAGATGCCGTTTATACTAAGCAAAAGAAAATGCAAGTTATGATTGTCACTAAAAACCCAGATCGAGTCGTGGATGAGATTCAAAAGAAAATGCGCCGCGGTATTACAATTATTCATGAAGCGGAAGGGGCGTATCGCCACGATCGCCAAACTGTTTTGCTAACTATTGTGACACGCTTTGAGTTGCCAAGTTTAGAAGCAGCCATGAAAGAAAGTGATCCGAATGCCTTTGTCAGCATCTCAGATAATGTTAAAATTTTAGGACGTTTTTACGAAGAAGATTACAAATAAAAGGATATGAAGCAACGAGAGAATGGCTGTGTCTATTCTTTCGTTGCTTTTTTTGAAAAATAAGTAAAAAAATGCTTTGTGTGAGGACCTGAAATTCCCATTTAAACAAGAAGTTAATTGAAAGACGTTCGTGAAATCCTTTGCTTTTGGTTTAATTAAATCTAATTATTCGGAAATAAGTCGCTATTGTTTCTCGCAAACGAATGCTTTGTTTGGATTTGAAAGAAAACGATGAAAAAAGAATCATTTTTATTGAAAAGACCCAAAAAAACTGGTACACTAAGTGTGTAATTGATAAGTACTTTTAATACTGTTATGAATAAATAGTAGGAAAAACGAACATCAATTCTATTTTTTTAAAGTTCATAGGTCGTTTTCAGTCTTACTTGGACATATTTCGACCCACAAAAGGAGCGCATCATGTTAAAAGAATTTAAAATGATTGAAGCAGTTGCTCCAGATATGCTCGATGTATTACAAGAAAGATTCCAAATTCTTCGCAATATTTATTGGATGCAACCTATTGGACGTAGAAGTTTATCAGAAACGATGGGAATTACAGAGCGAGTCTTGCGTACAGAAACAGATGTTTTGAAGCAGCTCAACCTGATTGAACCTTCAAAAAGCGGAATGACATTAACAGAACGCGGTTTGGAAGTCTACCAAGGCTTAGAATTAGTCATGAATCAATTGCTTGGCATGCACCAAATCGAAAAAGAAATGACACAGTACTTTGGCATTCAACGTTGTATCGTTGTTGCAGGAGATAGTGATATCCAAAAGAAAGTTCTTTCGGACTTTGGAGATGTCTTAACCAATACGCTGAATTTACTCTTACCAAATGGTGAGAATACAATTGCGGTTATGGGTGGGACAACAATGGCCATGGTGGCCGAAAATATGGGATCACTAGAAACTGAAAAACGTCATAATTTGTTTGTTCCAGCCAGAGGAGGGATTGGTGAAGCAGTTTCTGTCCAAGCCAATTCAATTAGTGCTGTAATGGCCAACAAAACGGGTGGTAACTACCGGGCGTTATATGTCCCAGAACAATTGAGTCGTGAAACGTATAATAGTTTATTACAAGAACCCTCGATTCAAGAAGTTCTTACGTTAATTAGTCATGCCAACTGTGTGGTGCACAGTATTGGTCGAGCGTTGCACATGGCGGCACGCCGAAAAATGTCTGATGACGAAATGGTTATGCTCAAACAAAAAAATGCCGTGGCAGAATCGTTCGGTTATTTCTTTGATGAAGAAGGAAAAGTGGTCTATAAAATTCCACGAATTGGTCTTCAATTAAAAAACTTACAAGAAATTCCCTATGTCGTCGCAATTGCGGGCGGCAAAACGAAAGCCAAAGCCATTCGCGCATATATGAAAAATGCACCAAAACAAACGTGGCTCATCACAGATGAAGCTGCTGCAAACGAGATTTTAAAAGGGGTAACCCTTTAAAATAAAAAATTTTTGATTTTCATAAGGAGGAAATCTTTAATGACAGTTAAAGTAGGTATTAATGGATTTGGACGTATCGGACGCTTAGCTTTCCGTCGTATCCAAGATGTAGAAGGAATCGAAGTAGTTGCAATCAACGACTTAACAGATGCTAAAATGTTAGCACACTTGTTAAAATATGACACAACTCAAGGCCGTTTCAACGGTACAGTTGAAGTTCACGAAGGTTCATTCAACGTTAACGGCAAAGAAATCAAAGTTTTAGCTAACCGTAACCCTGAAGAATTACCATGGGGCGAATTAGGCGTAGACATCGTTTTAGAATGTACAGGTTTCTTTACTTCTAAAGAAGCTGCTGAAAAACATTTAACTGCTGGTGCAAAACGTGTAGTTATTTCAGCTCCTGGTGGTAACGATGTACCAACAATCGTTTACAACACAAACCATGAAACATTAACTGGAGAAGAAACTGTAATTTCAGGCGCTTCTTGTACTACAAACTGCTTAGCTCCAATGGCTAAAGCTTTACATGACAACTTTGGTGTTGTTGAAGGTTTAATGACAACTATCCACGCTTACACAGGTGACCAAATGACATTAGACGGACCACATCCTAAAGGCGACTTCCGTCGTGCGCGCGCTGCTGCTGCAAACATCGTACCTAACTCAACTGGTGCTGCTAAAGCAATCGGCTTAGTAATCCCAGAATTGAACGGTAAATTAGATGGCGCTGCTCAACGTGTTCCTGTAGCTACTGGTTCATTAACTGAATTAGTTACTGTATTAGACAAAGAAGTTACTGTTGATGAAGTAAATGCAGTAATGGAAAAAGCTGCTAACGAATCTTATGGTTATAACACAGACGAAATCGTTTCTTCTGATATCGTAGGTATGACTTACGGTTCATTATTCGATGCAACTCAAACAAAAGTTATGACAGTTGGCGACAAACAATTAGTTAAAACTGTTGCTTGGTATGACAACGAAATGTCATACACTGCTCAATTAGTTCGTACTTTAGAATACTTCGCTAACTTATAAGATTCATTCTTATCATTAGTGAAATTTGAACAATTGTGAAATAATAAGCGGGGAAGCAACGCGCTTCTCCGCTTTCTTTTTTTAAAAAAGAAAAATCCTAAAATTGACAATACAGGAGGTCTACTCATGGCTAAAAAGACAATTAAAGATGTAGATTTAAAAGACAAAAAAGTCCTTGTCCGTGTTGACTTTAACGTTCCGTTAAAAGATGGCGTGATCACAAACGATAATCGTATCGTAGCGGCTTTACCAACAATCAAATACGTGATTGAAAATGGCGGAAAAGCAATTCTTTTCTCTCATTTAGGTCGTGTAAAAACAGAAGAAGACAAAGCTGGCAAATCATTAAAACCAGTGGCTGAACGTTTAAGCGAATTACTAGGTCAACCAGTTACTTTTGTTCCAGAAACACGTGGTAAAGAATTAGAAGACGCTGTTAACAATATGAAAGATGGCGACGTTTTAGTATTTGAAAACACTCGTTTTGAAGATGTTGACGGCAAAAAAGAAAGCGGCAATGACGCTGAATTGGGTAAATACTGGGCTTCTTTAGGCGATGTATTTGTCAATGATGCTTTTGGTACTGCACACCGTGCACATGCCTCAAACGTTGGAATTGCTTCAACTGGTATCCCAACAGTTGCTGGTTTCTTAATGGAAAAAGAAATTAAATTCATCGGCGAAGCTGTTGAAAATCCAAAACGTCCATTCGTAGCAATCTTGGGTGGCGCAAAAGTTTCTGACAAAATCGCTGTCATTGAAAATCTAATTGAAAAAGCCGATAAAATTTTAATCGGTGGCGGTATGGCTTACACATTCATGAAAGCACAAGGCTATAGTGTTGGTTTATCTTTACTTGAAGAAGATAAAGTGGACTTAGCGAAAAGCTTAATGGAAAAAGCTGGCGACAAATTAGTTTTACCGGTTGATACAGTTGTCTCTAAAGAGTTCAGCAATGACGCTCCTTTCCACACGGTTCCTTCAACTGAAATCCCAGATGATGAAGAAGGCTTGGATATCGGTGAAAAAACAATTGAATTATTCGCTAACGAATTACAAGGTGCGAAAACAGTTGTTTGGAATGGACCAATGGGCGTATTTGAAATGAGTAACTTTGCCAAAGGAACAATTGGTGTTTGTGAAGCGATTGCTAATTTAGAAGACGCAACAACAATCATCGGTGGTGGGGACTCTGCTGCTGCAGCAATTCAATTAGGCTACGAAAACAAATTCTCTCACATCTCAACAGGTGGCGGAGCAAGTTTAGAATTATTAGAAGGCAAAACTTTACCAGGTTTAGCTTCTATTAACGATAAATAATCAGTTTAAAAGACAATATTTTTAAAAAAAGAAAAGGATGTGCTTTTCATGCGCAAACCAATTATCGCTGGTAACTGGAAAATGAACAAAACTTTAAGCGAAGCACAAAGCTTTGCAGAAGCAGTAAAAAATGCTGTTCCATCAAACGACGTTGTTGACGCTGTGATTGGATCTCCAGCATTATTCTTAGCTCCTTTAGCTTGGAACCTAAAAGATTCTGAAGTGAAATTAGCTGCACAAAACTGCTACTGGGAAAACGCTGGTGCCTTCACTGGTGAAAACTCACCAGCTGCAATTGCCGATTTAGGTGTAAACTATGTGATTATCGGACACTCTGAACGTCGCGAATATTTCCACGAAACAGATGAAGATATCAATAAAAAAGCCAAAGCAATCTTTGCAAATGGTATGACACCAATCTTCTGTTGTGGTGAAACTTTAGAAACGTATGAAGCTGGTAAAACAGCGGAATGGATCGAAGGTCAAATCACTAACGGCTTAGTTGGTTTATCAAACGAACAAGTTGCTTCAATGGTTATCGCTTACGAACCAATCTGGGCAATCGGAACTGGTAAATCTGCAGATGCTAATATTGCAGATGAAATCTGTGGTGTTGTTCGTTCAACAGTTGAAAAATTATACGGCAAAGAAGTTTCTGAAGCTGTTCGTATTCAATATGGTGGTTCTGTTAAACCAGAAAACATCGCTGAATATATGGCAAAAGAAAACGTTGACGGTGCTTTAGTCGGCGGCGCAAGCTTAGAAGCAGACTCATTCCTAGCTTTATTAGATGCTGTAAAATAAGAAATCACTAACGGTAACGTTTTCTCAATGACTTTTGCAAAAAAATGTTTGCATAGTTTGCGAGAATTAACTACAATCATACATGAGGGAATCCCCTTAGTATAAATACAAACTCAAAGGAGAGACAAAACATGTCAATTATTACTGATATTTACGCACGCGAAGTCTTAGACTCACGCGGTAACCCAACAATCGAAGTAGAAGTTTACACTGAAAGCGGAGCTTTCGGCCGTGGAATGGTTCCTTCAGGAGCTTCAACTGGTGAATACGAAGCAGTTGAATTACGTGATGGCGACAAAGCTCGTTACTTAGGTAAAGGTGTTACTAAAGCTGTAGATAACGTAAACAACATCATTGCTGAAGCAATCATCGGTTACGATGTACGCGATCAAATGGCTATCGATAAAGCAATGATCGATTTAGATGGAACTCCTAACAAAGGTAAATTAGGTGCTAACGCTATTCTTGGTGTGTCTATCGCCGTAGCTCGTGCTGCTGCTGATTACCTAGAAGTGCCTTTATATCACTACTTAGGCGGATTCAATACAAAAGTATTACCAACTCCAATGATGAACATCATCAACGGTGGATCACATGCTGACAACAGTATTGACTTCCAAGAATTCATGATCATGCCTGTAGGTGCGCCTACATTCAAAGAAGCTTTACGTATGGGTGCAGAAGTATTCCACGCATTAGCTTCAATCTTAAAAGGTCGCGGCTTAGCTACTTCAGTAGGTGACGAAGGTGGTTTCGCTCCTAACTTAGGTTCAAACGAAGAAGGTTTCGAAGTAATCATCGAAGCTATCGAAAAAGCTGGCTATGTTCCTGGTAAAGACGTTGTTCTTGCTATGGATGCTGCTTCTTCAGAATTCTACGACAAAGAAAAAGGCGTTTACGTTTTAGCTGACTCAGGAGAAGGCGAAAAAACAACTGAAGAAATGATCGCGTTCTACGAAGAATTAGTTTCTAAATACCCAATCATTTCAATCGAAGACGGCTTAGACGAAAACGACTGGGACGGATTCAAAAAATTAACTGAAGTATTAGGCGACAAAGTTCAATTAGTTGGTGACGATTTATTCGTAACAAACACAACTAAATTAGCTGAAGGTATCGAAAAAGGTATCGCTAATTCAATCCTAATCAAAGTTAACCAAATCGGTACTTTAACTGAAACATTTGAAGCAATCGAAATGGCTAAAGAAGCTGGCTACACTGCAGTTGTATCTCACCGTTCTGGTGAAACAGAAGATTCAACAATCTCTGATATCGCTGTTGCAACAAACGCTGGCCAAATCAAAACTGGTTCATTAAGCCGTACTGACCGTATTGCTAAATACAACCAATTATTACGTATTGAAGATCAATTAGGCGATGTAGCTGAATACAAAGGCTTAAAATCTTTCTACAACTTAAAAAACAAATAATTCATTTAATGAATAACGCTTAAAGGGACAATTGGTTAATGAACCAATTCTCCTTATACTCGGACGTAAAAACACGCCTTTCTGCAAAGAAAGGCGTGTTTTTTTATATTTATAAAAATATTGAAAAAAATAGATTAGAAATAACTTCAACCGTACATCGCTCTATAATCACTTGTTTAAAAATAACAAAACATTAACAAAACAACATTATATAAAAATTTAATAAAACAAAATAATTGTTATTTTATAATTTTAGTATTGACTGGTTTCAGATAACGCTGTACGCTTAAAGAAATAGTATAGAATTTCACAAAAAAATGAAAATACAAATTTAACTTGGAGGATGTTGAGTAGTGAGCAACGGGAAAAAGATTTTTATTAGTCATAGTTCAAAGGATCAAGAATATGTGGATGCGTTTATCCAATTGTTGAAAAAGTTTGGGTTTCGAACACAGGATATTTTTTATAGTTCCGCTATTGAAACAGGTGTACAGCCAGGAGAATTAATTTTTGACACGATTAAAAGGGAGCTAACCAATCAACCTGTCATGCTGTATTTTTTATCTGATCATTATTATCAGAGTATTCCATGTTTAAACGAAATGGGTGCTTCTTGGATGCTATCAGATAAACACTATCCAATTGCGTTAAATAATTTTTCTATGAAAGATATGAAAGGTGTTATTAGCAGTGAGCGTTTGGCGATTGCGTTTAATGATAAGACAAGTACTAATGAAATCAACTGCTTATTAAAAAAGTTATCTCATGACACAGATGTACAAGCTGAGCCAGATTTTGAACTAAACGTTGAGAAAAATATTCAGCCATTCCAAAATAAACTGACACAACTGATTCGACAAGCAAGTTATTTAAAACCTGATGAAAAGGGATATTTTGAAACGACTCTTAGCACTCATCGTCCTGTGTATGGCACAGCAAAAGGGGTGTATGACTGTTTTAAATTACCTAGCTTAATTGAGCCTAAAAGTTTAGGTTTAGACACGCTATCAGAGGATGAAAGCCATTGGCTATTCTTTTTTCTTACGTGGGGAACTTTTCAAGAAGGCGAAAAAGTGCGGTTTAAATTGAAAAAGGATAAGGCGTATAACAATCGGGAATTCAGTGATATTGGTAAATGTAAAAATATTTACGTCTCTTATTTAGAGAAGGTAGAGTAATTGGAGGAGGTAATAAATGAAAATGAATTGGCGTCAGTTGGTTGGTACATATCGTATTTCTGATAATGGTAAACAATATCAAAATGACTGGTTAAATAAGCAAGTTGATTTAGCCACAGAACTTCGTAAATCTTTTGATAGTGACTATCGTAGAGTAATTAAAAGTGATGCATTTAGACGTTTACAAGACAAAACACAAGTTTTTCCTTTAGAACGTAATGATTTTGTAAGAACGCGTTTAACGCATAGCTTAGAAGTGGCAATGCATAGCAGGGATATACTTAGATTAGTTATTTCACAGTTGAACGAACGAAACATTGAGGTTATGGAATTATCAGAATGCTATCGGTTGTTAGAAACAGCTGCATTAATCCATGATATTGGCAATCCCCCTTTTGGACATTTTGGGGAAGAAGCCATTCGTATTTGGTTTGAAAAAAATGGTCCTTTGTATGCTTGTTGGTCTGATTTTTCGGAGCAACAACAAAATGATTTTCTTAACTTTGAAGGAAACGCTCAAACCATCCGACTTTTAACAAAACTGCATCATGATAATGGGACTTCTAAAGCAGGAATGAAACTAACTGCCACGACATTAGATACAGTTATCAAATATACGGCATCTTCAGATCAATTAAATAAGCAACAGCTTTTGTCTAAAAAAGTTGGCTATTTTTACTCGGAAAAACAAGTGTTTAACGCCATTAAATTTGCGACAGGAACACAAAATAAGCGACACCCATTAGTCTTTTTGCTAGAAGCCTCAGATGATATCGCCTATACTTTTTCAGATATCGAAGATGCCTATAATTATGGTTTATACAGCTATCAAGATTTAAAGCAGTTTGTTGATGGGCAAACAGGAACAAAAAAATTTTTAATGTTAGAAAAAGATAAAACAGAAGAAGCTACCTTACAAGAATTTTTGAGAAAGACACAAAGAGCTGTTTGTCAAAGCGTAGCGAAAAATTTTGCTAATCATTATGACTTAATTATGAGAGGTATCTATCATAATGAAATTATCATTGAAGATTGTGATGAAGTGAAATGCTTTCAGGCATTAAAAAACTTTTCTAGAGCCTATGTTTTTCAAACAAAAACAATTTTGGATCAAGAGGTATTGGGCTTCAATATCATCAATCGTTTACTAGATGAATTTGTTCCAGTCGTACTAAAATACGAAAAAGTTTCCATGAATAAGTATGAGGAGCGAATCTTTAATAATATTTCGGAAAGCGCGAAAGCGTTGTATAGAAGAGAAGCAAAGAACGCTACAGAAGCAGAAAAAGACTATTATCGTTTGAAAATGGCGGTGGACTTTGTATGTAATATGACGGATGGATATGCCAAAAAAGTTTATGATACATTATTCACTTAAAATTTGAGAAAAAGCTTCTCAGCGGTTGCCGCCGCTGAAGAAAACTAGTTCAGTGCACAGGCTGATCGTTTCAGTAAAAATTTTAAAGATGCTAGTAATTTCACTGAAAATCGGGTACACTAAAATTAGCTAGTGTAACTAGCAAAAAAGGCAACTGGAATAGATAGGTTGTGCTGTCTATGAAGGGCTTTGTTTGTCAGGTGGTGCTGACATGCAAAGTGCCTTTTTTCTTTTTCTCAACATTTTAAGGACAAAAAACGATTGCAACATGTCACAATCGCTAACCTCGGAGAAAAAGGAATTTTTCTCCAATGGCCATTTCGATAACCTGTTGTGTGTTTCGAAACATTCAGAACGGTGGTGCGTTCTTTCAGTGCCTAATTATCCAATTCGTTTCTTGTTCCTCTATTTACAGTATACTGAATGAAAGCCTATTCTGCAATGATAGAATCAGGTTCCTGTGATTAAATAACATAAAAAATGGGCTCCTTATATAAAGAAAAATAACAAAAGAAATTTTTACTAGAAGAGTCAATTTTACTGCTTTTAAAAATTTTTTACGGCACTTATTCTTTTAACATGTATTAAAGTTTAAATTTAAGAGAAGTATAGTATAATGAGAAGGAGTTATTTTTTCAGAAAGTAGGAAAACCAATGACAAAACCGAAAATCTATACAATGACCTTTGCCAGTGTTTACCCGCTATATATCCAAAAAGCAGAACGTAAAAATCGAACGCAAGCGGAGGTTGACGAAATTATTTACTGGTTAACTGGTTATGATGAAAAAGGCTTGCAACAACAATTGGCTCAAAAAGTAACGATGGAAACATTTTTTGAAGAAGCACCCAATTTTAATGAAAACGCCCAATTGATCAAAGGCGTAATTTGTGGCTATCGCGTGGAAGAAATTGAAGATCCTTTAATGCAAAAAATCCGTTACCTAGATAAGTTAATCGACGAGTTGGCCAAGGGAAAAGCGATGGAAAAAATTTTAAGAACATGAAGAGGTCGGGACAGAAGTGTTTAACTCCGAGAACCAAGTAGGTACTGTTTAACATCTATTTGCTTTGCAAATAGTGTTTCTCAGCAATAAGAAGGAATTTCCAAAAATTGTTCTTTAATTTTTGGAGAATTTCGGCTTATTTCCGAAGGAGTTGCTTCTGTTCCCGCCGTTTATCAGTTTTTGAGCGTGGGACAAAAATTCAAAGTGATTTTTGTCCCACGCTCTTCATGTTTTCTTGTACACGGAATTTAACTATTTCCTGTATTAACGAAAGAGGTAACTCTTGCGTGTAGGGAAATTGAATGGCACCTTTCGAGGTTTTAAAAGGGCGTAATTCTTTGCTGAAACGTTGGATGGCTGATGGCGTAGGATAGAAACCTAAATGTTGCTTGGCCGCCGCAAAATGCACTAAATTGCCATTTAAGTAAAAGGTCGGCATTCCATAAGCAATTTTTTCAGTAGTCTCCTGAGGAACAACCGCTAAAATTGCTTGGTAGATTTCTGTTAACTGTGTTTGATGTTGGGATTGCTGGCGTATATAGTTTGCAATGATGGTCATCTAAAAACACCTCCGTTTGTTTCAGTATACTATGTAAAAAATAAAAGGCGAAGAGGATACAAAAAAACCGTCTAGTATTTTTTCTTTACTAAACGGCTTTTAGCTTAAATAACTACCTAAAGGGTCTTGCATGGAAATGTTTGTCACTCCTTAGTTTAATTGTTTTAAGTGTGCAATTGCTTCTTCAATTGTGTGACCAGTTGCTGTTTTACTTTCATTTTTTGCATCGAAAACAATGAAAATATTTTTGTCTGTGTCTAATTGAATACGGTATTGAATGTTTTTTACTTTGTAAGTCATAGTTATTCTCCTTTCATAAAGTACTCTAAAAAGGCGACGATAACTGATAACGAAATTCCATTGTTACTATACCACTGGAAAATTATTTTTGCAACAAATAACATTTTTTCTTTACCATTCCTTAGACTTCTTTGCTAGCTACTTCTTTACATTCTTTTTCAAGAAGCATAAAATAAATACATTACTAGTTTTTGAATAGGAGATCGATGTGAAAAAGAGAGTTGAGAAATTTAGACGATGGCCTTACCGCTACCTTTTGTATGGAATCGGGTTCATCTTATTAATTATTTTTAGTAATTTATATTTGCAATGGTGTCAGAATAACTTGTCTGTTGATTTAGCCTTCAAGTTTGCTTTTTCGTGGCATACGGAAAAGTTTTTCTTAGGTTGTTTTGTGCTAAGCGTTTTTTTACTTTTTTTATGTAGTTTGGCAGGCTCATTAGGAGTTGGCGCTCTTTTATATAGTGTCATAATAGGTGTTTTAGGATTTGCGGACTATCAAAAGATGTTTTATCGTGTCGAACCTATTTACCCAGACGACTTAAAAATGATCACAGAAGTTAGTTTATTAAAAGAAATGGTTGGTTTATGGCCGTTTGTTTTTGTGGTAGCGTTAGGTTGTGTAGCACTTTTTTTCTTAGGAAAAGCCTTTTATAAAAGTTTCTTTTTATCGAAGAAAAAACAAACGATTCGTGTGTTAAGTCTTGTTCTTTCGATTGGTCTATTTTCATATATTGGTGATTTTAACAATCCGCAAAATTTGTTACGTAAAGCCTATAATAAAACCGCGTTATGGATTCCTTACAGCCAAAAAATGAATTACTACAATACAGGATTTATTGGTGGTTTTCTATATAATTTAAAAGTAGAGGCTATGGACCAACCAAAGGGTTATTCAAAAGAAGCTATTTCAGAAATTACTCAGAAATATCAAAAGTTGGCCGAGGCGAAAACAGTGCCGAGCAATGAGCAACCAAATATTGTGTTTGTCATGAGTGAAAGTTTTTCAAATCCAGATCATCTGAAAGGTTTGTCCATTATTGGTAACCCTTTAGCTGATTATCAGCAAATCGCTGATAAAACTTACAGTGGCCAGATGCTTTCACAAAACTACGGGGGCGGAACTGCGAATATTGAATTTGAAGCCCTAACAAGTTTTTCGATGGAATTAATGAATGCCCAAATGACTACACCTTATACGATGATGATTCCTAAGATGACGGAATTGCCTTCCATTGTTTCATTACTTAAGGAACAAAAGTACCAAACAACGGCTATTCATCCGTACAATACATCTATGTATAAACGAAAAGATGTGTATAAAATTTTAGGTTTTGATCAATTTATCAATGAAAAAACAATGAACTATACGGATAAACTAGAAAATAATCCTTACATTTCAGATCAAGCAGCGTATCAGGAAGTGACGACACTGCTTAAAGAAAAAGAGCAACCGCAATTCATTCATTTAGTTACTATGCAAACACATATGCCCTATGAAAATAAATACACAACGTCCAATTATTTTTCTCAAGGAAACGGCAATCAAGTCGCGCTCAATAATTACTTGCAAGATATTGCCTACAGTAGCGAAGCTTTGAAAAATTTCCTACAAGAAATCGAAAAAATGCCCAAACGCACATTAGTCGTTTTTTGGGGAGATCACTTACCAAGTATTTATGATGAAAACATTCAAGCGTTGAATGAAGGGGCAGCCCTTCACCAGACAGAATTTCTAATGTATGATACGGCGAACCAGTTAACAGAAAAAAATCAGCATCAAGCAACTATTAGTCCATTTTATTTTGCTCCCTCACTTTTCCAACAAAGCGGTTTACCGCAATCGGGATTTTACGCTATGTTAAATGAGGTACAAGGACAATTGCCTGCTTTTGAAAAGGGGAATTACTATCTCGGTGGGGAATGGAAAAAAACAGTAGAAATGAATAAAAAGCAAGAACAACTATATGAGGAATACCGACTGATTCAATATGACATTGTTTCAGGGAAGCAATATAGTTTAGAAAATCAATTTTTTAGCTAAAAAAAACACACGAAATATTCGTGTGTTTCTTGATTTTTTATTTTAAAGTTTTACGATAAACAATGACATAATAGCTGAAAGCTAACAGACAAGCAAAACTTAAAAAGTAAAGCGGTAAGACCCAAATGGTACCATTGTGAAAGTAACTAATCAAATAGGTAAAGAAACTAACAAACAAGTAATAGACAAAACTAAAAATTCCACTGGCAGTACCAATTACAGATTCATAGCCTTTTAAGGCCATACTTAAGGCATTGGGCAAAGTAATATTAATCCCTAAGAAAAAGAGAAAAATAAACAAAATAAGACCAATGATTGTTTCAAATTGTGTCATTATTAATAAACAGCAAGCCGCAAAGATACTTAGCAGCAAACCAGCAAATGCAATTTTTTCCGCTGACCAATATCCTAGCAACCAATTGATAAGAACCGCAGCAAGAATACTAGACACAGCTAAAACTAAACCAAGAAAGCCATATTGGACACTGCTAAAGCCAAAGTGATTGATGAAAATAAACGGAGCTTCTGCATAGTAGCTAAACAATAAACCATTAATGCCCCCAATCAATAAGCCGTAGCACCAAACTTTCGAGTCGAAGGAAAGGCGTTTCGCCACGGACCAAAAAGGCGCTTTCGTTAAGGTATTTCCTAAGTGAAAGGTTTCTGGTAAACGATAAAAACTATAGAAAAGTAATAGAACAGCCATGACAATTAAGGTGCTAAAGACATGCTGATAGCCAAAATAGGTTTGAACAAGTCCGCCGACTAAGGGTCCGATGGCAGGAGATAGCGATAGGGCAGCGCTTGTTTGAGCAAAAATTTTCCCTCTTTGAAGATCGTTAAAGCTTTCCCGCATCATCGATTGAGTAATAACAGAACCAACGCTTGCACCAAATGCTTGAATTAAACGGAAGAATAACAGCCAAGGAAATGTCGGACTCAAAAAAAGGCCAATATTTCCAATTAAATAGCATAAAATTCCTAATAGCATAGCTGGGCGACGTCCAATCGTATCGGATAGAATTCCCCAGAATAAAACGCCAACGGCAAAGGCAACAAAATAAATACTCATGGTTAATTGTGCCACGCTATCGTGAATGTTAAAAGCAGAACTCAGCGCTGGTAAAATAGGTGTGAAAATCGACTCGCTGATTTGTGGAAATCCCACAAGCAAAATAATAATTAGTAATGATGGGACGGTGTTTCGGGTGTTTTTCATGATTTTTCTCCTTAAAAGTTTAATCTAATCAAAAACACCCATTGTCTTTTACAACCGCCAAATTTAAAATAAGTAAAATAATGTCACCAACTTTCCTTGAAATTTTTTATTATACAAAGTCTAAATGAAGAAGCGCTTCTTCTTGACTAAATTCATAAGTGTAGCGACCGGATAAACCGGCAAGCTCACCTGATGCTTGAAATAGTTCACCTGGGCAGTCTAAAAGACCCTGTGTAAACGTCCCTTTTTCGCAAGCAGTAAAGGTGCCTTTTTTTCCTAAATAAGTTCCTTCGAAATGTAGGAAACCGACCACTTGAGCCACAGCTTCAAGCCCATCAGCCATTGAAGAGCCTTGATAAGTCATTAAGTATTCCACAGAAGCTGTCCCAGATAAGGCGCCTGACAATTGATAAGTAGCGGTCGCTTGATTCACTGGGAAATTTTCATTAAGATTGTCAATCGGTTGTTCTTGCCAACTAGATACAGTAAATGCTGCTTGCTCCATTGCTGTCACTTCTTTCTTATTAATAAGAATAGGGTAGCGGGAAGCGCACTATTTGTCAACAATCCACCACTTTAACTCTTCATTTTTTGCACAAAAGAATGTAACGCTAAGCGGTTGATGTGATAAGCAGTTCCTTGTTTTTGAATAAAGCCGCGCTCTCGAAATTGTTTGAAGGTATAAATAAGATGGCGATAACTAACCCCTAAGTATTCGGCAATCTCAGTATGTTTTTCTTTATAAACATCTTCGTGATTAGCAGCAACCAATAGCAATTCCGCTAGCCGATAACTTAGTTCATAGGTCTGATTCGTTGTAAAGTGGTCCACCCGTTGGAGCATTTTTTTCCCTAGATAATGGCTGAGTTGCTGCATAAAAAGCACCTTGTTTTTTAAAACAGTTTCTGCGTAAGCTAAAGGTACAGCCAAACAACAGGTTTCACCTAAGGCGATAACGTCCTTGGTTATCGTTTCCGCTTGAACTAATGTTAAATCGCCAATTAAATCACCTGTCGTTAAAAACTGAACAATGGATTGGCGGCCATTGCGTTCTGTTTTTAAAATTTTCGCTTTTCCTTTGATTAAATAAAAAAGATAATTTAATGGCTCTGCTTGGTGATGAATGAATTCTTGATTTTCAAAATCGATAATAAAACTGTGTTTTAAATCAGTTTCATTAAAAAAAGGCGTATTTTTAGCTAATTCTTGTTTCGGTGATCGTTGGTAGGCTGTTTTAAGCATTTTTTCTCCTTATAATAGGAGATATCTCCTATTTGTTTCTTCTATTGTAGCACATAATAGACGTATCAAGAGTAGAGGAGTTTTTATAATGTGGAAGAAAAAAATTGTACTATCGTTTCTTTTTTATTTAATTAGTGCATTGGGCATCAGTTTGACAATTCAAGCAGGCATCGGGGTTAGCAGTTTTAATGCGTTTAATGTGACCTTTGCAACACTTACTCATTTAAAAGTCGGAACTGTTACCACAGCTATTAATTTCGCTTTTTTAGGCACGTGTTGGTTGTTAGATCAGCAGCGTAAAATTCAGGACTATTTGATTATTTTGGTGGCGTTAATTGGCTTTGGTTTTGTCATTAATTTTTTCTTATATCAATTATTTGGTTCGCTTGTTTTTCAAAATTATTTGGTTAAAATTGTTCTATTTATTTTAGGGACAATCATAGCAGGAATTGGGACAGGACAGGTAGTTGCACTAGGTGTTTTGCAATTTCCCATTGAAAAATTTTGTACACTTATTTCTGAAAGAACGCGCTATAGTTTTCAGGTTTATCGTTATTTAGTTGATATTTTTTGTGTCAGTTTAGCACTAGGATTGTCCATTAGTTATCATTTGCCGATTTTTGTTCGTGAAGGAACCGTGATTAGTCTTTTCTTACTTTCTTGGGTTATTAGTTGGTCGAGAAAGCGGGGACAACAGCGTATTTTACGAATACAAATCAAGAAACTGGAATCCGAATGAAAGGATTTCAGTTTTTTTCAAATGAGCAGAACTTTTATTTGAAAAAAAGAGTGGAAAACGGTATACTAATTAAGTAATTATTCATAACATTGGTTCTCCAATCAATGTTAAATAGTTTTTTCATGAGGGAGTAACTGACAGTATTTATGCTGTGACAACATCACCAACTCCGAAAGCAATTTCTGGTGTTGTCTTAAACGGTGAGACTTATGTATGTTCGACGAAGTAGCATACACAAGTCTATTTTTTTTCATTTATTTTTGATGAAATGTAAAATAGTACTTGAAGGATGCTGCAAAAAATAGAGGAGGAAGAACATGTCAGAAGAAAAGAAAACACAATTGTCTGAAGCATTTTACGCACAAGACGACACAGTTGTTTTGGAGAAAATGAACACAACAACTGATGGATTAAGTGCACAGGAGGCTCAAAAGCGTTTAGAAACGTACGGGGAAAATGTGCTAGATGAAGGGAAGAAAAAATCACTTGCCGTGAAATTCTTTGAGCAATTCAAAGATTTTATGATTATTGTTTTATTAGCGGCAGCGGTCATTTCAGCCGTCTTTTCCCATGATGTGGTAGACTCGATTATCATCTTAGTGGTTGTTATCTTGAACGCCATCTTTGGGGTCATCCAAGAAGCTAAAGCGGAACAAGCCATTGAAGCATTAAAAGAAATGTCTTCACCAAATGCGAATGTTCGCCGTGATGGACACGTCATTACTGTTAAAAGTGATGAATTAGTGCCAGGTGACATTGTTTTATTAGAAGCAGGGGATGTCGTTCCAGCCGATTTACGTTTATTGGAAGCGAATAGCTTAAAAATTGAAGAAGCAGCGTTAACCGGTGAATCTGTTCCAGTTGAAAAAGAAGTAACCATCTTAGAGGGTACCGATATTGGTATCGGTGACCGAATCAATATGGCTTATTCCAATAGTAATGTGACGTATGGACGTGGTCTTGGCGTTGTGGTTGGCACAGGAATGAATACAGAAGTCGGTAAAATTGCTGGCATGCTAGCAAGCGAACAAGAAACGGAAACGCCTTTAAAACAAAACTTAAACCAATTGGGTAAAATGTTAACAATTGCCATTCTAGTTATTGCAGCGGTGATGTTTGTGGTAGGAATGATGAATGGTCGTTCATGGATTGACATGTTATTAACGTCAATTTCGTTAGCTGTAGCGGCAATTCCAGAAGGATTACCAGCGATTGTCACGATTATTTTGGCTTTAGGGACCCAAAAAATGGCCAAGAAAAATGCGATTGTCCGTAAGTTACCAGCCGTTGAAACATTAGGAAGTACAGATATTATCTGTTCAGATAAAACAGGTACACTAACCTTAAATCAAATGACCGTTGAAGCGTTGTATACAGATGGTCAAGTTTTATCTGCTTCCACAGAAATCCCTACCGATAATATGGCTTTAAAAATCATGAACTTTACGAATGATACAAAAATCGCTCAAGATGGTTCATTAATTGGTGACCCAACAGAAACTGCCTTAGTACAATTTGGTTTAGATCATGCGTTTAACGTAACCGAAAAAGTAGCAGCTGAACCTCGTGTGGCAGAGATTCCTTTTGACTCTGATCGTAAATTAATGACTACTGTTCATGAATTAAAAACAGGTGGCTTCCTAGTTTCTGTCAAAGGTGCACCAGATGAATTATTGAAACGTTGTACGGAAATCTTATCAAATGGAGAAACAAGTCCATTAGATGAAACAAAACGTCAAGAAATTTTGAAAACCAACACCTCATTAGCGAAACAAGCCTTACGTGTTTTAGGAATGGCTTATAAATATGTTGAGACGATTCCAGCCGAAATGAGTTCTGAACTTGTGGAAAAAGATTTAACATTTGCTGGTTTAGTCGGTATGATTGACCCAGAAAGAAAAGAAGCTGCAGATGCTGTAAAAGTCGCGAAAGAAGCGGGTATTCGTCCAATTATGATTACGGGTGACCACCGTGATACAGCAGAAGCAATTGCGGCACGTTTAGGCATCATCAAAGAAGGCGACGACGATGCAGTCATTACAGGCGCTGAATTAAATGAATTGTCAGATGAAAAATTCGCACAAGTCGTGGGACACTACTCTGTCTATGCTCGTGTTTCACCAGAACACAAGGTTCGGATTGTTAAAGCGTGGCAACAAGAAGGAAAAGTGGTTGCGATGACTGGTGATGGCGTAAATGATGCCCCAGCCTTAAAAGCTGCTGACATCGGCATTGGTATGGGGATTACCGGAACAGAAGTATCAAAAGGTGCTTCAGATATGGTCCTTGCCGATGATAACTTTTCAACAATTATTGTGGCAGTAGAAGAAGGACGTAAAGTTTTCTCAAATATCCAAAAAACGATTCAATATTTACTTTCAGCTAACTTAGGGGAAGTATTAACCTTGTTTATTGCAACAATGCTCAATTGGGATACCTTGTTACCTGTTCACTTATTGTGGATTAACTTAGTAACGGATACTTTCCCAGCGATTGCGTTAGGTGTGGAACCAGCAGAACGTGATGTGATGAGCCATGAACCTCGTGGTAAAAAATCGAACTTCTTCTCTGGCGGCGTTTTAAGCAGTGTTGTTTACCAAGGGATTACGCAAGGGGCATTGACTTTGATTGTGTACAAAATGTCAATTATGTTCCCAGCACATACCGCAGCTAACACAAACTTATCGGCGCAAGCGTTGTATGATTTACAACACGGCGATGCTTTAACCATGGCCTTCGCTACTTTGGGATTAATTCAATTGTTCCATGCCTTTAATGTGAAGTCGATTTATCAATCAATTTTCAAAGTTGGCTTATTCCGCAACAAATCATTTAACTATGGGATTCTTGTTTCGTTCTTGCTATTAGCTGCAACGATTGTTATTCCAGGATTTAATGATTTATTCAGCGTTACACATTTAGATGCATATCAATGGGCAATTGTAGCAGGTACTTCTTTTGCTATCATCCCAATTGTGGAAATTGTGAAGTTCTTCCAACGTAAAGCAGGTAAAGGTGCTTAATAAATAAGAAAAGAAAATTGGCTGGTACTTAAACCAGTCAATTTTTCTTTATGTAAGGAGTGAAAGGGCTTGAAACGGAAAATTATTTTCGAAACACAACGACTTATTGTCAGAGAATGGCAGTCGGAAGATGAAGTGGAATTGAAAAAATTTTTGCAAGATGAAAATGTGATGTATGCCTATGAACACGCTTTTTCTGATGAAGAGGTTGCAAACTGGCTAAAGTGGAACTTACAGTCCTATCAAGAATACGGCTACGGCTTATGGGCGTTAGAGAAGAAGCGAACAGGCGAAGTCATCGGCGAGTGTGGTCTCACCAATCAATTAGTAAAAGGTAAGAGCTATCCAGAAATTGGTTATCATTTATGTGTGAAAGAATGGCACAAAGGGTATGCGATTGAAGCTGCCGCAGCGGCAAAACAGTACGCATTCGATGTATTAAATTTTCCAGAAGTTATTTCAACGATTCGTGATACGAACTTAGCCTCTATGAATGTCGCTATTCGAAACCAGATGCTTGTTAGGGATCGATACATTAAAACATACCGTGGCAAAACGATGCCTCACTATGTTTTCTCTGTTAAAAATCAAAAGAATGAAGACTGAAAAAGTGCCACTTGTCAGATGGAATAGAAAAAGTGTAAAATGGAGTGAAAGAGAAAAGGGAAAAGAGGGATGGTTATGAGACCAAATTTAGGATTTTACGTTCAAACAATTAATGATATCGTTAAAACAACAGAAGACATTGGCGAAGTCATGAATCCATATTACGAAGAAGTTCGTCAAGCGATCGATAAGAATAAAGTGAATGATTTAACAGCCGAACGAATTGCAGAAATTCAAGCAAAATTTAAAGAAGGTACTGAAAAATATGAATTAATGCTCAAAAAAGTCGGAACATTAAAACCAACACCACAAGTACTTGGCATTCACAAAAAATTTCAACATGCTTATACAGAATATGTAGCAGGATGCAATGAAATGATTTTAGCAACAGATCCAGAAACAGGCATTGATGCAGATTTATTTAACGCTTCAGAAGAAAAGCAAGACCAAGCAACGGATGAATTAACCTTTGCCATTACGCGAATGAGCAACATTCTTTTGAAAAAATAAAAAACTAATAAAAATAACTAACGAATTTAATATTTTTTTCATGTCTTTTTTATGGACAAAAGAGAAAGTGTATTGTATTATTAATTCATACCAACAACAACCTTTTTATTTTTCATTTTACTCTTATTGAGTAAATACTCCTTTTCCATCGGCAAAACTGCCGGTGGTTTTTTTGTTATTTTTTTTATTTTGATAATAAAACAACCTTTGATTTTATTAAAATCAAAGGTTGTTTTAGCTTGTTAATTTTCAACATTTCGCACATAATCATCAAAGTATTGAATTAACTCTTTCTTGATTTGTTGATAATCTGCTTCAGAATAGTTCTTTTCTTCTAGCGTACCATTAAAAAATGGCAAATTTAGTTCTTCTTTTAAACGTTCAATCACTTCTTCTTGCTTCATAAGGACCCCTTCTCAACGAATTGTTCTCTTCTATTATAGAACATTGTAGTCATCCGTCAATTGTTCAAAGGCAATTTTCATTTCCTCTAGACGTTCATTCAATTGATTGGTTTCATCTTCTTCATTGAAAAAATGTTGTTTTAATTCAAAATAAAAATTTTCGAAGGCTTGGAAAAAAGGCTCAGACTTGTTGTTTTCAAGAGCAGGAACACTTGTGTAGAGAACACGAGCGCTATGGTAGTAAGTGAAAACCTCGTTAATATTTAATAAAATACGCGCTTCTTCTGGGCGTGGTCGACTTGTAACTAAGTCATGTAAAGATAAACTTTTTGTATGGGTTTCAGATAAATAAAATAAAAATAGTTCCAATTGCTCTTTCGTTGCAGACATGAAAACTCCTCCTCAAACAGTAGTAACATTTATTATAAATGAAAATGAAAGTGCTTGAAAAGCAATGCGCTCAGCAAAAATAATTATTTTAAGGGAAAACTATAGTTGTTGCTTTAGCATTCTTTTTAATCATGATAAACTGAGAGAAGTATAATAGGTCCTGACAGAGGAGGAAACAAATGAAAATTGTGATTATTGGTGCATCATTCGCAGGTATTTCCGCAGCAATTGCTTCAAGGAAAAAATATCCCCAAGCAGAAATTTCTTTAATTGACAAACAAGCAACAGTGGGGTATTTATCTGGTGGCTTAAGTGCGTATTTTAATCATACCATCAATGAATTACACGAAGCACGTTACATAACGGAAGAGGAATTACGTCGTCAAAAGATTCAGTTGCTTTTAAATAGAGAAGTCGTGGCAATGGATGTTGAGAACCAACTGATTGCTTGGGCGCAAAAGGAAGAACAACAGTGGTATTCTTATGATAAATTGATTTTAGCGACAGGCGCGAGCCAATTTTCCACGCAAATTCGTGGTAGTCAAACAGAAAAATTACTCAAATATAAATTTTTATCAGGTGCTTTAGCGGCTGTTCCATTACTGGAAAAGAGCCAGACAGTAGCCGTCATTGGTGCAGGACCCATTGGAATGGAAGCTATTGATTTTCTTGTGAAAATGAAGAAAACGGTCCATGTCTTTGAAAGTTTAGAAAATCTATTGCCTAAATATTTTGATAAAGAAATGGTTGCAGATGTTCAAAAATCTTTGGAAAAACAAGCAGTAATTTTCCATTTTGAAGAAACGGTCCTAGGAATTGAAGAAACAGCAAATGGTATTGTTCTTGAAACAAGCGAACAGAAAATTTCTTGTGACAGTGGGATTTTTGCTTTAAACTTACATCCTCAATTAGCCTATTTGGATAAAAAAATTCAACGAAATCTGGATCAGACAATCGCGGTGGATGCTTATTTACAAACTTCAGTGCCAAATGTTTTTGCCATCGGAGATTGCATTTCAGTTATGAATGAACCAGTCGCGGAAACTTTTTATGCTCCGTTAGTGAACAATGCGGTACGAACTGGCTTAGTAGTCGCCAACAATTTAGAAGAAAAAACACACCGATTCATTGGCTCTTTGCGAACAATGGGAACAAAAGTGGGGGACTATTACCTTGCTAGTACAGGTCTAACCGAAACGGAAGGTTTATTTTTTCCGCAAACACTTGCTTCCGTAATTGTTAGACAGCCAGCGCCGCCTCTACAACATGGGACAGAAATTTTAGGCAAATTAATCTATGATAAAGTGACACAACGGGTCCTTGGGGCACAGCTTTGTTCAAAAAACAATTGTTTAGAAAAAATAAATACGTTAGCATTAAGTATCCAAACAGGTCAGACACTGACAGACCTATTACAAAAAGATTATTTTTATCAACCTTCCTTAACCAATATTTATGATATTACAAATTTGATGGGTGCTTCGGCTTATTGGAGAGAGAACGATGAAAGTTGAGACGTTATTGGAAAAGAAAGCGATGCGACAATTATTAACGGTGCAACAAACCATCTTAGCAGGCGGTACCTGCTCAGTCTCTGATTTAACAGCATTTTTAGCGGTCACAAAAGCCTCCTTTGAAAAAGACTTAGAGGATTTACATTATTTTTTGAAACCTTTTGGACAGGATTGTCAGCTTACTTATGATGGCCAACAGCTATCAATCACCTTATCGGATTTTTTTTCGTTGAATCATTTAATTGAAGCATTTGTAAAAGAGTCTCTTAAATTTCAACTTTTAGATTATTTATATCGTAATAAAGAGTTTTCTATTGTTCAATTAACGACTAAATTTATGATTAGTGAGTCTTCTTTATTTCGAAAGATTAAGGAACTCAATCAATTGTTAGCCGCCTTTGATTTGCAAATAAAAAATGGACAACTACAGGGAGAAGAATTGCAGATTCGTTACTTTTACTTTCAGTTGTATTGGTATATTACTCCCTATGAAACACACCAGAAAAAAACGATGTCCCCGTTAAATAAACGGATAATTGAAGGGATTGAAACTGGCTTAGGTTTTACTTTTAATGAACATAATGCGTTAAAAGTTAGCCTTTGGTTGAGTATTACGAAAAAGCGCCTAGCGGTTACTTCAAAAAAATATCAACAATTGAGAAAGAAAATGATTGATTTTAAAGAAGATCCGTTATTTAAGCAAGTTCGACAATTGTTTTTCCGTTTTTCTAGTCGCTATTCATTAGAATTAGACGAAGGAGAAAGCATGATTCATTTTGTTTTTCTAATCACAATGTCGGTCTTACCAGAATCAGCTTTTGATGAATATTCCTTAATTCGGGGACGTCGTTCCGCTGTTTCTTTAGCTGATACGTTTATCTTGGAAAATGTGGTCTTGTATTATCGGCCCCATAAATTTGAACCTACTCTTGAGAAAACCATGGCTTACTATTTTTCACAAATTCATGGAAAACTCTATTTTTTTAAAGGAGAATTGGAAGTTTTTGATCGGGCCCATATCTGGGAAAAAGAACAGCAATTATCTAGTCGGGAATTAGCTTCTTTTTCAACAACGTTATTAGAAAAAGCTTTAGCTTGTTTTGATGAAACGTATCAACCAGGAGATAGTTTGCATGAACTTTCTCTGGTCAAATATTTAAGCGTGTTGGCATTAATTGAATTTAAAATGATTGGTGAAATAAAAATTGGAATTCATTTAGCAATGGATGCTCTTTATCAAGCGGCGTTAACACAAGTATTAATGCTTAGTCTTAAAAATATGAATGGCACGCTGGTGGAGAGGTATCAGCCTGAACAAACATATGATTTAATTGTGACCAATTATCAGCAAACGAGCTATCAAGGAACACCGGAAGTCTATGTTTTGTCAGAATTAAGTTCGACCTATGATGTGCAACAATTAAAAAAGAAAATACGCACCTTGCGGGAGAAATAAACAAAAGGTTGGTGTGACGGAAATTGTCTGATCCTCGCACCAGCCTTTTTACAACTAAAAGTCGAAAATTAGGCTTTTTTAAACAAAAATGTTTCTTTTTATTGAAAAATTAGAGATAATAAAAGTATTATTGAAAGCGTTATCTTTGTTGGTTTTAGTAGAAATCCTTTCAATTTTTTTAAAATAAAAAAAGTTTTTGACATGTTTAGTTATTCTTTTGTTTGTAAGATAGGGACATAAAGAAAACGATTTCAAAAACGTTTAGGAGGAATTATCATGGCAGAAGAAAAATACATTATGGCGATTGATCAAGGAACGACTAGTTCTCGTGCAATTATTTTTGATAAAAAAGGAAACAAAATTGGTAGTTCACAAAAGGAATTTACTCAATATTTTCCTAATGCAGGTTGGGTGGAACATAATGCCAATGAAATTTGGAATTCTGTTCAATCCGTTATTGCAGGTTCTTTAATTGAGTCAGGAGTGAAACCTACAGATATTGCTGGAATTGGGATTACAAACCAACGGGAAACAACCGTTGTTTGGGACAAAGCAACTGGGTTACCCATTTATAACGCAATTGTTTGGCAATCACGCCAAACGACACCTATTGCCGATCAACTAAAAGAAGATGGCTACAGCGAAATGATTCATGAAAAAACTGGGTTAATCATTGATGCTTATTTCTCAGCAACGAAGGTTCGTTGGATCTTAGATCACGTAGAAGGTGCGCAAGAACGTGCAGAAAATGGAGAATTGATGTTTGGAACAATTGACACTTGGCTCGTTTGGAAATTAACGGGAGATACTCATGTCACTGATTATTCAAATGCAAGTCGGACGATGTTGTTTAATATCCATGATTTAGATTGGGATCAAGAAATTTTGGATCTTTTAAATATCCCACGAGTGATGTTACCGAAAGTCGTTTCGAACTCTGAAGTGTATGGACTAACAAAAAATTACCATTTTTACGGAAGTGAAGTTCCTATCGCTGGGATGGCTGGTGACCAACAAGCCGCCTTATTTGGTCAAATGGCCTTTGAACCTGGGATGGTTAAAAATACCTATGGAACAGGCTCATTTATTGTCATGAACACTGGCGAAGAACCTCAACTTTCTAAAAATAATCTGCTTACCACTATTGGCTATGGCATTAACGGCAAAGTATATTATGCCTTGGAAGGAAGTATCTTCGTGGCTGGTTCAGCGATTCAATGGTTACGAGATGGCTTAAAAATGTTGCAAACGGCTGCGGAATCTGAAGCAGTAGCCAAAGCGTCAACAGGGCACAATGAAGTTTATGTGGTTCCTGCATTCACTGGTTTGGGTGCACCATATTGGGATTCACAAGCGCGTGGGGCTGTCTTTGGATTGACACGCGGTACCACGAGAGAAGATTTTGTCAAAGCGACACTTCAAGCAGTTGCGTATCAAGTTCGTGACATTATTGACACGATGAAAGAAGATACAGGCATAGACATTCCTGTCTTAAAAGTAGACGGTGGAGCAGCAAACAATGATTTCTTGATGCAATTCCAAGCAGATATTTTAAACACTGCTGTTCAAAGAGCCCATAACTTAGAAACAACGGCCTTAGGCGCAGCTTTCTTGGCGGGCTTAGCGGTTGGCTTCTGGAAAGACTTAGAAGAAATCAAAGCATTCCAAGAAGAAGGACAACAATTTGAACCCATTATGGCGGAAGAAGAACGAGAAGATTTATATGAAGGTTGGCAACAAGCAGTAGCAGCTACCCAACAATTCAAACGTAAAAATAAGTAAATGGAAAAGGGGAATTTTCTATGACTTTCTCAATAGAAACACGCCGACAATCAATCGACGCTTTAAAAACACAACACTTAGATGTCTTAATTATTGGTGGTGGCATTACTGGCGCAGGCGTTGCCCTGCAAGCCAGTGCCGCTAAAATGAAGACAGGGTTAATTGAAATGCAGGATTTCGCAGAGGGCACCTCTTCACGATCAACCAAATTAGTTCATGGTGGTATCCGCTATTTGAAAACGTTTGACGTGGAGGTGGTAGCAGATACAGTGAAAGAACGAGCCGTCGTTCAATCCATTGCGCCACACATCCCTAAAGCGGATCCCATGTTATTGCCGATTTATGATGAGCCAAATGCAACATTTAATCTATTTTCTGTCAAAATAGCAATGGATTTATATGATCAGTTAGCTGATGTAACAGGTACCAAGTACGCCAACTATCTGTTAACAAAAGACGAGGTTTTGGCACGTGAGCCACAACTAAAAAGTGAAGGTCTACAAGGTGGCGGTGTTTATTTAGATTACCGAAATAATGATGCTCGTTTAGTTATTGAAAATATTAAACAAGCAGTAGCTGACGGGGCACATGCTGTGAGTCGGGTTCAAGCGGTGGGCTTTTTATACAATGATGAAGGTAAAATTACTGGCATTCAAGCAAAGGACCTACTAACTGACGAACAGTTTGAGATTCACGCAGATGTTGTGATTAATACTACTGGTCCTTGGTCAGATAAATTAAGAGGCTTAGACAAAAACGATTCATTTACACCACAAATGCGTCCAACCAAAGGGGTTCATTTAGTTGTCGACAAAAGCCGTTTAAATGTTCCTCAACCAACGTATTTTGATACAGGTAAACAAGATGGCCGCATGGTCTTCGTTGTTCCAAGAGAAGAAAAAACATATTTTGGGACGACGGATACAGATTACCATGGAGACTTTCAACATCCAACAGTAGAACAAAGTGATGTGGATTACCTATTGGAAGTAGTCAATAATCGTTATCCAGAGGTACAATTGACAATTGATGATATTGAAGCCAGCTGGGCTGGCTTACGACCTTTAATTTCTGCTAACGGTGGCTCAGATTATAACGGGGGAAACAATGGCAAACTTTCAGATAAAAGTATTGATGAAGTCATTGATGTCGTTGACAGATACCAAAAAAACCAAACAGATAAACGAGAAATTGAAGAAGTCCTAAACCATCTGGAAGACAGTTTGGTGGAAAATAAAGTCAATCCTTCAGCTGTCTCTCGAGGCAGCTCATTGGAAAGATCAGCGGATGGCTTGCTCACTTTGGCTGGTGGGAAATTAACAGATTATCGTAAAATGGCAGAAGGTGCGATGAAAATGATTCAAACCATCTTAGCAGAAGAATACCAGAAAGAATTCACCTTAATAGATTCTAAAAACTATCCAGTTTCAGGCGGAAAATTGAACCCTGCAACGGTAGACGAAGAATTAGAAGCGTTGGCAAAACATGGCGTGTCTAAAGGGTTAAGTGAAAAGGATGCATTATACTTAGCTCATTTATATGGCTCCAACGTACCAACTGTTTTTGAAATGATTGATGATGCCAAAGTAATTCCTGGTTTAACCTTAACAGAAACTGTCTCTTTAAACTATGCGATGGAAGAAGAAATGGCTTTAACACCCGTCGATTTTTTATTGCGACGGACCAACCACTTATTATTTATGCGTGATCGTTTGGACCAAGTGAAAGCGGGAGTCATTGAAGAAATGGCACAGCATTATCAATGGACAGCGGAAGAAAGAGCACGACACATTGAAACATTAGAAAAAGTAATTGAAGAATCAGATTTAAAAAATTTGAAAGTAGGGTGAAGAAAAAATGGGAACTTCGATGATGACACAATTATTCGGTGAATTTTTCGGAACGATGATTTTAGTTTTACTAGGGGATGGCGTCTGTGCCGCAGTTAACTTGAAGAAAAGCAAAGCCTTTGCTTCTGGTTGGGTCGTTATTGCTTTAGGTTGGGGCGCTGCTGTTACATTAGCTGTTTACATGTCTGGGTATATGAGTCCAGCGCATTTAAATCCTGCTGTAACAGTTGCGATGGCAATTACTGGAAACTTTGAATGGGGCATGGTTTTACCTTATATCGTAGCTCAAGTCCTAGGCGGTTTTATTGGTGGTTTAGTTGTCTGGTTAGCTTATTTACCCCATTGGAACATTACAGAAGACAAAGGTGCTATTTTAGGAACCTTCGCCACTGGTCCAGCTGTCCGTAACTATCCAGCCAATGTTTTAACAGAAATTATCGGCACATTTGTCTTGGTTTTTGGCTTACTAGCCTTTTCTCAAAACGACTTAGCGGCTGGCATTAACCCAATGCTTGTTGGGATTTTGGTCTTAGGACTAGGTCTATCATTAGGCGGACCTACAGGTTATGCAATTAACCCTGCACGTGATTTAGGACCTCGTTTAGCGCACCAAATTATTCCTGTGAAAACAAAAGGTGATTCTGATTGGGCTTATTCTTGGGTGCCAATTGTGGGACCTATCTTAGGTGCTTCATTAGCTGCAGTAATTTATTTATTCACTATTTAATAAAATGAAATGTAAATAGTTGTTTTAGACAATAAAAAACGCTTGTGAGAAGTAATCAATTCTTGCAAGTGTTTTTTGCTACATATTAAACAAAAAAAGATTTCGTTAGACATTTAGACAATTTGTCCAAATGCGGAACAGAACAATTTTTCTATATGATACAATAAAAGTGCACAAGTAATTGGGGGAGTAACACTTCATACTTATTTGTCAATTTTAAGCTGGACAGTGTGTTATTCAGTAATATATACTAATTTAAAAAGGAGTAAATGATTTGAAAGGGATAATGGTTTTGTTAGTGGGGACTGGGTACATTGGTTGGGTTATTTATAGAAATGGTCGTATGTATTTCCGTTATAAAAAAAATCTAAAAAAATATCAAACGACGCACCATCTAACGGACAGTGACCTAGAGATGTACCAAAGAATTATGGACGAATTAAAAAAACAAATTATTTATTTAAACGAACTAACGAATAAGTCACGAAATTTAAAAAAAATTGAACAAGTAGAACTGGGTGTTGCTTCCGCTAAAGGCATCTTTAAACACTTAGTGAAGTATCCTGAAGCAATTACTCATTTTAGTGATTTTTTATATCATAAGGTACCAGAGATTTTACGAGCATCAGAACGGTTTTTAAGCATTAAAGAAGATAAATTGTCAACAGAAGAAATAACACTTGCAACTAATGGTATCTTAAGTACCATACGAGTGTTGTCGGAAAGTATCACAGATGATTATGAAAGATTAGTCTCCGAAGCATCTGAGGAAATTTCCTTATCAAAAAAATTAGTGGAGAGAAAAAATGGCTAAACAAAAGAATTTTTATGATACATATGATGCACTTTTTCAAAAGCCAAAATGGTCGTTTTTTCCTGTCACAAGAACAGACACAGTAAAGCAACTTCCTAACCCCAATAAAAAAGTGGTAAAACCACAGACGAAAAAAAAGAAAAAACAAAAAAAGAACAAAAAAATTATTTGGATAGGCATTGCTGTAGCAATTGGCTTTATAGTATATATTGATCTTGCGGAGAAAGATGATTATTGGGATTACTCCGCTTCATCAGAAGATGTTTATCCTTTAAAAGAAGCTGGACTTACCACAACTGGACCTGTTGATTTAGAAAAACCACTAAAAGTCACAATAGAACAAAATAAACTTTTATTTAATCAAGGCTACCAAATAGAAATTATCGGCGATGCCGATATTGAAACCAGTGGCGGAAAGAACTTTTTAATTTTACCTTCTACAGAGGAGTATCCAGATACAAAATATCTAGGCAATATCAGTTTTTATGAAAAAAGAGACTATTATACATCGGCAGGTATGTACCTTTCTGGCAATCTTGTCAACAGTCTTTCTGATTATTTGGATACAAGTAAAGAGTTTATCAAAGCATATCCAATTGATAAAATTGCTGATGTACAAACCGGCTATATTTTAAAACGGAATCAAGGATATACAGACATCTCAAAATATTATCTCTTTAAAGATGGAACAGGATTTGAATTAGAAGTCTCTGTTGACCAATTGGAAAAGGTCAAAGATCCCAAAGACTATTCTTCTTTTGTAAAAACATACGCAAAAGAAGTCGCTTTTATAGAAAAAAGTTTTAAATTTGAGTCTACTGATGAGGAATCTCGATAGAGAAAATAGTTTTCAGCTTCAAGTAGCGCCTAGCAATACCTTTGTTGAAAAAATGTAAGAGCCTGAGACAAAAAACACTTTGGATCTTCGTCTCAGGCTTAAAAACTGATCAGCGGTGGAAGCGTAGCACTTTAAGGACTGAAGTACGACGTGTACCCACTTACTAGATTGTCTTTGAAGGTAACGTAGAAAAGAACAGCAATATACAAGTGACCTACAAACTATTTTCTGTCAGACTAAAACTGGCAGAAGTGGTTTGTAGGTCGCTTGTTTTCATTATGGCTGGTGAGACAGGTTGGCGCTTGATGTTTGTTTTAATATTGCAAATCAAAAATGGCGATACTTATTTTACTGAAAATTAGTTCCCAATCTTCTCGGGTTAATTCTTCTTCTAAAATGTAAATTCGGTCTATTTCTTTTGGTAAATCAAATAAGGGATAGTCAGTAATCACAATATCACAACTAGAAAAATCGGTTCGTTCAAAAATAATATCCTCACTAAATGCTTGCTTGATTTTCATCATAATAAAGCTAGCAATGTAAAAATCGCGAGAATATGCAACACCAATTTTAATTTTTTTGCGGGGACTATAGTGCTTATAAATTCGTAACAACAATTCACATGTCCAAATTGGGTTCTCCTGATCCTTAAATCTTAACTGATAAGGGGAATGCGCTGAAAAGTTTTGATAAAAAGCATAAATTTTTTTCTGTAAATCTTTTTGATAAGTACTATTTTTATTGACTAAAAAATCTAGAATCGCGGTATTTGGTTGCTGTGAAATAAATAATTGGTTATAGATAATATTTTTAAATAAAATAAGTAAGAAGTAATGACGATCAAATTCACGCATTTTTGGAATTTGAAAAACTTCGCAAAAATTGGTTAATAAAGAATCAACGTAGAAATATTCTGGGCAAGAAATTTCATTTAGAGCAGTCAGTAAATCTTTGGCTCGTTTTGCTGAATCAAAATTATCAATGGCAATGGGTGCAATGATATCTACAACCCGCTGTTGATCTTCTGAAAAATTTGATTGGGAACAAAAAATAGTTTGTTTTGAGTCTGAGAAAAGCCTTAAATAAGGATGTTCTTCAAATTCTTTTTGGAGATCATCTTCACAAGTATATGGAAAGCGATATTTTGCGATGTGTAAAAGTAAATTTAATTTTAGTAGAGAAGCGTGTTCCAAGCGTTCAAGAATTTCTGGTTTAATATGTTGCGTCAGTATATCTTCAAAATAAGTAGAGGTATAACGTGGTAAGGCTAAGGTATTTAAAAAGATGGTCCAGTAGACATCAAGAAAAGCATATAGGACTTGAAATTCAGAACCTGTAATCACTTTACTCGCGAAGGGGGAAAAATGGACGGAAATTCCATACAAACCAAATAGTTTATTAATGTTATTTAACCGTTTGTAAATGTAAGATGAGCTAAAATTAGTTTCTTGACTCACTTTCCAGACAGAATTGTTTTCTTTTTTGATAATTGCTTGAAAAAGAATGAAGTCAGTAGAATGGACACAGTAATAATTAAATAATAAAAAATAGTGGGAAAGAAAATCATTGGAAGTCGTATGTAATGAAATTTTTCCGTGATGGATCTGAATCTCTAAGGTATTTTCAGGAAGGGTTGCTAAGTCTTCTTGAATTTCACGAAGATAAATTGATAAATTTTTAGTAGAAAGATCGAATTTTCGGGCAACACTAGATAAATCAAGGTTCGTTTGTTTTGCTAAGTATAAAAAGACAGCCAATTTTTTTTGTGTTTTCTTTGAAAGTAAAAATGTTTTTATGGCATCTTGTGTTTTGATGAGACTCACTCCTTAGTAATAACTTCTCTTTTATTATAATAGTTCGCCTAATAAATTGTAATAAAAAAGAACAATTCTCATTGGTTTATGAGAAAATAACAAGATATTCAGCAGGAAAACACCTGTGTCAGTCGACACAGGTGTTACGATGAGCAAAAAGAGCGGGTTCTTTTTTTATCAAATAATTTTCCAAAGTGACGTGGTCAACTAAAGAATCAATCACCCCTTCTTTAGAAACTGAAAATCCTGCAGCCTGAATTGCTATCTGAATGGCTGCTTCAGTCGGATAACCTTTCGAAAGATAGGAGGCGAGCGCGCTGATAAAGCTGTCACTGGCACCAGTACTATCCACAGCTATATTTTCTGTTCCAGGGAAATAGTGGCACACTTGGGGTGTTTTTAATAACACGCCTTTTTTTCCTAAAGTAACAATGACATTTTTTACGCCCATTTCTAAGAAGTACGCCGCTTTCTCTTCTAATGTACCAGTATCTGGTTGAAGTTCCAATAATTCATCTTCATTGGGAATGAAAAAATCAACCTTTTCTAGTATATTCACTGGAATATGATGAATAGCAGCTGGTTTTAAAATAATCGGTACGCCTGAATGTTGGGCAATTTCACAAGCTTTCTCTACAGCAGACAAAGGAATTTCTGTTTGAATGAGACAAAAACTGGCATCCATAAATAGGTGTTTTTGCTGTGCGATTTTTTTAGGCGTAAGCGCTGTGTTTGCACCAGGTAAGATTGAAATCATGGAGTCGCCGCTTGTCTCAACATAAATATATGCTTGACCAGTCTCAGTATCTTGAATACGTGTGATACCATCTGTCGTAACGTGGTATTTTTCTAATTCTTTATATAAGTAATTCGCATCTGTGTCTGAGCCTAAACAACCAATTAAAGTGGCCTGATGGCCCAGTTTGGTTAAGCCAACAGCTTGATTTAATCCTTTTCCGCCGGGGAATTTAGCATAGCTAGACAAAAAATTTGTTTTACCATTATGTGGTAAATTTGTTGAATACAGATAATTATCAACGTTTAAACTACCCACTACAATCATTTTGCTATGTGGATTAACACTAGACATGCCTAATGTATTTTTGTGATCTAGCACCAATTTTTCAGTCTCATTAATCAAGGCTGTTTTTTCTTTGCGTTTGTTAAGCAATGATAAGGCTAACTGGCTGCCAAACGTCTCTGTATCTAATAAGACGGAAGAAATATGATCAGGTAAAAATGAACGATCAATTTTTCGCTTAATTGCGAGTAAAGAGTAATTATCGGGGGTTCGCAAACCGCTCTGCTTTAAAAGCTGTTCCAAAAAAACAGCCTGGGTATAGTCATCGGTAAGGATACCCGTAATCCCATCTGTGATAAGCTGATTACTGAAATCAGCAGGGATAGTGGTCAAAATATTTTCTTTATTAAAGGGTAAATTGACATCAAACAAGGCTTTTTTATAGCCTGCAATAATTGCTTCTTTATATTTTTGGTTAGTGACGAAATAACTAATTTTTTTATGGTTATTCTGTAATAATTCTTGGGTTAAAACATAACTAGCTTCTTCATAAAGCCCCGCTAGAGAAGGCAATTCGTTAGTTGAGTGATTGACGAAATAGTAAGGAATCGTTAATTCTTCTATAAATTTCGCGTATTGTTTACTGTTTTCATTGATTGGGTCCCAAATAATGCCACTGGCTTGTTTTAAAGTTGGCGAGGTAATATTTTTCAGTTCTTGTTCTAAACTACCGTGACTATTTAAAATCAAGCAGTTATAGCCATTTTCTTGAGCTTTATCAATAAAGCTCGTAACCCAAGCCTCAAAAGTTTCATGGCTATTTAATAATAACACGAAGGTTTTTGTAGTACTATTTGTGACGAGATTTGCTGAGTAAGGTGTGTAGTTGTAATCTCGAACGATTTTTAAGACACGCTCACGGGTTTCTTTACTAATAGTTTGATCTTTATTATTTATAATTTTGGATACAGTTGAAGCGGAAACGCCAGCTAATTTTGCAATATCTTTAATATTCATCATTTTCGTCCTTTCACTGAACTCTTTTTTATAGTAAGCATTCTAAAAGCAGAAAGTCAAGAAAAAGCCTAATTATTTATTATTTAGAAATTCTGCTTGACTTTTAATGAAAGCGCTGTTAATCTCAAGTTAAGAAAACGTTTCCGGAAATGTTTTTCCTAAATGTGAATGGAGGAAGAAAAATGGATACAAAGAAAAGACCGATCATTATTGATACGGACCCAGGAATTGATGATGCTGTAGCTTTAGCGATTGCACTGAATCATCCTAACCTAGAAGTTCGCTTAATAACGACGGTTGCAGGGAATGTAGATGTAGAAAAAACAACAAATAATGCCTTGAAACTTGTCGATTTTTTTGGGAAAAAGGTTCCTGTAGCCAAGGGGTGTAATTGTCCGTTACTTATTCAATTGGAAGATTCTGCTGAGATTCATGGGGAGACTGGCATGGATGGCTTTGAGTTTCCGCAACCTATCTCTACGTGTTTAGATATTCATGCAGTGGAAGCTATGCGAAAAGAAATTCTGTCTAGTGATGTTCCTTTGACCATTGTTCCAATTGCTGCATTAACGAATATTGCTTTGTTACTGACCCTCTATCCAGAAGTCAAAGAAAATATTGCAGAAATCGTCATGATGGGTGGCTCATTAGCAAGGGGAAATACAAATACAAGTGCCGAATTTAATACGTATGTCGATCCACACGCTGCACAAATTGTTTTCCAATCAGGTGTCCCGCTAACAATGGTAGGATTAGATGTTACAAGTCAAGCTGTGTTAACGAATCATGAAGTAACAGCCATCAGAGCGCTTGGTAGAGTTGGGGAAATGTTTTATGGTCTTTTCCGTCATTATAGAGGCGGCAGTTTAACTACAGGTTTGAAAATGCATGATGTCTGTGCGATTGCCTATTTAACTTCACCAGAATTATTTGAGACAACTGAAACGTTCATTGAAGTTGCTTTGGAAGGTCCAGCTGCGGGAGCTACTGTTGCGGATTTAAAAATGAAGTATCATAAAAACACGAATGCCGTTGCCTGTATAGATGTAAACGTTGAAGCTTTTCAAAAATGGGTTGTTGAAAAAATGAAAGCGGTTAATTAACTGAAGGAGGATAAGTATGATTGAAAGTTTATTGGTATTGGTCGTTTTAGTTGTTGTAGCCTATTTGATTGTAAAAAATTATCATCCCGCACTCAGTTTAATTATTGGTGCGCTTGTTCTACTTGCATGTGCATGGATGTTAGGACATCCCATTTATCCTGCAGGAGAAGGAACCGGTTTTGGATTATTTGATATTTTCTTGAAGTTTAAAGATACAATTATTGCACAAGTGAGTTCAGCAGGAATTGTAATTATGATTCTTTTTGGTTATTCAGGCTATATGAATGCAATCGGGGCCAATCAGATGGCTGTCAACTTTTTGGTGAAACCATTAATGAAGATTAAACGTAAATCGTTATTTGTCCCTGTGGTCTTTTTGATTGGAAATTTAATGTCACTAGTAGTTCCTAGTGCATCAAGTTTAGCGATTATTTTAATGTCTATATTATATCCGATGCTAGCCAGCATGGGGATTTCATCATTAACTGCTGCAGGTGTGATTGCAATGACGGCAACTATCATGCCAACACCTTTAGGCGCGGATAACGTAATCGCCGCAAATACCCTTGGTTATGATGTGTTAAATTATGTTGTATGGAATGCCAAAATTTCGCTGCCATCGTTATTAATCATTGCGGTTGCACAGTACTTCTGGCAAAAATACTGCGATAAAAAAGAAGGTGAGGCTGCCTATGTTTCATTAAATGAAGAGGGCTTAAGCAAACAAAAAGAATTTGATGTTCCTAAATTTTATGCAATATTGCCAATATTACCGCTATTATTAATTGTTGGAGTGGGAATCGCAGGAATGTTTATTAAAGGAATAACGATGGATATTTTTGTTCTTACATTTATTTCTTTCTTCATTGCGGTATTGGTTGAGACGCTTCGCTTGAAATCTTTTAAAAAGGTTCAAGATACGGCTGTCGAGATGTTTAAAGGAATGGGGCAAGGGTTTAGTCAAGTCGTGATGCTTGTCGTAGGCGGTTCATTGTTCACGTCTGCGATTCAAACGTTAGGAATTATTGATAGTATTATGGCATCTGTCGAAGCGTCAAGTTCAGCAGGAATCGTTACGACCTTAATTTTCAGCGGTGCAACGACCCTTTTTGGAATTTTAAGCGGTGGTGGACTGGCAATGTTTTATGCGGTTATCGAACTAATCCCTGGGATTGCCGAAAAAGCTGGGATTGATGGTATTTTAATTTCCTTGCCAATGCAGATGATCGCGAATTTAACTAGAACGATTTCTCCTGTAGCAGCAGTTGTCATGATTGTCGCATCAACAGTAGGAGTTAGTCCCATCAGAATTTTAAAACGGACGAGTGTACCGACCATCATTGGCATTATTAGTGTGATTGTCTTGTCGATTCTATTGTTACCTTATTAAGAGAATAAACAATGAAAATTAGAGTGGCTGATGAGAAAGAGTTACCGATGATTCTTCAATTTTTAACAGAAGTAAAGGCATACATGGACGTTGTGGGCATTACACAGTGGACAAAGGACTATCCTTCTCAAGGAGATATCCAAGAAGACATTACAAAAAAACGATTGTATTTGTTAGTGCACGAAGAAATGATTTTTTCAATGGCAACGTTCTGTATGGAGCAGGAACAAGACTTTGTTTGGCTAAAGCGCTTTGCAACTTCGCCTAATTATATTGCCAAGGGTTATGGCAGTTTATTGTTCCATGAATTGGAGAAACGGGCAGTCTGGGAAGGAAGACGTAAAATGTATGCTCAAACTAATCATACTAACTATAGAATGATTCGATTTTTCGAAAGTAAAGGGTTCACAAAAATTCATGAATCTTTACAAATGAATCGCTTAGACTTTGGCTCTTTTTATCTATACGTTAAAGAATTAGAGAAGCAATCCATCGTTTAAAATAAGAAAACAGGGAGCGTGGGACAAAAATCACTTTGGATTTTTGCTCCACGCTCAAAAACTGATAAACGGCGGGAACAAAAGCAACTCCTTCGGAAATAAGCCGAAATTCTCCAAAAATTAAAGAACAATTTTCGGAAATTCCTTCTTATTTCTCGGAGTTAAACGCTTCTGTCCCGACCTCCTGTTATTTTCCAAGGAAATAGTCAACTTAATTATACAAATAAAACACAAACACATTCGGGAACGGCAACATCTTTTTGAATCATTTCTAATAAGCCTGTTTCTTGGTTCCGACGATAAAGTGTTAAGTTATCAGAGTCTTGATTAGCGACAACGATGAAATCTTCAGAAGGATCTAAATCAAAATCTCTCGGAATATCGCCTTCTGTTGAAATTAATTGAATTCGTTCAATCGCTTCGCCGTTTTCTGAAACAGCATAGACAGCAATTGAGTTATGGCCACGGTTTGAAGCATAAAGGAAACGGCCATCAGAAGAAATACGAATCGCAGCCCCACCATTAAACGCATCATAATCAGCAGGTAAAGTAGAAACTTTTTGTAATTCAGTGAAAGAACCATCTGTTTCATCATATGAAAGAACTGAAACAGTGCTATCTAATTCACCAAATAAATAAGCCAATGATTTTGTTGGGTGGAACACTAAATGACGTGGACCAGTCCCTGGCTCAGTCACGAATTGAGCGATTTCAGAAAGCTTTCCATCTAAGCTAACATTATACGTATACACACGATCGGTTCCTAGATCACAGACGACTAAGCGTTGATCAGGCGTCAAATCTGTGTAATGAACATGGGCATTGTTTTGGTTTTCATGAGGACCAGTTGGCTCTGTATGAATCACTTTGTCAGCATCTTCCAAAGAACCATCTTCTAAGATACGATACACGTGAACGATACCTTGGTGATAATTTGCTGCATAGACAAGTTGTCGGTTTTCGTCAACAGCTACATAACATGGCGGCGCACCTTCCTCAGTTACTTTATTCAATAAGTTAAAATGGTCCATTTCTGGTTGATAAGCGGCAGTGCCACCTTCACCGTCAACACTAGTGACGCTAAAAAGTTCGCCCTTTTGACTCAGAGCAAGATAGGTAGGACTCGTTTCTTCTAACAAAAGTGTCGCTTCTGTTAAACGACCTTGTGTCGTATCTAATGCAATTTTATAAATGCCTTGGCTGGCTCTTCGAGTATAGGTACCTAGTAAAATTTGTTCTAACATCACAATTCCTCCAATTTGTTTCAACACAATCACTTTTTATGAAAGTGCTTTTATATAATGTAGTATACCATAAGAAGTCTAAGAACAATAAAACTTTCTATCTGAGATGTTCGCATTTTAAAGTGGTTTGTGCTATTATGATGAGAGACTGTGATGACAGTCATTTTTTGATTTTTAGAGGGGTGACGAACATGTACGACAATACGGATAATAACGGGACCGTTCGTTGTTCATTTTGTGGGAAAACACAAGAAGAAGTAAAAAAAATTGTTGCTGGTCCGGGTGTCTATATTTGTAATGAATGTATTGATCTATGTAAAGAGATTATTGATGAAGAATTTTATGATGAAGCAGTCCGAGAATTAACGGATGTGCCAAAACCCCAAGAAATTTTAAATGTTTTAAATGAATATGTTATTGGACAAGAACGTGCAAAACGCACACTTTCTGTTGCTGTTTACAATCACTATAAACGTGTAAATCAATCAGAAACAGCTGCAACTCAAGATGACGTTGAATTGCAAAAAAGTAACATTTGTTTAATTGGACCAACAGGTTCAGGTAAAACTTTCTTGGCTCAAACGTTAGCAAAAACATTAAATGTACCTTTTGCAATCGCTGATGCGACCAGTTTAACAGAAGCAGGTTATGTAGGGGAAGATGTTGAAAACATCCTTTTAAAATTACTACAATCTGCTGACTATAATGTTGAACGCGCGGAAAAGGGCATTATCTATATTGATGAGATTGATAAAATTGCCCGTAAGAGTGAAAATGTTTCGATTACTCGAGATGTTTCAGGTGAGGGTGTTCAACAAGCCTTACTAAAAATTCTTGAAGGAACAGTTGCAAGTGTACCACCACAAGGGGGCCGCAAACATCCACATCAAGAATTTATCCAAATTGACACAACGAATGTTCTCTTCATCGTTGGTGGAGCATTTGATGGAATTGAAACCATTGTTAAAAACCGCTTAGGCGAAAAAACTATTGGTTTTGGTAAAACTAATTCTGCTTTAAATGAAGAAGAAAGCATCATGCAACATATTATTCCAGAAGATTTATTGAAATTTGGTTTAATTCCAGAATTTATTGGACGCTTACCTGTAATGGCTGCGCTTGATAAATTAACGAATGATGATTTGGTTCGAATTTTAACAGAACCGAAGAATGCCTTGGTGAAACAATATCAAAAATTATTGTCTCTTGATGACACTAAATTAGAATTTGAACCAGAAGCATTAAAAGCCATCGCAGCCAAAGCCATTGAACGTAATACTGGCGCACGGGGACTTCGTTCAATCATTGAAGAAATTATGATGGACGTAATGTTTGATGTTCCTTCAGATGAAAGCATTGAAAAAGTTATCATTACTAAAATGGCCGCTGAAGGTACCGGTAAACCAACAATTATTTATAACAAAAAAGATAAAGAAGCTGTATAAGATTGAAGCTGAAAACAGCTCTTTCGGCGGATCTCCGAAAGAGCTGTTTTTGTTAAGCTTTTGAATGAAAGACTGAACAGAAGAACGGAGGAAAACAATGAACGTACATAATGCAGAAATCGTGATTAGTGCGGTATCCCCTAAACAATATCCTGAATCTCAATTACCGGAGATTGCTTTAGCTGGACGTTCGAACGTTGGGAAATCATCTTTTATTAATACCTTGATTAATCGTAAAAATTTAGCAAGAACTTCAGGCAAACCTGGTAAAACGCAAACGCTAAACTTTTATTTAATTGAGGATGCCTTACACTTTGTGGATGTTCCTGGCTATGGTTATGCCAAAGTTTCTAAAACAGAACGTGCGAAGTGGGGAAAAATGATTGAAACGTATATCACGCAACGTGAGCAATTACGTGCAGTCGTTTCTTTAATTGATTTACGTCATCCACCGACCCAAGATGATATCCAAATGTATGAATTTTTGAAATACTATGATTTGCCAGTTATTATTGTGGCAACTAAGGCAGACAAAATTCCGCGGGGCAAATGGAACAAACACGAGAGTGTCATCAAAAAAGCCTTGAATTTTGATAAACAAGATGACTTTATTATTTTCTCTTCTGAAACAAAAGAAGGAAAAGAAGCAGCTTGGACAGCAATTGAAAAGTTTCTATAGAAAAAACAAGCAAAATTACTCTTTTGCTTGTTTTTTTGCTTCTTCTTTTTTTGCTTCTTGTCGTTGTTTTGCCAGTTCTTCAAGAGGTACTTCTTTCTTTAATGGATCAACGGCGAAAGAATCGAAGAGTTTATCTAAGTCATTGGAACGTTCAAATTTTAATCCCATTTACTAAGCCTCCATTCCTTTTTTTATAGTGTAGCACGTTTTTTTTCATTTGGATAGCAACAGAAATGTAAGAATTCGTCATAGGTGCACCTGGTGTGATTTCTCGTAACTAGGACTTGCCAAACATGAAAAAACAAGCTATTCTTTAGTAAGAATTAGTTAGAAAGAAGGCACTTTATGAAAAATCCGTTAATCGGCGGTGTTCGTTTTTATCAACGATTTATTTCTCCAGGATTGCCTGCACGTTGTCGCTATTACCCAACGTGTTCACAATATATGATTGATGCAATTCATACACATGGAAGTGTCAAAGGAACAACGATGGGGGTAGCACGGATTTTACGATGTCATCCTTTTGTTAAAGGCGGCATTGACTATGTTCCGTTGAAATTTCGCTTGACGAAAAATCCTGATGAGACCTATCATGGACCGTATACGTATCGAAGAAATAAGAAAACAGAAGTAGAAAAGGATGGATAAATATGGCAATTTTAGCATTTGATCTTGGCGGTTCTTCCGTGAAATACGGCGTTTGGACAGGCAAAGAATTAACAAATCAAGGGAGCTTTCCAACACCTGGCTCTTGGGAAGAAATGAAAGCGCATTTATATTCGGTTTATGCAGACAAAAGAAATGAGTCGATTAGTGGTGTTGCTTTTAGTTCACCTGGAGTAGTTGACGAAAAAAGTCAACAGATTTTAGGGATTTCTGCCATTCCATATATTCATCATTTTAACATTTATGAAGAATTAGAAGCGTTGTTTGGCTTACCAGTGACTATCGAAAATGATGCGAATTGTGCTGGTTTAGCTGAGATATATGAAGGCGCGGCGAAAGGAAAAAAAGAAGTGCTTTTTGTCGTTATTGGGACAGGAATTGGCGGAGCGATTTTTCGCAATGGTGAATTGTACAAAGGCGCTCATTTATATGGAGGCGAGTTTGGACTGAACTTTTTAAGTAATGGCCAAACATTCAGTGAAATTGGCACAGCTGTCAAAATGGCTCAGCGCTATTGTGAACGAATTGGAGTCGAAAAACAGGCGGTGACAGGAGAAGAAGTTTTTGAACTGGCACAACGAGGGGATGAGGTTGCTCGCGAAGAAGTCAATAATTTTTATGATTATTTAACACAAGGATTATTCGGCTTACAGTTTTCTTATGATCCTGAAATGATTGTACTTGGAGGCGGTGTTTCTGCTAAAGAAGGCTTATTAGCAGAGATTAATCGCCGGATGCTAACGCATTTACAGACCTTTGAATTAAAAGATTTTGTTCCAGAAATCGTGACCTGCCATTATCAAAATGATGCCAACTTGATTGGCGCAGCCGCCAACTTTCAAGCAAAAACGAATTGGGAACTATAAAGAAACAGCCGATTGTTATTCTCTTCAATCGGCTGTTTCTTTATTTATTTGCCTTGTCGTCAGTGCTTTCTTCTGCGTCAATCCGCGCTTGAACTTGTTGGCGTAAAGCTTCTAGTTCTTTTTCTTTCTTTTCTAATTCAGCTAAATCTTCAGAAATTTCATGGGCTTCTTCTGCTGGCTTAGGTTGTAAAAAGACGTTTAAACCAATCGCTATAAAGGTCCCAATGAATGTATCCAACACACGTTCCATTGCATATTGAAAGGAATCGCTTTGCGGAATACTTAAAGAAATCATTAAAAGTGTCGCAGTTGCAGAAATGATTCCAGCATTGTTATTAATCCCATCAGAAACAACGATGACGATAATGACTAAAAGTGGTAGTAGCAGTAATTCTACTAAGTGTTGATTAGGAAAATAATCTTGTGCTAATACATAAAGCAAAGCTAAAAAGCCACCCAATGTGTTTCCAATAATGCGCGATTTTCCAAAAGACAAACTGGTATTTAAATCTTGTCTTAGCGAAAAAACAGCTGCTAAACAGGCAATCATAGGTGAGCCACGATGGAAAAATTGAAATAAAAGAATACACAGCATGACAGCAATTGCTGTTTTTAACGTTCGCATGCCTAAACGAAATCGACCCACTATCATAAATATTCGCTCCTAAATAACTTTTCTCTTTAATGATAACCGAAATAGAGGTAAAATTACTAGAGAAAAGTGAAGAATTATTATTTTTTAAGGGGAGTATGCATGAAAATTGGTTTACGAACAGTCAAGACAGCCATTAGCGCTGCATTAGCAATGATTATTGCGGAAAAACTGGGATTACTTTATGCCCCTTCGGCAGGGATTATTTCGGTTTTAAGTGTTACTAGCACGAAAAAAACATCTGTCATGACAGGGATTTATCGTTTGTTATCCTTAGCTTTAGCAACTATTTTAGCGTATATTTGTTTTACTTTTTTAGGTTTTACAGCGATTGCTTTTGGTATTTTTTTGTTATTATTTATTCCAGCAGCTGTGTATTTTCAATTATCTGATGGGATTGTTGTGAGTTCCGTTTTGGTAACTCATTATTTAGTCGAAAAAAATCTTTCTTGGGCGATTATTGGAAATGAGTTTTTATTAATGAGTATTGGTGTGGGACTAGCGTTATTAGCTAATTCCTATATGCCTGATACAGAAAAACGTTTAAGAGAAGACCAAGAAGTCATTGAAACAATGTTTCGTAAAATTTTAAGGGAAATGGCGCTACATTTAAACAACGCTGCAGGAGAGCGAAATTTGGTTATGCATTGTGCAGATTTAAAAACCTTTATTCGCACAGGCGAGACGTGGGCCAAAAATCATGCCGAGAATCAATTGCTGTCTACCAATACGTATTATTTAGAGTACTTTGCGATGAGAAAAATGCAAAGTAATATTCTAAAAAACATGTTGGAATTATTAGAAGATATTACTGTTGATGCGCAACAAGTTCGCTATATTCAACAATTATTGGAATATACGGCAGAAACATTTGCAGAGAATAATGATGGACAAGAAATTATGAATCGAATTAAGACCGTTTATGAAACCTATCGCACAAAACCATTGCCGCAAACAAGAAGTGAATTTGAAAATCGGGCGCGGCTCTTTCAGTTTTTACAATTGTTTCAGTCATTCATTCAAGTCAAAGCGGACTTTGCCAAATTACAACTAGATAAATAAACAAAAAAGAAACCTTTTTAAACAGAGGTTTCTTTTTTGTTCTCTTAAAAATTCAGGCAAGTTCTTTAGTATTCATTGAGAATGTGTTAAACTAATGAGAAAGAAAAATAAAAGGAATGACCGCAATGGATAATGCTCAAGTGAAGAGAAAACATTTCCGTTTTCCAGCGTATGATGATGAACAGGGCGTAAAATTACCAACAGATAATGAACGTAACTTATTTCAAGATGATCTGATTGGTAAAGCAATGTCTGGTAGCAGAAGAACTGCAACATCTGCCGAAGATACTAGACAAAGCACACCATCCGTCCAACAACCAACAACGAATCAATCAACTACAAATAAACAAACACAACAATTAACGGCAGCACAACAAGAGCAATTAGCACGTCATCGTTCTAATTTGCCAGACTACACAAAACATGCTAGTAAAGCAACGAAAAATAAACAAGCAACGAAAAAAAATAATAGCCTTTTTGGGACGCCAAAAGGAAATGGCTGGACACAAACGTATAAAAAAAAAGAAGTCGTAGCGAAACCAAGTAGACCTGCCGCATCACCATTAGTGCAGAAAACGACACCTTCTTATTTTGTTCCTAAATATATCCCGGCTTCTGTGATTCCTGAGGAACAGGAACCTAGTTTTACTGAAGAAGAGTTGCTAAAAGCAATGAAAAAAGATCGGCGTTCATATGTCATTCTTGATGATGAACCAATGGCTTTTCAAGTGAAAGATACGGAAGAAGATCCAACGGTGCGGAAGTTTAATATTCCAACCTCAGAACCTGAGATTCCTTTAACTAGACGACAATATCAACAAATCAAACCAGACTTAGAACGTTTTGGCGAAGATGCGTTGGATTTACGTTCGCGTTCCCGTTTGAATGCCGCAAAGAAAAATGCTAAAAGTCAAACTGCTTATGGGAAAAAATTAGCTAAAGCGAATGCTCAAGTGGAGCCGGAAGCACCTGTGACAGAAGAGAAGAAAAAGGGCATCTTGGATAAACCATTAAGTGGGATGCTAGAAGATTCAAGTTCTGTATTAGAAAACAGTAAATATTTTAGTTAAGAGATGAAACTTGCATGTGGAATTGAAACATGTAAGTTTTTTATTCTGTTTTAATAGTTGATTATTTTTTTGTTTTATACGATAATGAATCTCGTATGATTGAAATTTTTTTAAAAAAGGTATGTTTTATATAGTGACAGAGAAGAGGATTATAATGGGAAATCAAGAGAACAAATTATACCATTTTGTCGGAATTAAAGGTTCTGGCATGAGCTCATTAGCGTTGGTCTTACACCAAAAAGGCTACAACGTTCAAGGATCAGACGTAGAAGAGTATTTCTTTACACAACGGGATCTTGAAAAATCAGGTGTCCCTATTTTACCATTTAATGCAGATAATATTGATAAAGACATGATTGTTATTGCTGGAAATGCTTTTCCAGATACCCATGAGGAAATCGCCCGCGCCATCGAATTAGGCGCAGAAGTAATTCGTTACCACGATTTCATTGCTCGTTTTATCGAACCGTACACAAGCATTGCTGTAACAGGGTCACATGGGAAAACAAGTACGACTGGTTTGCTAGCACATGTATTAAGTGGTATCAATCCAACTAGTTATTTAATAGGGGATGGCACTGGCCACGGCGAACCAGATGCTGATTTCTTTGCATTTGAAGCGTGTGAATATCGCCGTCATTTCTTGGCTTATTCACCAGATTATGCGATTATGACGAATATCGATTTTGATCATCCAGATTACTACAAGAGCATTGAGGACGTTTTTTCAGCGTTCCAAACAATGGCTCATCAAGTCAAAAAAGGAATTTTTGCTTATGGTGATGATAAGTATCTTCGCCAGTTAGAATCAGAAGTGCCAGTTTATTATTATGGTGTCAGCGAAGAGGATGATATCCAAGCACGAAATATTCAACGAACAACGGAAGGCTCATCTTTTGATGTTTATCACAAGGATGATTTTGTAGGTCATTTTGTCTTACCAGCATTTGGCCATCACAATATCATGAATGCGCTAGGTGTGATTGCTGTGGCTTATTTTGAAAAACTTGATATGCAAAAAGTCGCAGAAGAAATGCTAAGTTTTAAAGGTGTAAAACGTCGTTTTAGCGAGAAAAAAGTCAGTGACATGATTATTGTTGATGATTATGCGCACCATCCAGCCGAAATTAAAGCAACGATTGATGGCGCTCGTCAAAAATATCCTGACAAAGAAATTATTGCTGTCTTCCAGCCACATACATTTACACGAACAATTGCCTTAATGGATGAATTTGCTGAAGCACTGGATTTAGCAGATGAAGTATTCTTATGTAATATTTTTGGCTCTGCGCGTGAAACACAAGGCGAGGTACGCATTGAAGATTTAGGTGAAAAAATTCAAAAAGGTGGACAAGTAATTACCGAAGATAATGTGTCGCCTTTACTAGATTTTGAAAATGCAGTGGTTGTCTTTATGGGCGCTGGCGATGTTCAGAAATTTGAACAAGCTTACGAAACATTACTAAGTAACACAACTAGAAACGTTTTATAATAAAAAGAAACAAAATCGGGACAGGGGTATCTGGCTTCAAAAAATAAGAAGCTGCTCCTGTTCCGTTGTTTGTTTTTAAAATCTAGCATGGTAGATAAGTTGGTTTTGTTTAAACATCCTTTAAAGACTACTTTTTAACTTGCCTTTTAAGTACATTTTGGTACAATTATCTTATCAATAACGGAGGTGTACTAATTTGAATATCGGAAAACCGAGAAAATTAGGCAAAACCATCGAAGATATCGAAGAGGGAGATTCGTTGTCCTTGACAGAGTCAATTGAAGACAAGGACTTATTACTTTACTTGGGCTTGACCAATGATGCGAATCCTTTATATATCCAACATGATTATGCCCAAAAAACAGAATATGAAAAACCAATCGTACCATCAATTATGCTGATGGGAATTATCACTAGTGCGATTTCTAAACATTTGCCAGGACCAGGTTCCCATGTTGTGAATTTTTCTGTGAACTTTGTGGAACCCGTTTTTCATTACGAAACATTGACTTTCCAATTAGAAGTAATCAAAGTCGACAAAATGAAAGATGTGATTACCATTTCAGTTGAGGCTGTTAATGAGCAAGAAAATCGCGTGTTAGATGCAGTGGTGATGGTTCAACCACCCCAAGTGACGATTGATGAACTAACAGAGAAAGAAGGGACTTTAACTTATGAATAATCAAGAGTATATCCAAACTGGCACAGGTTTGAATAAATTTTATGCCAAAATTTACGGATTTTTAGCGTTAGGAATTGGTATTAGCGCAATCATGGCTTATGCAATGACAACTGTCTTTTTACCCGTTCTAGCTACTTTATTCCAATCAAGCTTAGCTTTTTGGATGATTTGGCTTGTTGAAATTGGCTTAGTTTTATATCTAGGCGCAAAAGCACAGAAGAATCCAACCATTGCGATTGCAGGATTTGTTGCGTATGCATTATTAAATGGTGTCACTTTATCCGTGACGTTATTAATGTATACTGGTGGAACAGTGACCGGCGCATTTTTAAGTGCAGCAGCTACCTTTGGCGCGATGTCATTAGTAGGTGTCTTTACGAAGAAAGACCTATCAGCAGTTGGTCATGCCGCTTATAGTGCCTTAATCGGAATCATCATTGCGATGTTGCTAAATATGTTCCTTTTACACAGTAATGCTGTAGAATTCTTTATTTCCATTTTAATGGTCCTAATTTTCTCAGGGATTACTGCTTATGATAACCAACGTATACGCCAAGTCTATGCGCAAACAGGTGATCAAGCAGGTACTGGGATGGCCGTTTTCTTCGCATTACAATTATATCTTGACTTCATCAACTTATTCTTAGCTTTCTTAAGAATTTTTGGTAAAAACAACTAACATGAACGTAAAAGAGCCAATCTGCTCAGCAGATTGGCTCTTTTTTTAACCCATTCCAATAGCGAAATTCAACAGTTTATCGGAGTATGTTGGGTTTTCTAAATCGGTTTTCATTGTTTCGTTCAGTAGACTGAGCTGATCGGTAATGATGCCATCGACGCCATAAAAAATCATTCGTGTCATAACATCTTCATCATTTGCTGTCCAAGCATAAACCTTTTTCCCATCATGATGAGCGGCATTTACAAAGTTACGATTCATTGTACTGTATTCCATAGTAAAAAAGTCAACTGGCATTTTAGGCGGTCCCACAATGTTGAAAGGAATAACGTAGCCTACATAAAAGCGTGGTTCTTCTTTCTTTAAGGCCATCGCCGTATCATAGGTTAAGGTATGAAGGATATGGCCGTTTTCTAAAATATTTTCGCGGTATTGTTTGACAAAACGCTGTACTAAATCAGGGCTATCCTGAGGCGTGGTTTTGATTTCAATTAATAAACGTTGTTTTAATTGATTGGCTTTGGCTAAATAAACATCGAAAGAAACCATTTTAGCAGTTTGACCATTTTCTGTGACATTCATATTCGTTAATTCTTTAAGTGTTAATTGATTCGGTCGTTTATTAACGCCCGTTAACGCCCGTAAATTAAAATCGTGCATGACAATAAATTGATGGTCTTTGGTTTCTTGAATATCCATTTCAACATAATCAGGTTTTGCCTTATTGGTCTCGATTAAAGAGTCTAAGGTGTTTTGAACGCCATTGTTACCATTGACACCACGATGGGAGATGGTAACCGGTTTTCGGTCAGGTGTATGACTTAGGTAATTCGTATTATAGGTGCCTACACCAATTCCGAAGATGATTGCAATCAAACAAAAAAGAACGACTCTGAAGGTGGTCCATTCTACCCGAACCTCTGATTTCGGGGTGAACCATTCTGGCGTGTCAGGCAAAATCCCTTCATCCTCCATATCATCAACAATAATGTAAAAAATAGCAACACTAGACAACACCAAGTTTAAGAGCATCATAACCTGAAGGAGCGTCATAGCGATGACAGCGCTAGGTAAAGACCACTCAGGCTTAAACGTTTCGACTGCGGTTTGACCTAAAAATATCAAGAAATAGCCAGCCGTAAAAATCCCTAAAACAGTTCCTCCAATGATAATAAATTGTCCTAAAATCTGGAAAAAGCGTCGCTTTGTAATTTGCCAACTACGTTTTAAAGACTCACGAAAACCAACATCACGTAAAATCAACTCTGGAAGGGCAAAAGCAAGTCGAATCGCTAAATATAAGATAATCAGTTCTAACAATACGAAACCAATAATAATAATGACGCGATTTGCAAAAATAAAATCTAAGATAAAGGCTGGAATCTTAACTCTTGTTAATAAATAAGAGCGGAAGGTTAACCCACTTAATGGTAAAATCAAAAAGAAATATGCCAGGAAAAACAGAAAGGTAATTCCTCGAACTTTTTTGATCTGAAGCAAGGTGCCGTGCAATAATTGCGTTAGAGTAATTGGTTGCTTTTTCTTAATAAAATAAACACTAAGCAATAAAAAGGTAAATTCAAAAAAGAGCGCCAGTAAAATTAACAGCCCAATTAGTAGAAAAGTCAAAAGGACATAGGGATGTTGCGTAGCAATTGCCCCTAAGTTATCGTAGGAAATATAATCAATCCCACCTTCTTTGAGTACCAATTTGGACAAACTTGTCAATAAAGGCAATAGAACGAATAACATAAATCCGTGCATCAAGAGCACATCGCGAAAATACGCCGTTGTCCCTTTAAGAAAATCTAGCGTATTCACAATACTATTTTTAAAATAACTAAACATCAAAAGTCCCCCAGTTTCTACCAAAATTCCATAATAAAAGGACTAAATCAAACTGACACAGGCAGAGTTTTGATTTAGTCCGTTCGCTTTTTTATTTATTTTACATTCCCAGTAAGCTAGTTAAAAATGTACCGCCATAAATTAACGCAAGACTATATAAATAGATAGAAGCAGGTTTTGCTAATAAAATAATCAGAGTAAATTTTTTCACAGACATTTTTGTTAAACCGGCCATTAAACAAAGCGCATCATCCGGTGCAATCGGGAAGAAAATTGCTAAAGCAAACAATCGTTCAAAACGTTTTTCATTGTCTAACCAACCGATATACTTGTTATATGTTTTATCACTGACAAGGCTCATAATGAATGGTTTCCCATAATTACGACCTAATAAGAAAATGATAATAGAGCCAAGTGCAATACCAACGTAATTATAGACGAAGCCCATTGTTGGCCCGAAAATCAAGACCCCTGCAGCACAGCTAACACCACCAGGAATAATCGGAATAACCACTTGAATAATCTGAATTAACATGAAAATAATCGGACCGAGAATGACAGATTGCCCTACTAGTCCTCTTAGTGCATTGATGTCCTTGAAGACACCTAATCGGATAAAATAGATGGTTGCAATTATGGTTGCAACAATGCCCAAAATGGAAATAATATTAACAATTTTTCTAGATAGGGTAACACTCACATTTCTCATCTCCTTTAGTTATACTCATCGTACTTTTAGTATATAACTTTTTATCAATAAAAAACATCGTTTGTTCTTTCTGCAAACGAACAAAGTTGTAAGATACACATCATTTGATAAGTTTATTATACAAAAAAAGAGACAGAAAAGACATCCTACTTAAGACCCATTCTGCACTGATCTTTCGAAAGAGAGTAAAAGAAACGAAAGTGGCGCATTTTTTAGTAATATTATAGAGGGGCAAAGAGTGAAATTAAATTTGCATCCACGTCTTTAATGATTGCGTATCGTTGGCCCCAAGGTGCATTCCAAGGTTCTTTAAAAACAATGTAACCAGCTTGGCTCATTTTTTTCACGGTGTTATCAACTTCTGCGGCCGTTTCACAAAGAAAAGCAAGTTCGATTTTATCGCCTTGCTGGCTAGGCGCAAACCCATAGACACCAGTAATCATTTGTAGTGAATTTAAAGAAATCCTGACGCCATTGTTTTGTAATTCTGTGTAATCGGGCGAAGCTTCTCCCAGCACGTTAAAACCTAGCGTTTGGTAAAAAGAGAGTGCTTGTGTCATATCGTTGACGATAATACCGACCATATCTAACTTCATCCTCATAACCTCCGATCTATGATAAAATAAGTGTAAGGGATTTTTTGGTAAAAACCAAACGATTTATAGCGAAAGTGCTTAAAAAATTAGAATGTAACAGTTTACAACGAAGAATAAGAAGACTATAATTATGTTAACTAGTTTTAGGTGTACCTAAAAGTGAAATGTGTGAACAAGATAGATTGAGGGATGTTGGATGAAAGAAAAGAAAACGGAAAAAATGCTTAATTATGCAAATGGACCTAGTTTAGAAGAGATAAATAATACCGTCGAGGTACCTAAAAACGCTAGCTTTTGGCGAACTTTGCTAGCCTATAGCGGACCTGGCGCTTTAGTGGCTGTTGGTTATATGGATCCAGGAAATTGGATTACGTCAATTGCTGGCGGAGCGGAATATAAGTACACGTTACTTAGTGTGATTTTACTTTCTAGTTTAGTTGCCATGTTACTACAAAGTATGGCTGCGCGCTTAGGAATCGTGACAGGAATGGATTTAGCTCAAGCGACTAGAGAGCATACAAGTAAACGAACGGGCGTTGCCTTGTGGGTGGTGACGGAGTTAGCCATAATGGCAACAGATATCGCTGAGGTAATTGGTGGTGCCGTTGCTTTGCAATTATTATTTGGTTTTCCATTATTAATTGGTGTGTTGATAACAACGTTTGATGTTTTATTACTTTTGCTACTGACAAAGTTAGGCTTTCGCAAAATCGAAGCAATTGTTTCTTGTTTAATTGCAGTCATCTTTTTTGTTTTTGCTTATGAAGTGGCATTAGCAGATCCAAATGTTGGTGAAGTATTACGAGGTTTTATTCCAGACACAAAAATAGCGACAGATAAATCCATGTTATTTTTAGCCTTGGGAATCGTTGGAGCGACAGTCATGCCTCATAACTTATATTTGCATTCTTCCATTGCGCAAGCTCGGAAATTTGATCGTAACGATGATGCTGAGAAAGCCAAAGCAATTCGTTTCACTACTTGGGATTCAAATATTCAATTAACTGTCGCTTTTGTCGTAAATTGTTTGTTGCTAATTTTAGGAGGAGCATTATTTTATGGAACCAACAGTGAATTAGGTAAATTTGTTGATTTATTTGATGCTCTGAAAAATCCAGATATTGTTGGTAATATTGCTAGCCCAGTGTTAAGTATTCTTTTTGCAATTGCTTTACTGGCTTCGGGTCAAAATTCAACGATTACAGGTACGCTGTCAGGACAAATTGTAATGGAAGGCTTTATCCATTTAAAAATGCCGTTGTGGGCACGACGAGTGTTAACTCGTTTGTTAGCAATTGTGCCAGTCATTATCTGTGTCATTATTTATGGCGGTAGCGAAACGGCTGTTGAAGACTTGTTACTTTATACGCAAGTTTTCCTAAGTATTGCTTTGCCAGTGTCGATTATTCCTTTAACGATGTATACAAGTGATAAAAAATTAATGGGCCAATTTGCGAATCCAGCGTGGGTGAAATTTTTAGCTTGGATTATTGCTATTGCCTTGACGTTATTGAATTTATTTTTAATTTATGGCACATTAACTGGTTTAACGAATTAATAAAAACAAAGGCTGACTAGAAAAGTTGGCCTTTGTTTTTTCATAGAATTTGCGCGTAAGAAATGGTAGAATAGGAAAGATGAAATACAAGGAAGAGAGGCTTTCACGTGACAGATTATTTAAATGTAGGAAAAATTGTGAACACACAAGGAATCAAAGGGGAAGTTCGGGTCATTTCGAAAACGGATTTTCCAGAAGAACGTTATCAAAAAGGGGCAACGTTACTGCTATTTCAAGAGAAAAAAGCACCAATTGAATTGGTCGTGAAGTCACACCGCAAGCATAAGAATTTTGACATTTTAAGCTTTGAAGGACATCCAAATATCAACGATGTTGAAAAATATCGTGACGGTATTTTAAAAGTTGCAAAAGACAATCTCGCTGAATTGGCAGAGGACGAATTTTATTATCACCAAATCATTGGTGCCACTGTTTATGATGAAACCGGTAGTGAACTGGGAAAAATTAAAGAAATTTTATCTCCTGGTGCGAATGATGTGTGGGTCGTCCAACGACCAAAGAAAAAAGATTTGCTTTTACCGTATATTGAAGGCGTTGTTACAAAAGTCGATGTCGAAAATCAACGGATTGATGTGGACATTCCAGAAGGATTGATTGACGATGAGAATTGATGTATTAACTCTTTTTCCTAGAATGTTTGAAGGACCAATGGGGGAATCAATTATTGGGAAAGCTCGGGAAAAGCAGTTATTAGAATTGAATGTCTCTAATTTTCGCGATTTTTCAGATAACAAACACCAAACGGTCGATGATTATCCGTATGGCGGTGGCGCAGGGATGCTTTTAAAAGTACAACCGATCTATGATAACCTAAAAGCAATTGAAGAAGAGACAAACCAGCAACCAAAACGGGTCATCTTATTAGATCCAGCAGGAAAACCGTTTAATCAAAAAATGGCCGAGGAATTTTCACAAGAAGATCATTTAGTTTTTATTTGTGGACATTATGAAGGCTATGATGAGCGAATTCGCACGATGGTCACAGATGAAGTTTCATTGGGGGACTACGTTTTAACAGGGGGCGAATTAGGCGCAATGGTCATGATTGATGCGACAGTCCGTTTATTACCTGATGTCTTAGGTAACAATCTTTCTGCACAGACGGATTCACATTCCACTGGCCTATTAGAGCATCCACAATATACCAGACCTGCTATTTTCAATGATATGGAAGTCCCTGCCGTGCTAACGAATGGGAACCATAAATTAATTGCAGAATGGCAACTAAAAGAATCATTACGACGGACCTTTTTGCGTCGACCTGACATGTTGGAATCAGTAGAAATGACGCCTGAAATGTTGAAGTTATTAGAAGAAATTAAACAAGAAGAGCAAAAATAAGGGAACTTTCAAGAAAATTCTCTTTACAGCTTATTTTGTCTGTGGTAAACTAATTTGGTGAGTGCAATGCGCTCTAACTATTACAATATTCCGCTGTGGCAGAAGTGACCATAAGAATATTTGGGAATAAGGAGAAGGATAAAATGAATCCATTAATTCAAGAATTAACACAAGAACAATTACGTACGGATATTCCTGCGTTCCGCCCTGGTGACACTGTTCGCGTTCATGCGAAAGTAGTCGAAGGTACTCGTGAACGTATCCAGTTATTCGAAGGTGTTGTAATTAAACGCCGTGGTGCTGGAATCAGCGAAACTTATACAGTACGTAAAGTTTCAAATGGTGTTGGTGTGGAACGTACATTCCCATTACACACACCACGTGTTGCTCAAATTGAAGTGGTTCGCTACGGTAAAGTACGTCGTGCAAAACTTTACTACTTACGCGCATTACACGGAAAAGCAGCTCGTATCAAAGAAATCCGTCGTTAATCTTTACTATTCGACAAACGAACACCCTCTTGCTCAGCAAGAGGGTGTTTTTGTGTGTAATTAAGTGGAAAATCACTTTGACTTTTTTTTGAAGTCACATAAGTGTGAAAATTAGGTTTTTGGACAATGATTCAGAAATCTTTTGAAAATTGAAGGTGTGAGGAAATTTAGAAAGATAAAAAGAGGGAGTACTGAAAACCAAAATTTCAGTTAAGTGCTTGGATCAAGAAACAAAAACTACGTTAGTTTGTCAATATCAGTTGAAATTGGAGAAGAAGCAGAATGGGGTGATAGTATTGGCAAATCAATTATTCAGGGCCATAGTTACAGGATTTTTGTTTTTTATATTCAATCAAAAAGAAATAAATACAAAGAGCACAGATAAGTATTTTAGCAAGTAACCAATAAATAGCAGGACTGTTGGTGCTATAAGAATACAAGAAAATAGTAGTAAACTTAATTAAGAATCGTTTGCTATTTAAATAGTGTTCTTTTCCTTTTAAAATATATACGATAAAATAAGTATATTAATTGTAAAAGGACATGATAATTATGGAAGAATTAGAATGGAATAATTTTTATGTTTGCTATAGTTTTGAGGGTAGTGATTCTTTTAATAACTGTCAAGATAGTAGATTACTTTGCGAATACTCCTGAAGTACAAATACAGAGAAAACTTCCTGAGTTTGAAAAAGTGCCACCTTATGATCCAAGAGATAATTCATTTCTGATACAAATTATTCTTTAAGTAGGACAACGACTAAGTTTATTTACCAAACCATTACAATAAGAAAAGGTGCAAGTATACCTAATTACTATTGGTATGATGATGGTCAATTTAGAGGAAATCTAAAACTTCAACGTTGGCAAGACTACGGAGAAGATCCAAACATAAGAGGATATATCTGTACTTATGGAGGCTACGTTACCAATGGTTCAAGCCCGGCGCAAAGAATTGTCGATATTAATGAACAATAGCTATTCTAACTTTATGTAATAGGAGGGAGTAATCATGAAAAAAATCGGGTATTTTAGTTGTATTATTTTTTTCATGTTTTTGGTAGGTTGTAGTAATAACAAAAAAGAAAACGGCAATCTTTTGAATGCCAGTTCGTTTCCTTTAATACTCACCACGATTATTGAAAAGGAAGAAGACCTAACGAAAGGTTCAATTTTTTTCAACAAGGATAAAACCATGACGCTTGAAAAAGAATATTTAGTTAATCCCAATAATGAAGATACAAAAAAAACAAGTAGAACAGAAAAAAAGGTATATAAAAATATTAAAATACAAGAAAATAAAGAGAGCTATGAAATTACAGGTCAATTGGACAAAAAAACGAAAAAAATAGAGTTTAAAAAAGTTGATGAAGGTAAACGTATATCTGATGCAGAAGGTAATGTGTATGGTGATTTTGGTGGTAAATAGGATAGTTAAGTCATAAAAAAGAAGGCTAAAAATTTTTATTTTTTTCGTCTCTATACTTTCTGATGTTAGTTTTTTTACCAACATCAGAAAGTATAGAGACGTTTTTGTGTAATTAAACAAAAAATCAACATTGACTAAGACCAGAAATGCTTTCTTTAGTGCTCCTAGTTGCTCTAATATAAGACACCAAATTGATAACCATTTGCTTGATAAAACTCTATTAATTGTGGCAATGCTTGTTTTGTTAATTCCTTATCTACTGAATCATGCATTAAGACTACTCTAATATTATAATCTGGATAAACCTCAAGTGAATGTTGATGGAAAGCAAGCATTTCTGCGACTGTAGTAGGCTGTCTGTCTAACGGCTCCGCATCCCCAACCATCGCATTCCAGTCAATCCAATGGATGCCAAGTTGTTTGAATAATTCATCAGATGTTTCTGTACCTCCCCATGACATATGACCTCCTGGGTATCGCCAGAGAGTTGTTTGAAATGTTTCGCCCAGTATTTTTTTTAGAGAGTTCTCCATGGTTGCTATTTCCGCTTGTATTTCTTCAGTGTTGACAATCCCGTTTGGATATAACGTTGCATAATCATGAGTTGAACTATGAAAGCCTATTGAATGCCCTTCTGCAACTTCGCGTTTCACTATCTTTTGATTTTCGGAAGTTAGGGTATTTCCTACAAGAAAAAAAGTTGCGTGGACGTTATACTTTTTTAATGTATCTAGGACTTGTGGGGTTATTTGATTATTAACGCCATCATCAAAGGTTAAGAATACTAATTTTTCACCTTTGTAAGGTTGTTCTCCAGTTATATATTTTCTGATTTTGTCTGCTGAGTAAGCATATTTTTTTGATGAAATAGTCATGTGTGTTGATTCCTTTTCTAACTTGGTCGGGGAATCTTTTTTTGCAGTTGAATTTTTAGTCGATGTCTGCGTAGTATCATCATTTTTACTTGTTATCTTGGGTTGAGTTAATAGGAACGTTTGAATGAAAACAAGAACAATGAGGATTAACGCACCAAATAATACATACTCGTTTATTTTGAATTTTCTTTTCTTATGTCGCATACTTTCACTCCTCTTTGGTTAATGAAAAAGTTAAAAAATACACCTCCACGTTATACAAAATTGAACGTCCTATTAGTTATAGACGAATTTGAGGACCAAAAAGTTTCAATTTTTTCAATTTAGTTAGTTGTTTATTTAATAAAAAATAAAAGGTTGCTAGAGGATGAAAGGAGTATAATTTATTTATCTAGAAGAGTAATCGGAATGAGAAAGGACTGTGGAAATGGATCATCAACAGGTGTTGAAAAATGAAATTAAACAATATTTAGTGAGTAAAAACTGTGAGAAGACGTATTATCATTGTATGGAAGTTGGAGAGTATGCCTATCAACTTGGTGAAAAATATTTAACTAGTCCAGAAAAAGTAAGTATTGCAGGATATTTACACGATATCTCTGCGGTTTATCCAAATAATCAGAGAATTAATGTCGCACAAAAATATGGGATTGAATTAAACGAAGCAGAAATGGCCTTTCCAATGATAATTCATCAAAAAATTTCTAAGTCTATTGCGAAAATGGATTTTGGTATTGAAGACAATGAAATTTTATCAGCTATTGAATGCCATACAACATTGAAGAAAAACTATTCGGACATAGATTTAGTTTTGTTTGTCGCTGATAAAATAAAGTGGGATCAAGAAGGGAAGCCACCATACTTAGATGGTTTATTACAAGCTTTAAATTGTTCTTTAGAAAATGCCGCATATTTCTATATCGATTATATTTTGAAACACGATATTAAAGTCGTGCATCCTTGGTTATGGGATGCTTACAATCAACTTAATTTGATAATTAAATAACAAATAAACATAGTCGTTTTTAATCGAGTTTTGCTGGTGAGAAAAGTGGAAAAGTAGTACAGTATTCTTGTCAGAAAGAAGGGATTCCCAATGAAAAAAATAATCTTGATAGGTCTTTTATTGAGTATTTTATCAGGATGTTCTTCCAACAAAAGTGGTGATAGCACTGCAAGCAAGCCGACAGCAACATCAGAAATGAAAGTACCTGTTACCGTTAACAACAGCCAAGCAAGTCAAATGAGCACGGAGTCAAAATCTAGTACGACTCAAAGTAATTCTTCTGCTTCTAGTAAAGCTGAAAATCAGTTGTGGTCTGCGCAAAAAAAGGCACAGCTACAACAATTTATGGCTGATTGGGGGCAACGGATGAACCAAACGTATAAAGAATATACACCAGGAAATTCAATCAATTTCAATGGCATCCAAGCGCCTGATGGTCTAGTAGGAAATGCTACTATGCAACCAGCGATTGATCAGCATCCCATTTATTTAGAATGGTCTGAAAATGGACAAGTGAAGGATGGATATGCGTTAGTTGCTGTTTACTCTGATGCAGAAACGCAACCAGAAATGCAAAAGCATTTGTATTTATTCACCATCGTTAACAATCATCCCTTAGTTTTAGTGACGATGCAAAATCAAGGAGATCCTTATGGCTATCTGTATTTTGGAGCAACAGATAATGCAGAGTTGAGGGCTGGGTTTGAAAAAATTGTAGGTGCCCCGTCAATTACTAAAGAACAAATCCCAAATATTTCAGTCAATCCGTGGTCTTCAAAAGAGGAAGCGATTGATTTTTACGAAGGAATGTATAAAAACACGGCAAACGAAATTTCAACTCAAATTGACTGGCATAACTATCAGCGGGCAAATTGGCGCGAGGTAGAAACAAAAGGCGACACGTTGACATTGCATTTTGCCAACGTGGGCGGTGCTGGGGGCTCATACACACAATTCACGAAAGTTGGTACGAATACTGTTGTTGTATCATTTGATGGTAATGCCGCTTATCCCGATAACCCAAGTAGCGTCTTGCTTGTGCAAAACAGTGATTATAAAGTTTTAAGGACTTTGAATCAGTAATAGGGGAAATACGTCGCTTACTTAAACATAGGCAAAGGCGGGGTGCTTACCATTTTATAAGTAACCTGCCTTTGCCTATGTGCTATTTTTTTGGATAGAGGTGCTCAGAGTAGGGGATGTTTTTCTGGGAAGTTTTTATGCTAGATCTCTATTTGACTAGGCTCAAATAGATCTAAATCAATCGTTGGAGTGATATCTGTTTATATAAAGATAGGCTAAATCGTCAATTTTTTAAAAATCGTCGTTCATGTTAAAATAAATGGAGAAATGTTTTAGTATTCATAGTAAGTATTTTATCGTAGAATAAAAGATATACTAACAATGGAGCGATGAAAATGCTAAAAGAAGAAAGATTAAATGCGATAGTCTCTCTAGTAGATCAAAAAGGGGCAATCAAAGTTACTGAAATTATGGAACGATTAAATGTTTCGGATATGACTGTTCGTAGAGATTTGACAGAATTAGAAGCAGCGGGGCGTTTAAAACGAGTACATGGAGGAGCTAGCAGTTTAAATACATATCGTCCACATGAATTGTCTCATGCTGATAAACAAATTATTAATAGTGTTGAAAAAAAAGAAATTGTCCAAAAAGCATTAAGTTTAATTCACGAAGAAGAAACTATCTTCCTAGGACCAGGAACAACTATTGAACTTTTGGCCGAGGCAATGGAATTTAAACATTTAAGAGTAGTAACAAACTGTTTGCCTGTGTTTGAAACGTTAAGTAAAAAAAAGAATGCGTTAACCATTTATTTAATTGGTGGAGAAATGCGACTTTTAACTAAATCTTTTTTTGGCGAAATCGCTAATAAAGCATTAGAAGAAATGCATTTTCATAAAGCATTTTTTAGTTGTAATGCGTTAAAAGATAATAAAATTATGACAGCCACTATTGAAGAAGGACAAACACAAGCAATTGCATTAGATAACTCAATAGAAAAATATTTGTTAATGGATACTTCTAAAGTAGAGAAACAGGATTTTTATTCTTTTTATCAATTAGAAGAAGTGACAGCGGTAGTTACAAATAAAGATAAATTTGACACATCTAAAGTATTGGAAAAAGTTGTCAGGGTGATCTACTAAAAAGAAGAGGTGCATCTGCACCTCTTCTTTTTAGTTTCCCTTATTGAGCTTTTTGAGCATAAATAATATTTCGCTTCTTCATTTGTTTTGCATACCAAATGAAAATCAGTAGATAGGCGACTAGCGCCAGACATGCGTATAAAATAAATTCTAGTTGACCTTGTGATGCATTGCCGACTAAGTATCCTAAGAATTTTTCCATTGGCCCTTCCATGGTAGTATGTGAAATTAAAGTATTATTATTTAGACCCGCTGGGAAAGCACCAACTTTTTTTGCGGTTTCGGTAACGAACGGTGCAATTAGGGTACCAGACCATAAGAACAAAGGTAATTCGATTGCTCCAATGATAATCATTCGGATGAGTTTACCTCTTGTTACTACTAGTAGAGCAGGGGTTACACCCATTGCAATAATTCCGCCAAGTGGTAAAAGTTTGTTGCCAGGTAGGACAATGGCTTCTAATAGCATAATTGGAGCCAATACGTTAGCTGCTGCCCAGATTTCAGCACGACCAGCTAAGAAAGGCCAATCTAAACCAATATTAAGTGTACGTCCTTTTAATTTATTCGAAGCAAAATCAGTGATACCTTGTGATAAAGGCTCAACTGCAGCGATAAACCAAGTTCCAATTAAAGAGAATAGTTCCAAACAGACTGCAGCCGTAAAGGATAGAGAAAAAACTTGCGTGGGTGTTTGGCCAGCTAAAAGACCCACAAAAATCCCTAAGTAAATCCCGATGGCAAATTTTGATCCCCAAAAGCCAATTTTACTATTCAATTTGGCAGCGTCAAAATCGTATTTATCTAACCAAGGGAAAAGCTTATCAAAAATTTTATCAAAAACCATAATGATTGGGTTCATCATATAGTTCATATGCGTGGTAGTCATAGGATTGGTATCTGGGGCGTTAAGTAAATCGTTAAACGTTGGTTTCATTAAGTCAGAATTGATAATTTTTAAAACACCTATGAAAATAACTAAGATTGTTGCAATTATTAAGTTTGCGCCACAAAAAATAGCAAATAAACCAACAATCGATAGATGCCAAATGTCGAAAATATCCACATCTAATGTGTTCGTTTTATTTAGAATTAACATAATGACATTGACAATCACCATAATTAAAAGAAAGTAAAGGGTGTAAGGAGATCCCCAAGTGATGGTGGCCAAAGGTGCCCAACCAACATCGGTAATATTTAAAGAAATTCCTGTACGTTCTACGAAAGAGGCCATTGCATCTGAGAAAGCAGTAGTTAAAATTCCTATAATAGCACTGATACCAGTTAAAGCAATTCCTAGTTTAAGACCACCTTCTAATGCGCGAGTGGGTTTTACCTTAAAACAAAGGGCAATCAGTGTTAAAACAATAGTCATTAAAGGAGCAGCACCTAAATCAATTAAAGGTTTAAAAATTGTATTTGCTAGGTCAATAATCGTATTCATTTATTTTCTCCTTCATAAGCTAAGATAACAAAATTTTTATCTTAGTTTTGTTATTGTTGACAATGAAGCGTAAGTAATTAGTCTAAAAAGGAAATCATTTGTTTAAAGAGTGAATGATACTTTCCATTTGTTGATAAACAGGTTCAGCCATTGCTGGAATTCGATAAAGAATTGCGCCTGCATCAACTACAGGAATCGTGATTGGGAAACCTAAATCTGTTTTGGCGATTTGGGCGAAAATATCATAATGGGATAGCATCTCTTGATTGATATCTTTAATCATTACGGCATCGCAAGAAACTTGGTAGCCTCTTTTAGATAATTCTGTTTCTAATGCAGATTTGATTTGATGGCTAGAGTTTACCCCAGCCCCACATGCAGCTAAAATTTTAATCATGTTAAATCTCTCCTTTAAAATTTTTTTGTAAAAAACGATAAACTTCTTCTTTATCTTCACATTGAAAAAAAGCCAATAGTGATGAACGGTCTGTCGTGTTAATAAAATCCATGATAGTCGCTAAAAGACCCGTTTGTTCAATACCGTTTTCATTTAAAATCATGAAAAGAAAGGAAACAGAGAGCGTTTCATCTGGGATAATCATGTTATGAAATGATAAGGATTGTTTCAATTTAATCGGGATAATTCTTGTCGTCCGTACAAAGGTACTTTCGGTATGCGGAATGGCGATATTCGGTAGTGCAGGATCAATCGGTGTTAAACTTAAACCAGTCGGATAGTTATGTTCTCGTTCCAATAAATTAGTTAGAAAATCAGGTGTAACTAATTTCTTTTTTAACAAGTCTAAATAAACTTCTTCAAAAACTTCTTCTTGTGTTTTTTTGTTTGAAATATAGGTAGTATCTAATGAAAAAATCGATGTTTTAATAACCATAGAACCCCTCGTTTCTTTAATATACTATTATTTATTTACAAGTATAATATAAAACGCTTTCAAAAAGATGTCAACACAATATTAAACAATAATAAACAAAAAAGAAAATAAATGTTGAATAAAGTTCGATATTGTTTTATTATGTTTTCGAGAAGGGGATTTGAGTTTAAAGAAAGGGACAGAATTTTAATAGTAGATACACGAGGTAAGGAGGAAAACAAAATGCGTGTCATACTTGGTTCAGATTTAGATGGAATAAAATTAAAAGCAGAAATGAAACAATACTTATTGCAAGAAAAAGTTGAGGTAATCGATAAAAGTGAAAGTGCTTCGGAAGACTTTATAGAAGCAACGCTTGCTGTTGCTCATGAAGTTTTAAAGGATACTGAAAGTTTAGGAATCGTTTTTGATGGTTATGGGGCAGGTAGTTTTATGACTGCTGCTAAAATTAAAGGAATGATTGTCGCTGAATTGTCAGATGAGCGTTCTGCATATATGGCGCGAGAACACAACAATGCTCGGATGATCACGGTGGGCGCAAAAATTGTTGGAACGGAACTAGCCAAAAACATAATAAAAGAATTCTTAACAGGTCATTATGCAGGCGGGCGTCATCAAATACGTGTAGATATGTTAAATAAAATGGCTTAACAAATAATAGAAAGGAAGCGTTTTTATGAGAATTGCCATTGGTTGTGATCATATTGTGACGGATACCAAAATAGCAGTTTCTGATTTTTTGAAAGCAAAGGGATATGAAATTTTAGATGTAGGCACGTATGATTTTACTCGAACTCACTATCCTATTTTCGGAAAAAAAGTGGGAGAAGCCGTAATGAGCAATCAGGCTGATTTGGGTATATGTATTTGCGGAACAGGCGTTGGAATTAACAATGCGGTTAACAAAGTGCCGGGTATCCGTTCTGCTTTAGTTCGCGATATGACTACAGCGTTGTATGCGAAAGAGGAATTGAACGCAAATGTTATTGGTTTCGGTGGGAAAATAACAGGAGAATTCTTGATCTGTGATATCGCTGCTGCCTTTATTGAAGCACACTATCATCCAACAGAAGACAACGAACAACTAATTGAAAAAATTAATCAAGTTGAAAAACAACATCCAGAACAACAAGATGCGCACTTTTTCGATGAATTTTTAGATAAATGGCAACGAGGAGTCTATCACGATTAGTACGTAATCAATGAGGGTTATTTGAGAAAGCGGTCTTAAATAATAATCATTGGTATTTGAGTTAAATTCCCCTTCAGTAATTTTTATTGCTGTTTTAATGTGGCACTGTAAAGAGCATTATTAAGAAAAAGAAGTAACAAAGGAACAAATTGAAGGCTATACAGGTAACCATAAAAAGTACACGAGAAAAGAACTCGTGTACTTTTTATGGTTTCGCTGCTTGTTTTATTTTAGTAATTATTTTTCTATAAAAATAGTCCCAGAATTATTAAAATAATCCCGATAACTAAACTGCCGATGCCAGAAGCCGTACCATATTTTTTACCTAAATTTATATCAGTAGTATTTTTAGGAATCAAGTTTGAGAAAAAATACAATTTTTTTACCAAGATTAGATATGCAACAAGTAAAAGTAATAATTCTAAGAGAAGATAACTAAGATTTTCAGCTAATAAATCTAGATGAGCTAATAACAATATCCCCAAAAAGAGGCCTACCAATCCATATTTCATCGTTTTTTCTTTTACTGACATATAAATATCCCTACTTTACTTTTTAATTTATCAAGAGCATAAAACCATAGATTCGATATAAGTTCATTTTGTTGTATCCAAAAGAGGATGACCTGGAATGACCTATATAATTAGAAAATTGGAGTGATATATAGTTATTTTACCATAGCTTAAATGAGTTGATTAACTCCGAATAATGTACAACTATGTACACCTATTGTGGGTGGAATGTGTGTTGGGACTTTGCTAACCTAATAGTTGAAAAAATGAATCAATAAATTTAGAAAAGGGACTATTCAAAAGCAACTTTTTTGGGAATTGCTATATTATTTATTTTTTTAAGCGTAATCAACTAAATGTTTTTATGGATAAAGAAAGTCATTGTTCCTTGTCATCAAGCTACAACAGCCAAATTCATTAGAACTTTTTTAGTGAATGACTTTAATTTTAGAAAGGTACTGTTGTTAAACATTCATGCTATCAAAGGAGTGTGAGGCGAACGAAGCAAATATTTTCATTTTATAAAAGTTGTATTATGGACTCTTAAAAAGAGGTGATTTAAAAAATTTTGAAGTGGAAATGTTAAGAAAGGAGAGAGGAAATGACTTATTTAGTTCTGGTCAGTCATGGCGATTTTGCTAGAGGATTAAAAAATTCATTAGGAATGTTTGCTGGCGATGATATAGAGACAGTCAGAGTGTTTGGCTTACAACCTGGTGAATCTACCGATAATTTTGGTAAGCGGTTTCTTTGTGAAGTTGAAAAATTACCGCAGGAAACGAGGCTAATCGTTTTGGCTGATATTGTAGGCGGGAGTCCACTTGCTACTATTTGTAAAGTATTAGATAAGCAAAAAATGCTAGAAAATTCTCTGATTGTTGGAGGAGTGAATTTTCCAATGGCTTTAAATGCGCTTCTATTGAAAGAAACTAGTGAATTATCTGATTTGAAAAAAATGATAGTAGCAGATGCTTGTCATGGTATTAGAGAGTTAACTGTAACTGAAGACGATGTAACTGAAGAGGATATCTAAAGGAGAAGATGAACATGTCAATTTCTTTTGTTCGAATCGATGATCGAATGATTCATGGCTTAATTACTTTACGTTGGACTAAAGAAATGCCTTGTGATGGCATTATAGCTGTGAATGACAAAGCAGCAAGTAACCCTATTTTAAAGGAAGCATATAAAGCAGCTGCACAAGATAAAAAAACCTTTATTTGGACAATGGCGCATTTTTTTGATGTAAAGGATAAAGTATTAGCGTCTAAGTCAAAATACTTTTTGATTACAAAGAGCCCTTTGGATATGAAAAAAATTTTGGTAGATTGGCATTTTGTTCCAAGTGAAGTAAAAATGATTAATGTTGGACCGGGGAATGATCGCGAAGGGACAATTAAATTAGGGGATAACCAATCCTTTACAGCAGAAGAAGCAGCGGCTTTTGAAGAAATTGAAAAGGCTGGTTACAAAGTGGATTTTGCCTTGTTACCTGATCAACGAATTGGTTCTTGGGCGCATTTTAAAGCTAAATTTGGTTACTGATTCTAGAAGTTTTGAAAAGAGGAGAGTAGTATTATGACAATCAACTGGATACAAGCGGCTATTTTAGGCCTATTTGCTTGTCTGTGTTCAAATTCTTGTATGGCTGGACAAGCGGTGGGAAATTATACGATTGGGCGTCCTTTAGTCGGCGGATTAGTTTGTGGCATTATTTTAGGAGATTTAAAATTAGGAATCGCTTGTGGCGTAGCAATGCAATTAGTTTACATTGCTTTGGTCACACCTGGAGGCACAGTGTCTGCTGATGTGCGGGCAATTTCATATATCGGGATTCCTTTGGCGATGGTGGCGATTTCGACCAAAGGGTTAGATCCACTTGGCGGCTCTGCAGCCGACCTGGCTAAATCGGTCGGCACATTAGTTGGAACGATCGGAACGGTATTATTTTATTCTGTTGCCGCGTTAAATTTAGTTTGGCAATCGTTTGGTTGGAAAGATATAAAAAAAGGCAAGCTTGATCATTTATATGCCATTAATTTTGGTTGGCCGTGGATTTCTCATCTACTTTTTTCCTTTTTGCCAACCGTGATTTTAACCTATTTTGGGGCTACGGCTGTTACAGCAATGAGAGATGCATTACCTATGGATGGTCTTGCAATGAAAACGCTTTTTACTGTAGGTGGCATGCTTCCGTGTGTGGGAATTGCAATTTTGTTACGTCAAATTGTTAATAAGAACATTGATTTTGTCCCTTTTTTTGTAGGGTTCACATTAGCTGCTTCATTAAAACTCAATTTAGTCTCAATAACGATTATTGCGCTTCTTTTTGCTGTAATTTTTTATAAAATTGCTTTGATTAAAAACAATACTAAACTGGTTGATTCAACAGGAAGTCTGACGAATGATGATGAAGAGGAGGACATATGAGATGGAAGAGTTGAAAGCAAATAAATTAGACCAAAAAACGTTAAAGCATTCTTTTCATTTATGGTTTTGGGGAGCGTTAACTTGTTTTTCACAACAGCATATGCAAACCTTCGGCTATCTTTCTTCAATGCTTCCTATTATCAAAAAACTTTATCCAAAACATGAAGACCAAGTGAAAGCCATTCAAGCATATACAGCTTTTTTTAACACAAATCCAATGCTTGGAACGGTCATTGTTGGTGTGACTGCTAGTATGGAAGAGGCTAGAGCAAGTAAGAATGAAATTGATGGAGAAACCATTAATGATATGAGGGCAGGATTAATGGGACCAATTGCAGGGATTGGTGATTCATTAGTTGATGGTACCTTGATTCCTATCTTGTTAGGAATTTCCTTAGGAATGTCCACGGGCGGTTCGCCAATTGGTGCCATATTTTATATTATTGTTTGGACGTTAATTTCCTATTTTGGCCAACGCTTTTTGTATTTTAGAGGCTATCATTTTGGCGATAAAGCAGTAAGTTTCTTAGTTGGGAAAGAAGGAGCCGCCGTTAGAGTTGCTATCGGAGTTATCGGTAGTATGGTTGTTGGTGGGGTCCTTGCATCTTGGGTAAATGTAACTACTTCTCTTAAATTAATAGGTGCTGACGGAAAAGTTTTCCTTAAACTGCAAGATAAAATTGACAGTATTTATCCAGGATTATTAACGATACTTGTTACCTTGTTTTGTTGGTGGTTAATGTCAAAAAAACATGTTTCCGCTATTTGGACGATGCTTATTTTAGTTGTTATTTCTCTCGTTGGCGTTTTATTAGGTGTTTTCAATCCAGGATTAACTTACTGAACAATCACCAAAAAGGACTCTAAGTGTTATAGTGAACTGGCTTTTGCAGAAAATCGATGACGAAAAAGCTAATAAATTAAATTCTTACTCTCTAAGACACAGAAAAAATCTTGTGATTAAAATAAAAATATATAAAATAGAAGAAATTTAGAGACTAGCTTCTATTTTATATATTTTTTTGTTTTAGAAATTTAGTTGGTTTATTAGAATTTTAGGAAAAATTTTACGAAAAGTGTCGCAAAAATGGCTCCTAAAAACGGTGCAGTTCCGGGAACAATCAACCCATATTGCCAATCATTATTGGTTTTATTTTTGATTGGTAAAAGTTGATAGGCGATACGAGGACCTAAATCACGTGCTTGATTCATTGCGAATCCTGTAGTACCACCTAGCCCCATGCCGATTGCCCAAACAAGCAAGCCAACAGCAATGGGTAGTTGTGTTTCGTAGGAATGTGCAATCGCTAAAATAGATGTTAAAAAAATGAATGTTGCAAAAGTTTCAACAAAATAGTTTCTTGGTAAATTTCGTTGGTTCGGATTTGTAGAAAAAATATTACGAATGGCGATTGGATCGACACTATCGGCGGATAGCTTGAAATGATCAGCATACATAATATAAACAATGACGGCGCCACAAATGCCGCCTAACATTTCAGCGATGACATAGGGAATGAAGTAAGACCATGGAATCATTCCTAAAATAGCTTGAGCAAGGGCCATTGCTGGATTAATACAGACTCCGCCAAAGACGAACAGAACAACAGAGATTCCAAAAGCCCAAGTAGTGATTGCAAACATGTGACCAGAACCAGCGTATTTTGTTCGTTTTAGGACATCGTCGCAGTGAACACCTACCCCAAATACGATCATTAATGCAGTTCCCATAAATTCTGATAAGATATGATGAAACATAAGATAAAGCTCCTTTAATCAATAGTTTTGTTATTTAATGTTTGGACGAGGCGATAGACTTCCTCGATTGTAAAATTATATTGTTTAGCAATTCGTTCACAATCTTGGTATTCAATAGACTCTTTCAATAGGCCATGATAATGATTTTTTTTAATATGGACCTTACCAAAAGGTGTTTCCAAGATTTTGAAAGAACGGTCCATCACACTACGTTCCATTGTTTGAAAACGCATACCAATTGTAGAAGTATGTTTAAAGAGTAGTTCTGTAAAATATTCTTTTTCCTCTGTTGTTGTTAAAACCGTTAATAGAATGGCACTTCGGTTTTTTTTCATATGAATGGGCGTGAAAAAAACATCTAGAGCACCATGTTCCAATAATAGATCCATTACGTAACCTAACTGTTCAGGAGTTTGATTGTCTATATTTGTTTCAATTTTTAAGACTTGGTCATGGTGTTCTGTCCTCTTTTTTTTACTATGTGTTTCAGTAAAGATTGATCCTCTGAGGGCATTGAACTTGCCTGTTTCCCGTTTGCCAAATCCGTAACCTATTTTTTCAATTAATCGTTGTTCTGGTGCGACAAATAGAGGATTAAGTTCTTTAAAAATAGCTAAGCCAGTCGGTGTGACAAGTTCAGTTTTTATCTCAAAGTCTTGTTGAATGATTAAATTCGTTTCTTTACGTAATTCCATCACCGCAGGAACTGGTATTGGCATGACTCCATGGGCAATTGTGATAGTACCACTTCCATCTGTAATTGGCGTTGAATAGACTTGTTCAATCTCTAACTGTTCCCATAGGATAAAAAAGCCAACGATGTCAACAATTGAATCAATTGCTCCGACTTCATGAAAATGAATAGTGTCAATTGTTTGTTGATGAACAGCAGCTTCAGCTTTTGCAATGTCATAGAAAACATTTTTACTATGTTTTTTTACAAAATTGGACAAGTCGCTTTTTTCAATTAATGTATAAATATCTTTTAAATTTCTAGAATGGCTATGATGATGTGCATGTTCTTTCGTTTCATGATGTTCATTTTCGTGGTGAGGAGAGAGACTGTGTTTTATACCGTAATCCTTTTTTCCATGTTGTAGGAGAACATCGAAATCTGTTCCGTAAATACAACTTTTAGCAATTCGTTGGGCTTGAATGGTGAACCCATCGATGGGAAGTTTTTTTAATTCGATTAACAGTTTGTTTAAATCCCCGCCTAAGTCAAGCAACAATCCATTTAACATATCACCACTAAGACCAGAAAATGGTTCTAAAAATAAGCTTTTCATAGTGAAGACTCCTTTATTTGATTAATCATACTTGCATTATAAGCGGCACCAAACCCGTTATCTATGTTGACTACACTAACGCCAGAGGAACAACTATTTAGCATTCCTAAAAGAGCAGTCAGCCCTTGGAAATTGCTGCCGTAGCCTATGCTAGTAGGGACGGCAATCACTGGCACGCTAACTAGTCCGCCTAACACGGACACCAGTGCGCCTTCCATGCCTGCAATCACAATAACCGCCGAAGCCTGTTGAATCTCATCTAGGTGAGCGAACAAACGATGAATGCCAGAAACGCCTACATCATAGATACGTTTTATTTGATTCCCGAAAGTTTCTGCAGTGATTGCTGCTTCTTCAGCAACGGACATGTCTGACGTTCCAGCAGTAACTATCGCAATATAGTTTTTTGTTGTAGTCTCCATTTGGTTGATAACGAAACAACGTGCAAGTTCATAGTAGGTTCCATGAGGAAAGTTCGACTCTAAAGGTTGGGCTTTTTGTTGTGAAACGCGAGTAACTAAGATTGTATTGTTTTCTTTTCTTAAGCTATTGATAATTTTGATGAGTTGCTCAATTGTTTTCCCTTCCCCATAAACGACTTCTGGATAACCAGTTCTTTCTTTACGCTGCGTATCAATTTTTGCAAAGTCTAATTCGCAAAAGCCATTTAATTTGTTTGTTGCTTCTTCTAAAGATAATTTTCCCTCTTTAAAAGCTCCTAAAATTTCTTTCGGTTGCATAATACAACGCTCCTTATTCCTGATTTCTCAAGGATCATTATTCTACAATGACAGCCAAGCCATCTCGAATCACAGTCACTTTTGCATTTAGACCTTCTCTTTCAAATGCTCGCTCTAACGCTTCATCAAACGTTTTTGCTATTTCCATATGCATCGAAGTGATAAGCTCAGGATCAACAAGATCTGAAACAAAAATTATATGATGATGAACTAAAATTCGCGCTAAAATTTGCGAAGTCCATTGATCTGGCACGGTTTCTAATCGTGGTGTATGGATGGCTGCTTCTAAAAATTCGTTTGGATTTTTAACATTGGCAATATTTTCATAAAAACCTTCACCACCGTGACCATCACGACAACCAGCGACCATAATAATGACACCGCCGTCTTTATTGGTTGCTTCTGCAGCGGTCATCCCTTTAACTGCTTGATAAATATTTTGATCAAGTGGAAATCCGCCGTTCGTTGAAACCGCAATGTCGCAAGGTATTTTTTTGACACGGGCAATTTCTTTTACAAAGTTACAACCAACTTTATGCGCTTCAACCATATCGCCTGCAAAGGAACCAATAATTTTTTTGTCACCATCTAAAACGACATTAACAATAAAAGCTAGATTCGCTTTAGCGGCAGCGTAGACCATATCATTATGAATCGGATTATCCGTTAAATTTCCTGTCCGTGAGTTGGAGGAATCAATAAATTCTCCAGAATGGTTAGCCATGATGGTTTTATAAGAAGCAATTCCAGGTAAAACAGATTTACGTCCACCAGAAAATCCTGCAAAAAAGTGTGATTCAATAAACCCTTCGGCCAGCAGTAAATCTGCTTCTGCTGCAATGCGATTAATGATACAATCGCCCCCTGAAGGTAGTTGACCGATTTTGACCATTGAGGAATCATCAGTAGAGATATGCATAACGATTTCTTCATTCTCTACGATCTCTTTACCATATTTGCTAATCAGTTCTTCTCGTGTAGAAGGGCGATGAAAGCCTGTAGCAACTAAAATCCGGATTCTAGCTGTTTTGTTCACTGAACGAATTCTACGCAAAATAATTGGGGTGATAATATGTGAAGGAACGGGACGTGTGTGATCGGAACTAATGAGGACAATGTCTTTTTTACCCTTAGCTAATTCTTCTAATGGAAGGCTTCCAATAGGATTGTCCAGCGATTTTTCGACTGTTTCTTTCTCAGTATATGGATTTGAAAAATGTTCAGCTTTTGATTCGAGAAGCCCAATAAAATTTTTATCGGGAATTCTTGCAGTAATCATTTTCTTGTCATAAGGTAGGTTAATTTCTACCATAGCAATCATCTCCTAAGTAATATTTTACGAGACTAAGTATAATGAAATTTAGAAATCACACAGTCCTTATTGTGGGTAACATTTGCTAACAAAAGGTTGGTGAGAGTGTTTATAATAGTTAACGAATCAAACAGAAACTTAGTCAAAGGAGTGACAATTATGGAGTCAGATTATCTTACAGCTTTCTTAGATAGAAAGAAGACGCCGATTATCAAAAAAAAACGCCATACTTATCTCGCTTATCATGGATTGGAGGAAGCGTACACCTATGTATTAAAGAAAGGGGTCGTTAAGACGAGTATTATTTTAAAGGATGGACGAGAATTTAATCTGTCGTATATTGTGTCTCCTGACATTATTTCATTGTTACGTGATGAAGTATCAAATTATACATCTGCTCCTTTTAATATCCGCATTGAGTCGGAAGAGGCTAGCTTTTATCGGATACCAAGGACTGTATTTTGGGAATATGTTAGAGAAGATGCTGTTCTTCAAGATTATGTACGGGATTACTACCGAGCAAAATTATCGGAGAGTATTAGTTCCTTACAGAATATGACAATGAATGGTAAGAAAGGGGCTGTTTGTACTTTTATTTACCAATTAATTGATTTGTTTGGTGTACAGACAGAGGAAGGAATATTAATTGATTTTCAAGTAACTAATGAGGATATTGCGGGGTTTTGCGGGATTTCAACGAGAAATAGCGTAAACCGAATTATCCATGATTTAAAAGAGGAAAAAGTCATCGATATCAAAAAACAAAAAATTGTGATTTACGATCAAAGTTATTTAGCTGATTATATTGATCGATAAGATAGGAGTCTGACGAACATGCATATTCCAGAAAATTATTTAAGCCCACAAACTTGCGCAGTGATGGGCGCGATTATGGTACCTGTATGGTACCGCGCGGTAAAAAAAGTTGACGTTCAAATTAAATTAAAAAAAGATACAGGGACCATGTTAGGGATTTCCTCCTCCTTGTCATTTTTAATAATGATGTTTAATTTGCCAGTACCTGGTGGAACAACTGCGCACGCTGTTGGGGCTGTTCTCATCGCATTATTGATGGGACCTTGGGCCGCGACGCTGTCTGTTTCGGTGGCTTTACTATTACAGGCTTGTTTATTTGGTGATGGTGGTATATTAGCTTTTGGTGCAAACGCCTTTTCTATGGCGTTTGTGATGCCATTCGTGGGATATGGAGTTTATAAGCTAGTTACGCGTGTAAAAAAATTTGAAACAATGGGTCTTTTCTTAGCTGGGTATCTTGGTGTAAATGTTGCGGCATTTTCTACTTCTGTATTATTAGGTATCCAACCCTTACTATTCCATGAAGCGAATGGTACGCCACTTTATAGCCCATATGGTCTTTCTATAACTATACCAGCAATGATGAGTGTCCATCTGTTAGTAATAGGAATTGTTGAAGGTCTCTTCACCGTGTGTGTCTATAATTTTGTAAAAAGTGTGTCAAAAGATGCAATTTTTATCGAAGAAAAGAAGAAAAGGACTCCGTTGTTGCGATTAAAGAGACTGTTATTGGTTATGGTAATTTTATGTCCATTAGGTTTGATTGATCATGCCACTGCTTGGGGTGAATGGGATTTATCTGAATTAGTCAAGAATTTAAAACAGAATCATTTACCTGCAGTACAACCAAAAGGTATGGTGAATGGTTTTTCATTTCATGCACTTTTCAGTGATTACTTTATTCCAGGACTGCCATTAGCACTTGGGTATATTTTAAGTGGCGTAACAGCCATAATCGTTTTTTTACTCATTTTTCGTTTATTTAATGGAAGAAGGCAAAGTTGATGCCTGAATGGATGAAAGAATCTTCCACGTCCTTTGAACCTAATAAAAAAGAAACCTTTATGCTTAAAAATCGAAAAGGAATCCTTTTTTTATTAAATAAATTTCAGGTGAGTGGGAAACGCAATAAGACTATTCTCAGTGATATACACCCAGCAATTCAACTGATCAGTACTTTTTTACTAATTGTTTTAATCAGCACAACACAAAAGGTTCTTGTTTTGTGGCTCTTAGGCATCTACCTAGGCATGTTACTTTTAGTTGAAAAACCAACTATTCTACGAAACATTGTCAAAAAAGCTAGTATCCTCATTTTGATGCCGCTGATTATCTATTTACCGATCTTTTTTTTAGGTCAATTTAGTTTATTATTTATTGTTCATTTGTTTTTTTTAGCCATAGCGATTAGTCAATATATGGAAACAACCAACATGAATCAATTTATAGCAGCATTAAAAATCTTTCATTTTCCGAATATAATACTTTTACAATTAGATATTACGATTAAATATATCTTTTTCTTTGGAAATCTCTTAATCCAACTGCTTGCCGCTGTAGAAGCTAGAGCAGTTGGTGGGAATATCCAGTTGAGTACGGGTAGTAATTTAATCAGTCTTATTTCTTTAAAATCTTTTACGTATGGGAAAAAGTTGGACATGGTGATGGAAGCAAGAGGATATACTGGTCAATATTATCGAGTAAAGCAACCATTAAAAACGAAAGATTTTTTGGTTAGTATTGTCTATCTTTTATTTTTCGGGGGGTTGCTTTATTTAGGGAGGAACTAATATGTATCGAGTAAATCATTTGGTTTATCGCTATCAAACGAAGCCTGTTTTTTCGCCTTGTAATTTGGAAATAGCCAGAGGAGAATATCTGGTTTTGATGGGAGATAACGGCAGTGGAAAATCCACTTTTTTAAATTTGCTCGCAGGTTTTTTAAAACCTTCCGAGGGAACGATTTATTTTATGGAACAATCATTAACGGCCTGGAAAAAAGACCCTATTCATAAAAAGAAGTATTATGCTCATTTGGGTATATTATTTCAAGAGACGGACACACAATTATTTAATGCAACAGTTTATGACGAATTGGCATTTGGCCCTAGACAGCTCCAACTATCCGAGCATGAAACAGCAAAAAGAATTAATGATTGTTTGAATTTATTAAAAATTACCCATTTAAGCAATCAAGTACCTTATCAATTATCGGGAGGAGAAAAGAAAAAAGTGGCTTTTGCTAGTCTGTTAGTAATGAATCCAGACGTGTATTTATTAGATGAGCCGTTTGCTGGGTTGACAAAAGAATCGGAAAAATTATTTAAAAAGATAATAAAAAATCTGCATCAACTTGGTAAAACAATTATCCTTTCCACCCATGACTATTTGAGTATTTGCGAGGAAGCTGATTCCATTTTATTGTTTGATTCGGCTGTCACAAGGTACTCAAAGGAAGAGATAGAAGCCAATGCTAACTTGTTACAACATTTAAAACGGTATTAAGTGTACAAATATTGACAATAATTGATACTATGAATCGTGATTTTTTCTAATGTGGAGATGTCTATAATTAATTATGTAAAAGAAAATCAATAGGAGATGGTTTAAATGTCTGTCATGAAAACGAAAGAACAAAATTTAGTTCGCGAATTACAAAAAATGGATAAGTTGGCTGTTGCATATTCAGGTGGAATTGATAGCTCTTACTTGCTAAAAAAAGCTTTGGACACTTTAGGTGCTGAAAATGTACTTGCGGTTGTTGTAAATTCAGAATTATTTTCTGATGATGAGTTTGATAAAGCGGTCGATTTAGCTAATGGATTGGGAGCAAATGTGTTAGGCCTTGAAATGAGCGAATTAGCGGATGATAGAATCGTTGCAAATAACCCTAATAGCTGGTTCTACAGTAAAAAATTATTATATAAAACTATTCGTTCGGCTATTCAGAAAGAGGGATTTGATGTTCTTGCCGATGGGATGATTATGGATGATAATACTGACTTTCGTCCTGGATTAAGAGCAAGAGATCAAGAAGGGGTCATCAGTCCGCTACAACAAGCTAAATTATATAAAATTGAAATACGTCAACTTGCTAAAGACGCAGGTATTTCCAATTGGAGTAAAGTTGCCTCATGTAGCATTGCTTCAAGAATTCCTTATGGCATTAAGTTAACACGCTCAGCTATTGATCAAGTATTTGCTAGTGAAAAATATTTACGGGAAATAGGTTTTCCAATTGTCCGTGTCAGAGCACATCATGATTTAGCACGGATTGAAATTCCAGAAGACAAACTTTCTCTGTTATTAGAAAACAGAGGAAAAATTGCAGATTATCTTAAAAAACAAGGATTTAATTATGTAACTTTTGACTTAGAGGGATTTAAATCTGGCCGAATGAATGATATCCTCACAGAAACTGAAAAAAAAGTTTTTTGTGAATGTTAGACAGATAAGTTTATAAAATTGAGTCGGTGTAACGGAGTCAGGACAGGGGCATTCCGTTACAAAAACCAAGTTTTCTGCTCGATTAGGTCGGTTGTTTTCATTGATTACTCTGCCAGTAGTTTATCAACTTTTAAGCCTAGGAAAAATTCCCTTTGGATTTTTCCTAGGCTTTTTGTCTATTTAATCATTTGATATTTGCTAAAAAGAAATTAGCTGTAGAATTTTTTAAGATTACCAGTGATTGTTCAATTTGAGGAAAATAAATGGATTGTTTGGACTGGTTGATTAGTCGATTATTTTGGGGATTCGTGAGTGAAAGTATTTGCTGTGAATAGTTAAATAACTCAGTGTTTAGTGTGTCTGGCCTAACTGGCGTTAATTTTTTTAAGTAGTGTTGTGTTTTCATAAGTTCTAAAAGAAGCTCTTCCATAGCAGTTTGCATTTCCAACAGTTGATCATTTAGTTGTTTTTGTTGCATTAAGCTTTCAGCGGAGGCATCGTTACTATAAATAGGAGATTCAAGAACAATTTCTTGAATAGAATAGTTTACTCTACGTTGTACTCGATAAGCTAGCACCCAAGCATCACTTGGTAACGTGGTCTCTTCATTGATTAACGCTAGCAAAATAGAGCTGATCGTTTTTGACCAACTATTGATATTTTTACTTAATACTTGACTATGCCATGTTGGGAAAATAAAAAACATAACAAAAGCAATCAGCGCACCAATAATTACATCAAAAACTCTTGTATAGCCTGCAGAACTACCACCTAATGTGAAAGTTAACCAAGTGGTCACACTTAGCATTAGAAATGCTTGACTTAATTTACGGACGCTTTCATACAATATAACTAGCAAACAAGACAATAGCATTGGCCATAAAGGATTTAGGTTTGTTAAGTTAGCAATTAATTGAGACAAAAAGATGCCTAAACAACCACCTAAAATAGAACCAATAGTTCTTGAAGTGATTTTACCGAGTGTACCATGATAACCTGGCATAACCATTAAACAACCAGAAATAACTACCCAGAATTCGTGATTAGCTAAAGGCAAAGGGTACATGTAATTAAGTATAAGCGAACAAAAATGACACACTAAACCTGTTAAAGCTAAACGAATTGCGAATCTAGCAGAGCTGCCTTTGTAAGAATGAAGGATCTCTTTGGCTTCTGCAAGTCCTTCTTTTGTGGGTAAGAAAGATTTAAATGAGATTTTTTTAGAGGTTTGTTTGTTTTGTATCAAAAGGATTGCTGATTTTATTTCGGTGTTTGCTGAAGCAAATTCTTGAAGAGGCAGGGTTAATTGTTCTCCTTTTAAAAAGAGTAGAATTGCTTTTAAAGCAGGAAGATTTTCAGCTGCATTGGTTGAATCTAACGAGCCTGCAATTGCATCTGCTTGTGAAACCAAGGGATAAATCCATGGTGTTTTTTGATGATTGACCCATGGCATCGTTTCAACAGATTCGCGTACTTTTATTCTGAAATGGACATAGCGTGCGGGGTTTCCTTGTGCTAATAAATATAATTGTTCATATAAATCGGCTACTAATTTTCGTGCTTCATTATTTTGCGGCTTAGAATAAAGACAATAGAACAAACAAAGGATGGACATACCTAAAATTATTGCACCCAGACCTTCAAAAGTTTGACCAATAGACAAATTGCCTTTTAATTGCGCACCAGCTAGTAAAGAAATGGTCCCAAAGAGACATCGAATATACAGACCAATACTAAAGTTTCTTACAATCCCTGAAAAATACAAACCAAGGACGAATAATAAAATAATGAATATACTTGACGACTGTAAAAGTATCCCCAGACTGGCACCAAGAAAAATCATTAAAATACCATCTATGGCACTTCTTTGTGGAGAGCTATGTCGTGGTAAGACACAAATTACAGTGCCCAAAAAGCTACCAACATTTACTAAAACAAAAGCGAAAGGAAAGACTATTGTTAGAACAGCACCAACAGTATTTGCAATAATGATACTAAGAACAAGGGCAAACCAGTTCTGTCTTGTATCAAAAGTTAGTATAGGGCGACTATACGCCCAAGACGATTCTAAGAAGACCTCAAAAAATTTTTTGATAGATAATTTCACAAAACATTCCTTCTTTAAAAATTTATTAAAAGCTAAAAAATTATTCCTCTGCTAGTATACACCTCTAATTTTTTTTTTCAAATTTGCTCTTTTTAAGAAAACTCACAATTATAAGCCAACATTAAGTTTAGCCATATATTTTTGTTGAATAAATTCTGTAAGCTCATGCCAACTTTCTTCATTTTCAATGGAATCTAAGTAGAAAATATCTTGATTAGAAGTAGCTTTTTCGAAGGAATCTGTGATGATGATATCCGCATTTGTGAAGTCTTCGGTAATAGAGATTGCGTTTGTATTATATAAGGAGGATAACCGTGTTTTAATAAAATAACTTGCATAAAAATCTTTGATAATTTGTAAATAGATTCTCACTTGTACTTTTTTTTCGGACACAGACAATGTGTAAAGCAGTTGACTGAGTAACTCTAAATGCGTTTCTTGGTGAACTAATTTTGCCACCGTTCGTTTTATTCGATTAAAGTATGCCACATCTGACGGAGTACAAATTTCTGGCTGCGGTAAATAAAGTGTTAAAAAAGTATAATAATTGCCCTCCGTTAAAAAGTACCAAGCATTAAAAATAGAAAGATAGTAAACGTATTGATAATCATGCTGATTTGTCAGTAAGTAGGCTACTTGCTTAAATAATTTTTTTGATAAGACACAATAAGGATGGTTAGATTCTATAAATAATTTTTCTATTTGTTTCGTTTGCTTTTCCGAAAAGATATAAGGGATAAAAATGCGAGATAAAAAATTAAAGTATAAAATTTCAGTTTTTCTTGTTTCGCATTGAATGTCAGCGAAGGAGTGTTCAAGAAAAAATAAAGTCACATGACTGTATTGATTGATCAGAATAAAAAAAGAATGCAGGTTTTTAGAGTGCGGCATCTTTAAGAAGTTTTGTGCACTTGTTCTAGTTTTAAATATCGCATATAAAATATAAAACGCTCTTTTCTTCATTCGGACATTTTTATAGGATCGTTCAAGAAGTTCATCGGGTAGACTTTTTTTTATTTCTTCAAGACTTATTTTAGAAAAAGGCCAAGCCAATTCTTGAAAGGAATCTTGTAGGAAAATGAAAGAAAACACTCGAATCGATAATTCATTGCCAGTTAATTGATAAATACCCTTAATACTAACGATCACTATATCAAAAATTTTAAAAAAGTTATTCAGTTGTTTCGTGATTTTTACCAGATAATGTTCAGAAATATATAAAACTTTAATTAATTCGTTTTTATCAATGGAAGAATGTGTGACCAATTGTACGCAATAATTAAATTGTACATTGTTTTTTAAAAGATTAAGTTTTAACGTGTAGGCGTATTCGACCGCGCTTTTTCGGTACGCTGGATTTACACAAACAATGCCATTATTGTTAGAGACAATAAAATGTTGGATTTGATAAGTATCCTCGAATTCTTGATTTATTTTTATCAGATTTTCTTTGACCGTTCTTTTTGAAATTTTTAAATTGGAAGAAATTTCATTTAATGACGTATGAGCTCGCTTCACTATATAAAATAAAATTTCTAGCTCATTCGTTAGGTAGGATGGAAACATGTTATGGACCTCCAAAAGTAAAATTTAGGTTCATTGTAGTCTACTTTCTTTAAATTTTTGTATTGATATGTTAACACAAGCGCAATAAGAAGCGGCCATCACAATTAATGTACAGCCTTATACATTAATTGTGTGTGGCAAAGCAATTTCAATGTTGATAAGCTAGCAGTAGTTAGAATAATTATTATTTAGTTTCTAATTCCAAAAAAGGTCAAGGTGAGTAAGCAATGAAAAAAATCAACGAACAATTAAAAATGAAAATGCCAACCTACAAAAGAAAAAAAAGCATTGCTTATTTCTTTTACTCTTGTCTACTATTGGTATCGATTTCTTGTTTTTTGAGCGTGCATTTTCAAAAATGCGAGGCAGCTTCGCTCTATCAAGCGGGAGGGATAGCCATTGATTTGAGAACTGATTTACCTTATGGAATGGAGATAAGCCATGACGGTGGTGGTGGTCCTGATGGATCATTTGGAGGAAAATTACACGTAAAATTATACGGAACAGTGGACACTTCTCATACAGAAGCATTGAAGTTTCTTTCTTTTGGTACTGTAGGAATGCAATATGGACTGATGTTTCATTTGCCAGAAAATATAAGTGCAGATAATTTTAAAGCGGCTTATGACAAGGCTTTTGCGGATAATCCAGAAAATTTTTATTCAATTAGTGGACAAAAAAACACACAAATACCAATTGTTAACACAAAAGGAATGCGGACGTTTAACGGTTCTTCAGAAGATGGTTCACCGGGATGGGGTGATCCTGATCAAGATTATAGCGGAATTGATACTGAGCATCAGGTGATGTTTTGTGAACGGGGGGACACTATTAATTTTTCTTTTACTAAACTTTATGAAATTTGGCGACATGAACCTGACAAATCGGCCATAAAATTTGAACTTCATTTTGATTTAGATGTTGCTACTTTAATGAAGGATGGCGATTCAAAGGATTATTCCCTCAATAAAAATTTAACGAAACATCGCTTACCAGTATCAAATGTTTTGTCAGATGGTACTGAAAGTGATCAATTTTCGTTGTCGGCAGATTTTTTTGGTCGAACTTACGAATCAGATACAACGAATACGGTTAATCATAATTGGCTATTGTTTAGTTCGGATATGTGGTTACGTGCGACAAGTTTAGCGGCAGCAGCAAAGCAAGATCCAAATAATTTGAATCATCAAATTATCACTGGAATCACTGGGAAAGTGGCTACTTGGTCTTCTTATATCTCGCCATGGGACAGCGGCGATAAAGACAATCCATTATCCAATTACAATACCCAAGATGCCTCTAAATATCCTGAAATACCTGAAAGCAAAACGATGTTACCAGGGGATTTTTTATCACCAAAGTTTACGATGAACCAAAGACAAGACAATCCGCTTAATTGGACAGATGGGTATGTTGCTCAACGGTTTGCGCGCGTAGTTAATTTTCATACTCACACAGTTGATCCTAAGGCCAATGTGAATGTCTCTTCACAACAACAAAACGGGTTAACAACCTATTTATTTAGTGGCAAAGATGGTTGTGGGCTGCCGTTAGTCAATCCGCCAGGAACGGATTCTTCAGAGCCCACAGATAAAACATATATGCGCGTCACAATAGATCCATACCAAGTGCCAAGTTTAGAAAAGGCAGCTTTTGTTAAAGGTCAAACAACATTTCATCCGCAACAAAAGATACCAGTAGAACTAACCGTTAAGGCTCCGACAACTAGAAAAGTTCAGATTGAAGAAAAAATTTCAGGTGCTGCCCAAACTGATTTTCATAAAATTGGGGAGCAAGATTTAAAAAATTTACCAGTCACAGATGATTGCGTTAGTTTTAACTGTTTAGCAGATGCTTTACCAACTTCAGGAGATTACACATTAACATTTAGAATTCTTGATGTTGATGATACATCTAAAAGCTACTCAAATGAGAAAAGTTTAGCTGTGCACATTGATCAAGCGCAAATTAAAGTTAAATCTCAAGATACGGTTTATCAATATACTCAATGGCAACCAGAAAGTGAAGTGACTATCCTACAAACACCAGATGGTAAAAAAGGTGATTTTCGAGACGTAAGTGTCACCATATATAAACTGGACGGAGAGCAAAAGGTCCCAGTAGATGCGGTGGATACAAAAGTGGTTGGTAAATATGAAATTGATTATAACTACCTAGGATTAGAGGCGCAGACTGCACTAGAAGTCATTCCCTCTTCAGCTCATATTGGTGCACATAACGGTAGCTTTTCTGTGGGGACGCCCTTCGATCCAAAACGTCTTTTTGATAGTGCAACAGATAATGATGGACAGTCCATTCCTTATAGTAAGATAACGATTCGCTATACGCCTAAGCAGGTAAACGATGAAGTAGCGGGCATTTATAGAATTACTTATGATATCTCTAAAATAGTAGGTTTTAGTGAAAATATTACCGTTGATTGGACCTACTATTACTCTAATCGTCTAGACTTTTATCACTTATCTGAACAACTAATGCCTTTTGAGAACGTAAAATTTAATGGCCAAGATCAAACACAGACATTAAAAAGTTGTGAGATGAACATTGAAGATACGGGGGATCCTAATCGGACAACTGGCTGGCAGCTTGAAGTAGCCTATAATTTAAATGATCAGAAAACACAAGCGTGGAAAGACGCAGGGCTTGATCTCACGCTAAATCCAAAGTCAGTCGATTATGTAACAACTGAGCAAAATATTATGGTTAACGATGAGCAACAATTAGTAGCTGATGTAAGTAACCAATCTATCAAAAATAAAAAAGTTTTGACGAAATTACAATTATTGCCCACATTAACTATTTCAAAAGTCACACCTGCTGATAAATATGAAGCTCAGTTAATTTGGAACTTAGAAGCAACACCGTAAGGGAAGAGGGAATAGCTGTGAAATGGTTTATCTATGATTTATTGTTTGTTGCCTTTATTCTCGGTTTGCCAATTCAAGCACAAGCTGAAGACAAGACAACTGACGCACAAGCTGGCACAAAAGTCATGGTAATAGTGAAAGAGAGTGAGGATATTGTTCCACATCCCAATGAGCTTATACCGCAGACTAACGATATGCCAACTTCACGAGGACAACCTAATTTTTTACCAAAAACAAACGAGATTACGTCTCAAGAGACGCTTTTTGGGATCGTGGTACTCGGAGGTACATTAATCGTCGGACTTTATAAAGAAAAGAGGAAAAATAATGAATAAAAAAATAATTGGTTTAACTGTCACTTTAGGAACGGGGATTTTTTTAATTGGACAACAAACTGTGAATGCGGCTGATAATACCAATACCACAGCGAATGTGTCGGTTTTAGGTGGCGGATTAACCATTACACCATTAGCACAAATTAACTTTGGGACGGTGACAAAAGACGGCCAAGATCATACGCAACCAGATCAAAGCAAGTCGCAACTTATCATTAATGATAATCGTGGGACAACGAATACAGGTTGGTATCTGACAGCGAATTTAGAAGATAAAGGAAAAGGTGTCACTGGCTTAGACGGAATGACACTTCATTTAGACACTAAAAAACCTGACGGATCTTCTGAAAAAGGTACCTTTACGGGCGTTGATTTAACCACAGATGCTTCAACCATTATTTCGCTAGATAAAAGTGATATCCGTTTATCAGACACTGTCACGACAGCCGATTTAAATGCAACGTTAAATATACCTAAAAGTATTGCTGCAAATACCTACTCTGGGACCATCGTCTGGAATGCCATCGATGGAGCACCCGCCTAAGAATTTAACATAAAACGATGTAAGAAAACGAGGCAGATAAATTGAAAAGAATTTTAAAGATACTTTTTATATTGACTATTCTCTGTTTAGGTGGAGCGATGCGTGCCTGGGCAGAGCCGTCTAATACCAATAGTTCAGCAACAATTGACAATGCGAATGCGTATACAGTCACACCCGTTTTCGGAGCAACTCAAAATAACAAAACCAGTAATTTTTTTGATATGACATTAACTCCGAAACAAAAAGATACATTCAAATTAACGATAACCAATACTACGCCGAACCCTCAAAAATTTAAAGTTCAGGTAAATACAGCAACAACAAATAGTAATGGGATAGTTGACTATACAAAAAGTAGCTTTGAAAAAGATTCATCGATGAGTTTGGTACTTAGTGATTTGATTAGTCCTAATTGGAAGGATATTAGTGTTCCTGGTAAACAATCACAAACGATTGATTTTCAAATAACGATGCCAGAAAAGTTATTCTCAGGAATTTTATTAGGTGGAGTGACGATTCGACCTGTAGAGATAGCTGGGGACCAAAGCAAGGGTGGGATTCAAAATGTTTATATGCATACGATTGCTATTCGGGTGAATGAAACAGCAGAGACCAGACCTGCAAAATTGGAAAGTGGTTCTGTTAAAATTGGGCAAATTAACCGCCACAATACTGTTTCGATGGAAATTAAAAATCCACAGCGGAAGTTATTGTCAAAAGTCGAAGGAGATTTTTTTGTTAAAGAAAAAGGAACAAACAAAACGATCATTCACGAAAAGAAAAATAATCTGAGTTTTGCACCAAACACAAGGTTTGACCTACCTATTTTACTGAAAGATTCGTTTAAACCTGGAGACTATACCTATACCATTAAGTTGAAAAATCATGAGGGGAACTGGACGTTCTCAAAGGATTTCACGATAAACAAGAAGCAAGCTGATCAGTATAATAAGCGTTCTGTTGATCATAAAGCCAAAAACCTTCACTGGCTTAAGTACCTCATGGCCTTTTTAATTCTAGTTATTTTAGGTACCGTCTGCTATATCTTAGGAAAAAAGAAGGGGAAAATGAGGTTGTAAAACCTGCCTTTAAAATAGTTGACAATTATGCAGAAAAAATCATGCCAGTATGAATTATCTATGACATAAGGGAAGAATAGCTGTCTAGCAAGGATAAATTGTCAAATTAGCGTTAATTTACGCAAGTCATTGGTGTTCCTTATTTTGGAAAGTAGTATTATACTATTATTGTTCAATGATTCACAATAGAAACAAGGAGGAAAGAACCATGTATAAAGCAATTGTCGCAGCAAAAGGAAAAACAACAAAAATTGTTGAAAAAGAATCGCGTCCATTGAAAGATAATGAAGCGCGGTTGAAAATGGAAGTCTGTGGTGTCTGTCATACGGATTTACACGTTAAGAATGCAGATTTTGGCGATGTTAGCGGTTGTACCTTAGGTCACGAAGGAATTGGGATTGTGACGGAGGTTGGAAAAGACGTTACTAGTTTAAAGATTGGTGATCGTGCATCTGTTGCATGGTTTTATGAAGGTTGCGGGCATTGTGAATATTGTACTTCTGGTCGAGAAACGCTTTGTCGTTCAGTAAAAAATGCTGGATATACAGTTGATGGTGCCATGGCCGAAGAATGCATCGTCACAGACGGTTATGCAGTGAAAGTGCCAGAAAATTTAGCATCAGAGCCAGCTTCCTCTATTACTTGTGCAGGGGTAACAACCTACAAAGCGATAAAAGAATCTGGGATTCGTCCAGGTCAATGGCTAATGATTTCAGGATTAGGTGGGCTAGGTAATCTAGCTTTACAATATGCCAAGCATGTCTTTAATGCAAAAGTAGTAGCTGTTGATGTGAATGATAATCAGTTAGCTTTTGCGAAAGAAATGGGTGCTGATCTTTTAATTAATCCAGTTAAAGATCCTGATTTTGCTGCACAACTTCAAAAAGAAATTGGTGGTGTCCATGCAGCAGTAGTCACTGCGGTAGCTAAATCAGCATTTAATGGCGCAGTCGATGCAGTCCGTGCGGGAGGAACGGTTGTCGCTGTTGGATTGCCTGTTGAGACAATGGATTTATCTATTCCACGTCTTGTTCTTGATGGCATTCACGTAGTCGGATCGTTAGTTGGAACCCGTCAAGATTTAAGAGAAGCTTTCCAATTCGGTGCAGAAGGAAAAGTTGTTCCTGTTTGTCAAACACGTCAACCAGAAGAAATTAATGCTATTTTTGAAGAAATGGAACAAGGAAAAATTCGCGGGCGCATGGTCATTGATTTTCGCAGTTAATTTAGTTTTTTAGTGATTCGTTGATTTAATCTGAAAACCATGAAAGGATGGATGGAATGTTTGCGAATCTTACTCTCCGTGAGAGACGACTGCTTAAGCAAGCACAAGTGGGAGCCACAATTAGCTTTATTCTTTTGTTTGTACTAATTCTGACAATCAGTCTTTTGCATACTAGTGACTTATTAGCAAAATGGCTAGGTATAGTTGGGGTAATTATGGTTTTACCATTGTTGTATTTTGCGTGGCAGATTTTAAAGATAGCCTATAAAGATCAAAAAGATAATCCAACGCCTCCTTTGTGGGTTCCGAAAGTTTATGGGATTGGGCTTTCGATCAATCCCTATCACCGGTTTGGAAAGTTAATTTTTATATTGCTAGCGGTACTGATAGTTGGCATAATCATTAGTTTGCTTTTCACACCAGCAAGTCAAATCAATCACTAAAAAACGAGTAATTAACACCCTCTTGCTGAGCAGGAGGGTGTTGATTATTTTTAAATAGACTAAATTTGAGCAACAGGTATTAGATTTTTGAAAAAAGTCTTTCTTTTTCTGATGTGGATATTTTCGCAATAAAATCATTATTATAAGTGAATTAACAGGTTTATCAAGGGTTAATACTTGTTAATGGTGGCTGCTATAATTAACCGTTGACAAACACAAAAAAACCATCATACGATAATTATGTTATTAAAAAAGTGAAAAATTGGTAGTCAACAAATGAAAACGCATTTATTGGGAAATTGTGATTCTGTACTAAAATTTTTATATAAGATGAAAATAGATTGTTTTCATTTAATAATTTATTGAAAGGATGTGTTTATGGAGGGGGTACTGAAACTGACTTTCTAACAGTCTCAGTAAACTAAGAAAATCGTTATGACTTTTCATCTGGATAAAACTTTGTTGGGTTTTGGATTTTGTGAGTAATTGTGTCGGAACTATTTTATGGGGAGCAATTTTAAGGAGGAAAAAATGAACAAAGAGTATCAGGGTAAAAAAATTTACGGTAAAAAGCACTGGTTGACATTTTTATTAGTGAGTTCGTCTGTATTGGCGTTCCATTCGTTTGTTACGATGGATTCTCAAGTGGTTGATGCGCAAGAGCAAACAGCAAAAGAAGACGTAGCTGATTCAGCAACGTCAGTCGGAGCAATTGTGTCGATTGAAAAAGCGGAGAAAAACTTTGTCATTACGTATGCTTCTGGAAAAAAAGCACAAATTAGTATTTTAAACGACCATCTTTTTCGCTATCATCTAGATCCAACTGGTAAATTTGAAGAATATCCAACGCCAAATGATCCAAAGCATGTTGCGAAAATTACGGCTAAAACAATGGCCGACTATGGTACACAAGCCTTTGAGCAAACGAACGTCACAGATTCAGGAAACCAATTTATTCTAGAAAATAATGGTTTAAAAATTATATTCGAAAAAGAAAGCGCTTTAATGAAGGTTCTAGACAAGAAAAAGAATCAAGTCATTTTAGAAGAAACCGCTCCGCTATCCTTTAAAAATGATAAAGCTACACAAACGTTAAAACAAAGTAGTCAAGAAAATTATTTTGGCGGAGGAACTCAAAATGGTCGATTTACGCATAAAGGAACAGCTATCCAGATTGTCAATACGAACAATTGGGTAGATGGCGGAGTAGCATCGCCTAACCCATTTTATTGGTCAACTGCAGGGTATGGCGTTGTTCGAAATACATGGAAACCTGGCAACTATGATTTTGGCAGTCATGATCCACAGACAACCACAACAACGCACGAAGGAACAGATTTTGATGCTTTTTATTTCTTTAATGATTCCTCAGCAGGTATTTTAAAAGATTACTATGAATTAACCGGGAAACCAGCTTTGATGCCAGAATACGGGTTCTATGAAGCGCATTTAAACGCGTATAATCGGGACTATTGGGTGAAAGTAGCAGAAGGAACCGCGGGAGCAGTTAAGTTTGAAGATGGTAATTTTTACAAAGAATACCAACCAGGCGATCTAGGAAACTTAAATGGCACGCTAGAATCTTTAAATGGAGAAAAAGAGAATTATCAATTTTCTGCACGCGCAGTTATTGATCGGTATAAGAAAAACGATATGCCATTAGGGTGGTTCTTGCCAAATGACGGCTACGGTGCTGGCTATGGTCAAACAGATTCATTGGATGGCGATGTACAAAACTTAAAAGAATTTACTGATTATGCTCAAGCAAATGGTGTTGAAGTGGGGCTATGGACTCAATCTAATCTCCATCCAGCGGATCCTAAAAAACCTAAAAAAGGAGAACGGGATATTGCGAAAGAAGTTAGTGTCGCTGGTGTTAAAGCCCTCAAAACTGACGTGGCGTGGGTCGGGTATGGGTATTCCTTTGGCTTAAATGGTGTAGAAGATGCCGCGAATGTTTTTGTAAAAGAAACAGACGGCGCAGTTCGTCCGATGATTGTTTCATTAGATGGTTGGGCCGGAACCCAACGGCACGCTGGTATTTGGACAGGCGATCAAACGGGTGGTCAATGGGAATATATTCGCTTCCATATCCCAACATATATCGGGACTTCGTTGTCTGGACAACCAAATGTCGGTTCAGATATGGATGGAATTTTTGGTGGAAAAAATAAAGAGGTCAACATACGTGATTTCCAATGGAAAACTTTTACACCAGTGCAGCTAAATATGGACGGCTGGGGCTCCAATCCAAAAACGCCATTTGCTTTTGATCAAGAAGCCACAGATTTGAACCGAGCGTATCTAAAATTAAAATCAATGATGATGCCTTATAACTACAGTATTGCCAAGGAATCAGTTGATGGACTACCAATGGTACGGGCCATGGCTTTAGAATTTCCTAATGAAGGAACAGCATATACAAAAGATTCTCAATACCAATATATGTGGGGACCCAATTTACTCGTTGCCCCAATTTATAATGGCAATCAAGATGAGGCAGGAAATTCAATCCGTGATGGAATCTATTTACCAGATGAAAAACAAGTCTGGGTTGACTTATTTACAGGCGAAAAATATCAAGGTGGCCGTGTCTTAAATGGAGTAAAAACACCGCTGTGGAAGGTGCCTGTTTTCGTCAAAGATGGCAGTATTATCCCAATGACGAATCCAAACAACAATCCAAAGGAAATCCAACGGGATCAACGATCTTTCTTGATTTATCCAAATGGCGCCACTTCTTTTAATATGTATGAAGATGACGGAATTTCAACTAGTTATGAAGCTGGGCAATCAGCTACGACTAAAATAAATAGTCAAGGCCCTAAATCAAACGAAAAAGGGGATCTGACCGTTACTATCGAACCGACAAAAGGAAGTTACAAAGGCTTTGTTGATGAACGAAGCACCACGCTTGATTTGCTAGCTTCAGAAGCGCCCGAAAGCGTAACAGCAATGGTGGGGGGAACAGAAGTAACCTTGAAACAAGCAGCTAATAAAGAAGAATTTTTAGCTGGCACAAATCTATATTATTTTGATAAAGAATTCCAAGTGAATCAGTATCTTTCTGAAGCTTCAGGAGAAAAACTGAACCAATCAGCGTTATCAGTAAAACTAGCGAAACAATCTGTGACCGCCAAAGATGTTCAAATAACTGTCAAAGGTTTCATTAATAAAGGAACGGTTGACGGAGGAAATACAACGGTCGATGACCAGTTAACTATTCCGGCAAATGTCGCAATCAATGAAGAAAAAACAACGCCATCTTCTTTGACTCTTCAATGGGATCAAGTAACTGAGGCAACAAGCTATGAAGTAGAGCGTGACGGGACTGTTTTCGGAAATATTCAAACGAATACAGCAACATTTGATGGATTTTCCTTCCTAAGCGAACATACTTTTCGAGTTCGAGCTGTTGGAAAAAACGGGGTCTCTGAATGGAGTGAACCGATTAAAGGGAAAACACAAGATGATCCCTATAAAGAAACAATTAATCAAGTCAAAGCAACAAGTAATTTACCAGAACAACCGGGTGCAGAATTGAAGAAATTAACAGATAAAGATTTAAGTACAGGCTGGCATACGAACTGGTCAACTGGCATCGCTAATCCAAGTGATGGGAATTTCTTGACTTTAAAATTTGATCTTGGTGCGGAGTATCAAATGGATAAAATTGAATACTTGCCAAGAGACAATGCCGGCAACGGAAATATTTTGCAACTCCAGTATCGGACGTCGAAAGATGGAGCTAATTGGACAGAGTTTTCAGAACCTATTAACTGGAAGCAAGATGCTTTGACAAAAACCATTGAAACGAAGGACCAAGCGTATCGTTTTGTTGAAATGAAGGTATTAAAATCGGTGGGTAATTTTGGCTCTGGTCGTGAGATGCTCTTTTACAAACAACCAGGAACAGAAGGAATCTTACATGGAGACATTACTAACGATGGAACGATTGATGAAAATGATGCAATGAGTTATCGAAACTATACAGGCTTAGAATCGGCGGACAGTGACTTTAATGGCTATGTTGAAAAAGGCGATTTAAATAAAAATGGGGTAATTGATGCTTATGATATCAGTTATGTTTTACGACAATTAGATGGTGGGATTGAGATACCTGATGTCGAAGAAATTGCGGGCGGTTTATCCCTTGCTGTGGTTAATGAAAATGGCAAGGATACTTATCTTCCTGGCGATACATTAACCTTTACACTTAAAGGTCAAGACTTAAAAAACATTAATGCGTTAAGCATAAAAATGTCCTTTGATTCTAGCAAATTTGAACTTGTCGGTCAGCCTGCAACCACGAATAATACACAACACATGGAAAATTATTCTAAATATCGGAAACATTCAAATGATGTGGAGAATCTATATTTAGTTCTTAGTAATCAAGGAAATAAACAATTGTTAAACGGTTCAATGGACTTAGTTACCTTTAAAGTTAAAGTAAAAGAAACAACTCGCGTAAAACGTGCGACAACTGTTGAGCAGTCATTACAATTTGATATGAGTCAAGGCTTATTAGTGGGCCAAGGATTCCAACAAGCCACACTTTCAGATTTTTCTGTAACAGTGAAGCCCACAGAGCTAGTAGATAAAGAGTTATTACAAGCGCTAATTACGCTAAATCAAGCACGTGTCGAAAAAGAATATACACCTGAAACTTGGGCAATCTTTAAACCAATCTTAGATGAGGCAGTAGCTGTTCTAGCCAATGAGCAAGCCACACAGACAGACGTTTCTGCTGCTGTGGAAAATCTAGAAAAGGCTGTAGAACAGTTGGAAAAAATGCCTGATGTAGCGAATAAAGCTGATTTAGAAAAAGCAATTCAAGAGGGGCTAACAAAGAAACCAAGTGATGGGCAAGAATTCACCGAAGAAACTAAAAAAGTTCTCGAAGAGTCATTAGCAGCAGCTCAAAAAGTATTTGCTCAAGAAAAAGTTACCCAAGAAGAAATAGACCAAGCGACTAAAACATTGCGTGAAGCAATTGCACAATTAAAAGAACAACCCGTCGCCGTTGATAAGGAAACCTTAAAAGAGAAAATCGCTCAAGCCCGAGGAAGAAAGCCGGAAGAAGGATACCAATTTACAAAAGAAACAGAAAAACAATTGCAAGAAGCAATTCAAGCGGCTGAAGCAATCGTAGCGAAAGAAACGGCGACAAAAGAAGAAGTCTCAGCGGCTCTAAACGCATTGGAAACTGCAATGGCTCAATTAAAAGAAGTACCCCTTGTAAATAAAGACCAATTACAAGAAGTTGTCAAACGAGCGCAGCAAGTCACTCCAAGTGAAGGGCACCAATTTACTGCCTCCTCGTTACAAGATTTACAAAAAGCGCTTTTAGCAGCTAAAAACACATTGGAAAACCCAGCAGCTAATCAAAAAATGATTGAGGAAGCGGTTGCTGAATTAACTAGTGCCATTGATGGGTTACAAGAAGAAGCGTTAGTTACAGATAAAAAAGCCTTAGAGGCAATGATAGCCAAAGCAAAAGCAATCAAACCATCTGCCGGAAAAGAATTTACCAGCGAGTCTAAAGCGCGCTTAACTGAAGCAATTGACCAAGCGGAAGGGATTTTAGCTGATAAAAATGCTCGGCAAGAACAAATTGATACTGCTGAAAAAAATGTAAAAACTGCTTTGGATAGTTTAGAGGAACAAGTCCTTCAAGCGGATAAAACAAAGTTGAGAGAACTGCTTCAAAAAGCAGAAACCTTGAAACCTAAAGCAGCAAAACAATTTACAAAAGCATCGCAAGAAGCTTTAGCTGAAGCAATTAAACAAGCAAAAGCACTTGTTGAGGACCCAAATGCGACGCAAGAAGCTGTGGACAAATGTTTAAGTATTTTAGCACAAGCCATTGAAGCAATGGCAGAAGAGCCAATCAGTAGCAACTCTACAGGCAACAATGGAAATCATGGCACGGTTAGCGGGACTGGTGGTGTAACCAGTCCAGGAAAGGGCACAGCAGCAGGTGGAACGACAACAAAAACCACCACTTCTGGTACTTTGCCAAAAGCAAATGAAGTTGTTTCGCCAATCTGGTCAATCAGTGGTTTTCTATTGATAGTAAGTATTGGTTTAGGAAAATTATTCTTCAAAAATAAAAAAGACCAAAATTAGCGTATCATTAACTTACAAGGCGCATTTGTACAAAAACAGTGTGCAAATGCGCAAGTAAGTAATAGGAGAGGATTTTTACGAATGAAAAGAAAGAAAATCAAGAATCAACTACTTGTTTTAACAAGTATTCTCGTTCTTCTGAGTTTGGAAGTCGCTCCAGTTGTTACGTTGGCTGCAGAATTACCAAGTAGCTCGCTACAAACAGCTCTGTCCTCAGCAACGACAATTACTTCGGAAGAAAAAGTAATTGAAACAACCGAAACAACTGTTGCTACATCGACAACGACCACTAGTAGTTCGTCATCTGAATCAAGTAGTTTTACCGATACGACTACCGAATCAACGAGTCAGTCAACGACAGAAACGACAACCACAAATACTAGTTCTGAAACAAAAAAAGAACCTACAGAGCCAACGGTATCATCAGAAATCACGCAGCCTGTTGAACAATCGCAACCACCACAAGTTCCTGTGACCAAGCAAGAACCTGAAGAACCTATTCAAGTTCCTGAAGCCACCAATAACGTTGTTGAAGAAAATCAGGCTGTATCGTTAAATCCGTCCCTCAAAGTAGATGAAATAGCTTCTTCAAATTTAAAAGGCTACGAACTTCCACTGTTGTCGTCTTTTGGCGAAAAGAAACGGGCAGTTGTGGTGGCTGAAGCATTAAGACACGTTGGGAAAACAAAAAAAGAATTTAATTTGACGGAGCAAGTATTGACCAGTAGTTTCCTTGCCCAAAAAATTTACCAACAATTATTTAAAATAGACATTGGCAGTACGCCGCAAGAACAAATGACATTTGGTAAAGTTCGTTCTATAGAGGAGGCAGAACCTGGTGATCTGATTTTTTGGCAAACAGCTGAAGGAAAAACGCTTCAAAATGGTGTTTATCTTGGCCAAGGAAAATATTTAATTGCCGCAGCGGAAGCGGATTCTAAAGAGAAACCAGAAGTAATCGCTCAGTTAGAGAATATCTATACTGCCAAACAACAACCAGACTCAAAAGAGGAAAAACGCTTGGTAGTGACTAATCCTTTTAAGGAGTTCACATTAACGGAGTATGGTAAAGAAGTTTTAGCAACATATGGTGCGTCATTTGAAATGCAGAAGTCAGAACAAACCACAGCGTTTATTAAAAAAATTGGTGAGACAGCCAGAGAACTTGGCGAAAAATACGATGTTTTTGCATCAGTGATGATAGCTCAGGCTATTTTAGAAAGTGGCTCTGGCGAAAGTCAACTAGCCAAAGAACCTTATTATAATCTCTTTGGCGTGAAAGGTTCGTTCCAAGGAAATAGTGTTAGCTTTTCAACAAAAGAGGCTGATCAGAGGGGCCAACTTTATACAATTTCCGCTGGGTTTCGCGATTACGGTGGCTATAATGACTCACTGCAAGATTATGTTCAATTACTCCGACAAGGGATTGACGGAAATCAAGATTTTTATAAACCAGCGTGGCGTTCGGAAGCCAAAAACTACCTTCAAGCAACGCGTTTTTTAACAGGTAAATATGCAACAGACAAGCAATACGATAATAAATTAAATTCGTTAATTGCGGTTTATAACTTAACGCAATTTGATTTACCAAAAACAGTGGACGGTTTGATTATCCAATCTAAAAATGAGCTGTCGGAAGCGGAACAGCAACAAATGCATTTTCCAGTCTATGATGGGATCAATTATAATCGAAGTGGTAGCTATCCCGTGGGCCAATGTACGTGGTATGTCTATAATCGTTTCAAACAGTTGGGCACTTCTGTGGATGAATTTATGGGAAATGGCAGTGACTGGGGAAGAAAAGGACGTGCATTAGGCTATCAAGTTAGTTCATTGCCTAAAGCTGGTCGTGCGATTAGTTTCCAACCAGGAGTTGCTGGCGCAGATAATCAATATGGACATGTTGCTTTTGTTGAAGCGGTCACTTCTGATGGAATCATTATTTCTGAAAGCAATGTCATCAATGATCAAACGATTTCGTATCGTGTCTTACCTAATGTAATTGCTTATAGTAGTGGCGTGACCTACATTGGCGCTTAATCGACTCATTCAACAGGAAGAACTGTGGATGTTTAAGTAAAAAATTAGCACAATGATCCATGTGTGAACTAACAAATTAAAATAACCAGAATCGACCAATGAATTGATTTTGTCATGTATAAAATGACAAGAACAGTTTGGCGGTTGATTCTTTGTTTTTCATCAACGAAGAGACAATAGTCCTCATGATTCGTTAGCAAAAGATGAATAGTCCAAAGTACTCTTTCTTGATACTTTGTTATTTTATGTTTTTGTTTGCAGGAAACTACTGAAATCGCTATACTAAATTTATGTGAATATACTAACAGACAATCAATTTTTTTATCTCTTTTATTGGTGTATAAATTGATTGAACATTATAATCATTTGTCTTTTGTTGTGTAATTTTATATCTTCTTGAGAAAGGGATGAGTGAACAAATGGCTATTTATATATTAGAAGACCAAATTATTCAAGCAAAAGCGTTAGAAGCATTGTTAACAAATATCCTACATTCAAGAAATATTTATAATGAAACAATCCATTTATTTTCACGTTCAGATGAATTATTACAAGTGGCACACCAGGACGCCCAACTAAATATCTTTTTCCTAGATATTCAAATGAACAATCATATCCAGGCAGGATTTGAGGTTGCTAAAGAAATCAGAAAAACAGACAGTGAAAGTCTGATTGTATTTATTTCTACTCACACAGAATTAGTTTTAACTTCCTACAAATATATGGTTTCAGCTCTTCAATTTATTCAAAAGAACGTGGATTTTCTAGATTTCCAAAAAGAAGTTGAAACATGTGTCGATGCATATATTCAACAAAAAGAAAATATAAAGACAAAAAGTGAATATATTATCATTAACTTAAAAGCGTCTTCTATAAAAATGGATATTAATGATATTTATTTCTTTCAAACGGAATACGATCATCGTGTATCAATGGTTGGTAAAAATTTTAAAAGAGAATTTTATGGAACGTTATCAAAAATTGAACAACTGCATCCAGATTTGATTAGAGTCCATCAATCAATCATCATCAATAAAAAATATGCGTCAAAATTAAATTATAAAACGCATCTTTTAACCATGAGAGACGGAACGGAAGTACCAGTCTCAAGAAGATATTATACTCAGGTCAAGGCACTATTTCTTACTTAGGGAGGGATAATGACTAATTAAGGAATTATCTATCTATTAGTCGCTATATTCGTTATAATTTAGTGCAATACTTGAAGAGGAGGGCGATATGCTAATCGATTGGATTCTAAAAAATATTATGGATATGGATCAGGAAGATCAATCAGGAAAAACACAATGGACAAAGTATTATCTAACCGTTTATTTTTCTGGCTTATTTAATTTTCTGATGATTCTGATTTTATCAGTTTTATTTGGGACGTTAAGCGAAACCTTTATTGTATACGTCGTACTGATTTTTTTACGGCCTGTCGCAGGTGGCTGGCATGCAAAAACCAAATGGCTCTGTCGTCTAGAAAGCATGGTTATCTATGTCGCCATACCATTTGTATTGAAAAATTCTTCTGTGAGCTTACCGTTTATTTATAAAATTCTATTGATGTGCCTCTTAGTCGTATTATTTTATTGGTATGCGCCACAAGGAACAGCGATTGAACCTGTTCAGCCATCTGATTTAAACGTGCTCAAAAAGCAAAGCCTTATAAGGGTGTGTTTACTTATTTTATGTAGTCTGTTTGTCAAAGAAAAGATTGCTTCAGTAATACTCTACGGTCTCGTCATCCAAGGTCTGATGATACTCCCTGTAACAAAAAATTTAATTGAAGGAAGTGTTTTTATGAAATTTGGTAAAAAAATAATTAAAAATGTTATTGAAAAAAGAGTTGCAAAAGTCAGTGATGGTGTGGGAACTAAGCCTAGATTAAATCAAAATTCGCCCAATATATTTGGACAATGGATGGGACAAACTGAAAAACCTAAAAAGAATATTGAAAAATGATTTTGTCGTTATTAGCTACTAACGTTTTGCTGGCATCTAGCTTTATCGTTTTTGTCTTTTTACGAGTAACATTGATCAAGATTGAATGTAAAATACCGTTACTTTCATTGCTTATTGTCATTAATCTTTGTTCGTTTGCGGCATTAATGTTGGGCTACTCTTGGTTGATTTATGCGCTGACAGTCGTTGTTTTTACAGGATTTTTACTCATTCACAAAAAGAGGTTCTCAATTTTTAAAGCGATATTTTTATCCGTTTTTACATTGCTTATGGTTTCGTTTATCAATTACACGGAGCAAACGATTTTAAGTGTTTTTTTTCAACAGATTTATCAAAATAAATTATTATGGATTGCCTCAAATGTTCTTCTGTTGCTTATAAATATCTGGATTGCTTTAAAAATTCCCAATAGTGTTTTTTTAAGATTAAATCGTGTGTTAGAAAATAGCCGAATTTTTTTTGGTTGTTTACTTTTATTGTTGATTCTGTTGTTACTTTTTGTGTTTTTGATTTCGCCAGAGATTTCACCTGACTTTATGCGAGGATTTGTCACGGTAAATAGTTCTAAATTGGAGTTATTAATAAGTGTAGGTTTATTTTTAATTCTGATTGGTTTAGTCATTGAAGCTTATTTGGAAGAACAACGTATCAACACTCAATTATTGAATAATTTAACGATTTATACTGAAAAAATAGAATCCATTAACGAAGAGCTAGCGATGTTTCGTCATGACTATAAAAATTTATTGTATAGTTTACAAATTGCTATTTCATACGAAGATATTCTGGAAATCAAAAGAATTTATGAAGAAACGATTGCACCAACCAAAAAAATTATTGATAATGAAGAATTTGAACTTATGAAGTTAAATCGTTTGAAAAATATGGAACTTAAGGCACTCATAAGTATGAAAATTAATACCGCAAAGCAAGCAAAACTAAAAGTGATTGTTGATGTGCCAGAAGTATTTATTCTCGATACATCAATCGACTTAGTGGTTGTGATTCGTTTGTTGGCTATTCTATTAGATAACGCGATTGAAAACAGTGCAAAATCAGAATTGAAAATGTTCGCTATCTCAATTTTCAATAAAAATGAAACACAAGAGTTTGTGATAACAAATAGTGTTCAAGCCGAATTTGATTTTAGGGTTATGAAGAAAACCAAATTTAGTTCTAAAAGTAACCCTGAAGAGCATGGTTGGGGATTGTTATATGTAAAAGAAATTGTTGATTTTTCAGATCAATTTGATTTACAAACGTCCTTCAATGAAGGATCGGTCACTCAACATTTAATTATTGAAAAAAAACATAATAGTAAAAAAGTTGTTAACGAATGAATTTGTTAACAACTTTTTTGCTATGGTATTGAGTTATGAGGGGCAATACAGGGAAAAATGTCGGCTAATTAAGGAATTTAGATAGTGCCGGTTAGGTAGTTATCTATAATGAAAATAGCAACAAAATATTCACGCAGGGAAAGGGGCGGTCGTTTAACGGGAAAGATTAGGGAAGATAAAGCAATACTTTTGTTGGGAAAAGAAATAAAAGGAAACTGGGGAAGGAGTTAATCGTTTAATGAAGGGAAATAAAATTTTATACATTTTAGGTACAGGCATCTTTGTTGGAAGTTCATGTCTATTTTCTTCACTTTTTGTAGCAGCAGAAGAACAAGTTTATTCAGAAAGTGAAGTTTCAACAGTTTTATCGAAGTTGGAAAAGGAGGCAATTTCTGAGGCAGCTGCTGAACAATATACGGTTGTAGATCGAAAAGAAGATGCGTGGGGGATGAAGCATCTTAAGTTAGAAAAGCAAACGGAAGGCGTTACTGTTGATTCAGATAATGTAATTATTCATTTAGATAAAAATGGTGCAGTAACAAGTGTTACAGGAAATCCAGTTGATCAAGTTGTGAAAATTCAATCGGTTGATGCAATCGGTGAAGAAGGAGTTAAAAAAATTATTGCTTCTGATAATCCGGAAACTAAAGATCTTGTCTTTTTAGCTATTGACAAACGTGTAAATAATGAAGGGCAATTATTTTATAAAGTCAGAGTAACTTCTTCACCAACTGGTGACCCCGTATCATTGGTTTATAAAGTGAACGCTACAGATGGAACAATTATGGAAAAACAAGATTTAACGGAACATGTCGGTAGCGAAGTAACGTTAAAAAACTCTTTTCAAGTAGCGTTTAATGTACCAGTTGAAAAAAGCAATACGGGAATTGCTTTACACGGAACGGATAACACAGGGGTTTACCATGCAGTAGTTGATGGCAAAAATAATTATTCTATTATTCAAGCGCCATCACTAGCGACATTAAATCAGAATGCTGTTGACGCCTATACGCATGGAAAATTTGTAAAAACATATTATGAAGATCATTTCCAACGACACAGTATTGATGATCGAGGGATGCCCATCTTGTCAGTTGTTGATGAACAACATCCAGATGCTTATGACAATGCTTTTTGGGATGGAAAAGCAATGCGTTATGGTGAAACAAGTACACCAACAGGAAAAACGTATGCTTCCTCTTTAGATGTAGTTGGTCATGAAATGACACATGGTGTGACGGAACATACTGCCGGTTTAGAATATTTAGGACAATCAGGTGCGTTGAATGAATCTTATTCTGATTTGATGGGTTATATTATTTCGGGTGCATCTAATCCAGAAATTGGTGCGGATACTCAGAGTGTTGACCGAAAAACAGGTATTCGAAATTTACAAACGCCAAGTAAACACGGACAACCAGAAACCATGGCTCAATACGACGATCGAGCACGGTATAAAGGAACGCCTTATTATGATCAAGGCGGTGTTCATTATAACAGTGGAATTATTAATCGGATTGGTTACACCATTATCCAGAACTTAGGCATTGAAAAAGCACAGACTATTTTCTACAGCTCGTTAGTAAATTACTTAACACCTAAAGCACAATTCAGTGATGCTCGTGATGCGATGCTTGCTGCTGCAAAAGTTCAATATGGCGATGAAGCAGCTTCAGTGGTGTCAGCAGCCTTTAACTCTGCTGGAATCGGAGCTAAAGAGGATATTCAGGTAAACCAACCAAGTGAATCTGTTCTGGTCAATGAATGAAAAAAATTCCCCAATTAAATAAAAATGGATAAGGAGTGGCATAATCTTATGAAAAAGTTCTCCATACGAAAAATTAGTGTTGGTTTTTTGTTTCTGATTTTAGTAACTTTGATAGCCGGTTTTAGCCTCTCTGCAAATGCAGAAGAGTATATCGTTCCTGCCGAAAGTCATTCACGACAAAAAAGATCGTTACTGGACCCTGAAGACAGAAGACAAGAAGTGGCAGATACAACCGAAGCGCCTTTTGCGTCAATCGGAAGAATCATTTCCCCTGCCAGTAAACCAGGCTATATTTCTTTAGGAACAGGCTTTGTTGTTGGAACCAATACAATTGTCACCAATAATCATGTGGCTGAAAGTTTTAAGAATGCCAAAGTATTAAATCCGAATGCCAAAGATGATGCTTGGTTTTATCCAGGTCGAGATGGCAGTGCGACACCATTTGGCAAATTCAAAGTGATTGATGTAGCTTTTTCCCCGAATGCGGATATTGCGGTAGTGACTGTCGGCAAACAAAACGATCGTCCAGATGGCCCAGAGTTGGGAGAAATTTTAACGCCATTTGTTTTGAAAAAGTTTGAATCTTCAGATACCCATGTCACAATATCAGGCTATCCAGGTGAGAAAAACCACACACAATGGTCTCATGAAAATGATTTGTTCACATCTAACTTTACAGACTTAGAAAATCCATTACTATTTTATGATATCGATACAACCGGTGGTCAATCTGGTTCACCAATCTATAATGCTCGGTTTGAAGTAGTTGGTGTTCATTCCAATGGGGGTATTAAGCAAACAGGAAATCATGGTCAAAGACTAAATGAAGTGAATTATAACTTTATTGTCAATCGAGTGGATGAAGAAGAAAATAAACGTTTATCCGCTGTGCCAGCAGCGTAAAGAACCATAAAAATACTCGGAATTTCCAGAATCACGGGAAATTTCGAGTATTTTTGTTTTTTAAGATAGTGTAAGTTACGATAAAAGTACCTTGTAATTATCGGTTAAAAGCATATAATAGTGCTGAAAAGAAGGCAAATAATCCGATTAAGTTAGTATTTCTAAACCATCATAACTCGTAATGATTTCATGCTTTTGAGATAAAGCCGCCATCTCCGCATAAGACAAGCCGCCATTGTGAGAAAAATGGTTGGCAACGTAAATCGTTTTATCTGTGACGAGTTTTCTTTCTTTTAATTCTGCAATTAATTTTAAATTTTCTTCCCAATTCATATGACTATTGCCAGTTTCGTTTGTTTGACTAGTACAATCTAAAGAAACAATACTAAGAAGTAAGTGGCTCTTTTCAAGATATTCAAACATTTCTGACGTAAAGTAACCTGTATCATGGGTGGATAAAAAAGCATCTTTACCATCGTCTATAACGAAAATAAAACAATCTTCACTGAAATTTCCATGTTGTGCAGGAAGGGGATAAATCGTATAGTTCGCAATAGTAAAACATTTGTAGGGCTGAATAACCTGATACTGTAATCGGGTATCGTCTTGGCGACCTTCTAAATCAAAGGCGCGCTGATAAAACGTCTTAACTGCTTCATTTCCGTAAACAGTTAAACGATTGGGAATATCTAATGCATAACCAGACATTCGATAAGCCAAATCCTCGCCGTAAAAATGATCGGAATGCCAATGAGAGATTAGTAAAGAGTTAAATTCTGCAAAACACAAGTCGTACTGCAACAGGTGTAAATAAGAATCCCCTGGAAAATCAATCAGCAGGACATCATCAATAATTAATTGAGTTTGTGTACGAATTTCTCGTCCTTTTTTCTCTCGAGCGTACTTACATAATTTACAATTACAAAAAATTCCTGGAATCCGTTCTGCTGCACCCGTACCTAAATAGTTGATTTTCATTGGGAGTACCTAACCTTTCTTTGACATTCTTCATACTTAGTAGATAACGCTGAACCTTAAAGTAAATGGGCATGGAAACTGAAACATTTGTTGTGTCCATCTTACCTTTTTTAGAAAAGAATTGAAATGGAATTTCTTAAGTAAATTTGCGTAAAATAGAAAAAGCTAGACGCCTTTGTTAATAAGCTGAATTTACTGCGAATGCTCGTACTGTTTCCGAAAAAAAGTTTTACCAAAGGCACTTTCATATCCATCTGCTATTAGTTATAGAAAAATAACAAGATGGACATAGCTTATTAGAGCAAAAATAACTACGCTATTGATAAAGAGTGAGGCGTGTTTTGAACAGGTTACGTGGGCAAATGAATTTGAATAAAAGGGATGACAAAAGATGACTATTGAAAAATTAGAATATTTTTATACCATTGCAAAATATAATAGTATTTCCAAAGCAGCCTCTGAACTCCATGTTAGTAAATCAACCTTAAGTGCGTCATTAAAAGATTTGGAAAGTGAATTGGGCCATTTACTTTTTGACCGTAACGGGAATTCTTTGACGTTAAATTCCTATGGTGATAAAATCGTCCAATCTGTATATATCATTTTAAACGAGGCCAAGAAAATGAAACTTAATTTGCATGAAATGATTGAGAATCCAGTGATGCGTTTAGGTTTTGGAAATACGTCCTTGATGTATAAAGTGACAGAAAATGGGGATCAACTGAATCGTTTTTGGGAATGTTACCATGGTTCATCGTTTGAGTTATTGAATAAATTGGAGAATCATGAGTTGGATTTTGTGATTACTTCTGCAGATGTGAATAGTCCAGTTTTAAAGAAAGAACAATTAATTGAACTAAAAATGTATCTTTGTGTTTCAAGAGAAATTAAACAAGAAATTGAGGAAGAAGGCTTCAGCTGTTTGACCAACTATCCATTTCTATTTTTGCCTCATCACTTAGATCATTTAGAAGCTACCAAGAGTGTGCTAGAAATGTTGCAATTAACAAGTCCGCTTGTTTGTTGCTACGATACGTTGATGCTTACTCGTCTCATTGAAAAAAGTAAAGGAGTTTATGCGGCAATCTCTCTTCGGAAAGAACAACTGCAGGAAATTGATTCTAAACTCTTCTTTTTACCGATTGAACGAAAACAAAAATTTTATTTATACCGAAATGTTTCCAGTTCGGTTTTTGTCCAACCTGGTCAAATCAAGGCAACTTTACAAAAGTTGCTAGAGACTTAGCCATTAAAATTACTTTGGAATAGTTACCAAAAATAGCTTTATTCGCTTGGATTTACTTCTACTGCGGATAAGGTTATTTTTGGTGTTCATTGTTTAAAAGAGATGCTCAATTATGGGACTGTTCGATATTTCTGAACGGAATGTTCAATTATTTAATAACTTAAGAATCGATAAATCGTATCTATTACGGTTCAATTTAAAAGGGTTCTGGTGTATAGTTTGGCTATCTAAAGATTTACTTTTTTAAGTATAAAATAACTAAATGGCAAGCAATATAAAGAACTGTTGATACGTGAGTACTTGCGATAATCGTGTCGTTAGAAGTTTAAGTGTCATTGTTGCTTTTCCTGTTTTATGTAGTTGCTAGAAAGGACTGTTTTTATGATCGATAGAAAAAAAGTTATTTTGTATACTTGTTGCATGAGTTTGTTTGTAGTGACCATGGATGTTACGGTTGTCAATGTGGCGTTACCATCCATTCAAAGTGATTTTCACACGAATCTGTCTACATTACAGTGGGTAACAGATGGGTACACTTTAATGGTAGCATCCTTATTGTTGTTATCTGGGTCTACAGCAGATCGAATTGGCCGTAAACGAGTCCTTCAATTGGGCTTAGCCTGTTTTGGTTTAGCGTCTTTCCTATGTGGGATTTCGCAAACCCCAGGGCAATTGATTGCGTTTCGCATGTTGCAAGGAATTGGTGGTTCTATGTTAAATCCAGTAGCAATGTCTATTATTACACAGGTATTTACCGAAAAGTTAGAACGAGCGAAAGCAATTGGCTTGTGGGGCTCTGTTACAGGGATTTCCTTAGGAATGGGCCCGATTATTGGCGGACTGATTGTTTCTTATTTTAGCTGGCGGTATGTCTTTTTTGTTAATGTACCGATCATTGCTACGGCAATCATCCTTACACAAAAGTTTGTACCTGAGTCAAAAGTAGAGAAGACGGTGAAAAATGATTTTGTTGGTCAAGCATTGATGATTCTTTTTCTATTTAGTTCTATCTATTCCATTATCGGACTACCTAGAAAAGGGCTTTTCGCGCCAGATATTTTAAGTACTGGGATAATCGGCTGCTTAGCCATTGTTATTTTCTTTATTTATGAATATAACATTGACAATCCGTTAATCAATCCGCGCTTCTTTTTATCTATTCCCTTTACATCGGCTTCTTTTTTAGCTATTTTTGGCTTTATCATATATAACGGTTATTTATTTTTAAACACGCTATATTTGCAAGAAATGAGAGGCTTCAGCCCGTTGGAAGCTGGCTTATCAACCATTCCTTTGGCTTTTGTTAGTTTTCTTGTTGCACCGAGAGCTGGCGAAATGGTAGGGAGAATAGGAACGAAACGTCCTATTATGCTTTGTGGTATTTCAATGTTGGCTGTTAGCTTTTTACAATTATTTGTAACTAAAACAACGCCTATGATTATTTTATTTGTTATTTATATCTTTTTAGGCATTGGGTTTGGGATGTTAAATTCACCGATTACCATTACAGCGATTGAAGGAATGCCACTTTCTCAGTCAGGAACGGCAGCAGCCATTGCGGTGACATGTAAGCAAATTGGCAATTCTTTAGGGGTTGCGCTACCAAGTCTTTTAATTACAAAGCCTATTACTAGTTCGCTTACTCGAACACCTTTTACAAACGTATGGCTTTTATTTGGATGTTGCGCCATTGCGATTATCTTTTTAAGTTATTTATCCAATTCTCCGCTAGCGAAAAAGTCATTGCGCAGAGTTAGGTTTTATTTTTAACAAATCAAGATTTTTTTTGAAGGGAAAGGAAGACAAACTTAGATGAAAAAAATAAATAACCGATTAGGACTCTTTTTATTTTTTGTTTTACTCTTTTGGGCAAAAACGATTCTGGCGTATTACCTAGATTTCTCATTGGGCGTTAAGGGCAGTCTCCAGCGAGAAATTTTATGGTTCAATCCAGTTGCTACTACGCTGTTATTATTTGGCTTTAGTTTGTATTTTAAAAAGCATAAAACATTTATGCTTAGCTTAACTCTTTTAAATGTTTTAAATACATTAATTTTATATTTGAATATTATTTTTTATCGTGAATTCACTGACTTTATTACCATCCAATCTGTTTTTGGCTTTTCAAAAGTTTCAGAAGGGATTTCTGGTGATTTACTTGCTTTAATGAGAGTCCACGATGTCTTTTATTGGCTAGATACTTTAGTGCTGCTCGTTTTGGTATTTTGCTCTTTTAAACAGCGACGGAATCATCAAGTCTTTGTGACCAAACCTATCAACAGAAGATTGGCGATCTCAATTAGTTGTTTAAGTGTCTTGCTCTTTTCGGTTAACTTATTTTTAAGCGAAACCGATCGTCCTCAATTGCTTCAAAGAATTTTTGACCGTAATTATATTGTAAAATATCTTGGCTTGGATGCATTCACAGCCATCGATGGTGTCAAAACAGCCATGTCAAATGAGGTAAGAGCAGAAGCTAGTTCAAACGAATTACCTGAAATCATGAAATTTACCAAGCAAAACAATTTACCGCTTAATCCACAGTATGCCGGGATTGCCAAAGGAAAAAATGTATTTGTGATTCATTTAGAAAGTTTTCAACAATTTTTGATTAATATGAAAGTCCAAGGCCAAGAGGTTACACCGTTTTTAAATCAGCTCTATCAAAACAAAGCGACAATCAGTTTTGATAATTTCTTTCATGAAGTAGGGCAAGGAAAAACGAGTGATGCGGAGAACATGTTAGAAACAGGAACATTCGGGCTCCCGCAAGGATCTCTTTTTACACAATTAGGATCAGACAATACTTTCGAAGCAGCTCCCGCTGTTTTAGGACAAAAAGGCTATACAACCGCTGTTTTCCATGGAAATGTGGGGAGTTTTTGGAATCGGGACCATGTGTATAAAAACTTAGGATATCAATACTTTTTTGATCGGTCATATTTTTCAAAAGATGACAAAATGCTAGGTTACGGTATTTTAGATAAACAATTGTTGCGTGAATCAGCTAGTGAGCTTGAGCATTTACAGCAGCCATTCTATGCGAAGTTTTTAACTGTGACCAATCATACCCCTTATTATACGGATGACCAAAACTTCCCGTTTCCTAAATTGAACACAGGCAATTCGATTGTGGATGATTATGTTCGAACAGCGCACTATTTGGATCAATCGCTAGAACAATTTTTCCATTACTTGCAAACAACAAGTTTATATAATCATTCTATTTTTGTTATTTATGGTGATCACTTCGGTATTTCAGATGCAAACAACAAGGACTTATGTAAAGCTTTCAACCGCGATCCAAAAACGTGGACAAACTATGATAATGCGCAATTGCAAAGAGTACCTTTGATGTTTTACATGCCAGGCTATACGCAAGGGAAAATCATGCACGAATATGGTGGGGAAATTGACGTTTTACCGACACTGTACCATCTTTTAGGTGTCGATGATAAAAATTATATCCATTTTGGCACGGACCTTTTATCTCCTCAATATAAACAAGTGGTTCCTTTTAGAAATGGCGATTTTGTAACGCCTCAATTTTCTTATCTAGGTGGGGAAATCTACAATAATCAAGGGAAAAAATTAGACCAAGTTCCAGCAGATTTAAAAGCAGAAGTCACGAAAGATAACGATTGGGTGAAAAAATCGTTAAGTTTATCTGACAAATTAAATCAGGAAAACCTTTTACGTTTTTATAAACCACAAGGATTCCAAGAAGTGCAACCAAAGGACTACAACTATGATGTGGCTTTTGAAAAAAACAAAGTCTTAGAAGTAGAAAAACAAAAAAATGCACAATCAACTAGCTTGTTTAGTCAAAATGGCAATCAAACGACAGTCCAAAATTATCCGACTACGCCATAGATCATTTAAGAAGGATAACTTTTGGAAGGGAAAGAGAATCATATATGAAGTGAAAGAGGTCAGAACAGAGCCGTTTATTTTCGAAGGAATTGGTTCTGTTCCCGCCGTTTATCCGGTTTTGAGCCTGGAACAAAAATCCAAAGTGATTTTTGTCCCAGGCTTTTTCGCTCTTTTATTGAGTAAGAAGTCAGTTTAGAATTTATATTAAGTTTCGCTGTACATTTTAAAATTATCATCAACAGAAAATACAACAGGCGGATTTTTAGATAAAAAAATTAGTAAAACAAGTATTAAATAAATAGTATTTTTGAGGATAAAGTAAGAGAAATGTTGTTTTTTTATAGTTGTTAACGGAAAACAAAATTATTTTATAGCCATAAAATATATTTTTATTATAATTATATTATAAAACAATGAGCATATGATTTGCAGATAAGTTTTTCAGGGCCTATTCTGAATAGGAACTTAGCTATAAAAATAAAAGAGGAGAGTGGTTTTGATGAGAAAAAATCAGAAGATTGTGCCAATTGTGACAGCTTCAGACGAAAATTATGCTCCTTATTTGAATGTAATGATGACAACTGTTTTAGAAAATTGTCATGCGGAGAGATCTGTTCATTTTTATGTGATTGATGATGGGCTGTCGCTATCTAGCAAAAAAGCACTCCGAGAAACGGTTAGTAGTAACTCACAAAATGCAACTGTTGAATTTCTAACAGCAGACAAAGAAGTGTATCAAAATTTTTTAGTGAGTGATCATATTACAACGACCGCATACTTACGCATTTCTTTACCGTCACTTTTACAAAAATATAGCTATAAAAAGGTTCTTTATTTAGATGCAGATACGCTTGTTTTAGATGATATTGTCCAGTTGTATGATACGCCATTAGTGAACCAAACGATTGGCGCGGTTATTGATCCTGGGCAAGCATATGCCTTGAAACGTTTGGGCATCGATTCCTCCGATTATTATTTTAATTCAGGAGTTATGATTATTGATATTGACCGATGGAACGAGAAAGCAATCACGCAAAAAACAATTCAGTATCTAGAAGAAAATGGGGACCGCATAGTTTATCATGATCAAGATGCTTTAAACGCTGTTCTTTATGAAGATTGGCTAGCTCTAGAACCAAGATGGAATATGCAGACGTCTTTAGTTTTTAATCGTCATGAAGCGCCTAATGAAGCCTATCAAAAATTATATACAGCGGGAAATCAAGAGCCAGCGATTATTCATTTTACTGGACACGATAAACCTTGGAATACGTTAGAAAATCATCCTTATACAGCTCTTTATCTAAACAAGTTAAAGAAAGTAGGTGCAAGAAATGGAAAATAGAAAAGAATTAGCGATTGTCTCATGTTGCAATACCAACTTTGTACCGCATCTTGCTGCTATGTTTGTTTCAATTTTAGAAAATAGTCCTTCAGCGGCAGCTGTTCATTTTTATGTGATTGATGACAATATCAATTTTGAAAGCAAGCAACTACTGTACTTTACGATTAAACATACCCAACTCAATGCAGAGTTAACATTTTTAAAAATCAACCCCCATTTTTTCAAAAATGTTGTAACCAGTGAGCGAATTCCCAAAACAGCTTACTACAGGATTGCTATTCCAGAGTTGTTTAGAAGAAGCCAGATCGAACGGCTGTTGTATATGGATTGTGACATGATTGCCTTAGATGATGTCGCAAAATTATGGACAGTTGATTTAGGTGAAAATATCATCGCCGCTGTGGAAGATGCAGGGTTCCATCAACGTTTGGAAAAAATGGCGATTCCTGCAGAATCTATGTGTTATTTTAACTCAGGCTTGTTGCTAATCGATGTTAAAAAATGGTTGAATTTAGATGTAACCACTAAAGTCTTAAGATTTATTGAAGAAAATCCAGATAAATTACGTTTCCATGATCAAGATGCATTGAATGCGGTTTTACACGACCGTTGGACCCAGTTACATCCTAAGTGGAATGCCCAAGGTTATATTCTGTCAAAAGCGAAAAAACATCCAACTATTTATGGAGAAAGACAATATGACGAAACGAGAAGAGCACCATCCATTATCCACTTTACTGGCCATGTCAAACCTTGGACGAAAGAATTTCAGTGGTATACCAAGCGTTATTATGATCAATATGCGAACAGGACGGCCTTTCGTTGTGTCAACACATTCAATCAATATTTATCTTATACGAAAATTAGCAGAAGGATTGAATATGCTCAATAATGAATATTTTCATGGATTTCGTAAAATCAGTTACTTGTTAGTTGTTGCCAGAACCAAACAATAGAAACGAAGAAGTCGGGATAGAACTGTTTTTCAGATTTTGAGTATGAGACAAAAATCTAAAGTGATTTTTGTCTCATACTCTTTTTTGTCTATTTAAAATAAAGCCAGCAACTGGTATCACATTTAAGGGTGGTTTTTTATAAAAAATAATTTCTTGAGGAAAAAAATATTACAATAAAGAAAAATAAAAAAATGTAAACGTTGTCATTTCAAGGTTATAGCGGTATGAAGATATTTATTAATACTTTTTATTGACAAAATAAAAAAAACCACCGTACTATTGGTTTGTGGTTATAACCAGTTAGGGTAAAGGAGAAAGTTATGGAAAATGCCTTTAAAAACAAAGCTTTGTATCATCAACTTGTTGATTTGCTGCAGGAACGAATCGAAACATGCATGATTCCTCATGACAAGTTGCCCTCTGAACGTGAATTGACTGCACAATATGGAGTGAGTCGGACGACGGTCCGGTTAGCGCTACAAGAACTAGAAAATAGAGGTTCCATCTATCGTCGTCATGGCAAAGGAACATTTGTTTCAGATATAAAAAAAGAGGCCGCTGATTTAGCTGGCGCATATAGTTTTACAGAACAAATGAAAGGACTGGGTCGAAAACCACATACCCGTATATTATCCTTCGAAAAATTGGAAGCGGATAAATTTATTTGTCAGCATTTGAATCTTTCGTTAGGAGAGGCAGTTTTTAAATTAAGTCGGTTGCGGATTGCTGATAACGAGCCATTAATGGTTGAAGACACATACTTGCCTGTGAAATTTTTCTTATCACTCACGGATCAATTACTACGTAGCAAACCATTATATGATCTATTTTCGGAAGATTTTAAGCAAACCGTTCGTTTAGCTGATGAAGAATTATACGCTAGCATTGCGTCAAAAGAAGATGCCAAATTATTGATGATTCCAGAAGGAGCGCCAGTCCTTCATTTAGCACGGCAGACATATAACATGAAAAATGAAATTATTGAATTTACGTTGAGTGTGGCACGAGCAGACCAATTTCATTATCAGATACGCCATATTCGGAATAGTTAGGAGAGTTAAGTATGTTTACAGCAGAAAAAGAAGAACTAGAACAACTAGGAGCGGAAATCACAACACGTGAAATTCGTCAGCAACCTGAGCTTTGGCAAGAAACCGTGACACTTTATTATGAAAATCAAACAGCTTTGGAAAACTTTTTAAAAGAAGTCCAAGCCAAAGCGCAAGGAAAACGCACAAGAGTAATTTTTACAGGAGCAGGGACTTCACAATATGTCGGTGATACGGTTGTACCTTATCTCCGAGCACACGGCGACACACAAGCCTTTTCATTCGAAAGTATTGGGACAACGGATATTGTGGCCAAACCAGAAGATTATCTGATTAAAGACGAACCAACATTGTTAGTTTCGTTTGCAAGAAGTGGAAATAGTCCTGAAAGTTTAGCGGCAGTTGAAGTAGCTAATCAAGTGGTTGAAACAATTCATCATTTAGCGATTACTTGTGCCGAAGAAGGACAACTGGCACAAATAAGCCAAAAAGAAGAAAACAGCTTTTTATTCTTAATGCCAACACGTTCCAATGATGGTGGTTTTGCGATGACTGGTAGCTTTTCTTGCATGACCTTGGGTACATTACTACTCTTTGATCAAACAGCTTTTGAGCAAAAACAAGATTATGTAACCGCTCTAATTAAATTAGGTGAAGAAGTGCTATCCCGTGAAGAAGAATTAAATGAAATTGTTAACCTTGATTTTGAACGAATTGTTTATGTTGGTTCTGGAAGTTTAGCTGGTTTGACAAGAGAAGCGCAATTAAAAATCTTAGAACTAACAGCCGGTAAAGTTGCCACAATTTTTGACTCTTCTATGGGCTTCCGTCATGGACCAAAATCATTTATTAATGAAAAAACAATAATGTTTGGTTTTGTTAATAATACACCATACACAAGAGATTATGACTTGGATATCTTAGAAGAAGTTCACGGTGACGAAATTGCGGCGGGTGTTTTTGCGATTGCTCAACCTGGCAAACGTAATTTCTCAGGTTCAACTATTGAATATTCCGCAGAAACTGCTCTATTACCTGATGGCTATTTAGCATTAGCAGATATCATGGTAGCCCAAACAGTCGCACTTTTAACATCTATTAAAGTTGGAAATAAACCGGATACCCCTTCACCGACAGGTACAGTGAATCGTGTGGTTAAAGGTGTAACGATTTATGACTATAAATAATACAACATTTGGAGGAGGAACTATGCTTACGTTAACAGCTGGAAAAAAAGCGGCAATGGATCGTTTGTCAACCCAAGAAGGAATCATTAGCGCATTAGCCATTGATCAACGAGGTGCCTTGAAAAAAATGATCAAAGCGCTAGATGTAGAGCCAACTGATGCACAAATTGAAACGTTTAAAGAATTAGTCTCGAAAGAATTGACACCTTATGCGTCCGCCATTTTATTGGATCCAGAATATGGATTGCCTGCTGCAAAAGCACGCGATACCGAGGCTGGATTGTTACTCGCTTATGAAAAAACGGGCTATGATGCAACAACTCCGGGACGATTGCCTGATTTACTAGCAGATTGGTCTGTTTTACGCTTGAAAGAAGAAGGCGCAGATGCGATTAAATTTTTACTCTACTATGATGTGGATGAGGATCCAGAAATCAATCATCAAAAACATGTATTTATTGAACGCTTAGGGAGTGAATGTGCAGAAGAAGACCTACCATTTTACTTAGAATTAGTTTCTTATGATGCACAAATAGCAGATGCAACTTCTTTAGAATATGCAAAAGTTAAACCGCATAAAGTGAATGAAATGATGAAAGAATTTTCTAAACCCCAATATAAAGTAGATGTATTGAAAGTGGAAGTTCCAGTTAATATGAATTTTGTAGAAGGTTTTGCGCCGGCTGAAACAGCGTATACAAAAGAGGAAGCGGCGAATTATTTCTTAGAACAAAGTCAAGCCACTGATTTACCATTTATCTTTTTAAGTGCCGGTGTCTCAACAGAGCTATTCCAAGAAACACTACGTTTCGCTAAAGAAGCTGGTTCAACATTTAATGGTGTTTTATGTGGCCGTGCTACGTGGAAAAATGGCGTGAAACCTTTCGTTGAAGCAGGAGAAACTGCGGCTTGTGATTGGTTAAAAACAGAAGGCCGAGAAAACATTGAAAGTTTAAATGAAGTCATCGCGGCAACCGCCAGCTCTTGGCATGCGAAAGTTCAAGTAAACGAAGGGTAATTGGGAGGCATAGCTGTGATAGTAACAGTAACAATGAATCCGTCAATTGACATCTCCTACCTATTAGATCATCTAAAGCTTGATACCGTTAATCGGACCAGTCAGGTGACCAAAACCCCTGGTGGCAAAGGACTAAATGTCACTCGCGTTATTCATGATTTAGGTGGAGATGTTATCGCTACCGGCGTTCTTGGTGGTTTTCATGGGGCGTTTATTGCAAATGAGTTAAAGAAAGCAAACATCCCCCAAGCATTTACGTCAATCAAAGAAGAAACACGTGATTCGATTGCGATTTTGCACGAGGGGAATCAAACTGAAATTTTAGAAGCTGGACCAACTGTTTCCCCAGAAGAAATCAGTAACTTCCTTGAAAATTTCGATCAATTAATTAAGCAAGCAGAAATTGTCACAATTTCTGGCAGTTTAGCGAAAGGATTACCATCAGATTTTTATCAAGAATTAGTTCAAAAAGCTCACGCACAAGAGGTTAAAGTGCTACTAGATACTTCTGGTGATAGTTTAAGGCAAGTTCTTCAAGGACCATGGAAACCGTATTTAATTAAACCTAATTTAGAGGAACTAGAAGGATTGCTAGGGCAAGATTTTTCAGAAAATCCATTAGCAGCTGTACAAACAGCTTTAACAAAACCAATGTTTGCGGGAATTGAATGGATTGTCATATCTTTAGGAAAAGATGGTGCAATTGCCAAACATCACGATCAATTCTATCGTGTAAAAATTCCAACGATTCAAGCTAAAAATCCTGTTGGTTCAGGAGATGCAACCATTGCTGGTCTTGCCTATGGACTAGCCAAGGATGCCCCAGCGGCCGAACTGCTAAAATGGGGCATGGCGGCTGGAATGGCTAATGCCCAAGAAAGAATGACTGGGCATGTAGATGTAGAGAACGTGAAGAAACATCTTATGAACATCCAAGTAGTTGAAATTGCTAAATAAAGAGCTTTCTTTATTTAGCAATTATCCAGTAATTGAAAGCGTTTACTAGAAAGGGTGGCAATGTGGACAGATTTGAAATTAAAGAGGAGTTTCTTTTAAATGGTCAACCATTTAAAATTTTATCAGGCGCCATTCATTATTTTCGTGTAGATCCCTCAGATTGGTATCATTCACTTTATAACTTGAAAGCTTTAGGCTTTAATACAGTTGAGACATATGTACCATGGAATTTACATGAACCGCAAAAAGGAACATTTCATTTTGAGGGAATATTAGATTTGGAGCGCTTTTTAAAATTAGCACAAGAACTTGGACTATATGCGATTGTGCGGCCGTCTCCTTATATTTGTGCAGAATGGGAGTTTGGCGGTTTTCCAGCCTGGCTATTAAATGAACCAGGACGGATGCGTTCGAATAATCCAACCTATCTGAAGCATGTTGCGGAATATTATGATGTTTTAATGGAAAAAATTGTTCCGCATCAACTTGCTAACGGTGGCAATATTTTAATGATTCAAATCGAAAACGAATATGGTTCATTTGGCGAAGAAAAAGCGTATTTACGGGCGATTCGCGATTTGATGATTGCACGCGGCGTGACAGCACCATTTTTTACTTCTGACGGGCCATGGCGCGCAACATTGCGGGCAGGCAGCATGATTGAAGATGATATTTTAGTAACCGGAAATTTTGGCTCAAAAGCCAAAGAAAATTTCGGTATGATGCAAGCCTTTTTTGAAGAACATGGTAAAAAATGGCCGCTAATGTGTATGGAATTTTGGGATGGCTGGTTTAATCGTTGGAAAGAGCCAATTATTAAACGAGATCCGCAAGAATTGGCTGAATCAGTTAGAGAAGCATTAGCATTAGGCAGTATCAACTTATATATGTTTCATGGCGGCACCAATTTTGGGTTTATGAATGGCTGCTCCGCACGAGGAACCATTGATTTACCACAAATCACTTCCTATGATTATGATGCGCCACTTGATGAACAAGGGAACCCAACCGAAAAGTATTTTGCGTTACAAAAAATGCTTCACGAAGAGTACCCTGCGTTACCACAAGCTGAACCATTAGTAAAAGATTCTTTTGCGCAAACAGCAATTCCTTTAACCAACAAAGTGAGTTTGTTTGCGACTTTAGAAACGATTAGTCAGCCAGTGGTCAGCGTTTATCCGCAAACCATGGAACAATTAGGACAAAATACCGGCTATCTTCTTTACCGAACAAGCATTGAAAAAGATGCTGCAGAAGAAAAGCTAAGAGTGATTGACGGTCGTGATCGTCTGCAATTATTTGTCAATCAGGTACATCAAGCAACGCAATATCAAACGGAAATTGGCGAAGATATTTACGTTACACTGCCGCAAGAGAATAATCAAATCGATATTTTAATGGAAAATATGGGTCGTGTCAATTACGGGCATAAACTATTTGCAGATACTCAGAAAAAAGGGATTCGAACGGGTGTCATGGCAGATTTACATTTTATGACGCAATGGCAACAATATTGTTTACCTATGACAAGCTGTGAACAGGTAGACTATTCAAGAGAATGGCAGCCTGATCAACCAAGCTTTTACCAGTATCATGTGGAGTTAGCAGAAGTGAAAGATACATTTATTGATGTTTCTAAATTCGGCAAAGGAATTGTTTTTGTTAACCAAACCAATCTTGGTCGTTTCTGGAATGTTGGTCCGACGCTTTCCTTATATATTCCCAAAGGATTATTAAAAGAAGGGCAAAATGAGATCGTCATTTTTGAAACGGAAGGAACGTACCAACCAGAAATTCAGTTAGTAAAAGAACCACTATATAAAGAAATGAAAGAGGGATTACAATGAGTATTATTGGCGTAAGAATTGATGGACGTTTGATTCATGGACAAGTGGCAAATTTATGGGCGACAAAATTGAATATTTCCAGAATTATGGTCGTTGATGATGAGGTTGCAGGGAATGCCATTGAAAAAAGTGGCTTGAAATTAGCAACACCAGCTGGCGTGAAACTAAGCGTGTTACCAGTTGAAAAAGCTGCTCAAAATATTTTAGCAGGAAAATACGACTCACAACGTTTACTAATTGTGGTACGGAAACCAGATCGTTTATTAAAACTAGTAGAACTTGGGGTGCCGATTAAAGAAATCAATGTTGGGAACATGTCTCAAACAAACGAAACACGGTCGATTACTAAGTCAATCAATGTGGTCGATCAAGATATTGAGGTTTTTAAAGAGTTAAATGATAAAGGTGTCCATCTGATTGCTCAAATGGTGCCAAGTGACAAAGCGGAAGACTTTATGAGTTTGATAACAAAATAGGAGGGAACAAAAAATGAATATCTTATGGTGGCAGATCTTATTATTAACATTATACGCAGGATACCAAATTTTAGATGAATTACAAATTTATTCTTCATTAAGTGCGCCAGTGTTTGCAGGTCTTTTTGCAGGATTAGTGATGGGGGATATTAAAGCAGGACTTATTATTGGTGGAAGTATGCAATTAACTGTATTAGGAGTTGGGACTTTCGGGGGTGCCTCCAAAATTGATGCTAACTCAGGTACGATTCTTGCCACAGCATTTTCTGTGTCTTTAGGAATGAACCCTGAACAAGCAATCGCTGCTATTGCAGTACCAGTTGCTAGTTTAATGATTCAATTAGACATTTTGGCTCGTTTTGCGAATACCTACTTTGCACATCGAATTGATAAAATGGTCGAAGATATGAACTACAAAGGAATTGAACGTAACTTCTTAATGGGTGCCTTACCTTGGTCTCTTTCTCGAATGATTCCAGTCTTCTTAGCACTTGCTTTTGGTGGTGGTTTAGTACAAAAAGTTGTATCTGTCCTAAATGGCGATTTGAAATGGTTAGGTGATGGCTTGTCTGTTGCTGGGGCGGTCTTACCAGCGGTCGGTTTTGCAATTTTACTACGTTACTTACCAGTGAAAAAACATTTCCCTTATTTAATTCTTGGTTTCACTGTAACTGCTTTACTAGGAACAATCTTTACAAACATGCAACTTTTAGGAACATCTGTTGCGAGCGTTGTGAAAGACTTCAGTGGTGTATTTAACGCACTACCAATGTTAGCAGTCGCTTTAATTGGTTTCGCTTTAGCCGCAATTAGCTACAAAAATGGTCAAATGATTCCGAGTGGGCCAGCAGCCAAAAAAGAACATGCAGCGAATGATTCAGACGAAGGAGAGATTGAAGATGACGAAATCTAATTATAAATTGACGAAAGAAGATTTTAAACAAATTAATCGCAGAAGCTTGTTTACTTTCCAATTAGGTTGGAACTACGAAAGAATGCAAGGATCAGGTTACTTGTATACGATTTTGCCACAATTGCGTAAAATTTATGGGGATGATACGCCTGAATTAAAAGAAGTGATGAAAACACACACGCAATTTTTCAATACTTCAAACTTCTTTAATACGATTATTACAGGGATCGATTTGGCCATTGAAGAAAAAGAAGGCATTGCTGGAAAACAAACAGTTTCAGGTTTGAAAACTGGTTTAATGGGACCGTTTGCAGCAATTGGGGATTCAATTTTCGCAGCTTTAATTCCAACTATTTTTGGGGCGCTAGCTGCCAACATGGCGATTAATGGCAACCCAACTGGTATCTTTATCTGGATTGTTGCTCAAATTGCCGTGATGGTCTTCCGTTGGAAACAATTGGAATTTGCGTATCGCGAAGGAATTTCTTTGGTAACAACTATGCAACACCGCTTAACTGCCTTAACAGACGCTGCAACTTTACTAGGGGTCTTCATGGTTGGCGCTTTAGTGGCAACGATGGTTAATGTGAAACTATCATGGGCACCAAGTATTGGGGATGTAACACTTAACATGCAAAATAACTTGGATATGATTTTACCACGCCTACTTCCTGCAGGAATTGTCGGTGGCGTTTATTGGATGCTAGGTAAAAAGAATATGACGTCTACTAAAGCCATTTTTATCGTATTAATTGTCTGTGTCGCATTGTCTGCGTTAGGTGTTATTTCAAAATAAGTAAGACAGGAGAAAATCGATGAGTGAACATTTAGTTTTAGTAAGTCATGGCCGTTTTTGCGAGGAATTGAAAAAAAGTGCGGAGATGATTATGGGACCGCAAGAAACAATTTCCACTGTTGCTTTATTACCAGAAGAAGGTGAAGCTGACTTTTTAGAAAAATTTGAAGCGATTACGGAATCGTTAGAAGATTTTGTTGTCTTTGCTGATCTATTAGGGGGGACACCTTGTAATATATTATCTAAAAAAATTATGCAAGGTGCTTCGTTTGACTTATATACTGGAATGAATTTACCGATGGTTATCAGCTATGTAAATGCAAGTTTATTAGCGATTGAAGGTGACTATGTTAAGGAATCAGCAGAAAGTATTGTGAAAGTCAACGAATTGCTGCTAAATGTTGCAGTAGATGACGAGGATGAATAATTCTGACTTGTTGTCGTAAGTAATCAAAGTTTTTAAGAGAATGATTTAGAGATGGACGTTCCAAAAATAAAAGAATTTATTTTTGGAACGCCCCTTTAATTGTTAATAATGAAAGCGTGTTCAAAAAATGTTAGGGGGCTGATTTATCAGATGAAACATGGAAAAATAAAACGATTTAGTACATTGACACTATTGGCAAGCGCAACGATTTTAGTACCATTAAGTACGTCTGCAGAAGAAACAACAAACAGCAGCACTGAAACAAGCTCATCAATGGTGGAACCTGCCGCAACAGAAGAAAAATTGTGGCAATCTGATTTTCCAGGAGGGAAAATTGGTGAGTGGCAAGATGTGATTGGTAAAACAAATCGAGAATTAGCAGGAGAGTCATTGGCGATTTCACGAGATGCAGCAGCAGGTAATAATGCCGTATCTTTAAATTTAGATTCCCCTAAATTAGCTGATGGTGAAGTAGAAACAAAGTTTAAATACACTGCTGGAAGCGGTCGAACGGGTGTGATTATTCGTGGTAATACCAAAGATAGCTGGGTTTTTGTAGGCTACAACGCGAATGGCAAATGGTTAGTTGAAAGCCCTAATTCGTGGAATGATTCGATTTCTGGGCCAACGTTAAATGAAGATACGAATTATTTGTTGAAAGTACGTTATGTTGGTGAAAAAATTACTATCTGGCTTAACACCACGTTGATTTACGAAGGAGAACCTGTTTTGGCCAACGGAGACAAAATTCCAACAGAAGCCGGACATGTGGGTGTCCGTTTGTGGTACGACAAAAAAATTGTCAATTATGACTATTTTAAAAATGGCCCCGTAGATAGCATTCCAGAAATTGTGCCAGAAGTGACACAAATTGCGCCAGTCAAAGTTTTTACAAAAATTGGTGTCGCACCAAAATTACCGAAACAAGTAAAAGTGACCTATAATACTGGTAAAGAAGCCAATGAAGCAGTCCGTTGGGATGAAATCGATCCTGATGCATACAAAGAACCAGGGACTTTTGAAGTCGACGGTACTTTGGAAAATACAAACATCAAAGCAAAAGCCAGCGTTGTTGTTGCTAAAGACAATGAAGCTGAAAAAGGCGACAAAATCTCTTCTGCAGATTTAACAGCCGTGGTTGATCCACAATTTCCACGAATTATTCGCTACGAAGACCCTCAGAGTAATCAAGTGATTTTTAATGGCCAACACGAGAAAATTGACCAAGTAATGATTGATGGCAAAGCATATAAAGCAACTGCTGAAAAACAAAAGAGTGAAGCAAATCAAGCCGTTTATAACGTAGCTGTCCCAGAAATTGGCCTGCGTTTCACAACGACATTGACTGTTTCCGAAGGCCAAGAATTAGCTATGAAACTCTCAGATATTCGTGAAGAAGGAACCAAAATACACACAATTTCAATTCCAAATCAAGGCTTGATTTCTGTCAATAGTACAGATGAAGGGGCGACTTTTGCTGGCGTTGTGATGAATACTGGGACAAATGCAAATAACGGAAATAAAAATGGTGATACTATCCAAGATTTAACTACAACAAGCCAAGAAGAAACGAAAAAATATATGTATGGTTTCTTAAATACAGCGAATTATGCTGCAAGTTTTTGGACGAACGCCTATGGAGACGGCTCTGTCGATGGTAGTGACAACAATCGAATCCATAAACAAACAAAAGAAGCGGCGACTGGTTTTGTAACAACCTTGTCAAGTGGGGCATGGACCTATCGACCATTTGATGCACCGGAAAATTACACAACTGGAGAAACACCAGAAGTGAAAGTTAAATTCTCAAAAGATAGCAACGACGACAATCGGGTGGATTGGCAAGATGCGGCAATTGGGTTCCGTTCAATTATGAATAACCCAATGGGCGCGGAAAAAGTCCCTGAATTAGTCAACCAACGGATTCCTTTTAACTTTGCTAGTCAGGCGACAAACCCATTCTTAGTGACGTTAGACGAATCAAAACGCATTTACAATTTAACAGATGGATTAGGACAAATGAATTTACTAAAAGGGTATCAAAATGAAGGACATGATTCTGCACATCCAGATTACGGTGCTATTGGTCAGCGACCTGGTGGGGAACAAGCGTTGAATCAATTAATTGATGAAGGCCATAAATTAAATGCCGTTTTCGGTGTGCATATTAATGACACCGAGTCTTACCCAGAAGCAAAAGGATTTAATGAGGAATTAGTTGATCCAACGAAGCGTGGCTGGGATTGGTTAGATCCGTCTTATTTTATTAAACAAAGACCCGATGCATTGAGTGGTCGTCGTTATGAGCGCTTTAAAGAATTAAAACAAAAAGCACCGAATCTAGATTATATTTATGTTGATGTTTGGGGCAATCAAGGCGAATCAGGTTGGGCAAGTCGTCAACTAAGTAAAGAAATTAATTCACTCGGTTGGTTTACAACCAATGAATTTCCGAATGCTTTAGAGTATGACTCGGTTTGGAACCATTGGTCTGCAGAAAAAGATTACGGCGGTACAACAACGAAAGGCTTTAACAGTACAATCGTTCGTTTTATTCGGAATCACCAAAAAGACACTTGGATTATTTCCGACAACCCTTTGTTAGGTGGAGCTGAATTTGAAGCCTATGAAGGTTGGGTGGGTAAAACCAATTTTAATACCTATCGCCAAAAAACTTTTGCCATTAATGTCCCAACTAAGTTCTTACAACATTACCAAATTACAAACTGGGAAACTACAACAGCAGCAGATGGTCAAATCTATGGCACAATTAAATTAGCGAACGGTGCTGAAAAAGTGACCGTTACTCAAGCAGATGCTAATTCGCCAAGAAGCATTACGTTAAATGAGACAGAAGTTCTAAAAGGTGATGCGTATCTACTGCCTTGGAATGTCAATGGTCAAGACAAACTATATCACTGGAATCCAAAAGGCGGTACCAGCACTTGGTCATTGGATAAGAAAATGCAAGGAAAAACGAATTTACATTTATATGAATTAACAGATCAAGGGCGTATTGACAAAGGCGCAATTGCCACTACAAATAACCAAGTGACCATCCAAGCCGAGGCTAATACACCGTATGTCATTGCTGAACCTGACAGTATTGAACCGATGACATTTGGAACAGGAACACCATTTAAAGATCCTGGATTTAATGAAGCCAATACCTTGAAAAATAACTGGAAAGTTTTCCGAGGTGATGGAGAGGTTAAAAAAGATGCTAACGGTGATTATGTCTTTAGTTCAGAAAAAGAAAGAACCGAAATCAAACAAGACATCAATCTTCCTAAACCAGGAAAATATAGTTTGTATCTAAACACAGAAACACATGATCGCAAAGCCACAGTAACTGTTAAAATTGGTGGAAAAAAATATACGCGGACAGTGAATAATTCGGTTGCCCAAAACTATATTCAGGCAGATATTAACCATACAAGCAGGAAAAATCCGCAGTATATGCAAAATATGCGAATTGATTTTGAAATCCCAGATAATGCCAAAAAAGGCTCGGTGACGTTAGCGGTTGATAAAGGCAATTCCGTTACAAAATTTGATGATTTACGAATTGTTGAGCGTCAAACGGATATCATGAACCCAGACAAACAAACAGTTATTAAGCAAGATTTTGAAGACACACAAGCAGTTGGGTTATATCCGTTTGTTAAAGGCTCAGCTGGTGGTGTAGAAGATCCACGGATTCATTTATCAGAAAGAAATGAACCTTACACACAATATGGTTGGAATGGAAACCTTGTTTCAGATGTATTAGAAGGCAACTGGTCCTTGAAAGCCCATAAACAAGGAGCAGGATTGATGCTTCAAACAATTCCGCAAAATATTAAATTTGAACCGAACAAGAAATATACGGTCCAGTTTGATTATCAAACTGATGGTGAAAATGTCTTTACTGCTGGGACCATTAATGGGGAGTTGAAAAATAACAATGACTTTAAGCCAGTCGGTGAGTTGACTTCGACAGCAGCAGATGGTCAAACCAAGCATTATGAAGCAGAAATAATTGGGGATGCTTCAGGAAACACTACGTTTGGTATTTTTACAACAGGTGCCGATAAAGATTTCATTATGGATAACTTTACGGTCACAGTGGAATCGAAAAAATAAATTTAGTCTATCTAAGCAACTTGGGCTACAAGTTAAACGTACTTGTAGCCCAAGTTGCTTCTTTTATGAAAAGAAGCAAGGTCTAGTGCCTCATTTTTATACTGCAGAATAAACAGACACATTTTTTAAAGTGTCAGGCTTCTTTGTGTATTTCATCAAGAACGAATGGACAAACTTGCCTTTTGCCACAAATCGTTTACAATTACAATGATAGGCATAATTTATTTAGAGGTGAAGTGATTGAAGAAATACAATGTTGATTGGAATTACTGGGTTGTCCGCTTTTTATTTGTAATGGCGCTGATTGTTGGCTATTTATTAATCACGAATTATCAGCACTTTGTCCATAGTGTTTCGGGTTTGTTAGGCATCTTATCCCCATTCATTACTGGGTTCGTGATTGCTTATTTATTGAGTGGAAGTCAGAAAAAAATCGAGGGATTACTAGAAAGAGTTCCTTTACCAGTCGTTAAAAAAGCGAAACACGGCTTGAGTGTACTCCTTTTGTACCTGATTATTTTGTTTATTTTTGTCTTGACATTAAACTATATCGTTCCGCTACTCATTAGTAATTTAGTAGATTTAGCAAACTCTTTACCCACTTTTTATGATCACATGGTTCAGTTTGTGATGAGTTTAGAAGATAAAGGGATTTTAAAAACAGCCGCGATTGAAAAATATTTAAATAGTGTCCTTAAAGATTTGTCGCCGGAACGTTTTTTTAATCAATGGACACAAGCGTTATTTTCATTAGGAACGTTGACTAAAAATGTTTCCTCATTCTTTTTAAATGCATTTTTAACGTTGATTATCTCAATATATGCGCTGGTATTTAAGCAATCTATTTTGACATTTGTTGAAAAGGCCGCCCACAAATTGCTGTCTGAAAAAGTGTACAAGCAAACACAAACCTGGTTAAATACAACGAATAAAATTTTCTATAAATTTATCAGTTGCCAATTTCTTGATGCTTGTATAATTGGCGTTTCATCAACGATTTTGTTAAGTATTTTGAATGTGAAATTTGCTGTGACTTTGGGGATTTTATTAGGTATTTGTAATATGATTCCTTATTTTGGTTCGATTTTTGCGTCAATTGTTGCTGGTATGATTACGCTTTTCACAGGTGGTGTTACTCAAGCCATTACGGTGTTACTAGTTTTATTAATTTTACAACAAATTGACGGCAATATTATTGGTCCTCGAATTATGGGAGATGCCCTAAATGTCAATCCGATTTTAATTATTGTTTCAATCACGATTGGGGGAGCGTACTTCGGCGTCTTAGGGATGTTTTTAGCAGTTCCTGTTGCTGCAATCATTAAAATTATTGTCTCGGAGTGGCTAAATGAATCAAAAGAAAATGATAAGATTGTAGATTCTATTGAATCCTAAAGTAAAACTTTTCGTCTCGCGCTGACGAAAAGTTTTTTAGTGGAAAAGAAAGTTTCATTATTTGGAATTTTTGATATGCTATACTTAAAGTAAATAGAAAATCAAAATTGAGGTGAATAGATGCAGTTTTTAAAAAAATATGGCGGCTATTTTTTAGTTTTAGGGGTCTTACTTGATTTTTTTACACCTTATTATGTCGGATTCAAAGATCAAGGTTACAATCAATTGACAGAAGTAATTAGCTTATTAGGTGATGTGAATAGTCCAGTTAGGGAAAACTTTAATCGGTTAACTATCATTGCGGGAATGTTGATGTTAGCAAGTTTACCTAGGATCTATGCTATTTTTTCCAGAAAAACGAAAAAAGGTGCTTGGTTAGTAGTGGCAATGATTGGCGCTTATGGTTTATTTGATTGTATTTTCAGTGGGCTCTTCAGCGTAGACACTTCAAGCACTGGCACAGTTGCTGCCGCGCTTCATAACGGAGGATCAGCAGTCGGTTATACAGGCTTTTTGTTGTTATCAGGCGTCTTAACCATTATCTATAGTAAATACGGTTCGCAAAAAAATAAAAACCTTTTTGGCTTTTTGTTTATTTTATGTATGCTTGCAGCCGGCTTATATGGCTTAGCAAGGATTCCACAGCTACAACAGGTAAAACCATTTAATTATTTAGGTTTATGGCAAAGAGTGAGTTCATTTTGTAATTATCTACCAATGCTGGCACTGTGTTTACAAACTAAAACCAATGACAAATTTGATTGAACATTTGTCATTGGTTTTTTACTAGTTAAAATTGTTTGGTAATGACTTAATTATTGGCTACGGTGACTTCACCAGTAACAGTGGCACCATCTTTTTCTAAGTCAGCAGAATCTTTGTATTCTTGTTTATCAAAAGTAATATTGCCATTAACTTTGGTACCATTTAAAGTAAAGCCATTTGCTTTCACCTCAATATCACCTTTGACAGTCCCGTGAACGATGTTGAAATTTTCAGAAGAAACGATTAGCTTAGGAACCGTGATTTCATATTCAGCAGTTACTTTTTTATTATCATCTTGAGAATAAAGCGCTAATTTACGATAGACATCGTTGGAATCTTTCCCCTTATCATGGAAAGTACCAGCAACTGTTACCTCTTTATCAAAAGTGACATTGTCAGTAGCTGCGACAATCCAATTTCCTTTATCACTTAACGCCATTTCGAGTTCTTCAGGTTTGGCACTAATTGAAGCACCAGAGACTACTTCTGTACTTGAATTAGCTGTTTCTTTGCTACTAGAACTACTATCTGTTTTTTTATCAGATGAACAAGCACTAAGAAGCACAAGAGCAGCAGTTGCCGTCAAAACAGTGGTGAGTACTTTAGACATTTTCATGAAAATCCCTCCAAAAAATTTATTTATTTCTTCCTTTATCATAACTGATTCAAAGGGAAATGAGTAATCATACACTCAAAGATTGAGAAGTTTGGCCAACGGGAAATTAGGTTTATTCTCTCAAGAATGTTCAGGAAATATTCAAAGTAATCATTTCTTTTTCAAATGTTCCTTTTCTGTAGTAAGCTAGTAATAGACAGAATTTAAGGAGGAGATTTTGATGCCTTGGAATATGAATGATTATCCTACATCAATGAAAAATTTAGCACCTTTGATTCGGAAAAAAGCGATAGATATTGGCAATGCGTTGCTTGCGGATGGCTACCCTGATGATCGTGCCATTCCAATTGCGATTAGTCAAGCGGAGAAATGGTATCAAGAGGCAAGTGCAGCAGACAAAAAGGCCTTCGAACATGAAGCAAATCCTACGAAACAAGATTCGCATAAACAGGATAAACATGCTGGAAAATTATTAACGGCGGCTGTCAACGTTAAATATAAAGACAACCAATGGTTGGTGATTTCAGACAGCGCTGAAAAAGCAAGCAATACATTTACCCACAAACAAGAGGCGGTTGAACGAGCTCAAGAAATTGCTCGGAATAAGCAAACAAAGCTGAAAATCTATAAGCAAGATGGTACGTTACAAGAAACCAAAGAGTATACTGAATAATTTTTCGAAACCTTGATATTCCGTTGCAATTGAAGAAACGGTTATCAAGGTTTTTTTTGGCGAGGGAAATATGGACAAGTAAGAAAAAATAACAAAAGTTAAGAATGAGAATAAGGCTTGCTTTTCTAGTTTTTGATGGGTACAATTACACTAATTAAGATAAAAAATCAAAATAATTGAGGTGCTACGACAATGGAAAAAGCCAATCTTGATTGGAATAATTTAGGGTTTTCTTACATTAAAACGCCCTTTCGTTATATTAGTTATTGGCGAGATGGCAAGTGGGAAGAAGGCACGCTAACAGATAACAATCAGTTAACGATTAGTGAAGGTTCGCCTGCTTTACATTATGGCCAACAATGTTTTGAAGGATTAAAAGCGTATCAATGTGCAGATGGTTCTGTCAATTTGTTTCGTCCAGATGAAAATGCCAAACGGTTACAAAAAAGTTGTGCGCGTCTACTGATGCCACAAGTACCAGTAGAAACCTTTGTTTCTGCATGTCAAGAAGTGGTGAAAACCAACCTTGCTTATTTACCGCCATATGGAACGGGCGGTACGTTGTATCTTCGCCCTTATATGATTGGTGTCGGCGATAATATTGGCGTAGCACCTGCCAAAGAATACATTTTTTCTATTTTTTGCGTGCCGGTTGGTTCATATTTTAAAAATGGTTTAGCACCAACCAACTTTATTGTTTCTGACTATGATCGAGCGGCGGGTCGAGGAACTGGGGCCGCTAAAGTGGGGGGCAATTATGCAGCTAGTCTTTTACCAGGTGCAGAAGCACATGAGAAAGAATTTAGTGATTGCATTTATTTAGATCCGTATACGCATACGAAAATTGAAGAAGTTGGTGCAGCCAATTTCTTTGGCATAACCAAAGATGGTACTTTTATTACGCCGAAATCAGCGTCTATTTTGCCAAGTATTACTAAATATTCATTATTGACGCTAGCAAAAGAACGTTTAGGGATGACGGCGCTTGAAGGAGACGTTTACATTGATCGATTAGCGGACTTCTCCGAAGCGGGTGCTTGTGGCACAGCGGCGATTATTTCTCCTATTGGTGGGATTCAAAACGGCACAGATTTCCATGTATTTTATAGTGAAACGGAAGTTGGACCAGTGACTAAGCAACTATATGATGAACTGGTTGGCATACAGTTTGGTGACAAAGAAGCGCCAGAAGGCTGGATTGTAAAAGTTTAAAGAGACAAAAAAGAGAGAATTCATGCTCTCTTTTTTTGTGTAGAATATTCAGAATTTTCTATAAAAAGATTGACTTTGATTCTATTTAAAGGAATAATGGAAGATACAAGATTTAAAAAAGGAGGGAAAGCTATTGCTTATTAAATCAGCAGAATCAGAAGAAATGACGATTTTTTTTGATAAAGAAAACCAACCAAATACACAAGTTCAAATGGGCATTATTACATTACAGCCTGGTGAAAAACGGCCTTTAGCTGGATATGCTCGCCACGAACAGGATGAATATTCTTATGTGATTTCTGACGAAGCACATACGATTTTAGAAGATGGTCAAGACTTAGTTGGAAGAGCTGGACAAGCCCAATTAATTGAAGCTGGTGAAGGGCACATTAATTATAATGATGGGTTGGAGCCAGCGGTCGTTGTCTGGATGCTTGTGGAAAGGACAAAATAAAAGGGGAGCTGTCTTTCTGTAAGTAAAAGCATAAAAAATGAAGAGTTATAGGAGAAAGAAGATGAAAAAGTATTTAAAAATCACAATGGTTTGTATTTTATTGGTAGGATTTTTAGCTGGGTGTACCAATAAAAATGAAAATAAAAAGAAACAGAAAAATACCAAAGAAGCTGTTCAACTGATGTCACCCTCGGAATTAACAACGCTCAACACCTCTGTATTATTGGATTTTCCAGATGCTATTGTCCAAACAGCAGCGTTTGAAGGGTTATATAGTTTAGATGAACAAGACCAATTGGTACCAGCCGTAGCAAAAGCATTGCCGATGATTTCAGAAGATGGAAAAACCTACACGATTTCTTTGAGAAAAGAAGCGGTTTGGAGTAACGATGATCCTGTCACAGCACATGATTTTGAATATGCTTGGAAAAAAATGATTGATCCTAAAAACGGCTTTGTTTATAGCTTCCTCATCGTTGAAACAATTCAAAATGGTGCAGAAATCTCAGCTGGGAAATTAGCACCCAATGAACTAGGTGTCACAGCTGTGGATGATTATACATTAAAAGTGACGCTCAAAGAGCCAAAACCGTACTTTACGTCCTTGTTAGCTTTTCCTACATTTTTCCCGCAAAATCAAAAAGTAGTCGAACAATTTGGTGCGGACTATGGAACTGCTAGTGATAAAGTCGTCTATAATGGCCCGTTCGTGGTAAAAGATTGGCAGCAAACAAAGATGGACTGGCAACTAGCAAAGAATAATCGCTATTGGGATCGCCAGAACGTGCGCTCAGACATTATCAATTATACGGTTATCAAAGAAACATCTACTGCATTGAATCTTTTTGAAGATGGACAATTAAATGTGGCTACACTAAGTGGTGAACTGGCGCAACAGAATAAAAATAATACGCTGTATCATTCGTACCCAACAGCGACAATGAACTACTTACGCTTAAATCAAAAACGGAAAGGGCAAGCAACGCCGCTTGCAAACGAAAACCTGCGTAAAGCATTGGCTTTAGGAATAGATAAAGAAAATCTAGTCAATAATATTATTGCAGATGGTTCTAAAGCTTTACATGGTGCGATTACGGAAGGCTTTGTGGCGAATCCCACAACGGGTCTCGATTTTCGTCAAGAAGCAGGTAATTTAATGGTTTATAACAAAGAAAAAGCGCAAAGTTATTGGAAAAAAGCACAAGCAGAATTAGGAGAAAAGGTTAACGTTGAATTGATGGTAACAGATGATGGTTCTTACAAAAAAATTGGTGAAAGTTTGCAAGGCTCGCTACAAGAACTGTTTCCTGGTTTGACAATAGAGCTAACCGCATTGCCGACCGAAGCTGCATTGAACTTTGGGCGAGAAAGTGACTATGATTTATTCTTAATTTACTGGACACCAGACTATCAAGATCCTATTTCTACCCTGATGACTTTATACAAGGGCAATGATCGCAATTATCAGAACCCTGTCTATGACAAATTATTAGATGAAGCAGCCACAACCTATGCCTTAGAGCCAGAAAAAAGATGGGCGACACTGATTGCAGCTGAAAAAGAAGTGATTGAAACGACTGTTGGTATGATTCCACTTAGCCAAAATGAACAAACAGTCCTGCAAAATGATAAAGTCAAAGGCTTGAATTTTCATACCTTTGGCGCTCCATTAACGTTAAAAAATGTTTATAAGGAAAAATAAAAAGAGAGCCTGGGCTGAAAATCGCTTTTGATTTTCGGCCCAGGCTTAAATCCTGCTTTTTAACCCAAAATTTGTCACCATTTAGCCTTTTCGGGTTTTATCTCGAACGCTTCTGTTCTAATAGTTCAGAATCAGGTGCAGTGTGGGGCTGGGCATATTTTTTCATATATGTCGGCAAGGCTTGACTAATCTTCGTTGGTAAAACAACATAGTCAGTTTTGGCCAAATCATCTCCAATGAGACTGTGTAAGTAGACGGCGCCAGCAATGGTTTCAATTGTCGGCTTAAACTGAGCTAAAAAACCAGCAATGATGCCAGCCAAGGTATCCCCAGTTCCGCCAGTAGCCATCCCAGGGTTGCCGCCTGTATTTTGAAAAGGTTCTCCTGCGTGGAAAATTGTGGTGCGATGACTTTTTAAAACAATCGTACTGCCTAATTTTGCTTGTTGGCGCTGGTTATTTACCAGTGTTTGTTGCTCAATAGGTAAGTGACTCAAACGTTGCCATTCCATTTGATGAGGTGTGAAAACAACTTTTTCAGGATAGGTAAGGGAAAAATTGCCTTGGCTAAACAGGGTAATTGCTGAGCCATCGATAATTAACCATTGTTTTTTTTGATGTTGGGCGAGTACCATCTTTAATATTTGTTGTGCAGCAGCATCTAAGCCTAAACCTGGACCAATTAAAATAACCTCCGCTTGCTCTACGACGTTCGTCAGAAGGACTGTTTCTTCAAAGCCCACGACCATCGCTTCTGGGCATCTTGCATGTAAAGGCCCGTGATTTTTAACATCAGTAATCACAGTGGTGAGACCAGCGCCACTATTGATACACGCTTCGGTACTCATGATGATGGCTCCGCCATATTGTCGGTTTCCTCCGATTAATACAACACGCCCAAAATTACTTTTATAAGAGTCGGAGGGGCGTTGAGTGATGACTTCCTCTAAAATGTCCTTGCTTAAATAGCGCATTCTATCACTCCTTTTCTTGGGATTTCTTTGTTCTCAGTATACTACAAGAGCCCCGAAAAAATCAGTTTATTTAATGTTAAAAGTTACTCTATTGAAGGCAATGAGGTGTATAATAAGGACCAGATAAATGAGTTAGGAGAGTGAAACAGATGGAAGAGAAAAAAACATTTTATATGAGTGGCTACGTAGGAATTGCGAGCTTATTAGTTATTTTAATTGCGGGAATTGGTTTATTTATTTATGGAGCGAGTCATACCAATGGAGTTCTTGTAGTTTTAGGTATTATTTTGTTAATTGGGGCTATTTTATTTTTAAGTTCTTTAACCATTGTTAGTCCCAATCAGGCGAAAGCTATTTTATTTTTTGGTCGCTACTTAGGTACGATTAAAGAAAATGGGTTGTTTATTACCATTCCATTTACGCAAAAAATGAACATTTCTTTGAAAGTACGAAATTTCAATAGTTCTCTATTAAAAGTCAATGACTCTGACGGGAATCCAATCGAAATCTCTGCGGTCATCGTTTTTCGGGTAGTCGATACAGCTAAGGCGTTATTTAATGTCGATTATTATCAAGACTTTGTGGAAATTCAAAGCGAAACGGCAATCCGGCATGTAGCAACACAATATCCTTATGACACTTTTTCAGATAATGATGTAACTCTGCGAGGAAATACCGAACAAATTTCCGAGGAGTTAACCAAAGAATTGCAAGAACGCTTAGCAGTGGCTGGTGTAGAGGTTATCGAAACACGGTTGAATCATTTAGCTTATGCAACTGAAATTGCTAGCTCCATGTTGCAAAGACAGCAAGCAAAAGCAATCTTAGCGGCTCGACAAACAATTGTTGAAGGTGCGGTAAGCATGACACAAATGGCCTTAGAACAGATTGAAGAAGGGCAAGAAATTAATTTTACCGACGAACGAAAAGTACAACTTATTAATAATTTACTAGTCTCAATCATTACTGATAAGGGCACACAACCAGTTATTAATACAGGCGACGTTTCTTCTTAAAGAGGAAGCAACGCTAAAAATAGCAAAAAAGAGTCATCTTTCCGATGGCTCTTTTTTTGATAAACACGAATATTATATAATTTTAATCTATAATATTTCGGTTTTTCTTTGACATCTCTTTTTCTCATTGTTAGAATAACAGTGAAAAAAGGCGGAAGGAGTTATTACATTCATGAAACCATTAGTCGCTGTGATTATGGGAAGTACCTCAGACTGGGCAACGATGAAAGCTGCTTGTCTTGTGTTGGAAGAGTTGGAAATTCCTTATGAAAAACGAGTGATATCAGCACATAGGACCCCTGATTTGATGTTTCGTTTTGCAGAGGAATCACGAACAAAAGGATTGAAGGTTATTATCGCTGGCGCTGGTGGAGCGGCCCATTTACCAGGGATGGTAGCTGCAAAGACAACCTTACCTGTCATTGGTGTTCCAGTTAAAACACGAACATTAAACGGTATTGATTCACTGTTGTCTATTGTGCAGATGCCAGGGGGAGTTCCTGTAGCAACAACTGCGATTGGCTCAGCAGGTGCTACCAATGCTGGGTTATTAGCTGCAGAAATACTAAGTATTGATGATTTACAGTTAGCAGAAAGAATCCAAGCAAGACGACAATCATTGGAAAAAGCGGTTATGGAAAGTGGGGAACAACTTGAATAAACCTTTAAAAGTCGGAGCAACTATTGGCATTATAGGTGGGGGACAGTTAGGGCGAATGCTAGTCATGAGTGGTAAAAAAATGGGTTTCCAAATGATTGTGTTGGACCCGATGCTCAATAGTCCAGCTGGTCAAGTAGCTGACCGTCAAATTGTGGCAGCCTTTGATCAGATATCTGCTTTAACTGAACTAGCAGAGTTATGCGATGTGATCACCTATGAATTTGAAAATATTGAAGTGGCCTCCCTAGAAAAGGCCATCCCACTAGAAAAGCTGCCACAAGGAACAGGATTGTTAAAAATTACTCAAAATCGATTGCTTGAAAAAACGTTTCTTCAATCGATTGGCTGTAAGATTGCTTCTTTTGCGGAAGTGAAAAGTCAGAAAGAGCTGCCACAAGCAACAGAAAAGATTGGTTTTCCATGTGTCTTAAAAACTATTCAAGGTGGATACGATGGAAAAGGACAAGTCGTCTTAAAATGCGAAGAAGATTTCTCCCAAGCGACTGAATTATTAGCTAACGCCACTTGTGAATTAGAAAAGTGGGTGCCTTTCACTAAAGAACTTTCAATCATCGTTGCAGGGAATAAGCATGGTTACCAAAGCTTTCCTGTATCTGAAAACATTCATCGAAAGAATATCTTGCATGAATCAATTGTGCCAGCTCGAATTTCTGAGAATGTGCAACAAAAAGCAGCGGAATTGGCGCAACACATTGCTGAGGAATTAAATTTATCTGGGGTTTTAGCTATCGAACTGTTTTTAACGGATTCAGAAGAGTTGTACGTCAATGAATTAGCGCCACGGCCTCATAACTCAGGTCATTACTCTATTGAAGCTTGCTCATTTAGTCAATTTGATGCGCATATTCGAGGGATTAGCAATTGGGGCATTGGGTTACCCCAGTTACTTCAACCAGTGGTTATGGTGAATCTCTTAGGTGAACACTTAGAAAAAAGCTACCAGTTATGCACGTCAAAACCCACTTGGCAAGTCCATTACTATGGAAAAGCCGAATCAAAAGTTGGCAGAAAAATGGGCCACGTCACCATTACAACCCCTTGTTTATCAGAAACGTTAAAGGAAATTGAGACTGTTGGTATTTGGAACGTAACTTAATAAATGCTTGCTCCAAGCAAGTTTTTTATTTTTACATTCAACAAACACGAACGATTGTTGTTTTTTTGTAACTAATGTAAGTTTTTAACTGATGTGAATCAGCTGACTTAGAAAGAATAGCGTTCATGAAGCTAACGAGAAGAGGGAAAGAATGGAAAAGAAAGCACTTGTGTATACAGGAAAAGCGAAGAAGTTGTATCAAACAGAAAATGCAGCGGTTCTTTTTGTGGAATATCTTGATCAAGCAACAGCTTTAAACGGTCAAAAAAAAGACAAAGTTCTTGGGAAAGGCGCTTTAAATAATCAAATCACTAGTCTAATTTTTGAACATTTACAGCAACAGAAGATTCCCAATCATTTTATCAAAAAAGTATCTGAACACGAACAATTAATTCAGGCCGTAGAAATGATTCCTTTGGAAGTTGTCGTACGTAATTATGCGGCAGGAAGTTTTTCAAAGCGTTTAGCGATTGAAGAGGGCACTAAATTAGTGACGCCCATTATTGAATTTTATTACAAAGAAGATCGTCTGGATGATCCTTTTATTAACGAAGACCATATTCAATTTCTAAAAGTAGCCACTCCTGCTGAAATTGTGGAAATTAAAGCATTGGCTTTACAAATTAATCAGGCGCTTAGTCAACTCTTTCAACGCCTCAATATTTGTTTGATCGATTTTAAAATCGAGATTGGTCGGACGAAGGCCAATCAATTGTTACTGGCAGATGAAATTTCTCCAGACACCTGTCGTCTATGGGATTTAAACACAAACGAACATCTGGATAAAGATGTTTATCGCCGTGAATTAGGAGAAATAGTTCCTGTATATGAAGAAGTTTTACAACGTTTACTAACAGCTAATTGAGGAGGAAGCGCGTATGTATTTTGTCAAAGTCTATGTTACGTATAAAGAATCAATTTTGGATCCCCAAGGTGAAGCGGTTAAGGAAGCAGTCCATCGGCTTGGTTTTACAGAAGTAGCCGAAATCCGTGTCGGTAAGTATTTTGAAATGCACGTCCAGCAGACAGAAGCAATTGAAGAGAAAATTGAACAAATTTGTGATCAACTATTAGCCAATGTAAATATGGAATCCTATCGTTTTGAAATTTTATCTTTGGAGGAAATTTAAATGAAATTGGCAGTGATTGTTTTTCCAGGATCCAATTGTGATGCAGACTTATTGTGGGCTGTCAAAGAGGTGATGGGCGTCGATGCAGAATTTGTCCGACACGATGCCACTTCTTTAGCAAAATTTGATGGCGTATTGTTGCCTGGTGGTTTTTCTTATGGCGATTACTTACGTTGTGGTGCAATTGCTCGGTTTTCGCCAATTATCAATGAGGTGATTCGCTTTGCTACAGAAGGCAAAATGGTTTTTGGTACTTGTAATGGCTTTCAAATTTTAACAGAAATTGGCTTGCTTCCTGGTACGTTGTTAAGAAATGATTCGCTTCGTTTTATTTGTAAAAGTGTCCCATTGAAAGTGAATACGCACACAAAGTTTACAAGCGAGTATCCTGAAAATGTTTCGATACATTTACCAGTAGCGCATGGCGAAGGGAATTACTATTGTGATGAAAAAACGTTGAAAGAGCTGAAAGAAAAGAACCAAATTGTTTTTACGTATCAAGAAAAGGTGAACGGTAGTCTTGAGAATATTGCTGGTATTTGTAATGAACAGGGCAATGTTCTAGGAATGATGCCTCATCCGGAACGAGCGATGGAAGAATTGTTAGGTTCAACAGATGGACGCAGCTTTTTTGCTTCAATCATTAAAAACTTTGGAAAGGAATTAAGCCAATGATGAATGAACCAACACCAAAAGAAATCAAGGAGACACGGTTGTATGCAGAATGGGGACTAACAGATGAAGAATATCATCAGATTGAGACCATTTTGCAAAGAGAACCTAATTATACAGAAACTGGCTTATTCTCCGTGATGTGGAGTGAACATTGCTCTTACAAAAATTCCAAGCCCGTTTTAAAAAAGTTTCCGACGGAAGGGCCACAAGTGCTTCAAGGCCCTGGTGAAGGAGCTGGGATTGTCGATATTGGTGACGGATTAGCTGTTGTTTTTAAAGCAGAGAGCCATAATCATCCTTCTGCAGTAGAACCTTACGAAGGAGCAGCTACAGGCGTTGGTGGAATTATTCGCGATATTTTCAGTATGGGGGCGCGGCCGATTGCTTTACTGGATTCGCTAAGATTTGGCGAACTGACGGATGCACGAACACGTTATTTGTTTCAAGAAGTTGTGGCGGGGATTAGCGGTTATGGAAATTGTATTGGTATTCCAACCGTTGGCGGTGAAATTGCTTTTGAGCCATGTTATCAAGGAAACCCACTTGTTAATGCTATGTGTGTGGGATTGATTCGTCATGATGAGATTCAAAAAGGCCAAGCAAAAGGCGTCGGAAATAGCATTCTTTACGTAGGTGCGAAAACAGGACGAGATGGAATTCACGGTGCGACCTTTGCTTCAGAAGAATTTAGTGAAGGTGAAGAACAGCAACGATCTGCGGTACAAGTAGGTGATCCGTTTATGGAAAAATTATTATTGGAAGCTTGTCTTGATTTAATCAAAAATCATCAAGATATTTTAATCGGCATCCAAGATATGGGGGCGGCTGGCTTGGTTTCTTCAAGTGCTGAAATGGCATCAAAAGCAGGTTCAGGCTTGATTCTAGAGCTGGATAAAGTTCCGCAGAGAGAGACGCAGATGAGCCCCTATGAAATGCTCTTGTCTGAGTCCCAAGAACGGATGTTAATCTGTGTGGAAAAAGGAGCAGAACAGCAAGTTTGTGAATTGTTTCAAACGTATGACTTAGAAGCGGTAGCGATTGGCTCCGTAACAGATGATGGACAGTATCGTGTCTTTCACGGTGGCAAAATAGTCGCAGATGTACCAGTAGATGCTTTGGCAGAAGAAGCCCCTGTCTACCAGAAAGCCTATCAAGAACCAGAGCGGATGCGTGCTTTTAAAAAATTAGCGCCCTTCATTCCAGAAATTACGAATAGCACGGAATTATTAAAACGCCTATTGCAACAGCCAACGATTGCATCGAAAAAATCAGTTTACGAAACCTATGATAGTCAAGTACAAACGAATACAGTGGTGCAACCAGGAAGTGATGCAGCTGTTTTAAGAGTGCGGGGCACCAATAAAGCCTTAGCGATGACGACAGATTGTAATAGCCGTTATTTGTATTTAAATCCTGAAATAGGTGGGCAAATTGCGGTTGCAGAAGCAGCCCGTAATATTGTAGCAAGTGGAGCACAACCTTTGGCTATCACTGATTGTTTGAATTATGGTTCCCCTGATAAACCAGAAAGTTTTTGGGAATTATGGACGTCAGCGGATGGAATCGCCGCAGCCTGCCGTCAGCTAGGAACACCCGTGATTTCAGGGAACGTCTCTCTTTACAATGAAACAGATGGTCAAGCCATTTATCCAACGCCAATGATCGGCATGGTGGGCGTGATTGAAGATGTTTCACAAATTACCACACAAGCGTTTAAACAAGTGGATGACTTAATTTATCTCATCGGTGAAACCCACGCAGATTTTAACGGCTCAGAAATTCAAAAAATGCAACTGGGTCGAATTGAAGGGCAATTACGCTCATTTGATTTAAAAGAGGAAAAAGCAAACCAAGAATTAGTTTTAAAAGCAATTCAAGCAGGCCTAGTTGCTAGCGCGCATGATTGCGCTGAAGGCGGCGTTGCCGTTGCTTTAGCCGAGTCGGCTTTTGCTAACGAACTGGGGTTACAGGTGACACTGCCATTAAAAAAAGAATATCTATTTGCGGAGACGCAATCCCGTTTTATTCTTTCAGTTAGTCCCCAGCATCAAGAAGCATTTGAAACACTTATCGGAAGAAAAGCTCAACATATTGGGAAAGTGACTGAAACTGGTTTGGTCATTCATGCGTTAGATGATGTGATCAATTGTTCAACAAAAGAAGCCAAAGCCTTATGGGAGGATGCGATTCCATGTCTTATGAAGCAAAAAGCTTAAATGAAGAGTGTGGTATTTTTGGTATTTGGGGTCATCCTGATGCGGCACAAGTGACCTATTTTGGTTTACACAGCTTGCAGCATCGAGGCCAAGAAGGCGCGGGAATTGTGGCGAACAATTCTGGGAAATTAGATGGCCACCGTGATTTAGGTTTGTTAGCAGAAGTATTCCAAAAGCAAGAACAACTGAATGCGTTAGAAGGAACGGCGGCTATTGGTCATGTACGCTATGCAACCGCTGGTACGGGTAGCGTGGATAATATTCAGCCATTTTTATTTAAATTTTATGATAGTCAAATTGGGTTAGCACACAATGGCAATTTGACAAATGCCAAGCGTTTACGAAAACAACTAGAAAGAGAAGGCGCTATTTTTCATTCCAATTCAGACACTGAAATTTTAATGCACTTGATTCGAAAAAGCACTGCTGCCTCGTTTCTCGATAAATTAAAAGAGAGCTTGAATTTGGTTAAGGGTGGCTTTGCTTATCTTTTATTAACAGAAACGATGATGATTGCTGCACTGGATCCCAACGGCTTTCGCCCTCTCTCCATCGGACAAATGAACAATGGGGCGTACGTTGTGGCATCCGAAACGTGTGCATTAGAAACAGTTGGGGCTCGCTTTATTCAAGACGTGGCACCTGGTGAAGTAGTCATCATTTCTGATGAAGGCTTGAAAATAGAGGTTTTCACTACGGAAGTCCAACCGGCAATTTGTGCAATGGAATATATTTATTTTGCACGACCAGATTCAAATATTGCTGGAGTTAATGTGCATACAGCTCGTAAAAGAATGGGGAAGAACTTGGCAATCGAAAGTCCAGTCGCAGCTGATATGGTAATTGGTGTACCGAACTCGTCATTGTCTGCAGCTAGCGGCTATGCAGAAGAAGCACAGATACCTTACGAACTAGGTTTAGTAAAAAATCAATATGTCGCTCGAACATTCATCCAGCCGACACAAGAATTAAGAGAACAAGGTGTCCGTATGAAACTATCGGCAGTTCGTGGCGTGGTCAAAGGAAAAAAAGTCATTTTAGTAGATGATTCGATTGTTCGCGGGACCACTATTCGGCGCATTATTCATTTATTAAAAGAAGCAGAAGCGCAAGAAGTTCATGTCAGAATTGCTTCACCACCATTAAAATATCCGTGTTTTTATGGCATTGATATACAGACGCGGGACGAACTAATTGCGGCAAACTATTCAATTGAAGAGATCAAAGAGCAGATTGGCGCAGATTCGCTGGCTTTTTTGAGTGAAGCAGGCCTGATTGATGGGATTCAATTAAATTATGATGCTCCTTATTCTGGGCTGTGTATGGCTTACTTTAATGGAGACTATCCAACGCCTTTGTATGATTATGAAGAACAATATCAAGCATCCTTGAAAAAAGAAACTAGGAGGAATTGACATGGAAAATGCCTATTCAAAAGCTGGCGTAAATGTTGAGGCAGGATACGAAGTAGTGGAACGAATTCAAAAGCATAGCCAAAAGACACAACGGACGGGAACGTTGGGCATGCTTGGTGGTTTTGGTGGTTGTTTTGATTTAAGTAGTTACAAGCTTAAAGAACCAGTTTTGGTATCAGGAACGGATGGCGTAGGCACAAAGTTACTCTTGGCAATTGAAGAACAGAAACACGAGACAATCGGAATTGATTGTGTAGCAATGTGTGTCAATGATGTCGTCGCACAAGGCGCCGAACCGTTATATTTTTTAGATTATTTAGCGTTAGGGACCGTTAATCCAGCTAAAGTTGAAGCAATTGTTGCGGGTGTTGCGACTGGCTGTTGTGAGGCGAATGCAGCCTTAATTGGGGGCGAAACAGCTGAAATGCCTGATATGTATGAAGCAGATGCTTATGACGTGGCTGGTTTTGCCGTGGGTATTGCTGAAAAAAGTCAACTCTTGACACCAAGTAACGTAAAAGAAGGCGATTTCTTGATTGGTCTTCCTTCAAGTGGTCTTCATTCTAATGGTTACTCGTTAGTAAGAAATGTTTTTTTTAAGAAACATTCGTTTAAAACAACGGACAAGCTTCCAGAATTGGCACCCAAAACGTTAGGGGAAGAATTATTAACACCAACAAAAATTTATGTGAAGGAATTATTGCCATTGTTAAAAGCAGGACTCGTGCATGGGGCTGCGCATATTACTGGCGGCGGGTTTTTAGAAAATCTACCAAGAATGTTTCCTTCTTCATTAGCTGCAGAGATTCAATTAAATAGTTGGCCAGTGCTACCAATTTTTAAATTGATTCAAAAATACGGTGAAATTCCATCTGAAGAAATGTATGAAATTTTCAATATGGGCTTAGGGATGATTTTAGCGGTGAGTCCAGAGCATGTTGAAAAAGTTCAGGAGCTTTTGCCAGAAGCTTTTGAAATTGGTCGTTTGGTACCTAGGAAAACGAAAGCCGTTATTTTTAAGGAATCCTTATGAAGATAGCTGTTTTTGCATCTGGCAATGGTAGCAATTTTGAGGCGATTGCTGCAGCTTTTTCCCAAAAAAAAATCGCAGGGCAGTTGAGCTTAGTCTTTTGTGACCAGCCTGAAGCCTATGTATTGACCCGTGCCCAAAAACGCAAGATTCCCGTTGTTTGCTTTTCACCATCTGATTTTCCATCTCGCGGGCAGTATGAGGAACAAGTGTTGAAACATTTAAAAGAGCATCAGATCGATTTAATCGTGTTAGCTGGTTATTTGAGAATTATCGGCAAGACTTTACTGGAGGCTTATCCAAAGAGAATCGTCAATATTCATCCTTCTCTGTTACCTAGTTTTCCAGGTCTTCACGGAATTGAAGAGGCATTTCATTATGGAGTGAAAATAACAGGAATCACTATCCATTATGTTGACTCTGGGGTTGATACAGGACCGATTATTTTCCAAACAACCACCAAGATTGATACTGAAGATACATTGGACACATTAACAGAGAAAATTCATGCTCTTGAGCACGAATGGTACCCAAAAATAATTTCACAAATTGTAAAGGAGACAATGAAATGACCAAAAGAGCATTGATTAGCGTTTCAGATAAAACAGGAGTGACAACATTTGCAGCAGGCTTAGTTGCAAATGGCTTTGAAGTTATCTCCACTGGGGGAACAAGGACTGTCTTAGAAGAAGCGGGGGTACCGACACTTGCTATTGACGACATCACTGGCTTTCCAGAAATGTTAGATGGCCGTGTCAAAACGTTACATCCGAATATCCATGGCGGACTTTTGGCAAAAAGGGGAAACCAAGCGCATCAAAAAGCACTGACTGAACAAGGCATTCACTTTATTGACCTTGTAGTAGTGAATCTTTATCCATTTAAAGAAACAATTTTAAAACCAGCGATCTCTGAAGCAGAAGCGATTGAAATGATTGATATTGGCGGTCCTAGCATGTTACGTTCAGCGGCAAAAAATTATCAAGACGTAACAGCAGTGGTTGATCCTAGTGATTATGAACAGGTATTAAGTGAAATTAGCAGCACTGGAACTAGCCAGTTAGCCACTAGAAAAAGATTAGCAGCAAAAGTCTTTCGTCATACCGCTGCTTATGACGCGCTTATCGCTGACTATTTAACGACGCAAGTGGGTGAAACTGAACCAGAGAAACAGACGCTTACTTATGAACGTAAGCAAACATTGCGTTATGGCGAAAATAGCCATCAACAAGCCACCTTTTATCAATCCGTTGTACCTGTATCATTATCCATTGCTTCCGCTCGACAACTTCATGGCAAAGAACTGTCATATAACAACATTCGAGATGCTGATGCAGCACTCCGGATTGCTAGCGAGTTTACAGAACCTACGGTCGTCGCTGTTAAACATATGAACCCATGTGGAATTGGAACAGGAAAAACGATTTTGGCAGCCTATCGTCAGGCATTTGAAGCAGATCCAGTTTCAATTTTTGGTGGCATTGTTGTTTTGAATCGTCCAGTGGACCAAGCGACTGCGGCTGAAATGCATCAAATCTTTTTAGAGATAATTATTGCGCCTAGTTTTGAGGAAGAAGCTTTGGCACTGTTATCTCAGAAAAAGAATCTTCGTTTGTTAACGTTAGATTTTCATGCTCAAGAAAAAAAAGCGGTGGAATTAGTTTCTGTTATGGGCGGGTTATTAATTCAAGAACAGGATACAGTTGTTGAAAATGACCAAGCATGGCAAGTTGTTACAGAGCGCCAACCCACACCAGCTGAAAGAGACGCATTGAACTTTGCTTGGAAAGCAGTCAAGCATGTAAAATCAAATGCTATTGTTTTAGCCAATGAAAGCCAAACGGTGGGGATTGGCGCTGGTCAAATGAATCGAATTGGGTCAGTAAAAATTGCAGTTGATCAAGCCCAAGCAGCTGGAAAATTACAAGGGGCCGTCTTAGCAAGTGATGCCTTTTTCCCCATGGCAGATAGCGTGGAATATGCTGCACAACATGGCATTCAAGCAATTATTCAGCCAGGCGGGAGCATTAAAGATCAAGCATCAATTGATCTAGCGAATCATTATGATATTGCGATGATTTTTACTGGGACTCGTCATTTCAAACATTAATTTTTAAAGGAGAAACCGATGAATATATTAGTGATTGGGCGTGGTGGTCGTGAACATGCAATCGCCAAAAAATTACAGCGAGAAGACAAAGTCAAGACTGTTTATTGTGCACCAGGTAATCCTGGTATGAGTGGTGATAATATTCGGACCGTACCTATCAGTGAAGAGCAGCAAACGGAACTAATTCAATTTGCGAAGGATAATCAGATTGATTGGACATTCGTCGGACCAGAAACGCCATTAATTGAAGGGATTGTAGACGCCTTTCAAGCAGCGGGATTACTGATTTTTGGCCCGACAAAAGCAGCTGCAATTATTGAAGGTTCAAAAAGTTTTGCGAAAGATTTTATGCAAAAATACCAGATTCCAACGGCGGAATATCGGGTCTTTCGACGTTTGGCACCTGCCTTAGAATATATTGAACAGCAAGGCGTACCAATTGTTATTAAGGCAGATGGTTTGGCAGCTGGAAAAGGAGTAGTAGTTGCCGAAACAAAAGCAGCCGCAAAACGGGCGCTAGTTGCGATGATGGAGGATCAACAATTTGGAGTAAGCGGTCAAACGGTCGTAATCGAAGAATTTTTGCAAGGAGAAGAATTTTCCTTAATGGCCTTTGTTTCTAATGAGAAGGTATATCCGATGGTGATTGCTCAAGATCATAAGCGGATTTTCGATGGGGATGCTGGTCCGAATACAGGGGGGATGGGTGCTTACACACCAGTGCCTCAGATCCCAGAAGAAGCGGTTCAGCAAGCCATTAGCCAAGTCCTGAAACCGACTGCTAAAGGAATGGTGGCTGAAAAACGTCCGTTTCAAGGGATTTTATATGCTGGTTTAATCCAAACAGCAACTGGCCCCAAGGTTATTGAATTTAATGCTCGATTTGGGGATCCAGAAACACAAGTTGTGTTGGCACGTTTAGAGAGTCCCCTTTCAGAAATAATTTCTTCATTGCTGGCGAAAGAGCAACCAACGATTGTATGGAATGAGTTAGCGAGTGTTGGTGTTGTTGTAGCAGCAGAAGGCTATCCTAATCAATACAAGACAAATCTACCATTACCCGAAATGTCTGGTGAAACCATCTATTATGCAGGGGTAACTCGTTCAGAACAGGCTCTGGTTTCGGCTGGCGGACGAATCTTTTTAGCAGAAGCAACTGCTTCGACTCTTGAAGAAGCCCGCAAAAAAGTTTATCAAACATTGGATAATTACTCATTTCCTGGAATGTACTACCGAAAAGATATAGGCGTGAAAGGCTTGATTTAGGATTTTTAAAAACAGAGGCAAGGACATTTAATCGAATGTTTCCTTGTCTTTTTTTTATTGCAAATTCAGATAGGGAGGCATAAACTGAAAGTATATCCATCATTAAACTAGAGGAGAAAGCTAAAATAATGAGAGAGAAGCAGATTGAAAAAGTTAGTCAGCGGTTGTTTATTGTTACAAGTATTTTAGCAGTCAGTTTACTGTTATTAAGTGCGGTGGTTTATCCTGATTTACCAGCTCATGTGCCCATTCATGTGAATTTTTTGGGCGAGGGTAATTCGTTTGGCCCAAGATCTAGTATATTTATGTGGCCAGCGGTCCTGTTTGGCTTGAGTATTTATCAACGAAGTTATCAATCAGTACAACCATATGGCAGATGGCTGAAGGTATTATTAATCATTGTTAATCTTGGCGCTTTGTTTAGTATTCTGCGTCTATTTATTCATTTGTTGGTTTGAAAGGGTCGAAAGGTGAGAAAATGAGAAAGTTAATTTTGGTTTTTGTGGGCTGTGCCATGGCCTTTTGTTTATGGCCTAATCAAGCAGCGGCTGTAGCTGGTGGCTACGGCGGTGGACGTGTAGAAAGTCCTAGCGGGGGTAATCCCTCGAATGGTTTTTCGCCAAGCGGTGATGGATCAAGAAGTTATGTTCATCATAACGAGACCGGGACCAGCAACACAACGCCACTGGAAGGCTTAATTTCAACAGTGTTTTTTGTTCTTTTTGGGGGCGTGATGATTTGGCAAAGACGCCGTAGAAATCAACCAGTTGATGAAGGCGCTTTTCAAGAAATGTGGGCAGCATTACCTGGAACATCAAAAGAAAAAAAGGCACTCTTAAAAGAAATACAACAAACGTTTTTAGAAATACAACAAGCGTGGGATCAAGAAAACTTGTCTGTAGTCAAAGATAACTATACAGAAAAACTTTATCAAAAACATCTTGCAGTATTACAAGCAAATCAACAAGCGGGCATCAGAAATTATGTAAAAAAAGTGAAAGTAGCGCCAGCTTCGAATTATCATCCTATTAGTGAAAACAGTTTTTCACTGATGCTTCATTTTTCTTGTATTGACTACGAGGAAGATACTCAAAGCGGTTGTGTTTTATCGGGATACAAGCATCAAAAACAATATTTTTCACAACTTTGGTATTTTGATTACAATCCATCTCTTGGAAAATGGCAAGCAGACTTCATTCAACCTAAAGGATAGTGCTAAAAAGCGCTTGGGATTTAAACCCCAAGCGCTTTTTTATTCTTCGATGCGTTTTACAAGCTGTATTTTTTTATTTAATACGTAAATCAGGATGCCGCCGACGGTCATTGAAAGAAGTTCACCAAGTCCAACGGTCAACCATGTGTACCAAAAAGGTAACTGATAAAAGAACGTTAAGGGTCCGGCGACAGTGAACATGGACAAAGCAAAAAGAATGGCCGTCAGCATTAGTTTAATCAATAAATTTTGCTGATTTTTTGTCGCAAAATAGGCAATCCATAAGACTACGCACGTCCCAGCGCTACCGATGACTATATCGATGATACCAAGAGGCGAAGCGGTATTGGCAATCGCAACCCCTAACGTAATGGACCAGATATATCGCTTGTTAAAAACGCCTAAATAATTAAATAATTCGGCAAGACGAAGCTGTATCGGACCAAAACTAAGCGGAGCGAGAAGTACAGTGACAACGACATACAAAGCGGTAACTAGCGCCATTTTAGCCAAAGCCGTAGCTGACCACGTACTGGTTTGTGGATTTGATGAATGATTCATTTAAGATTCTCCTTTATAAAACAACGACGTGTTTTAGTGATAACCATAACCAAAGGAAGGGCAGTAAAGCCAACTGAAGTGTTATGGTGTGAGTTGCCTCACTGTGTTACATGTTACTGAAGAACAGACACTCTGTAAAGTCTTTTTATTTCATGGTCCAACCACCATCGATGGTCATAACTGTGCCATGGATATAATCAGAGTCATCACTAGCTAGAAATAATGAAAGTTTTGCTACTTCTTGTGGCTGCGCCCAACGGCCCGCGGGTGTTTCACGTGCTACCCAAGTAGCCATTTCGCCTTCTCCTGCAAAATCAGCTGCGTTCATGGGTGTTTGGATGGCACCTGGCGCAATCGCATTTGCTCGAATGCCTAATTTGGCATAATCGTAGGAAAGTTGTTTTGTATACCCGATGATTGCGTGTTTGGAGGCAGTGTACGCTGCGCCGCCGCCCCCAGCTACTAAGCCAGCGATAGATGCCATATTAACGATTACTCCTTTTTTTTGTTGGAGGAAATAAGGTAATAGAGCATTGGTCACTAAAAAGACACTTTTTAAATTGGTTGCTAAAATTTGATCCCATAAAGCTTCCGAAGTTTCTAGAGAAGGACGATAATCATCTAAAATACCTGCCGTATTTAATAAAATATCAATTTGGCCGTTGTTTTTCACAATTTGTTTCATCGTGGCTTGCACAAATGAGGGAGAAGACACATCACCGACAAAATAAGTAAATGGCTTAGTAGAATCTGGGTTAACCAGTGCGGCTGTCTGCTTTAACCCCGTTTCGTCTAGGTCGATGCCAATAACTTCAGCACCTTGCTCAGCAAAGGCAATTGCTTGTGCTTGGCCAATCCCTGAAGCTGCACCAGTTACAAGCACCCGTTTTGTTTCAAATTCTTTTGGCATAAGAAAAACTCCTTTAAACATTTAAAAATTAAGGTCTGGAAGAACGAGCAATCGCCGTAATCTGCCAGACCTTATGTGTGTAGTTATGCTTCAACAATCACCCAATCTTCTGCTAAGACATCACAAGGTGTTGGTGAAAACATGCTGTAGCCTTCATCAGAAGTTTTGATTAAAAAATACGGGGTAACTTGTAAAAATTCACCTTCGGAGGTGCCAATTTCATCACGTAATTCAATAAAAAGTTCGAAACCGCTCCAGCCTTTACGTACGGCTTTTTTTCCTGCTTTAATCTGTGGCAATACTTCTTCAAATGTCATTTGATTGTGCTCCTTTTTCGTTAAATGGTAGTTCGTGATAGCTCGTTGCGCCTTTTTCAATTGTCAACTGACCGTTAAGTAGATCCGTCATTTCAGCTATAAATGTTTCTGTTGCTTGTTCATCTACTAAACAAATTAACTGAATAGACTCTGTGTAAATAGTTTCTTTAAGCGTGTAGGGACTATGTTCCAAAAAGGCTTGGGCTTTTCCTAATAAAGGATAGGCGATCGTAATCAATAGTTCTTGTTGCAATTTGCCAATGACTAAACCAATTTCATCTAAAGTGTGGGAAAGAGCATGACTATATGCTCGGATTAAACCGCCAGCGCCTAATTTTATTCCGCCAAAATAACGAGTGACAACAGCCACTACGTTGATTAACTCTTTTTTCTTTAAGACTTCTAGCATTGGAACACCAGCAGTGCCACTAGGTTCGCCGTCATCGCTGCTCCGCTGAATGTCATTTTTTTCGCCGATCACAAAAGCACTACAATTATGATTGGCTTTCCAATGTTCTTTTTTTATTGCGGCGATAAAGGCTTTTGCTTCTTCTTCTGATGTTACGCGCTTTACAGAACAGATAAACCGCGATTTCTTGATTTCAATCTCGCTGAAACCATCTTGTTTGACTGTAATATAGCTTTCTAACATATGGGCATCCTTTTCTCTCGTAATAAAGTCAGTATAAAAAAGAATCAACTGAATAGCAACTTTTTCTCTCATCTTTTTTGTGAGATTTTTTGGAAAAAAACGTTATAATAAGGTATGATAGAGAAAAGGGAGGCGCTGGAAATGGTACATACACGACAGAAAAAATATGATACAATTACTCATTATTTGAAAACGAATGGCGGTTCCCAAGTTACCTTGACCTTTACCCAGTTTGATGAATTGTTATTCCCTCATTCTGGTTTACCAAAAACTGCTAAGACAGATGTCGATTGGTGGGCGAACGATTATAAGCATCCAGAAAAGGGCGCTTATGGTTGGTTGAATGCGAGTTACCAAGTAGTTCAAGTGAATTTGGAAAAAGAATATGTGGTATTTAATAAATTGCTGAAGTCAGCATGGTACGTTTAAACCAGGATTGTATCCGCTTTAAAAAACAAGAATGATTGACAAAAATTAACTTTACACTATAATATTTTTAATAGATAATGTTGAAAATTGAAAAAGGCAATGGTAAAAGGGGCTGTTAAAATGTCAAAAAAAACAATTATGTTAGTTTGCTCCGCTGGAATGAGTACTAGTTTACTTGTTACAAAAATGCAAAAAGCAGCATTTAATCAAGGCTTAGATGCCCATATATTTGCGGCTTCTGCATCGGAAGCAGAAACAAATTTAGAAAATAATCCAGTCGATGTGTTATTGTTAGGTCCACAAGTTCGTTATATGAAGAGTGATTTTGAAAAGCGTCTATCACCTAAAGGTATCCCAACAGATGTCATTAGCATGTCTGATTACGGCTTAATGAACGGGGAAAAAGTGTTGGAACAAGCCTTGGGTTTGTTAGCACAAGCAGATAAAAAAGAGTAAAAACAAGTTGTTTTTTCGAGAATTTTCGAAAAAGCAACTTGTCTTTTTTTATGACTTTAGTTAATTGGAATTGAGCTGAAACAGTCATTCTAGTTTATCAGTTCCATAAATTATAGAGCCGAAATTAGTCCTGTGAGCTAGAGAAAGACAACTGTCTTTAATTTTTTACTTTAATCTAGATACTAAAAAAACATACTTAACAATCTATTTTCTGAATAATGAACGCCTTTTTACGTAGTCTGAAAGTTGTAATTCAAAGAATGATTAACAATATTTTTATATACGAGTCATTATAGTATGGCATAAGCATTTCGAATAACAGACTTATTCAGCAAATAAATGAGAGAGAATTCTGTTTTTGTTGTTTAAAAATAATGAGGTTATTTCATAAGGCATACTTTCTTCATACGTGATTTCTAAAGGACTATCTTTATCAAAAGAAATAATTTGTGAGTCAGGCATTGCAAGTAATATAGGTGAATGAGAGACAATAATAAACTGAGACCCCTCATCAATTAGTTTTTTTATAGATATCATTAAGGTTAGTTGGCGTTGAGGTGAGAGAGCCGCTTCAGGTTCATCTAACAGGTACAGACCATTTCCTCTAAACCGATGGTTCACCAGATTCAAAAAACTTTCGCCGTGTGATTGATGATGTAGGGATTTATCGCCATATTCAGAAAAATCTAAGTCTATATTTTCTGCATATGTAGCAACATTGTAGAAACTTTCAGCTCTTAAAAAGAAGCCATCCGTAGCACGCTTTACACTTTTTGCAACAGTTAAATAATTATGTAAATCCAAGTGAGTATCGTTTGTAGAGAAATTAAAATTAATACTACCGCCTTCAGGATTAAATCCCCAATTGACTGCGATTGCTTCTAGTAAAGTGGATTTTCCAGTTCCATTTTCACCTGAAAAAAAAGTAATAGGTTTTTTAAAATTTAGTGAATTAAATTTATTCAGCCCTTCAATTTTTGAAAAAACAGAATCTTCTTCAAAAGCTTTGAATTCTAGTCTTTTTAAAAAAATATTTTCCATGATAAAGCTTGCTCCTTTCTAGTCTTTTCAAATTAAAGCTTGGATTACTAGATATACTTTAACATTAATTTTTCTTTAAAGGTAGATAAATTTGTTATAAAAAATCTGCATATAGATAAGTCGAAAGTGGAAGATTCGTGTAAACAATAAAGCGTATCAAGAGTTTGTTTAGTAGGTAGCGACTAGATAAGAATAGAAAGATAACGGTGGGAGATTTCCTTTTTCGTAAAAAAGCTAGAGAAATGCGTATTTTATAATTGAGGTGGTTAACATGGAAGATTTGCATGGACGTAAAATAATTATTGAAGAAACAGAACCTTCAATACAGACAAAACTGGTTTATTTACCAACAATGTTAGAGCGTTCCCCCCTAACAATTCAATGTCAGCGGTGCGGGGAAGTCGTATCCAAAAAAGAAAACAGATTGGCGATAAATGCATACTACTGTCATGCATGCATTCAATTAGGCCGTGTGACTTCTTGTCAAAAATTTTGTCATTTACCAGAAAGGCCCAATAGCCCAAGAACTGTCTTTTTTGAGTGGTCTGGACAATTAACAAAGGGACAGCAAGCGATCTCGGTTGAACTTTGTGAGACAGCAAAAATAAGAGAGAATCGCTTAGTGTGGGCAGTTACAGGTGCAGGCAAAACAGAAATGTTATTTGCTGTTTTACACCAAACCTTACAAGAAGGGGGGCGGATTGCGCTGGCTTCGCCGCGTGTCGATGTTTGCTTAGAACTGTTTCCCAGAATCCAAGCGGTTTTTCCTCATGAAGCAATTGCTTTACTCCACGGAAACAGTCAAGAAGCGTATCGTTATACGAAACTAGTGATTTGCACCACCCATCAATTATTGAAATTCCATCAAGCGTTTGATTTACTTATCGTTGATGAAGTCGACTCTTTTCCTTTTGTTAATAACGAACATCTTTATTATGGAGTGCGTAACGCACGAAAAAAAAGAAGTAGTTTGGTGTACTTAACAGCAACGCCTACGAAAGAATTGCGGAAGCTTTTACAGCAAAAGAAGTTAGCAGCCAGTATTTTGCCAGCAAGATATCATCGTAGGCCATTACCTGTGCCACGCCGATTTTGGGTTCAGTCGTGGCAACGTCTTTCTAGCAAAAATATTAAAATCATTGCACATCATTTGAAACGTTTATTGGTGCGTAATTCAGTTTTACTATTTTGCTCAAGTATTTCATTAATTCACCAATTGCATGCATTAATAGCTGAGCGATTTTCCGACAAAAAAGTTGTCGCCGTTTATGGTAGTGATGAGCTTCGTCTAGAAAAAGTTCAAGCAATGCGTCAGCAGAAAACGGATATTTTGATCACTACAACCATTTTAGAACGTGGTGTGACTTTTGATGCAGTCTCAGTTATTGTTTATGGTGCCAATCATCGAGTCTTCACTTCTTCAACACTTGTCCAAATTGCGGGTCGAGTCGATCGAAGACAAGAATTCAATTACGGCGAAGTTTTATTTTTACATGATGGGGAAACAAGAGACATGAAAGAGGCAATTCGGCAAATAAAGCAAATGAATCGCTTGGCTAACAAACGAGGGATGTTAGATGGATTGTAAAAATTGCGCAAGCCCCATTCGTTTGGAGATAACATTAAAAATGCTCTTACGTTTTAAAAAATGGGCGAGGCCTTCACTTTGCCAGCACTGCCAAGCAAAGTTCCAGAAACTGCCAATGACAGGCACTTGTTTTGGCTGTAGTCGCGTCAGCCAAGAGCGCTATTGTTTTGATTGTCAAAGGTGGCAGCTGCTTTATCCAGAGTATTCTTTTCATAATGCAGCGTTGTTTCATTATGATGAAGGAATGCAAGAGTGGATGGAACGCTATAAATTTCAAGGAGACTATCGCTTAAGAATGTGTTTTAACGAGGAAATCAACTTTTACTTTCAGCAACAATCTGCGGACTATATTATTCCGGTGCCCTTATCCGAAAAACGAATGCAAGAACGAGGCTTCAACCAAGTAATTGGCTTACTAGAAGCGGCTGATGTTCCGTACAGCCCTTTTTTAATTAGAAAAGAGGAAAATGTTCCGCAATCTAAGAAAACTAGAAAGGAAAGAATGCGGTTGCAACAACCATTTGCCATCCAAAAAGAAAACCAAAAAAAATTAAAAAAATGTTCTGTTATTTTGGTGGATGACATCTATACCACTGGACGAACTCTTTTTCACGCAGCGGCTGTTATCAATGACTGTTATCCTAAAAGTTTGAATACGTTTACTCTCGCGCGATAAAAAGAAAAGAATTCATAAATTTGATGACTATTTTGTTGGCAAAACCCAGATTATTCGATATAATGAAATTAAGAAGAAGGGAATTAAAGAGTGGTCCTTTAATCTTTTCTTTACTGGTAGATGAAAGGGGTAATTGTTATGTTTAGATATAATGTACGTGGAGAAAATATCGAGGTAACCGAAGCGATTCGAGACTATGTTGAGAAAAAAGTCGGTAAATTAGAAAGATATTTCAGCGATTCACCTGAAGCAACGGTTCACGTGAATTTGAAAGTGTACACTGAAAAAACAGCCAAAGTCGAGGTTACTATTCCTCTTCCTTATCTAGTTTTACGAGCTGAAGAAACGTCACCTGATTTATACGCAAGTATTGATTTGGTTGTCGATAAATTAGAACGACAAATTCGTAAATTTAAAACAAAAATCAACAGAAAATCTCGTGAAACAGGACGTAACAATACAAAAGCCGCTGTCTTCTTAGTTGGTGAAGAAACAGAAGAAACACCTTCAGAATTAGACATCGTTCGTACAAAACGTCTATCATTAAAACCGATGGACAGTGAAGAAGCTGTTTTACAAATGAACATGTTAGGACACAACTTCTTCATTTTTGAAGATGCTGAAACAAATGGAACAAGCATTGTTTACCGTCGTAAAGATGGCAAATATGGCTTGATTGAAACAGACTAAAGCTTAAAATAAGAGCTGAAATGCCTTCGTGCATTTCAGCTCTTTAAACATCTTTAAAGCACGGAGTAAAGAAAAAATAAAGAAATACATAAAATAACTTTAAAAGTTCCTCTTTTAAAGGAAAATGTCTGTAAAATAGAGAGAAATGGTTTTCTTTCTCGTCAAGTAATGATAAAATAAAACGGATAGATTGTGCTTCTTGTACAAAAAGGATACAAAAATAAAAAGAGGTAATTGAAAGGAACACAGATACCAATGGCAAATTTTTTGAAAAAAATGATTGAAAACGATAAAAAAGAATTAAGACGATTAGAAAAAATCGCCGATAAAATTGATGCACATGCAAGTGCAATGGAACAACTAAGCGATGAACAATTACGTGAAAAAACAGATGAATTTAAAGCCCGTTATCAAAAAGGGGAAACCTTAGACGAACTATTACCAGAAGCGTTTGCGGTTGTCCGTGAAGCTGCTAAACGTGTACTAGGTTTATTCCCATACCGTGTCCAATTAATGGGTGGGATTGTGCTTCATGACGGGAACATTCCTGAAATGAGAACAGGTGAAGGGAAAACCTTGACTGCCACAATGCCTGTATACTTGAATGCACTATCTGGCGAAGGAGTACACGTTGTTACAGTTAATGAATACTTAGCAACCCGTGACTCTAACGAAATGGGAGAATTATATAATTTCTTAGGCTTAAGCGTTGGCTTAAACATTAACTCTAAATCTTCTGATGAAAAACGTGAAGCGTATAACTGTGATATCACTTATAGTACAAATAACGAATTAGGATTTGACTATTTGCGTGATAACATGGTTGTTTATCGCAGCCAAATGGTTCAACGTCCATTAAACTATGCAATTGTCGATGAAGTGGATTCAATCTTAATTGATGAAGCAAGAACCCCATTAATTATTTCTGGACAAGCTGAAAAATCGACAGCACTCTATACGCGTGCCGATAATTTTGTCAAACGCTTAAAAGAAGACGAAGATTACAAAATTGATATTCAGTCTAAAACAATTGGTTTAACAGAAGCAGGGATTGAAAAAGCGGAACAAACTTTCGGATTGGATAACCTGTACGATATTGAAAATACAGCATTAACGCACCATTTAGATCAAGCGTTACGGGCAAACTATATCATGTTATTAGACATTGATTACGTGGTTCAAGACAATAAAGTCTTAATTGTTGACCAATTTACTGGTCGTATCATGGATGGTCGTCGTTATTCTGATGGCTTGCATCAAGCGATTGAAGCAAAAGAAGGCGTCGAAATTGAAGATGAAACAAAAACAATGGCGACGATTACGTTCCAAAACTACTTCCGGATGTACAAAAAACTAGCCGGGATGACTGGTACTGCTAAAACAGAAGAAGAAGAATTCCGTGAAATTTACAATATTCAAGTCATTCAAATTCCAACCAATCGTCCAATTATCCGTGACGATCGTCCAGATTTACTTTATCCAACCTTAGAAAGTAAATTTAATGCAGTGGTGGAAGATATTAAAGAACGTTACCACAAAGGACAACCAGTGTTGGTGGGGACTGTTGCGGTAGAAACGTCAGAATTACTTTCGGATAAATTAAACGCAGCTAAAATTCCTCATGAAGTATTAAATGCGAAAAATCACTTTAAAGAAGCCGAAATCATTATGAATGCCGGTCAAAAAGGCGCAGTTACAATTGCAACAAATATGGCTGGTCGTGGAACGGATATTAAACTTGGTTTAGGTGTACTTGAACTAGGTGGTCTAGCGGTTATCGGGACAGAACGTCATGAGTCACGTCGTATTGATAATCAGTTGCGTGGACGTGCAGGACGTCAAGGGGATCCAGGGGTTTCACAATTTTATTTATCTTTAGAAGATGACTTAATGAAACGCTTTGGTTCAGAACGAATTAAAACATTCTTAGAACGAATGAATGTGCAAGAAGAAGATGCAGTTATTCAAAGTAAAATGTTTACTCGCCAAGTAGAGTCTGCTCAAAAACGTGTGGAAGGAAATAACTATGACACACGTAAAAATGTCTTACAATACGATGACGTGATGCGCGAGCAACGTGAAGTTATTTATGCGCAACGACAAGAAGTAATTATGGAAGAAAATGACTTGTCTGATGTATTGATGGGCATGGTAAAACGGACGATTGGCCGAGTGGTGGATAGCCATACACAATTAGAAAAAGAAGAATGGAATTTAGATGGGATTGTCGATTTTGCAGCCTCAACACTTGTCCATGAAGATACGATTTCTAAAAAAGATTTAGAAAATAAATCAGCTGAAGAAATCAAAGACTACTTAGTGGCACGTGCGCAAGAAGTATTTGAAGAAAAATCTCAACAATTGAATGGTCAAGAACAACTGCTAGAATTTGAAAAAGTTGTCATCTTGCGTGTCGTCGATACTAAATGGACAGATCACATTGATGCAATGGATCAATTACGCCAATCTGTCGGCTTACGTGCGTACGGTCAAAACAACCCATTAGTAGAATATCAAACAGAAGGTTATTCTATGTATAACAATATGGTGGGTTCAATCGAATATGAAGTAACACGTTTATTCATGAAATCGGAAATTCGCCAAAATGTCCAACGTGAGCAAGTAGCTCAAGGACAAGCGGAACATCCAGAAACAGAACAAGATGCAGCTGCACAAAGCAACACAAGTGCGAAGCGTCAACCTGTGCGTGTAGATAAAAAAGTGGGCCGTAATGATTTATGCCCATGCGGAAGTGGCAAAAAATTCAAAAATTGTCATGGAAGAAACGCTTAATTAAAGAAAAAACGCAGGGTGGGGCAATTTGTCCCGCCTTTGCTCTTTTTACAATAAAGAGAAAGAAGGAATCATTTTGGAAAACCCAGAAATTCGTACATTATTAGACGAAATGACACAAAAAATTACTAGCTTCAGGAGGTCTCTTTGACTTAGACCAGTTAGAAGAAGACATTGCCGAGGCGGAAAATCGGATGGGAGAACCTGGTTTTTGGGACAACACAGAAACGGCTCAAAAGCTAATTAACGAAACCAATAGTTTGAAAGAAAAATATCAACAATTTCATCAGCTCTCTGAGGAACTTGACGAATTAACGGTGATGTTTGAATTACAACAAGAAGAATATGATACAGAGATTCAAGAAGAATTGGAAGAAAGAATTCATCTCTTGCAAGAACGTTTAACAACGTATGAGCTATCCTTACTACTAAATGAGCCATATGATCATAATAATGCCCTAATTGAATTACACCCTGGTGCCGGTGGTACTGAGTCACAAGACTGGGGAAGTATGCTTTTACGAATGTATACACGTTGGGCAGAAAGTCACGGTTTCCAAGTTGAAACGTTGGATTACCAAGCTGGAGATGAAGCAGGGATTAAAAGTGTCACCTTATTAATCAAAGGTTACAATGCTTATGGTTACCTAAAATCTGAAAAAGGTGTCCATCGTCTTGTGCGGATTTCGCCCTTTGATTCCGCTAAACGCCGTCATACTTCGTTTTGTTCAGTTGATGTAATGCCTGAATTAGACGATACAATAGAGATTGCAATCAATCCAGATGACTTAAAAATTGATACCTATCGAGCAAGTGGTGCCGGTGGTCAGCATATTAATAAAACAGAATCGGCTGTTCGAATCACACATATTCCAACAGGTACCGTTGTCGCAAGCCAAGCACAACGTTCTCAATTAAAAAACCGTGAGCAAGCAATGAGTATGTTAAAAGCCAAATTATATCAATTGGAAATGGAAAAGAAAGCCCAAGAAGCAGCAAGTTTACGTGGTGAACAAATGGAAATTGGCTGGGGCTCACAAATCCGTTCTTACGTGTTCCATCCGTATTCAATGGTCAAAGACCATCGGACAAATTACGAAACCGGCAATGTACAAGCTGTGATGGATGGGGACCTTGATGGTTTCATTGATGCCTACTTAAAACAGCGCTTAAGTTAAGCTCTTCATTAAATTGAAATAAAAATGTAACTTAATGCAAGAAGTTTGCAATATTCACATGTTATAATAAGTAGGATTGAAGAAAAAAGAGATGGAGAGAACGCCATGATTGAAATGAAAGATGTAATGAAGAAATATTCGAATGGTACAACAGCGATTCGGAATATTTCAGTAGAGATTGACCAAGGCGAGTTCGTCTATGTGGTTGGTCCCTCAGGTGCAGGGAAATCAACCTTTATTAGATTAATGTATCGTGAAGAAAAAGCAACAAAAGGTAATTTGACAGTTGCAGGTCATGATTTAATGAAAATAAAAAATAAAGAAGTTCCTTATTTACGTCGTGAAATCGGCATCGTTTTCCAAGACTATAAACTATTACCAAAGAAAACTGTGTATGAGAACGTGGCCTATGCGATGCAAGTTATCGGACGACGTCCTCGCGAAATCAAAAAACGCGTGATGGAAGTTTTAGATTTAGTCGGTCTAAAACATAAGGTACGTGTTTTTCCAAGCGAACTTTCTGGTGGGGAACAGCAACGGGTATCCATTGCACGAGCAATCGTAAATACACCGAAAGTTTTAATTGCCGATGAACCAACTGGGAACTTAGATCCAGAGAATTCATGGGAAATCATGAAATTGTTGGACCGGATTAACGCACAAGGAACAACAGTCGTGATGGCAACGCATAATAGTACAATTGTAAATACGATTCGTCACCGTGTTATTGCCATTGAAAATGGTCGCATTATCCGTGACCAAGTGGAAGGAGAATACGGCTACGATGATTAGAACATTCTTTTCTCATTTATTTGAAAGTATCAAAAGTTTAAAACGGAACGGTTGGATGACTGTTGCCTCAGCAAGTGCGGTTACAATTACATTAGTTTTAGTTGGTATTTTTATGGGCGTTATTTTTAATGCAACGAAACTTGCTGATGATGTCGAAAAAAACGTGACAGTGTCAGTTTTTGTCGATATTGGTACAAAACAAAATGAAATGAAAACATTAGAAAAACAACTTAAAGGATTAGACAATGTTGAAGATATTTCTTATTCAAACAAAGATCAACAATTGAAAAAAATCCAAGAACAAATGGGGGATGCCTGGAATCTTTTCGAAGGCGACAGTAACCCATTATACGATGTGTATTATGTCCGTGCAAAAACACCAGAAGACACGAAAGATATTGCGAAACAAGCAGCTAAATTCCCAAGTGTTTTTAAAGCCGATTACGGTGGTGTAAACTCAGACAAAATCTTTAAAATCGCTCAAACCGTTCGAACTTGGGGCTTAGCAGCTGCTGCATTACTTTTATTCGTTGCAGTGTTCTTAATTTCCAACACCATTCGGATTACGATTTTATCTCGTCAAAAAGAAATCCAAATTATGCGTCTTGTAGGAGCGAAAAACAGTTTCATTCGTTGGCCGTTCTTCTTAGAAGGTGCTTGGATTGGGTTGATTGGCGCAATCGTGCCAGTCATCATTATGACGTTAGGCTACCATCAAGTTTATAACATGTTTAACCCGCAGTTATTGCGTTCGAATTATTCATTAATTCGTCCAGAAGATTTTATCTGGAAAGTCAATCTATTAATGATTGCAACAGGAATGATTATTGGATCACTAGGTTCAGTTATTTCAATGCGTCGTTTCTTGAAAATTTAAACGAAAAAAAGCTCTCCATTTTGGAGAGTTTTTTTTGTTTTAGTTTTAAAATACTTGTTATTTAATTTAAGAGTTTTCTCAGTTGTACCAACAAATTGATAACTTATAATTTTCAAGTCCTACATATAATGGTAAAATAGAATAGATTGAAATTAATTGGAGGAATAATGAATCGATGAAAAAAAGATTGCTATTATTTATTGGTTTGGCAAGTATACTTACTTTAACAGGATGTGCAAAATGGATTGATCGTGGTGAATCCATCACAGCGGTAGGCTCATCAGCTTTACAACCATTAGTAGAGACAGCGAGTGAGGAATATCAAAGCCAAAATCCGGGAAGATTTATTAATGTCCAAGGTGGCGGAAGCGGAACAGGTCTGAGTCAAGTCCAATCTGGCGCGGTAGACATTGGTAATTCTGATTTATTTGCAGAAGAGAAAAAGGGCATCAAAGCGGAAGACTTAATTGATCATAAAGTTGCTGTCGTTGGGATTACACCAATCGTTAACAAAAATGTCGGTGTCAAAGATATCTCAATGGAAAATTTAAAGAAAATCTTTTTAGGTGAAGTAACAAACTGGAAAGAACTTGGCGGGAAAGACCAAAAAATTGTTATTTTGAACAGAGCGGCCGGTAGTGGTACGCGCGCTACTTTTGAAAAGTGGGTCTTGGGAGATAAAACAGCCATTCGTGCGCAAGAACAAGATTCCAGCGGCATGGTTCGTTCCATTGTTTCTGATACACCAGGAGCGATTAGTTATACCGCATTTTCATATGTTACTGATGAAGTAGCTACGTTAAGTATTGATGGTGTTCAGCCAACAGATGAAAATGTAATGAACAATAAATGGATTATTTGGTCTTATGAACACATGTACACTCGTAAAAATCCAAGTGATTTAACCAAAGAGTTTTTAGACTTTATGTTGTCAGATGATATCCAAGAACGTGTGATTGGTCAATTAGGGTATATTCCTGTTTCGAAAATGGAAATTGAACGGGATTGGCAAGGAAATGTCATTAAATAATTCTCTTAACACAAAATTTACAAACTTAACATAAAATTTACATGTTATTAAAAACAAATTGATGTAAAAAAGGTACACTATTTTTATCTGTAAAAGTTGGATTGTTTGAGGAGGAAATATTCTTGGAAGATGTACAGAAAAAATTATTAACAAAATCGAAAAGAGCCAAGATGGAGCAACGAGGGAAATTTATTAGTTTCCTATGTATTGCCTTAATTGTAGCAGTGGTTGTTTCAATTTTCTATTTTGTTGCAAGTAAAGGACTTGCTACATTCTTTAAAGATAAGATTAACGTGTTTGATTTCTTATTTGGAACAAACTGGAACCCAAGTGATATCGGCGCAGACGGTAAACCCATGGTTGGGGCTTTACCGATGATTGCGGGTTCCTTTATTGTAACGTTTTTGTCAGCGATTGTTGCGACGCCATTTGCGATTGGAGCGGCTGTTTTTATGACAGAAATTTCACCTAAAAAAGGAGCAAAATTTTTACAACCAGTTATTGAATTACTTGTAGGGATTCCCTCTGTTGTTTATGGATTTATTGGTTTATCTGTCATTGTTCCTTTTGTCCGTTCAATCTTTGGCGGAACTGGCTTCGGTATTTTAGCTGGTACGTTTGTGCTATTTGTCATGATTTTACCAACGGTTACTACAATGACCGTAGATGCATTAAAAGCCGTACCTCGACATTATCGTGAAGCGTCGTTGGCGCTTGGTGCTACGCGTTGGCAAACGATTTATAAAGTTGTCTTGCGGGCAGCTGTGCCTGGTATTTTAACTGCGGTTGTCTTTGGTATGGCTCGTGCGTTTGGTGAAGCCTTAGCAATCCAAATGGTAATCGGAAATGCAGCTGTGATGCCAACTAGTTTGACGACACCAGCTTCGACACTAACAAGTATTTTGACAATGGGGATTGGGAATACAATTATGGGAACAGTAGAAAACAACGTTCTTTGGTCTTTAGCCTTGATTCTATTGTTGATGTCTTTACTATTCAACATTGTTATCCGAATTATCGGTAAGAGAGGAGCCTTAAAATAATGAATGCAAAAAAAGCAGATAAAATCGCAACAGGTATCTTATATGCCGTATCTGGCGTCATTGTTTTAATTTTGGCGGCCTTACTGATTTACATTTTAGCTAGAGGAATTCCACATATTTCGTGGGAATTTTTAACACAACCATCCAGAGCCTATCAAGTTGGTGGTGGGATTGGTATTCAGCTTTTCAACTCACTATATTTACTATTGATTACAATGATTATTAGTATTCCAATTTCATTGGGTGCTGGAATTTACTTATCGGAATATGCGAAAAAGAATTGGTTAACTGATTTAATTCGTACCTCGATTGAAATTTTAAGTTCATTGCCTTCCGTTGTTGTCGGGCTGTTCGGCTTCTTGATTTTCGTTGTACAAATCGGATATGGCTTTTCAATCTTATCAGGTGCGTTAGCATTAACATTTTTTAACTTACCATTATTGACTAGAAATGTTGAGGAATCTTTGAAAGCCATTCATTATACACAGCGTGAAGCGGGGTTAGCCTTAGGTCTTTCACGTTGGGAAACAGTTAAAAAAGTTATTTTGCCAGAAGCGTTACCAGGAATTTTGACAGGTGTTATTTTGAGTTCTGGTCGGATTTTCGGTGAAGCCGCTGCGCTAATTTATACAGCAGGACAAAGCGCACCTGCCTTAGATTTCAGTAATTGGAATCCATTGAGCGTTTCAAGTCCAATTAGTATTTTCCGTCAAGCGGAAACGTTGGCTGTGCATATTTGGAAAATTAATACCGAAGGAACGATGCCAGATGGCGCTGCGGTCTCAGCAGGTGCCTCCGCTGTGTTAATTTTAGTAGTTTTACTTTTCAATTTCGGCGCTCGCTTTATCGGCAACCGTCTTTATAAGAGAATGACATCAGCTTAATGTTAGGGGAATTAGCATGAAAGAATACAATTTAAATGATACCCATTTACTTCAACTAGATAGCCAAAAAGACCCGATTGCGTTACACACGGAAGACTTACATGTCTTTTACGGGGACAATGAGGCTATCAAAGGTGTTGATTTGCAATTTGAAAAGAACAAAATAACCGCCTTAATTGGACCTTCTGGTTGCGGTAAATCCACGTATTTACGTTCGCTAAATCGTATGAACGATGGCATTGCCAATTCACGTGTTACTGGAAAAATCATGTATAAAGATGTCGATGTCAATACGAAAGAAGTTGACGTCTACGAAATGAGAAAACGCATTGGCATGGTTTTTCAGCGGCCCAATCCATTTAGTAAATCTATCTATGAAAATATCACATTCGCATTGAAACAGCATGGTGAAAAGGATAAGAAAAAATTAGATGAAATCGTTGAAACAAGTTTGAAGCAAGCCGCACTTTGGGATCAAGTGAAAGATAACTTAAACAAAAGCGCCTTAGCTCTGTCTGGTGGGCAACAACAACGTTTGTGTATCGCTCGGGCAATTGCGATGAAACCAGATATTTTATTGTTAGATGAACCGGCAAGCGCGTTAGATCCGATTTCAACAGGAACGGTTGAAGAAACGTTAGTGAATTTAAAAGATGATTACACGATCATCATTGTGACACATAACATGCAACAAGCGGCGCGGATTAGTGACTATACAGCTTTCTTCTATATGGGTAAAGTCATTGAATACGACCATACAAGAAAAATCTTTACACGACCAAAAATTCAAGCAACGGAAGACTACGTTTCAGGACATTTTGGTTAGGAGGAGCAAGATGGGCAAAGAAATTATTTCATCAAAAGATTTACATTTATATTACGGGAAAAAAGAAGCATTGAAAGGCATTGATTTAACTTTTAATCAAGGAGAATTAACTGCCATGATTGGTCCTTCTGGTTGCGGGAAGTCAACGTATTTACGTTGCTTGAATCGTATGAATGATTTAATCCCAGACGTAACTATTACTGGAAGTGTTGTCTATAAAGGAAAAGATATTTATGGACCGAAAACAGATAACGTTGAATTACGTAAAGAAATTGGCATGGTTTTCCAACAACCTAATCCATTTCCATTTTCAGTTTATGAAAATGTGATTTATGGCTTGCGCCTAAAAGGAGTCAAAGACAAGCAAGTCTTAGATGAAGCAGTTGAAACCAGTTTGAAAGCTGCTGCCGTTTGGGAGGATGTCAAAGATAAACTTCACAAAAGTGCACTTTCACTTTCTGGTGGACAACAACAGCGGGTTTGTATCGCTCGTGTTTTAGCTGTGGAACCGGATATTATTTTATTAGATGAACCAACTAGCGCCTTGGACCCAGTTTCTAGTGGTAAAATTGAAAACATGCTGTTAACATTAAAAGAGAAATATACCATGATTATGGTGACACATAATATGTCACAAGCATCACGGATCTCTGATAAAACGGCCTTCTTTTTACAAGGTGATTTAATTGAATTTAATGACACGAAAAAAGTATTTTTAAATCCAAAAGAAAAACAAACAGAAGATTACATTTCTGGTAAATTTGGTTAAAAGGGGGAAAAAGAATGTTACGGACACAATTTGAAGAAGAACTATTGAATCTGCACAATCAATTTTATGAAATGGGTATGATGGTTAGTAGTGCCGTCCATAAATCTGTTAAGGCATATATTAATCATGATAAAAAATTGGCTCAAGAAGTGATTGATCGCGATATTGAAATTAATGATATGGAAGTCAAACTTGAGAAAAAGAGTTTTGAAATGATTGCGTTACAACAACCAGTGACAACAGACTTACGTATGATTATTACTGTTATGAAAGCTAGTTCGGATTTAGAAAGAATGGCGGACCATGCCGTTTCAATTGCTAAATCAACGATTCGCTTAAAAGGAGAAACACGTATTCCTGAAATCGAAAAAGAAATTTCAGATATGTCTGATTATGTGAAAAAAATGGTGGATAATGTTTTAATCGCCTATGTTAAAACGGATCAAAAAGATGCACGAATGATTGCACAAATGGATGATCGTACTAATGAATATTTCGATAGTATTTACAAACATGCCGTAGAAGCAATGAAAGCTAATCCAGAAACGGTCATTAGCGGAACTGATTATCTACATGTGGCACAATACTTGGAAAGAATTGGCGACTATGTCACAAATATTTGTGAGTGGATTGTTTACTTGGCAACTGGTAAAATTACCGAATTGAATAGTAATCGTGACGAACAATTTTAAGAAAAACAAATAAAAAAACTAGGAGACGGCCTTTTTTAGACCAATTCCTAGTTTTTTTAGCATAAAATGAACTGATTTTATAAAACTAGTCCTTACTAATGAGAAGAAATCGTTCTTAAGTCCTATGACAAATGATCAAAAACAAGGCATAATAATGCATGTAAGGAAAACACTATTGAGTGAAAAATTTGCTAAGGAGGCAATATCCATGAAAGAAAGAGAACGCGTATTAGAATTAGTGAAAAAAGGTATTCTAACGTCAGAAGAAGCGTTAATTTTATTAGAAAATATGGCAACTGAAAAAGATGAAAAACAAATCGAAAAAGCTGCTGAAAAAGTTGATACACAAAATATTGGAACAACAAATAAAGAAGATCAAGTCGCAGATTTAATGGATGCATTAGAAAAAGGCGAATCAGAAGGACCTACTGTTGATTCGTTTGAAGAAAATACACAGGACAGTGCAGAAAAAGATCGTGAAAACTTAGAAAGAATTCTTGATGAGTTAGCAACAAAAGCCAATCGTGCTTCGGCTGAATTGGACGAAGTCAACGCAGAAATTGCCGGCATCAAAGAAGAAATTAAAGAAGTCGCAGAAGAAATTGGAACATTAGATACAAAAGAAGAATTAGATGCATTAACAGAAGATGAACAAGTTCAACGAAAAGACTTGCACGTTTTACTTGCACAATTAGAAGAAAAATTAGCGACTCAAAGTACTGAAAAAACAGCACTGGAAGAAGAACTAAAAAACATTCGTAAAGAACAATGGAAAGGTCAATGGAATGATACAAAAGAAAAAGTTTCTTCTCAATTCTCTGAAGAGTGGAAAGATCAAGCCACAGACACCTTTAACCAAGTCGGCGGCAAAGTTGCCGAAGTTGGCGGCCAAGTGGGAGAATTCTTGAAAAAAACATTTAATTCTTTCAGTGATACCATGAATGATAATGTGGAATGGAAAGACATTAAAATGAAAGTTCCTGGTGTGGCAACAACTAAGTTTGAACATGAGTTTAACTATCCAAATCCACAAGCAAGTTTAATTGATGTCAAGGTAGCAAATGGTACCGTGGTTTTCAAAACTTGGGATCAAGAAGATGTGAAAGTCGAAGCAAAAATCAAATTATATGGTAAAATGGCAGGAGATTCACCAATGGAAGCTTTCTTAGAACGAAGTGACATTGATGTGGATGATGAAACGATTTCTTTCCAAGTGCCAAACAAACGGGTGAAAGCAGATTTAACGTTCTATTTACCAAAACGCACTTACGATCATGTATCTGTTAAATTATTAAACGGAAATGTCTTAGTAGAAGAGTTAACAGCGAAAGATGTTTACACAAAATCAACGAATGGGACGATTACGTTTAAAAAAATTGATGCAACTATGTTAGAAATTGAAGGCGTGAATGGTGAAATTAAAGTCCTAGAAGGAACGATTTTAGATAACATTATTGAAACAGTCAATGGTGATGTGTCTATTTCCGCGGCACCAGAAAGTCTAAGTGTCTCTCTGATTAATGGAGATATCCGCATTACAGCTAAAGAAAAAACGCTTCGCCGTGTTGAAGCAAGCTCTGCAAATGGGAATATCAAATTGGCCTTGCCAAATGACTTAGGTGTTGAAGGGCAAGTGAAAACGAATTTAGGTAGTATTAACAGCCGTTTAACAGATATTGAAGTTGTTCGTGAAAAGAAAGATCGCGGCAATCAACAATTACATTTTAGACGTGTACTGGAAGAATCAATGGCTCAAATTAATGCTTCTACAACAACGGGAAGTATTTTCCTAAAAGATACGGATAAATAATTAACAATTTTAAGCTAGATGGGCTGACGAATCAGCCTTTCTAGTGTAAAATTTAGTAGACGAGGTGAAAACATATGAAAAGAAAACTAACAAAATCTCCGAATAACGTGGTTTTAACAGGAAGCTTAGCTGGGATTGCTGATTGGCTAGGAATTGACCCAACAATTATTCGTGTTGTTTATGTCTTGCTCAGCTTTTTCTCAGCAGGATTTCCAGGCATTCTCTTATACATTGCCTTAGCAGTCTTGATCCCTTCTGGAAGAACAGGAAGCGATCGCGGCTACGGCCATCAAAATCCTTATAATAGAAATGTTCGCAATGAAAATCCTTATGCTGCCAATAAAAAGCAACGTAAAGAAGCGGAAAAAATTGATGATGACGAATGGAGTGACTTTTAATGACATATTTTCAGCGATTGGTTGTTAATACACTGACATTCATTTCTTTATCAGTTGTTTTTCCTGGCATGATTCATGTGAGAGGCATAATGCCTGCAATTATTGCCGCCTTTGTTCTCTCAATCCTAAATATGTTGGTGAAACCAGTCTTAACAATCTTGTCGCTCCCATTTACTTTATTAACGTTTGGTCTATTTAGCTTTGTCGTCAATGCAGCGATTTTACAAATGACCTCGTTTTTTGTGGGGGAAATGAACTTTGGCTTCTCAAGTTTTTGGGCAGCGGTGCTAATGGCTGTAATTATGTCAATTGTCAATACGATCGTTACGGATCACAATTTATCTAAATATGAATAAAAAAGCCTGAAGAACGTAGCATAAAATGCGTTCTTCAGGCTTTTTCGATGGTTAAATTTTCTAGGTGACATTCTGGATGGCGGCTGATATAGCCATATAAAATGTTTAAAAAATCAACTTGTTGCTTCGAGTAATGCTCAATTGTTTTCGGTGGTTTTTTGGGCATGATTTTTTTTGCTAGTTCAAGCGGTGGATATTTTTGAAACGTTTGTTTAGTAACAACACGTGTTGCTACCACCAAGCCTTGGTAAATTAAATAGTATTTGATTTTTTTCTGACAAGGTAACCACATCAGTTGCCAATCTCGTTGGTTAGCTTGACTAATTCGTTGATTTTGGTTTGCAAAGCGCTTCAAAAAGAGCCAATCTTCTTTGAGTTTTGCCGCTTTTTCGAAGGCTTGTTTTTCAGCAGCTTCTTGCATTTGTTGAGCAATTCGTTTGATTGGTTCTCGTCCTTGATTATGGAAAAAGTCGAACAATTCTTGTTGAAATAGTTCGGTCGGAATGGCACTCTCTTTTTGAAAGGTTTGATGCCAATAGTTGGTTGGGACGAGATCGTAGATACTATCCAAAATTATTTTTAAACGGTTTAATTTTCGGCGAATCGAATAAGGACCAAAACAGTTCTCTTTAGTGGGAATATTTAAGAGTTTAATCTCTAATTGCCGCTCATTAACGGCTACCGATACATAAGAATATTGTTCATAAGCATTCATTTGGCGATTGTAGCGCGGCCGATACTGTTGAATCAGTTGACATTCTAGGAGGAGCGCATCCAATTCTGTGTCAGTATGGAGAACATCGAAGTCTATAATTTGTTTGACTAAACGCATCGTCTTTCGAGAATGTTGATGACTATTAATAAAATAGCTCGACACGCGATTTTTTAATTTTTTGGCTTTACCCACATAAATAATTGTGTCGGTTGCGTCTTTCATTAAATAAACACCAGGCGTTAACGGTAATTGATGGGCTTTTTCCTTTAAATATTCTTTCATAAGTTTCCTCCTTTCTTAAAAGGATCGGCTTCAAGTATACAAAGTTTTCTGAAATAGTCAAGTAACAGAAATAGCATAGGTAATTTCACTGAAAAATAGTTTCATTTTTTTGAAATATGATAATTCTAGGAATTATCTAGTGAATAGCTAGAAACTTGTATTTTTAAATGATAAAATATAACAAGTAGCAGAAAGGACTGACATTCGATATGACAGAAGTGGTAAAGATTTATCAACTGGTAGAAAATCTTTCTTTAGAAGTAGTATATGGAGATGAAGAAAGCTTAAATAGAACAATTAAAACTGGTGAAATTTCCCGGCCAGGTTTAGAATTAACTGGGTATTTTAATTATTATTCCCATGACCGTTTACAATTATTTGGGAGCAAAGAAATTACCTTTGCGGAACGAATGATGCCTGAAGAGCGTTTATTAGTGATGCGCCGTTTATGTGCGAAAGATACTCCAGCCTTTATAGTATCCAGAGGACTAGAAATCCCCGAAGAATTAATTACAGCAGCAAAAGAAAATGGGGTTTCTGTATTACGTTCACCGATTTCAACTTCCCGTTTACTAGGGGAACTATCCAGTTATTTAGATGGCCGTTTAGCTGTTCGGACAAGTGTCCATGGGGTTTTAGTTGATGTTTACGGACTTGGTGTTTTGATTCAAGGAGATAGCGGTATTGGTAAAAGTGAAACAGCTTTAGAGCTTATTAAACGTGGACATCGGCTAATCGCAGACGATCGTGTCGATGTTTATCAGCAAGATGAATTAACCGTGGTGGGAGAGCCACCAAAAATTTTGCAGCATTTAATTGAAATTCGTGGTATTGGAATTATTGACGTCATGAACCTGTTTGGAGCTAGTGCGGTCCGTGGCTTTATGCAAGTTCAATTGGTCGTTTATTTAGAGGCGTGGGAAAAAGACAAGAAATATGATCGCCTCGGTAGTGATGATGCAATGGTTGAAATAGCTAACGTTGATGTCCCTCAGATTCGTATTCCTGTTAAGACCGGCCGAAATGTGGCCATTATTATTGAAGTGGCAGCAATGAACTTCCGCGCGAAAACAATGGGCTATGATGCAACAAAAACGTTCGAAGAGCGCTTAACCCGTTTGATTGAAGAAAATTCAGGAGAATAGAAGGAGAAGATGTGATGATGTTAGCTCAAGTAAATTCAATTGCATTTCGCCTTTTCGGTATTCCCGTCTATTGGTATGCAATTATTATTGTTTCAGGGATTGCTTTAGCTGTTTGGCTAAGTAGTCGTGAAGCCGTTCGTGTTGGTTTAAAAGAAGATGATGTCTTTGACTTTATGCTCTGGGGATTACCTGCAGCAATTGTTGGCGCGCGCTTGTATTACGTCGCTTTTCAATGGCAAGATTATGTAGACAATCCGATTGAAATTTTCTTTACTCGAAATGGTGGCTTAGCGATTTATGGTGGTCTTATTGGTGGGGGACTGGCGCTGTTTTTCTTTACGCGTCATCGTTTCATTTCTACATGGACTTTTTTAGATATTGCCGCACCAAGTGTGATTTTAGCGCAAGCAATTGGTCGCTGGGGCAACTTTATGAATCATGAAGCCTATGGGCCAGCGACCACCAGACAATTTTTAGAAAATCTTCATTTACCATCGTTTATCATTGATAACATGAATATCAACGGAACGTATCATCAACCAACATTTTTATATGAATCTGTCTGGAATGTTTTAGGCTTTATCGTTTTAGTGTTATTACGCAAAAAGCCACACTTTTTAAAAGAAGGCGAAGTCTTTTTAGGTTATATAATATGGTATTCTTTCGGCCGCTTCTTCATCGAAGGGTTACGGATGGACAGTTTGTATGCGTTTAGTAATATTCGTGTCTCACAATTGTTGTCTTTAGTGATGTTCGTGGCAGCAATTGTTATTGTGATCGTTCGTAGAAGAAATCCCAATTTGAAATTTTACAATCGGGAGAAACAAAAGAAAAAAATAACAACTTCTTAATCCAACTTGATCGAAGAATATGGTAAACTAGAGAAGCAACGTTGTTTAGCGAAAGGAGAGTTTCACCGATGAAACAAAAAGTCGCTGTTTTAGGACCAGGTTCCTGGGGGACAGCTTTAGCTCAAGTATTAGCCGAAAATGGACACGAGGTCTGTATTTGGGGAAATAAACCAGAGCAAATCGATGAAATAAATACAAAACATACCAACAAACATTATTTACCAGAATTAATCTTACCTACTTCAATTCAGGCAACCACTGATTTAGCCACTGCTTTAGTAGATGTGGATGCGGTACTGTTTGTGGTACCAACTAAAGCCATTCGTTCAGTAGCACAAGAAGTGGCCCAATATTTAAAAACAAAACCAATTATTATTCATGCAAGTAAAGGGCTCGAACAAGGTACACATAAGCGGATTTCAGAAGTGATAGCGGAAGAGATTCCAGCAGAAAAACGGCAAGGGATTGTGGTTTTATCTGGTCCAAGCCATGCAGAAGAAGTCGCTGTTCATGACATTACAACCATTACAGCAGCAAGCGAAAATTTAGCAGACGCTGTGTATGTGCAAGAGTTGTTTATGAATGATTACTTTAGAATTTATACGAATGATGATGTGATTGGTGTAGAAACAGGGGCGGCCTTAAAAAATATTATTGCTTTGGGCGCCGGAGCGATTCATGGCTTAGGCTTTGGTGATAATGCCAAAGCGGCAATTATGACTCGTGGTTTAGCAGAAATTAGTCGTTTAGGGGTTGCGATGGGAGCAAACCCATTAACATTTATTGGTTTAAGTGGTGTTGGGGATTTAATTGTTACTTGTACAAGTGTCCATTCTCGAAATTGGCGTGCGGGTAATTTATTAGGAAAAGGCCATAAGTTAGATGAAGTCTTAGAAAACATGGGCATGATTGTGGAAGGTGTTTCAACAACTAAAGCAGCCTATGAATTGGCACAACAACTAGAAGTCGAAATGCCAATCACAGAAACAATCTACAATGTCTTGTACAATGACGAAGATGTACAACAAGCAGCAAAAGAAATCATGTTGCGCGATGGCAAAACCGAAAACGAATTTACACTTGATTTTTAGGAGGAAAAAAGATGAAAGTTAAAAAGGCAGTTATTCCAGCAGCTGGGTTAGGAACACGTTTCTTGCCGGCTACCAAAGCGATGGCAAAAGAAATGTTACCGATTGTTGATAAACCAACGATTCAATTTATTGTAGAAGAAGCACTAGCTTCAGGAATCGAAGATATTTTAATTGTGACAGGCAAAGCCAAACGTCCGATTGAAGATCATTTCGATTCAAATGTTGAACTAGAAAATAATTTAAAAGAAAAAAATAAAACCGATTTATTGAAATTAGTCGAAGAAACAACGGATGTTAATTTACATTTTATTCGTCAATCCCATCCGAAAGGCTTAGGACACGCTGTTTTACAAGCGAAAGCATTTGTTGGCAATGAACCTTTTGTCGTGATGTTAGGCGACGATTTAATGGAAGATAAAGTGCCATTAACGAAACAATTAATGGATGATTACGAACAAACACATGCTTCGACAATTGCGGTAATGAAAGTACCCCATGAAGATACTTCAAAATATGGTATTATCAACCCAGAAAAAGAAATCGAAAAAGGACTATACAATGTCGAGAATTTTGTTGAAAAACCAAAACCCGAGGAAGCACCAAGTGATTTAGCGATTATCGGCCGTTATTTATTAACCCCTGAAATTTTTGATGTACTTGAAAATCAAAAACCAGGCGCTGGTAACGAAATTCAGTTAACAGATGCGATTGACACTTTAAATAAAACACAACGCGTTTTTGCTCGTGAGTTTAAAGGAGAACGTTACGACGTTGGCGATAAATTTGGGTTTATGAAAACAAGCATTGAATATGGTTTGACTCATCCAGAAGTAAAAGATAATTTACGAGAATACATTATTAATTTAGGTGCTCAATTAGCGAAAAAAGAGCAACCAAAAGAAAAATAAATAAAAATAAGCGTAAAATTTCAATTCGTTAGAAGGAAATTTTACGCTTTTTTTCTTAAAGAAAAGGGCATGAGAATTTTATAAAATAAATTGTCATTCTTAGCTTTATGAGTTGTGAAAAATATAAGTTGGTGTTATCCTAAGATTATAAATAAAATTTCAGAGGGGAGTAATGATATGTCAGGTGGGGAAATTGCTGCCTTAATTGCAGCGGTAGCATTTGTTGTTTTAGTCATCTTTTTAGTACTTGTGTTATATAAAGTCTCTCAAGTTGTTTCAAAAATTGAAGATACAATTGATGAAACAAATACAACAATCAAAGTCGTGACTAGCGATGTGAATGTATTGAGTCGCCAAGTGGAAGGCTTGCTTGTTAAAAGTAATGAACTATTGACAGATGTGAATCAAAAAGTGGCAACGATTGATCCGTTGTTTACGGCCGTTGCTGATTTAAGCGAAAGTGTCTCTGAATTGAACACCTCAAGTAAACATTTGATTACAAAGGTAGGAACCGTAGGGAAAGGCACAGCGAAAGCTGGTTTAGTGAGTAAAGTAGGCGGTTCTGCTTTTAGAGCAATGCGTTCAAAAAATAAAAAAACAAATAACTAATTGGAGGAGATTTTTATGGCTAAAAAAGGCGGATTTTTCTTAGGAGCAGTAATTGGTGGAACAGCAGCAGCCGTTGCCGCATTATTACTTGCACCAAAATCAGGTAAAGAATTACGTGATGATTTATCAAATCAAACAGATGATTTAAAAAACAAAGCGCAAGATTACACAGATTATGCTGTTCAAAAAGGAACAGAATTAACAGAAATCGCAAAACAAAAAGCCGGCGTTTTATCAGATCAAGCCTCTGATTTGGCAGGTTCTGTCAAAGAAAAAACAAAAGATTCATTGGATAAAGCACAAGGTGTTTCTGGCGACATGCTTGATAACTTTAAAAAACAAACAGGTGATTTATCTGATCAATTTAAAAAAGCAGCTGACGATGCTCAAGATCACGCAGAAGATTTAGGTGAAATTGCCGAAGATGCAGCAGAAGATATCTATATTGACGTTAAAGATTCTGCGGCAGCGGCCAAAGAAACTGTTTCTGCTGGTGTCGATGAAGCAAAAGAAACCACCAAAGATGTTCCTGAAAAAGCTGCAGAAGCAAAAGAAGATGTTAAAGATGCAGCGAAAGACGTAAAAAAAGAATTTAAAGGGTAACAAGTGTTTAGCTTATGAAAGTTAGCAACGGATCGTGTTGCTTTTGTTCAGCGGCTTACCTTAAAATTTAGAAATGAGGCCATCAGTCCGGTTGACTGATGGCCTCATTTTATTTTTATGCTATTGAATAATTTGCAATTCTTTGGTTGTCTTAGTGAATGGTTCGGAGCCTGTTTTCGTTACGTGTAAACAATCTTCAATACGAACGCCTACTTTTCCAGGAATGTAAATACCGGGCTCAATAGAGAAACACATACCTTCTTCAATGACTAAATCATTGCCATGAACTAGCGATGGGTATTCATGGACAGTGGTTCCAATGCCATGGCCTAAGCGATGGTTAAAGTATTCACCATAACCAGCTTTTGTAATTACACCTCGGGCAATATCATCTAATTCGCCTGCTGTAACACCAGGTTTCACCGCTTCAGTTGCTGCTAATTGTGCTTCTAAAACAATTCCATAAATTTCTTTTTGGAAATCAGAAGGTTCCAAGTAGCTGACTGTTCGTGTGGCATCACTACAATAGCCATTATGAACAACACCTAAATCAAATAGCACTAAGTCATGGGGCTCAATTTTTGTTTCGCCAGGTACCCCGTGAGGACTAGCTCCGTTTTTTCCTGTTAAGACTAACGTATCAAAACTCATTGAGCGAATACCTTGACGTTTTAATTGATACTCGATTTCTGCAACAATTTCTTGTTCCGCAACGCCTGCTTGAATTGCTTTGAAGCCAATCTCAAAAGCGACATCAGCCCAACTACCAGCTTCTAGTAAACGTTGAATTTCAGGTTCTGTTTTAATTAATTGAAGTTTTTCAATTAAATGCGTAACATCATGCGAAAAATCGCTAGCTGGGAAATAGGTTTTCAATTGATCGAAACGAGCTAAAGAAAGAGCTTGTTTTTCTAAAGCAAAGCGTGGTGTGCCTTGTGTCCGTTTATTTAATAAAGCCGCAATTTTTTCCCAAGGATTTTCGCTATCTAAATAACCATAAACGGGATAAGTCCAACTACTATTTTCGGCATCTTCGACTTCTAATGCAGGTGTAAATAAAAATGATTGGTCGTCCGCAGCGATAAACAAAGCTAACACGCGCTCATGAGGTTCGCTTTCGTAACCGGAAAAGTAAGCGATATGACCAGGATCACTAATATAAGTGAAGTCAATCTTTTCTTGGTGCATCCAATTTTTTAAATCGGCAATTTTTTCTTGATTCATAAAACATCCTTCTTTCTTTTATTCTGAAGTGAATCACAGTACTATCATAACATGAAATGACAAAAAGTTCCTTTTGAAATGGAAAGTAAATTTTCATGAAAAAACGATAAAACGGTTGCAAAAATAGAAGAATTTTGATATTCTAGGCTAGGAAAGAAATGTAAACAGTGTTTTCAGAAAATGAGAACAAATTCATATTTATAGGAGAAGAAACATGGAAAAACAAACAATTACAATTTATGATGTTGCTAGAGAGGCAAATGTATCTATGGCTACTGTTTCTCGTGTTGTCAATGGTAATCCCAATGTAAAACCAGCAACGCGTAAAAAAGTCTTAGAAGTGATTGATCGCTTAGATTACCGTCCTAACGCAGTCGCACGTGGTTTAGCAAGTAAAAAAACGACAACAGTGGGTGTCATTATTCCAGATGTTAGTAATGCATTTTTTGCTTCATTAGCACGTGGCATTGACGACGTGGCTACAATGTATAAATATAATATCATTTTAGCTAATTCAGATGGAGACGATCAAAAAGAAGTTACTGTATTAAACAATTTACTTGCCAAGCAAGTAGATGGGATTATCTTTATGGGTCATCGCATTACAGATGATATTCGTGGTGAATTTTCACGTTCAAAAACACCTGTTGTCTTAGCAGGTTCAATTGATCCAGACGAACAAGTTGGTAGCGTTAATATTGATTACACAGAAGCAACGAAAGATGCAACAGCGACTTTAGCGAAAAATGGGAACAAAAAAATTGCTTTTGTTAGTGGTGCATTAATCGATCCAATTAATGGTCAAAACCGAATGAAAGGCTACAAAGAAGCCTTAGCGGAAAATGGCTTGTCTTATAATGAAGGCTTAGTTTTTGAATCTGAATATAAATTTAAAGCAGGTATTAATTTGGCTGAGCGTGTCCGTAACAGTGGAGCAACAGCTGCCTTTGTTACAGATGATGAGCTAGCGATTGGTTTATTAGATGGGATGCTAGATGCTGGTGTGAAAGTTCCAGAAGAATTTGAAATCATTACAAGCAATAACTCATTGCTTACAGAAGTCTCTCGTCCACGTCTATCAAGTATTACACAACCTTTATATGATATCGGTGCCGTGTCAATGCGCTTATTAACAAAACTAATGAACAAAGAAGAAATTGAAGAAAAAACAGTTGTTTTACCTTATGGAATTGATCAAAAAGGTTCAACAAAATAAGAGAAAATTCTACTAGAAATGCAAAAAAGGACAAGAAGAAATCATGAAAATGATTTCTTCTTGTCCTTTTTTGCATTCTGCTATTAATACACAGTAAGATTGAAAATTAAAATAAGATTAAGTTGATTAGAAAATCGGTCGGTAAAGCATTGCTTATGGTATCTTTAGATTAAAAAAAGAGGTGTTTCTGTGAAGGTAAAAGAATTAACTGTCGAGTATGGTAATAGAACAATTATAGAAAATTTATCTATGCACGCTGAATTTGGTGAAATAATTGGCTTAGTTGCTCCTAATGGAACTGGAAAAACCACGTTCTTTAATGCTATATCTGGTTTAATCCCTAGAAAAAATGGAAATATTAGTTTAAATAAGATTGATTACAATAGTAGAAGTGCAACGTATTTAAAAGAACTATTTTTTCTTGAAAGTAGTAAAAATTTATATGATTATTTGACGCCGAAAGAACATCTTGAATATATTAAAGCCGCTTGGAAAAGTAATAGCGATATAGAGCATATTTTTGAACAATTAAAGATGAAAGAATATCAAAATAGAACAATAAAAAAATTATCTCTCGGAATGAAACAACATGTATTATTAGCGATGTACCTAGCAAGTGATGCAACAATACTTTTGTTAGACGAACCTTTTAATGGCTTGGATCCTACTAGTGTTAGTTTATTCATAATGTGCTTAAAAGAAATAGTTTCCAAAGATAAAATAGTTATTTTATCTTCTCATGATTTGTATAATGTTGAACACACATGTACACGTATTTTATTTATGAAAAATAAAAAGTTGGTTGAGAATGATCAACGTAACCTTTCTTTACGTGAACAATATGATAACTTATATTTAAGAGGAGAAGAGAGAAATGCTTAAGATAGAAACGATAAAAATATTGAAAGAGAAGAGTCTGTGGTTTGTGTTTGTAGCCTTTATTTTAATGTTAATTTATCCGTTGCTAGCTCAACCCCAACAACTTTCTTTTAAAGAAATGCAATATGAAAACCGAATCAAAAATAACGAACAAGCGAAAGAAAAAATGAAAAATGAACCTGCAGCAAAAGAAACTTTAAATGAGATAGAAGATGAAAGTGAGCAATTAAGGAAAGCAATTAATGCCATCAAAATTGGTGATGAATGGGCTTTATTAGAAGCTGAGAAAAAATTGGAAGAAAGTAATTTAAATGCAATGTTAAAAGGAACGTTGTATAGTATACCAATTATTGAGCAACAAAAAAGAGTCAAAGAATTACAATATTTATCTGAAAACAGGATCAAACAAGTGGATTCTTCTGAAGTTGCTAAAATGCCTGCTTTGAATTACCTAGGTTTTCTTTTATCGATGGATTTTCCATACACATTATTATTAATTATCCCTAGTTTAATGATTATAGCGCTCGCAACTTTAGAAAAAAGAAAAAATACTGTTTCTTTATGGAATGGCCTTCCCTTAAAACTATGGAAAAAATATTCTATTAAAATAAGTAGTATTTTGTTTACAATCGGATTAGTTTCTTATCTGTCAATCTTTCTTTCTGTAATCAGTGCATTTTTCAAAAATGGTCTGGGAAACCCTGATTATCCAGTCGCGATTATTGAAAAGGGACAAAGTGTTACAATCATTTCTCTTTCTAACTATTTGTCGAGAAGCCTAATTATGTTTGGTATGCTGTTATTAGCATTGACAGTATTCAGTTTCTTGCTTTCACTATTTACTGGAAATTTGATTGTTCATAGCTTGCTAATTGTTGGTGTGGTATTATCTTCAGGAGTTAGCCTGATTTCCAATAAATTTTTCTTTACAGCTTATATGAATTTTCCTAAAATTATTAATGGAGGAAATGGGTATGAGCCGATGGATGAGATAAGTCTTACATTTGATTTTTCTTTAAAGATGATAGTTGTCTATGTATTAATAAGTTTAATAGTATCTGCTATTGTTTTGAGAAACAGAAAGGGATTATTTTAGTTAAAATAGGTTGATTGCTGCATATTATTTCATTAGATGTAGGAGCTATTTTTTGAATAGCTAGAGCTAGTATCGATGGTAAAGAATAAGAGAAGCAATAAAAGTAGAGACGTAATTCATCAATTGATGGATTACGTCTCTACTTTTTTACATAATTTTGGTTGCAAGCTTAACTTACCAAATTCTTTAGTTGTTCTTTTTATTATCGTTGTTTTTATTGTTATTATTATTTGTAGTGGCACGTGGAGCAAGATTTCCCCAGTAAGAAGCGTAATTGCTGTCTGTTCCGCCGATCCCAAATTTATAGGTACTTTGTGGTGCACCATCTTTGGCATAGTATGAAGTCGTTGTTTTGCCAGGTGTATTGAACTTAGCACCATTATAGGTAATTGAGCCAGGTTTTTCACCAGTAAATTCAGAAACTTTTGATTTAATGACACTTGGGTCTAATTCAAATTTTTGACCAATGCCAAACAATTCTGGATTCGCATAGTACAGCGCATTAGCTAAGTTCGCCATATAATTCCCGTTATTGTCGCCGCTGGTTGTCGTCATTGGCGCTGGTAGATCATGTCCCGTCCAAGAACTTAGTGTCACAGTTGGAGTAGAGACAATCAGCCATGAATCTTTAAACTCATCAGTTGTCCCAGTTTTTCCGACCCAATCAGCACTGGCTAAATGAGGATTCAAGCCAGCTAACGTTGGTTTGAATTTTGTCGTATTCGCAGAATCCACCACTGAACGCAACAAGTCATTCATAATAGAAGCGGTCGCCGGTGAATAAACTTGCGTTCCTTCATCTTTGTGTTCGTAGACCACATGTCCGCTATTGTCTGTAATTTTTTCAATCATGTAGGCTTTTTGATATTTCCCTTTGTTAGCAAGCGCTTGGAAACCGTTTGTTTGAGTTACAACATTTGTTTCTACTGGACCCAATGGCGCAGATTCGTAAGCCCAAGCATCTGAAGCTGGATAGTTCATTTTACTTAAGTAGTGATTGTAAGAAAAATTATCATCACCCATTTTTTTCCTTAGCTCATTATTAACATGAACGACAGGGATATTGAAAGACCAATTCAAGGCATTCCGAACAGTCACGAATTGATTTAAATCCACAGTTGTTGAGTTAACAAATTCACGACCATCAGCATAAGTCGTTGGGTAGTTGGCCAGACGACTTTCAGAACCAATGAGTCCTTGATCAATCGCAGGGCCATAGACAGAAATTGGTTTAATCGTAGAACCAACTTGACGATCGGCATTAAAGGCATGGTTGTTTTGATTAATATCGAAGTTTCTGCCGCCGATAAAACCGAGGATACGACCAGTAGCGTTATCCATTAAAATATTGCCAGTTTCAATCATTGTATTCCCATTGACATCTGCAGTGCCATCATCAAGCAAATAACCATAATTTGCGACAGCGGTTTGCATCGTGTTGTAAATATTCTGATCAATGGTCGATTGGATTGTATAGCCTTGCGACTGGATTTCGCGACGTGCTTGTTCTTTATATTGATTTAAACCAACTTGATCTAAATCATCACGATTAACTTTAGCTTTCTTCATATCTAAATCCATGACAATCTCAACTGCTTTATCTAACACCGTGTAGTATAGATAGCCTTCTGTATTGACATTGGCCTGCTCAGTTGGTAAAAAGTCTTTTTTCAAGTCGTAAGCTTTGGCTTCTTCATATTCCTTTTGCGAAATAGCTTTTTCTCGGTACATACTGAAAAGAACAAAATCTTTTCTCTTCATGCCTAAAGACAAATCGTCTTTCAAGGCACCGGTGTTAGTATAGGGCGTGTAAACAATGGGACTTTGGGGAAGTCCTGCGATAAAGGCCGCTTGAGGAAGATTCAAGTCCTTGGCACTTTTACCAAAGAGTCCTTTGGCTGCTTCTTCCACGCCTGCAATATTTTCACCTTTGTTATTACGACCAAAAGGGGAGACATTTAGATAAGTTGTCACGATTTCGTCCTTAGAAAAGTATTTTTCAATACGTAAAGCTAATAAAATTTCGTTGGCTTTCCGTTTAAAAGTCGTTTCGTCAGTTAAAATCTGTTGCTTGACCAATTGCTGAGTCAATGTTGAACCACCAGAAGAACCGCCGATACCTGTCGCATCAGAAATCAGCGCTCGAACTAGCGCTTTTGGTACCACCCCATGATGTTCTTCAAAATATTCATCTTCTGTTGAAATAATGGCTTTTTTTAGCAATGGAGACATTTGATCGCCATTAATTCGTGTCCGAATTAAATCTGATTTGATGTTAGCAATCGGGGTACCGTCTGCGTAAGTCATTTTTGACACTTCGGTAATATCACTGATTTCTTTTTGCAATTCTTCCTTCGTTGGGGGCTGTGTATCTTCAACTAGAAAAGCAAAATATCCCATTCCGATACCTAAGCCAAGAGAGCCACCTAAGACAATCAGAATAACCCCAAAAACCACTAATGACTGAAAAACGCGAATAATGACATTTAAAATAAGTAAAAAGACATTGCCGCCAGAAGAGGTCGTTGGTTTTTGCTTATTGTTACTTGAATTATTTTTCAAAAGCTTCACCTCAATAAAATGATACATTCTGTGTTATTATAGCAAAAAAAAGCTTCTATGAATAGTTTCTACACCAATTGCCATTTTTTGTTGAAAAAACTTAAGAGAAAATAGGGAAATCTCATTTTTTGACTTTTCAAGTGTGACAGAATCGGTTACTATGAATAGGGGAATTTGATCTATTATTATGTTTTACTATAGGAGGAAAATCATGAATTCAGCTTTTTTTGAAGAATTAAAAGCCCGTGGGTTGGTCTACCAAGTCACAGATGAAGAAGCCTTACAAAAACAATTAAATGAAGAATCTGTTAAATTATATATCGGCTTTGATCCAACGGCAGACAGTTTACACATCGGGCATCTACTGCCAATTCTTATGTTACGTCGTTTCCAACAAAATGGCCATGTGCCCATTGCTTTAGTTGGTGGCGGAACTGGCATGATTGGTGATCCATCATTCAAAGATGCAGAACGTAGTTTAAACACACTTGATACAGTGAAAGCTTGGTCTGAAAGTATTAAAGGCCAGTTGTCACGTTTTATCGATTTTGAAGATGAAAAAAATCCAGCGATTCTAGCAAATAACTATGATTGGCTTGGAGAGCTTTCATTAATTGATTTCTTACGTGATGTTGGAAAAAACTTTACAATTAACTATATGATGAGTAAAGAAAGCGTGAAACGCCGAATCGAAACAGGAATTTCTTATACTGAATTTGCGTATCAATTATTACAAGCGTATGATTTCTTGAAATTGTACGAAACAGAAGGTTGTTTATTGCAATTAGGCGGCAGTGATCAATGGGGGAACATTACTTCAGGGATTGAATTATTACGCCGAGAACAAGAAGTTCAAGGATTTGGCTTAACTATGCCTTTAATTACAAAAGCAGATGGTACCAAATTTGGTAAAACAGAAGGAAACGCAGTTTGGTTAGATGCGGAAAAAACTTCGCCATATGAATTTTATCAATTCTGGATTAACACAGATGATCGTGATGTCGTGAAATTCTTGAAATACTTTACTTTCTTAACATTGGATGAAATTGCAACAATTGAAGAAGAATTTACAGCGAACCCAGGTCAACGTGCTGCGCAAAAAGCGTTAGCCAAAGAAGTGACTACTTTAGTCCACGGTGAAGCAGCCTATCATCAAGCGGTTAAAATTTCAGAAGCTTTATTCAGCGGGGATATCCAAAGCTTAACAGCAGAAGAAATTAAACAAGGCTTTAAAGATGTACCAACGTACGAGGTGCAACCAGAGGATCAATTAAGTTTAGTCGACTTATTAGTTACCTCAAAAATAGAACCATCCAAACGTCAAGCCCGTGAAGATGTTCAAAATGGAGCGATTTACGTCAATGGAGAACGTAGACAAGATTTAGCAGCTGAATTGACAGAAACTGATAAAATTGAAGGACAATTTACTGTGATTCGTCGCGGGAAGAAAAAATATTTCTTGTTAAAATACTAAAACACTGTGAACTTCAATCTTATACGGTTTATAAATTAAAAATAATAGTTAACAGTTAATACTAGCTTAATATTTTGCTTTAGGAAGACTTGTTTACCTTAATGTAAGCAAGTCTTTTTATAAAGTTTTGCTTATAGTACTAGAATCAATAGTCACCAACATTATCTTGAACGGTTTATTATATAAAAATACCGACCAAGTTTCTCTGGTCGGTATTCTGTCTAATTTTTAAGTCTCACTACAGATAGCCAATCCTTACTTGTATAATATTACTGTATGGAAACCTTCCATAGATCCTGACAGACCTTGATTTTGTAGTGAATCAATTTTTATATCAACAATTTCATAACCATCTAACTGCATAGAAGATATTATTTCATCAATTTGCGTAGTGTATTTGTCCTCACAGCCAAAATTTTGATTAATCCATTTACTAAAACTATTTACCATAACTAGATGAGTTAAACCATCTTTAGGTTTTAAAAATTTTTTTATTTCTTTTTGATAAATAGATTCTGCAGCACTTTTTTGTCCTTTTGTAAACATTCCCACTCTATTTCACCACCTTTCCAGTAAAATTATTATTGCTAATATATTTATTGCTTCAAGCTTTTTGTGAATGTCCAAAGTGTTAATCACTAATAAAGTTAGACTATTATTCCTCTCTATGGTGATTCATTAAGGAAAAGTATTGGTTAAAGCATATAGACGATAAAGATAGTATATCAATGTTCACAAAAGTCTACAATAAAAATTCAAATTTGTTATAGACTATATTAGAAAAGTAATGGGTGGGTATTGTTGTATCAACAATAAGGAGGACTGTAAGAAAAGTCCTTTGTCAAGATAGTATTGAAATAAAAAGCTGAAAATCAAAAGGACAAATGTTACAAAAAACTCTTTTTTACTATTGGGCATATTCAATTACAGATAACTTGTGCTATGCTAGAATAAAAAGTGCAGTCGCTATAAGGAGTAGGTTATGAAATCAATTGTCGAAAAGTTAAACTTAACGAAGTATCAGCAACTAGTTACTTTAAATAGACCACAGGGAGAGTATCTATCTGAATTTGCTTCAGCCGCGCAGCAATTACCCTCAGAACCAGTTGAGCTGATTTTTGCATTTGTGAAAACGATGGCGGAATTTCAAGAGATTGTTTCAATGGTGATTGAAGGTCAACATTTAGTAGAAAATGGGTTGTTATATGTGGCTTATCCGAAAAAAGGCAATAAAATGTATCCAACCTTTGTCCACCGAGATGAAATTTTTCCAACATTACAAGTAAACGAGGCAGATGGGTATATTAAAGGCTCAACCTTAAAATTTAATCGCATGGTTAGTTTAGATGAGACTTTTACGGTTGTCGGCATGAAGAATGTTCTTAAAAAGCCAGCGAAGAATCAGACCAGTTCTGCTGTTGGGGATTATGTTCAATATTTACCAGAAATTGAAGCGTTGGTACAAACAGAACCAGCTGCTGCAGCGACATTCGCTGCATTAACGCCTGGTTATCAAAAAGAGTGGGCGCGGTATGTATTTAGTGCAAAGCGAGCGGAGACACGGAAAAAGCGGCAAACTGAAATGTTAGCCATTTTAAAAGAAGGCTATAAAACCAAAGCTCTTTATCAGCAAAGGAAGAAATAATGGCGCAGTTAATTGAAACAGTTACAGCATACATCGAAACAGTCGAACCAAAATGGCGAATTGCTTATCAGCAAGTATTAGACGCCGTTTCGCAAAATTTGCCAGCAGGATTTGAATTAACAATGCAATATGGCATGCCAACCTTTGTTGTGCCGCTTTCAGTATTTCCAGAAGGCTATCTCAACCGTGGTGATGAGCCGTTACCATTTATCAGTTTAGGCGCTACTAAAAGGCAAGTAGCTTTATATCACATGGGATTAATGGGAAATGAAGCCGTCCGAAGTTGGTTTCAAGAAGCCTATCAGGAACAAGTGTCAACAAAGCTAAACATGGGGAAAAGTTGTCTTCGCTTCACTAATCCTAAGCGAATACCCTATGAACTAATTGGCGAATTAGTAACAAAAATCACGCTTGAAGAATGGCTGCAACAGTATCAACACTACCAAAAGAAAAAGAAGAATTATTAGGAGGAACCACATGTTATTAGGATCACACGTTAGTATGAGTGGCAAGAAAATGCTATTAGGCTCTGCCGAGGAAGCGGCTAGTTATGGCTCAACAACCTTTATGATTTATACAGGTGCGCCACAAAACACGCGCCGGAAACCGATTGAAGAAATGAATATTGAAGCTGGGCAAGCGTTTATGAAGGAACACAATTTAAGTAATATCGTCGTTCATGCCCCGTATATTATTAATTTAGGCAATACAATCAAAACGGAAAATTTCGGTTTTGCCGTTGACTTTTTGCGACAAGAAATTGAGCGAGCACAAGCGTTGGGAGCAACGCAAATCACGTTACACCCAGGTGCGCATGTTGGCGCAGGTCCAGAAGCCGGCATCAAACAAATTGTTAAAGGTCTAAACGAAGTCTTGTGGAAAGAGCAAATCCCTCAAATCGCTTTAGAAACAATGGCTGGTAAAGGGACCGAAATCGGCCGTACGTTTGACGAACTAGCTGCGATTATTGACGGAGTTACGCTAAATGATAAACTTTCTGTCACTCTGGATACTTGCCACATTAATGATGCAGGTTATAATGTAAAAGATGATTTTGATGGCGTATTAGTTGAATTTGATAAAATTATCGGATTGGATCGTTTAAAAGTCATTCATGTGAATGATTCTAAAAATCCTATGGGCTCACATAAAGATCGTCATGCCAATATTGGTTTTGGCACTATTGGTTTTGAATCTTTAAACGGTGTGGTTCACCATGAAAAATTAACTGCTTTACCAAAAATTTTAGAAACACCTTATGTCGGAGAAGACAAAAAAAATAAAAAGGCCCCTTACGGCTTTGAAATTGCGATGTTAAAAAATCAAACATTTGATCCAGAATTATTAGAAAAAATTCAAGGACAAAACTAAAGCAACAATCGCTCTTAAAGGTCCTATTGACCTTTAAGAGCGTATATTTTTGACTTTTAATCACTATTTTGCAAAAAAATCAGACTTTTTTCATTATTTAAGAGAAATCCCGCAAAAAGAACTTTTCTTTTTTTGCTATTTCTAGTAAAATAATTCATTGAGAGCAAAACTATACGGAGAGGAGAGAGTTTCAATGGCAACAGGTTGGGTAGTATTAATCGCAGTAATCGCTTTATTAGTAGGCGCTGCAGGGGGCTTTTTCCTTGCACGCAAATATATGCAAGATTATTTCAAAAAAAATCCTCCCGTTAATGAGGATATGTTACGCATGATGATGGCATCAATGGGTCAAAAACCGTCAGAGAAAAAGGTTAGACAAATGATGCAACAAATGAAAAACCAAGGAAAATAGTAAAGGTTATTCAGGTAATCATGAATAAGTGTAAAAACGGGCTGATTTTCAGTCCGTTTTTTTGTTGTTTTGCGGGAGAATAGGATAATCTAGGAGGAAAAGAGCGAGACGTTTAATCAAAAACAACAATAACGAAGAAACCTTCTAGCTCGAAAGTAGTCTTCGTAGAACAACAAAGTAAAAGGAGGGACAACTGAATGTCCATATTCAAAAAATTAGGCTGGTTTTTTAAGCAAGAGAAAAAAAGTTATATTATTGGGGTTTTCTCATTAATGATGGTCGCTCTTGTTCAATTAGTCCCGCCCAAAGTTATTGGCGTCGTTGTAGATGAAATCGTTAACAAAGAAATTCGCTTAACGAAAATTATCGTGTGGGTTGCACTCTTGATTGGTGCTGGGCTTGCCCAATATCTTTTTCGATATATTTGGCGGATGCATATTTGGGGGAGTGCCGCTCGTTTGGAAAAAGAGCTACGGACTCAATTATTTCATCATTTCACAAAAATGGATAGCATCTTTTATCAGAAATATCGGACAGGTGACTTGATGGCGCATGCAACCAATGATTTAAATGCCATCCAAAATGTGGCTGGAGCTGGGATTTTAACATTTGCTGACTCTGTGATTACGGGAGGAACAACGATTATCGCAATGGTTCTATTTGTCGATTGGCGCTTAACATTAATTGCTTTATTACCGCTGCCTTTATTAGCGGTCACCTCACGAGTTCTAGGTTCTAAGTTGCATGATGCCTTTCGAGATTCACAAGCTGCTTTTTCAGCGATTAATGATAAAACACAAGAAAGTATCACTGGAATTAAAGTCATTAAAACATTTGGGCAAGAAAAAGAAGATCTTGCTGATTTTACAGAGAAAATTGATGATGCTATCGTCAAAAATAAACGAACGAACTTTTTAGATGCACTATTTGATCCGTTTATTACGCTGATTATTGGTGTTTCTTATGTTTTGACAATTATTATTGGTGGTCGTTTCATCATGGAAGGAACGATTAGTTTAGGTCAGTTGGTCTCTTTCATTGCCTATATTGGGATGCTAGTTTGGCCAATGTTTGCGATTGGGCGCTTATTTAATGTGTTAGAACGTGGGAATGCTAGTTACGATCGTGTGAACGAATTATTACATGAAAAAACGCATATTATCGAACGAAAAGATGCCATCAAAACAATGGCGCAAGGGACAATTTCAATGAAGATTGATTCTTTTTCTTATCCAAAAGAAGAGACGGTGGCTTTGGAAAATATCCAATTTTCGTTGCAAGAAGGAGAAACCTTGGGGATTGTTGGCAAAACAGGCGCTGGTAAAACCACTATTTTGAAATTGTTGATGCGTGAATATGACCAATACCAAGGAACGATTTTCTTTGGAAAACATAACATTAAAAATTACACATTAGATGCATTGATGGGTGCAATGGGGTACGTGCCACAGGACCATTTTCTCTTTTCCATGACGGTACGAGATAACATTCGTTTTGCTAAACCAGACTTGGAACAAGCAGCAGTTGAACAAGCGGCAGCATTAGCATTTATTAACCAAGAAATTAAAGCATTCCCTGAAGGCTATGACACAATGGTTGGGGAACGTGGCGTTTCGCTTTCTGGAGGACAAAAACAACGGATTTCTATTGCACGGGCCTTGATTGTTGAACCAGAATTGTTAATTTTAGATGATGCCTTATCTGCAGTCGATGCGAAGACTGAAGAGGCGATTTTATCAAATCTAAAAGAAACGCGCCAAGAAAAAACCACTATTATTACAGCGCATCGTTTAAGTAGTGTCATGCATGCAAAAGAAATCTTAGTGTTGGATGAAGGGAAAATTATTGAACGGGGGACACATCAGGAGTTACTGACTCAGAAGGGTTGGTATCAGCGGATGTGGGAAAAACAGCAATTAGAAGCGAAAATTGAAGGGAGTGAGAGTTAATGGAAGAAAAGTATCAATCCGAATGGTCCAGAGAGTTACCGCTGAAAGAACAATTAACGATTGTTCAGCGTTTGTTTCGTTTTGCCAAACCGTTTCGACGCATGTTTTACACAGCTATTCTCTTTGCATTTGGCTTATCAATTATCAATATTCTTTTGCCTAGAGTCATTCAAGTTTTTATGGATAATTATTTAACGCCTAAAACTGCTACAATGCAAGTGATTCTAACTTTTGCTGCTATTTATTTTTTTGGTGTCATTGTCAAAAGTATTGTTTGGTTTTTCCAATGGTATTTGTATTCGATGGCTTCTTTAAAAACGTATCAATATATACGAGTGAAATTATTTGAAAAATTACACACTTTAGGTATGCGTTATTTTGATCAAACACCAGCGGGTTCGACGGTGTCTCGTGTTACCAACGATACAGAAACATTGTTTGAATTCTGGTATGTATTCCTAATGGTGATTACAGGAATTTTTGCCGTAATCTCGTCATTTTTTGCAATGTTTCAACTCAGTCCAGAAATTTCATTTTATTGTCTAATTTTCTTGCCAATTTTATTAGTTGTAATTTGGTATTACCAAAAATTTAGTTCAAAATTATATCGCAGTATGCGGGAAAAATTAAGTCAATTAAACACCAAACTAAATGAATACATCTCTGGTATGCAAATCATTCAACAATTTCGCCAAGAAAAACGTTTGGAAAAAGAATTTGAAGAAACCAATGATGACTATTTAAAAACACGAGTAGCAATGATTCGTATGAATTCGTTATTATTAAGTCCCATCATTAATTTGTTGTATACGTTGGCGATTGCATTGGCCTTAACTATGTTTGGCATCGATGCTTTACATTCTCCTGTAGAAGCGGGAATGATTTATGCTTTTGTAACGTATGTCCAAGCTTTTTTTAATCCGATGACACAAATGATGGACTTCCTAAGTATCTTTACAGATGGGATTGTCGCAGGTAGTCGTATTTTAAAAATTATGGATACGGAAGAATTAACACCGCAACAATCAGTAGGTGCGAATGGGGAAATTATTCGCGGGAAAATTGAATTTCGTAATGTTACTTTTTCTTATGACGGCAAAAACGAAGTATTGAAAAATATTAGCTTTGTTGCAAATCCCGGGGAAACCGTCGCTTTAGTCGGTCATACTGGAAGTGGTAAAAGTTCAATTATTAATGTACTCATGCGTTTCTATGAATTTTATGAAGGGCAGATTTTAATTGATGATCGTGACATTCGTGATTTTCCCATGACAGAATTACGGGAAAAGATGGGCTTGGTATTACAGGATGCTTTCATGTTTTATGGAGATATTGCTGGAAATATCCGTTTACTGAATCCAAACATCACAGATGAACAAATTAAACAGGCTGCGGAATTTGTTCAGGCGGATAAATTTATTCACACGTTACCCAATACCTATCATGCGAAAGTCATTGAACGAGGAGCGAGTTATTCTAGCGGACAACGTCAATTAATTTCGTTTGCACGAACAATTGTAACTGATCCCAAAATTTTAGTTTTAGATGAAGCAACCGCTAATATTGATACAGAAACAGAAGGATTGATTCAAGAAGGATTAGCCAAAATGCGACAAGGAAGAACGACAATTGCGATTGCGCATCGCCTTTCGACGATTCGTGATGCAAACTTGATTTTAGTTTTAGACAAAGGGCAGATTGTAGAACGAGGAACGCACGAAACGTTACTGGCAGAAGGGGGCCTTTATGCGGATATGTATCAGTTACAAAGTACGGAAGTTTAACGTAACAACAGAAAGAGTTAAATAACCCAAACAAAGGCATTTAGTGTTAGGAAATTCCTAATTCTAGGTGTCTTTGTAGCTCTTTAAATTGCAAAAAAGAAGAGAAATGGTATGATATGAAGAGAGAAAAATAAACGAGGAAGTTAGGTGGAACTGTGAAGCCAGTTATAGTCAAAAATGTGCGAATAGGTGAAGGCAATCCCAAAATTGTGGTGCCCATTGTTGCTCGAACAGCCGAGGATATTTTGGCCGAAGCAACGGCGAGCCAAACACTAGATTGTGATTTGGTGGAATGGCGTTTAGACTATTATGAAAATGTCGCTGATTTTTCCGATGTATGTAATCTTTCACAACAAGTAATGGAACGGTTGGGGCAAAAACCGTTATTGTTAACTTTTCGTACACAAAAAGAAGGCGGCGAAATGGCTTTTTCCGAGGAAAATTATTTTGCTTTGTATCATGAATTAGTGAAAAAAGGTGCGTTGGATTTATTAGATATTGAATTATTTGCGAATCCGCTGGCGGCAGATACGTTAATTCACGAAGCTAAAAAGGCGGGGATTAAAATTGTTCTCTGTAATCACGACTTTCAGAAAACACCGTCGCAAGAGGAGATTGTCGCACGGTTACGCCAAATGCAAATGCGTCAGGCGGATATTTGTAAAATAGCTGTGATGCCACAAGATGCGACAGATGTACTTACGTTACTTTCAGCAACCAATGAAATGTACACCCATTATGCATCCGTCCCAATCGTTACTATGTCAATGGGACAGTTAGGGATGATTAGTCGCGTAACAGGTCAACTGTTCGGATCGGCACTAACTTTTGGCTCCGCCCAGCAAGCGTCTGCACCAGGCCAACTATCCGTACAAGTATTAAGAAATTATTTAAAGACATTCGAACAAAACAAGTGATTCAGAAGGTGAAAAAAGTGGCAAAGAAAAAAACACAACAAAAAACGAATGCGATGCGCATGGTGGAACAACATAAAGTACCATATAAAGAATATGAATTCGCTTGGAGTGAAGATCATTTAAGTGCAGAAAGTGTCGCTGAAAGTTTAGGTATTGATAAAGGACGAATTTTTAAAACCTTGGTTACAGTAGGTAATAAAACAGGTCCAGTCGTGGCTGTCATTCCTGGTAATCAAGAATTAGATTTAAAAAAATTAGCGAAAGCTAGTGGCAATAAAAAGGTAGAAATGCTTCACTTAAAAGATTTAGAAGCAACCACAGGCTATATTCGTGGGGGCTGTTCACCAATTGGGATGAAAAAACAATTTCCCACCTATTTAGCTGAAGAAGCTCAACAATATTCTGCAATTATTGTTTCTGCAGGCAAACGTGGCATGCAAATTGAATTAGCTCCTGAAGCAATCCTTTCGCTAACCAATGGACAATTTGCGGGAATAACGACAGAAGAATAAGTGGTTATAAGAAGAGGTTGAGACAGAACCGTTTATCTGTTTTTAAACGTGGAGCAAAAATCACTAGGGATTTTTGCTCCACGTGTTTAATTATCAAATTAATAAAGGAAAAGCATTAAGTAAACAGTGCTACTTTTTATTGGGATAAAATTTTTGTAATGCTTGCCGTGCGAGCATATCGGCCGCTTTGTTTTGACTTTCAGGTAGCCATTTGATTAAGAGCAAAGGGAAATTCTTTTCTAGTTGTTGATATTCTGCTAAATAAGGCTGGTACTTTTCATTTTTAGCATAGTTTTTTTCAATTGTTTGGACAACAATTTTACTATCTGAGTGGAGAAGAACGGTTTGTTGATTGTCTTCATTGGCAATCGCTTGTTTTAAAGCTTCAATCAGCACTTTAAATTCGGCTTCGTGATTACTAACAATGCCTAAAGGCACATGCAATTGTTGCCGCGATTGGTCGGTGAGGTAAACGATACCGCCGCCAGATTCACCTGGATTGCCTTTTGTTGCCGCATCTACATAAATTCTTAACATAAAATTACTCCTAATTTCTTTTTGTTCTTAAAAAAAGTATGTTACTATTATAACATATTTAAATTTAGCGGCGTTGATCCAGAAGTAGTGAGGGCACTTTATGAAAAAACAGAAATTTTATTGGCAGCCAGAATTAGCATCAACAATTATTTACTGGTCTTGCACATTTTGTATATTATTTATTAGTTTAATTTTAGCATTGGAAAATAATGGTCCTTACTTGATTAGTAATCTGGTGATGGTTCCATTTTTTGTGTTTGCTTATCTAGGAATTGCGCGGTCTTTTAATATGACAGAAACATCTTTAATTGTCAGAGATGTTTTGTGGTTTCGCAAAAAAGCACTTCCGCTTTCTCAGATAGAAAAAGTAACCTACAATGAAAAAAGCATCGAAATTTTTTCCTCAGAATTTAAGGAAGGCTCAAAAGTCTTTTTAATGAAAAAGAAAACGATTCCGTTATTTCTTGAGGCACTTAAGGTAAAAAAGCCTGAATTGAAGGTAGCAGAAGATCATTCTTTGGGCCTTCATAAAAAAGAAGAAAAAAACAAGAGTGAGTCATAAGTCGAAACGACTGGTGACCCACTCTCAAAATCTTAAAATAATCAGCTGAAACAAACGCTACGTTTACTTACTTTTTGGAGCTAAGCGCTGTTGGTTCAGCTTTTTTAGTTATCTATTTTTTTGACATGTGCTGCTTGTAGCCCACGATTGCCTTCCATTATCTCGAATTCTACAGATTGATTCTCATCAAGTGATTTGAATCCGTCACCTTCTATAGCAGTGAAGTGGACAAAAATCTCATCTTCTTCGTTGTAAACGATAAAACCATAACCTTTTCTGTTATCGAACCATTTGACAATTCCTTTTTGCATCCAATTCACGCTCCTTTTAGATTTGTAAAGACACTTTCATTATACGAGAAAAGGCTACCAAACGTCAATGGTTGGGTTGTTTAAAAAAGGTTATTCTAGCCATTCTATTCAATACAAGCTATAATTTAAAAGAAACAATGTGTCACAAAGACGATAAAGAATTGAAAAGGGGTCCGTTATGAAGACAGATATTAACATTGCACAAGCAGCAACATTAAAACCTATTCAAGAGATTGCCGAAACAATCGGTCTTTCAGAAGATTCGCTCGAACTTTATGGAAAATACAAAGCGAAAATAGATTTTCCAACGCTTCAATCCTTAGAAGCGCAACCAGAAGGTAAATTAATCCTCGTTACGTCGATTAATCCAACGCCAGCAGGAGAAGGAAAGTCAACCGTGACCATTGGTTTAGGAGATGCATTAAATCAAATCAATAAAAAAACAGTTATTGCCCTAAGAGAACCATCATTAGGTCCTGTGATGGGGATTAAAGGTGGCGCAACAGGTGGCGGTTACGCACAAGTATTACCAATGGAAGAAATCAATTTGCATTTTACTGGTGATATGCATGCGATTACGACAGCCAATAATGCCTTAGCTGCGTTACTAGATAATCATTTACAGCAAGGAAATGAATTAAAGATTGATTCTCGACGGGTGATTTGGAAACGGGCAGTGGATCTAAATGATCGTGCGCTCAGACAGGTCGTTGTTGGTTTAGGCGGTCCTTTCCAAGGTGTACCAAGAGAAGACGGTTTCGATATTACTGTGGCAAGCGAAATTATGGCGATTCTTTGTTTAGCGCAAAATTTAACGGACTTAAAAGAACGCTTAAGTCGGATTATTGTCGCCTATAATGACCAAAGAGAGCCGGTGACGGTTAAAGATTTAAACGTGGCAGGTGCGCTGACTTTATTATTAAAAGACGCCTTAAAACCTAATTTAGTTCAAACGATTGAAGGAACTCCAGCTTTTGTTCACGGTGGTCCTTTTGCCAATATCGCTCATGGATGTAACAGTATTTTAGCGACAAAAACGGCTTTGCATCTAGGGGATTATGTCGTAACAGAAGCAGGTTTTGGTGGCGACTTGGGTGGCGAAAAATTTTTAGATATTAAAGTACCTTCTTTAGGGAAAGCACCCGATGCCGTTGTGATTGTGGCAACGATTCGCGCGTTGAAAATGCATGGCGGTTTGGCGAAAGATCAGTTAGCAGAAGAAAATTTACCAGCGTTACAAAAAGGCTTTGCCAACTTAGAAAAACATATTCAAAACATGCAACGTTATGATGTACCAGTAGTTGTTGCAATTAATGAGTTTACACAGGATACAGAAAAAGAAATTCAACTATTGAAAGAAGCATGCCAAGCGTTAGGCGTGCCCGTCGAGTTAACAAGTGTTTGGGCGCAAGGTGGCGCAGGTGGCACGAATCTAGCGAAAACAGTAGTAGCAGAGATTGAAGCCAATACAAAACAGTTTCAACCTTTATATAATCCTCGCCAAACAATTGAAGAAAAAATTCAAGCCATTGTACAAACGATTTATGGCGGGGAACAGGCGATTTTTTCTCCGAAAGCACAAAAGCAAATTGCAGACTTTACAAAAAATGGTTGGGATCAATTACCAATCTGCATGGCGAAGACACAGTATTCACTTTCTGACGATCCTCAAAAATTAGGACGGCCAGAAGGATTTACGATTACGATTCGTGAGCTAGTTCCAAAAATCGGTGCAGGGTTTATCGTGGCGTTAACGGGTGACATTTTAACGATGCCTGGCTTGCCGAAAGTTCCTGCTGCGTTAAATATGGATGTGGACGAAACGGGTCAAGCGAGCGGTCTCTTTTAAAGCCACTCTTTCCTGAGACCTATTTTTAGTATATACTTGAAAGTAGCTCAATAAAAAATAATGACGGAAATTTATTGCGTAGTTTATTATAAGGAGCAACGACTATGGGGGAACGAGCAGATACATTTTTAGCACACTTTAATCGCATTGAAAAGTGGATGAGAGAGAGACTGAATAATCCTGTCAATATGGGATTCAGTGAAATGACAAGACGTCTTTCCCGAAAAGAAAAAGGACAGATTGCTCAATTTGAAGAGGATTTGCTTCAAATGGCTCAGTTAAGAAATGCCATCGTTCATGAGCGAATTGCTGATGATTTTGTAATTGCAGAGCCAAACGAATGGGCAGTTCAACGAATTGAAACGATTGAACAAGCTTTAACAAAACCAGAAAAAGTAGTGCCTAAATTTGCGAAACGTGTTACAGCTTTTGAAATCACCACTTCTTTAGAAACGTTATTAACGATTATTGCAAAAAAACAATATTCTCAATTTCCGATTTATGAAAAAGGTGTATTTAAAGGATTAATCACGGTTCGAGGGATTGGTGTATGGTTTGCCATTGAGAGCACCAAAGGCGAAGTTCACATTGCCAACCGAACGGTGCGAGAATTGTTGGCATCAAATTATAAACGCAGCAACTATCAATTTGTTTCAATTGAAGCAACCGTTTTTGAAGTTGAACAAATGTTTCGGGAGCAGCCACGCTTAGAAGCTGTGCTTATTAGTAAAAGTGGCCATCCTAATGGTGAGTTAGTAGGCATTGTTCGACCAAGAGATTTAGCAAGTATTCATAGAGAAAAGGAATGACGCGATTGTTAGTAGTATATTTTTTAATCAGTGCCTTATTAGTAGGGCTTGACCAATGGAGCAAATATTTGACGGTCCAAAACATTTCTTTGGGTGAAACAAAAGAATTCATTCCTGGATTTTTGTCGCTGACCCATTTAAGAAATACCGGAGCTGCTTGGAGCTTATTAGAAGGAAAGATGATATTCTTTTATGTCATCACAGTAATTGTTAGTGTCGTGATTATTTATTTATTAATTAAGAATTATAAAAAGAGTGTCTGGTATTCTGTAGGTTTATCTTTTGTCTTAGCAGGTGCCATTGGAAATTTTATTGATCGTGTACGTTTAGGCTACGTGGTGGACATGCTCCAAACGGATTTTATGAATTTTCCTATTTTTAATGTTGCAGATAGTACGTTAGTGGTCGGCGTTATTTGTATATTTATTTATTTGATTTTAGATGAAAAAGCAGCAAAGGAAGGCAAAAATGGAACAAATTAACGTAACGATTCAAACAGAAAAAGGCCGGATTGACAAAGTATTAAGTGAACATTTACCCAATCATTCCCGCTCGCAAATTCAACAATGGTTAAAAGAAAAACACGTAACAGTTAACGGTGAAACGGTCCGCGCAAATTACAAAGTTACAGCAGGCGATGAAATTGTTGTAACAATTCCTGAACCAGAAGTTCTAGATATGGTAGCAGAGGATATTCCTTTGACCATTGTTTATGAAGACAATGATGTGATTGTCGTCAACAAACCTCAAGGCATGGTTGTTCATCCTTCGGCAGGGCATCCCAATGGTACATTAGTGAACGCGTTACTTCATCATGCGGATCACTTATCGGCGATTAATGATGTGGTGCGACCCGGAATTGTTCATCGAATTGATAAAGATACTTCGGGGCTATTGATGGTGGCTAAAAATGATCAAGCCCATGAATCATTAGCGAAACAGCTAAAAGAAAAAACATCGTTACGCAAATACGTCGCCTTGGTCCACGGTGTTATTCCTCACGATAAGGGAGAGATAAATGCGCCTATTGGTCGTTCCAAGGTTGACCGAAAAATGCAAGCGGTCATTGAAGGCGGTAAAGAAGCAGTCACGCATTTTACTGTTTTAGAGCGTTTTGATGCATTTACCTTAGTTGAATTACAACTAGAAACAGGCCGGACACATCAAATCCGTGTTCACATGAAATATATCGGTTATCCATTAGCTGGAGATCCATTATATGGACCGAAAAAAACATTGCCTGGCAATGGACAATTTTTACATGCGAAGTTATTAGGCTTTACACATCCTACTACAGGTGAACAATTAGTCTTTGAAGCACCTTTACCAGAAGTTTTTGAAAAAACTTTACACCAATTAAGAAATAATCATTGATTTTTTTCTGAAGAAGAGGTAAACTCTTTTTTAAGAAGAAAAATAACTAAATAACTGTAACCTTTAAGTTTAGTCCCGTGAGGCTAAGAAGGAATCATGCAAAAGAACACTAGGTGCGCTTAGTTAGTAAGTTGTGTGGGCTACATGGTACCCTTGTACCTTTTTAAACTGTAACCAACATCCTCCTATCCTCATACGGGTAGGAGGATTTTTTGTTGGAAAAAATAACAGGACAATTTCAATAAAAATCCACTTATTTTTCAGCTGCTCAATTGAAGGAAGAATCGCTGACCCCAAGACAGCGAGGACGTAGATAAAAAAGAAATGAGGAGGAAATTATTATGCCAAAGAAAGAAGTTGTTGACGCAGTCACAATGAAACGAGCGCTTACTCGAATCTCGTATGAAATTATTGAAAGAAACAAAGGAATTCAAGACATTGTTTTAGTAGGAATTAAAACGCGTGGGATATACATTGCACAGCGTCTAGCCGAACGCTTAAAACAATTAGAAGACATTGACGTGCCAGTTGGTGAATTAGATATTACTTTGTATCGTGATGATGTGAAAGATATGGAGGAACCTGAATTACATTCTTCTGACGTACCAGTCTCAATTGAAGGTAAAGAAGTTATTTTAGTGGATGATGTCTTGTACACGGGCCGGACCATTCGTGCTGCGATGGACGCTGTTATGGATTTAGGTCGTCCAAGAAAAATCTCTTTAGCAGTCTTAGTAGATCGTGGGCATCGGGAACTACCGATTCGTGCCGATTATGTAGGAAAAAATATTCCAACATCAAAAACTGAGGAAATTATTGTGGAAATGGAAGAGCGTGACGGCGCAGATCGTATTATGATCAGTAAAGGAAACGAATAAAAAGGAGTGAACAATGTTGTCAGAAAAAGAATTTCGAAATGAGGATGCAGTCTTAGATATTAAAGACAGACCGCAAGCTTTTCACTGGGTTGGCCTAAGTTTACAACATTTATTTACGATGTTTGGCGCAACGGTTTTAGTACCAATCTTAGTGGGAATTGACCCAGGGATTGCGTTAGTCAGTTCAGGATTAGGAACAATGGTCTATCTGATTACTACAAAAGGAAAAATCCCCGCTTATCTTGGCAGTAGCTTTGCTTTTATTGCAGCGATGCAGATGTTAATGAAGAGTGATGGTTATCCAGCCATTGCCCAAGGTGCTATGACAACTGGTTTGGTATACCTAATCGTTTCATTAATCATTAAAAAAATTGGTTCTGACTGGTTGGATAAAATTTTACCGCCTATCGTTGTAGGACCTGTCGTGATGGTTATCGGTTTAGGCTTGGCAGCTAATGCCGCAAATAACGCAATGTATAACAACAACGTTTATGATTTTAAATATATTGCCGTAGCCTTGATTACTTTAGGCTTAACCATTTTTTACAACATGTTTTTCAAAGGCTTCTTAGGATTAATTCCAATTCTTTTGGGAATTGTCAGTGGGTACCTAGTCGCTTTAGCTTTCGGAATTATTGACTTAACCCCTATTAAAGAAGCTGCTTGGTTTGCTTTACCGAATTTTGAAGTACCTTTTGTTCAATATGAACCGAAATTGTATTTAAATGCCATTACAACAATGGCACCAATTGCTTTTGTAACAATGACAGAACATATTGGTCATTTAATGGTCTTGAATAAGTTAACCAAGCGCAACTTTTTCCAAGACCCAGGCTTATCTAAAACTTTAATGGGAGATGGCTTAGCGCAAATTGTAGCAGGTTTTGTTGGTGGACCGCCAGTTACAAGTTATGGTGAAAATATCGGCGTGCTGGCAATTACAAGAGTACACAGTGTCTTCGTGATTGGTGGAGCCGCGGTGTTCGCTGTAGCTTTAGGATTTGTTGGAAAATTAAGTGCCTTGATTCTAAGTATCCCAGGACCAGTTATTTCAGGAATTAGTTTCGTCTTGTTCGGTGTGATTGCCGCAAGTGGTTTGAAAATCTTAATCGATAATAAGATTAATTTTGATAAGAAAAAGAATTTATTGATTGCTTCAGTAATTTTAGTCATCGGCATTGGTGGCTTAGTCTTCAAAGTAGGAACCTTTGAATTGTCTTCAATGGCATTAGCAACCGTCTTAGGAATTGTTTTGAATTTAATTTTACCGGAAAACGCACGTAGCGAAGAACAGTAGGAGGACTGGACGAATGATTATTACATCTGAACGAATTAGTTTAAAACATCTTTTAACTGCTGAGGCTTTAACCGACCGTGAAGTCATGGGGTTAATCCGTCGCGCAGGAGAATTTAAACAGGGGACAAAATGGCACCCAGAAGAACGTCAATATTTTGCAACAAACTTGTTTTTTGAAAATAGTACTCGAACACATAAAAGTTTTGAGGTAGCTGAGAAAAAATTAGGCTTAGAAGTGATTGAGTTTGAAGCAAGTAGAAGTTCTGTTCAAAAAGGAGAAACGTTATACGACACAGTACTAACGATGTCGGCAATTGGTGTAGATGTAGCAGTCATTCGTCATGGTAAAGAAAATTATTACGATGAATTGATTCAAAGTAAAACGATTCAATGTTCTATTATTAACGGTGGGGACGGGAGTGGACAACACCCTACACAATGTTTATTGGATCTGATGACCATTTATGAAGAATTTGGTGGATTTGAAGGCTTGAAAGTGGCGATTGTGGGAGATATTACACATTCTCGCGTTGCTAAATCAAATATGCAGTTATTAAACCGTTTAGGCGCTGAAATTTATTTTTCAGGTCCAGAAGAGTGGTACGATCATCAGTTTGATGTCTATGGACAATATGTGCCATTAGATGAAATTGTTGAAAAAGTCGATGTGATGATGTTGCTTCGCGTGCAGCACGAACGTCATGATGGTAAGGAAAGTTTTTCAAAAGAAGGCTATCATTTGGAATATGGTTTAACCAACGAACGGGCAACTCGTTTACAGAAACACGCAATTATTATGCATCCAGCGCCAGTCAATCGGGATGTTGAACTGGCAGATGAATTAGTGGAAAGTCTGCAATCAAGAATCGTCGCGCAAATGAGTAACGGAGTCTTTATGCGCATGGCAATTTTAGAAGCAATTTTACATGGAAAGGCCTAGGTGGAGAAATGAAGACGTTAATTAAGAATGGGAAAATCATCAAAAAAGAGAATCAATTGATTGAGGCAGCACTTTGGCTAGAAAATGGTGTGATTCACGCAATCGGAGAATCGTTTGACGAAGCAGATTTTGAGCAAGTGTTTGATGCGAACGGGCAACTAATCACGCCAGGCTTGGTCGATGTGCATGTTCACTTTAGAGAACCAGGCTTTACGTATAAAGAAACGATTAAAACGGGTAGTAAAGCTGCTGCTCGCGGTGGTTTTACTACGGTTTGCGCAATGCCCAATTTGAATCCAGTACCAGATACGGCTGAAAAATTAAGTGAGGTTTACGACTTAATTCAAAAAGATGCAGTCGTGAAAGTTTTACAATATGCCCCCATTACAGAAGAGCTACGGAGTGAAGTTTTAACCAATCAGAAGGCCTTAAAAGAAGCGGGCGCCTTTGCATTTACGAATGATGGTGTTGGTGTCCAAACGGCAGGAACGATGTACTTAGCCATGAAAGAAGCGGCTGCATTAGATATGGCACTTGTTGCGCACACGGAAGATGAATCTTTATTATTTGGTGGTGTGATGCATGAAGGAGAAGTTTCTAAGAAATTAGGCCTACCAGGGATTTTAAGTGCAACGGAAGCTTCACAAATTGCTCGGGATATTACTTTAGCAAAAGAAACAGGCGTTCATTATCATGTTTGTCATGTTTCAACAGAAGAAAGCGTGCGCGTTATTCGGGATGCTAAAAAAGCAGGGATTCACGTAACAGCCGAAGTTTCGCCACACCATTTAATTTTAGTCGATGAGGATATTCCTGGTGACGAAGGGTTTTGGAAAATGAACCCGCCATTACGTGGTTTAGCAGATCGACAAGCATTGATTGACGGTTTGTTAGATGGCACGATTGATTGTATTGCTACCGACCATGCGCCCCATGGTTTAGAAGAAAAACAACAATCATTTTTAAACGCACCTTTTGGTATTGTCGGTAGTGAAACGGCCTTCCAATTGATTTATACGAACTTTGTCGAAACAGGCATTTTCACATTAGAACAAGTGATTGATTGGATGGCAGAGAAACCGGCAGAAATTTTTGGATTAAACGCAGGAACACTAACAATTGGTGCACCAGCAGATATTGCAGTTTTTGACTTAGCAACAGCTGCACCAATTGATGCAGAAGCATTTGAATCAATGGCTGTCAATACACCATTTACAGGGTGGACAGTCAAAGGAAAGACACTTATGACATTTGTTGACGGAGCATTAGCTTGGTCGGAGGAGGCGCAGTAGGTTTGAAAAGGTTATTGATTTTAGAAGACGGAACAGTATTTGAAGGGAAAGCGTTTGGTGCAGAAGGCAATGTAGTAGGAGAAGTTGTTTTTACTACTGGCATGACAGGTTACCAAGAAGCAATTACTGACCAAAGTTTTAATGGACAAATGATTACTTTTACGTATCCATTAGTTGGAAATTACGGGGTCAACCGAGATGATTATGAATCCATTGCACCAACCTGTAAAGGTGTCATTGTTAAAGAGCATGCGCGGGTTGCTTCAAATTGGCGTCAACAAATGACCTTGGATGAATTTTTAAAGCGCAAAGGGATTCCGGGAATTTCAGGAATTGATACGCGTGCGCTGACTCGTAAGTTACGATCAGCTGGAACAATGAAAGGGAGCATCATTGATGCCGTGGATGATTTGCCGCATGCGTTTGATCAATTAAAAGCGACAGTCATGCCGAAAAATCAAGTGGCACAAGTCTCCACCACTAAGCCTTATCCGAGTCCAGGTATTGGGCGTAATGTGGTCGTCGTTGATTTTGGGTTGAAACATAGTATTTTGCGAGAATTATCAAAACGGCAATGCAACTTAACCGTGTTGCCTTATAATACAACGGCCGAAGAGATTTTAGAATTAAGTCCCGATGGTGTCATGTTGACAAATGGGCCTGGAGATCCCAAAGATGTGCCTGAAGCTATTGAAATGATTCAAGCAATCCAAGGAAAAGTTCCAATTTTCGGCATCTGCTTAGGTCATCAGTTATTTTCATTAGCAAATGGTGCGGATACGTATAAGATGAAGTTTGGACATCGCGGTTTGAATCATCCTGTACGAGAAATTGCAACAGGACGCATTGATTTCACTTCACAAAACCACGGATATGCCGTAGATGAAGCAACAATTGATCCAGAAAAATTACTTGTGACCCACGTGGAAGTCAATGATGGAACGGTTGAAGGCGTGCGTCATCGAGATTATCCAGCTTTTACTGTGCAATATCACCCAGATGCGGCTCCAGGACCGCACGATGGTCTTCATTTATTTGACGAATTTATGGAATTAATGGATGCATGGAAGGAGCAAAACTAATGCCAAAACGAACGGACATCAAGAAAATCATGGTGATTGGTTCAGGACCAATCATTATTGGACAAGCAGCAGAATTTGACTATGCAGGCACACAAGCCTGTTTAGCGCTAAAAGAAGAAGGGTATGAAGTTGTCTTAGTAAACTCAAATCCAGCGACTATCATGACCGATAAGGAAATCGCGGATCATGTTTATATCGAACCGATTACTTTAGAATTTGTTTCAAGAATTTTGCGAAAAGAACGTCCTGATGCTCTTCTACCAACATTAGGTGGTCAAACTGGATTAAATATGGCGATGGAATTATCGGAATCAGGAATTTTAGATGAGCTAAATGTAGAATTGCTAGGAACAAAGCTCAGTGCGATTGACCAAGCGGAAGACCGTGATTTATTTAAACAATTGATGGAAGAATTAGAACAACCGATTCCAGAAAGTGAAATTGTCAATACGGTGGAACAAGCCGTGGCTTTTGCCAAACGAATTGGCTATCCAATTATCGTTCGTCCCGCATTTACTTTAGGTGGAACAGGCGGCGGCATGTGCGATACGGAAGAAGAACTCCGCCAAATTGCTGAAAATGGTCTGAAATTATCACCAGTTACACAATGTTTAATTGAAAAAAGTATTGCTGGTTTTAAAGAAATTGAATATGAAGTGATGCGTGATTCGGCTGATAATGCGATTGTGGTTTGTAACATGGAAAACTTTGATCCTGTCGGCATTCACACTGGGGATTCGATTGTTTTTGCTCCGAGTCAAACCCTATCAGATTATGAATACCAAATGTTGCGAGATGCGTCTTTGAAAATTATTCGTGCATTAAAAATTGAAGGTGGCTGTAATGTTCAATTAGCTTTGGACCCGCATAGCTTTAATTATTATGTGATTGAAGTGAATCCTCGTGTTTCTCGCTCATCTGCACTTGCTAGTAAAGCCACAGGGTATCCCATTGCGAAGTTAGCTGCAAAAATTGCTGTTGGTTTAACATTAGATGAAATGAAAAATCCAGTTACTGGAACCACTTATGCCGAATTTGAACCCGCTTTGGACTATGTTGTTTCCAAAATTCCTCGTTGGCCTTTTGACAAATTTGAAAAAGGTGCTCGAGAACTAGGAACACAAATGAAAGCAACCGGGGAAGTCATGGCAATTGGCCGCAATATTGAAGAATCCTTATTAAAAGCAGTTCGTTCTTTAGAAATTGGTGCTTATCACAACGAGTTAGCAGAACTAAGTCATGTCAGTGATTTAGAATTAACGAAGAAAATGGTCTATGCGCAAGATGATCGATTGTTCTACTTATCAGAAGCCATTCGTAGAGGATATAGCATCGAAGAATTACAAAGTTTAACGAAAATTGATTTATTCTTCTTGGATAAACTTTTACACATTATCGAAATTGAAACGACCCTTGAAAGTCACGTGGACAACGTAGCTGTCTTGAAAGAAGCCAAACAAAATGGTTTTTCTGATCGGAAAATCGCAGCACTTTGGGGACAAACAGAACAAGCCATCGCTGACTTCCGCAGAGCCAATCAAATTGTGCCCGTCTATAAAATGGTGGATACGTGTGCTGCAGAGTTTGAATCACACACGCCTTATTTTTATAGCACGTATGAAGTGGAAAACGAAAGCAATGTTTCGAAAAAGCCTTCTGTACTAGTATTAGGTTCTGGTCCCATTCGCATTGGTCAAGGGGTCGAGTTTGATTATGCAACGGTTCATTCTGTCAAAGCGATCCAAGCGGCTGGTTATGAAGCAATTATTATGAATAGTAATCCTGAAACAGTTTCAACAGATTTCTCTGTTTCTGATAAATTATACTTTGAGCCATTAACTTTAGAAGACGTCATGAATGTGATTGATTTAGAAAATCCGATTGGCGTGATCGTCCAATTTGGTGGACAAACAGCGATTAATTTAGCTGAGCCGCTCACAAAACAAGGCGTTAAAATTCTTGGAACAACGATTGAAGATTTAGATCGTGCGGAAAATCGTGATTTATTTGAACAAGCTTTGCAAGAGTTAGCGATTCCTCAACCACCAGGAGATACGGCCACAAGTGCAGAAGAAGCAGTCGTGATTGCTGATCGTATCGGCTATCCCGTTTTAGTGCGTCCAAGTTATGTTTTAGGTGGTCGTGCAATGGAAATTGTCGAAAATCAAAAGGATTTGGAAGATTATATGCGACATGCAGTCAAAGCTTCTCCAGAACATCCTGTCTTGGTTGATAGCTATTTATTGGGACAAGAATGTGAAGTTGATGCCATTTGTGATGGTGAAACAGTACTAATTCCAGGGATTATGGAACATATTGAACGAGCTGGCGTTCATTCTGGTGATTCAATGGCGGTTTATCCACCGCAGTATCTTTCTCAAGAAATTCAAGCAACGATTGCCGATTATACAAAAAAACTGGCACTTGGTTTAAACTGTGTAGGTATGATGAATATTCAATTTGTTATTCATGAAAATCGTGTTTATGTGATTGAAGTGAATCCTCGTGCGAGTCGAACAGTTCCTTTCTTAAGTAAAATCACAGGGATTCCGATGGCCCAAGTTGCTACAAAAGCGATTCTTGGTGAGAAACTGACTGACCTAGGATATCAAGATGGATTATATCCTGAAAGTAAACAAGTTCATGTGAAAGCCCCTGTGTTCTCCTTTACGAAACTACAAAAAGTAGATACGTACTTAGGGCCTGAAATGAAATCAACTGGGGAAGTTATGGGTAGTGATTATTATTTAGAAAAAGCCTTGTATAAAGCCTTTGAAGCATCTGGCTTGCATTTGCCAAGTTATGGGGCTGTACTTTTCACCATTGCTGATGAAACAAAAGAAGAGGCTTTAGAAATTGCTAAGCGTTTTTCAGCAATTGGCTATAGTTTAGTCGCAACGGAAGGAACCGCTGACTTTTTAGCGAAGCATCAGTTGCCTGTTAAGAAAGTGACGAAAATTTCTAATCCTGAAGGGGAAACCGTGCTGGATGTCATTCGTAATGGGAATGCACAAGTGGTAATCAATACCATGGATAAAAATCGTTCCAGTGCCAACCAAGATGGTTTTTCAATCCGTCGGGAAGCAGTCGAACATGGGATTCCATTGTTTACCTCACTTGACACAGCGAATGCGATTTTAAAAGTTTTAGAATCAAGAGCCTTTACGACAGAAGCCATTTAAGCAAAAATCTGGAACAATCGTCTGAGGAGGACTGTTCCAGATTCTTTTACGAAGAAATAGAAAATCATTTATAGGGGAATCAGAGAATAAAGGAGTGAAGGATACTGATGCAGAGAAAGCAAGAAATGATGACCATTGTAGCTCAAAAACAGTTAGCGCCACGGATTTATCAGTTAGACTTACAAGGCGAGTTAGTGAAAGAGATGACACGACCTGGACAGTTTGTGCATATCAAGGTTCCGCGTGCAGATTTACTTTTGCGGCGACCGATTAGCATCAACCAAATTGATCATTCGAATGAAACCTGTCGTTTGATTTATCGAGTCGAAGGCGCTGGAACGGAAGTGTTTGCCACCATGAAGGCTGGTGAACAATTAGATATTTTAGGTCCTTTAGGAAACGGCTTTGATATAACTACCGTAGCAGCTGGTCAAACTGCTTTTATCGTTGGCGGAGGAATCGGGATTCCCCCATTGTATGAATTATCAAAACAACTCAATGAAAAAGGCGTGAAAGTGATTCATTTTCTTGGTTATGCATCAAAAGAGGTTGCTTATTACCAACAAGAATTTATGGCATTAGGAGAAACACATTTTGCCACAGATGACGGCTCGTTTGGCGCTCATGGCAACGTGGGCCGTTTATTGTCAGAAGCGTTAGCAAAAGGACGGATCCCTGATGCAGTGTATGCTTGCGGTGCGAATGGTATGTTAAAAGCAATTGATTCTTTATTTCCAACACATCCACACGTTTACCTTTCTTTAGAAGAACGGATGGCCTGTGGAATTGGGGCTTGCTATGCCTGCGTTTGCCATAAAAAAGGAGACACTACTGGAGCAAAAAGTGTCAAGGTCTGTGATGAAGGTCCGATTTTTAAAGCAAGTGAGGTTATCTTATGATGAAAAATCCTTTAGCTGTTTCAATTCCAGGTTTAACATTAAAAAATCCAATTATTCCCGCCAGTGGTTGCTTTGGGTTCGGGGAAGAATATGCTAACTATTATGACCTTGATCAATTAGGTTCAATTATGATTAAGGCAACAACGCCCCAAGCACGATATGGAAATCCCACACCACGTGTAGCTGAAACACCTAGTGGTATGCTAAATGCCATTGGATTGCAGAATCCAGGCTTAGACGTGGTTATGCAAGAAAAATTACCGAAATTAGAAAAATACCCTAACTTACCGATTATCGCAAATGTTGCAGGTGCTTGCGAAGAGGACTATGTGGCTGTTTGCGCAAAAATTGGGCAAGCGCCTAACGTCAAAGCAATTGAACTGAATATTTCCTGTCCTAATGTGAAACATGGCGGCATAGCTTTTGGTACAGATCCAGAGGTTGCTTTTCAATTAACACAAGCAGTCAAAAAAGTCGCCTCTGTTCCGATTTATGTTAAACTATCACCAAACGTAACGGACATTGTGCCAATCGCCCAAGCAATTGAAGCAGGGGGTGCAGACGGTTTTTCTATGATTAATACATTGCTAGGGATGCGCATTGATTTAAAAACGAGAAAACCTATTTTAGCCAATCAAACTGGTGGACTATCTGGCCCAGCCATTAAACCTGTTGCCATTCGCTTAATCCGACAAGTAGCCAGTGTTTCTCAGTTGCCAATTATTGGAATGGGTGGTGTTCAAACAGTGGATGATGTCTTGGAAATGTTCATGGCAGGTGCTAGCGCTGTCGGGGTTGGTACGGCCAACTTTACAGATCCATACATTTGTCCGAAGTTGATTGACGGATTACCTAAGCGAATGGAAGAGTTAGGTATTGAATCGTTGGAACAATTAATTAAAGAAGTGAGAGAGGGGCAGCAAAATGCACGATAGACCAATTATTGCGTTAGATTTTCCCACGCAAAAAGAAGTGGCTGTTTTTTTAGAAAAATTTCCTAAGGAAGAAGCCTTGTTTGTTAAAGTGGGGATGGAACTTTTTTACGCAGAAGGACCAGCGATTGTTCGCTGGCTTAAAGAACAAGGGCACGATGTTTTCTTGGATTTAAAATTACATGATATTCCGAATACTGTGGAAAAAGCGATGACAAATTTAGCAAAATTAGGCGTTGCCATTACCAATGTCCATGCAGCAGGGGGCGTTCGAATGATGCAAGCAGCTAAGGAAGGTCTAATCAAAGGGACTCAGCCAGGCGCTAAGGTTCCTGAGTTAATTGCTGTAACCCAGTTGACTTCTACTAGTGAAGAAGAGATGCACCATGATCAATTAATCAACGTTCCTTTAGAGACAAGTGTCATTCATTATGCTAAATGTGCGGAAAAAGCGGGTCTGGATGGCGTGGTTTGTTCAGCATTAGAAGCACGTGGTATTCAAGAAGCAACCAAGCAGACGTTTATTTGTTTAACACCTGGTATTCGTCCAGCAGGAAGTGCAGTAGGTGACCAACAACGGGTCGTTACGCCGCAACATGCTCGCGAAATCGGGTCCACATATATCGTTGTTGGCCGACCTATTACCCAAGCAGAAAATCCTTATGAAGCCTATCAAGAAATCAAAAAAGACTGGAGCGGAAAGTAACATGACAAAAGTAGCAAAAAAGATTGCCAAAGATTTATTAGATATTGAAGCGGTATTTTTAAACCCTAATGAGCCTTTTACTTGGGCTAGTGGCATAAAAAGCCCGATTTATTGTGATAACCGTATCACGATGAGTTATCCTGCTGTGCGTAAAGAAATTGCAGAAGGCTTAGCGGCAAAAATTAAAGAGACTTTCCCAGAAGTCGAAGTGATTGCTGGGACAGCTACCGCAGGGATTCCACATGCGGCATGGGTAGCCGATATTTTAGGATTACCAATGGTTTATATCCGCAGTAAAGCCAAAGATCACGGCAAAGGGAATCAAATTGAAGGCCGAATTTCTGAAGGACAAAAAATGGTAGTTATCGAGGATTTAATTTCAACAGGCGGTAGCGTGTTAGAAGCGGCAGAAGCGGCGGAACGTGAAGGAGCAACGGTTTTAGGCGTTGCGGCAATCTTCACTTATGAGTTACCCAAAGGAACGGCAAATTTTGCAGATAAACAGATGACGTTACTAACGTTAACCAATTATTCAACTTTAATTGATGCTGCATTAGAAGCAAACTATATCGAAGAAAAAGATGTTACCTTATTACAAGAATGGAAAAAAGATCCTGAAAACTGGGGCAAATAACCGTTGCACTAAAGATGGTTCTTGTCGTCTGATTTTTAGTGTCATTTTCGGTAACCAGATTTAACGGTAGGAGAACTTAGGTCATTTGCCGAGGAGCGTAATGATCTAAGTTCTTTTGTTTGACGTAGAAAAGATGTTAGGATAGAGTTTTAACATGAGTTTTACCTGATTACTATGTGGAAATGAAGGAAGAGTGTATGAAAAAAATAAAAAATATGGACGTTGAATGGAGCTATACAGGCAACGATGGACCAGAACATTGGCATACGCTATGTGACTGGTTTGCAGAAGGTGCTAAGTTTGCTTATCAATCGCCAATTGCTTTAGAAAAAGAAAGTGCTGAGACAGTAAATTCTCAGATTACGTTTCATTATAAAAAAGAAGAATTCACTGAAAAGGAATTCAAAAATACGTTTCATTTTGTACCACCAAATACGGAAAGTTACGTAATGTTTGAAAATGTTGCGTATCATTTAACCGATATCCATTTTCATATGCCTAGCGAACATTTGCTGTCGGGAAAGCAGTATCCGCTAGAATTCCATTTGGTTCATATGAATGATGCTGGCGAAAATTTAGTTGTCGGTTGCCTGTTTACCATCACTGAGGAAGAAAATCGTTTTTCAGAAGCGAATCATCCGATGGACTGGGAAAACGGCACGCACCAACAATGGTTTAATCCGTCAATCTTTTTACCAGAGGAGCGTCTACACTACCATTATGTAGGCTCGTTAACAACACCGCCAACTAAGGGTCCAGTGAAATGGTTTGTATTTGATACCATTCAAAAAATGGATCAAGCCTTTTTAAATAAGATCAAGGAAGGTATGTTGGCCTTTAACAATCGGCCCCTTCAGCCGTTGAATGGGCGTAAGATTTATTTTTCAAATGATTAGTGTGTGGAGGAAAAAGTGTTGAATATTCAACAAATGAAGTATGTTGCTGCCATAGCTAACAATGGGAGTTTTCGGGAAGCAGCCAAAAAACTATTTATTACACAACCTAGCTTGTCAAATAGTATTCGGGAATTAGAAGAAGAACTAGGGATTTCCCTCTTTTTACGTACCAATAAGGGCGCTTTTTTAACAGAAGAAGGAATGGTTTTTTTAGAACAAGCAGAGAAAGTCTTAGTTCAAATGGAGTTATTGGAAAATCGCTATCGCGAGACAGTGACCAGCGAACGATTCTCCATCTCTTCGCAACATTACGATTTTTTAGGTGAGGTAATTGCCAAAGTTCTTAAAAAGTATGGGGATCAATATAAAGATTTTCGTGTCTTTGAAACCACGACCTTAAAAGTAATTGAAGACGTCAAAGGATTTCACAGTGAGTTGGGGATTATTTATTTAAATGAACAAAATAGTGTCAGTATTGAACGGTATTTAGAACAAGCTAATCTAGCCTACGAGGTAATTAGTACTTTTAATACACACATTTTTTTAGGAAATCATCATCCTTTAGCCAAGCAAAAAGAAATTCATTTAGAGGAATTAGTTCCCTATCCACAAGTCCGCTTTAATCAAGAAGGAAGCAATTTTTCCTATTTTTCTGAAGATTTAGTTGAAATTCCTGAACAGGAATCGGTCATTCATACTACAGATCGTGGAACCTTGATGAATTTGTTGGTAGAAACCAATGCTTATGCTTCTGGTTCAGGAGTCGTAACGGGTTTTACGAAGAAAGAAATTCGGTTAGTGCCATTGGCGCCAGCTTTGGAAAATCGTATTTGTTTACTCTTTCCCAAAAATCGGGAAATCAGTCCGATTGGTCGCTACTTTATCAAAGAACTAAAAGCGTTGTTTAAAAAAGAGGTAGATACCAAAACATTTAGCACTAAGGAATAAAAAGAAGGAACTATCAGTGATTTGACTGATAGTTCCTTCTTTTTTGGCTCATTTTGAAACAGTAGAAATGGTTTCTCTTTCAATTAATGTGACAGGCACTTGAATGTCTTCTATGATTTGAAGATCTTGTTGCATCGTTTGTAATAACACTTCGCCAGCTAGTTTTCCCATTTCTTTAAAGTCTTGCGCCATGGTTGTTAATGGCGGTTCGACAAATGCTGCTGCTTGAATATCGTCAAAACCAATAATCGATAATTCTTTTGGCACATGAATACCTATGTTTTTACAGTTTCGTAAACAATGTAACGCGCTGAAGTCATTATCGCAGACCACGGCTGTGAGTTGGTGCGCCTCAAAATACTGTTTAAAGTTGTGTTCATCTAAGAGATTGGTTTCCGTGATTGCTGTATGAAACGCCAGATTGGCTTCTTTTAAAGCTTGGAGATAACCTAAATAACGTTGCCGAACGGATTGTAGGGCCGGACTTCCTGAAAGGATATATCCAATTTTTGTATGTCCTAAGCCAATTAAGCGTTCGGTTGCTGTTTTACCACCAGCAAAGTTGTCTGATTGAATGGTTGCAAAAGGCAAATCATGGATCTTTTTATCCAAGACAACGACTGGAAAATTCATCAAAGCCAACTCGAACAGTAAGTCGAGGTAGTCATTACTAGTAGCAGCATAATAGACAAGCCCGGCAAACTCATTCACAATGTCCGCAGCATTTTTCTCTCTCAAAAAATTAGGCGAGGTCATAAAGACTTCTAAACCAGCTGCTTGAATAGTAGGGGCCAAACCGCTATAGAAATTTCCTACTGATAAATCGTCTGCAAATGGCAATAAAAAAAGAACTTTATTTAAAGAGGTATGAAGAGGATGCTTTGGTGCTTGAACAAAACTTCCTTTTCCTTGGTGACGTTGGATTACGCCTTGCGTTTCCAACTCAGTTAGCGCTCGTTTGGACGTAATTCTACTGACGTTAAACTGAGCCGATAATTCTTTTTCGGTAGGCACTTGCGCTCCAACAGGCAATCGCCCTGAATCAATTTCATTTTGTAAATAATCAATAATTTGTTGATATAATGGTTGCTTCATTCATTTCACCTCACAATAAGATATATCTTATTTATAGTTTACCATAAATTAATTGGTTTTAAAATGAAAAAAATGATCGAAATCACTAGACAAAGTGAAATGTAAACGCTATAATTCAATTGTGAAATGATATATCAAATTTAAGAGGTGACGAGAATGGTTTATACAGAAGTTCCAAAATCCGTAGCAACATTTATGGAGACAATTACAGAAAAATGCGGTGAAGCACATCAAGATTGGGCAAAAAACTTTCAGGCGGCCTTTGCCAATACTTTACTAACAACAGTGAAACGTCAAGAAGATGGTACTACCTTTTTATTAACAGGCGATATTCCAGCAATGTGGTTGAGAGACTCAACAGCACAAGTTCGTCCCTATTTAGTGATTGCGAAAGAAGACGAAGACCTTGCTCAAATGATTGCTGGTTTGGTTAAACGCCAGTTTCGTTATATTTGCATTGATCCTTATGCCAATGCGTTTAATGAAACAGATAATCATGCAGGCCATCAAACTGATAAGACCGAAATGAATGGCTGGATTTGGGAACGGAAATATGAAATTGATTCATTATGTTACCCGGTCCAATTAGCCTATTTACTTTATAAAAATACTGGGATGACCGAACAATTTAATTCAGATTTTGTGGAAGGCGTCAAAAAAATTCTCAACGTTTTCACAACAGAACAAGATCACGCACAGTCACCTTATTTATTTGAACGAGATACGTGGCGTCAAGAAGATACGTTGGTTGAAGCAGGGAAAGGAACGCCAGTTGGCAAAACAGGGATGACATGGTCAGGCTTCCGTCCTAGTGATGATGCCTGCCAATATGGTTACTTAGTTCCTTCTAATATGTTTGCAGTCGTAATTTTAGGCTATATTCAAGAAATTTTCTCGGATGTTTTAGAAGATGCTACGATTGTGGCGATTGCTAAAAAATTACAAGAAGAGATTGAAGAAGGCATTCAAACATTTGGACGAACAAAAAATCAAAATAACGAAACGATTTATGCGTATGAAGTGGATGGCTTAGGCAATGCAAGCGTGATGGATGACAGTAATGTTCCCAATTTAGTAGCAGCCCCTTATCTGGGTTATTGTTCAACAGAGGATGAACAATATTTAACAACGCGTCAAACCTTATTAAGTAAAGAAAATCCTTACTTCTATGAAGGCAAATACGCAAAAGGGATTGGTAGCTCGCATACACCAGAAAATTACGTGTGGCCGATTGCTTTAGCAATGGAAGGAATGACAACCAAAGATAAAGCAGAAAAAGAACGAATTTTAGATTTATTGGTTGCCACAGATGCGGGGACTCATTTGATGCATGAAGGTTTTGATGTAGATAATCCTGAAAATTATACAAGAGAATGGTTTTCATGGGCTAATATGATGTTTTGTGAATTAGTTATGGATTATTTTGACATCCGAGTGGAAAAATAGGAGGAAAAGTGATGACAAAGAAAAAAGTCTATATTGTTTCCCATAGTCATTGGGATCGTGAATGGTATCTTCCTTATGAAGAACATCATATGCGCTTAATTGAATTAGTGGATAATGTATTAGATTTAATTGAAAATGATCCAGAGTTTAACAGTTTCCATTTAGATGGACAAACGATTATCTTAGACGACTATTTACAAGTTCGCCCAGAGAAAAAAGAAGCCGTGAAAAAAGCTGTCCAAGCAGGCAAACTAAAAATCGGACCATTTTATATTTTACAAGATGACTTTTTAATTAGCTCTGAATCCAATGTTCGAAACATGCTGATTGGGCATTTAGAAAGTCAAAAATGGGGAGCACCAGTTCAATTAGGTTACTTCCCAGATACATTTGGTAACATGGGTCAAACACCTCAAATGATGCAATTAGCAAATCTGCCTGCGGCTGCCTTTGGACGCGGGGTGAAACCGATTGGCTTTGATAATCAAGTCTTAGAAAGCGACTATAGCTCACAATATTCTGAAATGTGGTGGGAAGGTCCGGACCAAACCAAAATTTTCGGCTTGCTTTTTGCAAACTGGTATAGTAACGGGAACGAAATTCCTTCAGAAAAAGAAGCGGCAATCGCTTTTTGGAAACAAAAATTGGCTGATGTGGAACGTTACGCTTCCACAAACCATTTATTGATGATGAATGGGGTCGACCACCAACCGGTACAAAGAGATATTACTAAGGCCATCGCTTTAGCCAATGAACTATTCCCAGAATATGAATTTATTCATTCCAATTTCGATGACTATTTGAAAGCTGTTCAAGAGGAGTTACCAGAAGATTTAGGAACAGTAACAGGTGAATTAACGAGTCAAGAAACGGATGGCTGGTACACATTAGCCAATACTTCTTCTGCTCGCGTCTATTTAAAACAGTGGAACACAAAAGTCCAACGCCAATTAGAAAATATCTCAGAACCTTTAGCAGCGATGGCTTACGAAGTAACTGGCGACTACCCACATGACCAATTTGATTATGCTTGGAAAACATTGCTTCAAAACCATCCGCACGATAGTATTTGTGGCTGTTCTGTCGACGAGGTTCACCGAGGCATGATGACTCGCTTTGAAAATGCCAATGATGTCGGGCATTTCTTAGCAGATGAAGCAACACGACAATTAACAGAAGCAATTGATACAAGTGTTTTCCCAGAAAAAGCGCACCCGTTTGTTTTATTTAATACTAGTGGCTATCAGAAAACGGAGGTTGTCACTGTGGAAGTGGAGATTGAACGATTGCCATTTTATACAGGAAAACCTGAAGATCTTTATCATGAATTAAAACAAAAAGCCACCCCAGATTATCAAGTGATTGATCCAACAGGACAAGCCGTTGCAAGCCGTATTGTCAAAGAAGATGTTCGTTTTGGTTACGATTTACCTAAAGATGCTTTCCGCCAACCGTACATGGCTAAATACTTAACGGTCGAATTATCTGTCAAAGAAATGGCGCCATTCTCTTGGGATAGCTTTGCATTGATTCAAGGAGAAACGAAAGCTTTTGAAGGAAGTCTTTTGGCTCAACCAGCAACAAATGAAATGGAAAACGAATTTATTCAAGTGAAAATTGAAAACAATGGTAGCTTAACCATTGCTGACAAAAAAACAGGAGAAACATTTTCAAAATTGTTAACATTTGAAGATACTGGCGACATTGGGAATGAATATATCTTTTTCAAACCGATCGAAGACCAAGGAATTACAACCGAAAATGTAACTGCTGAAATTACGAATAAAGAAAATTCCCCTGTAAAAGCAAGTTATCAAATTAAACAAACCGTCATGTTACCAGTTTCAGCAGATGAACGATTAGAAGAAGAACAAAAGGCTGTTCGTGAGTTTAGAGAACGCCAAGCACAACGTTCAACGACGCTTCGCCCGTTCGAAATAACGACAGTGGTTACAATGATCAAAGAAAGTAACCAATTATTTTTTGAAACAACCATTAACAATCAAATCAAAGATCATCGTTTACGCGTGCTTTTCCCAACTGGCATGGTCACAGAAACACATGAAGCGGATAGTATTTATGAAGTCGTGACACGACCAAATCAAGTAAGCGACACATGGGAAAATCCAACAAACCCGCAGCACCAACAAGCGTTTGTGAATGTTCATGACCAAAACAAAGGCGTGACTATCTTCAATGAAGGCTTAAATGAGTATGAAGTCTTAGCAGATGGAACCATTGCGGTCACATTAATTCGTTGTGTTGGCGAACTAGGTGATTGGGGCTATTTTGCGACACCAGAAGCACAATGCCAAGGAGAATATACCTTTAAATATGGTTTGTCATTGCATGGAAAACCAGAAGAACGCTTTGCTACGTATCAACAAGCCTATAGTGCACAAATTCCTTTTACTGCAGCTACTACTGCGCGTCATGAAGGTAAACTAGCACCGAACCATGTTTATTTGACAACGGCAGAAGGACCAATTGGTTGGACAGCCGTTAAACGTCAAGAGCAAACGAATCATTTAGTCGTTCGTGGCTTTAATCTAACAGCGCAAAATATTCCTTGTGAACTTCACAAAGAGACACAACCAGCGACTTGTTTAACAAATGTATTAGAAGAACCGTTGACACCGGCGATAGAAGTTGATGCACCATTACGTCCGTTTGAAATTCGGACATGGCGTTTCGAAAAATAAATAAATAGGAGAACTTTGTTGAAAAGGACAAAGTTCTCCTATTTTCTTCTCTGTCGTTTTTTTGAGATATTTATAATAAAAATCTAGCGAAACAATGAGAAAATCATTCATTTTACGGTCAATTTGTGCTACTATAACGTCAACTGAAGGAGTGAAGCTAAATGGATTTAACCAATCGTTTTAATCGTCAAGTAAATAAAATTGCTGTTTCTTTAATTCGTCAATTTGACGAACAAGTCTCAGGAATTGAAGGTATTTTAAAATTAACGCTAGGAGAGCCGGATTTTAACACACCTGAGCATGTCAAAAAAGCAGCCAAAGAAGCAATTGATGCGAATTTTTCTCATTATACAGGGATGTCTGGTTTGTTAGATGTCCGTGAAGCAGCCGCTTATTTTATGAAAGAAAAGTACCATTTGACTTACCAGCCTGCGACAGAAATTTTAGTAACAGTTGGAGCAACAGAAGCGATTTCAGCTTCGTTATTAGCAATTTTAGAACAAGGTGACAAAGTGCTATTGCCAGCACCTATTTACCCAGGGTATGAACCAATTATTACATTGGCGGGGGCGGAGCCGGTATATTTGGACACACGAGACAACGATTTTGTCTTGACCCCTGAAATGATTGAAGCGGCAATGGCCGAGCATGGGGAACAAGTCAAAGCAATTATTTTAAATTATCCTAGCAACCCAACTGGTGTCACCTATAATCGCCAAGAGTTGCAAGCAATTGCTGATGTTCTAAAAAAATACGACATTTTTGTGATCAGCGATGAAATTTATAGTGAGTTAACTTATGATGAGAGTCATGTTTCGATTGCTGAAATGTTACGTGACCAAACGATTTTAATTAACGGTTTGTCGAAATCACATGCCATGACAGGCTGGCGGATTGGCTTTATTTTTGCACCAGCGATTTTAACAGCGGAGATCATTAAAGTTCATCAGTATTTAGTTACTGCGGCTGCAACAGTGTCTCAAAAAGCGGCTGTTCGTGCCTTAATCGAAGGAATGCATGATGCTGAAATTATGAAAGAAGAGTATCGGAAACGGCGCGATTTTGTTTATGAACAGATGACTCAATTGGGGTTTGAGGTTGCACGTCCAAATGGCGCCTTTTATATTTTTGCTAAGATTCCTACTGGTTATGAACAAGATTCTATGAAATTTTGTATTGATTTAGCGCAAAAAGAAGCAGTAGCGTTGATTCCAGGTATTTCTTTTGGTCCAGAAGCAGAAGGATACGTCCGAATTAGTTATGCGTCCGATATGGATAAATTAACAACGGCCATGGAACGAATTGCACATTACATGGCGACACAACGTGTAACGCACTAGCCTTTATAGATTCTTTACACACCTTTACCTTTTATTTACATTTAATTGAAACAGAATTAACAGAGTCTTGGTAGACTAAACTTGTAACTAATTGAAAAGGAAGTGCAAAGATGAAAAAACGTGTAATTGCAGCAACTATGCTGAGTCTAGGGTTATTATTAACTGGGTGCGGAGCTCAAGGAGGCACAACTGAAAAATCCAGCGAAGCGGATAGTAACAAACCAGTTAAAATTGTCGCTGTTGGTTCCACCGCTTTACAACCGTTAGTAGATGCTGCGAAAGATCAATTTACACAAGAACATCCTAATTATACAGTTTCTGTCCAAGGTGGCGGCAGCGGAACAGGACTTTCGCAAGTTGCAGATGGCGCAGTGACCATTGGAAATTCCGATGTGTTTGCCGAAGAGAAAGATGGCGTGGATGCCTCTAAATTAGTCGATCATCGGGTGGCCGTGGTCGGTATGGGACCAGTGGTCAACAAAGAAGTCGGCGTGAAGAATTTAACGAAGCAACAATTGATTGATGTCTTTACTGGCAAAGTCAAAAACTGGAAAGAAGTGGGCGGCAAAGATCAAGAAATCGTCGTAATAAACCGCGCAAACGGAAGTGGCACCCGAGCAACATTTGAAAAATGGGGCTTAGATGGAGCTAAACCAGTTCAATCACAAGAACAAGATTCTTCGGGAACAGTTCGTAAAATTGTTGAACAAACACCAGGAGCAATCAGCTATTTAGCTTTTTCTTATATGGATGATTCCACCGTTGCCTTAAGCATTGATGGTGTTGAACCAAAAGAAGAACACGTGAAAGACAATTCATGGAAAATCTGGTCTTATGAACATATGTATACAAAAGGGGAGCCTAATAAAGATGTAAAAGCCTTCTTAGACTATATGGTCACCGATGATGTTCAAAAAACAATTGTCAAAGACTTAGGTTATTTAGCCATCACAGATATGCAAGTAGAACGTGATGTAAATGGAAAAGTAACTGAAAAATAAACAAAAAAACTCAGCCAATAAACAGGATTGGCTGAGTTTTTTTAGGCTTCTTTTTTTGTTAAAGGCAAGGTGATTGTAAAAGTGGTCCCTAAGCCTAGGTGACTATCAATGGCGATTTTACCGCCTAATAATTCTGTGTAATTTTGGACAATAGCTAGACCTAGACCGGTGCCACCAGAATGACGGCTACGTGCTTTATCGACACGATAGAACCGTTCAAAGATCCGTTCTTGGTCTTTTTGACTAATGCCAATGCCAGTATCTTGAACAGATAAACGTAATTGCTGATTTTCTATAGCATAAGAAATAGTAATCTGACCATTTTCTTGGGAATACTGAATGGCATTTTCAATTAGATTCTTCACGATTGGATAAAACAATTCGTATTTGGTGAAAAACTGGCTCTCTGGCAGACCATGAACGACTGTTTTCAGCTGTTTTGCTACCAATTGTTGCTGATAAGAGCCGAGAATTTCTGTAATAAATTTTTCTAAAGTAATTTCTTGTTCTGCATAAGGAATTGTTGCGCTGCCCCGAGAAAGTTCTAAAATTTCTTGAATTAATTGTTGCAGACGCTGGGCATCTTTTTGCATGATGTGCAAAAATTGATCAAGGACTTCCGGATCTTCTTTGGCACCGTCTATGAGTGTCTCGGTAAAGCCCAAAAGAGAAGTGACAGGCGTTTTTAATTCATGAGACACGTTTGATACAAAATCTTTTTGCATTTTTTCTAGTTGGCGAACGCGCGTTAAATCATAGGCAATTCCTAACACTTGATAATCATTGGCGCTTTGATCATCCAAGTAACGAAGAGAAAGATCTAAGCGTAAAGGTGTGGGTCCTTGTGTCACAGTGATTTCTTGATGTAAACTGTTTTTTTCAGCAACGACTTGATGGATTAAATGAATCAAATCGGCGTCTTGAATCACTTCAAGATAATTGCTTTGCATATTTTTAGCAGAGAGTCCTAACATTTCCTGCATTTTAGGGTTCAACAGACGAAGCCGTCCTTGCGTATCAATGATAAAGACACCAATCATCAACTCATCTAAAAGTTCGTGAAATTGTTCATCCGCAGACGTATACGCTTTATACGTTTGACTTACTTGTTGACTCAGTAAGTTAATAGTTTCGTAAAGTTCATTCCATTCAGAAGATTGCTGGATAATGGATCGATTTTCATCTGGATGTTTAAGCATTCGTTTAAGAATCGGTAAGACAGTCACTAGCGGTTGATTTTTTTGCCGTAACAATAAAAAGATAAACAAGGTAATTAGTAGGAACAAGATGCCAAATGTAAAGATAATATAGCGACGAAAAGATTGGATATTTTTAGAAAATAGCGCGGTTTGTTCCGAAATCCGAATAATGCCAACGATTTCTCCTGATTTTAAAACAGGCGTGGCAACGTACAGAAGTTCTTTATTTAACGTTTTACTCTTTCGTAAAGCTGAACCATAGGCAGCTCCTGATAGAACCGCAGCGATTTCAGGTCGTTTTTTGTGCGACTCTAGCGGTTCATTTTGGCTGCTGTCAAAAAAGACGGTACCATTTTTTTGCAACAAAGTTACCCGTTCTTCTGCATCATCTAACGCATGGGTGACAAGGAGTTGTTGTTGGTTTGTCAGTTGCCCTTTTTCGAAAACGGAAGGGGGCAACTGGTCTGTTAAAAGGGTATTTTTTCTTCTTAAATAGGTTTCTTGCTGAGCAACCATTTCTTTTTGAAAGAAAAAATTGGTCGCTGCAATACTCCCGACAAATAATAAAAGCATGACTGCCGCAACTAAAAAATATTCAATCCGCAGTCTCTTTTTCATCGTTTTGGCTCCTGAAAACGGTAGCCAAAGCCACGGACAGTTACTAAGTAAACGGGCCGTTTAGGATCGGGCTCGATTTTATCACGTAAATGACTAATGTGGACATCGACGATGCGACTTTGTCCAGCGAAGTCATATTGCCAAATTCGTTCCAACAAGGTTTCCCGATTAATGACCCGATCTTTGCGTTTCATAAAGTAAACGAGTAATTCAAATTCTTTCGGTGTTAGTTCAATGGGCTGATTGCGCACAAAAACTTCATAATTTTGTTCATCCACACGAATCTCGCCAATCACAAGCGGAGTTTTAGGTGTGTCCTCTTGAAGCGGTTCGGTCGTGGTAGGTTTTAAACGACGAAAAATAGCTTTCATGCGTGCTAGGACTTCTCTGGGACTAAAAGGTTTTGTTAAATAATCATCTGCCCCAATTTCCAAGCCAATGATTTTATCTACTTGTTCATCTTTGGCAGTTAAAATCAAAATAGGCGTGTCAATTTTTTCTCGACGAAGTGCTTTGGTAATTTCTAAGCCATCCATACCAGGAAGCATTACATCTAAAATTATAAAATCATATTGATTAGACAAAGCTAATTCGAAGCCGTTTTTACCATCTTCGGAAGTAGTCACCTGATAGCCTTCTTTTTCCAAATTAAAGGTTAACAAAGTTAAAATCGATGGTTCATCATCGACGACAAGAACTTTTTTCATTTACATAACTCCTTCAAGAAATTTCTGAAAATAAGTGTATATTTCACTATTGTTAGTTTAACATATTTTTAGAGGAAGAACGTACTTTAAAGTAAGCGAGAATGCTACTTTTGAGAAAAGTCAACTCATGGTATAATAGAGAAATGAAATGAGGAGAAGCGAATGATTGGTATTAGTAGTTGCTTAGGTGGGATTTGTTGCCGTTACGATGGAAAATCTCAAGAACAAGAAGCGTTAAAACAACTTGTAACTAATGGAAAAGCAATAATGATTTGTCCCGAAGTTTTAGGAGAGTTGCCCATTCCACGTCCGCCAGCAGAAATCATTGGCGGGGACGGCTTTGATGTTTGGGCGAATACTGCTTATGTATATACGGATAATGGGGAAGATGTCACTGAGGCGTTTAAAGCAGGGGCACAGCGCGCGTATCAAAAATTAAAAACTCAACAAATTACAACCTTGATCTTGAAAGAAAAAAGTCCCAGCTGTGGCAGCCAGCTGATTTATGATGGACAATTTTCTGGCATTAAAAAAGCTGGAGTTGGAGTCGCAACTGCTTATTTTATTCAACAAGGAATGACCGTTTATTCTGAAGAAACATGGCAACTTGCGGACATTTCTTTTTAAAAGGTAAAAACTTAGTAAAAAAAGATTGACTATTCCCTATGAAATCGGTAACCTATAAGGGATTGAAGATGGGAGCACGGCTCATGGAAATGGAAAAAACAAACCGCATGAATGCGTTATTTGAATTTTATTCGACATTATTAACGGAAAAGCAGATGAATTATATGGAGCTTTACTATGCTGATGACTTTTCTTTAGGAGAAATTGCGGAAGAATATGAGGTTAGTCGCCAAGCGGTTTATGATAACATTAAACGAACCGAAAAAATTTTAGAAGAATACGAAAAAAAGTTACATCTTTATTCAAACTATGTTGTACGGAAAGAATATCTTGAACAGCTACAGCAGTATGTTCAAGAAACTTATCCCAAAGATAGTGAAATCAAAAAATATATTGAACAAATTCAAGAAATAGAGGAATGAAACTATGGCTTTTGAGAGTTTAACAAACCGCCTACAACAGGCAATGAGTAAAATCCGTCGTAAGGGAAAAGTTTCCGAAGCCGACGTAAAAGAAATGATGCGAGAAATCCGTTTGGCTTTATTAGAAGCCGACGTTAATTTACAAGTGGTCAAAGATTTCACAAAACGCGTCAGAGAACGGGCAGTAGGAGTCGAAGTATTAGAAAGCTTATCACCAGCCCAACAAATTGTAAAAATTGTTGATGAAGAATTAACGAAAACGTTAGGTTCAGAAACGGTTGAACTGAATAAATCTCCAAAAATCCCGACAGTGATTATGATGACAGGGTTACAAGGGGCTGGTAAAACAACTTTTACTGGTAAATTAGCCAAACACTTAATGAAAACTGAAAACGCTCGTCCGCTTTTAATCGCTGGTGACGTTTATCGTCCAGCAGCGATTGATCAGTTGAAGGTTTTAGGTCAACAATTAGAAGTTCCCGTTTTTGATATGGGAACCGATGCTAATCCAGTGGAAATTGTTCGTCAAGGGTTAGCGTTAGCAAAAGAAAAGAAAAATGATTATGTCTTAATTGATACGGCCGGCCGTTTACACATTGATGAAGCTTTAATGGACGAATTGAAACAAATTAAAGAGTTGGCTAATCCCAATGAAATTCTGTTAGTTGTTGATGCGATGACGGGGCAAGATGCTGTCAACGTTGCAGATAGTTTTAATGAACAGCTTGGAATTACTGGGGTTGTTATTACCAAAATGGACGGCGATACTCGTGGGGGGGCTGCGCTGTCAATTCGGGCAGTAACGGGCGCTCCGATTAAATTTGTCGGTTCTGGTGAAAAATTAACCGATTTAGAAATTTTCCATCCCGATCGTATGTCGAGTCGTATCCTAGGTATGGGGGACATGTTGACGCTAATTGAAAAAGCGCAACAAGATTACGATGAGAAAAAAGCAGAAGAACTTGCTCAAAAAATGAAAGAAAACAGTTTTGACTTTAACGATTTCATTGAGCAATTGGATCAAGTTATGGGCATGGGACCGATTGAAGACTTATTAAAAATGATCCCTGGAATGAGTAACATGCCTGGTATTGAAAATGTCAAAGTCGATCCAAAAGATGTGGCACGGAAACGGGCGATGGTCCTATCAATGACCCCTGCAGAACGTGAAAATCCTGATCTATTAAATCCTAGTCGCCGCCGCAGAATTGCAGCTGGTTCAGGAAATAGTGTGGTTGAAGTCAATCGTATGATTAAACAATTTAAAGAATCCAAAAAAATGATGCAACAAATGTCCAAAGGGGATATGAACATTCCTGGTATGGATCAAATGTTAGGTGGCGGCGTTAAAGGCAAGCTAGGTAAAATGGCCATGAATCGTATGATGAAGAAAAACAAAAAGAAGAAAAAGAAAAAAAGATAAACAGGCTTTAGTTAATTATTGGAAGAAACAGAAAGTGCGCCATCAGTCGAAGAGACTAATGGCGCACTTTCTGTTTAAGCGTAGTTTTGGATAATTGCGTTTAATGCTTCGGCAAAACCAGCACCGTGTTGTTCATAATATGACGTAAATCGTTCATCGCCAACATACATAAGGCCTAACCCTTTGTGTGCTTCTGGCGAATAGCTTGACCAAGAGTACATTAACCAATCTTTGTGTAATTGGAAAATTTCTTGCGCAAGTTGCCTAGTCAACTTGGGTGATTTTTGATACATGGCTAACTTAGAAAATAAATCTTTTTCCACGTTCTGCATTGCTTGCATGTCTTTTTCCGTCAAGTTTAAATATTTTTTGTTGGCTTGTTCAATCGTTTCGTTGCCATATTTTTCCCGAATCTCTTTACCATATTTTTCTTCGTTTTCTTGAACTCGTTGTTGTTTGAATGCTTCGAATTTTTGCTGATCTGACATGTTTATCTCTCCTTTGTAATGGTGTAAGGTTTGTTGAACAGAGGCTAAAAGACGATCAATTTCATTGCGCTTTTCCAATAGTTTTTGCTGATGCTCGTATAAAGCCTGTTCAACATTAAAGTCAGGTTGCTCCAAAATTTCTTTAATTTCATCTAGTTTCAGATCCAATTCACGGTAAAAAAGAATTTGTTGCAAACGATTCACCTCGGCTTGCCCGTAAATTCGATAACCAGAAGAATTAATTCTGGCTGGTTGAAGAAGACCAATTTCATCATAATATCGTAACGTCCGTGCACTGACGCCAGATAGTGAAGCCATTTTTTTAATTGTATATTCCATCATTCATTCCTCCTGACAAAATCTATCATAAACCTTTACGTAACGAGAGGGTCAAGCAAAAAAATAAAAAAAGTGAGACAACCTGTAAAAAGTTGCCTCACTTTTTCTCGATTGATTCAATTAGGCAGTTAAGCGATTAAAGAAATCCACGTAAGCATCTACAATTGATTGTAAGAAACCAACAGTGCCATCAATAATTTTACCATCTTCACCAATTAAGTTCGTAATACCGCCAATATAGGCTTCAGGTTGTTGTAAAGTTGGAACATTTAAGAAGACTAATGATTGTCTTAAATGATGGTTTGCACCAAATCCGCTAATTGCACCTGGTGAAACACTCACCACAAGTCCTGGTTTTTTATCCCAAACGCTTTCGCCATACGGACGTGAACCGACATCCAATGCATTTTTTAAAACAGCTGGTACTGAACGGTTATATTCTGGTGTTACAAACATCACGCCATCTACTTGTTTAACTTCTTCACGGAATGTTGTCCAAGCTTCGGTGGGGGTTCCTTCATCATCCAAATCTTGATTGTATAATTCTAAATCACCAATGTTAATAAAAACAGGTTCGAAATCAGCTGGAAATAAGTCCGCCATTGTTTTTGCTACCAATTTGTTAAATGAATCTTTTCTTAAACTCCCTACAAAAATACCAATTTTTTTTGTCATGTAAATCCCTCCATTTTTCTTTTACTTACTTTATGATAGTACTTTTTCAAAAAAAGCGCAAACGTTTTATCCTTGTACATTGTTGAACTTCGTAACTTCACGTATAATAGCTAGTAAAAGGATGAGTAAAGGAGCAACTGCTTGAATAAAAAAATAAATTGGCGCCGACAATTAACACCGTCGGAGAAACAAACATTGACTGAATTAAAAAACAAGGAAATGATTAAACAAGGAACTTTTTATAAATTGGAACAAACATTTCCTGAGGAATCAGCTTATACTTATTATGGTTTATACAGGAAGGGACAAGCCATTCAAGCGTATATCGTAGGGTATTGTTTTGATGGGGAAACCTTGGAAGCGACGATTGTTGCGCCAAATGTAGGACCATTTTTTGAAGAACTTGTTCAAGAACTCGAAAAGCAAGCAGCTTTGTGGGGAATGAAAGAAGTCTTTCTCGTGATGGACGACAAGCAATCTGTTGGCCTGAATTATTTTAATAGACAAGGAATTATGCCAGCTTTTTCAGAACAGTATCTGGTTTTTCAAGGAAAAACTTACTCACAGGAGTTGGCGAAGCTGACACTTCTCCGACCACAAGCGGCTGATTTGGATTCCTTGGCTAGGTTACTAGAAGGTACGCCTTTACCGGAGGACCTTCAACGAACACTTATTTATAAAGAAAACAATCAACTTTTAGCCACGCTACGTTTGGATCATTTTGAAAACGAATGGGGGATTTATGGCTTTGTTGTGACAAAAACGCAACGAGGTCGCGGTCTTGGCCGTCAAGTGTTACAGTCTGCGCTCCGAATGATTTTAGAAAATTCAGCCTCAGCGACTATTTTTTTAGAAGTTGAAACAGAAAATCAAGCAGCGCTTCATCTCTATCAAACAGAAGGCTTTCAAGTGAGAAACCAGTACAACTATTATCAAATTTTGTAAAAATTCTTCATTATTTCGTTTGTTTTCCTGCAAATTGGCTAAAAAAATTGAAAAAAAGTAAAGGTGTCAAGAAAAAACTCTTTACAGGTTGTTGTTAATCTGTTAAACTAACTCTTGTGATTAAGTTAATGGAGGTGTATTTAATAATGGCAGTTAAAATTCGTTTAAAACGTATGGGTTCTAAAAAGAGTCCTTTTTACCGTATTGTAGTAGCTGATTCTCGTTCTCCTCGTGATGGACGTTTCATCGAAACTGTAGGTACTTACAACCCTTTGAAAGACCCTGCAGAAGTAGTTTTAAAAGAAGATTTAGTTTTAGATTGGTTATCTAAAGGTGCGCAACCTTCTGATACAGTTCGTAACATCCTTTCAAAAGAAGGCGTTATGAAAAAACATCATGAAGCTAAAAACGTTAAGAAATAAGGTGATTGAATATGGCAGATGTGAAAGAGTTAATTTTAACTATTGTCCGTCCGTTAGTCAGTCAACCTGAAGCAGTCTCATTAGAAATTGAGGAATCAACTGATTTCCTCGAGTATAATTTGACTGTGGCCAAAGAAGATATTGGACGTATCATTGGTAAACAAGGGCGTGTTGCAAAAGCAATTCGGACAATTGTTTATAGTGTACGTATCGATGGTCCGAAAAAGGTCCGTTTAAATATTCTTGATGGTAAATAAGCATTAACAAGGAGGTAGCCTAGCTATCTTCTTTTTTTATACATAACCAAAAAGTTTTCATTGCTAGAGACAGGCCTTTCTTGCTAAAATAGATGTATCCAGAATAAAGGAGCGATTTGTATGGCAAAACGAATTATCATTATGAACTTTGATATTGAAAGTAAATCGTACCAAGCATTTTCCGAAATAAAAAAGATGCAGGCAGAAAGACAGCTTAAAGGTGAGCAAATGGCGGTTGTTACGCATGTTAATGATGGCCAGCATCAATTTAAAATCAATGATTTTATCGATTTTACAGGCAACAATCATACATCAAAAGATAGCATGATTGGGATGCTAGTAGGCATATTAGGTGGTCCTCTGGGCATTCTTTTTGGCTGGTTTGCTGGAAGTATGTATGGTGCAAGCAAAGATGCCAAAGAAATTCAAGAAGCACAAACGGTTTTTGAACATGTGATTCAAAAGATTGATGAAGGACAAACGGGATTGTTATTAATTGCAGAAGAAGAAGACAACCGTCCACTCAACCAGTTGGTTATGTTTGACTTAGGTGGCGAAATCACGCGGCTTGATTTAGAGGAAGTCCAACAAGAAATTAACGATGCGAACGAAGTTGCAAATGAAGCGAAACAATCGTGGCAAGCAAAAAAAGAACAACATAAAGAAGCGACATCGAAAGAAGAATAAGGATCAAAGACTGTTTTCTGAATAAAGGGAAACAGTCTTTTAAAATACTAAGAAATCACGGTTTTTTATGGTAGTTTGCTAATTTTTTGTTATTTTATCGTAAAATGCGGTAAACTAAGAAGAAAACTTTGAGAAAATAGATAAATTATTATTTGCTAAAGGAGCAAACTTCTTCTAAAATAAAAAGGAAGTTTAAAAGAAAGTATGGTAGCAGATGGAAATACAATTTTTAGGAACAGGCGCTGGTGTGCCAGCAAAACATCGCAATGTCACAGGGATTGCGTTGAAATTATTAGATGAACGAAATGCAGTTTGGCTCTTCGATTGTGGGGAAGGGACTCAATTGCAAATTTTAAAAAGTAGTATTCGCCCAAGAAAAATTGAAAAGATTTTTATTACACATTTACATGGGGATCATATTTTTGGTTTACCTGGTTTGTTAAGTAGTCGTTCTTTTCAGGGCGGGACAGAACCTTTAGAAATCTATGGACCAGTTGGGATTGCTGACTTTGTCAAGACTTCTTTACGGGTCTCGCAATCGCGGTTGTCCTATCCACTGAAATTTATTGAATTAACGAAAGAGAATGACGTTATTTTTAAAGATAAACAATTCACTGTTCGCTGTAATATCTTGGACCATGGCATCACGAGCTTTGGCTATCGAATTGAGGAAGCAGCGCATGAAGGAGAATTACAAGTAGAGAAACTTCAAGCTTTAGGGATTCCTTCTGGGCCGTTGTATGGCAAACTCAAACGTGGTGAAACGATTGTTTTTGATGGACAGGAAATTAATGGACAAGCGTTTGTGGGAGAGCGTAAACCTGGACGAATCGTGACGATTTTAGGAGACACTCGCAAAACTAAAAATAGTGTAACCTTAGCACGACGAGCGGATGTTTTAGTCCATGAAAGTACGTTTAATAAACACGAAGCAAAAATGGCAAAAGCCTACTTCCACTCAACCAGTCAACAAGCAGCTGAAGTTGCAAAAGAAGCGCAAGTAAAACAACTTATCTTAACGCATATTAGTGCCCGTTATTTAACCAAAGAGGCCTGTCAGCTTCAAGAAGAAGCCCAAGAAATTTTCCCCAATACAAAAATCGTGAAAGATATGGATATCATTGAGATTCCATTTGCCAATGAAGGAGGAGCTTAGATGGATTTAACAAATAAAGTCGTTGTCGTAACTGGAGGTTCAGCTGGTTTAGGTGAACAAATTTGTTATGAAGCAGCTAAACAAGGAGCGGTCGTCGTTGTCTGCGCCCGCAGAATTAATTTGATTGGTAAAGTTCGCGAGCAGTGTGCCACTTTAAGCGGACGAGAAGCATTTTCTTATCAATTAGATATTGCCGATCCAGAAAGTGTTGAACGTGTGGTTGAAGCTATTTCAGCAGAAGTTGGTCCTATAGATGTTTTAGTCAACAATGCTGGTTTTGGCTTGTTTGAAAATTTTGTTGAAATTGACTTGGCTGTTGCACGCCAAATGTTTGATGTCAACGTTCTAGGAATGATGACGTTTACTCAAAAAGTAGCTATTAAAATGATTGAAGCTGGGCAAGGACATATTATCAACGTTGCTTCAATGGCTGGGAAGATGGCTACAGCTAAATCAACCGTTTATTCTGCAACGAAATTTGCTGTGTTAGGTTTTTCAAATGCTTTACGTTTAGAATTGAAACCGTTGGGTGTAGCAGTAACGACTGTCAATCCAGGACCAATCCAAACAGAATTCTTTGATAAAGCGGACCCGACAGGCACTTATCTAGCTGCGGTGGATAAAATTGTTTTGGACCCTACGAAATTAGCGAAAGAAGTGGTTGGGAGTATGGGGACTTCTCGACGTGAGATTAATCGTCCGTTTGTCATGGAAGCAGCTGCCCGCTTTTATACATTGTTTCCACATTTAGGAGATTTCATAGCGGGAAATATTTTAAATAAAAAATAAAGGAGTCGATCAAGTCATGAAAAATCAATGGCGTGTTATTTTGGGCCTTGTGTTGGTCTTAATTGTTGTTATTTTTGCTGTTTTAAATAATCAAGCTGTTCCAGTAAACTTTGGTTTTACTAAAATTAGTGGACCGTTAATCTTAATTATTTTAGGTTCTGCAATTATTGGCGCACTAGTTGGGTTACTAACCTCCACAACCACTATTTGGAACCAACGTAAAGAATTAAAAGCTGTACAAAAAGAGTTGGATATTTATAAAAATGATATGGATAAATTAGTCAAAGAAGAAACGGAAAAAGTTCAACGTTCATTTGATAATCAATTGGCTGATTTGCAAGCCAAACAAGCGGCAGCACCACAAGTCGCAGAACCAGTGGTCAACGAACAAACATCAAACACAGAAGTAGATGCCACGCCTGTGTCAGGTAGTCGTATTGATCGTTATGTGAAACCTCGTGTGAATGAAGAGGAACAAAAATAAGGAAGAGACTTTATCACTAAGTTTCTTTTAAAATAAAACTGTGATATCTGCTATTTATCTAACAGATATCACAGTTTTTTTCTCAGATTTAAAAAAATGCTTTCTTTAGTTTTTGGAAAAATTTTGCTATAATTACTTGGTTAGGAGTGACGTCGTGAAAAAATCAAACTATCAATGGCAGTTACAGACAAAGACAGAATTACCTGTAGAATTTATAGAACAATTAAAAAAAGAAGAAATTAATCCATTAATTGGCCAACTTTTATGGCACCGCAATATCCGGACAGAAGAAGCATTACGTAAGTTTCTACATCCGACTATCGAAGATATTTATGATCCGTTCTTAATGCATGATATGGAGAAAGCGGTAGCCCGTATCCAGCAAGCTGTCGAAGCGGGTGAACAAATCCTTGTCTATGGGGATTATGATGCAGATGGCATCACTAGTACCACGGTTATGAAAGAAGCAATCGAATTAGTCGGTGGCATGGTTCAGTACTTTCTACCGAATCGTTTTGTTCATGGATATGGACCTAATAAAGACGTATTTGCTGAACAAATTGAACAAGGAGTCCAATTAATTGTAACCGTTGATAATGGTGTAGCCGGACATGAAGCAATTAGCTACGCTATGGCTCAAGGGGTAGATGTAATCGTTACTGACCATCATGAATTGCCTGAACAATTACCAGAAGCCTTTGCGATTGTCCACCCTAGACATCCGCAAGGTGACTATCCTTTTGGAGATTTAGCTGGTGTTGGTGTGGCTTTCAAAGTCGCTACTGCGTTACTTGGTGAATTGCCAATTGAGTTATTAGATTTGGTAGCAATTGGGACAATTGCTGACTTGGTTTCATTAACCGATGAAAATAGAACGTTTGTCAAAATGGGCCTTCAAATGATTCAAACTGGTGATCGAATTGGTTTAGACGTTTTATTACAAGAAGCGGGTGTGAAAAAGGAAGCTGTTTCAGAAGAATCAATTGGCTTTACCATTGGACCTCGTTTAAACGCATTAGGTCGATTAGGGGAAGCCGCACCAGGTGTTGAATTGATGACTACATTTGATGAAGAACAAGCGCTGGAAATCGCTAAATATATCGATCAACAAAACAATGAACGAAAAGACATTGTAACGACGATTGCCAAAGAAGCGCTGGATTTAATCGACCCGAATGCGCCGGTCCATATTTTAGCGAAACAAGGCTGGCATGAAGGCGTCTTAGGGATTGTCGCGGGCCGCATTATGCAAGAAACGGGGAAACCAACCATTATTTTAGCAATAGATGAATCTGGTACGACCGCTAAAGGCTCTGGACGTAGCATTAGCGCATTGAATCTCTATGAGGCGTTGAACGAAGTGCGTGAGCAATTCACTCATTTTGGTGGGCATCATATGGCAGCGGGAATGACTTTACCTGTTGAAAATATTCCTTTTGTTCAAGAACATTTGGCACACTTTATTGAAAAAAATCAAATTGATATGGCTAATGGACAAGAGTTACTTATTAGTGAGAGCTTAGCGGTTTCGCAGGCAACGACTGCTTTTATTGATCAATTGCGTATTTTGGCGCCTTTTGGGACCGATAATACTGTGCCAACTTTTGTATTTAAGGAAATCACGCCTACGCAAATTCGGCAAATTGGTGCAGATAATACACATCTGAAATTTCAAATGAATCAAGAAGGGGCACAATTGGATGCAATTGCTTTTCAAATGGGGCCTCAAGCGGATGAACTAGCACAAGGAACCGCCGATGTGGCAGGCCAACTTTCCATCAATGAATGGAATGGTCGTAAGAAACCACAATTAATGGTGACTGATTTTGCTGTATCTGGAAGACAATTATTTGATTTTCGTGGCAAAAATAATCAAACGAAACCAATTCCTTCAGAAGCAACAGCTTATCTTTTGTTTGATGAAAAAAATCAAAAATTCATTTCAGATCCAACCGCTAATATTATTGTTTGGTCAAACCAAGAAGAATTGGTGGAAGCTGTTTCTCAAAATCAAATCGAACAACTGGTTTTTGTCGACTGTCCTGTGGAATCAATCACGGTTAAAGAAATTGTTGAAGCAACTGAGATACAACGTATATACATGATGTTTATTTCACCAGAAGAAGCTTATTTAAACGGTATGGCTTCACGTGAACAATTTGCAACATTGTATAAATTTATTTTGCAGCAAAAAGAAGTAAATCTACGTTCTCAGCTATCGAAGGTGGCAAATTACTTAAATATCCAAGAAAAATTATTAATTTTCATGATACAGGTGTTTTTTGACTTAGGATTTGTTACAATAGAAAGCGGTGTTTTAAACAGTATTGAGAAACCCGACAATCGACCATTGACTGAAAGTCAAGTGTACCAACAACGATTGAAAAAAATAAAAACAGAAGAATTTCTACTTTACAGTGATTGTCAAACAATACAACAATGGCTGTGGAATGAGGAGGACAAATAAAAATGGATTTAAGAGATTACATTGCAAGCATTCCAGATTATCCTGAGAAAGGGATCGTGTTCCGTGACATTTCTCCATTAATGGCTAATGGGGATGCCTATCGTGAAGCAACGAAACAAATCGTGGATTACGCGAAAGAAAAAAGAATTGATATGGTTGTAGGACCGGAAGCTCGTGGCTTTATTGTCGGCTGTCCAGTGGCTTATGAATTAGGGGTTGGCTTTGCTCCGGTTCGCAAAAAAGGAAAACTTCCTCGTGAAACCATCGAAGTGACTTATGACTTAGAATATGGTTCAGATACATTAACGTTGCACAAAGATGCCATCACACCAGGTCAACGTGTTTTGATTTGTGATGACTTGCTAGCAACTGGTGGTACAATTAAAGCAACCATCGAATTAGTCGAACAATTAGGTGGTATTGTGGTTGGTTGTGCGTTCCTAATTGAATTAATGGATTTACATGGCCGCGATAAAATTGATGGCTACGATATTGTTACCTTAATGGAATACTAATCTAATTTAATTAGAAAGAGCGAAGGAATTTAATCCTTCGCTCTTTCTTTGACATATTTATAAAAACGGAGCATAGCTTGGGGGGAACACACCGTTTTATTATTTATTAAGGGAACTTACGATAAACGTATCTTGCTTGCTGTTGTTTACGTGTACGTGTATAACGCTTCTCATCCCATGACATAAACCAAAGAATAAATAACGGCGTCACGATCATAAAAGCAAGACGTAATCCTAATGTTCCCAAAAAAATACCTATAACCAATACAAAAAATAAAAATCCAACACGACGAATTGCTTCCATGTGTATCACCTCTTCATTTGATTCGAACGAGTGTTCGTATTGTTATTATACGAATGTATGTTCGTTTTGTAAAGTCTTTTCTACTAATTTATGTTAAAATAATTCGAAAAGAAGAATAATCCTTTATAATAAAGAGATTTAGGGCAATAAAAGAACACGATGCTTTGAGCATCGTGTTCTTATTGTGCTGTGATTACGTATAAAAGAGAACAGAAAAATACATGAGAATCGCTGCAAGCATGACGAACAAGTGCCAAACCACATGCATAAACCGCACATTTTTCAATGAATAGAAGGCGGCACCTAATGTGTAAGACACACCCCCTGCGACCAATAACGCTGTTCCTGTAAATCCAAGAGATTCATATAACGGACGAGCAGCGATGATACAGAGCCAACCTAAAACAATATAAATAATCGTTGAAATGTTTTTCACTGTTTCTTGTTTATGCAACGTGAGGGATTTATAGACAATACCGACAATGGCGATTAACCAGACTAAACTGAACAAGGTCCAACCTAACCAACCGCCAATACTAATTAAGCAAAACGGCGTATAGCTGCCAGCAATCAATAAGAAAATAGAACTATGATCGAAGACCTGAAAGACCTTTTTGGCTCTAGTAAAAATTAAACTATGAAATAACGTTGAAGATAAAAAAAGTAGAATCAACATGGAGCCATAAATAGCATAAGATACCACGTGAATTGGTGAGCCTAAACGAGCCCCTTTAACAAGTAAAATGACTAAACCAGCAATACTTAAACCTGCGCCTATGCCATGTGTAACTGCATTCAAGACTTCGTTCACGATTAGGTATTTTTTTGAGAAATGCGTTTTTTCCAATAAATTCACTTCCTTTATTTTAATTTGATGAAAAATTCGGCAGTGTCTGTTATACTATAACTAGATAATTAACCGTTTAATGGTATTCTACCATGAAAACAGGTTCCTTTTAAAGAAAGAGTGATAAATTTATGACAAACGTTAAAATCGTAACGGATTCTTCATGTACGATGGAAAAAAGTCTTAGAGATGAATTAAATATCCATATGATGCCTTTATCAATTATGGTTGATGGCGTTGTTTATCCAGATGATGATCATTTGCCAGGCGAAAAATTTATGGACATGATGGCTAATGCGAAGGCCTTACCCAAAACGAGTCAACCACCAATTGGTGAATTTGTAGAATTATATGATCGCTTAGGTGAAGATGGCAGTGAAGTAATTTCGATTCACATGACAAAAGGCTTAAGTGGAACGGTTGAAGCGGCCCGTCAAGCTAGCAACTTATCATCAAGTAAAGTAACGGTGATTGATAGCGATTTTACAGACCAAGGTTTGTCTTTCCAAGTCATTCAAGCAGCAAAATTGGCACAAGCGGGAGCGGGTGTTCCAGAAATTTTAGCTGAAATTGAACGCGTCAAACAAAATACCAAATTATACATTGGCATTTCAACATTGGATAATTTGGTTAAAGGTGGACGAATCAGCCGTACAACAGGATTATTATCAAACATTTTTAATATGAAAGTTGTCATGGACTTTGAAAATACGGAATTGATTCCTGTAGCGAAAGGCCGAGGCGTTAAAACGTTTAATAAATGGTTTGACGAATTGAAATCAGAATTAAGTAAGATTCCAAATGTTCGACAAATTGGCATTTCTCATGCGGATGGGCTAGAACTAGCAAATGGATTCAAAGAAGGATTACAAGCAATCTTTAAAGACATGGATATTCCCGTATTACATACGAATCCAGTCATTGCAACACATACAGGAAAAAATGCCTTTGCTATTATGTACTATACAGACTAAGAAATAACGAGGTTGGGTCTCGCTCTTAAATGAGTAGACGCAACCTCTTTCTAACAAGAAAAGGAAAATTTCTTGTTGGTTTATTTAAAAGGAAGTGACGAAGATGAAAAAACAAACACAGCATATTTTGCTGACCGTCTTAACACCTATCCTCATTGCGCTAGGTGTTTTTACATTGTTAAGTGTGGCCATCCCCAAAGCAAAGCCACTATTAAAGCAAGAGAAAGTGGCCACAACTGCTCAAAAAAATCAAAAAGAAGTCATTCATTATACAGCTATCGGTGATTCTTTAACTGAAGGAATTGGCGATTTGACGAATAGTGGAGGTTTTGTTCCTATTGTGGCAGATGATTTAAAAGAACACTACAACTTGAACGGTGTTCAAACAGACAATTTTGGGAAAAATGGGGATCGTAGTGATCAAATTTTAAAACGAATCAAAGAGAAACCTGAAATTCAAAAGGGCCTTGCCTCTGCGGACGTGATTACGCTAACGGTTGGTGGAAATGACTTAATGAAAGTAATTAGTAGTAATATTTTCGACTTGAAAGTCAGCTCGTTCAATCGTCCACAAAAAGCCTATCAACGCCGAGTAAGACGACTACTTGAAGAAATCCGAGAGTACAACGAGAAGGCCCCTATTTATGTCTTAGGAATTTACAATCCCTTCTACTTAAACTTTTCCGAAATTACAGAAATGCAAGAAATCGTTGATAACTGGAATCAAGCAACCGAAGAAATGGTTCAAGAGCAAAAACGAGCCTATTTCATTCCTATCAATGATTTACTCTATAAAGGTCGTGGCGATGAAGTTGGCGTAACCGGTGGCGACTCAGAAACTACAGGAAGTAGTGCTAGCAAAGAGGATTTAAACAATTTGTTATATGAAGAAGATCGCTTCCATCCGAATAATCTTGGCTACCAAATTATGGCCGGAGCTGTCCGGGATGAAATGGTCAAGACAGAGAAAGAATGGATAACCAAATCAGAAGGTAGTGAATAAAATGAATGAAGAAAAGCCAAAAACAAGTAAATCAATTAAAAAGACACAACCAACCAATCTTAAACGAAATCCCTGGAAAATCGCTTTTCTTGTTCTAGTGGGTTTAGTCATTGGTAGTGTAGCTTTCGTGACATTTCGAGCAACACAAGTTCGCGAACCAGATTTAAAGAAAATACCAGCAATTGTTGAAAAAGAAGGCGAGCCAGTCGTCACCATTCAGTCAAAAAAACAACAAGTGAACAAACTGATTGACTTTTATTTAGCCGACTTTCAAAAAGGTTCGGAGATCAAATATAAATTTTATTTAGAAAATGATGCTTTATTAAATGGAACATTTCAGGTGTTAGGGCATGACATTCCTTTTTACTTATATTTTGATCCTTACGTGATGGCGAATGGTAATGTACAATTAAAAGCAAAAAGTTTATCTATAGGAACGTTAGGCTTGCCAATTAAAGAAGTATTGAAATTTGCTAAACGTTCTTACAAACTACCTAAATGGGTTGAAATCAATCCAGATGATCAAACTGTTTTATTACGTTTAGATCAGTTTAGAATGCAAAATGGTCTATTTGTTCGAGCAGAAAAGATTAATTTAGTTGACGATGACATTCGGATGAATATATACTTGCCAAAAGAGAAATAAAAAAGGAGTGTTAGAGATGGAAGAAAAAGCAATTTTTGCAGGCGGCTGTTTCTGGTGTATGGTGCAGCCTTTTGATACACAACCAGGGATTATCTCAGTTGTTTCGGGTTATACAGGTGGGCACGTGCCTAATCCAACATATGAACAGGTTCTAACACACACAACAGGCCATACGGAAGCAGTAGAAATCACCTTTGATCCAGCGATTATTTCTTACGAACAATTAGTGGACATTTATTGGCAACAAACGGATCCTACTGATGCTTTCGGTCAGTTTCAAGACCGCGGCGATAATTATCGGCCAGTTATTTTTTATCGTTCTCAAGAACAAAAAGAAATTGCTGAGAAAAGTAAAGAACGTCTAGCTAATAGCGGCCGTTTTACAGAACCAATTGTTACCACCATCGAACCAGCAGCACCATTTTATCCTGCTGAAGAATACCATCAAGACTTTTATAAAAAAGACGCTTTGCGTTATGGATTGTCCCATCAACGTAGAAGTGAATTTATCGAAGAAAAATGGAGTGATTAATTTACATGAGACGAAGCTTTTACCATTACTTAATGACATTAAAAGGTCCGGCTAAAGATTCTGAAACTGATTTTGCCAATGAAGCGGCCAAAGATATTCAGTTTCCAAAACAAACCGAGGATTATCATGAACTTTCTTCTTATTTAGAAATGAATGCTGACTATTTAAGCAACATGGACATCTTTGATGAGTTATGGGAAAAGTACCTTGAAAACAATAAATAAATCCAGAGGAAAAGCAAACAAAGCTTTTCCTCTTTTTTCATTCATGTTATAGTAAACAAAAGTAGTGACGAATTTGTTAGAAATGAGATGAAATCTATGAAGAACAAACGAACTGTTCCTTTTTATCAATATATTATTTCGCTCCTCTGTGTCGCATTTTTAGCTGGAGGAAGTAGTTATATTTATTTTGATCATCGTGTTAAAAAGATGAGTCAAGAAGGGGCAATTACCAATGCTGATTTAAGCAAAGTGCAGGATTTATATAATGAAATTAGTACCAATTATGTAGGTGAAGTAGATAAAAATGAATTAGTTGAAGGCGCCTTAAAAGGCATGTCTGAAGCCATTGGAGACCCATACTCAACTTATCTAAATGAATCTGCTGCCAATGATTTAAACGAAAGCTTATCTGGCGATTTTGAAGGAATTGGTGCCACTATGACAATGAAAGATGGCGAACCAGTTGTAGCAGAGGCACCTGTAGCAGATTCCCCAGCTGAAAAAGCGGGAATCAAAGAAGGCGATATTATTGAAAAAGTTGATGGTACAGCTACAAAAGGGATGAAACTAGCAGAAGTCGTGTCAAAAGTCCGAGGTAAAAAAGGAACTTCCGTTGAATTGACTATCCAAAGAGAGGGAGAAACTAAAAATATCTCAATCAAACGTGGGAAAATTCCCGTTAAAACAGTGACAGGTGAGTTAGACAAAAAAGATGCACAAATTGGCTCGATTAAAATTACGTCCTTTGGTAAAAAAACATATCAGGAATTGAAAGAAACAATCACGAATTTACGAGACAAAGGAGCTAAATCCTTTGTAATTGATGTACGCCAAAATCCTGGTGGACTGCTAGATCAAGCAGAGCGAATGGCCAGTATGTTTTTAAAAAATGGCGAAACAATTGTTCAATTTGAAGACAAAAAAGGACGTACGATGAAAGAAGTTGCTTCCAAAGAATTAGACGGCGGCTTTAAAGTAAAAGAACCTGTTGCAGTTATCATTGATGGCAATAGTGCCAGTGCATCCGAAATTTTTGCTGCAGCACTGCATGAATCTGCGAATGTCCCATTAATTGGAACGAAAACATTTGGCAAAGGAACGGTCCAAACGGTGAAGGATTTAAATGACCAAACCGAAATAAAATTGACTGTTTTAAAATGGTTAACACCAAAAGGCGAATGGATCAACGAAAAAGGAATTGAACCAACCATCAAAGCTGATTACCCCGAGTATGCCTATTTAAAATTGATTCCTCGCGATAAAACGCTAAAAGAAGGAGATCAATCTGAAGATATTCAGAACTTAAATGCTATTTTAGCTGTATTAGCGTATCCTGTTGATGAAAACAATGCAAACTACACCGCAGAAACAAAAGCAGCGGTTAGCGATCTTCAACAGAAAAATGGCTTGCCTGTAACTGGAGAAATCGACAATGAAACAGCCACAAAAATTGAAGCCACTTTAGGTAAATTAATTCTTGAAAATGACGCTGCCTACGATACAGCAGTCAAAGAAATTCAAAAAAACTAGAAAAAAGGTGGCACGAAGTTGAAGAAGAAACGTGATTATGTTGGGTATTTAATGTACTTTTTGAAAATCTTAGTACCAGCAATCGTAGCCGTTTTTATTTTAAGAGGATTTTTCCTGATTCCTGTTCGGGTGGATGGCCATTCTATGCAAAAAACCTTGAATCAAGGAGATATGATTGTGATGGAAAAATTCTCCGCCATTAAACGGTTTGATGTGGTGGTCTTTAAAACAGACACAGGATCGATTCTGATTAAACGTGTGATTGGTTTACCAGGGGAAGCTGTGCGTTACGAAAACGATCAATTATATGTCAATAATCAGCCAATCGCTGAACCCTATTTAACTAAAAACAGAAAAAAAGATCATGAAACGATGCCTTACACTACGAATTTTGATTCAAAAGAATTGTTAATGCAAGAAAAATTACCTAAAGATAGCTATTTTGTGCTTGGTGATAATCGCCGTATGTCCAAAGACAGCCGTTCTTTTGGTGCAATACATGCAGATCAAATCTTAGGGAAAGCACAATTTGTTTATTACCCACTCACTCATATGAAGATCATTCCTAAATAAGTAAGACCACTAGTTCGTTTATTTAAATAACGACTAGTGGTCTTTTCTAATCTGAAAAATTGTTCTCTTAGCTGAAAAATGTTAAGGTTAAAGTAATGATAGATGTAGGAGGTCATGCAAATGATTAGAAAAACTATTTTAGCAAGCTCTATCTTAGGCGTTGGGTTGCTAATTGGTGCATGTGGGAATCAAACCCAAATGAATTCAACCAATACCAGTGAATCATCACAGCCTAAAGTAACCGAATCAAGTCGCAAGTCATCTGAAAGTGCGTCTAATAACGAAGGTGTATCAAGCGATTCTAGTAAATCCACAAGTTCCACTACAGAATCAGAAATCTTAAAAGGTCTGGCGGAAGAAAAAACGCTAAAAGAAAAAATCCCGTCCTTAAATCAAACAACGATTAAGCAAGTCACTGATAATGAGTATAAACGCATTCTTGTGATGGAAGAAAAGGCTACAGGAACGACCTATAAAAGTATTTTGATAAAAAAACAAAATCGCTTAAAAATTGTCAACGAAACAACCGATGAATTGTTATACAATGGAACCCTATAAGAACGAAACCATTCAATAAACTCAAAAGTATCGCCATTGTTTTCAAAGAAAAATTTCTTTGGAAACAATGGTTTTTTTGTTGACAAAAGAATTTCTAAGATATATAGTTAGTTACATAAGCAGTTAACCGTTTAAGCGAGGTGTAAAAATGGAATTTAATTTTTCGGGGGAAAAGCCTTTATTTCAGCAAGTAGCCGATCAGATTGCCGAAGGAATTTTTAATGGCGCTTACTTAGAAGGCGAACAAATTCCCTCAACCACAGAAATATCAAAAAGTTACCAAATCAATCCAGCCACCGTTTTAAAAGGAATGAATTTATTAGTAGAACGACAGCTGATTGAAAAGAAACGGGGGATTGGCATGTTTGTTTTACCAGGCGCTCAAGAGAGAGTAAGAAGTGCACGGAAAGAAGAATTTTTAAATAAAGAAGTCTTAGAAGTTGTCGCAGAAGCTAAAAAATTAGGGATTACAGCTGAACAATTAAAACAACTAATTGAAAGAGGGTATGAAGCATGAGTTTGCGGGTGGAATCAGTAAGTAAAAAATATCATCAAAAAAAAGCACTAGATAATATTTCAATTACTTTTGAAAAAGAAACGATTTATGGGCTCTTAGGCAGAAACGGGGCTGGTAAAAGTACGTTATTAAATATCATAAATAATCGAAGTTTTGCCACTTCAGGTTCCGTTCAATTGGCGGGAGAAACAGTGACCGATAATGAGGCTGCTTTGACTCATATTTACTTAATGAGTGAAGATAATTTGTTTCCTCCTCAGTTAAAAATTAAAGATATTTTTAAAACGACTGAAGGTTTTTATGGATCCTTTGACTGGTCTTTGGCCGAACAAATGTTAAGCGATTTTGGTTTAGATAGTAAAAAGACATTCAAAAAATTATCAACTGGTTATCGGAGTATTGCTAAACTAATAGTGGCGCTATCCGTCCCCTGTGAGTATATTTTTTTAGATGAGCCAGTCTTAGGTTTAGACGCCAATCATCGGGAATTATTTTATACTTATTTAATTGAGACATACCAAGAACGTCCCCGTACGTTTGTGATTTCCACCCATTTGATTGAAGAAATTGCGAATTTATTAGAAGATATTATCATCATTGATCAAGGAAAATTGATTCGCGCAGAATCTATTGAAACAATTTTGAAAAACGGTCGCATTGTTTCTGGGCCGAAAGAACAAGTAGAGCGCTATACTCAGTCATTGGAAATCTTAGGCATGGACACTTTAGGTGGAGCAGTTACGGCTTACGTGTACGGCGACTTGCCGACTGAAAAAGCAGAGGTTCAAATTGCGCCGCTAAATTTACAAACATATTTTGTACAATTAACCAATAGAAAGAAGGAAAAGTAAAATGAAATTTAAAACAGCTTTGCGGTATCGTGTTATTTATCAAGTCCGTTCCTTAGCAATTTATTTTGGCTTTTATGCTTTGTTCGGCATTCTTTTTCCTCTTATTGGGTTGCTCTTTTCTAACGACGTGAACACTGTCAGCTCTGATGCAGTAATTCCTTGTCTGGTTTTTATGGGGATACTATCATTTTTAGGGGTAAACACAGATTTTAAACTGTTTATTCAAAACGGGCTTTCCCGCTGGACGATTTTTTTGGTTAATTTTGTAAGTAATGCTATTTTATCTTTGGTTGGATCCTTGGCTGTACTTGTACTGATTAAAGTATTTAGCGGCAATTTCATTTCTCATTTTCAATTATCAATGAAATTAATTGATGTCTATGCGCAAGGAAACTTTTTCATGTCGTGGTTGCTCTTTTTTATCTTACTAATGCTTAGCGGCTCACTTGGCTTGTTAGCAGGTGTCTTTAATGATCGGATAGATGGCGTAAAAAAACTCATTGTTTTATTGCTGTTATTAATGATTCCTATTTTACTGGGCACGATTGCACAATTAGGGGGGGCACCAATGCGCCTGAGAATGCTCCATGTCTTGCAAGCAATGGTTGGTTATCAATCCACTGGTTTTACGGTCCTACCACTTCTTCTGACAATCAGTTGCTTTGTTGGCATTAATCTTGGTTTGGCCTATTTATTGAATAAACATCGTGAAATTAAACGCGTAAATGCATAACTAATTAATAAGAACATGTTCAATGAGGTGAATTTGGAACATGTTCTTATTGTTTTAATTGAGAGATACATCGGAAGTACCATGACAAAGGAAAGGGCTTCCGTCAAAATAGAAAGAGAAGAAAGGAGTATGAAAAGAGTAAAAAACTTTGTAAATAAGTAAACGACAAAGAATGAAAAATGGAGGGGTAACATGGCGGTAATTGAAGCAAAAAATATTAAAAAAAGTTATGGAAAGAACGAAACAAAATTTGATGCGTTAAAAGGTGTTGATTTAAAAGTTGAAAAAGGTGAATCTGTGGCCATAATTGGTAAAAGTGGCTCTGGGAAATCAACATTTATGCACATTTTGGCATTGTTAGATCAACCAACTTCAGGAGATATTTATTTAAATGGTAAAAATGTTACTAGTATTAGAAAGAAAGTGCTGAATAAAACGAGAAATGAAGAATTTGGTTTTGTTTTTCAACAATTCTTTATGAATGCCAAGGATACAGTTTTAAATAATGTTCTTTTACCATTAAAAATTGGTGGAATTTCCGGTAGCAAGAGGAAAAAGATGGCTTTAGATGCGTTAAAAGCAGTCGGTTTGGAAGATAAAGTTCAAAACAAAGCGAATAATTTATCTGGTGGTCAAAAACAACGGGTATGCATAGCGCGTGCTTTAGTTAATAATCCGCAAATTATTTTTGCGGACGAACCTACAGGGAATTTAGATTCTGCCACTGGGAAGAAAATTGAAGAATTATTATTTGATTTAAATAAAAATAAAGGAATTACCTTAATTATTGTGACACATGATCCAGATTTAGCAGCACGTTGTGATCGGCAAGTTCATGTTCGAGACGGCTTGATTGTAGGAGGAGATGAGTAAATGAAATTTAGAGATATTTTAAAATCAGCTAGTACCAATTTAATGCGTAATAAAGGCCGAACCGTATTGACCATTATTGCAATCTTTATTGGAGCATTTACCATAGCTTTAACTACAGGAGTCAATATTGGTGTAAATGATTATATTGACAAACAAGTCGGCAGTGTCGGTGGTGCAAATCAGCTATTTATTCAGCCAAAAATGGAGATGAATGTTGGTAACGGAACAGAACCAAGTAAATATAATCCAGAGAAAAAAACCAGTACGATTCAACAACAAAGTATGCTTGCTGAAAAAGATATTGAGAAGATTAAAAAAATCTCGGATATTACATCAGTGGAACCAATGAAATCCGTTGCTATCGATTATATAAAAGGAGCAGATAAGCATAAATATGTATTTTCAGCAACTTCTGCGCTAGATGAGATGACCATTGATTTAGCGGCTGGCCGTAAAGTTTCGCAAACGAGCCAGGACTTCGAAATTAATTTGTCACCAGAATATGTAAAGGCACTCGGCTATACATCTAGTAAAGCTGCCGTGGGAGAAACAGTTCAATTAGGTATCTCAAGTTCCTTGAAAGGACAAGAGCAAGTTATTGAAGCAAAAATTGTTGGCGTTAGAAATACCAGTGTCATTCAAAATGGGCTCTCGCTGATGAATAAAGCATTGATTGATAAAGTTGTCTCAATCAATCAAGCAGATCTTCCAGAACATTTAAAAAATCAATACGCGATGATTATTGCTGAAGTTAAAAAAGACAGCACGCCAGAGCAGATTAAGGACATCAAAAAAGACTTAGATAAAGCTGGCTATTTAGCGACTACTGTCGAAGATGAAATTGGTATGATTCGTAATATAATCAATGCAATCACTGGTGTTTTAACCATGTTTGGTGCAATTGCCTTGTTAGCTGCAAGCTTTGGCATTATTAACACGCTGTATATGTCTGTCCAAGAAAGAACGCGAGAAATTGGTTTAATGAAAGCCATGGGTCTTAGCAATGGGAAAGTCTTTACAATTTTTAGTGTTGAGGCGGCTTTAATTGGCTTTTTTGGCTCAATGTTAGGCATTTTAGGAGCTGTTGGGGTTGGAAATTTAGTTAATCGTTTGGCAACGGATTCTTTTTTAAAGGCTTTAACAGGATTTAAATTAATTCAATTTTCATTGCCATCTTCACTAATGATTATCTTAGTTATTATGTTTATTGCTTTTTTAGCAGGAACTTTACCAGCTCGAAGAGCAGCCAAATTAGATCCAATTGAATCTTTACGTTATGAATAATAGACTAAAAACAGCTACTTTCTCTCAATTTAACTAAAGCATATTCTTATATAAAAAGAAGGCAATAGGCGTATACTAAAAGTGTGAAAAATGAAACAAATGAGAGGAAGTTGGTTTATGAAAGCTGTTGTGATTAATCAGTACGGAAGTAAAGAGGTACTTGAAGAAGCAGAAGTAACACTGCCAGAATTATCGGAACATCAAGTGTTGGTAAAAGAATACGCGACATCAATTAATCCGATTGATTGGAAATTGCGTGAAGGATATTTAAAACAGATGTTTGATTGGTCCTTTCCGATTATTCTTGGTTGGGATGTCGCTGGTGTGATTACAGAGGTGGGGAGTCAAGTAACGGATTGGCAAGTTGGCGATAAAGTTTTTGCTCGTCCTGAAACTACTCGTTTTGGGACCTATGCAGAAGTAACGATTGTGGATGATCATTTATTAGCAAAAATCCCTGAAACAATTAGCTTTGAAGAAGCGGCTGCCGTTCCGTTGGCTGGTTTAACCGCTTGGCAAGCATTGTTTGATCATGGGCACCTTAAAGAAGGAGAAACTGTTTTAATTCATGCTGGTGCAGGTGGGGTCGGTACTTATGCGATTCAACTAGCAAAAGAAGCGGGCGCACATGTCATCACGACCGCTAGCGCAAAAAATCATGCCTTACTGAAAAAAATTGGTGCAGATGAAGTGATTGATTATCATACAACGAATTTTGCAGAGGTATTAACTGATGTTGATTTGGTCTTTGATACAATGGGGGGTGAGGTTCAAAAAAATAGTTTTGACGTCTTAAAACCAAACACCGGTCGTCTTGTTTCAATTGTGGGCATTGAAGATAAACAATTGGCAGCCGAAAAAAATATTTCTGCTGAAAGTATTTGGCTTCAACCAAATGGAGAACAATTACAAAAAATTGCTGATTTGATGGCAGCTGGAAAAGTGAAATCAATTATTGGTGAAGTTTTCCCTTTTTCTAGACAAGGGATTTATGATGCACATGCACTCAGTGAAACGCACCATGCAGTTGGTAAAATAGTTGTTCAAATGGCAGAATAAAAAGAAGCTCAGACAGTGAATTATCTCAAAATAGAAAAAGTGGGTCCTAAGTCATTTCGACTTAGCACCCACTTTTTTGTTAAGAGGACAGATGTGCCAACCAAGTTTGTGTTTCCTTAATTTCTTGATAAGTTAATTGATGACTTTGTGTCCAAACCTCTTGTACGGTTGCTCCATGATTCTGAAATAGTTGAATCACACGCATACTCTCAGGAAGTGGAACAATCGGGTCATGCTCTCCTAGAGATAATAAAACAGAAGTGTCGGTCAAGTCTGGTTGATTGGTCAATTCAACAGGAAACATGGGATGATAGAGGACAGCTTGATGGTAACTATCGGGATGAGTAAGCAATAATTGAATAGCGATATTGGCCCCATTTGAATAGCCAATAAAAATAATTTTATCCAATGAAAATTGATGCTCGTTAGCGGCTTGTTGAATAAACTTATGAAGCGCCTCGCCGCGTTTTTCTAGATCTTCTAAGTCATAATGACCTTCCGCTAGGCGCTTAAAATAACGATTCATTCCATTTTCTGAAACATCACCACGAATACTTAGCACAGTAGCTTGTTTATTTAGTTCTTGGGCAATTGGTAGGAGAGATGTTTCATCACCACCTGTACCGTGAAGTAGCACAAAGACAGGTGCTTCAGGATGTCCTTTTTTAAAAATTGAATGCATGTTTTTTCCTCCTTAGGCTCGTTTTGTATTGAAAGGCTTGATAACACTCTCAATATACTCACGACGGTTTTCTAAAAATGGCGCAAGAGATAACTTTTCTCCTAATGTTTCGTAAGGTTCATCCCCCATAAATCCTGGTTCATCGGTGGCTAATTCGACTAAAATATGCCCAATACGAACATACAATGATTCAAAGTAATAACGATCGACATAGCCAGAGTTTTGTAAGCCTAAATGATCAAAGAGCGCTTGCCAAGTCCCAAGTGATTTACGATCCGCTAGGCGGAATGCAACGTGATGTACTTCACCATATCCTTGTTGCGCTTGTGAGCTAGTATCATCGTCTACCAAAATGACTTGGGCACCATTGCCACCTTGGCCAACTTCTAGTAAATAGCGATTGCCTTCTTGTGCCACTACGTGAAAGCCTAGAATTTCTTCAAAGACTTCTTTGAATTCATGAAAATAGGAAATAGCTATTTCGACAGGTCCTAAGCCATAAATCGCAAATTCTGTAGGGACAGGTCCTTTTTTCCAAGGGGTGCCCGCTGCAACGCCCTGATTTAATTCATCAGAGATTAATTGATACGCTTGATCATCAAAATCCCAGAAGCGAAGGACTTTTTTGCCAAATTCTTCAGAAATACCTGTGTGTTTGACAGCAAATTCATTGAAGCGATTTTCATAATAAGTCAAAGCTGCATCTGAAGGAACCCGGAACCCTGTTCTTGAAATTGTATTGGTTCCTTTTAATCCTTTAGGGTTATTGGGAAAATCGAAAAAGGTCATGGTTGTACCTGGTGTACCCAAATCATCGGCAAAATAGGTATGGTAAGTATAGATATCATCTTGATTCACTGTTTTTTTGACTAAACGCATCCCTAAAACGTCCGTAAAGAAGTGATAGTTTTTTTCTGCATCACTTGTCATAGCTGTAACGTGGTGGATTCCTAATAATTGATCTTCTTTTTTCATCATTATTTCCTCATTTCGTTTCATTTGTTATTTTTCGTAAAGTTTTTTGAAGAAGTGTTAATTCTTCGGAAGAGAGTTGTTCAAATGCTTCTGCAATTCGCTTTGCATGCGTCGGGAAAATTTCTTTAATTAATGTTTTTCCAGCTTCTGTTAATTCAACGTAAGTAATGCGTCGGTCTTTTTCACTGGGGGTGCGCGTTACATAGCCTTTTTTATGTAATTGGTCAATAACATAAGTGGTGCTACTGCTAGCGATTAAAATTTTCTCCTTAATTTTTTGGATGGTCTGAGGACCTTTATGGAGTAACAGCTCTAACACTGAAAATTCTGTAATGTTTAAGTCATAACAAGTGACATCTTGCTTGGCAAGTTGCTCTAGTTGATGGCTGGTTCTTAATAAACCGATATAGGCTTTTAAAGCTTCTTGCTGTTGGGTCATTGTTTCACCTCTTTTTATTTCGAATTCGAGATAAATATAACTTACTTTTGGTAAGTAATCAATTAATATGCTTAAAAAGACAGCCAGCAAAAAATGTGAATTTTTGCTGGCTGTCTTTTTTGTTTATTTTAGAAGATTGTTGGAACTAAGCCGCCATCGATTCTTAAGGCTTCTCCTGAGAAAGAAGAAGAATCTGGGCTGGCCACAAAGGTAACAAAACGACCAATTTCTTCTGGTCGAATGAGCCGTTGGATTTGTGAACGAGAACGATGATTTTTCATGAAATCTTTTTCCCAATCCTCTTTGGGAATGTCTGAATCAGCGTACATATCTTCCAACATTTTTTCTACACCTTCGGTAAGGGTTGAGCCAGGCATAACCGTGTTAACGGTGACATGTGTGCCAACAGTTAAGTTAGATAAACTTTTAGCTAAGGAAAGATTCATCGTTTTTGTCATGCTATATTGGGGCATTTCGCCAGAAGGCATCACCGCTTCTTCGCTAGCAATGAAAATAATGCGACCAAAATCTTGTGCAAGCATTTTAGGTAGATAAGCTTTTGCTAATGCATTGCCTGACAACACGTTCACAGTAAAAAATTTTTCCCAAGTGGCGTCATCGATGTCCCAGTATTCCATTGGCTCAAAAATCCCCATATTGTTCACTAAAATGTCGACTTTAGGGAATTTTTCAAGTAAAGTAGTTCGTTGACTTTCAATGGAAATATCGGCAGTTCCTGCTTGAGGATGAGTGTCTGGAAACATTGTTTGTATTTCTTCAACAACTTTGATTACTTCGGCTTCATTGCGCCCATTGATAATGACATCGGTCCCTTCACGAGCCATTTCAATCGCAATTGCTTTGCCAATTCCTTTGGTTGAACCAGTAATTAATGCTAATTTATTCGTTAAGTGTAAATCCATTTAAATCCCTCCAACGTTTGTCTATCTCTAGTGTAGGTCTTTTTCTGGACTTTTAAAAGGAAAAAGTTTTTTCGGCCCGCGAGAAACAAGCCCCAATAATTACTTAACAGTTGAGTTTTCACTTTTTGGGCGTAAAACGAGTAATTATTGTCAGTAAAAAAGCGTCACTTTTTTGATAGAATAACTAGAGACGAAATTGGCTAAGACCAATTTTGTAAAATTGTACATAAAAAAGAAGAGTGGGAATGCTATGAAGAAACAATATTACTGGAATATACCCGATAACTTATTAAACTCGTTAAAACAGCGGAAAAAGTTATACAGCTTTTATAAAAATGAACAAAATAAGGCAAGAGAATTAGTAGAGAATTGTCAGTCGGTTCTTTTTCCTGAATTAGTCGCTTCGCTGAATAAAATAGATGAGCGGATTAAATTATTGATATTCTATCAAAATTTAGAAGATTGTGAGCTTTCAGAAGAAGAAATTATTACTGTGATTGAGCGAGAATATTTTGTGACTTTTTATGAAACAATTGAAGAACCGACCACTGAAATTATTAGTAGTCATTCTATGTATTATTTATTGCAACAGCCGACTAAAGAAATGCTTTGGGATTTAGACTTTAGTAACATGTTAAAACAAGGTCAGTTAGTTGATTTAATGGATTATCAAAAATTGACCAAATGTTATCAAAAGCTGCAGAATCAAGCTAAAAATTTGATTGAAAAATTAAATAAAGAAACATTTTACACATTCTATAGTCAACTTTTATTGATTGATTGCCAATGCAAATTATTAATAGAAGAGGCGCTTCTAAAAGAAGAATCATTGATGACGGTCGATGAATGCTTAACAGCCATTAAGCAAGAAATTCGAAAAATTCATTTTGAACAATTTAAATACCAACATTATTTATTTGAAGACTTATCTTTGCGGTACCAAGTTTAACGGAAGTGACAAAAAGAATGGTTGAATCTAACAAGAATGTTCGTTGTTTTCTGTTATATAAAAAGATATGATAGTTTCTGTAGAAAAAATAAAGGAGACGATTCATGAACGCAAATCGCTTAAAGTTATTGATGATGGGGTTAATGGTTCTTGACCATATTAGTTATTTTGTTCCGCCAGAATGGGCACTGATTTTTCATGTAATTACTCGTTGTGTCGGTGTATTTTTTGGTTACATGGCTGTAGAAGGGTTCAACTATACACGGAATGTTTATCGTTACAATGGTCGTTTGTATATTTGGGCAGCAATCATGTTTGTTGGAAATACGCTTCTAAATCATTTAGTGAATAATCCAGCTGTTGCTGTTCACAACAATATTTTCTTCACCTTAGCCCTGGGTGTCAGTATGTTAATTGTGACAAAAGCGATGCTAGAGATGCCAAAAATCAGTTTAAAAATTGTTTTATTGATTAGTATATTAGCAATTTTAGGAATAGGAGCAATGTTTGCTGAAGGTGGCATTGTGATGTTACCTTTTATGTTGATTACGTATTTAGCCAGAAAGAGACTTGTCTTACGGAACTGTTTATATGGTGCATTAGCGCTCTTTTTCTTAGTTACAAGTTTTCAATGGTTGGGAGATTGGCCAACGACAATTGAAATGTTAGCTTATAATTCTGATTTTATGTTTATCACTGTGTTACCATTTATATCGCTTTACAATGGTGAGAGAGGAAGCAAAGCACCATTTTTCAAATATTTATTTTACGGATTCTATCCGCTTCATTTATGGCTGATTGCATTGATAGCCAATTACGTTCATTAAACCTTTTTATATTAAAAGAATAAAAACAGCGACTCACAAAAATGTGAGTCGCTGTTTTTTTAGATGGGTAAGATACTGATTCCTAAAAGAAGAGTGACAAGTAGAAAAACAAAAAGCACAATTCGCTTATCATGAACCAGTAAGGCAATGTATTCTCGGATTAGAGCAGTTGGTAAAAAATATAAGGCAGTTGGCGCCCCGACACCTTCAGCTTTTAAGCCGACACGATGGGCATACATAGCTCCTCGTAAGACATGATAGTTATTTGTTGAAAAAATAACAGAGGGTTGTTTAGAATCAGACGGCATCTTTTGCCAATCTGCCTGAATTATTGCTTTAGAAAACAACATATTTTCATAAGTGGTTGTGGATTGGTCCTCCATCAAAATTGCTTCTGCAGGAATATTTTGTGAAAGCAAATATTTTTTCATTGCGAAAGCTTCGGCCACAGGTTCGTCAGGACCTTGACCACCGCTGACTACAAATTTAGCGGTGGGATTTTTTTCATAATATTCAATCCCTTTATCTAACCGACTCTTCAAAAGTGGAGGTACTTCCTCGCTACGAATTCCCGAACCTAAAACAATGATATAATCAACCGCTTTTTTTAAAGGAATCATTTGGTACATCCATGAATACAAGACGTAAGCAGCAAATAGAAAGGTCAGCAAAAGATCCATTAACAATAGAAAAAGTAAGAGCAGAAAAAGCACATAAGGTATTTGCGCTGTGCCAACTGATAATAAATATAGAAAGGCGGGTAAAGCAATTAATAAGTTCAGTCCTAGGCTAGCAGACAATTTAGCCGTGACACTTTTGCCTTCTTTCGTTTGCATCGTACGTGAATTAAAAATAAAGTAAAGGCAAATGCCGATAAACACAGCGGGAATTAATAGATAAGCAATGGCCAAAGTAATTAGGTCGCCATTCTTAAAATGTAAATAAATTTTGTCTAGTCCGATAAATAGTAAGGTGACTAATGACAATAAGGTGCCAGAAGCCAGAGTGATACCGCCGAGGATACTGCGGTTATTAATTTTTAATATACCAAATCCTAGTAGGGCGATAAACAAAAAGAATAGTAGTAGTGCCATTTAATTCCTCCTAAAAATAAGTATCTAAAGTATAACATGCTTTAGGATCTGACATAAATAAACAGCTGTGCCGAAGCATAAGTTTTCCTTTCATTCTTAGAAAAGAAGTTTTTTCATGAAAAGTAAATTAGATAACAATTGTTTAGAGAAAGAAAAGCTTGATTTACTAAGCTTTTCCTTCTCTATAAAAAATATTAATAAGGACATAAAAATTAACAATTTGTATGCGCTTACATACTAAGGTAGATTTAAAGTGTAAAGAAGAAAAAATGAGGTGAGAAAATGATCACTGTTTCAATTGCAGGAGGTTCACAACCAGAGATTTTACAGCTAGTTAAAAAAGCACTAAAAGAAGCCGAGCAACCGTTGCAGTTTATTGTATTTGATACAAATGAAAATCTTGATACTGAAAATCTCTGGAAATATGTTCATTGCTCAGATGAGGCCGCGGTAGCACAGGAAGCTGTCAGTTTAGTCGCAACTGGTCAAGCACAAATTTTATTGAAAGGAATTATTCAGACCCACACATTACTAAAAGAAATGTTGAAAAGCGAGCATCAATTAAAAAATAAACCGATTCTTTCTCATGTAGCAATGGTGGAGCTGCCTGCGGGGAAAACCTTCTTGTTAACCGATTGTGCGATGAATATCGCCCCCACTCAAGCGACCCTCATTGAAATTGTTGAAAATGCTAAAGAAGTCGCCCAAAAATTGGGACTGCATCACCCGAAAATTGCTTTGTTAAGCGCAGCGGAAAATTTCAATCCTAAAATGCCTTCGTCTGTTTTAGCAAAAGAAGTCACGGCACATTTTAATGATCAACAAGAGGCTACGGTTTTTGGGCCACTTTCGCTTGATTTAGCGACCTCTGAAGAAGCGGTTGCGCATAAACGTTACAGCGGTCCTATCATGGGGGATGCAGATATTTTAGTGGTCCCAACTATTGATGTTGGAAATTGTTTATACAAATCATTAACCTTGTTTGGGCACGCCAAAGTGGGAGGAACGATTGTTGGCACAAAAGTCCCAGTCGTTTTAACATCTAGAAGCGATTCAACAGAAAGCAAATTCCATTCATTAAGATTTGCCATGAGACAAGTTTAAAAAAAGGAGCAGAAAACAATGGAAACAGTATTGGTTATTAATCCTGGCTCGACCTCCACTAAGTTAGCGCTTTTTGCTAATCATGATTGCTTGGCGGAAGAAACGCTTAGACATAGCGTCCAAGAATTGGCACCTTTTGAAAATGTTGTCAGTCAAACACCATTTCGAAAACAAATGATCGCGGAATTTTTAGAAACACATAACATCACACAATTAGCCGCTGTCGTGGGGCGTGGTGGTTTGCTTAAGCCTATTCCTGGCGGTACGTATCTTGTCGATCAACAAATGCTAGAAGACTTGCGGACAGAACGCTTTAATACCCATGCTTCAAATTTAGGGGCGATTTTAGCTAATGAGTTTGCAGAAAAATATCACGTGCCAGCCTTTATTGTCGATCCTGTTGTTGTAGATGAGCTACAGCCATTAGCCAGGATTTCTGGATTAAAAGGCATTCAGCGGCGTAGCGTTGGTCACGCCTTAAATCAAAAAGCGGTCGCTCGAAAAATCGCTGAGGATTTAGGGAAAACATATGAGCAAAGCAATTTTATCGTTGTTCATTTAGGTGGGGGCATTAGCTTGGGGGCGCATCAAAAAAGCCGCATGGTGGATGTGGTAAATGGGCTTGATGGTGAAGGTCCTTATACGCCAGAACGCAGTGGTGCCTTACCGCTCGTTGAATTTGCGCAATGGATACTTGAACAGGAGTTAACGATTAGCCAAGTGAAAAAGCTAATTGCGGGTAATAGCGGCCTTAAATCATACCTAGGTGAAACAGATTTACGGCATATCCAAGCACAAATAGCTGCAGGTGATCAAACAGCAAATTACTATTTAAAAGGAATGTGTTACCAAATCGCAAAAAGTATTGGCGAGATGGCCGTGGTTCTTGAAGGCACAATTGATGCAATTATTTTAACAGGGGGCGCAGCCTATTCGCAAACCGTTGTTCAAGAAATTAGTCAAAAAGTCACTTGGATTGCACCAATTAAGGTTTACCCAGGTGAAATGGAGATGGCTGCTTTATATGAAGGCGTCAATCGAGTATTAACAGGGGAAGAACAAGCTTTAAATTATAGTGAAGCAAAAATTGAGCAGGAGTGATCAAAATGGCGGAACAAACAGATTTACTGATTTTAGGTGGCGGAACAGGAGGCTATGTAGCAGCAATTCGAGCCGCACAAAAAGGGCTAAACGTCACAATTGTTGAAAAATACAAATTAGGTGGCACTTGTTTGCACAAAGGCTGTATCCCTACAAAAGCTTTATTAAGAAGCGCAGAGGTTTTTGATACCTTAAAACAAGCGGCTTCTTTTGGGATTGAAACAGAGGCAGCGTCCATTGATTTTTCTAAAATACAACAACGAAAAGAAGGAATTGTTGAGCAGTTGCACAAAGGTGTTGAAGGCTTATGCAAGAAAAATAAAATCAAAATTTTAGCAGGCGAAGGTGCGATTTTAGGTCCCTCCATTTTTTCACCAGTCTCTGGCGCAGTGGCAGTTACGTTTAATGATCCAACACGAGAAGAAGAAATTATCGTTCCTAAAAATGTCATTATTGCGACAGGCTCTAGTCCTAAAACGTTACCTAATTTGCCACTGGATGAAGAATTTATCTTATCTTCTGATGGGATGCTTGAATTAGAAGAGCTACCAGAATCAATTGCAATTATTGGTGGTGGCGTTATTGGTGTCGAGTGGGCTTCTTTATTAAATAGTTTAGGTGTCAACGTAACTATCATTGAATTTTTGGATCGGTTACTTATAAATGAAAGTGCAACAATTTCTAAAGAATTAAAGAAACGTTTAGAGCAACGAGGAATCAACATTTTATTAGGTAGCAAAGTCCAAGAAGCGAAAGTTATCGGGCAGAAGGTTCAAGTAGAAGTTGCAGGACAAGAAAGCCTCGCTGTTGACAAAGTCATGGTAGCAATTGGGCGTCAACCCAATATCAATAAGTTAGGGTTACAGAATACCTCAGTGAAATATACTGACAAAGGCATTGAAGTAAATGAATTTTATCAAACCACAGAAGGACATATTTATGCGATCGGTGATTGTATCGATACACTCCAACTAGCATATGTGGCTATGAAAGAAGGAGAGTTAGCTGTTCAGCATCTTTTAGGCGAGACAGTTGAACCTTTAAATTATACAAACGTGCCTCGAGGTGTTTATACAAATCCTGAAATAGCAAGTGTCGGCTATACTAGAGAAACTTTACCAGCAGATAAAGAAGTAGTGATTGGTACCTTTAATTTTAATGGTAATGGTAAATCACTTGTTTATGGAGAAACAGATGGCTTTATAGAAGTAATTCGTGACAAGAAGACCGATGATTTATTAGGGGTTTCTATGATTGGGCCACATGTCACGGATTTAATTGCCGAAGCAAGTACTGCCATGTATTTAGATGCCGCGCCCATTGAAATTGGTGAAGCAATCCATGCGCATCCAACAATGACAGAAGTATTGCAAGAAGCAGCCTTAGATACTTATGGCTTAGCGATTCACAAATAGAGAAAGGTTGATGAAAATGAAAACGCTTAAAAAATCGGGTTTATCAAAAGAAGAATTGATTCAGGCATATCGTCAAGTACTACGAGGACGTCGTTTAGACGAACGGTTGTGGCAATTAACAAGGATTGGTAAGACCTCTTTCAATATTTCTGGTCAAGGGGCAGAAGTTGCACAAGTAGCGATGGCGATGGCTTTTGATCCTCAAAAAGATTATTTTTTACCGTATTATCGTGATATGACCGCGTGCTTGGTTTGGGGCATGACCTCCAAAGATATTTTAATGGGTTCTTTTGGAAAAGAAGCGGATCCTTCTTCCCATGGTCGTCAAATGCCGAATCATTATGGTTCAAAAGAGCATAATATTGTTTCCTTCTCTTCAACAGTAAGTACACAAATGCCATTAGCGACAGGTGTTGGTTATGCAGCGCAACTTCAAAAAGCTGATTTTGTTGCATTGACCACCACTGGGGAAGGCTCTGCCAATCAAGGAGAAGTCCAAGAAGCTATGAACTTTGCAGGCGTAAAAAAATTACCAGTCATTTTTGTTGTTGAAAATAATGAATATGCGATTTCTGTCCCAATTGAAGAACAGTATGCCAATAAACGAATGGCCGATCGCGCGAAAGCTTATGGCTTTGAAGGTGTAACCGTTGATGGTAGTGATTTTACTGAAGTCTATCTAGCATTTAAAGAAGCAGTAAAAGCGGCTCGCGGGAAAAAAGGACCAAAATTGATTGAATTAATGGTTTCTCGCTTGACTTCTCATTCCGCTGACGATGATCAATCTGTTTATCGTTCAAAAGAAGAAATTGAAGAAATGAAAAAGAACGATGCAGTGAAGCTTTTTGAAAAACAATTATTAGAAGAGGGCTATTTAACAGACGAAGACATTGCCAAAATTGATGAAGAAATTCGTGCAGAAATCAATCAAGCAACGGATGAAGCAGAAGCAATGCCAGATCCTGTACCGACATCAATTTTAGAAGAAGTATATGCAAAATAAGAGAAGAGGAGAAGAAATATAATGGCTGAGATGACTTATTTAGAAGCAATTAACTTAGGAATTTCTGAAGAAATGGCTCGGGATGAAAAAGTAGTTATTTTTGGGGAAGATGTCGGCGGCGACAAAGGCGGCGTATTCGGTGTAACAAAGGGCTTGGCTGCTAAATACGGTGACGAGCGTTGTTTTAATACACCGTTAACAGAAGGCTTAATTGGTGGTTTAGCTGTCGGCTTAGGTTTAATGGGCTATCGCGCAATTGGTGAATTTCAATTTGCGGATTACATTTTGCCTGCAACCAATCAATTGTTATCAGAGGCTCGGACAATGCGCTATAGAACAAAAGGCGATTGGACTGCGCCAATCGTTTATCGGACACCTTATGGCGGCGGTGTTCGTGGTGGGCTGTATCATTCTCAGTCTACAGAAAAAGTTTTTTGTGGACAACCAGGATTAAGAGTGGTGACCCCCTCTAATCCTTATGATGCAAAAGGGATGATTAAAGCAGCGATTCGTTCCGATGATCCAGTCATTTTTTACGAACATAAGCGTTTATATCGTTTACTAAAAGATGAAGTGCCTGCAGATGATTATATCGTACCAATTGACAAAGCCAATGTCGTTAGAACGGGTAGTGATTTAACCGTGATTAGTTACGGCATGACCTTGCAATTAGCTTTAGCTGCGGCGGAAAAACTAGCCGCTGAAGGAATTGATGCCGAAATCGTCGATGTTCGCTCATTATATCCTTTAGATCGCGAAACATTAGTAGCTGCAGCTAAGAAAACAGGGAAGGTCTTACTCGTAACAGAAGACAATAAAGAAGGCAGCGTGATGAGTGAAATTGCGGCAATGATTTCAGAAGATGCTCTCTTTGATTTAGATGCACCGATTCAACGACTTGCAGGACCTGATTGTCCAAGCATGCCTTATGCATTACCTTTAGAAAGAGAATTTTTAATCAATGAAGAGCAAGTATTAGCAGCAATGAAAGAATTAGCAGAATTTTAATTGAAGCAAGGAGGAAAAAATAAATGGCCACAAAAGAAATCAAAATGCCTCATCTAGGCGAAAGTGTCACAGAGGCAGCCATTGTCCAATGGTTAGTTAAACCAGGAGATTCAGTGAAACGCTATGATCCCTTAATGGAAGTCGTTTCTGATAAAGTCACCACGGAAGTCCCATCAGATTTTGATGGTGTAGTAAAAGAATTTCTGATTTCTCTAGATACAGATGTGCCCATCGGAACAGCGGTGATGACGTTAGAGACAGAAGAAACAACCGAAAAAACAGAAGAAGCTACTTTAGCACCAGTGAAAGAAGCAAGTGCGGAACAAGCGCAAGAACATGAAACGGCTGAAACAACAAGCACTGCGACGTCCCATCAAAAAAATAATGGTCGTTATTCCCCAGCAGTCCTTAAAATTGCCCAAGAAAAAAAGATTGATTTAACACAAGTTACAGGGACAGGTCGTGATGGCCGAATTACTAGAAAAGATGTCACAAACTTTACACCAACACAGGCAAGAACACCTGAGAAAACAGTGAGTCCAGGAACTAGCCCTTCAATTTCAGAGGAGCCAGTTGCTTCGCAAAATGAAAGCGCCGCAACAGCTAGTCCAACTGAAACAACCACAGATAAAATTGTCTCTGCAGATCCTGTACGTAAAGCAATTGCTAAAAAAATGGTCCAAAGTGTCAACGAAATCCCTCACGCTTGGTTAATGGTGGAAGCGGATGTGACCAACTTAGTCCAACTTAGAAATTCATTAAAAGATGAATTTAAACAACAAGAAGGCCTGTCTCTAAGCTTCTTCCCATTTTTTGCCAAAGCAGTCATTCAAGCGTTAAAGAAAAATCCAAAAATCAATACATCTTGGGATGATGGCTCAATTATTTATCATAAAGATGTTAATTTATCCATAGCTGTAACGACAGACGAGCATCTTTATGTGCCAGTGATTCAACAAGCGGATAACTATTCGATTGCAGGGCTAGCTAAAGAAATCAATCGCTTGGCACAAGAAGTCCGACAAGGAACGCTAGCAAGCAAAGAAATGCAAGGAGGGACCTTTACTCTTAATAATACTGGAACACTAGGTTCCGTCCAATCGATGGGAATTATTAACCATCCACAAGCTGCGATATTACAAGTAGAGTCAATTAATAAACGCCTTGTGCCAACCGCAGATGGAGGCTTTAAAGTGGCAGATATGGTTAATTTATGTCTTTCTATTGATCATCGAATTTTAGATGGACAACAAGCAGGTAAGTTCTTGCGAGATGTTAAAGATAATTTAGCGAAATATAATGCGGATACGGATGTATATTAAAAATCGTTCCTTGCTTTAGTTAAATAAAAAGCGCCTCAAAGAAATAAGCGCTCTTCTTTGAGGCTGCTCTTTATCTAATAGAAAGTTCAATCATTCTCAAACTTGTTTAAAAAAAACAAAAATAATCAATAGGAGTGTTGAAAATGCCCACTGATAAACTGGATGCTCAATTAACCCCAAGAATATTTTTTAACAAAGTGTTAGCTGGAACAGCTTCCGGCACCATTATCGCCTTAATTCCCAATGCTGTATTAGGAGCCATTTTAAAATATTTTGCAGAATACAAGATTATCGAAATGATTATTCATGCGGCGCAAATTTTCCAACTAGCCACCCCTTTAATTATTGGTGGACTGATTGCTTTTCAATTTGGCTTAACGCCACAGAAAATGATGATTGCTGGCGGTGCAGCATTTGCTGGCTCTGGCGTGATTAAATTTAATTCAGAAGTGAAAGGCTTTATTGGTGCAGGCACTGGTGACATCATTAATATTATGATTACCGCTTCTGTTGCAGTCTTACTTTTATTAGTCATCGATAAAAAATTCGGTTCAGTGGAAATCATTGCTTTACCGATCGTTGTTGGAGTAGGTGCAGGCTTGTTTGGCATGTTGATTTACCCATATGTGACACAGATCACGGTCGCCATTGGTAAAGTGATTAACAATTTTACTGATTTCCAGCCAATTATCATGAGTATTTTAATTGCTTGTTCATTTGCTGCACTGATTATTTCACCAATCACTACTGTGGCAATCGGTTTGGCGATTCAGTTGAATGGCTTGTCTGCAGGTGCTGCCGCAATGGGAATTGCAGCCACAACTGTTGTTCTTGTGATTAATTCTTGGAATGTCAACCAATCGGGAGTGACACTGGCTGTCTCTTTGGGCGGTATGAAAATGATGATGCCTAACTTATTTAAATACCCAATTATTTTAATTCCTTGTTTATTTACAGCGACTATTTCAGCAATTCCTGTGGTTCTATTCAACATTTCAGGAACCCCACAATCGGCTGGATTTGGCTTGGTTGGACTCGTGGGGCCACTTGCTTCATTGGATGCGGGCTTAGGGATCTTACCTTTACTCTTTTCTTGGTTTGTTGTTCCAATTGTCGCGGGTTTATTCTCAAAATTCTTATTTGAAAAAGTGTTGAAACTTTATGATAGTAAAGTCGTCTTTGCTTATCAAGGCTAGGCTATCCATTAATTTTCTTTAATGATTTGGATAAAATCTCTAACATCTTCTGTCATACTAAAATCGCGGCGCAAAGCAATGCCGATGGGGAAATAGTCAAACTTATCTTTTAAAGGAATCCATTTCAGTCCCTGACTTTTTCCCACTTCATAATATTCAATCGGTAGCAAACAAATCGAATTATTTTTTTGTAAACTATAAAGAAGTACTTGTAAATCATCGTTATGCAAAATGATATTCGGCTCATAACCGAAGCTCCGAGTCCGATCTAGTAGTAGGCGACCAATCATAAAATTATCACTTAACGATGAAAATCGTTGATCTTTCAAATCTTTAAAAGTTAATTTTTCATGTTGAGAGAGAGGATTTGATTCTGGTACCACGACATAAACATGGTAGCCTTTGGTAGTCGTTTCTAAAGGTTCAATATGAATAATTTCAGGTAAGGTATTTGGGAAAGAAATTAGTCCCATATCAATTTCTTTATTTGCTAACATCGTTTGTAATTTTGGCGAGCCATCTTGCTGTAATATTAAATTCACATGTGGATGGGTTGTTAAAAATCGTGAAATTTCTTTCATAAATTGTACAGCAAATAAAGTAGTTAAGCCTAAACGCAATTGCTTTTTAACTGGTTTCTGGTTCATTTCACGAATATCTGTTACCAATTGATCGAATTGAAAAACAACTTCTTGGCCATGTTCATATAAATAAAGACCTGTATCGGTTAATTGAAACGGTTGATCAGAATGATCAAACAACGCTGTGCCTAACTCAGATTCCATTTTTTTCAATGCTAAAGAAAGTGTTGGTTGGGTGACAAATAAATTGCGAGCGGCCGCCGATAAACTGCGGGTATTAACAATTTCAATGAAGTACTTTAAAAGCTGAATATTCATCAGAAACTCCCTTTCTTTTTAAAAGCGCTTACACAAATGTGCTTGGATAAAAAATAACAAATAGATCACTTATAATATAACATATGTTTTGCCTTTTTATTGCTATAAAAGTAAGAGATAGAGATTTTCTTAGCAGATTTTTACCTAAAAATAAAAAATTGAACGGAGGAAAAGAAATGAAGATTATTATCGCAGGTGCTGGCGCTATGGGCAGTCGTTTTGGACTAATGTTACATCAAGCAGGAAATGACGTTATTTTTGTTGATGGTTGGCCAGAACATATTGAAGCAATAAGAAAAAACGGGTTAGTTGCTGATTTTAATGGCGAAGTGGTGACCGCTAAAATTCCTATCTATCCTCAGACAGAAGTAGCAAGCATCGATTTTACAGCAGACTTAGTTATTCTATTTACAAAAGCAATGCAACTGGCAGGAATGCTTGAAGCATTAGAACATTTCCTTAATAAAAATACGAAAGTTTTATGCTTGTTAAATGGAATTGGGCACGAAGATATTATCAAAAAATACGTGCCATACGAAAATATTTTATTAGGAAACACAATGTGGACCGCTGGGTTAGAAGGACCTGGCAAAGTAAAATTATTTGGCAATGGTTCGATTGATTTACAAAATTTAGGAGCGCAAAGTGAACAAGCGGCAGAAGCAGTCATTAAGGTATTAAATAACGCTGGCTTAAATGCACGTTATTCAGAGAATATTTTATCATCCATTTATAAGAAGGCTTGCGTAAATGGAACAATGAATGGTTTATGTACTTTGTTGGATTGTAATATGGCAGACTTTGGCGAAACAGAGCAAGCAGATCAAATTGTTCAACAAATAGTTAATGAATTTTTAGCAGTCGCTGAAGCGGAACAAGTTACGTTAGATAAACAAGCAGTTCTTCAACAAATCCGCTCGTGTTATAATCGAGAAACAATTGGTTTGCACCATCCATCGATGTATCAGGACTTAATAACCAATCATCGTTTAACCGAAATTGATTATATCAATGGAGCAATTGTTCGCAAAGGGAAAGTCTATGGGATTGCTACACCGTACTGTCAGTTTTTAACAGAGTTAATTCATTGTAAAGAAAATTTACTTCATGCTAAATAACAAGTAAAAACAGAAATACTCTTGAGTCGGTCTTGAGAAGAGCTTGACCTACTTCTTTCTATACTTTGCCAGTGTACAAGGCTGAGACAAAATCCAAAGTGAGTTTGGCTCAGCTTTTTTGTTTTTTAAAGAACACTACAGAAAATAAATCAAATCCGTGAAAAATATGTTAAACTAGAGAAGGTGTTTTTTCGCAAGAATCTACGCGGAACACAGGACTCGTTGAAGAATTGAATCAAAGAAACAATGTGTTAAAGAAGGGATTTGAACAGATTATGACCATTCAATGGTTTCCCGGCCATATGGCCAAAGCAAGAAGAGAAGTTTCTGAAAAAATCAAATATGTCGATATTGTATTTGAACTAGTTGATGCGCGGTTACCGCTTTCTTCCCGTAACCCAATGATGGACCAAATTGTCCAACAAAAACCACGATTAGTCCTTTTAAATAAAGGGGACTTAGCAGATAACGACCAAAATAAAAAATGGCAACATTACTTTCAAAAGAAAGGGTACCAAACCCTAGTTATCAATGCCCAACAAAATAAAGGAATCAATAAAATTGTGCCAGCAGCCAAGGAAGCGTTAAAAGAAAAATTGGCTCGTGAACAGGCGAAAGGCTTGAAACCGCGTGCGATTCGCGCAATGTGTATTGGGATTCCCAACGTTGGTAAGTCAACTTTAATGAATCGTTTAGTCGGAAAAAAAATTGCGCAAACTGGGAACAAGCCAGGCGTGACAAAAGGCCAACAATGGTTACGCTCTGGTTCCCAATTGGAATTACTGGATACACCAGGAATTCTCTGGCCAAAATTTGAAGATGAAGAAATTGGGAAAAAATTAGCTTTAACTGGCGCTATAAAAGATCAATTATTGCATTTAGATGATTTGGCGATTTATGGATTAGAATTTTTTGCACGTTTTTATCCACAACGTTTAACGGAACGATATGGTTTAACAGAGGAAGAGCTATTTTTACCTGCCCCAGAACAGTTGATGTTAATTAGCCAAAAACGTGGTTTTAGAGATGATTATAATCGAGCCAGCGAAATGATTATTTTAGAAATTCGCAGTGGAAAATTAGGTACGTATACTTTGGACCGCTGGGAAGAACTAGGAGACGAATAACATGGCAAAAGAGTCGATTCAGGCAATCAAAGAAGCGTTGTTAACTGTCACTGATGCAACCGATGAACGATTAGCAAGCTGGCGAGAAGATGAACGTTCAGGAGTGCAACAAGCGATCAAACAATGGGAACGTCGCCAGTTAGCCAAAGAAAAAGAGTGGCAACTTTTTAAAGAAATGAGTCAATTTGAGGAAGCGGCCTATAAAAAAGGCCATCGTTTAATTGCGGGAATTGATGAAGTAGGCCGCGGACCATTAGCTGGTCCTGTTGTGACAGCTGCAGTTATTTTGCCGAAAGATTGTCAATTATTAGGCTTAAATGATTCAAAAAAACTATCTGCTAAAAAACGGGAAACGTTATATAACCAGATTCAAGAACAGGCTGTCGCTATCGGGTTAGGTATCGCTGATCAAGGAGTCATTGATCAAATTAATATTTATCAAGCAACTAAACAAGCGATGAAAATGGCAATTGACGATTTAGCTTTTACACCAGATTATTTATTAATTGATGCAATGCAGTTAGACGTTCCCCAACCACAAGAAAGTTTGATTAAAGGGGATGCACGCTCCATTTCGATTGCAGCAGCTAGTATTATTGCAAAAGTAACAAGAGATCGATTAATGGAAGAATATGATGAATTATATCCTGGATATGGATTTAAAAACAATGCAGGCTATGGAACAAAAGAACATCTTCTCGGGTTAGAAAAATACGGTGTAACACCCATTCATCGACGTACGTTTGCGCCAATAAAAGATATGATTTAAAAATAAAACACTTTTTTTACGTATTCTTATTTTAAGAAGATGTGAAAGAGGTGTTTTTTGTTGGAAATTTTACAACGACAATTATTATTTAAATTAGCGGTATGCCAAGGAATTGGCAATTTAGGTATCTTAAAAGTGTTACAAGCAGCTATCGCACAAAAGCGTGTTGATTTTTCCAGTACAGAAATTATTAGAATTGCTGAAATCAAGAAATATCGTGAATTATTTGAACAATCTTGGTTACACCATACGATTCATAGTGAAGCGTTATATATACGACAATGCCAACACCAATTTATGACAATTTTAGATGCCGTCTATCCTAAATTATTACGAGAAATTTATAATCCACCAGCAATTCTTTTTTATAGAGGAAATTTACAATTGTTAAGCAGAAGGAAAATTGGCATCGTCGGCGCTCGCTATGCCACTTCGTATGGGTTAAGAGTGACTGAAGCTCTGGTTCCTAAAATAGTCAAAGAAGGATTCACAATCGTCAGTGGACTTGCCAAAGGCATTGATAGTCGTAGCCATGAGATGGCCATCCAGAACGGGGGTCAGACAATTGGAATTTTAGGCACTGGATTAGATGTATATTATCCGTATGAAAAGAAAGAATTACAGCAAACTATGAAGCAGAATCAGCTTGTTTTAACAGAATATGTGAATGGGAGTGGGCCGAAAAAATATCATTTTCCTGCACGTAATCGCATTATTGCTGGATTATCTTTAGGGGTCTGCGTGATGGAAGCTCGTAAGAATAGTGGCTCTTTAATTACTGCACAAGCGGCGATGGATTACGGGCGCGAGGTATTTGCCGTACCGGGAAGTATTTTCCAGTCTTTTTCAACAGGCTGCCATGAATTAATTCAGGACGGCGCTAAATGTGTTCAGACAATTGATGATATTTGTGAAGAATTGTGACTTTTACTAATTGTGAATTGACAACCTACGTTCACTTCGGTACTATTTAATCAGATTTTAATCTTTTGGTTGGTAGTTAGGAGTGTCTAAATGGAAACGGTTGTTAGAAAAAGATGGTTGTTTGGTATGCAGCTACTGGGCTTTTTGATTTTGGATCAAATTCCTTTGATGATGGTCTCAGTTGTTCAATGTTCTACAGAAAATTTTTGGTTTCGCTTTGTTAGTGGATTAGTGGCTGTTGGACTTGGTGCCTATTTCGTCTATCTATTTGTTGCTTTTTTGAAAAAGAAAAAGCTCATAACTTGGACTTTTTTAGGAATCAAAGAAACCTTGCCAGTGGTCTTGTTAGGTTTGGTGATAATCTTTTGTGTGGGAATATTTGGTGATTTCTTATTACGTCTGGAAGGATTAGAGACGACCTCTAACCAACAAAGTGTTGAAGAAATTGTCCAAGCCATTCCTAAAGGGCTTATACTTATTTTTGCAGGTGTGATTGGGCCAATTTTCGAAGAGGGAATTTTTCGTGTCGGGATTCAAGCGTTTTTCAAGCCAGCTTCAAAAATAGGCATACTCGTTTCTTCTATTTTATTTGCACTTGTGCACACGCCCACAGATATAGGTAGTTTTATTATTTATTGGGGCATGGGTTTAGCGTTAAGTTGGGTCTATCTACGCACGGGTCGCTTTGAAGCTGCTGTCTTGACTCATTTTATTTGGAATGTTTTGGGTATTTTAATGCTTTAGGATAAAATCTATAAATCATAGGCATTTTTTATTTATAAATTCGGACAGTCAAACAGAAATGACAGAAATGTTAGAAAGCCTAGTCTTGACAAACCTATTCTATATAGCATATGATGTATTACGATTTGTGCGTTTTTTACATATATTATATAGTAGGAAAGCGAACACGAAAGGAGCTAATTGAATGGCCTATAAGTATCTCGTGATTGTAGAATCACCTGCCAAAGCCAAAACAATTGAAAAATATCTAGGAAGAAACTACAAGGTGGTTGCCAGTGTTGGTCACATTCGCGATTTACCAAAAAGTAAAATGGGGATTGATATTGAAAATAATTATGAACCTCATTATATTTCGATTCGCGGAAAAGGCGATGTCATCAAAAGTTTAAAAGCGGCTGCAAAAAAAGCTGAAAAAGTCTATCTCGCAGCCGATCCGGACCGAGAAGGTGAAGCAATTGCTTGGCATTTAGCTTATCTTCTTGGCCTTGATTTAAAAGATAAAAACCGTGTGGTATTCAATGAGATCACTAAAGAAGCAGTAAAAGCGGCATTTAAAGAACCTAGAACCATCAACGTTGATTTAGTTGATGCACAACAAGCACGGCGCATTTTAGACCGTTTAGTTGGATACTCGATTAGTCCTATTTTATGGCGTAAAGTCAAAAAAGGTTTGAGTGCTGGTCGTGTGCAATCTGTTGCTTTAAAAATGATTATTGATCGAGAAAATGAAATTCGAGAATTTAAACCTGAAGAATATTGGAGCATTGATGGGAATTTCCAAAAAGGTCGCAAGAAATTCAAAGCAAATTTCTGGGGCGTAGATGGTAAAAAGAAAAAATTACCAAATGCAGAAGCGGTGAAAGAAATCACTTCTCGAATTGACGGTAAAGATTACGATGTTACAAAAGTTGAGAAAAAAGAACGGAAACGTAATCCTGCATTACCTTTTACAACCAGTAGTTTACAACAAGAAGCGGCACGTAAATTAAATTTCCGTACCCGTAAAACCATGATGGTTGCGCAACAATTGTATGAGGGAATTGCTTTAGGGAAACAAGGCACTGTGGGGCTGATTACCTACATGCGTACAGACTCAACCAGAATTGCCGATTCCGCCAAAGCAGAAGCTGCTGAATTCATTGAAAAGACCTACGGAGATGAGTTCTCAGCACATGGCGGCCGCAAAGCAAAAAATACGCAAGGTGCACAAGATGCCCATGAAGCGGTTCGTCCGTCAAGCGTTTTAAGAACACCTGATGAAATGAAGAAGTATTTAGATAAAGATCAATTAAAATTATATACTCTTATTTGGTCGCGCTTTGTTGCTAGTCAAATGACACCAGCGATTTTAGATACCATGAAGGTCACGCTTCAACAAAACGGCGTAACGTTTATTGCCAATGGCTCTAAAGTGAAATTTAAAGGGTTTATGCAAGTATATGTTGAAGGACGCGATGATGGTAAAGAAGACAAGGAAAATATTTTACCTGAATTAGTGGAAGGTGACGTTGTTAAATCGGTCGATATCGAACCGAAACAACACTTTACTCAACCACCGGCTCGTTTTAGTGAAGCCACGTTAATCCGGACTTTAGAAGAAAATGGTGTGGGCCGACCATCAACATATGCGCCAACATTAGAAACCATTCAACGGCGTTATTACGTGAAGCTAACCAATAAACGGTTTGAACCAACGGAATTAGGTGAAATTGTGAATTCCCTAGTTTCAGAGTTTTTCCCACAAATTGTCGATACACATTTTACAGCGACAATGGAAACGGACCTAGATAAAGTCGGTGAAGGCCAAGAAAAATGGGTTGAAGTTGTCGATCGCTTCTACAAGCCCTTCGAAAAAGAATTAACAAATGCCGAAGAAAAAATTGAAAAAATCCAAATTAAAGATGAACCAGCAGGCTTTGACTGCGAACTATGTGGACATCCAATGGTGATTAAACTGGGTCGCTACGGGAAATTTTATGCATGTAGTAATTTCCCAGATTGTCGGAATACAAAAGCGATTGTCAAAGAAATTGGCGTGACGTGTCCTGTGTGTCACGAAGGACAAGTTATCGAACGCAAATCAAAGAAAAATCGAATTTTCTATGGCTGTAGTCGGTACCCAGAGTGTGACTTCACTTCTTGGGACAAACCAGTAGGCCGGCCATGTCCAAAATGTGGGCAATATTTAGTAGAGAAAAAAGTTAAAGGCGGCAAACAAGTCGTTTGTATCAATGGCGATTATGAAGAAAACGTCCAAAAATAAGAAAAATTGAGACCGAAGAATTTACTTCGGTCTTCTCTTTTAGTAAAATGAATTGAGTTTGTAAGAGACAGCTCTTAACTTCTTGACATAGAAAGGAATTTTTATACATGACAAAAAAAGTCACAATTATTGGTGCCGGTTTAGCCGGAAGTGAAGCGGCATGGCAAGTGGCCAATGCTGGCGTACCAGTTGATTTATATGAAATGCGCCCTGTCAAAAAGACACCAGCGCATCAAACAGAAAATTTTGCAGAGTTAGTTTGTTCTAATTCATTACGTGGAAATAGTTTAACCAATGCGGTAGGTGTTTTGAAAGAAGAAATGCGCCGTTTAAATTCAATCATTATTGGTAGTGCAGATCAAACCGCTGTACCAGCTGGCGGCGCCTTAGCAGTTGACCGTGATTCTTTTTCTGAAACAATCACTGAAAAAATTAAAAGTCATCCATTAATTACAATCAAAAATGAAGAGATCACTGATATTCCAGAAGGGATTGTAATTATTGCAACGGGGCCCTTAACCTCTGAAAGCTTATCTCAAAAAATTCAAGAATTTAATGGTTCTGAAGGCTTTTATTTTTACGATGCAGCAGCACCAATTATTGATAAATCAACAATTGACATGGATAAAGTTTATTTAAAATCTCGTTATAACAAAGGGGAAGCGGCTTACTTAAATTGTCCGATGACTGAAGAAGAGTTCAATGCTTTTCATGAAGCGCTAGTCAATGCAGAAGTGGTTCCTTTACGCACGTTTGAAAAAGAGAAGTTTTTCGAAGGCTGTATGCCCATCGAAGTAATGGCGCAACGTGGTATTAAAACCATGTTGTTTGGCCCAATGAAACCTGTCGGACTAGAAGACCCTAAAACAGGTAAACGCCCTTATGCTGTAATTCAATTACGTCAAGACAATGCTGCAGCTTCTTTATACAATATTGTTGGTTTCCAAACGCATTTAAAATGGGGTGAACAAAAACGAGTATTCCGTATGATTCCGGGATTAGAAAATGCTGAATTTGTTCGCTATGGCGTCATGCATCGTAATAGTTTTATGAATTCTCCAGAGTTGCTAAAACCAACCTACCAATCAAAAAAACGTGACGATCTGTTTTTTGCTGGACAAATGACTGGTGTTGAAGGATATGTTGAAAGCGCGGCAAGTGGTTTACTTGCAGGTATTAACGCAGCTCGTCTTGCCAAAGGGGAAGAGCCGATTGAATTCCCTCGCGAAACGACTTTAGGAAGTATGGCTTATTATATTACACATGCAGAAGGCAAACATTTCCAACCAATGAATGCAAACTTTGGGCTTTTCCCAGAGTTACCTGAACGAATTCGTGACAAAAAAGAACGCTATGAAGCGATTGCTAATCGGGCCTTAGATGTTCAAGCTCAAGTTATCCAATCTTTAGACTAAATTAGAAAAAATATGAGAAAAGACTGAGCATCATTGCTAAGAAATGCGATGATACTCAGTCTTTTAATTTTTAGAAAAAAATAACAAAAGCTAAAGAATAGTTAAAATTGTGAACATATTTAGAAATATTGATTAAATTCTGACAACTTAATTGTCTTTTGAAAAAGGTTATGCTAAAGTTACTTTGTAATCGAATGAGGAGGGCTATCACATGGAAGAAAAGAATTGGCCTGAGTTATTTGCTCGTTATCTTATTGTCGAAAGAGGCTATTCAGAAAAAACAAAAAAAGCATATCAAGAAGATATACAACATTTTTTTTCGTTTTTAAAGACTTCAGGTAATGACAATTATTTGACTGTAGAACATTTGGATGTTCGGGCTTATTTGAGCGAATTATATGATCAGGAATATAGCCGCAATTCGATTAGTCGAAAAATTGCCAGTTTGCGTTCTTTTTATCAATTCTTATTAAAAAATGAAGCAATCCAAGAAAATCCTTTTTCCTATGTTCATATGAAAAAGAAACAGTTACGGTTGCCCCGTTTTTTTTATGAAAAAGAAATGGATGCATTATTTGAGAGCGCACAAGGGGAGCAACCGCTTGATTTGAGAAATCAAGCGTTGCTAGAAGTTCTGTATGGGACTGGTATTCGGGTCAGTGAATGCGCGAACTTAACGGTGGACGCAGTTGACTTTCAAGCTTCTGTTTTATTGGTTCACGGAAAAGGAAATAAAGATCGCTATGTGCCTTTTGGTTCATTTGCACAAGACGCCTTAAAGGATTACTTAGAGAATGGCCGCGCGCTATTAATGACAAAATATCAAAAAAAGCATCCGTATGTCTTTGTTAATCATCATGGTGAACAAATCACGCCAACAGGGATTGAATATGTCTTAAACCAACTAATTAAAAAAAGTTCATTAAATGCGGAAATTCATCCCCACATGTTACGCCATACATTTGCGACACACTTATTAAATAATGGCGCCGATATGCGGACAGTTCAAGAATTATTAGGACATGCTAATTTATCAACAACTCAGATATATGCGCATGTGACAAAAGAAAGTTTACAAAAAAATTATCGAACGTTTCATCCTCGTGCATAATGGAGGTAAACGTCTAGGAGGAACAATAATGGTTGAATCACAATTTCACTCTACAACAATTTGTGCAGTCGAAAAAGATGGAAAATTTGCAATGGCTGGTGACGGCCAAGTAACAATGGGGGAATCTGTCGTTATGAAAGGTACGGCCAAAAAAGTGCGCCGTATTTACAATGATGAAGTCGTTGTCGGTTTTGCAGGAAGTGTGGCAGATGCCTTTACATTAGAAGAAAAGTTTGAAGGAAAATTAAATGAATACAACGGAAACTTAACGAGAGCTGCGGTTGAGTTAGCCCAAGAGTGGCGGACACAACAGTCTATGCAAAAATTAGAAGCTATGCTGATTGTGATGAATAAGGAAGAAATGCTCTTAGTTTCAGGAACTGGGGAAGTCATCACACCAGACGATGGTATTTTAGCAATTGGTTCAGGCGGTAATTTTGCTTTGTCCGCTGCAAGAGCCATGAAAAACTTTGGCGATAAAGAAATGCCAGCGAAAGAGATTGCTAAAAATGCCTTAAATATTGCTGCAGATATCTGTGTATTTACGAATCATAATATCATTGTAGAAGAATTATAAGCGAGGGAAAATCCATGAATGAATTAAACAAAACACCAAAAGAAATAGTCAAAGAACTAGATCAATATATTGTTGGACAGCAAGCTGCCAAAAAATCAGTGGCGGTAGCTTTACGTAACCGCTATCGTCGCTTGCAATTAGAAGAAAATATGCAACAAGATATTACGCCTAAAAACTTACTAATGATTGGACCAACAGGTGTTGGTAAAACTGAGATTGCTCGTCGTCTCGCAAAAATTGTCAATGCGCCTTTTGTAAAAGTTGAAGCAACCAAATTTACAGAAGTAGGCTATGTCGGTCGGGATGTCGAATCAATGGTGCGGGATTTAGTAGAAAATGCGATCCAAATTGTTGAAAAACAACAATACAGTCGCGTGTATGCGCAAGCGTTGAAAAAGGCCAATCAACGTTTAGTCAAAGTATTAGTGCCTGGAATTAAAAAAGAACAAAAACAGGCTGGCGGTAATCAATTTGAACAAATGATGAACATGTTTAACATGGCTCAGCAACAGCAAGAAGCACAAGAAGAAGTAACGGAAGATATTCGAGCGAATCGCCGAACAATTTTGGAACAGCTGGAAAAAGGTCTATTAGATAATCGAGAAGTAACAATTGAAATTGAAGAACCGAAGAAAACGATGCCAGCTATGAACAATGGCCTAGAACAAATGGGCATCGACTTAAATGAAACGTTAGGCGCTCTGTCACCAAAGAAAAAAATCGAACGTACTGTAACGGTGAAAGAAGCACAAGACTTATTAGTGAAAGAAGAATCAGCAAAAATTGTCAATGACGCTGATATTCATAGTGAAGCGATTCGTTTAGCTGAATCAAGCGGAATTATTTTTATCGATGAGATTGATAAAATCACCTCTAAAAGCCAACAAAATTCGGGCGAAGTCTCTCGTGAAGGAGTACAAAGAGACATTTTGCCAATTGTTGAAGGCTCCCAAGTTAACACGAAGTATGGTCCTTTACAAACGGATCACATTTTATTTATCGCTTCAGGTGCTTTCCACTTGTCAAAACCAAGTGACTTGATTCCAGAATTACAAGGCCGCTTCCCAATTCGAGTTGAATTAGATGATTTAACGGCGGATGACTTCGTAAGTATCTTAACTGAGCCAAATAATGCTTTAATTAAACAATATGTAGCATTAATTGGCACAGAAAATGTTTCAGTCATCTTTACAAAAGAAGCAATTGAACGGTTAGCACACATCGCTTATGATGTAAACCGTGATACAGATAATATTGGGGCGCGTCGTTTACACACAATTTTAGAACGTTTATTAGAAGATTTATTATATGAAGCACCAGATATGCAAATGGGTGAAATTACGATTACCGAAGCATATGTCAATGAAAAATTGAATGACATTGTTCAAAATGAAGATTTAAGTCGTTACATCTTATAAAAAAGGCTGGAGGAGAAAAGATGGCTACATTATTAGAAAAAACACGTCAAGTGAACGAGCTTTTGCAAAAAAACAATCTGTTTGACGTACAAGCAGAACTTCCGTACAACAAAATGGCAATGATTTTAGGGGATATTTTAGAAAGTAATGCGTATATTATTAGCAGTTCAGGGGATTTGTTGGGGTATACTGAAAAATTAGATGTTAATAATGCCCGTATCAAAAATATGTTTAAAGAGAAAAAATTTCCTCAAGGATACACCGAGGCCGTGGATATGCTCAAAGTAACCGAAGCCAATATTCCAATAGACAGTGATTTAACTGCATTTCCTTTTGAATCACGAGAGCTGTATCCGTTTGGGTTAACCACTATTGTGCCTTTGTACGGTGCTGGCAAACGCTTGGGTACGATTATTTTAGCGCGTGTTGAAAAATCCTTTAACGAGGATGATTTAGTGTTAGCTGAATATAGTGCGACCGTTGTCGGCATGCAAATTTTGTATCATCAATCCAGAACAATTGAAGCAGAAGTTCGCAGTGCGACTGCCGTGCAAATGGCCATCAACACTCTTTCCTATAGTGAATTAAAAGCCGTCCATGCCATTTTTGAAGCCTTAGATGGCGAAGAAGGTCGTTTAACTGCTTCAAGTATTGCAGATGAAATAGGCATTACTCGTTCCGTAATTGTGAATGCCTTAAGAAAATTAGAATCAGCTGGAATTATTGAATCACGTTCTCTTGGTATGAAAGGGACTTATTTAAAAGTGTTAAATCAACAATTTATTAAAGAGTTGGAAAAATAAGCAATTGCTCGTATCAACTAGGAGGACAACGCAATGACTGTACAAATTGAAAATGAATTTCTAATCGCAACATTTGCTGAAGAAGGAGCAGAATTAGTAAGTTTACAATCAAAAGAAACCGGCATTGAATATATTTGGCAAGGAAATCCTGAATTTTGGGCCCGCCATGCGCCCGTACTTTTTCCGATTGTCGGTCGTCTAAAAGAAGATACGTATATGTACCAAAATCAAGCGTATCATTTAACTCAACATGGTTTTGCTCGTGATCAAGTATTTGATGTGATTGAAAAAGGTGGAGAAGAAGTTTCTTTTTCACTAAAATCAACAAAAGAAACCAAGAAGAAGTATCCTTTTGATTTTGAACTAGTGATTACTTATACATTAGAACACCAAGAATTGACTGTAAACTACCAAGTAGAAAATACAGGGAAAGAAGAGATGTATTTTGGGATTGGTGGTCATCCAGCCTTTAATGTACCTTTAGAATCTTCACTAACGTTTGAAGATTATTATCTAAGTTTTTCACCTAAAAAATCACGGACACAAATTCCCTTAGCAGGCCCGTTTATTGATTTAGCGAATAAAACGCTAGCCCAAACGAATACCAGCTTTGACTTAACGCATCAATTATTTGAAAATGATGCAATGATTTTTGAAACAAAAGGTCAAACAGCGATTACAATTGCCACAGACGAAAGTGACCATCAAGTCACTTTGAGTTATCCAGAAATGCCTTTTGTGGGGATTTGGTCACCGACACCGAAAGAAGCGCCTTTTGTCTGTATCGAACCTTGGTGCGGGATTGCTGATGCTGTCGACACAACTGGCCAACTTGCTGAAAAATTTGGCATCAATAAGTTACCAGCTAACGAACTATTTAAAACACAGTATATGATTAGTGTAAAATAAAGAAAAAGGCTGTGAACAAATAATGTTCACAGCCTTTTTCTTTATTTTTTTGCACGTAAGCCAAAAGAAAGGCGACTTTCTGTTCCATTTTTAATTCGCTGAATGTTTTCACGATGACGGACAAAGATAAAAGTAGTCAAAGCAATCGCAATCACAGTTAATAACCAGTTAAATGTTGGTAAAATAGCTGGGACAGTGAAAGGCAAAATAATAGTAGAAAGTGTAATTAGTACAGCGCTAATCATACTTGTTAAACTCACCATACTGGTTAGATACAGACAAATCACAAAAATAAGAGCAGAATAAATAAAAAATGTGGGGCTGTATGCTAATAACATGCCAGCGCTAGTGGCTACGGCTTTACCACCTTTGAAATTGGCAAAAATAGGGAAGGTATGCCCTAAAACAGCTGCTACCCCAAAGAAGAGCGGATTCACGCCTTGTAAACCAAACAAATAGGGTAATGAAGTGGCTAACGTTCCTTTCAAGATATCCATTAATAATACCGTAATTCCGGCAGGTTTCCCTAAGACACGAAATGTATTGGTTGTTCCTGTATTCCCACTCCCAAATTGGCGTATATCTTTTTTAAAGAAAAGTTTGCCAATCCAAACACCTGAGGGAATTGAACCTAATAAATAGGCAACAAGTAACAAAATGACGATTTTCATCAAGTTAACCTCTTTCTTATTCAAACTAGGATTTATTTTATCATGAATAGAAAAACGGAACAACGTCTAATAACTAAAACAAGAAAAGTTTTTCTTTTGCTTGAGGAAGCGTTGACAAATGGTTGATAACCGTTATAATAAATGTGTGTCATTAGACAAAGACGTCTAATCACTGGTTTGAAAATTAGTTATCAACGAAGATACAATATATATGTACTTATGAAGTGTCAGGGAAAGAGGTGCGAATCCTCTACAGACCTACCTACTGTATGGTGGATGAAACCAATAAGACCACAGATTATTCTGGAAGGATTGGGAGTAAGAAGAAGCTAAGTCAGGATACCGGCTTGATAAGTCTAATCATTCTTTTGTAGGAAAAAGAAGGGGCTTTGAAGATAACTGGCTGAGTATATCATTAGCATAGTTAAGTGACTGCTTTTTTTCTATTGGAGAAAAAAGTGGTTTTTTTGTATTGTTTTGACGTTGAGACAAAGGAGGTTCATTTCAGAAAATTTTCCCCAAAATAAAATAGACGAATGCGAGGATGAAAAAATGAAAAAATTTACTTTAACAATGATGACTTTAGGTTTAGTAGCAACACTTGGCTTAGCAGGGTGTGGCAAACAGGAAAAGAAAGCAACTACCTCTTCTGAAAAAACAGAAGTAACGTTACCAACCAAAGACCGTAGCGGCAAAGAAATTACTTTACCCAAAGAAGCAACCAAAATTATTTCCCTAGTACCATCAACAACAGAAGTGATTGAAGACTTAGGTAAAACCGACCAATTAATCGCAGTTGATACTCAAAGTAGTACAATGATGACTGATTTAAAAAAATTACCACAAATGGATATGATGGCTGTCGATGCAGAAAAATTGATTGCCTTGAAACCACAAATTGTTTATGTGAATGACATCAATTTAGCTAGCTCAGAAAGTGTTTGGAAGCAAGTGGAAGATGCTGGAATTACAGTCGTTAATATCCCCACTAGTACAAGTATCAAAGCAATCAAAGAAGACGTCCAATTCATCGCGGATAGCTTATCTGAACATGAAAAAGGACAAAAGTTAATCAAAACAATGGATCAAGAAATCGACGAAGTGGCCAAAATTGGTAAAACCATTAAAAAACCAAAAACTGTTTTGTTTGAAGTAGCTGCCTTACCAGACATTTACAGCTTTGGTAATGGGACGTTTTTAAATGAAATGATTGAAACAATTGGGGCAAAAAATGTTTTGGCAAATGAAAAAGGCTGGTTACCAGTGACAGAAGAAGCGGCCATTGCTGCAAAACCAGAAGTCATTTTAACCAATGTTAACTATATGAAAGATCCCGCCAAAGAAATTTTAGCTCGTAAAAACTGGGAAAACGTTCCTGCAGTTCAAAACAAAGAAGTTTTCGAAATCGATAACATGTCTAGCTCTTTACCAAATAACCACATTACCAAAGCATTAAAACAAATGGCAAAAGCTGTTTATCCAGAGGAATACAAGGATTTAAAAGATGAGTAAAAAAACGTGTCTCATACTGATGCTCTTGATCAGTATGAGCATGCTCTTTTTGGGTATTAAAATTGGAAGTGTTCAGATTTCGTTAACGGATTTGCTTCAAATTTTAGTGAAAAAGACGGTTTCAGAAGACGGGATTTTAGAGGGAATCATCTGGAATGTACGGTTACCGCGTGTCGTGATGGCCTATCTCGTGGGCGCAGGCTTAGCAGTAAGTGGCACGGTGATGCAATCACTCTTAGGTAATCCTTTAGCTTCTTCATATACTTTGGGCGTATCAGCGGGAGCATCCTTAGGCGCTGCGTTAATCATGGTAACTGGAGTAACTGCTTCGATTTTAGGGGCATTTTTATTGCCTTTAACTGGTTTTATCTTTGGCTTAGCAACGGTCTTTTTAGTTTTGTTATTTACGCAAACAATGGATAGTCAAATGTCTAATCAAACAGTTGTTTTAGTGGGGATGATTATGACCTTGTTTGTCGGTGCTATTTTGACGTTGATTACAGCACTTTTCCAAGATTATTTGAAACAATTAGTCTTTTGGCAAATGGGTAGTTTTTCTGGCAGTAATTGGCAAAAAATTGCTATTTATTGTCCAATCTTGCTTGTCAGCAGTTTGTTTCTTTGGTTTGATGCCAACGCATTGGATGTTCTTGGCTTAGGAGAAGAACATGCGATGTTAGCGGGAGTAGAAGTCAAAACAGCAAAACTACGCATTATTCTTTTGGCTAGTTTACTAGCAGGAAGTGCGGTTTCATTTGTCGGTGTGATTGGTTTTGTTGATTTAATAGCGCCACATATTGTCCGTCGCTATCTAGGGGCGACTCATCGCTGGCTGATTCCCGGTTCAGCAATCTTAGGTGGGACCATCATGGTACTAGGGGACACAATTGCCCGCACGATTTTATCACCAAGAGAAATTCCCATCGGGGCCGTAACAGCCTTGATCGGAGCGCCATTCTTCTTGTATATTTACTTTAAAAAAAGGGGCGTTGCTGCATGATTGAATTAAAAGAAACAGCTGTAACGCTCCAACAAACCCCCATTTTAAAAGATATTTCCCTCGTTTTTCCGACAGGTAGTAAAACTTGTATTTTAGGTCCAAATGGTTGCGGTAAAACGACACTTTTAAAAACGATTGCCGGACTTGTCCCTTATAGTGGTTCTGTTTTAATTGATGGTCAAGAAGTTCATGGACAAAAGCGGAAGGAATTGGCAACGAAAGTAGCGATGATGAGTCAATTCACGACAGTTGCTTTTGATTATACGGTTTACGAAACAGTTTTGATGGGGGCGTATCGACAACAAGCACAACGTTTTTTACCTATTGTTTCTAAACAAGAAAAAGAACGAGTCCTTTATTATTTAGAACGCACGGGTTTATTGCCTTTAAAAGATAAAGTTGTCAATCAGCTTTCAGGAGGACAACAACAACGAGTATTTTTGGCTAAATTATTTGTACAAGATCCAGAAATTATTTTATTGGATGAACCCAATAATCATTTGGATATTCGGTATCAACAAGAATTGATTCAGCAGTTAAATGAGTGGAGTGCGCAAGAAGGGAAAACGTTAATCGGGGTGTTTCATGATATCCGTTTAGCGTTAACGCTAAGTGAAAAAATTGTGTTTATGAAGCAAGGGAAAGTGGCCGTGCAAGGTGATTTTCAAACGTTGGCTTCCAAAGAATTTTTACAAACAATTTTTGAAACAGATATTGTCTCCTATTTTCAGAAACAACATAAAGTTTGGGAAACTATTCAATAATTTTGACAAGTTTTTTGGAAACAGGTAAGATAAAGGCAAAGAATCAGAAACACAATGGCGTGTTTTAACAAATCGGCAAAGGAGCCCAAGACTAAGTACGTGATGGTACTTGCTTTGGGCTCCTTTTTTATGGAGGTAGCGATGAAACGAATCATTTTAATGGGAGCTATCGGTTGTGGCAAAACCACGTTATGTCAAGCTCTGCAAGGCAAAGAATTAATTTATGATAAAACACAGGCGGTGGAATTTCATACAGAAATGATTGATACACCGGGCGAGTTTATTTTGCATCGACAATATTATAATGCGTTAAACGTCACAGCGGCAGAAGCAGATGTGATTGGTTTGGTTCAAAGTGCTGTAGAAACACAACAAGTTTTTTCACCAGGATTTGGTAGTATTTTCCCGAAAGAAATCATTGGTATTTTAACCAAGATTGATTTAGCACAAGATTCTCAGCAGTTAGAGATTGTTCGGCAACAATTAAAAAGTGCGGGTGCAACAAGAATTTTTGAAATTTCTTCTGTTGAAAAAATTGGCTTGCAAGAATTAGTAGATTATTTAGAGGAGGATGAAGCAGAATGAAAATTTATACAAAAACTGGCGATAAGGGAATGACGAAATTAGTCGGCAGCTCAACCGTCGCTAAGGATTCTGATCGAGTTGAAAGTTATGGAACGATTGATGAATTGAATTCTTGGGTCGGCTATATTATCAGCCAACTTCCACAAGAAAATCAAGAAATTAAAGAAGAACTAGAAGCTTTACAACATTTACTTTTTGATGCGGGAACAGATTTGTCAACACCGATTGAAGCACAACGACCATTTAAATTACAAAAGGAAAGTGTGCATTGGCTAGAACAGCGGATTGATTTCTACACTGCACAATCACCAGATATTGATCGTTTTATTTTACCTGGCGGAACCCCAGCAGCCAGTATGGTTCATGTGGCTCGGACGATTGCACGGCGCGCAGAACGCATCATTGTTCGTTTAAATTGGACAGCCAAAATTAACGAAGAGGTATTAATTTTTACCAATCGTTTATCAGATTATTTTTATGCGTTGGCTCGCTATTTAAATGTTCAAGCACAACGACCTGATGTTTTTTATGAACGAAGCGAAAAGGTTTTCCATAAAATTAAAGAAGATGGATTGTAAACAGTTGCTTTTCTAAAAAACTTATGGTAAATTTCAGATAGATTAAACGAATATTTTATGAAAAATATGAATGGAAGCCAGTGAGAATCTGGCACGGTCCCGCCACTGTGAAGAAGCAAGGTTGCTTTTAAGTCAGGTCTTTTCATTTTTTCATTATTGGGCATGCTGTTTCGAGGCAAAACAGGATGTTTCTTAACAACGCTTGTGTTGAAAATCCAGCCCAAGATATTTGTATTAATCCAATTAATGGCACGAGGAAGTGCTTTTGGGAATTTTGGGCTGGTCTTTCAATGTTGAAGGAGATTTCAGGTACAATGACGTACTGCTATATTCCCTTTTTTTATTGACAATTAATTAAAGGCGTTGTACTCTATGGATAAGGTTTCGTGTACAATGGCGTATACATAAGGAAGCAAAGACGCTTCAGACAGATGATTTTTCGTTTGTTTGAAGTGTCTTTTTGTATTTTATTAAGGAGGAATTGAGATGAAAACAATTCATTTCCCTACCGAACTATGGGTAGGAGAAGGCGCATTAGCCAATTTGGAAACACTTCATGATAGACGTGTTTTCATTGTCACAGATCCATTCATGGTTGACTCTGGATTTGTGAATGAAGTGACAAAGCATTTAACAAAAAGTGAATGGCAAATTTTTAGTGACATCATCCCCGATCCACCAATTGATAAGATCGCTGCGGGAATTAAGCAGTTAGCGACATTTCAAGGAGATACGATATTAGCTTTAGGTGGGGGATCTGCTATTGATGCGGCCAAAGCAATGAAATTTTTTGGCAAACGTACTTTGCAAACTCAGATTGCTGAGTTTATTGCGGTTCCTACAACTAGTGGAACTGGTTCAGAAGTTACGAATTTTTCAGTGATTACGGTTGCTGAAACTGGCACCAAAATCCCGCTTGTAACAGATGAAATTCAACCAGAAATTGCGATTTTAGATACAAATTTAGTGATGAGTATGCCACCAAAAACCACAGCGGATACAGGAATGGACGTCTTAACGCATGTTATTGAAGCTTATGTTTCAACAGAAGCAAATCCGATTTCAGATGCGTTGTGCGAAAAAGTCGTTCGCTTAGTATTCGACAATTTAGAAATAGCCTTTAATGAGGGTAGCAACCAACAAGCCCGTGAAAATATGCATTTAGCTTCATGTATGGCAGGGATGGCGTTTAATGTTACTTCGTTAGGCTTGAATCACGGTATTGCTCATGCGGCCGGTGCGCGTTTACATGTGCCACATGGACGAATGAATGCAATGCTCTTACCTGAAGTCATTGCATATAACAGTGGCTTAGCGAATGGCAAAGTCACCAACGAACCAACAGCTAAACGTTATGCGCAGTTAGCAAATTGTCTAAATGATACACAGACAACCAATGCACGGATTGGTGTTCAACAATTTATTCGACAAATCAAGCAACTCCGTCAAAAATTAAACATGCCTGCCACTTTTAGTGACTATGGTTTACCAAAAGAAGAAGTCCAAGCTGCGATCCCAAAAATAGCTGAAGGCGCATTGATGGATGGCTGCACCAAAACAAATCCTGTCCAACCAACAGCAGCAGAAGTGACAAAAATTTTAAATTCTATCTTATAAGCGATTGACAGGATGAAATCGATAACATATAATGTGGGTAGCACAACGGCGTGCTTCAAAATTTAAGAGCAAAGAAGCTCCTTAGTAGAAAGCGAAAGTGGAACCTTTACGTTTTTTATTGAGGATTTTTTATTTGCTAAATTAAAGGAGCGAGTCTGGTTGGAAGAAAAACAACGAATGATTCAAGAATATGTTCCTGGGAAACAAGTAACGTTAGCGCACATCATTGCTAGTCCTAATAAAGAAATTTATACAAAATTAGGGTTGCCAGAAGGCACCAGCAATGCACTAGGTATTTTGACAATCACTCCGAGCGAAGCGGCAATTATCGCTGTTGATATTGCGACTAAAAGCGGAGATATCCAAATCGGTTTTATTGATCGTTTTTCTGGATCGGTAGTCATTTCTGGTGACGTAAGCTCAGTGGAAGCAGCCTTACAAGCGGTGATTGAAGGTTTACAACAGATTTTAAACTTTTCTGTAACTTGTAAAATTACCAGAACATAGCGTTGAAAGGACAAGGGCGTGAAGAAAATGGATGGACGAATTGTAATAGTCGATGATGAACCTATTACGAGACTCGATATTCGTGATATTGTGATAGAAGCAGGGTACGAAGTAGTCGGTGAAGCAGCTGATGGTTTTGAAGCAATTGAAGTATGTAAAAAAACACAACCTGACCTAGTATTAATGGACATTCAAATGCCAATTTTAGATGGTCTAAAAGCAGGTAAAAAAATTGTTCAAGACCAACTAGCCAGTAGTATTGTCTTTTTATCTGCATACAGTGACGTACAAAATACGGACAAGGCTAAAAAATTAGGTGCACTGGGTTATTTAGTTAAACCTCTAGACGAAAAATCATTAATACCTACAATTGAAATGAGCATTGAACGAGGCAAACAAACGCAGCTGTTACTAAATCAAATCGATAAATTAAGTTTAAAATTAGAAGAACGTAAAATTATCGAAAAAGCCAAAGGTATTCTTGTAAAAGAAAATCATATATCGGAAGAAGAAGCCTACCAAATGTTGCGTACGTTAAGTATGAACAAACGCGCACGTATGAGTGAAATTGCAGAATTGATTGTAATGGATGATGAATAAATGAAACGATTAGAGCAATTATGTCACCAATATACCAATCTTTCAGAATCAGACATTAAAGAATTACAACGTACAGCACGTTATCTTTCTTCGACGACACTCTATCAAAGTGCAGATGTTTTTATTGATGTGTATAAGGAAATGTCACAGCAAGCACTAGTCGTTTATCATAAGCCGCCTGCGAAGACAACTTCTTTATATAGCGGAGATGTCGTCGGGATGGAAGCTTTATTAAAAAATGAACCTGGTGTTCTGCGTACCATGCAGACTAGCTTAAATAGCATTGGTTTGTTAGCAGTGACTCAGGAAAATCGTTTGATTAAGCAAAATATCTATCCCATTCGCAATGAACATCGAACGATTGGTGTCATCATTGTCGAGATTGCGGCAGATGAAGAGATTCAAGCGGACTTACAAAAAGAGGAGCTAAATAACTGCCAGTTAGCAAAAGTAGCGAAATCAACTAGTCAAGTCGACGCATTATTTATTGATCAATTGGCAGAAGCCGTTTTGATTTTTGATGCGGCGGGTCACTTATTAATTACCAATCACAATGCACAAGAGCTTTATCGCAAACTTGGTTATCGGGATAATATCATTGGAATGAGTTATGACAATTTGTCCATCGATTATACAACTTTTGAATATGTGTTGTATCAAATGAAATATAAAATGAGTAATCAACCAATTGAAAGCAAAACGACCTACCTTAATTATTATTTTAAGGTTCGGAAAGTATGGTTGGCATCAGAAGAACAACTGATTATGATTATTCAAGACAATACAGAATTTAAAGAAAAAGAAGCGGAAATTATTTCCAAATCTGTTGCGATTCGTGAAATTCATCATCGTGTTAAAAATAACTTGCAATCGGTGGTTTCCTTATTGCGTATTCAAGAACGGCGAACGCAAAGCCCCGAAGCAAAAAAAGTCCTTCATGAAAGTGTCAATCGAATTATGGCGATTGCAGCCACCCATGAATTGCTGTCAAAACAAGTCAAAGATGACGTTGCTTTACGGCAAACATTGGAAGCAGTGATGTATAATTTTAGACATCTTTTTCAAGGCGCACAACCCATTGAGATGATGATGGATGTTGATCCAGCCATTATGGTTTCTAGCGAACAAATGGTCACCATTTCCCTTGTTGTCAACGAACTATTACAAAACATTTTTGATCACGCATTTGAGCCACAAACAAGTGGCGTTGTTAAACTTAGTGGAACATTAGATAATAAAATGATTACCATTACTGTTACAGATAATGGTAAAGGCTATGACGTTCATCAAAGTAACGAGACCAGTTTAGGTTTGATGATTGTCAAAAGCTACGTAAAAGATAAATTAAAAGGAAAAATTACAATTGAATCCAATAAACAGGGAACTAAAACCTGTTTCTATTTCGAACAGAACACCAGTGATGTTGTTCATTGATTAAGCAAAGGCGCTTAAAGAAAAGTAGAAAGAAATTTTCTAACGATTCTTTAAGTGCCTTTTTGTATGCAAAAGGAGGCGAGTCAGGCGATGTCGAAGGAAACACTTTTAACCGTAGGGATTGATTTAGGGACGTCTACAACCCAATTAGTCTTGTCAGAATTAACTGTTGAAAATTTTGCCTCTGCGTTTACAGTACCACGTATCAGCATTTCTGATAAAAAAGTCATTTACCGAAGTGACATTATCTTTACACCCTTACTTAACCAATCAGAGATTGATGCAGAACCTATCAAAGCGTTTGTAGCGGAGCAATATCGCCAAGCAGGCATTCATAAACAAGATATTCAAATGGGTGCGGTAATTATCACAGGTGAAACTGCTCGAAAAAGCAATGCCAACAATGTGCTACGAGCACTTAGTGGCTATGCAGGTGATTTTGTCGTTGCTACGGCTGGTCCTGATTTAGAAAGTATCATTGCCGGGAAAGGCGCTGGTGCTCAAACTTATTCTGAAACGAAACGCAAACCAGTGGTTAATTTAGACATTGGTGGTGGAACGACAAATTTAGCTGTCTTTAAAGATGGCGAAGTGATTGACACGGCTTGTTTTGACATTGGCGGACGCTTAATTAAATTAGATCAACAACAAAAAATCACCTATATAGCTCCGAAGATTCAAGAAATTATAAATAAAAAAGGGCTAACCTTGCACCTTGGTGACCAAGCCACCGAACAAAACTTACTGCCAATTATTTCGGAATTAGTTGCCGTGTTAGAAAATAGCATTGGCTTGGGGACACAAAGTCCGTTCTACCAGTTATTAGTAACCAACCATCCACTACGAAAAGGTGAGGAATTACCAATTGTAACATTTTCTGGTGGTGTGGCTGATTGCTTAAATACGACAAGTACGAATCTCTTTAAATATGGGGACATCGGCTTACTTTTAGGGAAATACTTGAGAAAGTCACTGATTTTTTCGGAAAAAGAAGTCTTAGAAAGCGCAGAAACAATCCGAGCGACGGTCGTCGGAGCAGGTTCACACACTGCTGAAATTAGCGGAAGCACGATCGCTTATCGTGAGCAAATTTTGCCGGTAAAAAATATCCCAATTCTAAAATTAGCGCAAGAGGATGAAACCCTTACTGTGACAGAATTAGGCCAGCGAATCCAAGAAAAACTCAATTGGCATCGTATTGAAGAAACACCCCAGATTGCCCTAGCAATTAGAGGCATGAGCAATCCAACATTTGCTGATATTCAACGCTATGGTCAAGGGATTGTGGAAGGATTAGCTAGTTTAGTTGCTGAACAAATTCCCATTATTGTTATGGTGGATGAAGACATGGCGAAAGCTTTAGGGCATGCCTTAAGTGCCCATCTGCCAAAAGACTATCCGTTTATCTGTCTTGATTCGGTCAAAGTAGAAAACGGTGATTATGTAGATATCGGTTTACCAGTGGCAGAAGGAGCCGTCCTTCCAGTCATTGTTAAGACCTTAGTATTTAATTAAAAAGGAGCGACACAAAGATGATTTTAAAAACCAAACTATTTGGCAAAGTCTATCAATTTACATCCGTTAAAGAAGTCTTAGCCAAAGCCAATGAAGAAAAGTCTGGCGACAAGTTAGCTGGCGTAGCTGCTAATTCAGCCGAAGAACGCGTGGCGGCGAAAGTCGTTTTATCGGAATTGTCCTTAAATGACTTGTTTAACAATCCTGTTGTTGATTATGACGAAGACGAAGTGACACGCATTATTATTGACCAAGTCAATATGCGAATTTTTGAAAGTATTAAACATTGGACAGTTGCAGAATTACGCGAATTTATCTTATCTTCGGAAACAACCGATTTTGATATCAAACGAATTTCCCGTGGACTCACTTCAGAAATGATTGCTGCTGTCTGTAAATTAATGTCCAATATGGATCTAATTGTTGGCGCAAAAAAAATCAATATTGAAAAAACCGCCAACACAACGATTGGCCGTCCCGGAACTTTTTCAAATCGTTTACAGCCGAACCATCCAACCGATAATGTCGATGGCATTATGGCTTCAGTTATGGAAGGTCTTTCTTATGGCGCCGGTGATGCGTTAATTGGTTTGAATCCTGTTGATGATTCTACAGAAAGTGTTAAACGGATCTTAAACAAATTTGAAGAGTTCCGCAACGAATGGGAAATTCCAACACAAACTTGCGTGCTTGCTCACGTAACGACACAAATGGAAGCCATGCGTCAAGGCGCGCCAACTGGCTTAGTCTTTCAATCCATCGCTGGTTCAGAAAAAGGAAACACAGCATTTGGTTTAAATGCAGAAATTTTAGCTGAAGCACAAGATTTAGCGCTTCACAGTGGTCAAGCAGCTGGTCCTAATGTGATGTATTTTGAAACAGGTCAAGGCTCAGAACTTTCTTCTGAAGCGAACTTTGGCGCAGACCAAGTCACAATGGAAGCGCGTTGTTATGGCTTAGCCAAAAAATTTGATCCGTATATTGTAAATACTGTTGTCGGCTTTATTGGACCAGAATATCTTTACGATTCAAAACAAGTCATCCGCGCTGGTTTAGAAGATCATTTCATGGGCAAATTAACTGGAATTTCAATGGGCTGTGATGTCTGCTACACCAACCATATGAAAGCTGATCAAAATGATATGGAAAACTTAGCAATGTTATTAGCAACAGCTGGTTGTACGTATATCATGGGGATTCCTCATGGCGATGATGTCATGTTAAATTATCAAACAACTGGGTTCCATGAAACTGCGACGATTCGTGAAACATTAGGCTTACGTCCAATTAAAGAATTTGAAGAATGGATGGAAAAAATGGGCTTAATGGAAAACGGAAAATTAACAAGTCGCGCTGGCGATGCATCTGTATTTATTAAATAAACGAGGTGAGAATACAAATGAACGAAAAAGAATTAAAAGAAATGATTGCCGGAATTTTAACAGAAATGGTCGCTGACAATCAAGCGGTTTCGACTGCCACTGTGACTGCTGAAGAAAAACCAGTCACAACACACGTCACTGAAACGACAGAAATTGAAGAAGGCCTAATTCCTGACATTACTGAAGTAGATTTACGTAAACAATTACTATTGAAAAATGCCGTAGATCCTGAAGCACTATTAAAAATGAAAGCTTTCTCGCCAGCTCGTTTAGGCGTTGGTCGTGCAGGGACGCGTTATATGACTAGTTCAACATTACGTTTCCGAGCGGACCATGCGGCAGCACAAGATGCGGTCTTTTCAGACGTAAGCGAAGACTTGGTAAAAGAAATGAATTTTATTTCTACAAAAACAATCTGTAACAGTAAAGATGAATATTTAACACGTCCAGATTATGGTCGTCAATTTGATGAAGAAAATAGTGAAATCATTCGGAAAAATACGACACCAAAAGCCAAAATCCAAATGGTCGTAGGGGATGGCCTTAGTTCAGCTGCTATCGAAGCGAATATTAAAGAAGTCCTACCAGCAATTAAACAAGGATTAAACATGTACAACTTAGATTTCGACAATGTAGTTTTTGTTAAATATTGTCGCGTGCCAGCAATGGATAAAATTGGTGAAATCACTGACGCTGATGTTGTTTGCTTGCTAGTTGGCGAACGTCCTGGTTTAGTAACAGCTGAATCTATGAGTGCCTACATTGCTTACAAACCAACTGTCGGTATGCCAGAAGCACGGCGGACAGTTATTTCAAATATTCACAAAGGTGGGACACCGGCTGTTGAAGCAGGGGCCTACATTGCCGAAATTATCAAAAAAATGTTAGACAAGAAAAAATCTGGTATTGATTTAAAAGAAGCTGAATAAAGGAGGATTTCTCATGAAAAATGATCGTCTAGGCGCAAATGTCCTAAGTATGAAAGTCATTCCCAATGTCGATCCGGCATTAGCAAAAGAATTATCATTGAAACCAGAACATCGCTCATTAGGAATTGTTACTTCCGATTGTGATGATGTCACTTATGTTGCATTAGATGAAGCAACCAAAGCCGCCGATGTTACTGTAGTTTACGGTAAAAGTATGTATGCTGGCGCAGCAAATGCTTCAACCAAATTAGCCGGTGAAGTGATTGGCATTATTGCTGGTCCGAGTCCTGCTGAAGTCAATAGTGGCTTGAGTGTCATTACGCAAGTCATTGAAGAAGAAGCCAGCTTCTATAGTGCTAACGAAGATGACAGTATTGTTTATTTTGCACATGTAGTATCAAGAACGGGTAGCTTTTTATCTGAACAAGCGAATATTCCTGAAGGTGAAGCGATTGCTTATCTGATTGCACCACCGCTAGAAGCAATGGTTGGCTTAGATGCAGCAATGAAAGCTGCCGATGTTCAAATGGGTGTCTTTTATGGCCCACCTTCTGAAACGAACTTTGGCGGTGCCTTATTGACAGGTAGTCAATCTGCATGTAAAGCTGCTTGCAGTGCGTTTGAACAAGCCATTCAAAATATCGCTGACAATCCGTTGAGTTATTAAGGATGTGACCTGAATGAAAGCATTAGGAATGGTCGAAGTCAAAGGATTTTTAGGTGCCATTAGTGTGGCCGATGCGGCATTGAAAGCCGCCGACGTTACTTTGTTAAAAGCTGAAATTATTAATGGCGGTTTAACAACTGTGGAACTGATTGGTGACGTTGCCGCGGTTCAAGCTGCCGTTGAAGTAGGAACGGAAGTAGCTAAAGAATTAAATTGTTTAATTGCTCATCATGTGATCTCACGGGTTGATGCTCAAACGGAAGTGATTTTATCAGATCCAGAACCCAAGTCAGCACCTGAACCGATGGAACAAGTAGAAGTAATTGAAGAAGAGATTGAAACACCAGATTCGGAAGAACACACTGGCATACGCCAAAAATTAGAAACACAACGCGTGGTTGATTTACGCAAACAAGCCTACAAAATGAACCTAAGTAGTTTAAAGAAAAGTGAGATTAAATTTGCCAATAAAGAAGCTTTAATTCAAGCAATCATGGCGGAAATAGAAAGAAGTGAAGACGAGTGGAATTAGTAGATAAAGACTTACGTTCCATCCAAGAAACAAGAAATTTAATCAGAAAAGCCAAAGAGGCACAGCAAGTATTAGCAACATTTTCGCAAAAACAAATCGATGCGATTGTCCAAGCAGTTTCAGAGGCTACATTTAACCAACGAGAAAAGTTAGCGAAAATGGCCAATGAAGAAACAGGATTTGGTATTTATGAAGATAAAATCATCAAAAATGCTTTCGCTTCAAAAGTAGTATATGACGAAATGAAGGACAAAGCTACAGTTGGTGTGATCAATGATGATGCTGCCAAAAAAGTCACTGAAATTGCTGTCCCAGTTGGTGTGATTGCAGGATTAATTCCTTCTACCAACCCGACATCAACAGTCATTTACAAAGCATTAATTTCATTAAAAGCTGCCAACAGCATTGTTTTTTCACCACATCCCAATGCGTTGAAATCGATTATTGAAACAGTGGAAATTATCCAAAAAGCGGCTATTGCTGCAGGGGCACCAGAAGGTTGTGTCTCGGTCATCAAAACGCCAACCATGCAAGCGACTAGCGAATTAATGAAAAATAAAGAAACAAATTTAATTTTAGCTACTGGTGGAAACGCAATGGTTAAAGCAGCGTACTCTTCTGGAACACCAGCAATCGGTGTTGGGCCTGGTAATGGACCAGCCTACATCGAACGAAGCGCAAATGTTCCTCATGCAGTGAAACAAATAATGGATTCAAAAACTTTCGATAACGGTACAATTTGTGCATCGGAACAATCAATTATTGTTGAAACTGTCAACCGTGAAGCGGTCAAAGAAGAGTTAATTAAGCAGGGCGCGTATTTCTTAAGTCCAGCCGAAGCCGACAAATTAGCTAAATTTATTTTACGACCAAACGGTACAATGAACCCGCAAATCGTGGGTCGTTCCGTTCAACATATTGCTTCATTAGTTGGTTTATCTATTCCAAAAGATCGCCGCTTAATTGTTGCCGAGGAAACACATGTAGGCTTGAAATATCCATTTTCAAGAGAAAAATTGGCACCGATTATTGCTTTCTATACAGTTGAAAACTGGGAAGCAGCTTGCGCGTTATCAATTGAAATTTTGAAAGGTGAAGGTGCGGGTCATACGATGGGTATTCACACAGAAAACAAAGAAGTCATTCGTGAATTTGGCTTAAGAAAACCCGTCTCTCGTTTGCTTGTTAACACCTCTGGTACACTTGGCGGCATTGGTGCTTCAACTAACTTAGTGCCAGCATTAACACTTGGCTGTGGCGCAGTTGGTGGCAGCTCAACTTCTGATAATATTGGGGTTGAAAATCTGTTCAATTTACGTCGTGTTGCATATGGCGTGCGTGATTTAGAAGAGATTCGTCAAGAATTTGGTCAAACATCAACCACATCTGTGGCTACTTCTTGCGAAACAACCAATCAAGAAGAACTAGTAAATGCCGTGGTGGCTCAAGTTTTAGCTCGCTTAAACTAACAAGAAACGAGCGAGTAAGAGTAAAACAAATGAATTATTGGATTTAGGGTTTGGGACCTAAGTCAAATTGCTAATTGTCCCAAATTTTTAAAAATAAAACATACATCTTAGGAGGAAATTATAATGTCAAGTACAAATGCTTTAGGAATGATCGAAACTCGTGGTTTAGTAGGTGCTGTTGAAGCAGCCGATGCAATGGTGAAAGCGGCAAACGTTACTTTAATTGGAAAAGAACAAGTCGGTGGCGGTTTAGTTACAGTAATGGTTCGCGGTGACGTTGGTGCCGTGAAAGCAGCAACAGATGCTGGTGCTGCTGCAGCAGAACGTGTTGGCGAATTATTATCTGTCCATGTAATTCCACGTCCACATACAGAAGTAGACGCTATTTTACCACACGCAACAACTGAATTATAATTTTGATTTTTTGGGGCAGAGGTAGGTTCATTACTTCTGTCCTAAACTTTCATTGAGGAGGGGTGTTATGACAGTTATTACAGAAGATATGCTTCGCAACAAAAGGCTTAAAAAAGAACTAGAAGATGGCACGGATTTTGTGTTTCCTGTAGGCAGTTTTCTGACGCCAGCCGCCAAAAGCTATCTACGCGAGCATCGGATTAATAGCAGCTTCTCTTCAACAATCCCATTGCTTTCTGAGGTTCATTCAGTGAAGGCCTCCTCACAAAAACAAAAACAAGAACATTTATCAAAAGAAACAATTTATGAGATTCGGCACTTAAGCCATCTATTGTATTTGCCTTTCTTAACGAATGAAGCGTTATCAACAGAAGGTTGGTTATATTTCGAACAACAACAACTGTGGTTAGAGAAATTTATTTTAGAACAGTCGCTTGTAATGGAACCAGTCATTTTGGAATCAAAGGTAACTATTCTAACTAACCAACAGAGACAATGGCGCTATTCCTCAAAAGAAATTCAATTACAACTAGATAAAATTATTCTCCAGTTAAAAGGAGAATCACAACTGTTCGGCCTTTTTCAATCTTGGGCTACAGAATTAATTAGCACCATGGCTGAAATATCACGAAACTAGGAGATGAACAAATTGGATTCAATGAATGAAATTGTTGAAGAAGTTGTTAAACGAATTCAGCAACAACAACAAAATACTTTTGAAGTTGAAGCTTCTGGCCGACATGTTCATTTGTCTCGTCAAGAGATTGATGCATTATTTGGACCAGGATATCAACTAACAAAAGTGAAAGATTTATCACAACCTGGACAGTTCGTTTGTAAAGAACGAATTACGGTTGCTGGACCTAAAGGACTTTTTCAAAATGTGGTTATTTTAGGCCCTGAACGTAGCGAATCACAAGTTGAAGTTTCTATGACGGATACACGTATTTTAGGAATTAACGCCCCAGTTAGAGAGAGTGGCAAGACAGAAGGGACACCAGGTGTCACGCTGATGAACGGATCAGCAGTTGTGACATTAAGTCACGGCTTAATTGTTGCCAAACGTCATATTCACATGACACCCGAAGACGCCTTGAAAAATAAAGTAAGCAATAGCCAAATTGTGCAAGTCAAAGTGGAAGGCACACGTCCGTTAATCTTTGATGATGTAGTTGTGCGAATCAGTCCGCGATTTGCAACGTACATGCATATTGACTACGATGAAGCCAACGCTTGCGGCTTAACCAAAGGAGCTCGTGGCTATATTCTTAAGTAAAAGGAGGAAGGACAATGAACGTTTCTGAAATGGAAAATTTGATTCAACAGATTACTGATCGAATTTGCCAACAATTGCTGTCGTCGTCTTATTCAGTGGCTTTAGCAGAAGCAAAAGAAGCATTTCCTGAAGAAATGTTTGTTCGTTTTCCTGATGTAAATTGGGTAACCAAGGAGCAGAAGCTAGCACGAGGTTTGGTTGTAAAGAGGCTAACGATTTCCCAAGTAAACGCGATTGCGCATTTACAGGAAACGGATGAATTAGTCAAAAACATCTTAGCATTCTTATTTGAAGGTAAGCCGGTATTGGTTTTAACCCCAATACCTTCAGTGACTAAAAATTCCCGATTGAAGTATCGTTTGAAACAAACGATTCAGGAAAACGTGGACATGTGCCAACAGTTTGGGCTGATTTTTTATCATGATTCAGAAAATTACGCTGTGTTTCAGGCGGCCTGTCAAAAACAACTTCGTTCTTTGGCGGAGACCAAACGAACCTACATTACTGAAAAACAATTGATAAGAATGACAGAAGCAGGTGTTTCTTTAAGTAAAAAGGCCTATTTAACCCCGTTAGCGACAGATTATGCTCGGAAACATCAATTGCTGACGTAAGGAGGAAAAACGATGCTTTTAGGAAAAGTGACTGGTAGCCTTTGGTCAACAAGAAAAGATGAAAAATTAAATGGCTGGAAATTTATGATGGTTGATATTTTGAATCAAGAGGACGAAAAGCAAGGATTTCTAATTGCTGCTGACAACGCTGGAGCTGGTGTCGGGGACAAAGTGTTAATTAGTCAAGGCAATGCTGCCCGTATTTCGGCAGAAGATCCGAATGTCCCAATTGATGCAATGATTGTTGGTGTCATTGATTCTACAGAGGAAGAATAGGGAGGACGAGACATGAGCATTAATGAAATTATTATGTATATTATGGTTCTTTTCATGATTATTGGAGGAATCGATAAATGTATTGGCAACAAACTAGGTTTAGGGGAGCAATTTGAGGAAGGGATTATGGCTATGGGTTCTCTAGCGCTTTCTATGGTAGGGATTATCACTTTAGCGCCTGTCTTAGCCAATCTTTTAAGCCCGATTGTCGTTCCTGTCTATGAATTACTAGGGGCTGATCCAGCAATGTTTGCCACAACCTTATTGGCTAATGATATGGGCGGCTTTGCGTTAGCGCAACAATTAGCCAATGATCCACAAGCTGGTTTATTTGCGGGGGCAATCTTAGGCGCAATGATGGGGCCAACGTTAGTCTTTACAATTCCAGTAGCGCTTGGCATTATCCAAAAAGACGACCAACAATTCTTAGCAACAGGTGTTTTGAGCGGGATTATTACAATTCCTTTTGGTTTATTAGCAGGTGGTTTAACAGCTGGCATGCCATTGTCATTGATTATTCCTAACTTAATTCCAATTATTATTGTTGCCGCTTTAATTATTTTAGGTTTATGGTTAGCGCCAAAAGGCATGATTAAAGGCTTCCAAATTTTTGGCCAAGGCGTAGTGATTGTCGCTATCTTTGGTTTAGTTGTGGGGGCGATTCAACTATTATTAGGAATTACAGTGATTCCTGGTATTGCACCAGTTACTGAAGGAATTGAAGTCGTTGGCGGGATTGCTTTAACTTTAGCTGGCGCTTTCTGTTTAGTAGCAGTGATTACGAAAGTCTTTAATAAACCATTGATGAAACTAGGAAAAGTTTTAGGAATGAATGAAGTAGCGGCTGCAGGAATGGTTGCTACATTAGCTAACAATATTCCCATGTTCCAAATGTTAAAAGACATGGATAATCGAGGAAAAATTATTAATATCGCTTTTGCTGTTTCGGCTTCTTTCGTTTTAGGTGATCACCTTGGTTTTACTGCAGGCGTAGCAAAAGAAATGATTTTTCCAATGATTGTTGGCAAATTAGTTGGAGGGATTACCGCCATTTTTGTGGCTATCTTTATGGCAAATCGAATGCTAGGGAAACCCGAAACAGAAGTGAAATAATGAGGTGTGAATATGACAGAATTAAATCGTGAAATGATTGAAACGCTTGTTCGACAAATTGTCACAGAAAAATTAATGCCGACTAAACAAGTGGATCCAAGTGGAATTATGTCCATCAAATTACCCGAAATTGACGTAACAGAAGACGATCGCTTAGATACAGGCAACCCAGCGGACATTGTTTACACAAAAGATCTGTTTTCTTTAGAAGAAAGCCCGCGCCTTGGTTGCGGTTTAATGGTGATGAAAGATACCACCTTCGACTGGACACTAGAATACGATGAAATTGATTATATTATTTCAGGACAACTGGATATACTGATTGACGGACGTAAAATTTCTGCAACAGCCGGCGAAATTATTTTAATCCCGAAAAGTAGCAAAATTCAATTTTCAGTGACGGGTGATGCCCGCTTTGTCTACGTGACTTATCCAGCAGATTGGCAAAGCCAATAATTATTTTACCGGCAGTCAGAGAATAATTTTGCAAAAAACCTTTACTCAGCGTTATAATAAATAAGAACGAAAAAAGGGGTTGAGTGAATGACATTTGAGAATCCAAGTCAAAATCAAATTTTTGATATTTTAAAACAAGCAAAAAATATTGCGGTGGTTGGTTTGAGTAACAAGCCCGACCGCACGAGTTACAAAATTGCGGAAATTTTACAGCAACATGGCTATCGTGTATTGCCTGTCAATCCAGTTTTAAAAGGTGAAACGGTGCTTGGCGAAACGGTTTATGGGACATTAACAGAGATTCCTGAAAAGATTGATATTGTTGACGTCTTTCGGCGGAGTGAATTTTTGCCAGAAGTGGCCGCAGAAACATTGAAAACAGAAGCGCCTGTCTTTTGGGCCCAACTAGGTTTGGAAAATGAAGAGGCAGCGAACTTGTTATTAAATGAAGGTCGTCAAGTTATTATGAACCGTTGTATTAAAATTGAATTGGCAAAAATGGCAGATGCTGAATAAACACGTGTAATTTTATAAAGAAAGAGCGTCCTGAACGGAAAGCTCTTTTTTTTTTGACCCAGATAGAGTATTATTGTAATGATGGTTTTAGAAGGAGCGAACGGAAAACGCAAGAAACCGGCTCACTCTTCTTCTAATTCTTTAAGAAATAGTTAATGTACGCTTATTAACTAAACGAGAATCTAAGTATAAGGAGTTTTTTCTTTGGCTAAAAAAATTAACAATGAGTACAATGATGCCTCTATCCAAGTCCTAGAAGGATTGGAAGCAGTGAGGAAAAGACCTGGTATGTATATCGGTTCAACCGATAGCCGTGGACTCCATCACTTAGTCTATGAAATTGTCGATAACGCAGTCGATGAAGCGTTATCTGGCTACGGGAATGAAATCAACGTAACTATCCAAAAAGATAATAGTATTTGTGTTGCAGACTCTGGCCGCGGAATGCCAACAGGGATGCATGCTTCTGGTATCCCAACAGTAGAAGTTATTTTTACTGTCTTACATGCGGGTGGTAAGTTTGGCCAAGGTGGCTATAAAACTTCAGGCGGACTCCATGGGGTGGGTGCCAGTGTTGTTAATGCCTTATCTAAGTGGTTAGAAGTTCATATTGTTCGTGATGGCGTAGAATACATGGAACGATTTGAGGACGGCGGTAAACCAGTTGGTACCTTAAAAAAAATCGGCAAAACAAAAAAACGCAACGGCACCTCCGTTACTTTTTTACCTGACGACACCATTTTCTCTACGACAAATTTTTCTTACGAAATTTTAGCAGAACGTTTGAGAGAATCAGCTTTCTTATTAAAAGGCGTCAAAATTACTTTAACGGATGAACGTGGGGAAGAACCCAAAGAAGAAGTCTTCCACTACGAAGAAGGCATTAAAGAATTTGTTGCCTATCTAAATGAAGAAAAAGATACATTAACACCCGTTGTTTATTTTTCAGGAGCCAAAGAAGGTATTGAAGTTGAATTAGCCTATCAATACAACGATGGCTATTCTGAAAATGTTTTATCTTTCGTTAACAATGTCCGCACAAAAGATGGCGGTACCCACGAAGTCGGTATGAAAACGTCAATGACAAAGGCGTACAATGAATATGCACGGAAAGTGGGACTATTAAAAGAAAAAGATAAAAATTTAGAAGGTAGCGACTTCCGCGAAGGCTTAGCAGCCGTCCTTTCTATTCGAGTACCAGAAAACTTACTACAGTTCGAGGGCCAAACCAAAGGGAAATTAGGTACACCTTTAGCAAGAACCGTTGTCGACAACGTCGTAGGCGAACAAATGGGCTTCTATTTACAAGAAAACAGTGAAATGAGTCAATCATTAATTCGGAAAGCGATTAAAGCCCGTGAAGCCCGTGAAGCGGCTCGCAAAGCTCGTGAAGAAAGCCGGAACGGTAAAAAACGGAAAAAAGGTGAATCGTTACTTTCTGGAAAATTAACACCGGCTCAATCTAGAAATCCTAAGAAAAATGAACTATATCTTGTCGAAGGAGACTCGGCTGGTGGCTCAGCAAAACAAGGACGCGACCGGAAATTTCAAGCCATTTTACCGCTACGAGGAAAAGTCATTAATACGGAAAAAGCGAAAATGCAAGACATCTTGAAAAACGAAGAAATCAATACTATGATCTATACGATTGGCGCAGGCGTTGGTCCTGAATTTTCAATTGAAGATTGTAATTATGATAAAATCATCATCATGACCGATGCGGATACCGATGGTGCCCATATTCAAGTGTTGCTATTAACGTTCTTCTATCGTTATATGAAACCATTAATTGAAGCCGGCAAAGTCTATATTGCCTTACCACCTCTTTATAAAGTTTCTAAAGGAACTGGAAAAAAATCAGTCATTGAGTATGCTTGGACCGATGGTGAATTGGCAGAAGTGATTGATAAAGTTGGTAAAGGCTATATGCTCCAACGCTATAAAGGTCTGGGGGAAATGAATGCAGAACAACTTTGGGAAACAACGATGGATCCTGAAACTAGAACCTTAATTCGTGTTCGGATTGATGATGCAGCTCAAGCAGAACGCCGTGTGACCACATTAATGGGCGACAAAGTCGAACCTCGTCGAAAATGGATTGAGCAACATGTTCAATTTACGTTGGAAGAAGATGGCAGTATTTTAGATCGTTCAGAAGAAGACACTTCTGCACCAACAGGAGAAAGTCTTTTAGATGCGGAAAAAACAAAAGAAGCAGAACAAACCGATGACACTGAAATCAGTTTGTTTGACATAGAGTAGGGAGTGACAATTTTGGAAAAACGCCAAGAAGTTCAAGAATTAACCCTTGAAGAAGTAATGGGCGATCGTTTTGGAAGATATTCCAAATACATCATTCAAGAACGGGCCCTACCAGATATTCGAGATGGGCTAAAACCAGTACAACGCCGCATTCTCTTTTCAATGAATAAAGACGGCAATACCTTTGATAAAGGCTTTCGTAAATCGGCAAAATCTGTCGGAAACATTATGGGGAATTATCATCCCCATGGCGACAGTAGTATTTATGAAGCGATGGTCCGTCTAAGTCAAGACTGGAAATTACGGGAAGTACTAATTGAAATGCACGGAAACAACGGAAGTATGGATGGCGACCCACCAGCGGCGATGCGTTATACAGAAGCTCGTTTATCACAGTTAAGTGGTGAGTTGTTAAAAGATATCGACAAAAATACCGTCGATTTCGTCTGGAATTTTGACGATACAGAAAAAGAACCCACTGTTTTACCAGCCAAATATCCTAATTTATTGGTAAATGGCTCAACGGGGATTTCAGCAGGTTATGCAACAGAAATTCCTACACATAATTTAGCGGAAATCATTGATGGAACTGTGTATTTAATTGATCATCCTAATGCAAGTTTAGAGAAATTAATGGAATACATTCCAGGACCAGATTTCCCAACAGGTGGGATCCTACAAGGAAAAGCAGAAATTAAAAAAGCCTACGAAACCGGCCGTGGTAAAGTAATTTTACGTGCGAAGACAAAGATTGAGCCCTTAAAAGGCGGCAAACAACAAATTGTCATTTCTGAAATTCCTTATGAAGTCAACAAAGCAACGCTAGTGAAGAAGATGGATGAAATCCGTTTAAATAAAAAAGTAGACGGCATTGCCGAAGTTCGTGACGAAAGTGACAGAACTGGCTTGCAAATTGTTGTTGAACTAAAAAAAGATGTCAATGCAGAAGGTATTTTAAATTATCTATTTAAAAACACTGAATTGCAAATCAATTACAACTTTAACATGGTAGCCATTGACAACATGACCCCGCAACAAGTGGGACTAAAACGGATTTTAGAAAGTTACATTACGCACCGCAAATCAGTTATCATTAACCGTTGTCAATTTGAGTTGGACAAAGCTCGCAAACGTGAGCACATTGTTGCTGGTTTAATTAAAGCATTGTCTATCTTAGATAAAGTGATTGCAACAATCCGTGGCAGTAAAGATAAAAAAGATGCGAAGAAGAACTTAGTATCCGACTATGCGTTTACTGAAGAACAAGCTGAAGCAATCGTTACTTTACAGCTATACCGTTTAACCAATACGGATATTACTGATTTACAAGAAGAAGCGAAAACTTTAGAACAACAAATTGCTGAGTTATTGAATATTTTAAACAATGAAAAAGAACTATTCTCAGTCATGAAAAAAGAACTTCGCGAAGTTAAAAAGCAATATGGCAATCCGCGCTTAACTAAAATTGAAGAGGAAATCCAAGAAATCAAGATTGAAACAGCCGTGTTAGTTGCGCAGGAAGACGTGGTCGTAACCGTGACGCACGAAGGCTATATCAAGCGGAGTAGTATTCGTTCTTATACAGCATCAAAACCAGAAGAAATCGGCATGAAAGAAGGCGACTTTTTACTATATGCTGGCGAAGTCAATACATTAGATCATCTTTTACTAGTAACAAATAAAGGGAATATGATCTATCGCCCCGTCCATGAGTTGCCAGATTTACGCTGGAAAGAAATTGGCGAACATATTTCTCAAACCATTTTAAATCTTGCTATCGATGAATCGATTATTGCTGTATATCCTTATAAAGAGTTAAGTCCGACAAAAACCTTTGTTTTCATTACAAAAGCTGGCATGATTAAACAAACCAAAATGGCTGATTTTGAGCCTTGGCGCACGTATAAGAGCCGCCCGACATCTTGTATGAAATTAAAATCAGACCAAGATGAAATTACCAATGTTTATTTAACAAATGATCAAGACTTATTGGATGTTTTCCTCGTTAGCAATCGCGGTTTTGGCTTACGTTATCCATTATATGAAGTACCAGTCGTGGGTAGTAAAGCGGCTGGAGTTAAATCAATGAACCTCAAAGAAGACGATTATGTCGTTAATGGTTTGCTGGTTCATTCTGAAGGGGATACACCGATTGTCATCGTTACCCAACGTGGCGGTGTTAAACGTATGTTAGCCCAAGAATTAACACAATTAGGACGAGCAAAACGTGGATTAATGGTCTTACGGGAATTGAAGAAAAATCCACATCGTGTTGTCTTTATGTCTGAAAGTACCGATTTAGATTTATTAGTTACTACGCAAAAAGGCACACAAGAAGTTATTCAGTCGAAAAACTATCCAATCAGTGAACGAACATCCAACGGTTCCTTTGTCATCGATGAACAAAAAGATGGCCAAGTAATGGAAGTCCACGAGATGCATTCTGCAGTGATTGAAGAAGAACAAACAAACTAAACTGTGTTATAAATATCTCCACAGCAGCCATCTGTATTAATACAGATGGCTGCTGTTTTTAATACAGAAGTACATTTTTCACAAGTGATAACAACTATAAATCGTTCTTATTTTCACAAGTATAAATGTTTATATATCAGCATTTAGAATCTTTGCTCCCCATTTATTTATTAAGAAAGTGCAATAAATAATAAAAAAACGCTTGCATCTAAAAGGTTATGTGTTATACTAATCACATAAAGCTGTTACATACAATCAAGTAGCAGTTAACTAAGGAGGCAAACACTTCATGAAACAATGGGAAGGCTTTAAAGGCGACAAATGGAGAACAAGCGTTGACACTCGTGATTTTATTCAAAACAACTACACAGAGTACAAAGGCGACGACAGTTTCTTAGAACCAATCGCTCCGAGCACTGACAAATTATGGACAAAACTACAAGAATTATTTGAAATCCAACATGAAAAAAATGGCGTTTATGACATGGATAGCGATATCCCAGCAACTATTACGTCACATGAACCTGGTTACTTAATCAAAGAAGAAGAAAAAATTGTCGGTTTACAAACAGATGTACCATTAAAACAAGCATTTATGCCATTCGGTGGTATTAAAATGGCGAACAATGCCTTAGTTTCAAATGGTTATGAAACTGACGAAGAAATGACAAAAATCTTCACAGAATACAGAAAAACACATAACCAAGGTGTTTTTGATGCCTACACAGCTGAAATGCGTTTAGCACGTAAAAACAAAATCATTACTGGTCTTCCAGATGCTTATGGCCGTGGCCGTATTATCGGTGACTATCGTCGTATCGCATTATACGGTATCGACTACTTAATGGAACAAAAGAAAAAAGATCATGATAACACTGGTAACAAAGAAATGACAGACGATGTTATTCGCTTACGTGAAGAAATTTCTGAACAATACCGTGCGTTAAATGACTTAAAACAAATGGCTGCTTCTTATGGTTTCGATATTTCTCGTCCTGCTGCAAATGCGCAAGAAGCAATCCAATGGTTATACTTTGGTTACCTAGGTGCCATTAAATCTCAAAATGGTGCGGCAATGTCAATTGGTCGTATCTCAGCATTCTTAGATATCTATATCCAACGTGACTTAGAAGCTGGTTTAATCACTGAATTTGAAGCACAAGAAATGATTGACCATTTAATCATGAAATTACGTATGGTTAAATTTGCACGGACACCAGAATACAACCAATTATTCTCTGGTTATCCAATTTGGGCAACATTATCTATTGCTGGTATGGGTATTGACGGTCGTTCATTAGTTACTAAAAATGACTTCCGTATCTTACACACCTTAACAAACATGGGACCATCTCCAGAACCGAACTTAACTGTATTGTATTCTTCTCACTTACCAGAAGGCTTCAGAACATATGCAGCTAAAATCGCGAAAGAAAGCTCATCTATCCAATTTGAAAACGATGACTTATTACGTGAAAACTGGGGTTCTGACGACTGTGCAATCGCATGTTGTGTTTCTGCAACAGTTATGGGTAAAGATATGCAATTCTTCGGCGCTCGTGCGAACTTAGCGAAAGCTGTTCTTTATGCAATTAACGGCGGGGTCGACGAAAAAACTAAAATGCAAGTAGCACCAAAATATCGTCCAATGACTGGTGACAAATTAGATTACCATGAATTCATGGAACGCTATAAAGACATCTTAGACTGGTTAGCTGAATTGTATGTTAACACATTAAACATTATTCATTACATGCATGATAAATATGCATATGAAGCACCACAATTAGCTTTAATGGATACTGATTTACAACGGACATTCGCAACTGGTATTGCCGGAATCTCTCATGCGACTGATAGTATCATGGCAATTAAACACGGTGAAGTAGAAGTAATCCGTGACGAAGATGGTATGGCAATTGATTATGTACCAACAAAAGAATTCCCAACATACGGAAACGATAACGAAGAAGCCGATGCAATGGCTAACTGGATTTTAGATTACTTTATGACACAAATTAAACGTCAACACACATACCGTAACTCTAAACCAACGACTTCATTATTAACAATCACTTCAAACGTTGTTTATGGTAAAGCAACAGGGAACACGCCTGACGGACGTCGTGCCGGCAAACCTCTTGCACCAGGTGCGAACCCAAGTTATCAAGACGGTAAATTCTTAGGTGAGAAAAATGGCTTGTTAGCTTCATTAAACTCAACAGCTCGTTTAGAATATACAATCGCTTTAGATGGTATTTCTAATACACAAACCATCAACCCTAATGGTTTAGGTAAAGACGACGACACAAGAATTAACAACTTACGTAACGTATTAGATGGCTACTTCGATAAAGGTGGTTACCACTTAAACGTAAACGTATTTACAAACGAATTATTATTAGATGCACAAGCACATCCAGAAAAATATCCAAACTTAACTATCCGTGTATCTGGATATGCCGTGAAATTCCGTGACTTAACTCCTGAACAACAAGCAGACGTTATTTCAAGAACTTCACACGACAGACTATAAAAAACATTTACATTATTTAACTGAAAGGGTGACATTTAACGTGTCATCCTTTTCGTTTGAAAGAAGAGGGATCATTATGACAACACCAGTTACAGGTAGAATTCATTCAACAGAAAATTTTGGTACCGTTGATGGCCCAGGTGTCCGTTTTATCGTATTTACACAAGGGTGTCGCATGAGATGTCAATTCTGTCATAATCCAGATACTTGGAAAATTGGTTCCGGTGGTCGTGTGGTGACGACTGACGAAGTATTAGAGGAAGCATTACGTTTTCGCTCTTATTGGGGCGAAAAGGGTGGTATCACTGTCAGTGGTGGTGAGCCGCTATTGCAAATGGACTTTTTAATCGATTTATTTAAAAAAGCCAAAGCACAAGGCATTCATACAACCTTAGATACGTGTGGCAAACCTTTTACTCGGGAAGAACCCTTCATTAGTCAATTTGATGAATTGATGAAGTACACAGATTTACTCTTATTCGACATCAAACATATTGATAACGAGCAGCATAAACTGTTAACAACGCAATCAAATGATAATATTTTAGAGATGGCTACCTATTTATCTGAAATTGACAAACCTGTTTGGATTCGCCACGTATTGGTGCCTCAACGTAGTGATTACGACGAATATTTAATCCGTCTGGATGCCTTCATAAAAACATTAAACAATGTAGATAAAGTTGAAGTGCTTCCTTACCATACGATGGGCAAGTACAAATGGGAAGAACTAGGTATTCCTTATCCATTAGAAGGAATTGAGCCTCCTAAAAATGATCGTGTTGAAAATGCGAAAAAACTACTACATGTCGAGGACTATCAAGGTTATCTAGCACGTTAACAAACGAAAAAATAGAAAAGAAGACAATTTTTTTGTTGTTTCTTTTCTATTTTTTGTTATCATTAAGAGTGAATCAAAACCAAGGAGTGTGTATTATGTCAAAAATTTTAGTTTTTGGACACCAAAATCCTGATACAGATGCTATCGGAGCAGCAATTAGTTTTGCTTACTTACAAAAAGAATTAGGAAAAGAGACAGAAGCTGTCGCTTTAGGAACACCAAGTGAAGAAACTCAATATGCCTTAGATTACTTCAATATTGAAGCACCACGTGTTGTCACTGAAGCAGCTAGCGAAACAAACCAAGTCATGTTAGTGGATCATAACGAATTCCAACAAAGCATTTCAGATATCGCTGAAGTAAACATTTTAGCAGTAGTAGATCATCACCGGATTGCCAACTTCGAAACAGCAGATCCATTGTATTATCGTGCAGAACCAGTTGGGTGTACCAGTACAATCATCTATAAAATGTTTAAAGAAAATAACGTGACAATTCCAGCTCAAATTGCTGGTATGATGGTCTCAGCGATTATTTCTGATACATTATTATTTAAATCACCAACTTGCACACAAGAAGACATCGATGCAGCGCACGCCCTAGCTGATATTGCTGAAATCAATTTAGAAGGCTATGGTCTTGACTTATTAAAAGCAGGAACAAACTTAAGCGATAAATCAGCTGAAGTTCTTTTAGATTTAGATGCTAAGAGCTTCCCAATGAACGGCAAAACAGTTCGCGTTGCCCAAGTAAATACCGTCGACTTAGCAGAAGTTTTAGATCGTCAAGCTGAATTAGAAGCAGCTATGGCCGCAGAAAATGCAGCCAATAATTATGACTTGTTTGTCTTAATTATTACGAATATCCTAGACAGTGATTCTGAATTATTAGCGATTGGTGCGGAACAAGCCAAAATTGAAGCAGCGTTCAATGTAACATTAGTTAACAATCGTGCGTTCTTACCCGGCGTTGTTTCTCGTAAAAAACAAGTAGTACCACAATTAACAGAAGTCTTTAACTAAAACCGTAAGCGCCTAAGCAACGCGATAAATTCCTTGTTGCTTAGGCGCTTCACTAGTAAAGGGGCGTTAACATGAATGATTTAGCAATTTACTATCATTCTCCGCAACAAACGAAACAATACAATCATTTGCTCAACCAATCACTTTTTTTCCCTCTTGTTACTTTTATGTATGAACATCGGGAAGAAAGAATCATTTTAAGACAATTAAAAGCGGCCTTTGCAACAGAAGCCAAGTTAGAACAATTTTTATCAGAAATGATTGATTGTCAGTTAATCATTCGGGAAAATCGTCAATATCGTTTGAATTTTCCTATTTATACGGCAGCTGAAGTTGCGAGTTTGACCTTGGCTGAAGACGAACTTCCTAAGTTTAAAGGAACTGTAACAGAGCAATTATTTTGGCTAGCTGAATCTTTTTGGCCACAAGTGTTTCCAGAAGAGGAAGACTATTTTTTTGGCGTGAGCGGTGGCCCCTCATTTTATCAAAAACAAAGATTGGCCTCGGCACAACTATCTATAATTACGCTTGAAAAAGAAAAGACAGAGGTTCCAACAATGCCTCGTTATTTTGATTACTTGGGCAAAGAGCAATCCTTGCCAGAAGCCTTCAGCGCTTTATATGACTTGCTAGGGGACGTAAATCCTGAATACTATCTTTCGCAAGCGAGAAGAGTCATTAAACAAGCTCTGCGAGGCCGAAAAGTCAGTACTGTGCCTAATATTTTTCAAGAAAGTTTGCACCTGACCCAAGTGATTGCGATTGACCAGGACCACTTAAAACTCCTTTTACCAGTAGCAACGGAACAAGCCGAGCCTTTAGAAGCACAGTCGGATATTCTAGCATTTTATTATGAAAAAATTGCTAACCGATCGGCCATCGAACGCTTAGTTTTTATGCAACAATTGATTGAGCAACTAGGTACGAACTCTCTAAGTTATCTTAGAATAAATTAAAGTTACGATAATATTATTATGTAAACTAAAAATCAATAACAAGAAATGACGCCGCTTCTTAGTGAGAAATGGCGTCATTTCTTTTGCGAACTTTTTTCGTCCAAAAACCACCAGAAATGAACTTAGGCTCATAGGAAATGATAAATGCTCTCGGCTCTAATTGATTGATTAATTTGTACAATGTACGTTCGTTTTTTCTTGGGGAAAGGATTTCTAAAACCATTCGTTCTCCTTCGCGTCCGTAGGCGACACTTTGCGTAACACCATAGCCGTGTTCACGAAGTGTTTCTGGTAAATGAAATTGTTCAGTAGTAGAAGGGAGGATAACCGATACCATAATATAACCCAAGGCCAAATAGTCTTCGATTTTAATTCCTACACTAATGCCAACAGCGTAACCAAGCGCATAAACAAGTAAATTTAAAGGATTGTCTAACCGATTCAGAACCATACTTAGCCCTAAGACATAAATTGTTATTTCAGCCATACTAACCAGCGGTGCAATAACCCGATAACCTTTCATCGTTAACATAAAACGAATAGTATTTAAGGTAATATACGCAAAATTAATGATAAAAATCATAGCTAACATTTTCAAATCAACGACCATAAAATAAGTACCTCTTTTCAAAATCTTTACATCTAGCCCTCATTATAGTACAGAAAAACTGAGAATCAAAGGCGAAACACTTATAGAAATGAATTCTTTTTTGAATACTCGCTCATATTATTCGCCTAATTTAACTGTTATTTGATATAATCTTAGTATGAAGTAAAAAGGAGGTAAGCGATGAAAATTTTTGTTTGGATTTTGTTATTTTTATTAGTAATTAACGTTATTGCTGCCTTAATTACTGTTTTTAGAAAACCTCGTAGTATTTCCAGCGTTTTAGCATGGATGATGACGTTGATTTTCTTGCCTGGTATCGGCTTTATTATTTACTTATTCTGTGGGCGAGGTATCGATGGACAAGAAGTTTTTAAATTGTCTGATGATGAAAAACAAATGGTTCAACGAATTAAAGAAAAAGTGGACATCGATAACAAAAAAGCAGGGCGCGATAAACGTTATGATTTACTTTATGATGCGAAAGTTTTAAATCGTTATTTCCGGAATATGGACGCATCACCGTTGGCCAAAAGAAATAGTTTACAATTATTCACAGATGGCCAAGAAAAATTCCAAGCATTATTTGAAGATATTCGTGCAGCGAAAGAAACCGTTCATGTGGAATATTATGCGTTTTTTAATGACACGATTGGCAATCAATTTTTAGATGTATTAATCGAAAAGTTACATGAAGGCGTGGAAGTTTACTTAATTTACGATCCTTGGGGTTCACCCGGCGCAAATAAAAAGTTTTTTGCTCGTTACGTTGACGCTGGAGGAAAAGTAGCTCCCTTTATTACTTCTCGCGATATGATCCGTAAAACACGTCTAAATTATCACTTGCATCGGAAAATTGTTGTCATCGATGGGAAAATTGGCTGGACCGGCGGGTTCAATGTTGGGGATCAATATTTGAATGTCACCGAAAAATTTGGTTACTGGCGAGATACCCATATTCGTTTGGTCGGGACGGCCGTATTTTCATTGCAAGAGATATTTATCATGGATTGGAATGCTTCAGTCAAATATCCTGAAGAACGTATGACGTATCATGAAAAATATTTTAAATTACCAGAAGATCATGAAGTGGAGCATTTGTCCTTACAAGTTGTTTCAGATGGTCCTGATTCAGAAGAAGAAATTTTGAAAAGCGGGTTTGTTCGGATGATTTTCTCTGCAGAAAAGAGTGTCTGGATTCAAACACCGTATTTAATCCCTGATGATAGTATGATTAATGCGTTGTTAGTGGCGGTTCGTTCAGGTGTCGACGTGCGAATTATGATTCCTTGTATGCCTGACCATCCCTTTATTTACCGCGCGACACAATATTACGCAAATTACTTACACAAACGTGGCATTAAAATTTATATTTATGATAGTGGGTTTATTCATGCAAAAACAATGGTGATTGATGATGAATTAGCTATGGTTGGCACAACAAACCAAGATATTCGCAGTTATTCATTGAATTTTGAGGTGAGTACGTTTATTTACAATCCCGACATTGCGTGGATATTAGCGCAAATCTTTGAAGAAGATATAGAAAAAAGTGTCTTACTAACCGACGAGATAATTAAAAAACAAGGGTACTGGCTACGCTTCAAGCAAAACTTTTCACGCTTGTTGTCACCAGTCTTGTAATCAAATGAATCAGCAGTGAATGTAGTAAACTACTATTTTCACTGCTGATTTTAGTAACAAAACACTGAGTTGGTCTACCTAATTCATTGATAATCCCTCTAAATAATGGTAAATTAAAAATAAATTCAATCAGCTATTCTATCGTGAGAAACATAGTTATTACGTAGATCAGATCAAAGGGACATTCACGACGAGCAAATATTGAGTGTGTTTGCTGAAACGTGCATGTGTGATTTGATCTTTTTTATTGAGCTGTTATTTTATAGATAAGGAGTGGTCATCATGGACTACCAAGCAATAGCAAAAGAAATTTTGAAAGACGTAGGTGGCAAAGACAATATCGTGGATGTCACACATTGTTATACACGATTGCGTTTCATATTGAAAGATACGAAACAAGCGAACAAAGAAGCCTTACTACAAACAGAAGGTGTCATTTCTGTTGTTGAAAGTGGCGGGCAGTATCAAGTGGTTTTAGGCAATAAAGTCGCGCATGTTTATAATGCTCTAGAACCTTTGTTGGCTCAGCAACTTACGACCAAAACATCCACAAAAGAAAAAAATTCATTAGGTAATCGAATTTTAAATACTGTTGCCGCGATTTTCACACCTGTCGTACCAGCAATTGCCGCTTCAGGCATGTTAAAAGGAATTTTAGCTATTGCTGTGATGGTCGCAAACAATTTTTACCAGGTCGATTTAAAACCTTTGAATACGTATATTATTTTAAGCGCCGCTTCCGATGCACTTTTTTATTTTATGCCAGTTATTTTAGGTTATTCAGCTGCTAAGGTTTTCAAAACAAACGAATATATCGCTATGGTAATTGGTGCCACCTTATGTTATCCGACCATCGTTTCATTAATGACTGAAGAATCAGCGGTTACCTTGTTTGGATTACATGTGACCAAAGCCAATTATGTTTCCACGGTAATTCCTATTATTCTTGCAATTTTTATGTTAGCTTATGTGCAACGCTTTTTGGAAAAAGTGATTCCAGAAGTTCTAAAAATTATTATGGTTCCTACGCTATCATTACTTTTAATGATTCCAGCCACTTTATTATTATTTGGACCGATAGGGATTTATTTAGGTGACGGCGTGAATTGGTTGTATTATTATATAATGAATTTTAGTCCCATCTTGTTAGGCGGTTTTATCGGCGGAATTTGGTGTGTCTTAGTCATTTTTGGGGCTCACCGTGGGCTTGTGCCAATTGGGATTAATGATGTCGCTCGAACAGGACGGCAAAATTTGCTAGCGTTTGCTGGTGCAGCGAACTTTTCTCAAGCGGGCGCCGCATTTGGCGTGTTTGTCCGCACAAAAAATAAAGGCTTGAAAGCCGTTGCTGCCTCTGCAACAGTGACTGCATTATTTGGTATCACAGAACCAGCCATTTATGGTGCAAACTTGCGGCTAAAAAAACCGATGATTTATGCGGTGGCTAGCGGAGCAGCAGGTGGGGCCTTAATGGGCTGGGGCGGCTCCTATGGGACAGCCTTCGCTAACCAAGGACTCTTGACCATCCCAGTTTATGCAGAAGCAGGAACCAAAGCCTTTATTTGTTATTTATTAGGTTGTGGCATTGCTTTTTTTGGTGCATTTCTATTAACGATTTTTCTAGGCTTTAATGATTTACCGCTTGACGATTCACGTCAAGAATCCGGCATAAAGACAGAGGCAACGACAGTCAAAGAAAAGCAACGGATTCAAGCACCTGTTCAAGGACAACTCGTATCTTTAGACCAAATCAACGATGAAGTCTTTGCTTCTCAACAAATGGGAAAAACGCTAGCTATTTATCCGACAGAGGAACAAATTGTTTCACCAGGAAATGGGCAAGTGACGGCTTTATATCCAACTCATCATGCAATTGGCTTAAAGTTAGACAATGGTGCTGAAATCCTCCTTCACATTGGAATCAATACAGTCGAATTAAAAGGGCGGGGATTTGAAACGTTCGTAAAAGTAGGAGAAAGGGTCAGACTAGGACAAAAACTGCTCTCTTTTGATAAACAAGTTATCCAAGCTGCTGGTTATGATCCAACCGTCTTAGTCATCGTAACAAATACTGTGGAAATGGCTATAATTGAGACAACCAAACAAACAGAGATTACACCACAAACAAATTTATTTTTCATGCAAGTAAAGGAGCAAAACTAATGGTTAAACAATTTAAGAACGATTTTTTATGGGGAGCTTCTTCCTCCGCTTTTCAAATTGAGGGAGCTTGGAATGAGGACGGCAAAGGCCTAACAGTTGCTGATTACAATTCTTTTAAAAAGTCAGCTGTACAAGCAGATACGAAAGTCGCCAGCGATTTTTACCATCATTTCAAAGAGGACATTGCGTTAATGAAAGAATTAGGCTTAAAAACCTATCGTTTTTCTCTTTCATGGGCACGAATCATTCCAACAGGTGATGGCGAAATCAATCAAGCCGGCATCGATTTTTATAATACCGTCATTGATACACTTTTAGAAAACGATATTTTGCCGTTTGTCACACTGTATCATTTTGATTTACCTTTTGCGTTGGTGGAAAAATACAATGGTTGGGCGGATCGTCGCTGCGTTTCCGCATTTCAACGCTATGCGCAAGTTTGTTATCAAGCGTTTGGTGATCGAGTCAAAAATTGGCAAGTTACGAACGAACAAAACTTAATGATTCGTGTTGATGAACGAATGAATATGTACGATGTTGCACCAGAAAATGTTGAAAAAATTCGTGCACAAATGGATTACCATATGTTTGTTGCCCATGCGTTAGCGACGAATGATTGTCACCAATTGGTTGCTGGGGGAAAAGTCGGTCCCTCTGTTTCCTCAACGATGACTTATCCTAGTTCCAATAAGCCTGAAGATGTTTGGGCGGCTCGTATGAATGATAACTTTAAAACGAATTATGCTCTAGAAATGTATTGTTTTGGCGAATACCCAGGTTACTATCAAGAGTATTTAACCAAATGCGGCATTTATCCCGAAACACAGCCAGAAGATCAAGCAATTCTGAAAGCCGCTAAACCAGATTTTATCGCCCTTAATTATTATCGGACGTTAGTTGCTAGCTATTTACCGACAGATGAGCAACACCCATTGGGTACGAAAGAAAAGGACATTGATTTTGATCTATACGGTTATTTCAAAATCGAAAAAAATCAACATTTAAAAACCTCTAAGTATGGTGCCCAAATTGATCCAACTGGTCTACGTTTAGTTTTAAATGATTATTATCGTCAATACCGTTTACCGTTAATCATTACAGAAAACGGCTTAGGCACACCAGATCACCTAACAGAGGACGGAAAAATTCATGATGATTATCGAATTGCGTATTTGCATGATCATATTGCTGCTTGTCATGCGGCTATTTCTGACGGTGTTGAGTTGTTTGGTTATTGCCCTTGGTCGGTCATGGATATTTTAAGTTCCCATCAAGGATTCAAAAAACGCTACGGTTTTATTTACGTTAATCGTGAAGACCATGAGTTAAAAGATTTACGACGTATTAAAAAAGATAGTTTTTATTGGTACCAATCAGTGATTAAAAATAATGGGTTACCAGAAGAATAGTGCCCCAAAAGGATCATCCATTGCATAAGTGGGTGATCCTTTTGTTTTCAAGTTCTCTCATTCCGTGTTAGACTTAAGTTAACAAACCCATTAAAGGTGGTGAGAGAGATGAATAATTACGATTTATGGAAATGGGCTGCCGGGAAACGAACCGAAAAAGATAAAAATGAAACCTATAGCGCCAAAAATTGGTGGTATGTTTTACTAATGCTCGGTGTATTTGTAGGGATCATGTTGTTGTATTATTTAATCTCTGTGCTTTGGAATTAAGGGAAAATGGGCAAATGAGGAATTAAGAATAAAAAAAGACACCTTTTCAGGTGTCTTTTTTAACAGGATTCAGACAATGATAGCTGAATCGGAATAGGATAATTTTCCTCGAGCGCAACATCAGGATCCTTCATTCTACGAATCAGTAAGTCAATCATAACGTCACACATCTCGTCGATTGGCTGCACAATGGTTGATAGTTGTGGGGCAATTCTTTTGATTAATTTTGTCCCATCATAACCAATTACTTTTAATTCTTCAGGAATGGCTATCTTCAATTTTTGAGCAATATTCATAACTGTAATTGCTGTCAAATCATCGGTACAAAAGATGCCGTCTACAGTTTTATTTTGAAGCAAACGTTCGATTTCTAGATTTTTTAATGTTGTTGAGGTTCCATTATCAATTTGTAGAATCGTTTTTTCTGCGCCATATTTTTCCATCGTTTGTTTATAACCAGCCAATCGATAATCGCTAGGTGCGCCTGTGTTATTAGCACCAGTAATAATTGCAATCTTTTGTGCACCACTTGCAAATAAGGCTTCAGTGGCTTTTTGGCCGCCTTGAAAGTTTTGCGAAGAGACAATTGGAATGCCAGGTGCCAAGAAACGGTCAAAGGAAACAATAGGTAGTGAAACATTTTCATATTCGTTAATAGCTAAGTTATGGCTACCAGTGATTACACCGTCCACTTTATTTGCAGCGAGCATTCGTAAATAGGCGCGCTCTTTTTCTGGATCTTTTTCACTATCACATAAAATCACTTTATATCCTTGAACAAAAAGCTTTCTTTCCAGTGTTTCAATTAGTTCACCAAAAAATGGATGACTAACAGAAGGGAAGACTAAACCAATCAGCTGCGTACTTTTTCCTTGGAGGCTTCTGGCTAATCCATTAGGTTGATAATTTAATTCTTCCATCGCTTGATGAACTTTATCAATTGTTTTTTGACTAAGATAACCATAATTATTAATCACGCGGCTTACCGTTGTCGGGCTCACCCCAGCAAGCTTTGCTACATCCGTTAATTTAACCACCATCAAAATTCACCATCATTCCTAATTATTCGTATTTTCCAGCTCATAAAAACAAGCTTTTGCCGTCTTGGATAGATGAAGATACTGTTGCGCTTTATCTGGAAAGAAGCGACCAGTCATCGTTTTTTCACCTTTATTTACATAGATTTCTGCAACAGAGCAATCAACAAAAATAGTTAACTGAACTGACTTATTTTTCCTAATTTTAGTTTCACGAATTGTGCCATACTTTTCAGCAAAAGGTTGGCCAGCAAATGTTCGATCAAGGGTTATTTTACCATGAATCGTATCAATTGTAATTAAAAGTCCTTTTGAACCCGTTTCGTTCGCTAAAAGCCGAATAAAAGCAATCTCATTTTTGGGAATATCCACTTCTAATTCAAAAGAAGCAGTAGATAAAAAATGGCAGCCATTTGATAAAGTAGTGGCGGATTGACGAAGCATTTCTGTTTCAGAAACTGGATATTGAAATAGTTTCCCGTTGTGAATTGTGAGTTCTTTAACCAGACTTAAGCCATTTGCCCAACCCTCCACATCACTTGGGTAAGTGATTTCTGGCAACCCAATCCAACTGACCGCAAGTGCACGACCATCTGGCGCATTAAAGGCTTGAGTGGCGTAGACATCAAACCCTTCATCTAAATTTTCAAAAGGTCCAGCCTGAACTAAAGAAAGATTCTCCAAATCAAACGTTTCGGCCAATGTGTACATATTCGGATAGATATTCTGATAACTTTTTACAGATGGAGATAGACCTTGTGGGCAAAATAATAAGACAGGCTGGCCATCAATAAATACCAAATTGGGGCATTCAACCATGTAGCCTAATTCTTGGTCGGTGAACGTCAATTCGCCAAGTTGATGAAAATTGTGTACGTTTCGATCTTTAGAAAAATAGACCACAATTTTTCCTTGTCCATTTAAATCACTAGCACCAATTAATAAAACAAGTCCTTCTTGATAAGGAAATACCATCGGATCACGAAAATGGGAAGAATAATTGGGGTCAATTGGTAGGAATGGTGTTGCTTCCTTTGTGATCGCACCTAAAGAATTCAGCCATGCAATATTTTGATATGCAAATCGTTGCCAAGTTTGATCACGAACATTCCCTGTATAAAATAAACATAGTTGGTTATCTATTGGTAAAGCTGAGCCTGAATAGACGCCATGAGAATCATATTCAGAGTCGGGATAAAGGGCAATTCCTTCATAATCCCAGTGAATTAAGTCGGAGGAAGTTAAGTGGGCCCAACTTTTTAGTCCGTGAACACTCCCGAAAGGAAACGCTTGATAAAATAAATGCCACTGGTTATTGAAATACGAAAAACCGTTGGGATCATTTAGTAGTCCTGTCTGTGGTTGAATATGATACTTAAAACGCCAACTAGATTGCGCGATAATAGAAGTTAGATTTTCGAGGTGAGCAGATGTCCAAGAAGAATAAGGCGCATAACGTAATTCATCAGTCCATTGGTTCATGATGCTTGACATAAGTAATGTCTCCTTTATTAGAAAATAGTAGTTAGTCTAATAGTATAAACAAATCAGAAAAAAGTCAAACGTATAACATGTATAAATCTATTTAAATCAAAAGAATATTATAATTTACATTTATTTATGATAAACGTTTGACATATTACGCAAAAACGAGTATCATACAAAATGTAAAAACGGTTACAGAAAAAATTAACAGGACTAGTTTAAGAGTGAGGAGAACCAGAATGAACAGAAATTGGTGGCAAAAAGAAGTGGCCTATCAAATTTATCCACGTAGCTTTTCGGATAGTAATAATGACGGAATTGGTGATTTACAAGGCATTATTCAAAAACTGGATTACTTAGAAAATTTAGGAATTACGCTGATTTGGCTGAGTCCAATGTACCCATCGCCAATGGCTGACAATGGATATGATATTTCAGACTATTATGGTATTTCTAGCGATTTTGGTACAATGGCAGACTTCGATGAACTCATTGAAGAAGCAAAAAAACGAAACATAAAAGTTATTTTAGATTTAGTGGTAAACCATACATCTGATGAACATGCTTGGTTTCAAGATGTTTTAAAAAATCCTCAAAGTCGTTTTCGAGACTTTTATATTATAAAAGAAGGACGAGAAGCACCTACAAATTGGCGGTCTAACTTCGGTGGTAGTGTTTGGGAAAAATTACCTGGGGAAGATGCCTACTACTTTCATGCCTTTCATAAAAAACAGCCGGATTTAAATTGGGAAAATCCTGAACTACGCAAAGAAATCTATCAAATGATTCGTTTTTGGTTAAACAAAGGAATTGCTGGTTTTCGTGTAGATGCGATTAATTTTATTAAGAAAGATTTGACTTGGACAAACTTACCTGCTGATGGGGCAGATCAATTAGCCAAAGTAACAAAAGCGAGTAGAAACATGCCAGGAATGAGTGACTTTCTGAACGAATTAAAAGAAAAAGCTTTTGCTGGCTTTGATATTGTCACAGTTGCCGAAGCGGCCGGCGTCAATTATCCAAATTTATCAGAATTTATTGGAGAAACAGGGTATTTCGACATGATTTTTGACTTCAAATGGGCTGATTTGGATGTGAAATCAGGAAGCGAATGGTTTTATAGAATCGATTGGTCTTGGAATGATTTACGCACATTAATTTTCAAACAGCAAGAAGCCATGCAAGAGGCTGGTTGGAGTGCAAATTTTATCGAAAATCATGATCAACCTCGAGCGACAACGAAATATTTAAAAGAACAGGCTCAACAGCCAAATGCGGTTAAAACATTCGGCGCCATGTATTTCTTTTTAAGAGGCACGCCTTTTATTTACCAAGGACAAGAATTAGGAATGACCAATTTTGAAAGGGGTTCGATTGATGAATTCGATGATATTTCTAGCATTGATCAATACTATCGAGCAATAAAAGAAGGATTTACGCCCAAAGAAGCCTTGGCGTTTGTCAATTTGCGTAGTCGAGACAATGCCCGCACGCCTTTTCCATGGAATGATTCTATGTATGGCGGTTTTTCAAGCGTCAAGCCTTGGTTAGGAATGGTGGATAATTATAAAGAAATCAATGCCGAAGCAGAAATAAAAAATAGTCAAAGTATTTTTCATTTCTATAAGCGGATGATTGCATTTCGTCAAAAGAGTCCCTATACAGACATCTTACTTTATGGAACATTTGAGGGACTATCAAATCTTCCAGATAATGTTATTGCTTATAAACGCAAATTAAATGAAAAAACGATTTACGCTTTTTTTAATTTTGGTGAGGCGGTTCCAATCCCTCATTATTTAGTTAATGGCACAGTTATTTTTGATACACAGTCTGAAGAACGAGAGCAATTAGTTCAGCAGGGAACATTATTAAAAAGCTATCAAGGACTATTGATTACTATAAATGAGTAGCTAGGAGGAGTATAACATGGCAGAAAATTATCAGCAGGCAGCCAAAGACATTATTCAATTAATCGGTATGGATAACATTATATCGGTCACCCATTGTCAAACGCGGTTACGTTTTATTTTGAAGGACCACGAACAAGTAGATGGTAAACAACTAGAAAAAATCGATTTAGTCAAGGGTGTTTTTTATAATGGTGGTCAATACCAAGTGATTTTAGGAACTGGTATTGTGACTAAAGTGTATGATGAAATAGAAAAACTTGGAATTAATGTTGTGTCAAAAGCAGAGCAAACAGCAATTTTAAAAAATAATGAAACGGGCATGCGCAAAACAATGCGCATTTTAAGTGAAATATTCATTCCAATTGTTCCAGTAATTGCAGCAACAGGATTGTTCCTAGGGTTAAAAGGTGTTATTTTTAACGATACTTTTTTACAATTATTCGGAGCAAGTGTAGCCAATATTCCTGAAAGCTTTCAACAAATTGTCTCTGTCATTACAGATACCGTCTTTGCCTTTTTGCCAGCTTTGATTGTTTGGTCTACCTTTAAAGCATTTAATGCGACGCCTGTAATCGGGATTGTTATTGGTTTAATGATGGTATCACCCATTTTACCAAACGCTTATGCAGTTGCAACACCAGATTCTGGCGTGAAAGCTATTATGGCTTTTGGTTTTATCCCAGTTGTCGGTGCACAAGGATCCGTTTTAAGTGCAATTGCTGCTGGTATAATTGGCGCAAAGATTGAACTTTTTTTCCGAAAAAAGATGCCAAATATTCTTGATCAAATTTTTACACCTTTTATGACTATGTTAATTACTTTTTTAATCATGATTCTCGGAATTGGCCCAATTTTGCATACCGTTGAGTTAGGCATGGTAGATGTTGTCCAATGGTTGATTGGGTTGCCCTTAGGACTAGGTGGTTTCGTGATTGGTGCCTCATATCCTTTAATGGTTTTGATTGGTATTCATCATACACTAACTATGGTAGAAACATCATTATTAGCAAATACAGGATTTAATGCATTGATTACAATATGTGCCATGTATGGGTTTGCCAACGTTGGCAGTTGTTTAGCCTTTGCGAAAAAAGCGCAAGATAGCAAAGTGAAGTCGACAGCCATTGGTTCTATGTTGTCTCAATTATTTGGAGTTAGTGAGCCTGTGTTATTTGGATTACTTATTCGTTGGAACTTAAAACCGCTGCTATGTGTCTTGTTTACGTCAGGTTTAGGCGGAGCAATCTTAGCTATTTTTCATATTCAATCAAATTCTTATGGATTAGCCGTTATTCCTTCTTTCTTAATGTATATCTATAGTGCACATCAATTAGTGATCTATTTATTAGTCGCACTTTTATCTGTCGGTGTATGTTATGCATTAACCAGTCTATTTGCAATTCCACAAGAGGTTTTAATTTCAGATAAAGTAATCGAAGAGGAAGAACGCGAAGTCTTTGAAATGCAACATAACACCTTAGATGAACAACTTTTTTCTCCGGTAACTGGTTACGCCATGAATCTTACTGCTGTTAATGACCCAGTATTTTCAAGCGAGATGATGGGCAAAGGTTTAGCAATCATGCCAACAGCGAACAAGGTTTACGCGCCTGCAGATGGTTTATTAAACTTGGTTGCAGAAACTGGGCACGCTTATGGTATCCAAACGGACGCAGGAGCTGAAGTATTAATTCATATAGGAATTGATACTGTCACATTGGGGCAGGAGGTCTTTCAGACACAAGTAACCCAAGGTCACCGTGTTAAAAAAGGAGATCTTTTAGGAACGTTCGATCGAAAAGCCATTAAAGAAGCTGGGCTTGACTCAACTGTCATGGTTATCATTACAAATACTTCAAGTTATTTAAGCGTAGAGCCAATGATGTCAGATCATAATGAAATTACGCCGGAACAAATCATTTTAAATCTAAATACACCTAACTAAACAAAAGAACAGCAAGAAGTAGTTATCACTTCTTGCTGTTCTTTTTCTTAATAAAAAACCAATGATTTTCTGTTGTATTTGTCTGTCCGTTTGTAGTATGATTGAGTCAGTTTTAAAGGAAACATGCCAAGTATGGAAGACCATACTTGACACGCATTGACTAATTAAACATGGGGAACGTTGCCATAAGTTGATGTTCCAGTCAATAATGCAAGTAAATCAAACATAGCATGTACCTCCTTTAATTGATAATCAAAGTATAACATTTTTTAATGAATTTACATAATAATACAAGTGGAGGTCTGTTCGTGAAGGTAGCAGGAGACAAAATAAAACAAGCGAGAAAACTTAAAAAAATCACACAATCAGAGCTGGCTAACGGCATCTGTACGCAAGCAACAATTAGTAATATTGAAAACCGTAATCTATGTGACAGTTTAGATATTTTCTCATCTATTTGCCTCCGATTAGATTTAGAAGTAGAAGAATGTATGATGATTTCTGAAGAAAAGAAAATTGAAAATCTACTAAACAAAGTCGAGGATTTATCTTTACGGTTATTTCACTTAGAGGCCTACAATTTATTACAAGAAGTGCCTGAAGGTCTTATCTTATCTAATAATGAACTAACGACTAAATTGTTATATTATAAGGGAATTACTTGTTTATTAGGAAAAAAAGATAAAGCAGAGGCCTTGTTTTACCTATATCGGGGCGCGGAAATTGACCGTAAAGTCAATATTTACAACATTTTAAGCCTGAATGCGCTAGGTACGCTATATGAACTGGAAAAAGATATGAGAAAAGCGCAAGTGTATTACGAAAAATCATTACAAGAATTGGAACAATTTAAATTAGAATGTTCCTTGGAGCGTTGTAGAATTTATTATAATTCTGCTAAATTCTACTCGGAAATAAAAGATTACCAAAAAAGTGTCATTTTAAGCGAAAAAGGGATTCAGATTTGTCGTGACAAACACTCCATTTATTTGCTAGATTATCTTTTATATGAAAAAGCCTTTAACAAACAAATGCTCGGGGAAGACACAGCCGATGACTATCGTCAAGCCTATTATTTTACACAATTTTTTGGCAATACAGAAGTCCTACAATATATTGAGAAAGATATGAAAGCTTTTAATATTTCCTATTAATTTAATCAAAAAGCCGATAAAAGCTGAAAACCCAGTTTTTATCGGCTTTTTGAAAAGTCTAGGCAAGTTGCTTTTAAAAATCAGCAGTCACGGTTACGATAAGCAAGACGAAGTATTTAGGAGGATTTAAAAATGAAAACAGTAATGTGGTTTAGACGTGATTTACGATTACAGGATAATAAAGCATTAGCACACGCGTTACAAAATTCTGCAGCTGATGAATTGATTTTATTATTCCAAATGAATCCTCAACAATTTATTCAAGAAAGTGCTAATCATAACGCTTTTTTTGCAAGTTTAGCCTCGTTTAAAGAACGAATCGATCAAGAGGCACATTTACAAATCATGGTCGGCGAACCGTTAGATTTATTTTCACGTTTGAAACGCAAATTACCCGATTGGCAGGCCATTTATTTTAATGAAGATACTTGTGGCTTTGGGGCAAAGCGGGACCAGCAAGCTATGCGCTTTTTTGAAGAAAATAATATTCAGTCTTTCTCTTTTCAAGATGCCTATTTGCATGGCTCTGAAGAAATTAAGAAGAACGATGGCAGCAAGTACCAAGTGTTTACGCCCTATTACAATAAATGGAAAGAGGCGCCTAAAGAAACACCGATTCCTGTTTCCTATACAGCTGAAAAAATTTTTAGTGCGTGTCTTTTTCCAGAAGAGGAAGCAGCTTATCGTGAACAGATTGCGAGGATTCCTTTAACACACTATAGTGTCGGCGAAAAAACAGCCAGAAGGTGCTTAAATACTTTTATTGATCAAAAACTTCGATCCTATGAAAATAAGCGTGATTTCCCTTATCAGGATCAAACGAGTCATCTGTCTACTTTTTTAAGAACGGGAGAACTTTCGATTCGCACCATTTGGCAAGAGCTTGCATCTGCGCCTTCTAGCTTAAGTAAAGAAACCTTCAAAAAAGAATTAGCTTGGCGCGACTTTTACAATATGATCTATAGTACGTTTCCACAACAAAAAGAGGAAGCTATTCAAGAAAAATTTCGTTATATTCAATGGACAAATGACCCAGAAATGTTTGTCAAGTGGCAAAAAGGGGAGACGGGGTACCCTATAATTGATGCCGCAATGCGACAACTGAATCAAACTGGTTGGATGCACAACCGCTTAAGAATGATTACTGCCTCTTTTTTAGTTAAAAATTTACACATCGATTGGCGTTGGGGTGAAAAATACTTTCAAAAAATGTTGATTGATTATGATGCCGCCAATAATATCGGTGGCTGGCAATGGGCTGCTTCGACAGGAACGGACGCTGTCCCGTATTTTCGGATTTTTAATCCAATTATCCAGTCAAAAAAATTTGATAATGACGGCCAGTTCATCAAAAAATATGTTCCAGAACTTAAGCAAGTGCCACAAAAGTATATTCATCAACCAAATCTAATGAACGAAGCTTTACAAACGCAATATCATGTACATTTAGGAGAAAATTATCCAAAACCCATTGTCGATTATGCATCAAGTAAAAAACAAACATTGTTTCTATATGAAGCGAGCAAAGAAATTCATCAAGAAATGAACAATCCAAGGTTTCAATAAACAGTAAACCCAACTAGCTTAGCAAACAACTTGTAAGGTTAGTTGGGTAAATTAATTAGTCGAAAGAGAGGTGCAATTTATCGGCTAAAGTTTTTTATTTTATTCTAGTTTACATAATATACATTATACAAAGTAGAATAAAAAGCATTGAAAAGCAAACAAAACCAGTCCTTAGTTTATCTAGACTGGTTTTGTCACGTACGTTATATAAATTATGCTTGTTGCTTGATGGCTTGTGCGACACGTGCTCCATATTCTGGATTTACTCTAGTGAACAAATCAATTTGACGCGCGATGATTTCTTGATTTTTCACTTGACCTAAAGATGCCGCTATATTGTTAATTAAGTTTTCTTTTTCTTCGCTTGGCAGCAAATTATACAAAGCGTTTGCTTGTGTAAAGTGATCTTGATTATAGCTATAATTACCAACATTTCCCTCAACTTCAAAGGAACTAATTTTCGCCTTAGGATCTTCTTTTGGTGTTTCAGTATAACTATTTGGTTCGTAATTAATTTCGCTATTGCCATTGTTAAAACGCATATTGCCGTCTTTTTGGTAGTTATTTACAGGCGCTTTTGCTTGGTTGATCGGCAATTGGTGACTATTAGCGCCCACGCGATGACGATGTGCGTCCCCATAAGCGAACAAACGTCCTTGCAATAATTTATCCGGAGAAGCTTCAATACCAGGAACGAAATTTCCTGGTGAAAAGGTTACTTGTTCAACCTCTGCAAAATAATTCTCTGGATTTCTATTTAAAGTCATCGTGCCAACTTCAATCAGCGGATACTCTTTTTGAGAAACCGTTTTTGTTACATCAAAAAGAGTTTCTTTCATTGTTAACGCATCTGCATACGGGATAATTTGTACAGATAATGTCCAAGAAGGAAATTCTTGATTTTCAATTGCATTATGCAAATCTTCAATATGGAAATCTGGATTTTTCCCAGCAATTTCTTCTGCTAATTGACTCTCTAGATTTTTGATTCCTTGATTCGTCTTGAAGTGATATTTAACAAAAAATACTTCTCCAGCAGCATTGACCCATTTGAATGTATGGCTACCAAAACCATGCATATGACGGAACGACAACGGAATGCCACGATCACTCATTAAAATTGTTACTTGATGAAGGCTTTCAGGTGAATGAGACCAAAAATCCCAAACAGCTTCTGGACTTTTCAAATGCGTCCGTGGATTTCTTTTTTGGCTATGAATAAAATCTGGAAATTTAATTGCATCACGAATGAAAAAAATGGGCGTATTATTGCCAACTAAGTCGTAATTTCCTTCGTCTGTATAGAATTTAAGCGCAAAACCGCGAGGATCACGCAATGTATCTGATGAACCTAATTCTCCAGCTACAGTTGAAAAACGAGCGAATAAAGGTGTTTCTTTGCCAACTTCAGATAAAAAATCGGCTTTAGTATATTGTGCCATTGATTGGCTCACCTTGAAAATCCCATGAGCACCAGCACCTTTGGCATGAACAACCCGTTCTGGTACGCGCTCACGATTGAAATGAGCTAATTTTTCTAATAAATGAACGTCTTGGATTAGGACAGGTCCAAATTCTCCTGCAGTTAGCGAATTTTGATTATCGCCAACTGGACTTCCTTGTGACGTAGTTAAATGTTGATTTTTCACCTAAAACACTCCTTCATCTAAAATTATACTCATTGTATAAAAAAACCACTCTGCATAACAAAAATAATGCTTAAAAACACTCGAAAACATTTGTTATTTAATAGAATGATTAAAAATAGCAGTAGAATTTAAATCAAAAACAAATGTATTAATTTTAAACTGTTTACACCATCTAAAATAACAACCAATAATTCAAAGAAAACTAAAATGCTGTTTTTTTATTCAAAAAAGACCTAGCATCCCAATCATGCTAGGTCTTTCGTTACTTTTTTTGAGCGGTCGTTTTTATTGGTCATTCAGCGTTATTGATTGATCGCAACAGTCGTGTCTTCAGTCGATAGACCTGTCATAGAGGTGCTATCGGAAAAAATTTTTTCAACTTCTTGTTCTGATAAAATATTTTCTTTCTTAGGCATTGAAATCGTCGCTTTTTTGGCTTTTTGTGTAATGCTAATTTTACTAGATAATGATTCAAGTCCCATGTCAACGTTCTTGTCTTGCTGCGGTTTCACATTAATCAACATATTTGTTTTATTTTCTTTTGTATTAACAGAAACTTTGGCAGAAACATCTTTGATTTTTTCGAAAGGATCTTGTTCTTTACCTTTTTCAGATGTTTCTGTCGTAATTTTGATTAACTTTTGTAATTCTTTTTTTGTAAACGTATGGGTAATGGTATCCCCTTTTTTCTCGAACGTATCCTTGTCTAATCCTTCTAAAAACTCTTTGTATTCCTTAGCAGACTGTTTTCGTTCTTTTTCCGATTCTTGATACTCTTTGATTGTATCTTGCCATTCTTTCGTACTTTCCTCGTTCATGGCTAAAAGATCAATGTATTTTCCTTTTAGTTTTTCTGTATCTAACTGAGAACTATCAATAGCACCGTCAGTCATTGAGTCTGCGACAGCGACAATATATTCCATCATATCTGTTGCTAAATAGAGTTTTGGCTCTTTGCCCTCGTTATCTAATGATCCAACCAATGAAATCGGTACATCCATGCCCATCGCTTTTAATTTCATCTCTAAGTTGAATGCTTTTTCTTTTTTGGCATCTACTTGAATCTTCCCAGAAAGCGATGCGTCTTTGATTTGCGTGATGAGCATCCCGATCATAGGATTCGTTTGTGCACCATCTTCTTGTGAAAATTTCATGTCACTAATTGACATAGAGAAATCCCAAACCCCAGATTCTTGTGCGTTTTGATTGCCAATCCCTTGAATGAACTCATCTTTCGCGCTTTTGCCACAGCCTGTCAATAACAAAGCTGAACAGAAAACGCCTGCAATAATCCCCACTTTTCTTTTTAACACACTTTTTCCCCCTCATTATATAAAAAATTAATTCCCTTTTATTAAGAATAGCAAACATTGCTTATAAATAGCAATGTTTAATTTTAGATTTCCTCTCTTTTAATAAGTGGGATTGATTTAATCTTTTAGGTTTGAATCATTAAGCTGTATTATTTTTAAAATAAAATTGCTTTTCGCCAAAAAATACTGGGAAAAGTTCTGCTAAACTGCCAGCTAAAGGACCTTCTCGCAATTCTTTTTCAGTGACCCAAAACAAGGGTTGTTCCGTTTCTTCTGGTAGTTCATCCGCTGTTTCTGCAATGAATAATGTGGCTAATTCCCGCGCACCCGAACAATCATTCAGCCATTCTGCAACACCTACTAATTGTGGTTTCAGCACTAATCCTGTTTCTTCAAGGAGTTCGCGAACCATGGCTGTTTCCATGCCCTCGTTTTTTTCAACATGTCCGCCAGGGAACGTCCAACCAGGCCAATCCTTTTTTTGTCGTTCTTGCACAAGGATTTCATTTTTCTGATTTCTAATCATACATAATGTTGTTAATTCTACTTCAAAATTCCGATTCATTTGGCACCTCATCATTTTTTCCTTTGTTAAGGTTACGATACAGAAAAACAGAGAAAGATTCAACTAAGAATTTTCTCTGTTTTATCATCTAGCTCTTTAATAAGTCGTATTGCGATTGATATAAATGATGATATAACGCATGTTTTGCCATTAGTTGATCATGAGATCCTTCTTCCACAATACGACCACCATCAATATAGAAAATTTTATCGCTATTTTTGATGGTAGAAAGTCGATGAGCAATAATAAACGATGTCCGTCCTTTCAGAAGTTGTTGTAGTCCTTCTTGTAACAATTCTTCTGTTTTTGTATCAATACTGGAGGTTGCTTCGTCTAAAATTAAAATTTTGGGATCTGCCAGTAAAGCACGAGCAAATGAAATTAATTGGCGTTGTCCTGCCGAGAGTGTACTACCCCGCTCTTCCACAACTGTTTCATAGCCATCTTTTAAATCCTTGATAAAGTCGTGCGCACGAACAATTTTTGCGGCTTGGATAACTTCTTCCTCTGTGGCTGCTAAATTTCCGTACCGAATGTTTTCAATAATTGTTCCTGAAAAAATAAACGTATCTTGAAGCATTACCCCCATTTGTTTCCTTAACGAACGGAGTGTCACATCGCGAACATCATAACCATCAATTTTAACGGCCCCTTCATTCACATCATAAAAACGACTTAACAAATTGATGATTGTTGTTTTACCCGCACCTGTTGGCCCAACCAAGGCGATTGTTTGTCCTGGCTCAATATGAAAACTAACATCGGTCAAAATATTTTTTCCTTCTTCATAACGGAAATAAACATGCTGAAAGTCGACGGTTCCTTTAATTGGCGGCAACGCAATAGCATGCGGCGCATCTTGAATTTCTGGAACAACATCCATCGTTTCAAAAATCCTTTCCAAATAAGCAGTTGCAGTAATCAGAGAATTGTAGAAGTTACCAATATTGATGACCGGATTCCAAAAGTTATTGATATAACCGATAAAAGCAATTAGCGTCCCAGTAGTAACGGACATACCTAATTGACGGATTCCTACGAAATAGATAAAACAAGTCGTAATGACGGATATATTTTGCACTGCTGGCCATAATAAATACTGGACACGCACAGCTTTCATAAAGGATTGACGATATTCTTCGCTTACCTCGTTAAAAATTTGGAAATTTTCATCTTCTCGTGCAAAAGATTGTGTAATTTTAATTCCTGAAATACTTTCATGAATATAGGCATTTAAGTTTGATTGTTTATTGCTAAGCTCTTGGTAAGCTTTCCGTTGTTTCCCTTGAATAAACAGAACCATCACGAACAACACAGGCAATAGCAGTAAACTGTATAAGGTTAATTTCACATCAATAAATAACATGAAAATTAAGGTGATAATCACATTAAATAAATCAGAAATTAAATTGATCAATCCGTTACTTAATAAATCACTTAACGTATTGATGTAATTGACCACCCGAATTAAGATTTTTCCATGCGGCCGACTGTCAAAGTAAGAAAATGGTAATTTTTGTAGATGCTCAAAAATTGAAAAACGCATATCTTTTAAAATATCTTGTCCAATTTCTGTGATGGCATATATTCGATAACGCATACACCAACCAATAATCACCAAGGAAAATAGGAAAATAGCCCCTAGTATCAAGAGTAACGAGAGATTCTTTTGTGGAATTACTTGGTCAATCGCAATTTTAGTAAAGTAAGGGCCTAACATACTTGCCAGATTAGCTAATATGATGACAAATAATGTTTTAAAAACAGCTTTTTTGTAAGGCTTAATATAGGCGCCTAATCGTTTATAATGAGACCAATTAAATTCTTTTTCTAAAGTCTCATCCACATCAAACGTATTTCTAGCCACGCGACTCACCTTCCTTTGTCAGACCTAATTGTTTTTGATATACGTCAAAATATTTGCCTTTTTGTTCGACTAATTCGCTATGCGTACCGCTTTCCACCACACGGCCTTTTTCCATCATCAAAATTAAATTGGCCTCTCTCACAGAAGAAATTCGGTGGGCAATAATAAATGTCGTTTTCTTTTCCGTCAAACGACCTAGTTCTTTTTGAATTTTTGATTCTGTTTCCATATCAACAGCGGAAGTTGTGTCATCTAAAATTAAAATAGCTGGATCTTTGGTTAAGGCACGGGCCAGTGAAATCCGCTGTTTTTGGCCACCAGATAGGCCAACGCCGCGTTCACCAACAATTGTTGCATAACCTTCAGGCATTCTGGAAATAAAGCTATGGGCATCAGCAATTTCAGCCATCATTTGCACTTGTTCCAAGTTAGCCAATGTGTTACCAAAAGCAATGTTATCTTCTATCGTATTGGAAAAAAGAAAGACATCTTGCATAACCATGGAGATATTTTCTCGCAATTTACGAACAGAATAGCTTTTAGCATCTTTTCCATCAATATAAACAGTGCCTTTTGTTGGATCATAGAACCGAGCGATTAAGTTAACTAAAGTGGTTTTTCCTGAACCAGTTTCCCCTAAAATACCAATTGTTTCACCAGGTTTTGCTGAAAATGAAACATCCGATAAAATGGGGGTTTCTGGATCATCTGAAAAATGAAAGGACACGTGATCAAACGTCACATAGCCTTGGATTGGTTCTGCTTCTTTTTCCCGAGCAATGGGAATCTTCGGTTTCGTTGCTAATAACTGACGAATTTTAATGGACGATGCCGTAAAGCGTTGCACATCATTGATCAACCAGCCACTCATTCGCATCGGCATGTTCAACATCCAAAGAAAGCCGTTAAAGGCCACTAAATCACCAATTGTCATCCGACCTTGAATTACAAAGAGGCCACCAAGAACTAAGGCGATAACATTTAAACTACCTGCAAAACCGTCTAACCACGGTAAATATTTTTTAGAGACATCTGCGGAAGCCATATTCCATTTTTTATAGTCTTCATTGTGCTTGTTAAACTTTTCAATTTCATAAGGTTCTTGAGAAAAAGCTTTAACCACCCGATTTCCACCAATATTTTCTTCGACCATTGAATTTAACCGAGAAAAACTTTCCCGAATCTCAAAAAATACCGGATGCGATTCCTTCGACATTTTTTGTGTTAACAGAAAAATCAAAGGCGTAATTAAAATTAATGCCAGCATCAATTGCCAATTAATCGTCCCCATCACAATCACGGCTGCGATGAACCATAAAATACATTCTAAAAGGTTATAAGTGACCCAAGAAACGAAATGGCGGATAGCGTCTGTATCCCCTGTCATTCGCGCCATAATATCGCCAACACGTGTATGATTAAAGAAATCAAAATCTAATTCTTGAAGTTTGACATACATATCTTTTCTTAAGTCAAATAACGCAGATTGTCCAACCGATTCAAACAAGACTTGATAACTATAACGAACAACTGTCCGAATAACGGTCACCCCAATCATAATCCCAAGAATTGGGACAAGCTCTTCAGTTTTCCCCTGATTGATTACTTGGTCTACAATTCTGCCAGATAACAATGGAATAATAACAATTAAAATAGCGTTAATAACGACAAAAATAACAGCTAGCAGTAACTTATTCTTATTTTTTTTAGCATATTGCCAAATCCATTCAAAACTATTCATTTTCTCCCCTACTCTCTCTTGTTTTTATGGACGTGTATAAGATTACTGTTTTTTTATAGGAAAAGAAATGGGCATTCTTGTATATTTTGATGTACAATATAGTATAGAAAGCGGATACAAGTAGGAGTGATTTTTTATGAACTACACAAATAGTCGAACGTTTAATCCTGAAATTTTATATGCCTTCGATCCTTGGAACGAAGAGACCCACCCTTATAATTGTCATCATCATGAATTTCTGGAAATATCTATTCTTTTAGAAGGTGAATCTGAATATATTGTTCAAGGGCAACAGTACCATGCCACTGCTGGTACGGTGTTTCTTTTTAATCCGCGAACGGAACATGGTGAGCAACAAAAAGCAGGAACTTACTCACATCAACTACACATTGGCATTTCAAATCTCTATTTAGAAGGCTTAGCGCAAAACGTATTTCCAAATAAATCAGCTTTATTAGATTTAAGTCATTTACATGGTGCTTTTTTAGAAAAAGCTTGGCAAATTGTTCATGAATTAAACCATCAAGAAGTTGAATCAGCGTTACAAATTAAAGCTTTAGTTATTGAACTATTGGTCTATATTTTAAGAAGTTTAGCAGTTGATCAAGAAAATAAAATTGAAACTCGGCTATCGAAAACGGAAAAAAGAAAACGAAATTTAGTCAATCATACGATTTATTATCTGGAAACGCACCATGACGAAGAAATTACTTTGGAACAGTTAGCTGAAATGCTATATGTGACCCCGACTTATTTGTCGAAAACCTTTAAAGCGGCCACAGGCGTTGGGCCAATCAATTATTTAATTCAAATCCGCTTAAACCATGCGAAAGAATTGCTGAAAAATGATTCCTTAAGTGTCAAAGAAGTAGCAAAAACGGTTGGTTACGAAGATGCCTATCATTTTAGTAAATTATTCAAAAAATATTATGGAAAATCTCCTTCACAATTTTAAGATAAAAAAACAAGGAATCGTCGGCTTCACTGCGTCCGTTTCCTTGTTTTTGCTTTACGTTGACTCTTTTAACTGTTTCGTCATTGTATAATCGGTATGGCGTTCATTTCCCATATAAAAATCATGTTCATCTGTTTTGACGAAGCCCAATGATTGATAAAATTTTTGCGCTGGATGATTATGTTCCCAAACACCTAACCAAACCGTCTCTTTTTTTGCTTCTTCCGCTAATTCAATTGCTTTCGTAATCAAATGTTTGCCTAAGCCTAAACGCTTAAAAGATTTACGAATATAAATGCGCTCAACTTGTAACGCTTGTGGATGTTGATAGGTAATCTGAGCATCACCGTGATTTAATTTCACATAACCTGCAAGTTCATTATTATAAAAAGCAAAGAAATATTGCGAATCTTTATGTAAGATTTCGCTTTCTAAAACTGCTGGACTAAATTTCCTCTCATAATGTGCCTGTAAATCCTCTTCGTTTTCGCCATCTCCATAAGTATCTGCAAAAGTCTCTTGGCAAATGGCCTCTAATTCTGGTACGTCTGCGACGGTACACTCTCTAATAAATACTGACATACTAAAACTCCTTTGTAGATTAAATCAACTGTTTAATTAAAATTAAACAAGGATTCCAAGCGTCCCATAATGTCGGAAAAACCTCAAGGCGCTTAAAACCCAATGATTCGTAAAAACGAATAGTATGATATTAACCTGTCTAGCGAATGACGTCAATCTTTTTGCTTTGTTTACATAACAAAATTATTGTATACCCAATCTTTTTTATTAAATAATAGCATAGGTAGTTTAAAAATGTAAGTTAGTCATTTATTCTTTATTATTTCCTTAAACCGACTCCTTTTCTCGCTAAATCTGCCCTTCCTTTGTTTTTTTCTGTTAAACTAAACGTATTAAGTCTATGAGGAGCGTGCGTATATGGATTATCTAAACATCTACAAGCGGTTGCTAGCATTGGCAGATGCAGGTCTTTTTTACGGGAAAGATGCTTTTGATCAAGAACGTTACCAAGAACTACGGGAACTTACGTTACAACTTATTAGCGCAACCGGACACGAAGCGACTGTCTTGCCCGACTTAGAAAAAATCTTAACTAAAGAGGAAGGTTATCCAACACCGAAAGTAGATGTTCGCGGTTTGATAAAAAAAGAGAATCGTTTTTTATTAGTTGAAGATTTACGGACCAAAGAATGGTCATTACCTGGTGGCTATGCCGAAATTGGCTGCTCCCCTAAAGAAAATATTGAAAAAGAAGTATTGGAAGAAACTGGCTTAGTTGTTACAGCAAAAGAATTGCTTGCTGTTTATGATACAGATAAACGAAAAGACATTCCTCAACTATTTCAGTACTATAAAATGATTTTTTCTTGTGAGATTTTAGAAAATCATCCCTTTGAAAAAAACATTGAAACCTCGAATTGTGCTTATTTTTCTTTAGATAATCTCCCCCCTCTTTCTATCAAACGAACAACGAAAGAGCAATTAATGGCATTAATGAACCAAACAACTGGAGCGCTTAGTGACTAACAAAAAGGATGAAGAACTTCTGTTCTTCATCCTTTTTCTATTATTAATTACATATTTTCTAAAGCGGCTTGGGCTAATAAGTTTAAGTAGTTCCAAGGGCGATCAAAATGTGGTTGGAAGAAGAAATCAGAAATCGCTAAATCTTCGACAGTCATTTTATTTTGGACCGCTAATGATAAAGTATTGGCAGATTGTGTGATATCATATTTAGACATCAATTGACCACCAACAATGCGTTGTGTTCCTTTTTCATAGACTAATTCCATCAGAACTTTTTCAGTTGTTGGCATAAACTCTGGACGATAGTTATCTTCGAAAACAGTTGCTTCGACATCTAGTCCGTTTAATTTGGCACTTTCTTTTGTCACACCTGTTGAACCAATTTTCCAACCGAATAAATATAAGCCAGAAGTTCCCTGTGTGCCACGATAAGCCAATTTTTGTTCAGTCAAATTACGACCTACTAGCATACCTTGACGAACAGCATTCGTTGCTAATGGGATATAATTTTTTGTTTGACTTGGGTTGTAGTGAACAACTGCACTATCACCCGCAGCAAAAATATCAGGATTGCTTGTTTGCATATACTCATTGACTTCAATTGCACCATTTGGTAACATGTCAACTTTATCTTTTAATAATTCTGTATTTGGACGGAAACCAACACACATAATCACCATATCTGCTTCGAATTCTTGACTTGGTGTAATAACTTTTGCTACTTTTCCTTGCTCATCTGCTACGAATTGTTGGACATTTTCACCTAAAGCTAAATTAACGCCACGATCAACTAATTCTTTTTCTAGAACATCTGTGAATGGCTTATCTAAATATTTATTTAAAATGCGGTCTAACCCGTCAACTAAAGTAACTTGTTTACCTGATTCTACAAAAGCTTCTACTAATTCAATACCAATATAACCGCCACCAACGACAACGACACGTTTGGCATCTTTCGCTTTTTCGATGATCACGTTGGCTTGTGAATAGTTTTTACATAATAAAATATTTTCAGCATCAATTCCTGGAATTGGTGGAATAATTGGCCAAGAACCAGTTGTCATCACTAATTTATCATAAGAAACGGTCTCAGTTGCACCCGTTTGTAAGTTTTTCGCTATAACAGTTTTGTCGTCCACGTTGATTTCTTCAACATTGTGTTCCATCTTCACTGTTGCTCCTAAAGAAGCCAGTTCTTCTGGATTTGAATAAAATAAATCAGCAGCATTTTTAACTACGCCTCCAACGTACAAGGCAATTCCGCAAGATAGGAAGGAAATATTGTCATTTCTTTCATATACAGTGACTTCCGCCTCCGGGTGATTTGCTAAAATACTTTTAACTGCTGAAGTTCCAGCATGGGTACATCCTACGACTACGACTTTCATGTTGTAAATCCCTTCTTTCACAATCTTTGTTTTGCAGAGGTGACGTCTCCCTCTGTCTGTTTAAAATATATCAGAGGAATCAAGCTTATTCGAGTTCTATGCTTGTGAATCGCATATAAAAAAATTCACAAACTGTTGCTAATTCTTAATAATAGCTAGTTAATTTTTTGTTTTTAAGAATTTAAAAGTCAATAACCACACAAAAAAACAAGCGTAAGAGTGAAAACTCTTACGCTTGTGAAATTTGCCTAGACAAGTGACTTATCTTTTGATAAATTTTTAACAGTATGTAATTTTTTACACATTCTCCTGTTGTGCTTGTTGGCAATCTGGACATAATCCATATAATTCTAAACGATGTTCATTAATTTCGAAGCCTGTTAATTTACTAGCGGCCATTTCAACGTCCTCTAACCCTGGATAATGAAAATCAACGATTTTACCACATTTTTGACAAATCACGTGATAATGTTTCTTCGAACTAAAATCAAAACGACTAGATGCATCGCCATAACTCATTTCTTGAACGAAACCGATTTCAGTAAATAAACGTAGATTGTTGTAAACCGTTGCTACACTCATATTTGGAAAATGATCTTCTAGTGCGCGATAAATTTCATCAGCTGTTGGGTGTGTATGATTTTCGATTAAATATTCCAAGATAGCATAACGTTGCGGAGTAATTCGGATATTGGCTTCTTTTAATTCAGCAAGTGCATTTTTAACCAATACGTTGTCCATCTTTGTATCCCTCCCCTGTCTATCTTTCTTAAATAATACTATTTCTTATTACGATTGACAAGAATTATTGTAGGATTCTCGTGGAAAAAACGAGCATTTTACTAAACTAAGAGAAATGCTCGTTTTTTGGCGTGTTTTTTATTCTGGAAATTCGTAAAGAGCTGTCGAAAGATAACGTTCACCGTTATCTGGAACCAGCGCTAAGACACGTTTGCCTGCGCCTAATTCAACTGCCAAATCAATGGCAGCTTTAATTGCTGCCCCTGCTGAAATCCCCACAAGGATGCCTTCTTTTGGCCCCATTAAACGAGCAGTTTCTAATGCGTCTTCACTAGAAACAGCGGCAACTTTTTGATAAACGGTGGTGTCTAAAACTTCTGGGACAAAACCAGCGCCTATTCCTTGGATTTTATGTGGACCTGGTTCGCCACCTTCTAAAACAGGCGACTCTGTTGGTTCTACTGCAACAATTTCAATATCTGGAAAAATCCGTTTCAATTCATGGCCAACTCCTGTAACGGTTCCTCCAGTGCCAACACCAGAAACAAACGCATCTAAGCCACGTTTACCAAAGACATCAACAATTTCTTTTCCTGTTTTTTGTTCATGTACCATTGGATTAGCTGGATTATTAAATTGCAAAGGCATGAAGTATCCGTGTTCTTCTGCTAATGCTGTGGCTTTTGCAATTGCCCCTTTCATTCCTTCGGCACCAGGGGTTAATAATAGATCAGCCCCATATGCTTGCATTAATTTGCGGCGTTCAATACTCATAGTATCTGGCATCACAATCTTAACTGGATATCCCAACGCAGCACCTACCATTGCTAACCCAATGCCTGTATTACCACTAGTCGGCTCAATAATCGTTTGTCCAGGTTTTAGGCGACCATCTGCTTCGGCTTGTTGGATCATGCTTAAAGCAATTCGATCTTTCACACTGCCACCAGGATTAAAGAATTCTAGTTTAACAAAAACATCTGCAGCTCCTTCTGGTACCATCCGTTTTAATTTCACAACTGGGCTTTGACCAATTAACTCTGTTACTGATTTTACATAACCTTTAGTCATAATCCTACATCCTCCAATTTTACAAACAATATAATAATTCTTTCTCTAAGCATAGCTCAAAAAAACGATTTCTACCAGAAAAACGAATTTTAGTTTGTGAAAAATTAAATAAAAAAACGGATTATGCTCATCAAATAATTGCTGCTGGCCCTACCTATTTTCACGATAAAAGACCTTACAAAAACTACTGCTTTTGTAAGGTCTTTCTTCAACTAAATAATTGCAAAATTAACCGATTTGGATGGTTTGACCCACCGATAAAACAGAATCCAATGTTAATCCATTTAGTGACATTAAATTATCAACTGTCGTTCCAAAACGTGCAGCAATGTCCCACAATGTGTCGCCGTTTGCGACAGTGTAACTTTGACTAGCTACAGTTTCTGCTGTTGCTGTTGCAGAAGCCGCTGTATCGATTGTTGTATCAACGGTTCCCGTTGTATCTGAATAACTAGTGGTTTGAGCGACTGGTGCTCCCCAATCATATTGAGTTAAATTATATGCTTCAATTAACCAATTCAATTTTTCGGCATAGCCTGGATCAGTTGCATAACTTCCAGCTAAAGCGGCTGTTGCATCGCGATAACTGCTAGTATTACTCTTCCAAACGCCTGAATAATGGTATGTATCCCCAAAAGCAGTGGAACGAATAACATTGGCATGATCTTGGAACGATTCCGCATAAGAATTATAACTTCTAAATGCTGCTGTGACGGTCACCCATTGTCCGTCTAAATATTCTTTTGTTGGCATATAAACAGATTGTCCATTATAACTTCCTTTTACACCAAACAAGTTATAGTTCGGTGCAGATGCTAACCCAGAACTACCATAACTACTTTCTAGCAACGCTTGAGCAATCATGACGGAAGCATACATATCATTGCTATTGGCAACGGCTGCTGCTGAATTTCCGATTTCATTAATAAATGCTTGCTGGCTTGATTCTGCTTGGGCAGGTACCGCAGCACCAACCACAGGTGCTAAAATCATTGAAGTCCCCGCAACGGCGGTAGCACGTTTATAAGCTTTTTGCTTTTTAAGAGCTTTTTGAATATGTTTACTACTTCTTGTTAACTGTTCGCTCATTCATTTTTCCTCCTCACTGTCTCACTTTTCTATTTTACCGTTAATTTCCTATTGAAACAAGAAATAAACGTATTAAATTTTGAGTTTTAAAATTTCTGTAATGTAATTGAAATCTTGTTTGTATTTAATTAACCCTCTTCACACTTGTGAAAACAACCACTTCTTCTTTTCAATTTGATGAGATTTTTGTTATTTATCCTCTTACTTTTCTTTATTTATTGTGATAAAATTTTTAATGGACTTGTCACTTTTTGAACAAACTTTATAAGAGAAGTCTGTTTTTGTAATCAAAACAACTATTGCCGAGTAGTTGTTGTATTACAAAATGAATTACATAGAAATGTAGGTGGTTAGATGAAGAAACAACAATCGGGTTTAACAAATCAAGTGACGTTTTTATTAGCGTTAACTTGCGGGGTCGTGGTCGCCAATATGTATTATATTCAACCAATTGGCACCCAAATTGCTCAGGCCTTTCAAGTCAGTATTGGTTCTATTGGTTTTGTTACTATGCTGACCCAATTAGGCTATGCGCTAGGCTTACTTTTTCTTGTTCCATTAGGCGATGTCGTTGATCGTCGCAAATTAATCATTCGAGTAGCTGCGCTCTCCTCGCTGTCTCTAAGTGCTGCGTTTTTTGCACCAAGTTTTCTCCTGTTTGCACTCTCTTCTTTTTTTATTGGGCTGCTCTCTATTGTCGCCCAAATTATTATTCCTTATGCTGCGGTCATGGCGGGACCAGCGAACCGTGGTAAAGTAACAGGTCGAATGCTGGGCGGACTATTGACAGGAATTTTATTGTCTCGAACGATCTCGGGTTTCATTGCTAGTGCAGCTTCTTGGCGAACAGTGTACCTAATCGCCGTAATATTCGTGTTAGCATTGGTCGTTCTACTTCAATTAAAATTGCCCAAAACAGTGATACATACTCAAACTTCAAATCGATTAACTTATTTAGGTTCTTTGAAAAGTCTTCCTAAGCTAATCAAATCGCAACCTTTGTTAAGAGAAGCAACTGTCAATGGCTTTTTTATGTTTGCAACCTTTTCAATCTTTTGGTCTACATTAATTTTCTTTGTTAGTAGTCCAGCTTATTATTGGGGACCGAAAGAAGTCGGTATTTTAGCAATTTTTGGGTTATCAGGGGCTTTCGTAGCACCCATCATTGGTCGTCTATCCGATTATTATCCAGAGCGGAAGATTGTTTTGATTGGCCTGCTGATGCAGTTCGGTAGTTTTATCTTACTTTTTCTAGGTGGAACACATGTGGTCTTACTAATCTTAGCAATTATTGTTTTAGATATCGGTACTCAATTTGGGCAAGTAGCCAATCAAACACGCGTCCAAAATTTGGGAGAAGAAGCCAGCAATCGTAACAATACCGTCTTTATGTTTTTCTATTTCATCGGCGGTTCACTGGGTTCATTGATTGGTACATTAATGTGGCAAAACTATGGTTGGTCTGGTGTTACTTTAACTGGTATTGGGTTCCAATTGTTCGCATTATTTTTTCACTTTATGCTCTTTGCTCCCAAAAAGAAATGAAGCAAAAAACCTGAATGCTATCACAAGCATTCAGGTTTTTTAATGTTTATTTATAGTGATTTATAGGTATTAACCACATTTTCAGGAGTAAAGCCGAATTTTTCAAGAACTAGACCGCCAGGTGCAGAAGCGCCGAAGTGATCAATTGTGATTGTTTTGCCTTCTGTTCCTACATAGCGTTCCCAACCAAAGCTTGCTGCAGCTTCAATCGCCACACGTTTTGTCACAGCTTTAGGTAACACACTTTCTTTATATTCAGCAGATTGTTTTTCAAATAAATCAAAACTTGGCATTGACACGACAGATACATCGATGCCTTCTTCCGCTAATTTCGCTTGTGCTTCCACTGCTAGATTTACTTCAGAACCAGTCGCAATTAAAATCCCTGCTGGTTGTTCACCTTTTTGTGGTGACAATACATAAGCACCTTTTTGAACAGAATCAGAAGCGTGTTCTAACGTTCCTTCTAAAACAGGTAAGTTTTGACGACTTAGAACTAAAATAGTTGGTGTTTCCGTAGAATTCATAGCAATTTTCCAAGCAGCAACAGTTTCATTGCCGTCTGCTGGACGAATCACATGAACATTTGGAATGCAACGAACACTTGCTAATTGCTCAATTGGTTCGTGTGTTGGCCCATCTTCACCCACCGCAACAGAGTCATGCGTTAAGACGTAAGTTACAGGAACTTTTTGTAAAGCGGCTAAACGGATTGCTGGACGTAAGTAGTCAGTAAAGACGAAGAATGTTCCGCCATAAACATGGCTACCACCGTGTAATTGAATCCCGTTCATTGCTGCAGCCATTGCAAATTCGCGAACACCAAACCAAATATTACGGCCTTCGTATTGACCAGGTTCGAAATCTTTTTCTGCAGCAACCATTGTATTATTTGAGGCAGATAAATCGGCTGAACCGCCCCAGAAACTTGGAACAACTTTTGAAATAGCTTGAATCGTTTCTTTACTTGTTACACGACTTGCGGCACTTGTTCCTAGTTCATATTTAGGTAATTCTTGTTCCCAACCTTCAGGTAATCGGTTGGCAAAAGCTTCTTTAAATTGTTTGGCTAATTCTGGATGCGCATGTTCATAGTTCTTAAACATCTCATTCCAAGCCGCTTCTGCTTTTTGGCCTTCGTCAATCATCGTTTCTTTAAAACGAGCAGCGACTTCCTCTGGCACAGTAAAGTCAGGATATTCCCAACCATAAACAGCTTTAGCCGCTGTAATGCCCTCTTCACCAATTGGCGCGCCGTGAACGGAAGAAGTTCCTTCTTTTGGTGCTCCGTAACCAATGACTGTTTTAACTTCAATCAATGTTGGTTTATCTGTTTCAGCTTTAGCCGCTTCAATCGCAGCCTCTATTTCATCTAAATCATTGCCATCTTTAACTAAAATATGTTGCCATCCGTATGCTTCATAACGAGCCCCAACATTTTCAGTAAAGGCTTTAGAAGTTGGTCCATCTAATGAGATGTCATTTGAATCGTACAAGACAATTAATTTACCTAATTTCATATGACCAGCCATTGAACTTGCTTCTTGAGAAACACCTTCCATTAAATCGCCGTCACCACAAATTGCGTACGTATAATGATCCATAATAGGGAAACTATCACGATTATAAGTTGCAGCTAAATGCGCTTCAGCCATTGCCATACCAACAGCCATAGCAATCCCTTGTCCTAGAGGTCCTGTTGTTGCTTCAACACCATCTGTGTGGTGCACTTCTGGATGCCCTGGTGTTTTACTATCCCATTGACGGAAATTTTTCAAATCGTCAATTGTTACGTTGTATCCTGATAGATGTAATAAGCTGTACAACATTGCAGAGCCGTGGCCTGCTGAAAGTACAAAACGATCACGATCAACCCAGTTTCTAGAAGTTGTTGGGTTCACCTTTAAATGTTTTGTCCAAAGTGCATACGCCATTGGGGCAGCACCCATTGGTAAACCAGGATGTCCTGAGTTCGCTTTTTGTACGGCTTCAATACTTAATGTCCGGATTGTATTAACGCCCAATTGATCTGTCTTGTCAAACAAAAAAATCATCTCCTAATTTAGGTTTTTTTTACCTTTATTCATAGTGTAGCTTATTTCGACAATGAAAGCAATTACTTTCTGTTATGAAGTCCTTTTTCACGTTGAATTTGTTTTAGTTTTTCAGGAGTCACATCGGTCCCTTCTTGATCCACGACCTTCATTCCTTCGATATGGTGACGCATCCCTCCACGAAATGCTTCTAAATACTCTTTACGTAATTCTTGTTGTTCGACTTTTTCTTTCGCACTAAGTTCTTCCACTTTTGCTTTATTCGCTAATTCATTTATACGGGCAATTTTTTCTTTCGATAACATCAAAATCCCTCCTTACTCTCACTGTCTATATTATAAGAACTGCCTTAAAAAAACAACTATATTCTGATATTTATAAAACACGAACGCTTGTTTGATTTCGTTCGCATTTTATGGTACACTAATTTTATCAATTGAAAGAAGGTGCGGGTTTTGGCGAAACGTACAGAAACAAGACAATTAGAAGTACTTAAATATATATACGAACAAGTCGAATTAAAGGGTTATCCGCCAACCGTTCGCGAAATTGGGAAGGCTGTTGATTTATCCTCAACTTCTACCGTTCACGGACATTTAGCTCGTCTTGAAAAAAAGGGTCTAATCTTACGTGACCCAACAAAACCGCGAGCAATCGAATTAACACCAGAAGGCTTGGAAAAGATCGGAATTCAACCGACAACTATTCCGATGTTAGGTGTCGTAACTGCTGGTGAACCAATTTTAGCGGTGGAAGAAGCATCAGATTTCTTCCCGTTACCTCCTGATTTACGTACAGAAGAAAATGCTTTATTTATGTTGACGATTCGAGGAGAAAGTATGATTAACGCAGGTATTCTAGATGGCGACCAAGTGATTGTTCGTAAGCAATCGAATGCCAATAATGGCGACATCGTAATCGCAATGACCGATGAAGATGAAGCAACCTGTAAACGATTCTTCCGAGAAGTAGATCATATCCGCTTGCAGCCTGAAAATGATGCATTAGCGCCTATTCTTTTAGATAACGTTACAATTTTAGGTAAAGTTGTTGGTTTATATCGCAATCATATTTAATAAAAAAAGGAAGTCACTCCGTTGAGCGGCTTCCTTTTTTGCTTGTTAACAAGTGAATAGCCTTTTGGGCTTCCTCGATAACCTCTTCTTCAGTTTCTACAGAAAGTAGATAATTTAAAGCTTCTAAACTTTGCTCGGGTTCTCTTTTTGCGAGCTGACCTAACGACCAAGCAGCTGTTCCGCGAATGACAGGACGCTGATCATTTAAACAGAGAATAATTTGTGGGATAGCTTCACGGCCGCCCAAATTCGCTAACGCAATTAAAGCATTCCGTTGCAATGGTTTTTTACCACGCCAAGAGCCTGCTAAGTGTCCGAATTGCTGTTTAAATTCTTTATTGGAAATAGTTAATAACGGTGCCAATTGGGGATAAACTTCTTCAATCTTTGGTTCCATCTCTTCATGAAAATGAAAATCTTTTCCTTTATTATAAGGGCAAACCAGCTGACAAATGTCGCAACCATAAATGACGTTACGCATTTTTTTCCGATACTCTTCAGGCATCATGCCTTTTGTTTGCGTTTGATAAGACAAACATTTTTGAGCATTCATTCGACCGTCCCCTAACAAAGCCCCTGTAGGACACCCTGTGATACAACGAGTACAATCACCGCAACCATTTGGAACAGGTTCATCTGGTTCAAATTGAATGTTGGTGGTCACCTCACCTAAATATACAAAGGAACCAAATTCTTCGGTAATCAGTAGACCATTTTTACCAATGAATCCTAAACCCGCCCGCTGAGCAACAGCGGTGTCAACATATTCGCCAGTATCTACTTGTGGCCGAAAGCGCCAGTGTTCTTTTTCTGCTTCAGTGGCAGCTTGCTCTTCAATAAAAGCAATTAATTTTTGCAACCGATCCTGCAAAATGTGATGATAATCAATTCCCCAAGAGGCTCGCGCAAATTGTCCACGCTTTTCATCTCTAGGCATTTTTTCCTGAGCTTTGGTGGGATAAGCTAAAGCAATGGAGATAATACTTTTAGGATGCTCAAACGTTTTTTCTGGGTAAATTCGTTCTTCCACATTTTGATGTTCAAATCCCGAGTTATATCCTCGCTCTCGTTGTTCATGCAGAGAATCTTCTAATTCAATAAATGGTTCAGCATGAGTAAAGCCGATTTTATCGATGCCTAAACGTTGACTCTCTTGAATAATTTTTTCTTTCAATGTCGGCATTGCTCATGCCTCCCTTCATTTTATTATTTATCGTTTCGATGATACGTTTCATAGTCATGTGCATAGAGATTTTTCTCGTCCACGACGCCGGGAACAGTGGCAACTTTTTCCCAAACAGACCAGTCAATTTCTGGAAAGAAGGTATCGCCTTCAAATGTTTCATGAATCATCGTCCGATATAAGACATCGCATGCGGGAATCAGTTCTTTAAAAACGACAGAACCTCCACCAATAACGGTCACGCCTTCATACTTGTCAGCATACGCAAGAATTTCCTCTACGGAATGCATAACCAAAACGCCTTCAGCTTGGTAATCCGGATTACTGGTAAGAACAATCGTTGTTCGATTTGGTAACGGACGACATCCCATGCCTTCGAAAGTTGCACGTCCTAAGACCAATGTATTATGAATTGTTTTTTCCTTGAAAAATTTCAAGTCGTTGGGTAAATGCCAAGGCAATTTGCCTTCTTTACCAATCACTCCTTGTTCATCTTGGGCCCAAATAGCTGCTAACATAGCTTCTCTCTCCTTTTTTATACGGCAATCGGCGCTTTAATCGTTGGATGTGGGTCATAGCCTTCTACTTTAATATCTTCCATATCAAAATCAAAAACAGAAGCCTTGTCTGGATTCAAAACGAGCGTTGGAAAAGAACGAACTTCTCGTGATAATTGTTCTTGCATTTGCTCCACATGATTTTGATATAAGTGGGCATCTCCTAGCGTGTGTACAAACTCCCCCACTTCTAAACCTGTTTCATGTGCAATCAGATGTGTCAATAAAGCATAGCTTGCAATGTTAAAAGGAACACCTAAAAAAACATCGGCACTGCGCTGATAAAGTTGACAGCTTAATTTTCCTTCATTTACATAAAATTGAAACATAGTGTGACAAGGCGGCAACGCCATTGAAGGCACATCTTCTGGATTCCAAGCGGAAACAATTAAACGGCGAGAATCAGGATTGGTTTTAATCATTTCAATCACATTAGCTAATTGATCGATAAAGCTACCATCTTTGGTTTCCCAGTGACGCCATTGCGCACCATAAATATTCCCTAATTCACCATATTTTTCTGCAAACTCTGCATCATTTAAAATGGCATCACAGAATTTTTGATGTTCTTCTTTGTATTGTTCTGCAAACGCTGGATCTTGTAAGACACGATGCCCAAAATCCGTCATGTCTGGTCCTTGATAATCTGCGCTTTTTACGTAACGTTCGAACGCCCATTCATCCCAAATATGATTATTTCGCTCTAACAAATAGCGAATATTCGTGTCGCCTTTTAAAAACCACAATAACTCACTTTTAATCAAGCCAAACGGTACTCGTTTGGTTGTTAGTAAGGGAAATCCTTTGGCCAAATCAAAACGCATTTGATAGCCAAATAAACTATACGTCCCAGTTCCTGTACGGTCTTCTTTAAAATGACCTTCTTCTAAAATCTTTTTTCCTAGCGCTAAGTATGCTTCTTCCATCTTATTCCCTCCGTCTCTTAATCCGCGTATTCACTCAAGTATTCCCAACGATTCATTTTTTCTTCTAACAATTGTTCCGTTGCTGTTACTGCTTCTTGCAATTCTTGTAAACGAACAAAATCATCACCCTGATGATTCATTTCTTCAGTTAATGTTTCTAATTTCGTTTCTAATTGTGTGATATCTTCTTCAATTGTTGCCCACTCTTTTTGTTCCATATAAGTCAGCTTTGTTTTTTCTTTCTTTTCTGTCGATGCTTCTTTTACTGGTTTATTGAGTGGTTTTTCTTTGACCTTTTCTTGTTCTTTTTGGTTCGCCAAATATTCACTCATCGTGCCATAAAATGATAGGATCTGACCATTTCCTTGAAAAACTAACAATTTGTCCATTGTTTTATCCAAGAAATAACGGTCATGAGAAACCGCAATTACCGCTCCTTTGAACGTTTGAATATAATCTTCTAAAATGGTCAACGTATCAATGTCTAAATCGTTGGTTGGCTCATCCAATAATAACACGTTAGGCTGACTAATTAATAATTTTAAGAGATATAACCGGCGTTTTTCTCCACCAGACAGTTTGCCAATCAGTGTACCATGCATAAAACGAGGAAATAAAAAGCGCTCTAACATTTCAGCGACCCCAACGCTGCTTCCATCACTGCGTTTCACTTCTTCTGCTGCTTCTTGCAAATAAGCAATCATCCGTTGATTAGGATCCATTTCTTCGTTTTGCTGGGTATAATAGCCAATTCGGACGGTTTCACCGATACTATATAGACCACTCTCTAAAGGAATGCGGCCAGCTAAAATATTTAATAATGTGGATTTGCCTGCACCGTTTTTACCAGTAATGCCAATTCGATCGTTTGCTTGAATGAGTAAATTAAAGTCTTTCAAAAGCTGTTTATGATCAATGGCATAATTTCCTTCCTTGATTTCCAGAACTTTTTTCCCTAAACGCTGCGTGGCAAAGTCTGCTTCTAAGGTGCCATTGGTTTGTACCTGATGCAAGTTTTCTTTTAAATCCTGAAACCGATCAATTCTTGCTTGCTGTTTCGTTCCTCGTGCTTGAACGCCTGCTCGCATCCACGCTAGTTCTTGTTTGAAGAGGCGTTTTCTTTTTTCTTCTTGTTCTACAGCGACACGTTCACGTTCGGCTTTTTCCATCACATACGTTTCATAGTTTCCTTTGTATTCATACAGTTTTCCAAAAGAAAGTTCGAAAATCCGATTGGTTACTCGATCTAAAAAGTAACGGTCATGGGTCACCATTAAAACCGCACCACGATAGTTATTTAAAAAGTTTTCCAGCCATTCAATCGTTTCATAATCCAGATGGTTCGTTGGTTCATCCAATAACAGTAAATCAGGCGCTTCAATTAAGACTTGCGCCAAGCTTACTCGTTTTAACTGCCCACCAGAAAGCTCACCTATTTTCTTTTCCAATGTGGGAATGCCTAATTTTTGTAAAATAATTTTTGCATTGGTATCTGCTGTCCAAGCATCTTGTTTATTCATGGCTTCTTCTGCTTGCGTATAACGTCTTTGAACCCCTTCGTCTAAACCATTCTCACTTAAAGCAGCTAACGCTAATTCATAATTTTTGACCGCTTTTATGATTGGGCTGTCTCCCTGAAACACGGCTTCTGCAATCGTAATATTCTCGTCAAATGTTTGATTCTGGGAAAGGTACCCAATTTGATAATCACTTGGCTGCTGAATCGCAGCAAGATCACCATCACCGCTATCTACGCCAGCAATAATATTTAATAAACTGGTTTTCCCTGTGCCGTTAATCCCAATTAAACCAATGCGATCTTTTTCATGAATCAAAAAAGAAAGATGATCAAATAGTGTTTTTTCCCCATATGTTTTGGTTAAATCTGTTACTTTTAATTCTTTCACCGACACTACCAACTCCTTCTATTTTGGTCTTGCTTATTGTATCAAAAATTGGATTATAAAAAAAGTGCATGAGATAAAAATCGTCTTGGTTTCATCTCATACACTATTACTTATTCTTTATTAAAATTTTTAACAAATCGTTTCAGCGGAACGTTATTCACTTCGCCGCTAATCGAATAACTCTCTAATAAATTGACATTTTTTCGTAACTCGTTCGCTTCGATAATTGAAATGCGTTCAGATTGTTCGTAATGATCAATCATCCGTCGTTCTTCTTGGAAGCCTAATAATAGGTCTTTGACATAGTCTGTCTCCGTATGAACAATATACGAATCAATAAATTCGCCTTTTTCAAACTTATGGGCTAAATCCAAGCGTCCGTCAATGAAGAAATCAATTAAATCATCATCATAGACACCGCGCAAATTATCTAAACTCTTCAGAATAACTTGAGAATTTCTTAGAAAAACTTGGCGAATATTTTCTAGTTCTTCATTTCGTAATTCTTTTTCTTCTTCAGAAGCTTCACCACGATTGAAAAATAACTTAGGATGTAAAAGAATCGAAATGATTTGTCGAGCAAATAATAACCAAAAGCCTACAATCGATAATAATTGTTTGGCAATCGACCGTTGCATCCGTGTAATCAAGCGTTGATACATACGATAACTTCTGACACTAATTTCTCCTTGTTTCAGACTTTCTTCTAAGCCGTCTCGTTCAATGGACACAATTAACGTCCGCAACTCTTGCACTTCTTGTTTTCGTTCCGCACTTAGCTGCTCGGTATACAATTCTTTTAAACGATCTTGATAATTTTCAATGACCGCATTCATTTCACCACGAGGATTCTCTTCATTTTGCTGTTTTAAGACATCAATGACATCACGTAATAAATCAATTTCGACTGACTCTTCATTTTCCACTTCCGTCTCTGAATCAGTTAAAAATGGTAAAACTAGAATCCCGCCAATCAGAGTCACCAAAATAACACAAGCCGTAATAAATAGTAATAACGGTCGTTCTTTAAAATGCTCGCCGTTAATCGCTGTTGGCAAAATAAAGATGGTGGCTAAACTCACTGTTCCTTTAACACCGCCAAAAGTTAAAATCAGCATTTCATTCATTGCGTTTTTAACTTTCTTAAGTCCATGTTGAAGCGTGTAAACACTGAAAATGGCTAAGAAACGAATCAAAAAGACAACGGCGCTAATAATTAGAACAACCATTAGTAGGAACCAGTTTGAATATTGTTGGTCAATCCAAATTGGCGAAAACACTTGAGAAAGTTCAATTCCTAAGAATAAGAAAACTAAGGCATTTAAGGTGAACTCAATCATACTCCAAATACTTTCGCCAACATTTGACAGCTCTGCTTCAAAAAGCGAAACTTTTTTCAAACTAGATGCTTGCATAATTCCAGCAATCACAGCAGCAATAATTCCAGAAACGCCAATCAACTCTGAAATTAAATAAGCAATAAATGGCAAGAGTAATTCAATCAACAAGTAGCCTGTAACATCTTTTGCCACTGCAGTTTCAAGTAAATGAACAATTTGCTGTTTTAATAGAACTAACACGATTCCGACTACCGCTCCACCAATACTGGAAATAACCAAGGTCCCTGCCGCTTCCACCGGCGAAAATGACCCCGTTAATAAAGCCGCTAAAGCAAATTGAAAGGCTGTAACGCCTGATGCATCATTAATGAGTCCTTCACCAGATAAAATGTTCATCGAACGTTCAGGAATGTCAATTCGACCTGATAACGAACCTACCGCCACCGCATCCGTTGGCCCTAAAGCCGCTCCAAAAGCGAAGCAAGCAGCTAATGGTAAAGTAGGCAAAATCATATGCAGGGTCCAGCCGACTCCAACTAAGGTAATTAACACACCAAAAAAGGCCAAGAAAAGAATCATCCCGAAATTTTTCATCATTGCTTTCAGATTGATTAGCTCCCCTTCTCTAAATAAAAGCGGTGCAATAATCATTACTAAAAACACTTCAGGCTCAAATTCAATTTCCTGCCCCATTTTAGTTAAACCAATTAGAACGCCTACAATAATTTGCACAATTGGCAGCGGAATGACGGGAACAATCCGGTTGAATATGTTTGAGAAGGTAATAGACAGTGCAAAAACAATGATTAGAAAGGTAAATTCCATCCTATCATTCCCTTCTATATTAAATTTTTATTGACTTACCGATCAAAACATTTAAGTAATTTTTTCTTTTTAAGAATAATTTTCTTTTCGACTTCTTCTAACTCAGAACTGCGTTCGCAAAGTTCCAATTGAGCGCGTCGTGCTTCTAAACGAAGAAGTTCTCCTTTAATTAATTCAATTTTTTTGTAGCGTAAGAAATTTTTCTTTTGCATACGTTCTGCAAAGTGTTGTCGTTTTTCTTCAGGGATTGCTTGATATTTCTTTTTCAAGTCAGCGACACACTTTTCAAATTCTTCACTCACCGAAACAACTTCCTTCCAAAATTTAATCTGACTAATTATAACAAATTTTACCAAAAGTACAAGCAAAATTGCTTTCTTTTTTTAAAAAGAAATTCAGACAAAACTTAACGCGGGAAAAGCTGATTTCTAGGAGCTGAACATGGTTAATCTTCATTAACAATAATATCAATTTCTGCCTCTTCATTCATCCGTGTTGAAAGAAAAAGAACCATTTCTTCTAGTGGCGCAGAAAAGCGTAAAACCACCCCTCTTCTGCCTTTTTTTAAATACCCTAAACGAATACCGTTCGACTTTTGAACGAGGACAATCTTTTCGATATCTTTAAAGGCCGTGCCCCGATTGTCAAAAGGATGCGTAATAATACAGTCCTCCGCAAAACCTCTTGCATCGTAAAGAAAACTGAAGATAATCAAAATATATAACACACTTCGAATCATTTCAATTTTATCTCCTGCCGAAAATGCATTGGCCAGAATCATTAAACTAAAAAAAGCAACTAAATATTTTGTTGTAGGATGTTTTGCAGCCGGAATTACAATACTTTTACGTACGAAGTAAAAGTAACCATACATAACGACGACAAATAAAAATAGCAATAACGTAAATCCATCGATAATCACAAACGACTCCTTTATTTCTTTTTCTTTTGAATATCTGTTAATATATCATTTATTTCTTTAATTTCTTTTTTTGATTCGTTAATCTTTTTGATAACCGCCTCACGGTTTTTTCCAGGCGGTAAGTCAATTGATTCTTGGTAGTAGTTTGCTAAAGCTTGAACTTTTTTCATTTTTTCGCTTTGCAACAAGGCTATATTTCTTTTCATTTAACCGCCTCCTCTTCCTTAGTATACATTACTTTGTAAGGAATTGCTTAATTTGCAAGATATTTTCTAATAAAAAGGAGTAATTTTACATTTTCTTATAAACAAAAAGTATTCGGCTGAGTAACAGCAGCGAACGACAAAATAATAGAATAAAAGATGAGACAGAAGTAGTTTACTTTTGTCTCATCTTTTATTATTGAGCTGAAATCGCTAAACCAATTGCTTTTTCCCCTAGATGGGTCCCAATAACTGGACCAAAATGACCGATTTCAATTTCTGCATTTGGGTATAGCTTTTGTAATTTTGCTTGTTCTTTTTCAGCAACGATGCGGTTATTAGCATGAATCACATACAGTTTAACTGGTGCTTCAATCCCTGCGTTTCGTTCACCAATAATCTTTTCTGCACGAGCAAAAGCTTTCTTTGTTGAACGGATTTTTTCAAATAATACAATTTTTCCATCTTCAAAAGTCAAGATAGGTTTAATCTTCAATAGCCCAGCGATCAAGGCTGCGCCATTCGTTAAGCGACCGCCACGAACTAAGTTGTTCAGATCTTCTACAATTAGATATGCATACGTATTATCACGAATTAAATCTAATTTGGCAAAAATTTCTTCTAAGCTGGCTTTTTCTTCTGTTAAATCTAAAGCAGCTTCTACCATGTGTCCCATTGGCATACTTGTAATTTTTGAGTCATATGGATACAAAGCAACGCCTGGGATTTCATCAGTAAGTCCGTGCAATGTATGAACAAAACCAGAGATTCCTGAAGAAAGATGAATGCTGATGATGGTGTCGTACCCTTGTTCAGCGATTGATTTGTAAAGCTCTAACACTTCTCCTAAAGCAGGTTGTGAAGTCGTCGGAAATTCTTTACTATTATTTAGCAATGCATAATATTCATCTGCTTCAATGTCAATGCCTTCGTTGTATATTTTTCCATCTAAAATGACTGGGATGGGAATTACAAAAAGATTCGGATGATCTTTAATGCGCTCGGGTAAATAAGCTGTACTATCTGTCACAATAGCAATTTTCATTTTGTAACCTCGTTTCACTAATTTTCCACGTTGTTTCTAATATAGCATAAAAAAGGATATTTTAAAATGCTTTCCTTATTCGTTCAGGAATTTTTCGATGGCGTCAGCATTTTTTTGTTCATCTACTTCTAAAATACTGCCTGCATAAGAGGATTCACCAAAATTCCAAGAATCTGGTACCGGAACCGATAATGACTCAACCCCTGCTTTTCCTTTAATCAGCAATGATGGTCCGTTCGTTAACATGAAACTAACAGGCACATCTGTCGACATATAGCCGACTAATTTCCCAAGTGATTCTGGGGTTCTTAATAAAGTCATTGGGTTTTTCATTTGGCTCATTACAGCTGACATAACTTGTTGTTGGCGACGAACCCGACCAAAGTCGCCTTCTTCATCCATCCTAAAGCGAGCGTATTGAAGTAAGACATGTCCATCCATGACCTGTTGCCCTTTTTCAATATCAACACCATCTAAATTCAGTGATTTTTCTGCATCGATTTTGACACCTTTTGGAAACATAGAGTCAACAATTTTTTCAAATGATTGGAAATCTACCTTAGCATAATATTTCGTATCTAAATTAAAGTTTTGTTTTAACGTTTCACGAACCAATTCAGCACCGCCATAAGCGTATGCGGCATTAATTTTATTCGGCCCGACACCAGGAATGTCCACGAATGTATCACGCATAAATGAAATTAATTTCGGTTTTTTTGATGGTCCATTTAGTTGGAGAACCATTATTGTGTCGGCTCGTCCAGCATCTTCCCCACGTGTATCGCTGCCAAGAATTAAAATATTCTTAGCCCCATTGCTACTTTTGACACCATTAAATGTTTCTACTTTTTCTTGAGGCAACGAGTCATCATGTTCTGCTGCAGATTTTCCTTTTAAAAACATGACTGTACTATAGGCAAATAACAGAATCAATAGGATCACTAGCCATTTGAAAAAGCGTTTTGTTTTTGATTTTTTACGTTTCTTTTTTGGTTTCTTGTCTTTTTTTCCGCGGGGTGGTTGGTCAGAACCGTTGCCACCACCTGAATCTGTTTGATGTCGCCTCTCACTTCTGCGACTGTCCTCAGTATAGCTGTCTTCGTAAACTGGCTCTTGAAGGCTTTCAGCTAGTTCTTCTGGTTCTTCTTCTCTATGTTCACCCATTGATTTTCGGGGATTAAAGGTCTTTTTATGCTCTGCTGGTCTCGATTTTTCATGAATATGTTTATAACGATCTACACGACTCATCGTGTCACTCCTTTACCTCTGTGTTTTATCACCTTTCTTAGGATACCTCATTTCGCAGGAAATTCCTATTACAAATATGTAATTTAATAAAAAATGAAACTCACTTTATCTAATAAGTAAGCTTCATTTTCATTTTTAACTCTTTAAAGTGTGGACAAAACATAGATCGGGTAATCCCCTAAAATTTTTATTTCTGCGCCAATCAGTTCCAGTTCTGTTAAAGCTGCTTCAATTAGTTTTTCTGGTTGATCATTCACTAAGTCCATTAAAAAGAAGTACTCTCCGAGCTTTGTTTTCAACGGCCGCGATTCTACTTTGCTAAGATTAATCCCTCGCCAACTAAACACACTTAATGCTTTGTGTAAAGAGCCAGGAACATTACTTGGCATCGTAATCGCCAGCGTTATTTTTTTCTCAGATAGCGGGAAAGAAATCGCTAAATTTTCAGAACCAAGAACCCAAAATCGTGTTTGATTTATCGATAAATCTTGTATATTTTTTTCAACAATGGTCAAATCATACATTTCCGCAGAAAGTTTTGGTGCAATAGCTGCAAAAGGTAATTCTGGATGTTCTGCAATGTATTTGGCGGCGTAAGCTGTTGAAGGCGTTGCTTCTAAAATCGCTTCTGGAAAGTTTTTCGCTAGAAACATCTGCGATTGAGCTAATGCTTGCGGATGTGATAAAATTTTCTGACTTTGTTGCCAGATCGCTTGATTCTCTTTTGCCACCATTAATTGTTGTTGAATCGGTAAAACTAACTCTGCTTGGACAGGTAACTGCGCTTGATGATACAAATAATCTATCGATGCGTTAACAGTTCCTTCAATCGTGTTTTCTATTGGGATAATGCTCCATGCCACTTCTTGCTGTTCAATTGCTTTCAAGCAAGCTGGAATCGATGCGTACGGCATCAACGTAGCTTCAGGAAAAGCAGCCAACGTTGCACTGTACGTAAAGGAACCAATCGGACCTAAATAACCAACTTTCATCGTTTCTCTACTCCTTTAATTGTTGCAGAATTTCATTGATAATTTCTTCTGGTGAGCGATTGGTCGTATCAATTGTCATCTTCGCACATTCTTCATAAAAATTTTTACGAGACTCAAATAAAGTAATGATTTCTTTTGAAGAACGTTCTATAGCTAAGGGGCGTTGGTTTTCAGTATCTTCTGCGATTCTTTTTAACAGCTCTTCTGGTGTCGCATGTAAATAAATCACTTGCTGAAAAGATTTTAATAAGCTACGATTTTCTGGTCCGACAACAATCCCGCCCCCAGTTGAAAGGACGGCTGTATTTTTTGACAGCTCCTTTAAAAGTTGGGTTTCCTGTTCTCGGAAAGCTGCTTCACCATATTTTTCGAAATAGTCAGGAATTGAGCGTCCTATTTTTTCCATTAACGCTGTATCTAAATCAAGATGAGGCATCTTTAGTTTATTGGCCAAACTTTGGCCGATAGTTGTTTTACCCGCACCCATGAAACCAATTAAAACAATGCTTTCCATGGTTCGTTATCCTCCTTCGTTAACAACTTAAACGTTCTAAGTCGTCAAAAAATGCTGGATAAGAAACTGAAACTGCTTCAGCCTTATCTAATTCAACAGTGCCTTCTTTTACAAGTAATGCAGCAATTTGTAACATCATCCCGATACGATGATCCCCATAACTGGTAACTCTTCCACCATGTAAAGAAGTTGGTCCATGTATAATTAAGCCATCATCAGTAGGCGTGATGTCGGCGCCTAAAATTGTTAATTCTTTCGCTACTGCATCAATCCGATTGGTTTCTTTGACTTTCAATTCTTCTGCATCTCGAATGATTGTCGTGCCAGTAGCCTGAGTAGCTAACAAAGCAATAATCGGTAACTCATCAATTAAACGTGGGATAATAGCGCCACCAATCTCTGTAGCTGTTAATTGACTCGTTTTTACAAGTAAATCGCCAGAGTGATTGGCCTCATCTTCATTTAAAATAGTGACGGAACCACCCATGTTTTTAATCACATCTAAAATACCTGTCCGCGTTTGATTTAAGCCAACATTTTTCAGAAGTATCTCGCTATCTGGGACTACTAAACCCGCAACTAAAAAGAAAGCTGCAGAAGAGATATCACCAGGAACTACCACATTTTGACCTGTTAATTGTTGCGGTCCAGTTAACATAATTTTTTTACCGTCTACTTCAAGCGTCCCACCAAATTTTCGAATCATCTCTTCTGTATGATCACGTGTCTTTTCTTTCTCAACCACTACAGAAGTGCCCTTGGCTTGCAAAGCGGCGAATAAAATAGCCGATTTAACTTGAGCACTTGCAACAGGCATTGTGTAGTCAATCGGTTGCAAATTTTGAGTCCCGCGAATAGAAATTGGCGGAAACTCCGTTTGCTGAACCCCTTGACATTCCGCTCCCATTTGGTTTAAAGGAAGCATCACACGATTCATCGGTCGTTTAGCAATAGACGCATCACCAGCTAGGCGCGTTTCAAAGGGACAGCCAGCTAAAATGCCCAGCATCAGACGAATTGTTGTCCCTGAATTTCCAACATCAATTGTATTCTTCGCCTTTTTTAAACCTGCAAATCCTTGCCCCTCAACGGTGATTGTCGTCCCGTCATCTTCAATGTTCACACCTAAAGAACGAAACGCCGCTAAGGTACTTAAACAATCTTCGCCTCTTAGAAAATTTGTAATCGTCGTTTTTCCAGAAGAAATCGCTCCAAACATAATACTTCTATGGGAAATCGATTTGTCGCTAGGAACCATCAGAGTCCCTTGTAAATGTTTCACATTTGTACGTAGTTGCACCCTCATCACCTCTTATTTTTCGTAACACGTATAGTTCGTTTTTTTAGATAAAATTTGTTTTGCAGCTTGGCAGTCTGGTTGATTTTTAAAAGACAATTGAAGAATCCCATAGATTTCTTCTCTCGTTTCTAAAATTTTAATATTTGTAAGAGAAAGGTCCGCTTCGCCTAAAATTTGCGTAATTTCAGCAATGATTCCTGGTTGATCTGGTACATCAACAAACAGATCATAGAAAGCTGGGATTGCGCCTTCTTTATGAATGGGCAACTGAGCACGTGTTTCTTTGGCCTTATCAAAAAAATTACGAATAGCTGGGGCATTTTTTTCTGTTAACCATTGGCAAACAGTAGTCATCTCTTTTTGCCAATTTTCTAGTAAGTCCAATAATACTAAGCGATTGCTTAATAAAATATCCGTCCACATCGTTGCATCAGAGGAAGCAATTCGAGTAATATCTCTGAATCCTCCAGCCGCTAGCTGCTGCGCTCTAGGGTAAGTGGTATTCAGTTGCTGACTTTCGTTCACTAAAGCTGCGGCAACAATATGTGGCAAGTGACTTAGAGCACCAGTAATTTCATCATGTTCCTGTGCAGGCATCGTAATAAACTTCGCATGCGTTCCTTTTAGTAACGTTTGTAACTCCTGAATCTGTTTGTTTTTTTCGCCATGGTCATCGGTAAAAATATAGTAGGCATTTTCAAACAAACGTTCATCAGCGGCTGTTACGCCGGATTTATGTGAACCAGCCATTGGATGACCACCAATAAAATTTTTCATGTTAAGCTTTGTTGCTAACTGATTAATTTCCACCTTGGTACTACCCACATCTGTGATCAGAGCAGTTTCTAGTGATAATTGGTTTAATTCTTCTAGTTGTACTAAAGTTGCTTTAACTGGGGAACAAAGAAAAATAATCTCTGCTCGTCTTGCCCCACTTGTTAAAGATTCAGCTATCTCATCAATTAGACCCGTTTTCTTAGCAAATTCAGTTGCCTCCGCTTGATTATCGAAACCGATAATCTCACTGTTGGGATGTCCTTTTTTGATACACAAAGCCAGTGAACTCCCGATTAGCCCTAATCCTACGATTAAAATACGTTTCTTCATTTTTTCCCTCCATATACTTGCGACTTTCTTCCATTAAAAGTTTTGAGTATATAGGCGATAACGTTTCACTGCTTCTTTCATTTGTTCAAATGAGTCACTATCAAATTTTTCGAGCATAGCCTTCGCTACTTCCGTTGCAACAACGGCTTCACAAACAACGCTAGCGGCCGGTACTGCCGTGCTATCAGAGCGCTCAACGCTGGCCTTATAAGGCTCTTTTGTATCAATATTTACGCTTTGCAATGGTTTATAAAGGGTTGGAATAGGTTTCATGACACCACGAACGATGATTGGCATTCCGTTGGTCATTCCTCCTTCAAAACCGCCTAAATTGTTGGAAGTTCTGGTATAACCTGTACTTTCGTCCCAAACAATCTCGTCCATCACTTGACTACCAGGGCGTTGCGCCATTTCAAATCCAATGCCAAACTCAGCACCTTTAAAAGCATTGATGCTTACAACAGCTTGCGCAATTTTGGCATCTAGTTTACGATCCCATTGAACATAGCTACCTAAGCCAGCTGGAACGCCACCCACAAGTACTTCTACTACCCCACCAATTGTATCGCCATTTTTCTTGGTTTGGTCAATTAGTTCTTTCATTTTTTCTTCTACGGAAGGATCTAATACGCGAACTGCAGATTGTTCAGACCGTTCTTGAATTTCACGGATCGTTAAATTTTCAGGGATCGTAGCTTCAATCCCACCTAATACCGCGACATGCCCAGCAACTTGGATATCCAATTCAGCTAAGAGTTTTTTAGCAACCGCACCAATCGCCACACGCATCGTTGTTTCTCGTGCCGAAGACCGTTCTAAAACATTCCGTAAATCATCATGTTGATATTTCATGCCACCGACTAAATCAGCATGTCCTGGACGTGGTTTGCTGACGCGGCGGATTTTCTTTTGTTTTTCAGGAACTGGCTCTACTGACATCACGGAGGTCCAATTTTTCCAGTCTTTGTTTTCGACAATCAACGTTACTGGTGAGCCAAGTGTTTTACCATGCCGAATACCCGAAGTAATACGTACTTGGTCTTTTTCAATTTTCATCCGTCCCCCACGACCGTAACCGCCTTGACGTCTTGCTAATTCTCGGTTAATCTCTTCGCTACTTAAAGGCAAGCCGGCTGGTAAGCCTTCAATAATAGCAGTTAATTCAGGTCCATGTGATTCGCCTGCTGTAATAAAGCGCATCTTAAATTCCTCCTTCTCTATTTAAAAATGCTCGAATTTCTTCCGTTGGTAAAGAGACAATTTTCGCTTGACCAATTTTTTCTAAGACAATGATTTTAATCTGTCCCCCACGTGTTTTTTTATCATGTGTAATGGCTTGATAGAGACGTTCTTCTGACCAACGATCTGTCGTTACTGGTAAATGGAACTTTTCTAGCATGGTGACCAACTCTTGGGTAGTCCCAAGTGGAGAAAGCCCTTGTTGTTCTGCGACTTGAGTTATTTGAATCATTCCTAAAGAAACGCCTTCACCGTGAGCAATCACCCCGTAACCAGCTGTATTTTCTAATGCGTGGCCAATCGTATGCCCAAAATTCAGAATCAAACGTAAGCCCAAATCTAATTCATCTTCTTCGACGACATCACGTTTAATCTTGCAACAGGCCGTGATAATTTCTTCTGCATGTGCCACTAAATCTTGTTCATTTTCCAAAGAGGATAAACGGTGCCACAATTCAACATCAGCGATAGCTGCTGATTTTACAATTTCTGCAATTCCTTCACGAACACGTCTAGGTTCTAATGTTTTAAGTGTATTAGGATCAATTAAAACCCCATCTGGTTGGGCAAAAGTACCAACAAGATTTTTGGCTTTTTTAGTGTTAACCGCTGTTTTACCTCCAATGCTACTATCTACTTGTGCCAGTAAGGTTGTTGGTACTTGCAAAAAGTGAATACCGCGCATATAGGTTGAAGCGACAAATCCAGCTAGATCTCCCACAACGCCTCCACCTAAAGCAATTAGACCATCACTTCGAGTCAATTGCTGTTCCGCTAAAAAATCATAAAGCAGTTGAGCTGTTTCGAGGCTCTTACTTTGTTCACCTGCCGCTACAGCAATCAATGATGTTTCAAAACCAGCAGCTTGCAATTCTTTCTCAACAGCTGCGCCATATAATTTATTCACCGTTTCATCGGTAATAATCGCTACCCGTTGTGGCTGCCACAGGCTACGTACCCAGGTGCCAATTTTATCTAAGGCACCTGTTTCGATGGTTAAATCATATGAATGTGTAGGTAACGTTACGGTTAATTTCATGTCCTCTACTCCTCTGTCTTTACTAATCTTCTAAAGCATTAATTTCTTTCATTGCTTTTTCGATGATATGAACTTCTTTCATCATACGTAGGTAAGTTTTTTCATTCAAGGATTGTGGCCCATCTGACCACGCATTCGCTGGATCTGGGTGAATTTCTACAATCAAGCCGTCCGCACCTGAAGCAACACCTGCTCGGGCCATTGGCGGTACTAAATCCCAGATACCAACACCATGACTCGGATCAACAATAATTGGAAAATGACTTAATTTTTTAATTAAAGGCACCGCACTTAAATCAAGTGTATTGCGCGTAGCGGTTTCGTACGTACGAATCCCACGTTCAATGAAGATCACATTGAAATTCCCTTGCGCAGCAATGTATTCAGCTGCGTTTAGCCATTCATCAATCGTACCAGCAATCCCGCGTTTTAAGCCAATAGGTTTTCCAGTTTTACCAACCGCTTGTAATAACTTGAAATTTTGCATGTTGCGCGCACCGATTTGTAAAATGTCACTGTATTTTGCGACAAGTTCTAAATTCGCTTCATCCATTACTTCTGTAATGACTTGCATATCTAATTCATCAGCCGCTTGGCGAATGTATTTTAGTCCTTCTTCTTCTAGTCCTTGGAAAGCGTATGGCGACGTTCTAGGTTTGAATGCACCACCTCGTAAAATTGTTGCACCGCCAGCTTTAGCAATTCGCGCACATTCACGAATCTGATCTAAGCTTTCGATTGAACAAGGGCCCGCCATCATGGTCATACTGCCGTCACCGATTTTAACACCGTTCACATCAACCACTGTATTCTCTGGATGAAATAAACGACTCGTTAGTTTGTATGACAACGAAATGCGGACACTTTTCTCCACGCCTTCTAATGCTGTTAACTCTGCTTCAACTAACTTTTCTGTATCACCAATCAAGCCTATCACTGTTTTTCCATTATCTTGACTTGTTTGAGTAGTTAAGCCTGCACCTGTTACTAAATCAATGACTTGTTTCATTTGCTTTTCGGTTGCATTTTCTTTCATAATTACGATCATTATATTCTCTCCTCATGCCTTTAAACGGCGCTCTTTTTATCTATTTTCAATTTTACGTTTTACGACTGATACAGGCATTTTTTGTCCTGTCCATTGTTCAAAAGCAGCAGCTCCTTGATAAAGTAGCATGTCCAAGCCGTTGCTTGTTTCTGCGCCACGTAAACGGGCTTCTTTTAATAACTGTGTTTCTCTGGGATTATAAATAGCATCATACACGAATAACTTCGGTTGAATCATTGCATAATTTTCTATAGGACTACTATGTGCATGTGGATGCATACCCACACTCGTTGCATTAACTAACAAGACGCTTTCAGCAACATCTTTTGCTAGTTTTTCAGTATCCGCTAAATCGTTTAAATGGATTACACAGTTGGTTCGTTCAGTGAAATTTGCCAGTTTTTTTTGACTGTCGTTAAACCCCGCGCTTTTCCTGTTGTAAACGGCGATTTCTTTCACGCCATCTAAAGCAGCTTGGGCAATGATTGATAAGGCTGCACCACCTGTTCCTAAGATGGTCATTTTATTCTGAAAAACGTCAACCTTTTTCTCTTTCAAACTCCACATAAAACCAGTACCATCCGTGCTGTCTCCGTAAAGTTTTCCATCTTTGTTGACAATCGTATTAATTGCGCCAACCAGTTGAGCGGTAGGACTTAGTTCATCCATATAACTTACAGCCGCCACTTTATTGGGCATTGATAAGTTGGCCCCTAACATGTGAAACGTTCGAATCGCTTCAATTGCTTGTGGCAATGTCTCTTGTCCAACGTCAAACGCCAGATACCGAGCATCAACTCCTAAATTTTGAAATGCTGTATTATGAATCAACGGTGAAATACTGTGTTGGCTGGGTTTCGCGAATAGCCCAGCTAAACGAGTGGCTCCAGTTATTTCTTTCATCCTGTGTGCTCCTTTACGAAATTTTTTTAGTAAGTTTCTGAAATCCTAATTTTTGGCCAAACAAAAAGGATATTCACAGTAAATTTTAAGAAAAATCTACAGTGAATACCCTACAAAAAAGCAATATAAAAGCCACTATAGATTTTCTTAAATCTACATGGCTGAAAGTCATCTTAAATTTCCCTAGCCATTATAGATACAAACGTTTGTTGTCTGTACCCATAATGTTATGAATACAAACCTATCTAAAATAGCTAAAGTAAAAGTTATTCAGTTGTGTATGGTTTTTCTTCGTTGTTGTCATAAGAATCACTCCAAAACTGATTTAATTAAGAATTGTTAACAGTATACCGCTAGAAAAAACATGTGTCAACACTTATTCGCTTATTTTTTCGACTATTCCATTAAAACCAATGTTATTTTATTCGCCAAAAGACTAAAAAAGCCACAGGAACCAGTCATTTCACTGATTCCTGTGGGGCAAAAATTATTTTAATTCTTCAGCGTATACATCATCAACTGTTTGTGTTGGGTCGATAACAATGTATAAGTTTTTAGTTTTTTCGCTGACTTTTGTAGATTGATAGATGTTATCCAAGCCCTCATCTGTTTTATCTTTGTAAGGGAAATAAACTAAATCTGGTGTGCCATTTTTGTAAAGAATTTCCATACGTTCGATATCTTCATATTTTAAAGCACGAGAGAACATCCCTAATTCTAAGCCACCTAAGTTAATATCGTGGGTTTGAACATGATCTCCTTCTTGGAAAATTTCAATTTTGAACCCTTCACATGGATGAATTTCAACAAATTCACTACCATGGATACGGCCAAAACTTGTTGTAATATGTTTGATCCATAAATCACCAATAAAACGACGATCAATCGTCCAAGTTTCACCATTTCTGAAATAAAATTTAAGTCCTGTCATTTCTCTAGCCATAGCACAAATCTCCTTACTTAAAAATAATTTCTTACATTATTAGTTTACCATACTTTTGATAAACGGTCACAAACTTTCGCTGTAGATTCTTAATCTTTTGTTATTCTTTTAAAAAAAGAATCAATCTCAACTACTGCACGTTGGTGAGAACCTTTGGCAATTTGTCGCTCTCCTTCATAAGCAACAAATTCATAGCGTATTTTGTGTGCAGTCTGTTCAATGCTGGTCATCGTAACAACGATTGTCGCCCCTACCGCAGATGGATATAAGTGGCGCAATTCTAACACCGTTCCGACAGTTGTTTCCCCAACTGATAATTGGTCCTTCACAGCTTCTTTGGCTGTTTGTTCAATCATGGCAGCTAAAGCAGGGGTTCCTAAAACTTCTAAGTCACCAGAACCGAGCATTTTAGCCGTTTGTGATTCTTTCACCAAAAATTCTTTTGTAAACATTTCTGTTGGCATTATGCTTTCTCTCCTTTTGAACGTTGTTTTTTAGCAAACGAAAGCAGAACTTCTTGTTTATTCTCTAAGCTACCTTCAACAACGTGTTGCTCGATTTCAGCAATCAGTTCCCCTAACCATTTGCCTGGTGTTTCTTCTAAGACGGCTAAAAGGTCTTTTCCTGTGATGGCCAATTCATGTCTTTGATGGATGGGTAATGCCTTAACTAACTCTTTTGTTACTTGTACTTGACTCTCTTGTTGGTAATAATATAAAAGTCTTTCAACAAGTACTGCTGATTCTTCGCCTAATTCATAAAGCATCATTGGCTGCCAGTCGTTACTCAAACGAAAACGCAGACCACGTACTAATTGTGAAACGTTTTGAATTAATTGATTTGAAAGTTTCCAAGCCTTTAAGAAGGGGCGGATTTCTGCTTCTGGTAAATTCAATGATTGGATAAGTAACGTCCACGCTTCTGCTTCTGTTTCAATTTGACGAGCAGGCAAGTCCATTAAACGAAAAAGTCCAGCCCCTTGTTCTCGTAATTTGGGACAATATTGATAGCATTCTGTTTCAATAAACGGAGCTAAGCCACCTTGTCGATTAACCCCTAAAAGCATTTTTACAAATTCAATCGTAATGCGCTCTACTGAAATTTTTTCTAATAAAGGATGAAATTCAGCGATAGCGGCTAAGGTTTTTTCTTCAATTTTAAAATCTAATTGGCTAGCAAAGCGTAAGCCCCGCATCATCCGCAGAGCATCTTCATGAAACCGCTCATGGGGATTGCCGACTGCACGAATGGTTTGATTAGTTAAATCTTCGATACCATCAAATAAATCAATGATTTCGCCTGTGCTGTCAAGCGCCAAGGCATTAATCGTAAAATCTCGCCGTTTTAAGTCTTCTTTCAAGGAGCGAACAAAGGTGACTTCATCTGGTCGGCGAAAGTCTTGATAAGTTGACTCGGTACGAAAGGTTGTTACTTCATACTGTTGGTCTTCCATCAATACAAGGACTGTGCCATGTTCGATGCCCACATCAACGGTTCGTTTAAAAATTTGCTTAATTTCTTCTGGATAGGCACTTGTCGCAATATCGACATCATGGATTGGTTTATTTAATAAAGCATCACGCACACTGCCCCCGACAAAATACGCTTCAAAGCCCTGTGCATTGATTTCACGAATAACGGGAGCGGCTTCTTTAAATTCGTTTGGAATAGTTGTCAATTTCATAGCATCTGTTCCAATCCGTAAAGTAGTTCTGTTCTCTGTACCACTTGCCGACAAGCTAACGCTACTCCTGTCATGAATGAACGCCGATCATAAGAATCATGCCGAATAGTGAGCCCTTCACCTACACTGCCAAATTGGACTTGTTGGTGTGCCACTAAACCAGGTAAGCGGACACTATGGATTCGCAGACCTTCGAAATCAGCCCCGCGTGCCCCTGGTATTGATTCTACCTCTTGCGGATTCCCTTGTTTTTTTGCTGGCCGAACTTCTTGAATCATTTCTGCAGTTTTTATAGCCGTTCCACTTGGTGCATCTAATTTGTTATCATGATGTAATTCAATGATTTCCACATCCGGAAAATACTGTGCCGCTTTTTGGGCAAATTGCATCATTAAAACTGCCCCAATTGCAAAATTTGGCGCAATTAAGCCGCCGATGGCTTTTTCTCGAGATAGGTTTGTCAATTCGTTGATTTGTTCCTCCGTAAAGCCTGTCGTCCCAACAACTGGCGCCATACCATGTTCCAACGCAAAACGTGTATTTGGATAGGCGGCTTCAGGAACCGTAAAATCAATCCAAACATCTGGTTTGACAGCTAGGACTTCTTCTAAGCGCTGAAAAACGGGAATTGCTGTTTCATCATTGAAAGAAACAGTTTCTTGTGCTTCATGAGGATCATACACACCTACTAATTCAAAGTCTGCGGTTTCTATGACCATTTGTGTAGCAGTACTGCCCATCCGTCCTTTAAACCCAGCGACAATTATTTTAATCATGTGTTTTCCCATCCTTTCTTTCAAAGCGATAGCGATCCCGCTTGTTAAATTTGGCCATATTTTCTTCAAAAACTTCGGTTAAATCAATCTCTAAAGAATTTGCCATGCTAATCAATACAAAAAAGACATCTCCAAGTTCCTCTGATACTGTCTTTGGTTTTTCGTCTGCTTTTTTCTGTTTTTCACCATAATAATGATTGACTTCACGGGCTAATTCTCCGACCTCTTCCGTCAAACGAGCCATTTGTCCTAATGGTGAAAAATAGCCTGTTTTAAACTGTTGAATATAATCATCAACTTCTGTTTGCATCGATTGCAAACTACGTTGTTCTGATTCTGACATTTTACCCCAACCTTTCTTACTCTACCTCCTACATCTTATCAAAAACTCGGCTATCTGGAAAGGTTCTACTTGTTGTTTTATATAGAGAATGATACAGTTTATACTGTAAAAGGACGTGATTAAATGGAAGAACAAAGATTTTATTTTAAAGATGTGTTATTTATTGTATTAGGAAGCTGTATCTATGCCTTTGGTTTGGTTACTTTCAATATTGCCAATGACCTGGCCGAAGGTGGTGTCACGGGGATTACTTTGATTTTAAGAGCCTTATTTCATTTTAACCCAGCATATACGACATTATTAATCAATATTCCGCTCTTATTAATTGGTGGTAAAATTTTAGGCAAACGCTCCCTCTATTATACGCTAATTGGCACCGTGTCGTTATCAGTATTTTTGTGGTTTTGGCAAAAATTTCCTGTTGAAATTAATTTAGATCATGATTTATTGATTGCTGCTCTCTTAGCTGGTTTGGCCGCAGGATTTGGGAGTGGCCTTGTTTACCGCGTAGGCGGAACCACTGGTGGGACCGACGTCATTGCCCGCATTTTCGAAAAATACTTTGGGATTAGCATGGGCCGCTCGTTGTTACTTTTTGATGTTGCAGTCTTACTCCTCTCGTTGACCTATATTGATGTCAAACGAATGATGTATACTTTAATTGTGTCCTTTGTTTTCAGTCGTGTTGTCGATTCTGTACTCGATGGAGCCTATGCTGCGAAAGGAATTTTAATTGTTTCCAATCATTCCGAAGAAATCGGTCAAAGTTTAATGGCTTCTTTAGAACGCGGGGTAACATATTTAAATGGTGAAGGTGCTTATTCACAAGTGGAAAAACGGGTTCTCTACACGGTAGTCAGCCCTCGAGAAATAATGGAAGTCAAACGGATTGCTAATGAAATAGATGAAAAAGCCTTTGTGTCCATCATTAACGTACATGAAGCAATTGGCGAAGGCTTTACTTATGCAAAACCCAGCAAACAACGGCGCTTTAAATTAAAACAATAAATAAAACCCAGCATTTTCAATAAATGCTGGGTTTTATTTATTGTTGCTTCAAACGATTTAATTCATCGGATAATTCTAAAAACGCTTCTTTGTTGCCTGTTTCTAAAGCATCATCAATTTGAGCTTTAATTAATGCCATTCGCTGCGTTTGTTCTTCTTGCTTAAAGTATTGATCAATCACTCTGGCAACTTCCTGATCCACTTGTTCATTCCATGGCGCAAACGGATTATCTTCTAAAACAGATAAATACTGGCTCGTTTGCCAAGCCTCTGGAAATACACATTCTAAATAAAGAGCTTTCCGCCAATTCATCCGAATCTCGTGAAAAATTTGTTCCGGATCTGTAAATTCTTGTGCTTGGATAAAAAGCAATAACGGCTCCTTACCTAAACCATCCGCTACCACACGGATCCCCCGATCGGTTTTCTCTACGTTCTCAACAAAATGAACATTATTTAAAATCGCATCGTGCGTTAATAAGTAATTTAAAATCCACAGTACTTCTCTTCTTCCAAAAGGCACTGTATTCACTAACCAAGTTAAAAATTTTTTCTTTTCTGATAAACTAACAAACATCGTCGTTTCCTATCTTTCTTCCATATCTGCTAGCACAGATTGCATGTCGACATCACCAGGTTCATGTTCCAAATAATGGTGCAACAAGTGTTTTGCTTTTTCAAGTTCGCCTTCTTCTCGTAAGAACAATGCGTATTCTTTTAGAAATTCTGGTTCGTGAGACAATTCTTGCGCTGCTTGTTCGTAATGAACTTTAGCGACGGCAAAGTCTTCTAATTCGTTGTACGCTTTTGCTAAGTTCCATTCAGCATAAGGATGATCCGTTTCCTCTAAATCATTTAAAATAGTAATTACTTCCTCAAAACGCTCTTCCGTGAGGTAGAGATTACTTAAGGTCAAACGACTTTCATCTGTTTTCTCACCTAATTCCAAAGCTTTTAACAACCAGTTTTCAGCACCAGCAATATCGTGTAAGCGATAGGCATTTTCAGAGGCAAATTGGTATAACTCTACTTGGAAGGGGTTTTCCGCAATTCCTTCTTCGATCACCGCTTTTGCTTCCTCTAATTGCTCTTCTTCTTGGAGCGCTTCCGCTAAATATAGATAAAGTGATTGATAATGTGGGTTTAGTGTTTTTAATTGCTGGAACAACGCAATGGCTTTTTGATTCTCATGTAACTGTAAATAAGTGAAAGCTAACTGGAATAAACGATCGTCTGTTTGTTCTTCTTTGACCGCGGCTTCCAAATAAGGAACTGCTTCTTCAAAATCACCTAACATGCTGTAACTACTTCCTAAGCGTTCATTCAAGGAAATAGCAGAGATTTGCGCTGTCCCGCTTTCTACAATGCTTTGATAACGAGTAATAGCCTCGACAAATTGACCATTTGTAAAGTATAGTTCTCCCAAAGCAAATTGAATTAACGGCTCTTCTGGCATAAGATTGGCTGCTTCTTTTAATTTCGCTTCACTGACTTCTGGAATCCCTAAAACTTGGTACAAATCCGCAGTAACTAAGAGGCTTTGGACATAACTGTCACTAGTTTCTGGAATTTTTTCTAAATAGATGAATGCGTCATCTATTTCATTATTTTCAATGGCGATTTCTGCTAATGGAATGTTTAAGCCATCTGCATCGGGAAATTGTTCCAACAACTGTTGGAAAATTTGTTTGGCTTCTTCTAGAAAACCTAAAGATAATAACGTTTCCCCTAAATCAGCTAAGGTATTTTCATCATCTTTCTTTAATGCTTCTTCAAACATTAACTGTGCTTCTGCTAAATTTTCAGCTTGTAATGCTTGAACCATTTTTTCACTATATGACATAATTTCCCCTCAAATCTCTTTTAAAATTTCTTGGTATCTTTCAATCGTTGTTAACAGTTGATCGGGCGTTGGCTTTAAAGCTGCTCCTAGTTGACCGATTTTTTCCAACACCATAGGAGGACCTAGTGTTTCTGTGTGAAGCAAAACTTGTTCTGCGTAATCAGCACTTAAAATTTCTTTTGGAAACGCCACCGGAAAACCTAAGCGAATAAACCAAACGATAAAATTTTTAAATTGAAAATCAAAGTGATTGACTTGCTGGCTCCATAAAACTTGTAACAACAATCCTAATAATCGTTTCATGGGACCTGATAACAAATGGCCATTTTCGGTTGTAGCAAAGGCCACTTCAAAAACTCGGCCAAATTGATCCACTTTTTCCCCTGCTTGTTCATACAAAGATAACAACTCGTCTAAAATACCATTAAATGACGTTTGATTCAACCGTTTTTTATCTGGATACGTTTGGTATAGCATTTGTAAATAAGTATAATCACAGACAAGACCCGCTCGAATAAAAACGAGCAAATCAATTAAAGGGGCAGCACCTTTTTTATTGGTCAAGGTACTATCAAACAAAATTTCTTCTGAATGATTTTCTATATGCATAGTTGCATGCTGTGCTTGCTGAATTGTGACACTTGGTAAAAGTCCTTGCCGTAACGCTTGAACAGACACAGGCATCAGCCAACATTTGGAGGAACACTTACTTACTTGGTGCAGAAATGCGGTTAATTGTAGTACCCCTTCATTACCCAAACCAATCAATAAAACATCCTGATTTTCTGGCCAATCAGCTAAGAAACGTAACACACTTTCTAATTCTGATAAGTCATTGCAATGAACATCATTGCGACAAATATACCAGTTTAATCCCAACTGTTCCCCAAAGGCATAATTAATCTTCTCCGAAAAAAGATCATAGTAACGCTGATTCGCCAAAACAACGATTGACTCCGTCGTTACTGGTCGTTTTTTTAGGACGGAAGCAAATGTTTCTCCATAAATAATAGCGACCTTGTTTTCCCCTCTAGAATAGTTGTATTTCATTGATTCACCACCTTAAGACTGTTTCCTCTTCCTTCACCCCAAGTCTAGCATAACCACTAAAAAACAGCTACTGGCAACAACTTATTTTTGTCCTTCATTCATAAATCTTTCTCTTTTTATCAAAAAAGCAAGGAGCGAGTGTCGAACCGTTCCCGCTTGATTCTCGGAGCGAAGCACGTTTTTCTCACCCAAGGTTCGTTACAATTTAGCCTTTTAGCGTACTGTTTCGACCACCTCTTAAAATAACATTTTTTATGTATGATTCAAAAAAGAACCCTTGGAAACCAAGGGTTCTAATTGTCTGTCTTATTTCACTGCATCTTTCAATGCTTTACCTGGTTTGAATGCAGGTACTTTGCTTGCAGCGATTTGAATTTCTTGTCCAGTTTGTGGGTTACGTCCTTTACGAGCTGCGCGTTCGCGAACTTCAAAGTTACCAAAACCGATTAATTGAACTTTTTCACCTTTAGCAAGAGTTTCTTGAATTGTTGAAAAGACAGCGTCTACTGCTGCAGTAGCATCTTTTTTAGTTAAACCAGTTGAAGATGCAACGTTTTCGATTAATTCTGCTTTATTTGCCATGGATCATTTCACCTCCTCTATAAGAGATACGATGTTTTTACACACCTAAAGTTCCGTCTATTTTTGAGTGGTCCAAAAACAGACAGCAAATATTGATCTGGTTCAATATTCTGTTAACAAGATAGCATAAGAAAGTTGTAATAGCAAGGTTTTTAGTGTATTTTAACCAGTTTTTTCAAAAAATAATCATTTTTTCTCAAAGTTGATAAATTTATTTGAATATCTAAAAAAAGTATGGTAGAATGCACTATTTTCGGCGTCGCGGAATGATTTTAATCGGCGTGCCCTCAAACGTAAATGCTTTTCTGATTTGATTTTCTAAAAACCGGGCATAAGAAAAGTGCATTAGTTCTTCTTCGTTGACAAAAATAACAAATGTAGGTGGTTTGACTGCCACTTGTGTTGCATAAAAAATCTTCAAACGTTTTCCTTTATCGGTTGGTGTTGGATTAATTGCTACAGCATCCATTACAACGTCATTTAACAACGCTGAAGGAATCCGTAAGTTTTGATTCATACTTACTGTTTCAATTAGTTCAGGCAGTTTATTTAAACGTTGTTTGGTTAATGCAGACACAAAAATAATAGGTGCATAATCTAAATATTGGAATTCATCACGAATTTCCGCTTCAAAATCACGCATTGTATTTGTATCTTTTTTGACTGTATCCCATTTGTTGACCACGATAATAATACCGCGACCTGCTTCATGGGCATAGCCCGCCACACGCTTGTCTTGCTCACGAATACCTTCTTCTGCATTCAAGACCATTAAAACAATGTCTGAGCGTTCAATCGCCCGCATTGCGCGCATGACGCTATATTTTTCAGTTGATTCGTATACTTTCCCACGTTTACGCATACCAGCCGTATCAATCATTAAGAACTTTTGACCTTCTTCAGATTCAAAATACGTATCGATTGCATCTCGCGTTGTTCCTTCAATATCTGAAACAATCACACGATCTTCACCAAGAATAGCATTAATCAATGATGATTTACCGACATTTGGACGCCCGATTAAACTAAATTTAATTGTATCTTCGTCCTCTTCTTCTGAAGTGTTAGGAAAATGTTTAACTGCTTCGTCTAACACATCGCCAATGCCTAAACCATGACTACCAGAAACTGGGAAAGGATCCCCTAGTCCTAAAGCATAAAATTCATAAATATCATTACGCATTTCAGGATTGTCAACTTTATTAACAGCTAAGATCACTGGTTTATTACTACGATATAAAATTTTTGCTACTAACTCATCTGCATCAGTAATTCCTTCACGGCCACTAGCAACAAAGATAATCACATCTGCTTCATCAATCGCAATTTCTGCTTGGTGTTTGATTTGATCCATAAATGGTTCGTCACCTAAATCAATCCCACCTGTATCAATAATACTAAATTCACGCCCTAACCATTCTCCAGTTGTATAAATACGGTCGCGTGTTACGCCGGGAGTATCTTCTACAATCGAGATACGCTCACCGGCAATGCGGTTAAAAATAGTCGATTTACCGACATTCGGTCTACCGACAATCGCAATAGTTGGATTTGCCATTTGATTCCCTCCTTGAGAATTTCAATCCTTACTAGTTTACCTAATCAAACCTTAAAGTGCAAGAAAAGTTTTAGTTTCTGCTGATTTTCTAACCAATTCAAGAAAAAATGAGTTTGACATAGCCGATCTGTTTACGGCTATGTCAAACTCATAAATTTCAAGAAAGTAACGTGTTATTCCTCTTCTTTCGCATCAGATAAAGCGTCACCTAAAATATCGCCCATGGTAAAACCAGTATTTTCTTCAGGCAATTCATATTCCTGTTCTTCTTTTGGTTCTTCTTGAGACTCAGGTTTTGGTTCTAACGCTTTGATACTTAAAGCAATACGATGTTCCTCTGGATTAACTTCTAAAACTTTCACTTGTACTTGATCCCCTTCATGAAGGACTTCATGAGGCGTTGCAATATGCTTGTGAGAAATTTGAGAAATATGCACTAATCCTTCCACACCAGGGAAAACTTCCACAAAGGCACCGAAGCTTGTTAGGCGTTTCACTGTTCCATCTAAAACAGTCCCAGCGGCTGCTTTTGTTTCGATATCTGTCCATGGTCCAGGCAATGTTTCTTTAATAGATAAAGAAATACGTCCTTCTTCTGGATTAATTGAAAGAATTTTTACTTGAACGTCTTCGCCAACAGTTAACGCATCACTTGGTTTGCCCACATGCTGATGAGCAATTTCAGAAACATGAACTAAACCATCCACGCCACCTAAATCAATGAATGCGCCGAAATCTGTTAAACGAGCTACTTTCCCTTCAACAACGTCTCCGTCATGTAAAGAAGAAAGTAATTCTTCTTTTTTCGATTCTTTTTCAGCTTCAACAACTGCTTTATGTGAAAGAATTAAGCGGTTTTCTGAAGGTTCGATTTCAATAATTTTAAATGCTAGTGTTTGACCTTTATATTCAGAAAAATCTGCAACAAAATGATCTTCAACCATTGAGGCAGGAACAAATCCGCGAACACCAACATCAACAACCAAACCACCTTTAACAACATTTGTAACAGGTGCTTCGATTACTTTGCCCGCTTGGAAATCTTGTTCAATTTCTTCCCAAACTTTTTTAGCATCTAAACGGCGTTTTGACAGTAAATAACTGCCGTTTTCTTTATCTTTGCCAATTGATGTGATAACAACTAAATCTAACACATCACCGACTTTCACAAGTTCGTGTACATCTTCAACTGGTAAAGTCGATAATTCCTTTGCAGGAACAACGCCTTCAACGCCCGCTCCTTCAATGCCGACAACAACTTGTTTGTCTTCAATGGCTAAAACTTCGCCTTTAACAATATCGCCAACACTGACTTCTTGAACGCTGTTCATTGCATCTTCCATTGTTTCGTTGTTTGCTACTTGTTTGTCTTCAAAATCTGTCATGCCTCTTATCCTCCTATGCCAACAAAAATTCCAAAACTTAGCTATATATACTTACATAGTACGAGATTTTTGTAAAAAAATAAAGCGATTTCTTCTATTTTTCTTAAAATTCTTTAAAAAAGTTCAAAACCTTTTTGTTTAATCACATTTTGTATGGCGGCGACGACTTCTTCAATCGTCAAGCCTGTTGTATCGATTTTCACAGCATCACTTGCTTGGACAAGGGGTGATACTTCTCTGGTTGAATCTAAATAATCCCGACGTTCAATCTCCGCCTTCAAGGTTTCAAAATCCGTCTCAATCCCTTTTTCTTGATTTTCTTTAAAACGACGTTCTGCACGTTCTTCAACGCTAGCCACCAAGAATATCTTTACTTCGGCCTTTGGTAAAACTGCAGTACCAATATCTCGACCATCCATGACAACTCCGCCGGCTTGACCAATTTTCTGTTGTAACGCCACCATTTCTTCTCTAACTTTTGCATGTTTTGAAACAGCTGAAACAGCATTCGTTACATCTGGCTGGCGAATCGCTTCGGTCACTTCATGACCATCGATAAAAACACGTTGGCCATTTTCTGCTTGCTGAAAAGAAATAGTGTGGTTGACACAAAGCGCTACTAATGGTTCTTCCGCTTGAATGTCGATTTGATTTTGCAAGGCCAAATACGTAATCGCTCGGTACATGGCCCCCGTGTCACAATACACATAATTCAATTGTTTTGCTAAAATTTTTGCAACTGTACTTTTGCCTGACGAAGCTGGTCCGTCAATAGCAATACTGATTTTCCCCATGAAAAAACTCCTTAACTGATATGCATCCTTTAAAATGCGCTTCTTCTTTTATATTAAAATCAGAAGAAAAGAACTTGGATTTAAACTGATGACGAGTCTCTAACGAAAAAGCAATAAGCCGAAATCCCTCGAAAGACGCAAACCATCTTTCGGAAATTTCTGCTTATTGGCATTCTCATGTAATCATTCGTCGCGGTTTAGCCCTTGAAAGTGCTGTCCAAACCTCTTTTTCTGGATTATTTAATACGTAATGGTTGTCCTGGATAAAACACAGATGTATCAATCCCAGGATTTAACGCTAAAATTTGTTCTAATGTCATTCCGTTACGTTCGGCAACTTGACGTGCCCCTTCGCCACTTTGAACGGTATCATAAACAGGTTGTTGGTTCTGCGCTTGTTGCTGTTGTTGATTTTGAGCTTCTTGTTGTTGTTGCTGTTGCTGTTGTTGTTGTGCTTGTTGGTCCTGTTGTTGCTGTGCAGCAGCATCTGAACTTGAAGGTGTTGTATTTTCAGCTGGTTGGCTACTTGCTGGTTCTGAGCTTTCCACTGATTTTGACGTACTTTCTTTTTTCTTCTCTTTTGATGATGATTGGACTAATGAAGAAGATGGCTGGCTATTTTTGCTAGCACTTTCGTTCGGTTTCTTGTCTTGCATCATCCATAAGAAAGTCCCAATTGGAATGGCAATAATTAATAATAGCAAAATAACTAAAACAGTTAGAAATAATGAATTTCCTCGTTGCTGTTGGCGTTTTGCTAAACGAGAACCACCACCATTTTGATCAGGTTCATAAATTGATTGTTCCCATGGCTCACGAGCTTGGTTTTTCTTTTTGTCCTTTTTACTCACTGCTAATTTCCTCCTAAACTTCTCTCGCTTGTTATTATATCATAGCTTTTGCCAACTGCCGACTAAAAAAATGAATTAATCACGTTCTTTAAATAATTTTAGAAATTTAGAACGCCAATCTTCTTCATTTTGATTGCTGGTCTTGTTCGATTTTACTATTGAATCTTGGTAAATGTCAAAGAATAACGCACAATTATCACAACAAGTTTCCGGTGATTGTTTTACAATCGGTTCTTGAAAATAAGTTTGAATCAACGTTCTTCGACAGGTTGTGGTTTCAATATACGTCAGCATCCCTCTTAATTGTGCTTGGCGATCTTTTTCTTTCTCCTCTAAACGATGCTCTAGCTCTTCAAAAGAATAATCCTTGGCTAAATAGCCTTGGACCCATTTTTGTTGTAACTCGGTGGCATTTTCTAACAAACCTGCTTGTTCTTCTCCTTCAATCAGCGATTTTAAGGTCGCTCGATTCGCTCTTGTCTCTTCTAAGAAAAACCGATGAATAAATTCATCCCCTTTTTTATACAATAATAGCGCCCAACTTTTTTGACCATCACGTCCAGCTCGCCCGATTTCTTGCAGGTAATTTTCTAAGCTATCAGGCAAATCAAAATGAATCACTCCACGAACATCAGGTTTGTCGATTCCCATTCCAAAAGCATTCGTTGCACAAAGAATATCGATTTGATTATCAATAAATTGTTCTTGCAAGCGACTACGTTCACTAGCCTCCAAGCCCCCATGATAATAGGCTACCTTAAAACTGGTTTTTGCCTGAATAAGTTGACTGATTTGTTCTGTTTTGTTGCGCGTGGCGCAATAGATAATGATTTTACCAGCCGTTTTAGATAAGTAATCTAGTAACACTTCTTCTTTTTCTGACGTTTCCTTCACGAACAAGCCAATATTTTTTCGATTCACTGAAGAAAGAACTTCTTGATAGCTACCATGAGAAAATAATTGTTTTATAATTGCGTGCTGTACAACGGGTGTCGCTGTGGCAGTTAACGCCAAGGTCAAAGGAAAGTCTAGCTGTTTTTGGACTAGATCTAATTTACTATATTCAGGGCGAAAATCGACGCCCCACTGATAAACACAATGGGCTTCATCCACCACAAATAATGCAATTTTTTGGCGTTGTAACACACTAAGTACTTCTTGCTGCAAAAGCATTTCTGGGCTTAAAAACAGATAATCGTATTGGAACATTTTCGCTAAAATATAACGCTTTTCTGAATATTGTAACGTACTGTTTAAGGCAACCGCACCTTTAATTCCTTGTCTTTGTAATTGATGCACCTGATCTTCCATTAACGAAAGTAAAGGAGAAACAATTACCGTTAGTCCCTCTAACTTCTGGCCCACAAATTGATAACACAATGATTTGCCAGTGCCTGTTGGCAAAACAGCCAATGTATTCATACCGTCAAGTAAGTTTGTAATCACTTCTTTTTGACCAGGCTTAAACGCTGCATAACCAAATCGAGTGAATAATTCTTGTTCTAATGTCAACAATACTCACTCCTTTTCTTGCCAAATTTGTTGGATTTGATATAACCGGAAATCTAAATAAGAAAGCGTATCTTCTTGCGCTCGCCAATCCCGATACACCCACAACCGCGGATCTTGTTCTGTTTGAGCCAAGTTTTGGAGTATTGCCTCCTTTTCAAGATAAACAGACGCCTGCAGCTGCCCTTGAATAGCCAACTCTAATAGATGGTCATGAATGGTACTCGGTTTTATTTTTCGCTGCTCAGCAATTTCTTGAAGCGTCTTGCCTTCCGTTAACAATCGTTGGGTTTCTTGCATACTTTGGTTTAGATTTTTTTCTAGATACGGCCATACAAGCGTTCGTAAAGCAGGATAGTTTCCTCCGTACATTATCAACTGCAGTAAATGATGAACCGCTTGCGTATGCCATAAACGCTGTTCAAGAGCTGTCTTATGGCTTGTTAATTGCTGAGGAACTTTGCCAGTTTGCTGATAACCAGAAAGTTGCGCAACCAAATAGTCGCTTTCTGCTTCAGGTAGTAACTCAAACCCTCGCAACAGTTCTTCTTTGATTGATTGAATGCGCTGCTCTTTCTTGTCTTGTTGTAACCATCGTTTCAAATATAGTTGCGGAATCGGTGTTGATAAAAGTGGAATATACTGTTTTTCCTCAAATGATAAATACGAAGTCACTTGCACGGCAAATTGAATGAGTTGCCAACTTTCTCGATCACTTCTGCCAAAACGATAAAGATCAATTGCAGGATAATCCAGCAACGAAAAATGGTGCTCCTTTAAAAATAGTTGCCCTTCTTTTGTTAGTTGAATCTCATTTGTCTCTTTGTGATACTGAATTTGTTTCGCCTTTGAAAGTTTTTCAAGAAATTGAAAATAGGCTTGTTCGGAAATCGTTGGCCACCAGCCAATGAATCGTAAACAATCATATAAAAAACCATAAATCAAAACAGAGCTAGTCCGTTTGCCTTTTAAAAGATGATACAAAGTTGATGCACGTACCTTGTATCCGTGAGATAATAACGCTAAAATAAAAGTTGCTTCCATAGTAAACCTCTTTTAGATAGGATGTGTCACTGTTTATGCAATCACGTTTAGTTCCTGAAAAATGTATTGCTTGTGGACTTTGTCAAGTTTATGCGCCCAATATATTTGATTATGATGATCATGGGATTGTCCTTTTTAAAGACGAGCCGCATGCTCGACAACAATTTATTCCAGAAAACGAACGCGAGAATGTGTTAAAAGCGTACCGCAAATGTCCCACGCGTGCAATAGAAATAAGCAAAAATGAGTGCTAAATTATTTAGCACTCATTTTTGCTTAGAGTATTTTTTCGAGCCAAGCAAGTGTTTGCTCATCTATCGAAACAAACTGTAATTGTCCTTCTTTTAGCGGTTCTTTGACTAAATGAATTTGATCATTTAGGCCATTGATCCATTCATAACGAAGACCATTTTCTTTTGCTTTAGAATTTTTAGCTTCTAAATAATAATTGACATGGTAATTTTCTTTACCATCCAATTGTAGCGTATTAATGGTTACTTCAAAATCTGGTGAAACATCGGTCGATTTCTTTTCACGTAATCGTTCAAGTGCTTCTATAAAAGAAGGAAATTGAGGATTATTTTCCCCACCAACGAGATATTTTTCAGCAAATTCTGTACTATCCGTATGACTTTTCACTTGTTTGGCAAATGCTTGATAAAAGGTTTCTAGCGCTTTGCGGGCATCATAGTCGCTAGCTAACGGAAAATTCAATTGTAGCGTTGGATTATCGGAGAGCGCTTCGACAAAATCATTTTCACCAATCGTTTCTTTTGATGTTTGAATTTCTTCTCCATTAATCGTCTTTTTAAGTTGAATCGTCATCCCTTTGGACCAGAACAAAGGGCCAATCGTTTTGCTTCCATTCGTTAGCGTACCAACTTTCCGATCATTAATATAAATATCTGTGTCTGGCAGATTGCTCTCCACAACAAAATTCATTCGTTTAAAATCTAAAGGAATACTAGAAATATAATTTTCCTCTTCTAATAAACGATACTCTTCTGTGATAACAGGTTCACCGGTGCTATCTTTCACTGTGGCTGTAAAGGTATATTGTCCTGGCGCTAAGGGTCCCAATTCCTTTTGATAAGTGGTTGAGTCGGAAGTGCCCACTTCCCGCCCGTTCATTGCCAGCGTCACACCGCGCTGATTCGTCGTTAACTGAACAGAAACAGGCGTTAAAATGAATTGATAACGGTGAAAGAAAAATGCTGTTTGACTTGTTTCACGAATAGTTAAACCATGTAGCTTTTTATCCTTTAATAGCGCTTTTTCTAATTTTTTTAGCTCAGTTGGATTTTTTTGATAATAAGTGATTAAAGGCTTAATGCTTTGCGGATTCACTTGAAATTCAGACTCGTTCGTCCTCATTTTTTTACTTAATTCTTGTGCATCACCATTCTCAATCGCTTCAATAAAATGAGAAATTTGTTGTTCCTTAGAAAAATAATGCGTCCCGAGAAAATAGCTACCCGCTCCAAGAACGATGAACACAAAAAGAAACACCCAGATCCAGCTTCTTTTTGATCTGAGAGGAGTAGATTCGTTCCCTTTATTCATTGATGGTTGTGCTTGGTTTTCCTCTTGATGCATTGATTCATTCATTAGCGGAGCGCCGCATTCTTCACAAAAGGACTCCGTATCACGATTCACGTGACGACAATTTTTACACTTTTTCACTCAGGAAAACTCCTCTTTCTTTGATGATTTCTATCATACCAAGGGAAAGTTAAAATTACAATGCAGATGGTTTAGTATTTTTTAACAGAATGATGACAGATTATGACAACCTCTTTTCTTTTAGGCGTAAATTTTAAAAACCCACTGTCAAACATTGTTCAACAGCAGGTTTTTTATCATTTATTTTGTTAACGGTGTTTTTTTCTGAATAGTATGTTGTTTTTTTGATAGCCATGGCAATAACTTCGCATGTAGTACTAGAAAAACACCACTGACTAAGAGGCCTTTAATAAGGTTGAATGGCACAATACCAATCGCCACATAGCTTGCTAAAGATGTTCCTAAAAATTGTTGTGTGGTCACACCATATAATTGTAAGTAAATGGGTGTAATGACAAAATAATTCGCAATACTCATGAAAATTGTCAAGGCTAAGATCCCACTTACTAAGCCCACTATCCGATTTGTACGGATATTTTTCTTTTTACCAAAGAAATAAAAAATTGGCAAGGTGAAAATACTACTTGCTAAAAAGCTAGCGAAATCTCCCACCATATTTTGCGGTGCTAATCCGGTTAAGAACAGGTGTAGCAACGAACGAACAAAAGCAGTAATTACTCCTGCTAACGGTCCGTACAAGAACATTCCGAGTAGAATCGGAATATCACTAAAATCGATTTTCAAAAAACTAAACGCCGGCATAATCGGAAATGCCACAAATTGTAATACTGTACCGATTGCGGCCAACATTGCAATGCTGACCATTTTTTGTACCTTGTTGTTCATCTGAAATCCTCCAATTAAGGACCCATCTTCAACGAACTTTTTGATTCGCTTCTTTGTCATACAAAAAAACCCTATTTTTCTGCAGGGAAAAATAGAGTAGGATTATCTGATGAAAAAGCGTCTCAAATAAGCCCTATCTTCTTTATCCAGACTATACTGTCGGTATTGGAATTACACCAATTCAATCGTTAAAAACGAGTCGTGGACTATAACCACCGGTCGGGAATTACACCCTGCCCCTGAAGACGAACCTTGTATTATATTTTTTTACTTACTTAGTGTAACCGATTTGAACAATGAATGCAACTAACTAAGCTTTTTTATTAAATTTCATTGATTGTTTCATTTCTCAAAAAAAACAATCCCTTCGCCATAAGCGCGAAGAGATCGAGTCATTTTATCTTATTTAGCTTGATTTAATAATTGACTGATTTCTTTTTTAGTTAAATCACGATATTGCCCTGGTCGCAAACCTTGTAAGGTCAACTCACCGTAACGTTCACGTTTTAATTTTTGAACAGGGAAACCAACAGCTTGAAACATTTTCTTCACTTGATGATTACGCCCTTCATGGATCGTTAATTCCACGACACTGCTACCTGTTTTAATATCCGCTGAAAGAATTTGAAAATTGGCTGGTGCTGTGCGTTTGCCATCAATGCGAATGCCTTTGGCTAATGGCAATAGATCTCGTTTAGTTGGTACACCTTTAATTTTTGCTACGTAGACTTTATCTACTTCATGTTTAGGATGGGTTAATTTTTGTGAAAAACTTCCATCATTCGTTAAAAGTAACAACCCAGAAGTATCATAATCCAGACGACCGACTGGATAAATTCGCTCAGTAACATCTGTAAAATAATCCGTTACTACTTTACGGCCTTTATCGTCAGACACCGCAGAAATAACCCCTCTTGGTTTATAGAATAAATAATAACCATATTCTTCTTGATAAATTGGTACACCATCAACCTCAACAGTATCTTGTTTACTTACTTGCGTTCCTAATTCTTTGACCACTTGGCCGTTGACCTTTACGCGACCTTTGACAATTAATTCCTCTGCTTTGCGACGCGAAGTCACCCCAGCATGAGCAATTGCTTTTTGTAATCTTTCCATTGTTTAAGCTTCCTCGCCTTCTGTTGTTTCAGACATTGGGTTCGTTTCTTGATAACGATCAAAAAATAGATCCATTGGTAGTTCTTCTTCTAATTCATCTTCCATTTGTTGGATATCTGGTAATTCATCTAAACTTTTCAACCCAAAGTAATCCATAAAATACTTCGTTGTGCCATACAAAATTGCTCTACCAGGACCATCTACGCGGCCTTTTTCTTCTATCAACTGACGGGCAACTAACTTTTGGATCGAGCCAGAAGTCTGTACGCCACGAATTTCATCAATTTCAATACGCGAAATTGGTTGCTTATAAGCAATAATGGATAATGTTTCTAGCGCCGCTTGTGATAAGACGTTCGACATAGGCGATTGCGCATATTTTTTTAGTAATGAGGCATATTTTTTCTTCGTTGTTAAGACAAAATGATTGCCGACTTCTAAAATATTCAACGCCGATTTATTGTCAGAAGCATAATGTTCTTTCAATTTCGTTAATTCTTCATAGGTTTTTGCTGTTGACTTCTCTAATAAGTACGCAAGCTCTTCCAAGCCAATTCCTTCTTCGCCAACCACAAATAAAATTGCTTCAATTTGACTAACTAATGTCACTGTGTTTCCTCCACCTCTGTTGTATCTTCCTGCTGGGTTTCTGTATTAAATAACAAAATTTCACTATAATTATTTTCTTGTTCAGCATAAATCACGCCTGTTTTCATTAATTCTAAAAGAGCCATGAACGTTGTCACAATTTCTTGTTTGGAATAAGAATCGAAGAAAGAATCAAACGACACTGCCTTCCCTTTCTGTACTTGACGCATACGTTCTGAAATAGCGGTGATTTTTTCTTCGATGGAAACATCGTCACTAGCAACAGTTGTTTCAACAGGCTGGCGATTTTTTTTCTTTTCTAACATGGCATGAAAGGCTAGAAATAAATCAATTGTATTGATTTGATTAGGCGGTAGTGTTGTATCTTCCTCTTTATAATCATCCATATCCATTGGTTCTTTTGTATAATAGAGTTTACGTTCTTCTTCTTTTTCATGTAAAACAGTCGCTGCATATTTAAATTTCCGATACTCCAATAACTGAGCTACTAAAGCTTCCCGTGGGTCTTCCTCTTCAAAAAAATCTTCATCATCAATGATTTCAAGCTCTTGTTTTGGAAGCAACATCTGACTTTTAATAGCCATTAAGGTGGCAGCCATGACTAGATATTCTCCAGCGACTTCTAACTCTAAGGTTTGCATCGCATGAATATAAGACATGTATTGTTCAGTTACTGCTGTAATGGGAATGTCATAGATATCGATTTCTAATTTTTGAATTAAATGTAGTAGAAGATCCAGTGGTCCTTCAAAGACATCTAGTTTTAAATTAATTTCTTGCAAAAACGACACCTACTTTCTTTTCTCGACTTCCTAGTTTACCATAAATTTATTCGTTTGTGGGCATTCTCGCAAATTAAGCCCGAGGAAAATGTTCCTTATAAACATCTGCCATTCGTTGTTTGGTAATATGTGTATAAATTTGTGTCGTGGAGATATCTGCATGTCCTAATAATTCTTGCACGATTCTAAGATCTGCGCCATTTTCCAACAAATGTGTCGCAAAGCTATGCCGTAATGTATGCGGCGTAATATTTTTCTCTATCTGGGCTTCTCGGACAATCTGTTTTAAATTTTTCCAAATGCCCTGTCTAGATAACGGTTCACCATGATGGTTAACGAACAGGTGTGTTTCATTCGGATGATTTTTAATCAATTGAGGTCTGGCTTCGTTCATATAGCGCTCAATCCATTGAATCGCATAATCGCCTAAAGGAATAATTCGTTCTTTGTCCCCTTTTCCGATTGTTTGCAATAAACCAATGGATAAATGCAGATCCCCTAATTTTATTTCAATTAGCTCACTAACTCGCAGGCCCGTTGCATACATCACTTCTAAAATAGCACGATTCCGCATACCTAGTGGTTTACTTGTATCAGGCGTTTCAATTAATCGAGTCACTTCGTCAACAGATAATGTACTTGGCAATTTTTGAACTTTCTTGGGGGAGTCAATATGTTGCATCGGATTATGTTCGCTTAAGCGTTCTTGACGTAAAAATTGATGAAATCCTCTCAAACTAGAAATCATCCGAATCACACTTGCTGAAGCTTGCTGTTCTTCGTGAAGGGATTGCAAAAATTCTGTAATCATGTAACGGTCAACTTCGTCCCAAGAATGCAGGCCTTGTTCTTGTAAAAAGGCTACGTATTTTTTTAAATCTCGTTCGTAACTCCGTCGTGTGTTATTTGATAAGCCCCGCTCTATTTGTAAATAGTGTAAATAATCGACTAATTGTTCTTCCATTATCCTTCCCTCATTTCTAGTACTATCCTATCAGATTATGCCCTAGATTGCATGGGTAAATTCCAACTTATTAAAAAAAATCAACTGACAACAAAAGACTTGTTCACTAAGTCGTTAACTTAAGAACAAGTCTTTTGTTTTTGCTACTATTAGTAAAGAATAAATTTGTTATTTTATATATTTATCTAGAAAAGCAGCTACTGTTTCCTTATATTTTTCTGGGTTTTTATTATAAGCTTTCGCATGCTCTGCTCCAGGCACGACATATTTTTCTTTAGGTCCTTGGGTTGCATTATAAACTTCGTCTAACATACTAAACGGCACAAACGTATCATTTTCACCATGAATAAAGAGCATTGGTAAATGATTCTTTTGCAATTGCTTAACAGCGCTTGCTTCCCCAAAGAAATAGCCAGCTCTAAGTTTCGTAATCCCGCTAGTAACATTAACTAATGGGAAACTTGGTAAATTGAAAAGCTCTTTCAATTGATATTGCAACTCCTGATTGACTGTAGAATAGCCACAATCTTCCACAATGGCTTTCACGTTATCTGGTAATTTTTCCCCGCTCGTCATCATGACTGTAGCAGCACCCATACTGACACCGTATAAAGTGATTTGTTCTTGCTGACCATTTTCGGTTAAAACTTTCTCAATCCATTGGACATAATCTTTACGATCGGGCCAGCCGAACCCAATATAATCTCCTTGACTTTTCCCATGACCACGCGCATCTGGCGCTAACACATTGTAGCCCCAATCATGATACATTTTCGCAAAGACAGACATCGTTTCTGCCGAACCCATATAACCATGCGCCATAATAACGGTACGATTACTTTTTTTGTCAGCTGGTAAATAAATGGCCTTTAGACGTAGCCCATCTTTCGAAGTAATTGACCATTCTTGTCGATTTTTGTCATCTTTAAACCACGCGCCTTCAGGTGTCTGGACTACTTTTGACCCTGGGGTGTTCTCATTTATAAAGTCTTTCTTTCCTGGAACTACTGCATAATTATAAAAATATAAGCCTGCCGCAATTAAACCAATTGCAATTACTACAATAAGCGCAATCAAAATTTTTAACCATCGATTCATCTACGTACTCCTTTTATTTAAACTGTATGATTCATTATAAGTTGTCACCCTTTTTTTGACAACTACCATTCAAAGATTCAACCATCTTTCTTTACCACTACAATGAGACAATTTTGTTGCGACAAAAAAAGCATAGCACAAAAATATTACCTTTTACGCTATGCTCCACTTATCTATTTATAGGAAACTAAAAATTATTTATTTTCAATAAGTTTAAAACTTGACCATGGTTTCAAAAATTCTAATAAGAAACGTTCGTCATCAGAAATACGACCAACCACATTTACACGGCCATCATTTTTCATTTCTTTTAAAGCAATTTGTGTTTCCCCTTTGTATTGTCCATAGCCAACGTTGTCAATCAAGACATCGCCTCGAACAATATCTCTCGTTGTATGAGCTGGGAAAGGACGATCTTTATAGTAAACACGTGTCATTGTTGAACGCAAAACGTAATCAGAACGATCTCCACGATAACTGTGTAAGTTATCGAACAATGCAATTCTTTCATCTTCTGTGATTTCTGGTTCTGTATCCACTTTGATCGAAGGATACGGTGCATGAAAGGCTTCTGCCATTGCTGCTAATTCTGCTTCTGAGGCATAAGCATTTCCGACAGAAATATCATCGATTAATCCTGTTAAAACTAAATGCTTAACTTGCGTTGCAATTTCTAAATCGCGGTGGTCTTCCAAAGAACATAACCCATCTTGTGTCGGCCATGGCCCAAATGTAGCATCGTGTGAGTTCACAAACGCCATCGTATTTAAATTATATTTTCTAAATTTTTCTGAACAATAAACAAAATGCTCATAGCCTAAGCCTGTATAACGATGTGGATAGAAATTATGTGAGCCTAGTAAATTTTCTGTGTTTGGTGAGTAGGCCATAATATTATCTACATAGCTTGTCCCTGAACTCATATTAATTTCAATTTTAATGCCATAAGGGTTTCTTGTCATATTCGCCTCTTCTTGCCCAGTAAAACCAAGATCTAAACGAATACCGTAAGCGCCCATATCATGGAAAAATGATAAATCATCATAAGAGATGCCTAATTGTTCGAACAATGCAGGATTAATATCGACCATCACTTCCATACCTAATTGGTTGGCGTAATCTACAACTTTTTTAAACTCTGCTAATACCTTTTCCCGATCATCATTGATTTGCAATAAACTAGTAAAGACACGCTTAAAGCCGTATTTATGAGCCAAATCCAAATATGCTTTGTCCTTTTCAAATGTTGAACGTTCTGGATAAATTGAAATACCTAATTTTCCCATGTGATTGCCTCCTAAATTGTAAAACATAATAATGTATCTGCTTACATTGTAACAAAAAAAACAAAAGTGGTCTACACCTTTCCTATAGGAAATCTTATAAAAATTCCACTGGTTTGTTATCTTCTCTTTTGTTATGATAAAAAAGAACCTAATTGTCAGTGTGAAAGGAAGAGGAAAACAGATGAAACATAAGAAAATGCTTGCTGTTGCTTCAGTTGCAGCATTCACCTTGCTTTTAGCAGGCTGTAACACGACCAATAATAAAGGCACGACCGCAACGAGTGATTCTATCGCTAAATCCAGTGAAAGCAAAACAAAGGATTCGGTCGACTTAAATTCACTAGATTTACCACAACTAGATGACAAAGTTGCCGAAGATCAAGACTTAGTCCAAATGGTTACTTCAATGGGAAATATTGAAATCAAACTATTTCCTAAACAGGCTCCAAAAACTGTCGAGAACTTTATGAAACATGCCAAAGATGGCTATTATGATGGCTTGACTTTCCACCGCGTCATCAATAACTTTATGATCCAAGGTGGCGATCCTAGCGGTGATGGAACTGGCGGAAACAGCATCTGGAATAAACCATTTGAAGATGAATTTTCAAACCAGTTATATAACATTCGTGGCGCATTATCAATGGCGAATGCAGGACCTAATACTAACGGCAGTCAGTTCTTTATTGTCCAAAATACAGATGATCAATCTGATGGTCTTTTATATGATGATTATCCAAAAGCAATCATTGATGCTTACAAAAAAGGCGGCTATCCTTCTCTTGACAAAAAACATACTGTTTTCGGTCAAGTAACCAAAGGAATGGATATTGTCGATAAAATTGCCAAAGTCGAAGTTGGTGCCAACGATAAACCAAAAACCGATGTTAAAATTGAAAAAATCAATATTCTTCAAGAAGCAAAAAAATAACAAAAAGTCAGAACGTACGCTGAAGATACGTTCTGACTTTTTGTTATTTTTGAATCGCTTGTAATGCCTTTTCTGGTACTTGGTCTTGATTGACCTCTTCATACGTATTGATGTGGGCCCCTTTATTTGAGACTTTTAGATAATGATCTGTTTTTAATTCATGGTCCGCTGTGAAAGTTATTTCTCGCGTTTTGCCTTCCTCATCTGCGGCTACTTGCGTATAACTAGCAATTCCATAGCCATTAACGCTATCGGCTTTCTTTGTTTTAACATACACATTTCCTTCTTTAACCAATGGATTTAATTGATCTAACACACCAGCTAATTCGCCAGAGTTCTTCTCTGCGTAAAACTTGGCCCCAAATAAACCACCACCAATAACAATTGCTGTCACCACTAAAAATTTAATAAATTTCATCACATAAATCCTCCCGAGTAATTATTCTCTGTTACTTCTTCCAAAGTATAGCAAGATTTAAACAATCCTTCCTCGGGCGCAACGACCAGTTTTTTCTCAGACTTATGTCGTATTTTTTTATTTTGAATAAATAACAAAACACTACTCTTCTATCAATAATTGACTTAATAATTGAATTTCTTGATTCTTAGTTAAGTCAATTGTTTTCATTGTAACCGCTGTGGCTAAACCTAAATAGATTACCACCATTTTAGGAAATAATTCGACAAATTTTCCTTTGTCCATTTGTACATATTTTTTATCCAATAATAAACGCTCTTCAAAAAAAGTTTGAAGCATTTGCTGCAATTCTTCTTCATAACCATGTGCTTTCATAAATAACGCCGTATAGATTTTTTGATGTTTTTGGGCAAATAATATAAAGTTCAGACCCAATGCAATCACTGGGTCTGAGGCACCGACATCTGCTTTATAAAATAATTGCATACGATGAAATAACGATTTAATTAAGGTTCGTTTTAAATCGTCCATGTTGACAAATTCTAAATAAATTGGCTGCGTAGAAATCCCCATAGTATCTGCAATATTTCTAGCAGTTAAATTAGAAAAACCTTTATCTACTAAAATTTTTTCAGCTACGTTTAAGATTTTTTCCTTTGTATATACCTTCGTTCTAACCATTTTCATACCCCTTTTCTCTTTTAGTTAACAATAACTTTATTATGTTCACACAAAAGAAAACCATTTTCATTATATATATAATATTTTACACTTTTTTATGCGTTTCTTTTCTCAAAATTTTCTATACATTTCAAAAAAATTGAGAATTTTCATCGCCTATAAACAAATAGGTCCAGAACAAAAGGTCATCACCTTTTGTTCTGGACACTAAACGGCTACACTCTTTATTCTTCTATTTGTTTGCCTTGTTCTTTGGCAAGCTCATTTTTATCATAAGCTACAAAGAACGGATAGTAAATCAAGATGGCCACTAGAATTAAAACAATATTCAAAACAGCAGCACGCCAATCGCCGCCTGTCGCCATAAAGGCGCCAATTGGTCCTGGTAAGGTCCAAGGAGCGGTAAAGACAACTTCACTTACTAAACCTAATTTTGTGGCAAACCAAGCAATCGTTGCTAAAACCATTGGTGCAAAGATAAAAGGAATCATTAAAATAGGATTTAAGACAATCGGTACACCGAAAATAACTGGCTCATTAATATTAAAAATAGACGGTGCTAAAATAGCTTTTCCTAGTTTTGAACCATATTCTGATTTTGCCCGGAAGGCTAATAATATAGCTAAACCAATTGTGGCTCCAGCACCACCAATCCAAATGAACCATTGGTAAAATGGCTCTGCCGCAATCCGAGGCAATGCTTCGCCAGCTGCTTTAGCAGTCGTGTTTTCCTCTAATAGTTGTAGCCATAGAGGACGCGCCAACGATCCTACGATTGAAGCGCCGTGAATCCCAAAGAACCAGAAAAATGTTGTTAAAAAGACTAACAGCAAGACACTCAATAAAGAGTCTGCTGCTTGAACTAGTGGTCCTACTAAGTTCCCTACAAATGTGTGCCAATCAAAGCCTAAATAATAAGTAATTGAACCAATCAATAACATGACAATTAACGTCGGAGTCAATGATTCAAATGAACGAGCAACAGCAGGTGGAACGTTATCAGGCATTGTAATTTTGAACTTAGACTTATCTGTTACTCGATAGATTTCGACAGCAATAATTGACGTCACAATCCCGACAAACATCCCTGCACCACCCAAATTAGCCATTGGTAAAACAAACCCAGAAACGCCAGCTGCTTTACTGGCTTCTTCAGGAATCGCTACAGGTACTAATGTTAATAAAAAAGCAATCGTAGCCAAAATCCCTCCAGAGACTTGATCAAGATTATATGATTTCGCTAAACTAGCGCCAATGCCAAAAGTCGCATATAACGCCATAATGTACATTGTCATTCGGTAAGGCAATAAGATTGTAGCAGCATTACTTGTTAAAAATTGAGTAATGCCCCAAGATTCTGGTAACGGCGGAAACGCAATAATTAGAAAAAAAGAACCGACAATAATTAAAGGTAATGTCGCAATAATCCCATCCCGCACCGCACGTAAATGGCGCTGATTGGCAATTTTAGCCATTGGTCCAGCTAGATGATTTTCAATCCAAACAGTCAGTTTATCTAACATAAATAACACTCTCCTCTGTTTTTCTCTTAAAAAATAACTCCTTTAATCAGCCATAAATAAGAGATAAGCTCTAATAAAATAAGAGAAATTAAAAACAACCAAATAAAACGCTTACAAAAACCTGTTTTCGTTTCAATAAAATAATGACTATACGCTAACGCAAAAGCAATCCCAACAGGCAAAAAAATCATGGCACCAATATTAAACGGCAGATTGAAAGTCCATAATAAAACACTCGGCAACAGGACACCACATAAGAGCCCCATACTAAAAAGAAAACCGGCACTTTTAACTGAAAACTTAGGAACCATTGCTTGATTGTTTTCCATTTCAATTTCGCTCCTTTCGTTTGTTATTTTGTTACATTTAAAATTATAAGCTATTAAAAATATTATTTCAATCTATTCAGTGATTTAATACTAATTTTAAAATAAAAAACCAGTTCACTGAGTGAACTGGTTTTATGCTTATTCGACAAATTCAAATTCAAAATTACCAATCCGAACAATGTCGCCATCTTTCGCGCCACGTGCTCGTAATGCCTCATCGACACCCATACCACGTAATTGACGTGCAAAACGCATTACTGTTTCATCATGATCGAAATTCGTCATTTCAAATAATTTTTCTAATTTTTCACCAGATAAAACCCATGAAGCATCTGGTTCACGATCAATCGTAAATTCTGGACCTTCTGGTTGGAAGCCATAACGAACGGTTTCTTCCTCTACCACTTCATCTTCATATAATGGGAATTCAGGCGTTACTTCCAACAAGTCAGCTGTTGCATTTAATAAAGGTTCAATACCTTTACGAGTAACCCCAGAGATTGGGAAAATAGGTAGCTCATCGGCATACTCATCGGTGCGTTCCTTCGCAAGTTGCTCTTTAAATTTCGCTAAATTCTCTTCTGCTTCAGGCATGTCCATTTTATTGGCAACAATAATTTGAGGTCGTTCCATCAAGCGTAAATTGTGTGAAGCCAATTCTTTATTGATTGCCAAATAATCTTCGTAAGGATCGCGTCCTTCCATGCCACTCATATCAATGACATGTAAAATAACACGCGTCCGTTCAATGTGGCGTAAGAACTGTGTTCCTAAGCCGACACCTTGAGAAGCTCCTTCAATTAAGCCTGGCAAATCTGCTGCAGCAAAGCTTCGACCATCACTAGTAGTCACCATCCCTAAGTTTGGAACTAACGTCGTAAAATGATAGGCACCAATTTTCGGACGAGCGGACGAGATAACAGAGAGTAACGTTGATTTCCCTACAGAAGGAAACCCAACTAAGCCAACATCTGCTAAAACTTTTAATTCTAATTCGATTTTACGTTCTTGACCCGGTTCGCCGTTTTCGGCAATTTCTGGTGCAGGATTTCTTGGGGAAGCAAAGCGAATATTCCCGCGACCACCGCGTCCGCCTTTTGCTACTACTAAGGTCTGACCATTCTCAATTAAATCCCCAATTAAGGCTCCAGTTTCTGCATCACGAACTGTTGTACCTGGTGGAACTTTGACAAGTAAATCTTCTGAACCACGACCGTGCATTCCTTTACTCATACCATTTTCTCCAGGTGTCGCCTTAAAATGACGATTAAACCGGAAATCCATTAATGTGCGTAATCCTTCTTCAACAACTAAAACAACGTCGCCACCGCGACCGCCATCACCACCAGCGGGACCCCCGTCTGGTACATATTTTTCTCTACGGAAAGCAACCATTCCGTCGCCGCCTTTACCAGCTTTGACATCAATCGTCACTTGATCTAAAAACATGGACATATAATTTGTCCTCCTATTCTACTTCTACTATCTTTAATCACCTCAAAAAGCGTGATTTGAAAGTCTTTATTATTGTATCGGGAAAACAACCGTTTGTCTAGCAATTCTAGTTAGTTATCGTTGGAAAAAGCAAAATTTCTCATGAATCTTTCGCTTTCTTTTTGTCGCTTCGCTATCAGTCTTTTGACAAAAAAATTTTAGAGGTTCATACTATAGATAGTTGAAGAAAATCACTTTTTCAGCAAGGGTCCAAAGAAACACAAACATCTAAAGGAGGAATTTTTGTTATGACAGTCAAAGTAGGAATTAACGGTTTTGGAAGAATTGGTCGTTTAGCCTTTCGCCGAATAAAAGAAGTTTCTGATGATATTGAAGTTGTGGCTATCAATGATTTGACTAGCCCAACAATGTTGGCTCACTTATTACAATTTGACTCTACGCATGGCACCTATCCTGGCACCGTGACAGCCACTGAAAATGGCATTGTGGTTGACGGCGAAGAAACCCGTGTCTACGCAGAACCAGATGCAAGTAAAATCCCTTGGGTTAAAGAAAACGGAGTAGACATTGTCCTTGAATGTACAGGTTTTTATACCTCTGAAGAAAAAGCACAAGCTCATTTAGATGCAGGTGTGAAACGTGTGGTTATCTCTGCTCCTGCAGGCGCAATGAAAACAATCGTTTATAACGTCAATGATGATACACTTGATGCCAACGATAAAATCATTTCTGCCGGCTCATGTACGACAAACTGTCTAGCACCGATGGCTTACTTTTTAAATAATGAATTTGGTATTGAAGTTGGTACCATGACAACTGTTCATGCCTACACATCAACACAAATGCTATTAGATGGCCCTGTTCGTGGCGGAAATCTTCGTGCGGCACGCTCTGCTGCAGACAATACTATTCCCCATTCAACTGGTGCTGCTAAAGCAATTGGCTTAGTTATTCCAGAACTTAATGGAAAATTACAAGGCCATGCCCAACGTGTTCCCGTTGTGGATGGATCCTTAACAGAATTAGTTAGCATTTTAAAAACAAAAGTAACAGCTGATCAAGTAAATGAAGCAATGAAAAAACACACCATTGATAACCCTTCTTTCGGTTATGATGATCGTGAAATTGTTTCTGGGGACATAATCGGCACGACAGAAGGTTCGATTTTTGACCCAACGCAAACAGAAGTAACGACAGCTGGCGATTTCCAATTGGTGAAAACTGTGGCTTGGTATGACAATGAATATGGTTTTACTTGCCAAATGATTCGCTTATTGGAAAAATTCGCTAATTTATAATTCCAATGAATAAAAAACTGCCTTGCATAAATTAATGCAAGGCAGTTTTTTTAATGTTTACTTTGACAACTTTGACAAATACCATGAAAAGTTAAGCGATGATCTTTGACTAAAAAATGATACCGACTTTCAACAATTTGCTCTACTTCACCAAGCAAGTCTTCTTCCACTTCCTCAATTGTGCCACATTCTAAGCATAACAAATGGTGGTGAAAGTGTTTGGCGCCTTCTTTTCTTAAATCATAGCGAGCTAAACCATCGTTAAAGCTCACTTTATCAACGACTTTTAAGTCTGTTAAAATTTCTAGCGTTCGATAGACTGTTGCTAGACCAATTTCCGGACTTTTTTGTTTTACCAAGAAGTAAATTTCTTCTGCTGATAAATGATCTTTTTCATTTTCCAATAATACAAGTACGGTTGCTTCCCGTTGTGGTGTTAATTTAAAGCCTGATTCATGTAATTGTTTTTTTGTCTTTTTTAAAGCAGCAGTCGAATCCATTATTACAGCTCCTTGTTTAGAATGATTACAAATTAAGAAACTTAATTTATCAATCAAATTAAAATAATTATAAAAGAAATAACTGTAATTTGCAAGATATTCTCAATTAGCTACCTTAATTTTTTTCTTTTGATTGTTCCAACGAGCCAATTAGAATTGTTTTACCATCTTCTTGTTTAATTAATTTTTGTTTCATTAAATGACCTAAAGCGCGTTTAAATTGAGCTTTACTAATACCAAAAGTCTGTTTAATTTCATCAGGACTTGATTTATCGGTGAAAGGAATTTGATGATCGTTTGCTCTTTCTAAGAAAGTTAGAATCATTAACGCATCATCGCTGATTACTTCATGACTTCTTGGTTTTAATGAAAGATTCAATACGCCGTCCGGCCGCACGCCAATCACACGTCCCACTACTTTTTCACCTAAACGTGGTTCCTGGAATCGTTCAGAAGGATGGATAAATCCAATGTATAAATCATCAGTTAAAATATACGTTCCTGCAAGTTTCAGACGATACACATGCCCAGTTAAGTTTTGGTTTTGCATTTCAGCATTCCCGCGTTTTGCCATGGCTTTAAAGACTTTTTCATCTGCTAATTCGCCCCAAATGCGGTCTTTACTGTCCACTTTTAAAGTAACCATTACTCGGTCTTCTTTTTTAGGCCAAAGTTCCCGCATGGTTGGTAATTCATCCAACGAAATAACGACATCTTTATCTGGTAAGCCAACATCCACAAAGACACCTAAATCACGTCTTGTTCCTGTGACAGTACCAAAGCCATAGCTACCAATGCGCACAGTAGGAATTGTAGTTGTCAGTGCTGGCTCTTGTTTTTGATTTAAATAACCAAACCCTTCTACAGCCTCCCCTATAGCATGCGTACCTTCTTCTTTTTTTAAACGGAATGTGATGCCATTTTTTTGAACAAAATAAAATTGTTCATTTTCATCGACCACAATGCCGGTAAATGTTGTTGCTAGTAATTCTCTCATTTATCATTAACTCCTCAAGGAAAATCAATCGAACAAAAGATTTCCGCTTTTGTTCGATTGTTTCTATTTTCTTTTATTGCCCTGCATTACGAGAAGCGTTCCCTTTGAACCAACCTGTTTTAGCATTGATTGTAACTAAATACATGTGAACATTTTTCTCTGTAGTGCCTTCTAATAATTTTGATTGATTGTTTGTTGCATAAAGATTGTAGTAACCTTCGCCATTCACAATTTTGGCAGGTTCTAAAGAATATCCGCCAGGAACCACATAGCCACGAGCAATCACTGTGTCTAAGACTTTTTCTTTCACACCTGGTGCCCATGTCCACGCTGGATTGCTACTATCAGCGATATCGGCAGCATCTGGCGCATAAAGCGGACTAGTGTACACCCCGTCACTATTCGGCGCCGTGTAGCCATTCGCTTCTGTTTTTGCTGTTTCTTCCTTCTTAGCGTCCTCTTTTTTTGCGGCAGCAGCTTGTTTCGCTTGTTCTTCTGCTTGTTTTGCTTGCTCTGCGGCAGCTTGTTCTTCTGCAATTCTTTTCTGTTCTTCTTCAACCTTGGTTAACGCTTGGTCAGCTGTCGTCACTTGTTTGACCAGTTCTTTTTTCAGCTTATCACTTGTTACTTTATCTACTTCTGCCTTAGCAGCTTGATACGTGTCTCGATTCAGCTGATTGGTAGTTTTTCCATCTTTATAAATGACCTCAACCGCTTTTTTAGCTTTTTGTAATTGGTTGTATTGTTGGTTCGCTTGATCGATTGCTTGGTTCATCAATTGGTCAAACGGATCATTTCCTGTTAATTTCTTTACGGAAATTGGTTGATCAGCAGCTAGAATCGCCGGTTTCAACTCATTGCCATTGACAATCGGGGCCTCAAATAATTGGTTGATTTGTTGAATGGTTTGTTGTTTCTCTTTCAATGTTTGAATTTGTTTATTTAATTGAGAATACTCTTCTGAATCTTTAATTTCCGCGACTTGTTTTGAGAGTTTTTCTGGACTAACAGTCACCATATCGGGTTTAATAAAAACTTGCTCCTTTGTGGTATAAAAGGCTGCTAGTTCATCTTTCAGCGTACCTGTTTTCTTGGATAGTGCCGCCGCCTCTTGTGCGGCAGCTTTTTGCGTTTGATCATGATACGCCCAAGCACTACCTCCAGCTAATAAAACAACCGCAAGCGCAACGAAAGCCACTTTTTTTGATGGTTTCTTTGGAGCAGGCGCTGGTTGAGCATTCCCAGTTTCATTCATCGGTGGTATCACACCTGAATCTGAAACTTTTTCCTCGGTTGTATCAGCTTCGCTCGGTTCCTCTAGCGACGCTGCACTTGTTAGCCCTTCTTCAGAATCTGAAATGGATTCAGTTGGTGTTTCGGCTTGGGTTAATACTGCCTCACCGCTGTTTTCTAACTCTTGGGTCTCTGCTGTTTCTTCTGATGGATTTTCAGACATTTCTGTATCTGCTCGATGCGCTTGAATATAAGCTTGCAAAGTTTCGTTTGGTGTGACATCTTGATCTTCTATCGGTGGTTGTGAAAAAATTTCTTCTTCAGAAGTGGTAGAGATAACTTCAGTTCCTGAAATCTCTGTTAAAGCTTCCTCTTCTGACTTCACCGTCTCAGATACTTCAGCTGTTTCTGCTTCAACAGTAGTTGTTTCTTCCGTTGTTTCTTCCGTTGTTTCTTCCGTTGTTTCTTCCGTTGTTTCTTCCGTTGTTTCTTCCGTTGTTTCTTCCGTTGTTTCCTCTAAATTAACTGCTTCGTCCGTTGCTAGTTCTTCTTCTGTTGAATGAGTAGGCGTCTCTTCTGTCGCTGGTATCGACTCCTCCACCGAATCATGAGTCTCCTCACTAGCCCCTTCTTGAAGCGCTGCTTCTGAATCAGAGACTATTAAGTTATCTTCTATCGACTCTTCTTTTTTGTCATCATTACTTTCTTCTTCTGGTGATTCGCCAAACAGTTCCATCACATGGCCTAAGCTCATATCTTTTAACTCAGACCACTCAATATTCTCATTTAATTGATCTTCGTGTTGTTCATTTTCCTGTGTTTCAAAATCTATATTTGTTGAAGTCGTTTCCGCTTCTTCTTTATCAACTGTTGTGTCAGTTAGTGAATAGCCACATGTTGGGCAGGTCGTTAATTCTGCATCGAATTCGTTCCCGCACTTCGGACATTTTTTTGTCATTCTTCCGCCTCACATTCTGCTAATATTCCATTACTTCTAATTTACCACAACTTGCGCCTTCTTCCAATAACTAGCAATGACATTTAGAGACTTTTTAAAAATCAAAAGCGGCTCTTCTCGCATGCACGAAAAGAGCCGCTAAACGGTATGTTTATTCTAAAAAGTCTTTTAATTGTTTTGAACGAGAAGGATGTCTTAGTTTTCTTAACGCTTTTGCTTCAATTTGACGAATACGTTCGCGAGTGACACCGAAAACTTTTCCGACTTCTTCTAGCGTACGTGTCCGACCATCATCTAAACCAAAACGTAAACGTAAAACATTTTCTTCACGGTCTGTTAAAGTATCCAGAACATCTTCTAGTTGTTCTTTTAACAATTCGTAAGCTGCATGTTCAGCAGGACTTGTAGCATCTTGGTCTTCAATGAAATCACCTAAATGTGAATCATCTTCTTCACCAATTGGTGTTTCTAAAGAGACTGGCTCTTGTGCGATTTTTAGGATTTCACGAACTTTTTCTGTTGGTAAATCCATTTCCGCACCAATTTCTTCTGGCGTTGGTTCTCTACCTAAATCTTGCAATAGTTGGCGTTGAATCCGAATCAATTTATTGATTGTTTCAACCATGTGAACAGGAATTCGAATTGTTCTAGCTTGGTCCGCAATTGCCCGCGTAATCGCTTGACGAATCCACCAAGTAGCATACGTAGAGAATTTGAACCCTTTACGGTAGTCAAATTTTTCAACAGCTTTCATTAAGCCCATATTACCTTCTTGAATTAAATCCAAGAATTGCATACCACGACCTACATATCGTTTGGCAATTGAAACAACCAAACGTAAGTTGGCTTCTGCTAAACGTTGTTTTGCTTCTTGATCGCCTTCTTCAATTTTAAGTGCCAATTCAACTTCTTCTGCGGCAGTTAACAATTGAACGCGCCCAATTTCTTTTAGGTACATACGCACGGGATCATTAATTTTAACACCTGTTGGCGCAGATAAGTCTTCTGCTTGGGCCTTTTCCGCTTCTTTTTCATCTTTTTTCAAGCTATGTTCACTTGGGTCTCCATTTTCATCGACCACGCTGATACCAGCATCTTCAACTTTTTGGATCAATTTTTCCATAGCTTCTGCATCCAAAGTATACGGTGTGGCTAATTGATTCGCTAAATCATCATAAACCACTGTTCCTTTAGGCTTGTTTTCTTTGATAAATGCTGCCACTGCAGCTTCATATTTTTTACTTGTTTCTTTTTCCATGAAAGAAGGCCCCCTTCATTTTTCGGTTCACGCTTGAAATAACTGATAAATCACTCGGACTTATCAAAATAAAATGAACAAAACGCTTAGTTCTATTCATTTATTGCTTAAGTAAATGTTCGTTGAGCTTTAAGCTGTCGAGCCAATTGGATAATCTCCATTGTTAATTCGGCTTCAAGCTGTTGGTTGCCCACTCGTTTTGCTTCTTGCTGTTGAATCTTTTTCTGCTCAATTGCCTCTGCAATACTTGATAAGGCAATTACATGTAATAAATCGGCAACTTCTCGCTCAGAGCTTTCTTCCGATAAATTCTGATACGCAATTTCAATTGCTAATTGTTTGGTTTGATTATCTTGCAAGAAATTAATAAAATCGGCAATGTCGAAACTTTGATGCAGTGTCGCATAACTTTCTAGCAAGAAATATAATTCTTGGTATTCATCATGAGCGAACGAAAAATCTGGCAATTGTTGAACGGTTTGCCGTACTCCTTGTTCATTCATTAAACGAAATAATAATGAACGTTCTGCTTTTTGAACTTGGGTTAACGGTAACTTGTTCTGGACGTGATTCTCTTCAAAAACAGGTTCTTCCATTGGTGGTGGCATCATTTCATCTTGATAAAATTGTTGCCTTTCTTGCCGTTGGACTGAACGTTGCTCCTGCTTCAATTGATTGAATTGCTCTTCCAAACTATGAACAGAAAGTTGAAATTCCTGAGCAATTTGGTTTAAATAACGATCACGTTCCAAAGGAGATTGAACATTGGTTAACTCCCGTAACAATTCGTTCACATAATCCAATTGTTCTTTTTCGTTATTCATGTTTCTAGTTAACCGATGATAATTCATTTTAAAACTAAAAACTGTTTCTCGGCCATGATTGGCTAAATTTTGAAAAGCTTCTGCGCCATATTTCCGCACATATTCATCAGGATCCAGCTTTTCAGGGATGCTGACAATACTCAAGTCAAAATGACTGTTTTCTTGCAATAATTGAATCGCACGGTTTGTGGCTTGAACACCGGCATTATCGCCATCGTAACAAATAACTACTTCCTTAGCGACCCGCTCCAAACGCCGAATTTGTTCATTGGTCAAACTAGTCCCCATTGAAGCCACCCCACTTTTTACGCCTGATTGCCAAGCAGCGATAACATCCATGAATCCTTCAAAAAGCAATACTGTATTTTCTTTACGAATTTCTTTTCTGGCTCTATCAAAGTTAAACAGCGTTTCTCGCTTATTAAAAAGTGTTGTTTCAGGACTATTCAAGTATTTAGGCATCTCATCTCCTGGAAAATCAGCTGTTTTTAACAAGCGACCAGAAAAGGCGATGACATTGCCTTGGGGATCATTAATTGGAAACATGATTCGTTGATAGAAACGATCCAAAAACGTACCGTTATCTCTTTGGACAAACAGCCCAGAAGGCTCAAAAAGCGTTTCATCCAGTTGTTCATTTTTAAAAACTTGACTTAAGAAATCACGTTTTTGCGGCGCAAATCCAATTTGAAAGGTCTCAATTAGTTCTTGTGTTAACCCCCGCTCTAATAAATAGTTTAATGCGGGTTCGCCAATTTTAGTATTCACTAAAATATGATGGTAAAGTTCTGCGGCTTTACTATGCAGTTGTAACAAACTCCGTCTTTGTTGGTGTTCTGGGGTATCCGCTACTTCACGCGGCTCTGACCAATCAAAGTCCACAGATAAATGTTCCAAATCTGCAACACGTTTCACGGATTCTGGAAAACTAATGCCTTCAATTTCTTGCAAGAAATTAAAAACAGTTCCACCTTTCCCGCAGCCAAAACAGTGAAAAATTTGTTTGTCTTCTGCTACTGAAAATGAAGGGGAACGTTCTTCGTGAAACGGACATAAACCCATATAATTTTTACCGGATTTTTTTAACTGGACATACTGCCCAATAATATCTACTATATTCGTTCGGTGACGAACTTCCTCAATGACTTCCTGAGGAATGCGTTGTGCCATTGTCCTCACCTCCTAAGAATAGCATTGTGCTAACTCATGTGATTGACCGTTTAAAAAACGCACTGTCATTTCAGTGCGAATTCCAATGGACACATTTACACATGATTTATTGTATCACATAATCTCTGTTTTTCAAGTATCTTGTTTCAACTCAACAAAAAAAGAAAGTATCTAGGACAAAAGTCATCCTGACTCCTGCCTCAGACACTAACTCTTAAAATAATCAGTTAAACATCAAGCTTGCTCCGACTTCCTTCAAGATTTAAAGAAGAACTGCATTTCTGGAGACGAATGCTTTTAGCTCAACCTCTGTTTTTTATAAATCTTTAATTGTTTTTCCAGCACGTTTCATTTGTACGAAACCAATTGTTACACGCACCACAATATTAATGGCCATCATAATAAAGAAGAGACCCATTGTTTGCGAAGTTAAGAAACCAATTTCTAAAATGTTGTGGAATAACATAGCTGCTACATAAATACCAATAATGGTACTGAAAACCAAGAAAATGCGTAATGGATTTAAAGGCAGACATGCTCGAACAACAGCCATACAACTAATTCCAACTAATAAATAATACATTAACGTCGTGGTGTCTAAAGAAGAAAATCCTTGATTTTGTCCAATCAGATAAACAGCAATAATATTCGCTACAACTAAAAGCGCATTAACAGACGCATTTTTCAAAGCCGTTGGTAAAAACTTCCCGACAACTTTTCGTTTGTCCCCTTCGAAAGATAAGAAGAAGGCTGGATATCCTTCAATTGCTAAATCAATCAAGGTCACTTGAATCGGAATGAACGGGAACGCAATGGCCGTTAAAGCACAAATGATTGAGAGAATAAACGAATAAATCGTTTTAATGAAGAAAACGCTGGAAACTCGGGTTACATTATTTACCACACGCCGTCCTTCAAACAAGACATCTGGTAACGTTGTAAAATCAGAATCTAGCAAAACTAGATTAGAAATTTGCCGAGTAGCGCCATCTCCTTCTGCCATAGCGATACTACAATCCGCTTCTCGTAACGCTAAAACATCGTTGACCCCATCGCCGGTCATCGCCACCACATGCTCTGTGTCTTTCAACTCACGTACAATGGTTCGTTTTTGCTGAGGCGATACACGTCCGAACACTGTGTATTGCTGAACCGCTTCACGCACTTCTGCTTCTGTCGTTTTGGTCGACAAATCAATATAAGACTCATAACCGGGTAGCCCAGCACGACGAGCAATATTTGAAACAGTCACCGGATTATCACCAGAAATTACTTTTAAGTCGATTCCTTCTTTTTTTAGATAAGCCAGTGTTTCTTTGGCATTTTGGCGAATTGGATCATCAATTTCTAGAATTGCTAATGGCTCTAAATAAGGCATTTTGGTTTCGTTTAACGGTTGTTGCTCCGCAATAGCTAACATCAAGACGCGATAACCATTCTCTTGTGCTGTAAAAACAGCTTCTGGCAACCGACTATCGTCTACCAAACGCTCAGGAGCCCCTAAATAAACTGTCCCAATTTCTGGAAATTCAATAGCTCCCCATTTTCGTTCAGAAGAAAAAGCCAAGACTTCTTTTGCGCCAAATCGATTGGATACTTCATAATGATCACGAATTGCTTGCATTGTAATATTATTATCCGTACTTTCAGATAGGTAGCTTCCGATAATCTGTGGGAAGAGTTCTTCATATTTGTCATGCAAGATAATCGCCTTTTGCACTTTCATTTTACCTTCTGTAATCGTTCCAGTTTTATCTAAACACAAAGTGTCCACATGGGCCAATGTTTCAATTGAGTACATATCTTGTACTAGAATACGTTTTTTGGCTAACTTAATGACACCTGTTGTCAGCGCAATACTAATTAATAGTACTAATCCTTTTGGTAACATCCCTAACAAAGCAGCTGCAGAAGCAACAACAGATGTTTTAATGCCAGCATCTCTTAACCAAAAAGCTTCAACAAATAAAATAATCCCTAGAGGAATAATCACCCAACTTGTAAATTTAGAGACTTTACGAATCGAATTGACTAACTCTGATTGAATTGGTTTATGCACTTTGGCTTCTTGGGTGATTTTCACAGCATAGTTTTCGGCACCAACGTGGATAACACGGGCATAGGCTTGTCCGCTAACAATGAAACTTCCAGAAAGCAAGGTATCGCCGATTTCCTTTTCAATTAAATCTGATTCACCTGTTAACAACGCTTCATTCGCTTCGACTTTACCGTCAATAACTTCCATATCAGAAGGAACTTGTTCCCCTGCAGAGATAATAACAATATCTTCCATAACTAGTTCTTTTGTATCAATTTCTTGTTGTACGCCATTTCGAACAACATGAACATTTTCTTTTGCCACAATAGATAATTTTTGAACTAAATTACGGGCATGAATTTCTTGGAAAATCCCGATTGACATGTTCACAATAATAATCGCTAAGAAAGCCAGATTGGAATACGCTCCGACAAATAGTAAACAAACAGCGATTGCAAAGTTTAAAAAGTTGAATAACGTCATGACGTTATCAAAAATAATATCTTTTGTAGATTTCGCTACATTTTCCTCATAATTATTTTGAAGGCCTAACTCTTTCTGCTTGGCAACTTCTTCTGTACTTAACCCTTTTTTCAGGTCGACTTTATTCAACATCCAGCTCTTTCCCTACCTTTTCAATTAATCAGTTACATCCCTTCTAGTTTACTTGCATTTTCATGAAACTGCAAGAAAAGCCTAAAAAATTCCTGTAAGTTGAAAGAATTCTTTAGACTTTTCTCGTTTTAATTTAACTTTTCAATAAACCAACGATTCATTTTGACAATTTCCGCATAGAACATATTGCCACCATTTTGATAAAGGTAACCACCATTGTAAACTAACGCTTGCCAACGATAATAACGATATTTCGTATTTTGGTCATTCCCTAGCAACGGTGAAAGGACTTCTCTTGAATATTCTTCTGCTAACTCTGTCGTGTGTTTCCCGCCACGTTCTTTAACAAACTGAATATAATCCAGTCCATAATTATATGCTTGTACGCCTGTCCATTCATCACAGCCAGCTTCTTTTGCTTTCGCTAACGCTTCCGCGAGAAATTTGACGCCATGTGCGATACTTTCTTCTGGTGTTTCAATCACTTCTTGTTGTCCATAAACACTTTCACTGCTCTGCATAATATCGCCAGATTTTCCTTTAGATTCTGTATAGATAATCGCTAAAGCTAATGTTTTGTATTCAGGTATTTTATTTTTTTTGACTTCTGCTTCTACTTGTTTTTCAAAGGTCATTACCGTTTCAACATTTTGATGTATTTTATAGCCAAGATAGCCAAGACCAGCAACTAAACCAACAAACAAAAGTAGCATGATTTTATAAATTATTTTTCTTACTCTACGCATCGAATCATCCAAACTTTTTCTTTTAAGATACGTTCTATGTTACTTGAAATAACTGAAAAAAGCGAAGTTTTTGTTACTTCTTTAGTTTTATTTAATAAAAGTAACTTTTTTGTGAACAAACCGTAACTTCGCAAGATTGAACGTTTTCACCTAGAATAGAATAACAAGTAATTTTGTTCTATTGACGCTTATTTATTGCATCAAAAAAGCCCAGATAAGAATGAACAAAATTCTTTTCTAGGCTTGACTTTATACAACTTATCTATTCTTTTAACAAACAGTCAAATGTTTTATGGAATTTTTTTCCCAGTCATTTCTTCATAGTCTCTACTCATCATTCTCCAAGCTTTTTCAATATCTTTGTTCAATCCAAACAATCCGCTTCTACCAACAATATAAATATCAGGTCCTGCAGCATCAATTCGCTTAAATGAATTTCTATTCGATGAGCCGTCCATTTCAATTACATAACGATAACCTTTTTCTTCACGTAAATTACGAAGAGCAACAATTTTATCAAGTGTTCCTTCAATAAATCGTTGGCCAGCAAAGCCTGGATCAACGGTCATGATTGTGATTTTATCCAACAATTCAATATATGGAAAGATTGATTCAATAGGCGTTTCGGGATTAAGGACGATCCCTGCTTTAAGATTAGCATTGTGAATTTGGTCAATTAGGCGAAATGCTAGACCATCTAAAACCTCTGCATGCATACAAATCCATTCACATTTGATATCTACTAGTTGTTGTACCCAAAAGCTTGGATTCGTAACCATTAGATGGGCAGATACTGGGAGCTTCGAAATTTTTCTTAACTCCTCAATAAACCACGGAGATAATGTAATGTTTGGCACATAGTGACCATCCATAATGTCTATGTGATACGAAGCAACATGATCATTCAAAAAGGTGATTTGTTGTTTAAACTTGTCCAAATCCATCGTCATTAGTGACGGAGAAAATTCAACTTTGTTCATTCTAATTTTCAACTCTTTCTATCTGATTATTTGGTTGATGTTTTTGAAAATTTTTCTAACTCGTTATATTCAGACGTTGACACATCTCTGACAGGCAATATAAATTGCATTAATTTTGTTGCGCTTTTTCATTTTGTTTAGAAAATCTGAATATCTTCCAAGTTTATCTCCTCTTCTTCTTTTTCTACTAAAGCTTCCATATCTTTCTCAGTTACATCTTTCTTAATAATAGCTAAAACTAAACCGGTAACCACAGCGTTTACAACAATTGCAATAATGCCAGCCAGCGGTTTACTCATTGTTGGAATCATTAAAACACCGCCAAATGGAACTGTCGCATCTGCCCCTAAGATCATTGTTGTTGCGCCACCCACGAAGCCGCCAATCGCTGTAGCAATGACTCCTCGGACAATATCATTCATAACTAAAGGAATAACACCTTCAACAATGTTAATCACGCCCATTGGTACGGCAGACTTTAACGTTTCAACTTCTAGTTTTGTATAAATATTTTTTCTAAATAATTTAGCAAAGAAGAAAGCTAATCCAAAGCCTATTGGCGTTGCTGTATTTACTAATTGCAATGCTGTAATTGGTCCATTAAGTCCTTCCGCTTGCATTGTCAAAACAAAGGCAAAAACAGTTTTGTTAATGGGTCCGCCATAGTCTATACCACTTAATAAACCAATTACACCACCAAAAATTAATAATGACGAGTTACCTAAGCTATCTAAAAAGTTCGTTAATAATGAAGTAAATGCCGTTATTGGGGTCCCGATAATATATACCATGATTAATCCACCAGTAATTGAGGTTAAAAATGGAATAATTAATGTTGGCATTAACCCTCTCGCCCAGTTTGGTAATTTCACATATTTTAAAATAGCTAATACAAGATATCCTGCCAAGTAACCACCTAAGATACCACCAATAAAGCCAGCGCCAACTGCATTCGCAGTTAACCCAATAATAAAGCCCGGAGCAATTCCAGGTTTACCAGCGATTGAAAAGGAAATGCCAGTAGATATAACAACCGGCAGTAAGCCTAAGCCAGCGCCACCCATAGTAGCTAAAGCATCCCAAAGTGAAAATTCACCTGGCACCAAGGTTCCTTGACTTGAGCCACCAAACCCCATACCAATTGCAATTAAAAAGCCAGCGCCACAGACAATTGGAATTAAATATGAGATTGCTGTTAATAAATGACCTTTAAGATTTAACTCTTTTAGTTTTTTCATTTTTATCCTCCTAAACATTGTTCTTTTCATTTTATTTTCTATTTAAAAAAATTACTGTTGTGGATTCTTCTGTAGAAAACATCCACAATATGCTGTCTTAGTAATTTCATTAAGAGAATGCCTTTACTACATCCTCTGGCGATTTTGATTGAAGGAATTCTCTCACTACTTCATCATTTCCGAGTTTTCTGGCAAACAATGATAATAGTTTAAGATGGCTAGTTGTTTCTTTATGATCATTACCCACAGCAAAAAGAATGATTCCTTTTACGCCATTATCATCTAAAGATTCCCAAGGAATTTCTGTACCATTAATACCAATGGCCACGCCTATTTTTTTTACATACGCACTTTTGCCATGTGGAATGGCTATATAGTTTCCGATGCCTGTTTGGCCTTCCGCCTCTCTAGCATAGATATCTTTTATAAAGCCTTTTTCATCTGAAATATTGCCATTTTCAAGCAAAAGATTGGCTAATTCTTTTAACGCTTCCTCTTTTGTATTTACATTCATATTCGTTTTAACGGTTTTTAAGTCAATGATATCCTTTACTTCCATTACAATTCCTCCTAGAAGATTACTTTTCTTGTGTCATAACTTCTTCTGCTTTTTCAATTAGTTTAGTGGGTGATTTTACAGCAACTTCTGTAGGTACTTGAATGATTCGTTTCCCATCAAAACGCTCTCTTCCAGAAATTTTTACATCAATGGCTAATATAACAATGTCCGCTTCCTTAATTTGTTCATCCGTTAGTTTGTTTTCAATCCCAATGGTCCCTTGTGTTTCTACATGAATCTCAACTCCTGCTTTTTTTGCAGCGTTCTCCAATTTTTCTTGTGCGATATATGTGTGAGCAATTCCTACTGTGCAGGCTGCTACGCCGACTATCTTCATTGTTTTTCCTCCTCAAATTTTTCTATAATTTTATAAAAATCTGTTTCTGTTTTTAAACGCAACAACTTTTCTAAGAAGTCTTCATTTGCTAATTTTCTAGTAAATCGACTGATTTCTTTTTTTACTTTTAACTGTTCATTTTCTTTTAGTAAGATGACAATAATTAATTTCACTTGCTTAATGTCTGCCGTCCATTCTTGGATTTCTGTTTTTAAGCCAATCAGATATATTTCACTTTTTTTCAAGAGTGCATTCTCTAAATGTGGCAAGACAATTTGCTCTGCAATCTGATTACTTCCCATCTTCTCACGATTTACCAAAGATTCCTCAATCTGCTTTTTTTCTTCGAGCGTTAACAAAGGTGCTGCTGTTTCTGCAATGAATTGATATACTTGCTGTTTTGAAAGAAGTTCTTGATTTAGGAAAACTTGGTATAAAGGATTAACGTTCATGATAGATTTCCTCAACTTTTCTTTGTAATCGATACTGATCATCCATTGTAAACATGGCACTTACCAACAATGATTTAATGGGGACCTTTTCCTGTAAATGAATCGTTGTAAGAATCAATTCAATATCAGAATAATCTTTTAATGATTTCTTTATATTTCGTGTGGCAATAATTTCAACAATTTGTAATTCAGGGAATTTCTTTTCAACTTTTACTCTCAATAGTTCTGAAGTTCCAATTCCAGTGGTACACATAATCAAAGTACGAATAGGTAACTGATTGGTTTCAATCATTCGCGCAAAATACAATGTAATAAACCCATTCTCATCTTCGTTTATAGCCGGCAGTTGATAGTTTTTACTTACTTGCTTAGAAACTTGCACAATTTTTCTGAAAATTGTTTCATACGTCATTTTTATTTGATCCAATAAACTATTCTTAACATGTATGCCGTTTTCAAGACGATTTATCATTGGTTTTATATGACTAGCCAATTCAAGAAGTAGCTGATCATTATCAGTTAAAATTTTTAGTTGTGCACTCATTTCCTCTAAATAAAATTGAGTAATTTGCATTACTTTGAAAGAAAAATTAGTTACTTTACTAAATGAACCTTGCATCCTAGAAGAAACCAAATATTGATATAAGTAATAAATTTCAACGTTAGGCAGTCTCTTATTTAAATAAGTTTCAATCTGTTGAATCGTTGTTTGCGCGACCTTTTTGAGTACTAAGTCCTTTGTTAATTCTTGTTCTTCTTCGTTAGATAATTGGTATTTTTCAGAAATAGCTACTTTTCGTGAACGACTAATTAAGATATAAAGATGCGAAAAGATGTTTACGTTATATGGATGTGGAATAGTAATATCCAGTTTCTTTTCAATGTTCCTGACTTGATCTAACGTAAAAAGGACATCATAATTATTAAAATTTAATGCTTTGTTGTTTCGAAGATCCTCAATATCGATAATGTTCAACAGTTGTATTCTATCGGAAATGGCTTTCCTGATAGCTCTTTCCTCCCCGATAATTGCCAACGTTCGATTTTTACGTTTGAGTGTTAAATCATATTTCTTTAAATCTTCGGCTAATTGTTGTTCATCGCTAAATATCACAGAATCGCCAACATAATATCTTGCAAATAATTCATAAACATTTTTAGCTTGTGGAGAAGCCAACAACAATTCCTCCAGAATTCGATTGCGTCTTTCCCTTGGCGAAAAATCACTTTCTTTTTCGACTAAATGTCGATTCTGTTCCATAAATCGTTCATAGTCTAGCTTGTATCCTCGTCCTTTCTCAGATAATATGAGTGAACCTTCTGAAAATTCATCGTTAATTTTTTTTATCAAACGATAAACTGTCTTAGGAGAAGTACTTAGGCAGTTTGCCAATTCTTCTGCAGTCATATAATCTTGTTTTTTTGAGAGAAGTAACAACAATTTTTGTCCACGTTCTTTTTTCGAACTCATAGCAACCCCTCCTTGATATATTTATTATAATCCATATAAAAGAAAACGCTTCCTTGTTTTTTGTCCGTTACATTGGCCATTTTTGTGAGTGGTTAAAGTGTTCAATTATGCGAAACTTTCTAAGGCTATTTATAAATAAAAATCTGTAGAGCAAGCTATTTTGAATTACTGTCTCTACAGACACTAATACTTTCAAAGAATATAAAAAAAGGGCTGCCTTACGGCTAGCCCTTTTTTACTTTTATTTTACGGTAACATTTCCGATTACATCATTTATTGAAGTCTTTTGACCTGCTTTTTGTAAATCGTATTGAGCAACGATATCTTGATTTGTGAAAACAACAATTAAATCTGATTTTTTGCCAGCTTGTTCTAATGCGGCTAAATCAATAGTTGCAATTTTATCGCCTTGTTTTACAACTTGGCCTTCTTCAACATGTAATGTAAATGGTCCACCTTGTAACTCAACAGTATCTAGACCCATGTGTAATAATACTTCAATGCCTGAATCTGTTTGGATACCTAACGCATGTTTTGTTGGGAAAATGCTAGTAATTTTACCAGCAACGGGTGTTGAAACTTCGCCGTCTGTTGGAACGACAGCAAAACCGTCACCCATCATTTTTGCTGAGAAAACATCATCTGGTACTTCAGAAATAGGAATAACTTTCCCATTCGCTACAGAATATAATTCAGTTTCTTTTGTTGAAACTGGTGCTTTTTCTTCAACAACTGGTTTAGAAACAGGTGTTTCTTTGACTGGTGTTGCTGGCGCTTGGTGGTTATATAATCGTTGCATTTCGTCAGCAACAAATTGTACTTCCGTACCAACGATCACTTGGATATTGGTGTCATCAATGACTTTCACACCAGGAACCCCAGTTGCTTTAATTTTTGCTTGATCCACTTTGCCTGTATCTTTCACTGTTAAGCGTAAACGAGTTGTACAGTTATCAATAGAAGTTACATTAGCATCAGCGCCTAAACCATCATAAATACGACGAGCTAGAGAAGCAAATTTGTTGTCACCTTCTGCAACATCTGGCGTTTCTTCGCCATCGCCTTCTTCACGTCCTGGTGTCATTAAGTTAAACTTAGTGATTGCAAAACGGAAACCGAAGTAGTAAATTGCTGCAAAGACAAGTCCTTGAACCACCAACATCATTGGATGATTCGCGACTGGGTTTTTCAAACTTAAGAAGAAGTCTACAAAACCTGCACTAAAGGCAAAGCCAGCTGTCCAATGCATAAACGCAGCGAATGCTAAAGAAATACCTGTAAAGACTGCATGTAAAACATATAAAGGCCAAGCAACGAACATAAATGAGAATTCTAAAGGTTCAGTAACGCCTGTAAAGAAAGCCGCAAAACCAGCAGCTAACATTAATGAAGCTGTAACTTTTTTCTTCTCAGGACGCGCACATTGATAAATAGCAAACGCGCCTGCTGGTAAACCAAACATCATTACTGGGAAGAAACCAGCTTGGTACATCCCTGTTTGTCCTACAATTGCTTTACCAGTATCTAACGCTTGTTGACCAGCTAAAAAGTTCCCAATATCATTGATACCAGCAACATCAAACCAGAAAACAGAATTCAAAGCATGGTGTAAGCCTGTTGGAATTAATAGTCGGTTAAAGAAACCATACAAGCCAGCTCCTACGAAACCTAAGCTAGAGATTCCTTTACCAAAAGCAACTAATCCGTTATAAACAACTGGCCAGAAGAAGAATAAGACAGCTGAGATTGCTAACATCGAAATAGCTGACATAATAGGAACTAAACGTTTTCCACTAAAGAATGATAAAGCCATTGGCAATTTCACACCAGAGAAACGATTATACATTGCCGCAGCAACTAAACCAGCGACAATCCCGACAAAGACATTGTTGTCCATGCTGTTGAAGGCTGGGTTTACTTCAGCAATATCCTTGAAGCCTTTAATGGCTTGGATAGAAGCAGGCGCTAAAACAGTTTTTGGCACTAAATAAGCGACTAAACCAGCTAATGCTGCCGATCCATCTTTATCTTTTGACATTCCTAACGCTAAACCAACCGCAAATAATAATGCTAAGTTGTTTAAGATAGCCAAACCACCATTCATTAGAAAAGTTGTGGCTGGACTAGCGCCGATTGTTCCCACGATCCAGTTGGCAATACCGACTAATAAAGAAGCCGCCGGTAATACAGCAACTGGTAACATTAACGAACGTCCCATTCTTTGCATATACGCTTTCATTATACGTAACTCCTCACATAAACTATTTAATTTTTATTATTTGGTCATTCTTAATCGTTCAATGTGAATCGATAAATAACCAAGTTCTTCATTTGGTACTTGATAATGAAAATTTCTCATTAATAAGACTTGTACTTTTTTTGAGATTTCATAGCTTTCAGCATACTTTTTCTTTACGACTTCCAAAATTTCTTCATCTAAAACAGCATATTGATTTTGTTGGAAGCGATGAATAAACAAACGTAAATGATTCACCAAACGTGAATAACTGAGACTATTTTTATCATCATGAATATCAATAGCCAATTCCTGCTCGATTAAATGAATAATTTCAGAAACGATTGTAACTTCACGGATACTTTTACTATTATCAGTACGCCCGCTGCGAGCACTATGGATATGAATTGCAATATACCCCGCTTCATCATAACTAAATGGAATCTCTAAGGTTTGTGTTAAATATTCTACAGCCCATTGAGCAATAGCAAATTCTTCACTATATAAAATCTCAATTTCACTTAAAAGCTTGTTCCGAACAATAATATTATTTTGAATATTTTCAGCTGCAAAAGCAATGTGATCACTCAACCCAATATTAATATGTTCATTCAACTTTTCACCCAATACCGTTTCAGCATGTTGGATAATTTCTTCACTCGCTAAAAAGTATTTGTCTTCAATTTGTGATAGCAATACTTGAAGTTTTTTCAGTCCTTCTGGCTCCATCACAAACATCCGCTCCACCAATTGTCGAGATAAGACATCATTTTTAGTCTTATTAAACCCGACGCCTTTACCGACAGCTACTTTCTCCTGTCCTTCGTCAAGAACAAGTACAGCATTTTGATTTAGCACCTTTTTAATTTTCATAAATGACCCTCTTCTGCAGAAGTAATTCTAACATTTTCAGTGAAAACAACAAAAAAAGCATAGAACAATCCCGTTAAACATGTTGCGTAACCATTGTACACCACATTGTATTACGAAATTCTTCCATGCCTAGTATTATCCAGTCACATGAAAACGCTATTCATTTGTTAACAGTGCTTATTCTAACGAGTATCATTATTTTTGTCAACCTTTTTCAATTATTTTTTTATTAATTGTTGACTATTAACAAAAAAGAAGCTCTTATCGGAAAAAAAGTACCTTCAGCTAAAGGTACTTTTTTTCACTAATTTATTCTTTATAGGCATACTTATATGTGCTCGTTGCACCGAAGTTATGATACTGAATGCCTTTGACACCTGGTCGTACAAGCTGACTACGGGCCTCTTGGTATAAAGGAATTAAAGCGGCATCTTCTTCCACCAATACTTTTTCAGCTTTAATTAATGTTTGCCAACGAGTTTCAGGATCATTTGCGTATTTAGTTGTTGCTTCTTCAATTAGTTGATCAAACGTTGGGCTAGAATAGTTCATACGGTTACCACTAACTGAGCTTTCTAAAAAAGTCATTGGATCCTGATAATCGGGTCCCCACATGCCAACAGACAATTCATAATCCCCTTTTCTCATTAATTCAATCGCATTATTTAAAGGAACTGTTTTGACATTAATAGTGAGACCAGGCAACGTTTCTTGTAACTGGCCTTGGATAAATTCAGCAACTTTTCGGTCACTATCACCATCTCTTGAAAGAAGTTCAATGGCTACATCTCCGTTTAGCTCTGCTTTTGCTTTATCTAAATACTCTTTGGCTTTTTTGGCGTCTGTTTTGACAAGGGCGCCTGCTTCTTGACGAAAATCTTCATTCGTTTCTGGGTTATATACAAATTTTTCTGGAATGTACCCATAAATTTCTTTTGAGCCATCTGCTAAAATATTATCGACTAAACTTTTTTTATCCAAAGCATAAGCTAAAGCTTTGCGGACATTCTCATTTGCAAAAATGGATGGTTTTTCGTTTCTTTTTTGGTTTAAACGTAAGGAATATACTTTTGACCGTTCGATTGCTTCATAGTCTGGGTTGTCTCGATTTTGTTTAGCAAAATCTCCTGTTAAGACAGCCACATCTAATTCACCTGATTCGTACAAATTATAAACGGTATTGGTTTCTTTAAGAACTTCAAAATGAATCGTTTCTGATTTTACTTTTTCTTTATCGTAATAGTCGGGATTACGCACAAAATCCCACGACATCGCTGACTGATCCCAATTTTTCATTAAAAACGGACCATTAGATACAATCATTTCACTAGAAGTGCCATAGGCTTGTCCTTTTTCTTTCACGAATGCTTCGTTTTGTGGGAAAAATGGAGAAAATGCCAATAAGGACGTAAAATATGGTACAGGCTTTTCCAAAGTAACCTCCAAAGTATAATCATCAAGCGCTTTGACACCCAATTCCTCTGGTGCTTTTTCCTCTTTTGTAATAGCTGTTCCGTTCAGAATCGTTCCTTCTAACAAGAAAAAGTAATTGGCTTGGTTTTTGGGATTCGCTAATTTACGCCAAGCAAAAACGAAATCATTGGCTGTTACAGCATCACCATTGGACCACTTACCATCTTCTCTTAGTTTAATGGTATATCGTTTGCCATCCTCAGAAATTTCAGGCATCTCTTTAGCGGCAGCTGGTATTAGTTGATCTTTTTCATCCAATTGATATAACCCTTCAAAGACATTGGACTGTGCGTTAATACTGGCTTCATCTTGTGTAAAAATAGAATCCATTGAACCGATTTCCGAGTTCTCCATTAAATTTAAAACTTTTTTCGAGACACTGGTTTTCTCAGTTGCTTTCTCGTCTATTTTTGTTTCTGCTGTTGTGCCACAACCTACCAAGACCGTACTAACAAATAACATAATCCCCATCATTTTTAACTTTTTCATACTATTCCCCCTATGTGTCAATCAAACGGCAACTCTTCCATGGAAAGCCGTTCTTGCGAAACTATCAAGCATGCGTAGGGCAAGCCCTCATTTTCGTACTCAAATTCTCCCCGCTGGTTGTCAATTGGGTCTGCACGTAATTGCATTTTTGCCGGGTGAAAGTCTGCCTGGATCTCACTATTTGCGACCATTCTAAAAACATCTAAATTGCCGAAATAATGATTCCACCGCTGTCTATCCCCGTCTCGGTAAGCACCTCCGCCAAAAGATAAATCCGCAAAGAGCCAGCCGTACGGTTCTATATAAAATTGTGCCCAATCATGACAGCCTGTATAATGTGTAGAAACATATAATCCCGATTGCCATTTGGCTGGTATCCCTGTAATCCGACAAAGCGTGATAAACAAAATCGCTTGCACGCCGCAGTCACCTTTTAAATTAGTTGCAGCATACTCTGAAATATTGGTAATTGTAAAATATTCACGCATGAAAGAATAATGAATCTTTGTCGTCACAAAGTCATAAATCAAGCGTGCCTTTTTTAAGGGATTACTTTCATCGCCCACAATCTCATCTGCTAAATTTCTTAAATAAGGCGTGAATCGAATATGCGGTAACTGTTCCTCTAAATCAAAGCTTGGTTGCATTTTGTCTACGTTACTTTCTTCTAACTGTTGGTAAACCATCCGATTAACATAACAATATTCAACTGTAAACGTTTGATTTTCTTTTAAGATTGTTTCAAAACACAGTGTTCGTTGAGGCGCATCTTCTGCCGCAATATAGGTTGCCTCAGGTGACGTAGCTAGGATTTCAATTTCTGATTGTTGTTGACACGCTTTGGGCAGCGGCAAATGGACACGAACACGCTCACCTGGACGCTCAAATTCTTTTTTCACCTGAATGGTGGCTTTAATTGTTGTTTTCACTTTTCTACCACCGTTTTTTTGCATTTGTTCGATGTTCTCTTTTAGTTCTTTTTTGCGGAGAATTTCTAATTGATTGCTTTCTGCTTCCCGCAAACGTGCAACATATGCCGCATTTGTTTTAATTAAATTGGCCAAAAATCGAAGTTGGAAATACGGTTCACCGTCAATATAAACCCAGTCCACTAATCCCGTTTCTTTTAAACGAATTAATTCCTCTGTTTGATAATCCTGAAAAGTGTCTCTCATCATTTGATCAGCTTTTGCAAAGCTATGAGGATACTCATTCATACGCATCATTTTAATGACATCTTTTTCAATTATCAAACGTTCTTTTAATGCCTGCGGAAGTTCTTTTGTCAACCAAAAATCAATGGCAATATCCGCACTTGCAAAATCGCCAAATTCTTTCACCCTTTGAATTTCCTCAGGCAAAGGGACACTAAGATACTTTAAATCATACTTCATTTGCTTTACTCCTTTTTTAATGAGAAATGCCTAATCCAGCTGATTCTCCTAATTCCAATAATGGTTTTGCTTCTAAGGATACGCCCCCAGTTACGGGCGCAGTTTCTAAACCGAATGTCGCATCTAAATCTGCTCGTGTGATATTCTTTTGAGCAGCAGCTAAATGGGCAGCAGCCGTGATACCAATGGTTGTTTCTTCCGCCATACAACCAATCATGCATTCGATGCCTGCTGTTTCACAAATCTGATTAATTTTCAGCGCTTCATGAATGCCGCCACACTTCATTAATTTTATATTGATAACATCGACTGTGCCTTTTTTAACTAATTCCAACGCATCTTGAGCATCAAAACAGCTTTCATCAGCCATAATTGTCGTATTAACTTGTGAAGTAACGTATTTTAGACCTTCTAAATCGCGTCTTTTAACTGGCTGTTCCACTAATTCAATTTGATAATCTGCTAATTCTTGAATCGCTTTAACTGCATCTTTGGGCGTCCAAGCCTGATTCGCATCTAAGCGGAGCTTGATATCAAAGCCAACTGCTTCACGAATCGCTTTTACTCTTGCGATATCAGCTTCAATTCCTGTTCCGACTTTAATTTTTAATGTATCAAAACCTAGTTTGACTTTTTCGACGGCTTTTTGTGCCATCACATTTGGTTCATCAATACCTAGTGTAATATCCGTTATTACTTGGTTATCATAGCCGCCTAACAATTGATAAAGAGGCAGTTGAGCTTTCTGACCCATCAAATCATAACAAGCAATATCGATTGCTGCTTTTGCCGCTGGAGCGAAAGCAGATATTTTATCCATCACTTCATGAATTTTCTCAATATTAAAGGGGTTTAAGCCAATGATTGCTTGGCCAAATAATTCGATCGTTTCAAGCGTGCCAGCCAACGTTTCACCGGTAATAAAAATGCCTGGCCCTCCTTCTCCATATCCAACTAATCCCTCTTCTGTTTCAATTTCCACAATTGCACTATCCGCTGATTCTATCGTCCCCAAAGCGATCGTAAATGTTTCTTTCAGTTTAATTTTCGATGCCCTAACATGTACCTGCTTAATTTTCATAAAATCCTCCCTTTGATATTTCTAATTGACTGAAAATTCAGTTTTTTAAAAATATCCAAAAATTAAATTTAGATTGTTATCGACCATTCTAAACTCATTGTTTTCTAATGTCAACAAAATAATGAGATTTCGATTAAAATAAAATGAATTTCGAATTTTATGAGCTTTTTTAATAAATCAGTAAATTACATGACATGTGAGATACTTCTCATTTACAAACATTCTTAAAAAAGGTATGATAGTAAAGAGGCAACTTGCAAAGGAGTAGAAGACGAATGAGTGAACAACCTCAACAACGTTCAACCGAAGAAGTTGAAGCAATTAAAGAAGATATTTTAACTGCATTAGAAACAGTGATTGACCCTGAATTAGGCATCGATATTGTTAATTTAGGACTAATTTATGAAGTTGAATTTGCAGAAGAAACTGGTGATACTGTCATCAAAATGACCTTAACCACAATGGGTTGTCCGTTAGCAGATGTTTTAACAGAACAAATCCATGGTGTTTTAAAAGATATTCCTGAAGTGAATAATATCGAAGTAAAATTAGTCTGGTACCCTGCTTGGACAACGGATAAAATGAGCCGTTACGCACGAATTGCTTTGGGTATTCGCTAGTTATTTCGAGGCTAATGATAAAAAACATATGAAAGAACCGATTGGTCCGTTCTTTCATATGTTTTTTTGTTTGTTTAATTTACTTATTTGATAAAAATTACCTGATGCCATCAATACTTGGCTTTTTCCAAATTTTTGCTACTGGATGGAAGTCTAATAAAAACTGTAGCTGCGTTCCACTGAAGCCTGATGCTCCAGCAAACATGATATGAAAAGTGAGTCCTCTATCCATAATCAGATACCCTGTATCCAGCACGCCATTTCTTTCATAAAACTGATAACGTTTTTCTCTTTGGGCTTCATTCGCTGCATTTTTGCCAATTTCTTCACTCTCCAAAAGAACCCCCTTAGGATAACGTGTCTTCAATAACGCTAACACGGTTGAACCTAATCGTTGGTTTCGGTGGTGCTGATCAATTGCAAAGAAAAAGACATAGGTTGCTTCAGGTGCAATTTGACTATTTAACAAAATCCCCACGTTCTCATCCGCCTCTTGAATAACAAACAAATGAAATTTTCCTGCTTGAGAAGACGTCAATAATTGATCAAACGGCAGTCTCTCTTCTTCTGGAAAAGCTTCTATGTAGGTTGCTTCCCAATAGGCTTGATTTCCTTGATTTAATAATGTGAATTGCATAAAAGCTCCTTTCTAAAATGATTGCTTCGTACTAATAACTTTTGTTACTTACATAAGACCTAAAAGTCATTTAAACATGCGACTGGTTATCCCTATACGCAATTATTTTTTGATACTAATCTAGTAGTTTAATCGTTCTCTGTTCCTGAGTCAATAAAAGAGCACAAGATTCGAGACTTTCAACGTTTAGTGAAAAGTCGATTCTTATTTCATTACAACCTATTCACTATTCGCTGCCCTCTTTTTTCTATTCGTTGATTTACTTGAACTAAATATTCATTTATCTCCTCTAGATTCTGAGGTAAGATAAACGAGTCTTTTTTCAAATGATTTTTCCATAGCGCTACTGGTTGATACTGTTCATTTAAAAATGGTTGCATCTCATACGTATGAACGTAGCTTTCCCATGAATGAAACGAAGCTAAAAATATCGAAAGTTGTTCTAAAGAATAATCCCAATAATCTTTAAACGATAAGCTTCTTCCACTGTTAAATCCTAGTGGAACTACTGTAATGTTTCCAATTGAATGGGTAAGTTCGGCAAAACGCTTTAATTGTGGGTCCTGATGGACTCGATCAAATTTAGTAAAATTGTCGAGAAGGAATTCATTCCATGTATATTTTTTGGGTACAGGATTTGGTAAATAGTCAGGAAAAGCTTGGTCAAAATAAGTTAAATATCGGTCCGAAATCACAGCCGATGCCCCGGAATCATGAGGCGGATACTTGCTATTTACTGCAAGCAAATTCTGTTCAGAAGGTTTTTCTAAATAGCTTTCTTGATTTTCCCCAATTACTTCCGCTGGTCTAAAGAAATCGGGATAAACAAGTTGTAACATAATTTTATACGTTGTCCAAAATGAGTTCATAATATCTTTGTGCACGGTCGCCTTCCCAGTTAACTTTAAAAAAACATCCTCCACAACCTCGTACTTTTCAATATGGACATTCGATGTTCTAGCTTTTAAAATATTTTTAACCGGCTGCTGGTGGTCATACTCTTGACCCAAAAGCAACTTCTTTAAATCATCTTTCGCTGAAATTGTCTTAACTGTAATCTCCGCCACTTTGAATAACTCCCATCCTACGATTTTCTCTATATTCTTTTATATTATTATACTAGAAAAACGCTCCCTCCTGCCCTTTTTTAATCAACAAATCATCAATTAGAAAACACCAACGAAACAGAAGTGCAACACTAGCATGCGAAAAAATGCGATCGGCAACTTATTTTTTAGACACTCTGTGTGTTTCGTATAGTCGAGGCTGGTTGCGTGTATTTTTTTCAAGAAAATTGAGCACAGCTATGGTATAGTCAAAACTACGATTATTTCAAACACGGAGCGACAGTTTATGGAAATGTACCAAGTAATTAGATATTTTTTAAATGAAATGGAGAAAAAGATTTGGCATGCCTTGTTAACATTAGTACTTTTTTGTCTTTATATTTCCATTTTTGATGTTCCTTTTACAATTAAAAATACATTCATCGGCAGACTACTTTTCCCGAAAGCTTTTATGAACGCAGGAAGTGCGAATCTGATTTTTTATTTGATTAGTTTTTTTGGTTTTTTATGGTCAATTTTCATTTTTGCTTATCTATTGAATAAGACACGCCTCAAATTATTAAATAAAACCTTTCCTTATCTTTTGGAAATATTAGAAGTCTGTATTTTGCCTTTAGTGATTCTTTTTGCTTACATTTATATTTATTTGCGGGTCCATGGCGAAGGTTTCAGCTATATACGAGAATCTCTTTTACAGCAAGAGTTAACTTATTCAATGAAATGGTTTCTTTGCCTTGGTAGTTTGGCGCCGTTATTTTTCTTTTTAAGCACTTTAAATTTAACTAAACGAGTCAGACAAAAAAAAGACATGGAATCATGAAAAACCATGTCTTTTTTAGTCGGATGTTGTTTTTACTGCAGGACAGTTTTCTTCCAAAAATTCAAAAATACTACTGTAATAATTTTCAGGTTCGTAGACACTTGAAGATAAATGTGGTGCTTTAGCAACAATGAGACCTTTTTTTATCCCCTGAGTTGCCGCTAAATTTTCTTCAAACATTGTCATTGGAACAAAGCGATCACCTGTACCGTGAATAAAAAATGTCGGCAACGTATTTTTGTGTAATTGTCTCACGGAAGAAGCGGTTTTCAATTGAAAGCCATAGTTATTTAATGCTAATTGATTAGCAATTGTTAAAATAGGAAAAGCGGGTAAATGAAAAGATTCATGTAGGACGTATTTAAATTCATCATAAACAGAAGTGTAGCCACAATCCACTATTAATCCGCGGACATTCGTTGGTAACTTTTCACCACTTGCCATCATGACAGTAGCCGCTCCCATGGAACCGCCCACTAAAATAATTTCTGCTTCCATATCAATGGCAAGAACTTCACTAAGCCAACTTAATAAATCTAACCGATCCAGCCATCCCATCCCAATTTTATCCCCTGAACTTTTCCCGTGCGCACGCAAATCGGGAACTAAAACATTGTAGCCTTCTTCTGCAAAACGTAATGCAGTATATGCCATATCGCGTTTTCCGTTTGAACGATAACCATGCACACAAATCGCCCAACGATGGTTATCTGGATAAGGAATAAAGCACCGTGCATACAATGTTTCATCTTTAATTTTCAACCAACGGTCTTCAGCAAAAGGCTCTGTCCAAAAAGCTTCGCCTTCTTGTTTTTGTTGTTCTTCTATTTTTGTATATCTTGTTTCACGTTCTTGAAAATTATCAGGATTTAATAACCGATGCCCTTTTTTATGATACCAAGGGTTGTCTTTAAGCAACGCAATTTTCAAAAAATAATTGGCAATGTAAAAAGAAAAAACAACGCCAATTATTGCAAAAATGATCAGTAACCCGAGGAGCCATTTCATCTGCAAATCACACCCTCTTCTAAAGTATTTCCTTCTTCATTTAATATACTATGGATTTTTCATTTCTGAAAGAAATCACCCTTACATTTTGTTATTTTTTGAAAAAAAAACAGCCGTCTCAAAAAGAGGCGGCTACTTTTAATCTATCAACAATCCAACGTTGTCATATCTTCATATGTCTCACGGCGAGCAACTAATTTTGCTTGTCCATCTTCGACAAAAACCACCGCTGGTCGAGGATTTCGGTTGTAATTACTTGCCATTGAATAACCGTAAGCCCCCGTACTACTAATGGCCAATAAATCCCCTGCTTTAACTTCTGGCAATAAAATATCTCGAAGTAAGACATCTCCTGATTCGCAATATTTACCAACCACTGTGACTTTCTTGACTGAATCATGCCCATCACGATTCGCTAGAAATCCATCATAAACCGCTTGATACAAAGCAGGCCGTATATTATCACCCATGCCACCATCTACGGAAACAAAATGACGAACACCAGGAACCTCTTTTTGCGCGCCAACTGTATATATCGTTGTGCCCGCTTCGGCAATTAAACTGCGGCCTGGTTCAATCCAAAGCTCAGGCAGTGGATACCCTAATTGTTCACAATGACCTTTCAAGGAATAAACAATTTTTTCAACAAATGTTGCTGGTGCTAATGGCTTATCTTGCTGCGTGTACTGCACACCAAAACCACCACCCATATTTAAAACACGTGCTGTAAATTGATGGACTTGCCGCCAGTCTTCTAAAATAGTGAACATTTTTTCAACAGCAGCTAAAAAGCCTTCCACAGCAAAAATTTGCGAGCCAATATGGCAATGGACCCCTTGCACATCAAAAGAGGGATTTGATAAAAGGCGAACGAGCGCTTCTGTTGCCTGGCCACTTGCAACATCAAAACCAAATTTTGAATCTTCTTGGCCTGTCAAAATGTAATCATGGGTTTCTGCATCCACACCAGGACTCACCCGAAAAAGAACTTTTTGTGTTTGGTTTCGTGTAGCTAATAATTCTTCCAACAAGTCAATTTCGTAAAAATTATCAATGACAATTGTACCTATTTTGTTATCCAAGGCGTAACGTAATTCTTCAGGGGTTTTGTTATTTCCATGGAATTCAATTTCCGCTGGCTCCATGCCCCCTTTTAAAGCTGTGAATAGTTCTCCACCAGAGACAACATCACAAGCAATATCTTCTTCCTTTAACACTTGATAAATAGCTAAACAACTAAATGCTTTACTTGCATAAACCACTTTATTTTTGATACCTAATTGATTTAACGTTTGTTTAAAACCACGTGCTTGTGCGCGAATATGAGCGACATCATAGACAAATAACGGCGTCCCGAATTTTTGCGCCAACTTTACGGTGTCACAACCACCGATTTCTAAATGATTTTCCCGATTCATTTTTGCTGTACCAAATAACATGTTTTCCCGCCCCTTCATTTTGTTTTATTAAAAATCATAGCATAAAACCCAGTAGCTTCCTATAATTTTCCACATTTTTCTCTGACTTTCTCCTGTTGCTTTTTTTCGCCAAATAGCCTACAATAATTGGCATACAAATAAAAAACCTTTATTATCAAGACTTTAATCTTTTAAATCAAAATTGGTATATACGAAAAAGAAAGAAGGCAGAGGACTTGGCTACACTGAACCGCGATCAACAAATTGAAGAAATTATTAATTTGGAAGCAATTTTGAATTTACCGAAAGGAACAGAACATTTTGTCAGTGATTTACATGGTGAATTTGAAGCTTTTGACCATATTTTAAGAAATGGTTCTGGGCGAATCCGAGAAAAAGTTCAATTTTTATTTAAACAAGAATTAAATGCCCATCAGATGGACGAGCTTTGTTTTATTATCTACTATCCAGAAGAAAAATTAACACTTTTAGAAAATGAAAGCGCCCTCTCTTATGAATGGTGGCTATTAACGATTCGCCGTCTGGTTGAAATCGTCCGTTCTTCTTCGATGAAGTACACACGTTCTAAAGTTCGCAAAGCCCTTCCTGAAACCTATGGGTATATTCTCGAAGAATTGATTTATCAATATGATGAAACAACAACCAAAAACGGTTACTATCAACAAATTATTGAAAAAATTATTTTACTAGGTGAAGCCAAACGTTTCGTGACAGAATTAGCTTATCTAATCCAACGTCTGATTATTGATCACCTACATGTTATTGGGGATATCTATGATCGGGGGCCAGCACCAGATAAAATTATGGACCGATTAATGTCCTATCACTCCTTGGATATTCAACTAGGCAATCACGATATGATTTGGCTGGCTGCTTATAGTGGTTCACTGGCTTGTTTAGCCAATGTAGTGCGTATTTGTGCTCGCTATGGAAATTTAGATTTGTTAGAAGAACGTTATGCTATCGATTTAACCGCCTTAAAAAAATTTAGTTTAGAAACGTATAAAGAAAATCCTGCTTTTGCACCCAAGAAAAATCCCTATCGTGCGTTAACTGAAGATGAAAAACAAGTAGCGATGCGTGTGCAACAAGCCATTGCCATTATTCAAGAAAAACTAGAAGGCCAAATTATTGGTCGACGCCCTGATTTTAACTTGGCACATCGGCTACGCTTAGATAAGATTCAAGGGGAAACTATTACTTTTGACGAATGTCGTTATACATTAATTAACAGCTGTTTCCAAACCGTTTCTGAAGAGCAGCCTTACCAATTAACACGTGAGGAAAAACAGATAATTGATGATTTATTAACGCAATTTCAGTCTTCACCGCGGTTAACAAAACACATGCGCTTTCTAATGGAAAAAGCTTCTCTTTACCTTGTGTATAATCAAAATTTATTGATTCATGGCTGTCTGCCTCTGAATGCGGACGGTACTTTTCAAGCTTATACATTTAAAGGCCACTCCTATTCAGGAAAAGCTTTAGTTGACTTCTTTCAGAAAATGTTAGAAGAAGCATACGCTCAGCCTGCTATTACAGATGACTATGCGACAGATTGTTTATGGTATCTTTGGTGTGGCGAAGGTTCCTCATTATTTGGCAAACGAGCTATGAAAACCTTCGAGCGTTATTTTCTCGCTGAAAAAGAAACACATTACGAAGAAAAGAATCCTTATTACTCTTTGCGTGATACAGTTGAAGTTTGTGAAAGAATCCTAGATGAATTTGAAGTGACTGGTGAAAATCGACATATCATTAATGGTCATACACCAGTTAAACGAACAAAAGGCGAATCACCAATCAAAGCAAATGGCACGCTTCTCGTAATTGACGGCGGCTTTTCAAAATCTTATCAGACAATTACTGGAATTGCTGGTTATACATTGTTGTACAACTCGTTCGGGTTACAACTGACCGCGCATAAATCTTTTTCTAGTAAAGAAACAGCCATTTTAAATAATCAAGACATTCATTCCATCAAACAAGTCATCGATCGCCCCTTACAGCGGCTATTGGTGAAAGATACCACTATCGGTAAAGAGCTATTAAAGCAATCGCAAGCACTCCAAAAACAAATGAAACAAAACCAGTAGTGCCGTTAAAAAGACGCTTGCACTCTTATCCGAAAAATGATTAAATGGAGGAGTTGAGAAAAATATCTATTAGAGAAACGGAAAGGGTTTTACATTGAACAAACAGCAACTCTCACTTTACGGCACCATTTTCTTTCTTTGCTTTTTCCTAATTGTGGGCTTCTTCTTCTCAAGTCGCGGCGAAGATTATGCCAAAGAATCTGAACAAAAAGTTACAATTGATTCCGCCAAACATGAGAAACATACGAAAGACAAGGAAGAAAATAATTCAGCAAATACAGTATTTTTTGATAAAATAAATGACCTGCTCGTCGCTTCTGTCAAAGAATTTGAAGGAACGGTCGGGATTAGTTATTTGGATTTAGAAACTGGCGAACAGCGTTCCGTGAATGGCCAACATGAATTTTATACAGCTAGTACTATTAAAGTGCCACTGACGATGTTAGTCGCTGACACGGTTGCTTCTGGTCAAAAAAAATGGACAGACCTGATTCCCTATAACGCCGAAGAAGATTATGAAGAAGGAACTGGGATCATTGCCTATAATATCCAACCAGAATATCCATTAAAAACGTTACAAGAATATGCCATCACCTATTCTGATAATATCGCTAAAAATATGCTCTATGATACATTGGGTGGTGATGCAAAAGCAAAACGAGAAATGTATCAGCGTTATTTGCACAAGTCACCTTCGATTGAAGAACCACAATTTTCTTCGGAAGATGCGCTAGTTATTCTACAAAAATTATATACTGAAAAAGCAACAAAACCAGATTACCAAGCGATTTATGATTCTATGAAACAAAGTGTTTTCCATGAAAGAATGGAAACTCCCACAACTCAAGGAAAAGTTGCTCATAAAATTGGTTCCTATGATGAATTTATTCATGATATGGGGATTTTAGAAACACCTCACCCCTTTGCTTTAGCAATTTTTACTAAAGGACCTGATAATGCTAAGAGTGCTGCGTTTATTGCTTCAGTGACAGATAAGTTATGGCAATTACAGGTGTCTGAATATCCTAATCAATAACAGTTAAAAAAATACCCTTAGTTTATTAAGTCGTCTTAATAAACTAAGGGTATTTTTCTTATTGTTTGTTATCATTATCCGTTTGTACAGACAACAACTTCGTAAAACGTTCTGCCAACATTTGGTGGGCATCAATTTTTTTGGTTCCTTGTGCTTTTGCTGCAAAACTAGCAAAGTTTAAGCCAGCCCCAAATAGTTGTAACGCACCGTTGCCTAAATCTCCCTTTTTGAGAGCTTCAAGCCCATCTTCGATAAACTGGTTACTTTCATCTAAATGACACTCAGGAAGATATTTCACGCCGTGATGATAGCGTTTTACATTCAGAATGATTTGCTTCGCGGCTTCTTCTGAAATAGCCGCTCCCAAGTTTAACAGTAGCTCATTGATTGGTTCCACCAAGCGAGCATAATCACTTTCGTATTTTTGACAATTCAGTGCAATCGCTTTGCGGCGTTCTTCATTTTTCATTTTTTCCACTCCCTTTTTTATTAAAAACGAGCACGAAAGCTACCAACTGGCTTCGCACTCGTTCTTTCTAACCACTAATTTTCTTTGTTCATGCTTTTAATTTTAATTAAACGTGTAATTTCGCCACGTTCATTTTCTTCTAATTTCATTTGAATGTAGTAAATTGTTTCTTCTAATTGCGGAATCGTCATATACTCTAAGGCGTTGACACGACGACGCGTTTTTTCAATTTCTTTTGATAATAATTGGCACGTCTTTTCAACATTTGCAAGTGCTAATAATTTCGGTAAAATGCTTGAAATTTTAGCAAAAGCTTGATCAAGCTCGCTGTTTGAATTCACGTAGCCATAATCTAAGGGTGCTTCTTGAACCGATTCATCGTAATCAAAAATCATTTTAGGAACTGGCACACTTAAGATGTTCTGTTCAATAATTTCTAATTCAACTTTTTCGGCTGGAATTGCCACTAACTCTTCAATAAAGGCTTCGTTCAACGTTGCGTTTGCCAATACAAAATTTGATAACGCATCCGTCACTTCTTGTTCAACCTGAATACGTAACTCATTGTTTTCTTTGACTAGCGCAATAAACCGTCGCATCAATTCATCTTGTTTGTCTTTCAGCAACTTATGACCTCTCGTGGCCGTAGTTAACTGTTTTTTCAATCGGGAAAGTTCCATACGGGTTGGATTAACATTTAATCGAGCCATTTTTCTACTTCCCTTCAGTTAAATATTGATCGAGCATATCCTCTTTAATTCGTTTTAGTTCTGTTCTCGGTAGCATACTTAATAGTTCCCACCCAAGATCTAACGTTTCTTCAATCGAACGGTTTGTATCGAATCCTTGATTGACATATTCTTCTTCAAAACGTTGGGCAAAAGCTGCGTAAATTTTATCGACATCAGAAAGAGCTGATTCTCCTAAAATGACAGCTAATTCTTTGGCTTGTTTCCCTTGTGCATAGGCTGAGAACAATTGATTCATCGTCGCTGCGTGATCCCCGCGCGTTTTGCCTTCGCCAGTTCCTTTGTCTTTAAGACGGGAAAGTGATGGCAAGACATCAATTGGTGGTTGGATACCGCTCTTATATAGTTCCCGGGACAAGATAATTTGCCCTTCTGTAATATAGCCAGTTAAATCGGGAATTGGATGTGTTTTATCCTCCTCTGGCATTGTTAAAATAGGAATCTGTGTTACGGAACCTTTTGAGCCACGAATTCGGCCTGCTCGTTCATACAACGTTGCTAAGTTCGTGTAAAGATAACCCGGGTAACCACGACGTCCTGGAACTTCACGGCGTGCTGCTGAAATTTCTCGCAACGCTTCGCAATAATTGGTCATATCCGTCATGATAACTAAGACATGCATGCCCTTTTCATAAGCTAAATATTCAGCGGCTGTCAAAGCCATTCTAGGTGTTGCAATCCGTTCAATGGCTGGATCATTCGCTAAGTTCATAAACAAGACTGAACGATCAATTGCGCCTGTTTGACGGAAATCTTCCATAAAATATTCCGCTTCTTCAAAGGTAATCCCAATGGCCGCAAAAACTACGGCAAATTCTTCTTCACTATTTAACACGTTGGCTTGTCTGGCAATTTGTGCCGCTAATTCTTTATGAGGTAAGCCAGATGCTGAAAAAACAGGTAATTTTTGACCACGAACTAAGGTATTTAAATGGTCAATCGCTGAAATCCCTGTTTGGATGAACTCATCGGGATAATCACGAGCAACTGGATTGATAACTTCGCCGTTAATATCTAATTTTTTCTCAGGTAATAATTCTGGTCCATTATCTTTTAAGCGACCTAAGCCGTCAAAAACGCGCCCCATCATATCTGGCGAAACCCCTAATTCTAAAGGATGTCCCAGAAAGCGAACTTTTGAATCACGAATATTGATGTTACTCGTTCCTTCAAAAATTTGGACCATCGCTTTATCTCCATTGATTTCTAAAACTTGCCCTTGGCGAATTTCGCCATTTTGCATGCGTACTTCAATTAATTCTTCGTACTTTACGCCTGCCACTTTTTCAACAATCATCAGAGGACCAACGACTTCATTGATTGTACGATATTCTTTAATCATTCGTCATTCCTCCTTCAGCAATGATTTCTTTTATCGTTGTTTTAATTTCTGCTTGTAAACGATCCAATTTTTCTAATTCTTCTTCTGGTAAATACTTGCTACGAGCAATGCGATCGCGGATTTCAACTGTTCCCGCCATTAACTCAGAGAAATAAGTGCCTAAACTTAAGGCTTTTTGACCTTCTTCACCAAAAGTTAGAATCAATTGCAACATTTTCGCTTGTTTTGTTCGAGAAGTGAACGTATCCACGTCATCAAAAGCATTTTGTTGCAAATAGTCTTCCCGTAATGATTTGGCTGTTTCCAACGTTAAACGGTCTTTATCCGACAAGGAATCAATCCCAACCAAGCGAACAATTTCTTCCAGTTGAGATTCCTCTTGTAAAATCCGCATCCCTTCAGCTACCATAGCGGCCCAGTTTCCTTGCAATTCCAAGTCTAAATATTGCCCTACTTCTGTGGAGTAAAGAGAATAACTTTGCAACCAGTTAATAGAAGGAAAATGACGCTTTTGTGCTAATTGAGAATCTAAGCCCCAGAATACTTTAACAACGCGTAACGTATTTTGGGTGACAGGTTCTGATATGTCCCCACCAGATGGCGAAACCGCACTAATCGCCGTAATGCTTCCTTCACGATGATCTTTTCCTAACGCGATGACTTGTCCTGCTCGTTCATAATATTCAGCTAAGCGGCTACCTAAATAGGCTGGATAGCCTTCATCACCAGGCATTTCTTCTAACCGGCCACTCATTTCTCGTAACGCTTCTGCCCAACGAGAAGTAGAATCCGCCATAATTGCGACTGAGTAACCCATATCACGGAAATATTCTGCAATGGTAATCCCTGTATAAATCGAGGCTTCCCGTGCCGCTACCGGCATATTTGACGTATTCGCAATTAAAATCGTCCGATTCATCAAAGACTCACCAGTTGTTGGATCAATTAATTCTGGAAATTCATTTAAAACATCTGTCATTTCATTCCCGCGTTCCCCACAACCAACGTAAACGACTAAGTCGACATCGGCCCACTTGGCAATTTGGTGCTGAACGACTGTTTTTCCAGCGCCAAATGGTCCTGGAACTGCTGCCGCTCCGCCTTTCGTAATTGGGAAAAAGGTATCAATTACGCGTTGTCCGGTCACCATCGGTACTTTGGGACTTAGTTTTTCTAAAATGGGACGTCCCCGCCGAACGGGCCATTTTTGCATCATGCTAAAACTTTCTGTTCCTTTAGCCGTTTCCACTGAATAAACTGTTTCATCAATGGCAAAATCCCCTGCTTTAATTTCGGCAATCGTTCCTGAAACGCCGAAAGGCACCATAATTTTATGTTGAATAATCGCTGTTTCTTGAACCACACCGACGATGTCACCTGCCGACACTTCTTCACCAACTGCCACAGTCGGTTCAAACGTCCATTTTTTCTCACGATCTAACGCATCAATTTTAACGCCACGGCCTAAAAAGTTACTGTGGGTTACTTCTTGAAATGTATCCAATGGTCGTTGAATACCATCAAACATTTCGGCAATTAAACCTGGGGCTAATTCAACAGATAATGGTTCTCCTGTTGAAATAACTGGTTCTCCTGGTCCAATGCCTGTTGTTTCTTCATATACTTGAATCGAAGCGACGTCGCCTCGCATTTCAATAATCTCTCCGATAACGCCTAAATCTCCTACATGACAAATGTCTTGGATACTAGCATCTGACATGTTTTCAGCTAAAATCAAAGGACCTGAAACTTTGACAATTTTTCCAATTTGCACGCTCATTCTCCTTTGCATTATAAAATATTTTGTCCAATTGCTTTTTCAACATTTTTTTCAATCTCACTTAAACCGATTCCGATTGTACCATTATGACTTGGGATTAAAATAATCGCTGGTGTCACTTGTTCTTTGTATCGTTCAATCGTTTCTTCTGCTAAAGTAGAGGCTTCTTCCGTTATGAAAATGACCCCAAACTTATTTTTTGCCATAGTTTCAATGGCTTCTCTAACTTGCATTTCTGAAATGGCATGATGGACCTCAAAGCCAAACAGTTTAAATGGTAAGATTGAATTTTTGTCTCCAATGACACCAATTTTATACCCCATTGACTTTTCGCATCCTTTCTCGAATTTTTTCATTTGAAAACCCACTATGTTTTCCGACCAAAATTAAACGCAAATTTTTCCATTCAACTTCTTTCGCATTCAAAAAGGCTAGTAATGGGAGCGGCCCAAAAGCGACCGTTCGACCGTTTTCATACATTGAGGTCAGGTAATCATCTTTGAGTTTTTCAAAAGCCAATAAATTTAATTCATTGGTTTCTTTATTGATAATCTTTTCTAATAGTTGTCCGTAATTCGTTGTTCTGACAAATGCTGTAAATTCTACAAGTGACTTTTCCGCATAGGTCAACAGTTCTTTCTTTGAGAGACTGCCAGCGCTAGAAAGCACGGTTGATAAAAAGTTACTGTTTTGATGTTGAACAATCCCTCTAGCCATCGTTGATAGATTGGTTAAATCAATAAAAGCGATGACTTCCTTCGTTAACTCTTCATAGCCCAATTCATCCGCCAATTTTCGTTGTTGCTGTAAAAATGCTCGATCATAAAGGATATCAATTGCTTGTGGTAAACCGCCCTCTTCCAGATAGGCAAAAACATCACGAATCACTTCTAATAATGCTGGCTCAAGTTCGGAAGAGTTTTTTGTATGAATGGCACTTTTGACTGTGTTTAGAGAATAACGACCATCCTCTAAATAAAGATAATCAAAATCTTTACCTGTTTGCTCAGCTTTCGTCAAAATTTTCAAGTTATGGAAGGTAAAACGCATCGTATACAACGTTACTACAGCTGGTTCTGGAGCCATTTCATATAACCAGCGATAAAGATTTCCCAGCGCTTCAGAAGAATGGTAGTCAAATTTTTCTTCAAAAGTTTCGGTTAAATAAGGTTGATAAACCGTACTTTTTAACATATTTTTAACGTCTTCAACTGTTTCCGCTTCTAAAAGTTGTTGAAACTGTTGCTCAGAAAGCAGCTCCGTTTCTTTTAAACGAATCAGCGGATTAATTTGATGATACGTTGGTTTTCTCATGCTACGTCCTCCCTTCTTAACTGAAAAGTTTTTCTGCTACTTTAAAGCCTTCTGTTTTTTGAATCTCTTCAACTAATGCTGAAAAGAGAAAATTATAATCCAAACCGTCTTTTGCAACGATAAAGCCACTTTCTTTTGGAACAACTTCCTCTGAAAGCTCCCATTGAACAGTAGCATCAGAAAGGGCGGTCAGCCATTCTTGCGTCACTTTCGTTTGAGAATACTCTCCTAAAAGAATGGTCGCTTTTCCTGTTAATTCAAGTGAACCTAATTGTGCTTTCATGAATTGTTGAAATTCTTCCGCTGACCATTCACTCATCTTTAAGACCACTTCGTCAAATAATTGGTTAAGATATGCTTGTTTTTTATTTAATGCATCCTGACGAATTTCTAGTGTTTGCCGTTGTTGGCGTTGTTTAAATTCTTTTAATAATTGTTGTTGTCGTTTTTCTATTTCATGTTCTTGCTTCAGCAAAATTTCTTGTTGTGCTGCTTGGAATTCTTGATCGATGCGCGTTTGTTCACTGGTGACATAGGCTTCGACTTCTTGCTTTCCTTGCTGCTTAATTTCACTGATGATTTTTTCAATGGCATCCATCCATCTGCCTCCTCAATTATTTGACGTTCAATACAAGTAAGAAGGAAATTACGAACCCTAAGATGGCATAAGTTTCAACCATGGCAGCATAGATAATTCCTTTTGTTGCATGTTCTGGTTTCTTCGCTAAAATTTGAATCCCCGCAGCGGCCACACGACCTTGGGCAATCCCAGAGAACAATCCTGCAAAAGCAATTGGTAAAGCTGCTACAAAATAGTTCAACCCTTGAACCATACTCATATCGTTTCCTAAGTTAATATAAATTAAGAAAGCAATAACGAAACCGTATAGTCCTTGTGTACCTGGTAATAACTGTAAAATTAACGCTTGACCAAATTTTTCTGGCTGCTCCGTCGTTAAAGCTGCTGCTGCTTCCCCAGTAAAGCCAACCCCTTTGGCTGATCCAATCCCAGCAAAAATTGTCGCCATCGCCATTCCTAATACTGCAAAAACAATTCCACCATTATTATTAATTAAGTAATCCATCATCTCTATTTTCCTCCAATAAATAATTTTCTATTTTTTCTCAACATTGACATACTTTTCTTTTGTTTTTAGCGGATTAAACGCCCGGCCACCGCCTGTGTAAAATTTTCCAAAGAACTCAACATATTGCAAACGTGCGCCATGAACATAAGCACCTAATAACGATAAGAATATGTTTAACGCATGTAAAACAATTAACAGCAAGATGCCCACGCTAAAACGGGCAACTGGCGGCATGAACTCTACGAGCATATTAAACGCTGAAGCAATACTTCCCCCAGCAATTCCTAACGCCATCAAACGTGTATAACTAACTAAATCACCGACATAACCTGTCACACCGTATAGTCCATACAGTCCTTTGGCTAAGCCTTTTAATTTGGCCTTCGATTGAATCATTGGAATCACAATAATTGCAATGGCAGAAAGGCTAGCTAAAATCGCACCTGCTGTAAATAAGCCTTCATTTTTAACCACTAATTTACCAACGACTAACAATGCTAAACCAAACAAAATCCCTAACCAAGCGTAACTTTCGTTAATACTATCTAAATAGCGCTTTTGTTTTGATAACTGAATCCCATTAATCATTAAACCGACAACCAATTGGATAAACCCAAAAATAACCGATAAAATAAGAATCGTATTTACATCTTCGGTCGTTGATAAAATCGGAAATGGTGATTTGATTCCAAACATTATTGGCGGTAATGCTGCACCGAAAAACGAACCGTAAATGAAGCCCCAAATAATTGTTGGAAATGATAAAATCAAGAAAAAGTCGGCAAAACGTTTCATGCCTCTCGGTAAAACAAATGCTTTCAGAGCAATAATAGACAAGAGTAGCATCAGTAAGCCATAGCCAATATCCGCTACCATCATACCAAAAAAGACTAGATAAAACGGCATCATCGCAGGTGTCGGATCAACTTCTTCATATTTTGGTAAGCTATACATCTCTGTTAACATTTCAAACGGCTGCACCAATTTATTATTCGCTAATTTAACTGGTATATCCGTCTCAATTTCCGCCTTCGTAGGATTTTCAAAAGTAAGAGCTATTTCGTCCTTAGGAACTTTTTCTTCAATCGCTGTCAAAATCTCGGCTTTTTCTTCGACTGGAATCCACGTTTGCAAGATGAAAAATGATGAAGCATTTAACAAATGTTGACGTGCTTGTTCTCTTTGGATAACCGCCAATAAGACTTCTTCAGCCAAGCAAAACGTTTCATAGAAATCATGATAAGAAGCCAGTTGTTGCTTTAAGGTTTTTTCTTCTTTTTGTAAAATTTCATATCGTTCTTTGACTTGTTGATATGCCTCTTTAGGTGGAACATCATAACGGTATTGGAGTGGTTCAAAACTATATTGGTTTAATAACTCGGTTACACTCTGCTGATGTTCCTTCAGGTAAACGAGTGTAAAGTAACTATGATGCATACTTTGATAAATTTCTTCAAAATAAACCGTTGGCCATTGAGACAAAGCGCTCAAGAAACTGGCTTTATTGGCTAGATTTATCGAACCATGAACGACATAACTACTTTTTAACTGCTGTTTATGCGGTAAAATATCCAGATATTGCCAGCGGCCTAATAATTCTTCTTCAGCTTCTAATCCTTGACGATCCGTTTGAATTTGTTTCAAAGATTCTTGAATATTCTTTAATTCCGTCAAATAGCTTTGTAATGTTTCTTCATCAAAGGTTTGTTCCAACTCTTCTAAGGTGTAGACTTTTCTTTTTATCTTTAAGCCTTTTCCTGAAGAGCGTGTCAAAAATAAAAGAAGCTCTTGCAATTGTTGTAGCATCGTTTCATATTTACGTAGCTGTTCAGTTGACTGTTCTGCTTGTAAAAAAGAATATTGACTCTTTAAGGCTTGTTCTTCTTCAGGCGAATGAAAAATCCGTTTTACTTCGACAATTTGCAAGCCTTGAATGGCTTGTAGAATTGCTGCTTCTTTTTCGGCAGCGGCAATTATTGTCATTTTTTCCATTTTACTAACTGCCATAAACGTCTTTCACCCTCTCAATAATTGAATCAATGACTTGTTCTTTGTTCGCTTCGTAACGTTCGTGAAGCGCTTGTTCAGTGCGCTTTGTTTCATCTAAAAGTTGTTCTTTTTCAAGTTGTAACATCTTTTCTTGCGTTGCTAGTGAATCCGTCAGCACTTTTTCAACAGCTTCTTCACTCTCTTGACGTAGTTTAGCTAAACGTTCTTGCTTCTGTTCTTCATATAAACGACAATTCATCTTAGCTTGTTGCCGATGCTCTTCCACCGCATCTTCCGCTGCCTTGATTTGCTCTAGTACTTCTTGTACCATTGTCTCCACCTCCTTAGTTTTTACACCTTTAGCATATAAGAAAAAGGACTAGCGAAATAGAGATACGCTCAGCCCTTTTGTTTTAGGTATGCAAAAAGGCGCAAACTCAAAAATTGTTCTTCTCACCCCTTGAAGAACTGAATCCTTGAAGCTTTCGCCCAACCATTCTTTATTCAATACTCTACCATCTTAGCAAAGTTTTTCGCAAAATTCAATACTTACCCAAATGAATTAAAATAACAAATTTTCACTTTTATAATAGGTAATAAAAAGGCATTATTTTTTTCGCTTTATAATTATTGATCTTGAATTTTTTTCACATAGATGTGCTATACTTACGTAAACAATTAAATTTATTTGGAGGGATCTCTGATGAATATACGATATATTTCAATCTCTGGTAATACACGCTCATTTGTTCAACGTTTAACAACTTATGCTGAAGAGCAACATCAGCAAAACGAAAAAAATCCTACGATTACTTTCAAAGAAATTTCGGAAAATTCTCCGTTAGAAGTAGAAACAGAACCATTTTTTACTTTTGTGCCTACCTATTTAGATGGTGGCGATGGCATCAACAACGGCAATACCGAAATTTTAACAGAAGTCATGCGAGAATATCTTGCTTTTGAAAATAATTATCGTTATTGCTCTGGCGTGGTGGGCAGCGGCAATAAAAACTTTAACCACCAATACTGCCTGACAGCTAAACAGTATGCGGAACAATTTAACTTCCCCTTCTTAGCTGACTATGAATTAAGAGGTACTCAAGCGGATATTGAACGAATTTATGCTATTTTAAAGGAAAACCAATAAGCAAGTTTCATTACTAAAAAGCTCACCTATGATAGACTACATTTTGAGGTGAAGAAAAATGAGAAATACATGGTTAGCAGAACAACTTCAGTCAATCAGCGAAGAGCCCAATTCTTTTATTATCGAGGAAACCATCAAATATATTGAACAATTAGAAGATGATAATGAAAGTCTTCAAGTTGCATTGGAAGGAACTATTTGGAGTCCTAAAAAATGGAACGAACCTTTGGAAAAATAATTTAAACAGAAGAAAAGAGCCAGAAACACTTACGTTTCTGGCTCTTTTCTTCTGTTTAAATTATAGGCGTGCATTTAAATCTTTTGCTAATTCTTCAAAACCTGGTTTACCTAATAAAGCGAACATGTTGCGTTTGTAAGCTTCAACACCTGGTTGGTCAAATGGATTAACCCCATTTAAGTAACCTGAGATGCCCACTGCAATTTCGAAGAAGTACATAACATAACCTAATGAATAAGCATCCATTGTTGGCACTTTAACGATCATGTTTGGCACACCACCATCTGTGTGAGCAAGCAACGTACCTTCGAACGCTTTTGTATTGACGAAGTCAATTTCTTTTCCTTGTAAATAGCCTAAGCCATCTAGATCTTCATTTTGTTCTGGAATTGAAATGCTATGGCGTGGATTTTCAATTTTAACCACTGTTTCAAATAAGTTACGCATACCCTCTTGAACATATTGACCCATAGAATGTAAGTCAGTTGAAAAGTCTGCGGCTGCTGGGAAAATACCTTTGCCATCTTTTCCCTCTGATTCACCGTATAATTGTTTCCACCATTCAGAGAAATAGTGCATGCCAGGCTCATAGTTAATTAACATTTCAGTTGTTTTGCCTTTGCGATATAAAATGTTACGTAACGCAGCATATTGATAGGCTTGGTTTTCTTTTAAGTCGCTCGTTGCGCCGTATTCTTTACGTGCATCATTTGCACCTTCCATTAAACGATCAATATCCGCACCGCTAACAGCGATTGGTAAAAGACCTACTGGCGTTAAAACAGTGAAACGACCGCCCACATCATCAGGAATCACAAATGTTTCCCAACCTTCCGCATCGGCTTCAACTTTTACTGCTCCTTTAGCACGGTCAGTTGTCGCATAAATACGTTTATTGGCTTCTTCTTTGCCATATTTATTAATTAATAACTCTTTAAAGACGCGGAAAGCAATCGCTGGTTCTGTCGTCGTTCCAGATTTTGAAATAACGTTGACAGAAAAATCACGATCACCAATCACATTGATTAAATCAGCTAAATAAGTTGAGCTGATGCTATTTCCAGCAAAGAAGATTTGTGGCGCTTTCCGTTCTTCTTTTGATAATAGATTATTAAATGAATGTGTCAAAAATTCAATTGCTGCACGGGCACCTAAATATGAACCACCGATACCAATGACTACTAATACCTCAGAGTCAGATTGAATTTTTGCTGCTGCTTTTTTAATGCGCGCGAATTCTTCTTTGTCATAGTTTTCTGGTAAATCAATCCAGCCAGTAAAATCATTACCAGCTCCTGTACCTTCACGTAATGCTTTGTCCACTGCAGTGACTTGTGTTTGCATGTATTCCAATTCATGGTCAGCAACAAATGGTGCTAATTTGGAATAATCTAATTGAATGTGTGACATTCCTTTTCCTCCTCGAAAGTAAACTTACTACATGTATACTTTACGTGTTTTTAGACATTTTTTCAAGCAAATTCTTTTGGATAGACCAATTGTTTAATTTTAACTATTTAATTAGAGATATTTATTCTCTTAATCAAACAAACCAAGAAAAAATGCTAGGAAATCCTAGCATTTTTTGTTATTAAACAAGTCCTTGACTCAGCATCGCTGCCGCTACTTTTTCAAAGCCAGCAATATTCGCACCTAAAACAAAGTTATCTCGTGCCTGATATTCGTTAGCTGTATCACGACAAGTCTCATAAATGTTTTGCATAATTTGATCTAGCATACCGTCAACTTTTTCAAAGGACCAAGCTAAACGTTCAGCATTTTGGCTCATCTCTAATGCAGAAACCGCAACACCACCTGCATTAGCGGCTTTACCTGGACAATAAATTACAGCTGATTTAGCAAAAACGGCGACTGCTTCTAGTGTACAAGGCATATTTGCGCCTTCTGCCACGACTTTCACTCCATTTTTCACTAAAATAGCGGCTTGCTTTTCGTTGATTTCATTTTGTGTTGCACATGGTAACGCAATGTCATACGCTGTTTCGAAATCCCAAACAGATTCTTTATCATAATAAGTTGCGCCTTTACGTGTTTCAACATATTTTGAAATGCGTTCACGATTTTTTTCTTTTAGTTCTTTTACTAACGCCACATCAATTCCTTCTGGATCATAGACAAAACCAGACGAATCGGAACATGTGATTACTGTGGCGCCTAGCTCAGTTGCTTTTTCCATGGCATAAATTGCGACATTCCCGCTACCAGAAACAGCGACTTTTTTGCCTTCAAACGTATCGTTTTTATCTGCTAATAAATGTTTAACAAAATAAACCGTTCCATAACCCGTCGCTTCTGTTCTTGCTTGGCTTCCCCAGTATCCTAAAGGTTTTCCAGTCAACACTCCTGCATCATAGTTGCGCAAGCGTTTATACATGCCAAACAAATAACCAATTTCACGAGCGCCTACGCCAATATCGCCTGCTGGAACATCTGTACTTGGACCAATATGTTTTTGAAGTTCGGTCATGAAACTTTGACAAAAGCGCATCACTTCAGCATCTGACTTACCTTTTGGATCAAAATCACTACCGCCTTTGCCGCCACCGATTGGCAAACCAGTTAAACTATTTTTAAAAATTTGTTCAAAGGCCAAAAACTTCATCACACTTAAATTCACACTTGGATGAAACCGCAAACCACCTTTGTATGGTCCAATCGCTGAATTATATTGGACACGATAGCCTCTGTTCACATGCCAGTTGCCCTGGTCATCTTGCCACGGCACACGAAATTGAAAAATACGTTCAGGTTCAATCAAGACACCTAAAACATTTGCTTCAATGTATTGAGGATTTTTTTCTAAAAAACCTTCTACGGTTGGTAAAAACTCATCGACTGCTTGTAAATATTCTGTTTGACCTTGGTCTAATTGGTGAATTTTTTCTTGAATATTTTTAACATATTGTTTTGCGTCCATTTAATCATCCTCTCATTGTTATAGGTTTATTTTAACTGAAAATTCAAAAATTACCATAGTCAAACGTTTATTTTTTTATTTATTTCTTTTTTGCATTTTTATTGCGCTAATGAAAGCGTTGACATATTTTTGTAAAGTATGTAATATAAAATTAGTAAGCAAAGATAAAAATTTGTTGATATTTTGCATTAAATACACTCTTATACATCAAGATGTATTTAAAGAAAAGAGGAATATTTATGGAAATGGAAAAATTTAAAGATGATTTAAAATCGTTAGGTAAAAGAGTAACAAAATTAAAGGAAAATATTGCTACCGAAGAAGCAACCAAAACTTCTTTAATTATGCCCTTCTTTCAAATACTGGGTTATGACATTTTTAATCCTTTGGAATTCGTTCCAGAATTTACTGCTGATGTAGGGATTAAGAAAGGGGAAAAAGTAGATTATGCGATAGTAATTGATAGTATTCCTACTATGTTAATTGAAGCAAAATCTGTCAACGAGCAATTAACAAAACATGATTCTCAATTATTTAGATATTTTGGGACTACGACATCAAAATTTGGAATATTAACAAATGGTAAAGAATATAAATTTTTTACCGATTTGGAAGAACCCAACAAAATGGACGTCTCTCCATTTTTAACTATTGATATAACTAATTTGAAGGATACACAAATACCAGAAATTGCTAAATTCCATAAAGACACATTTGATATTGATAAAATTACAAGTAGCGCTTCTGAATTGAAATATTTAAATAAATTTAAAGCTTTCTTATCAGATCAGCTTTTAGACCCTTCAGAAGATTTTGTAAAATATTTTGTTGGAGAAATTTATGGCGGAGTAAAAACTAAACAAACATTAGATAAGTTTACACCTATAATAAAAAAAGGAATAAATCAATTTATCAATGAAAAAGTAAATGAAAAGTTAAGTGCTGCATTAAATACTTCTGTTTCGGACAAAGAAGATGATTTGTCTGAACAGCCTGAAGATGAAATCGAGAATAATATAGTTACTACTCCTGAAGAATTAGAAGTTTACACAATTTCTAAACTCATTTTAAAAGATACAGTAGTGTTGGATAGGATATTTTATCGAGATAATAAAAGTTACTTTAATGTACTCCTAGATAATAATATCAGAAAATGGATTTTAAGATTTTACATGAATAATAATGGTATGAAAATAGAACTAAACAACGGATTAAAAGAATTAATTTCAATCGAATCACCATTAGATGTGTCTAATCATTCAGAAAAAATAATAAAAATTGTAAACGAGTTCTTATAAAACTAAGGAGCCAGTTAGTAAATTTTCAATTAGCTGGTTCCTTAGTTTTATTTATTTTTTTCCTTAAATCCAGAAAAAATCCTGTAATTATGGTACACTACCTATTGAATTGGAGGAGAACTATGAAGAAATTTGATGTAATTATTGTCGGTGCTGGGACGAGTGGTATGATGGCCACGATTGCGGCCGCAGAAGCTGGTGCTCAAGTATTATTGATTGAAAAAAATCGCCGTGTTGGGAAAAAATTATTAATGACTGGTGGCGGTCGCTGTAATGTAACCAATAATCGGCCCGCAGAAGAAATCATTTCATTTATTCCTGGGAATGGAAAATTTTTGTACAGCGCATTTTCACAATTTGATAACTATGATATCATGAACTTTTTTGAATCCAATGGTATTCACTTAAAAGAAGAAGATCACGGACGCATGTTCCCTGTTACAGATAAATCGAAGTCAATTGTTGATGCGCTATTTAACCGCATTAACGAATTAGGAGTCACTGTTTTTACAAAAACACAGGTCACAAAATTACTACGAAAAGACGATCAAATAATTGGCGTTGAAACCGAACTGGAAAAAATTTATGCACCATGTGTTGTATTAACAACTGGCGGCCGCACTTATCCTTCCACAGGAGCAACTGGTGATGGCTATAAACTAGCCAAAAAAATGGGGCATACTATCAGCCCACTCTACCCTACCGAATCGCCTATTATTTCTGAAGAACCTTTTATCCTTGATAAAACGTTGCAAGGTCTCTCTTTACAAGATATTAATTTAACTGTTTTGAACCAAAAAGGAAAACCTTTAGTTAATCATCAAATGGATATGCTGTTTACACATTTTGGCATTTCAGGACCTGCCGCGCTCCGCTGTTCTAGTTTTATTAACCAAGAATTAACTCGCAACGGCAATCAACCTGTCACGGTAGCCTTGGATGTGTTTCCGACAAAATCTTTTGAAGAAGTGCTGAAAAATGTTGATTACATGATTGAGGAACAGCCAAATAAAGTGGCAAAAAATGCCTTTCATTCTTTAATACCAGAACGTCTGCTCACTTTTTATCTAGAGAAACTAGCAATTGAAGAAGTGCCTGCCAAACAACTAACAGAAAAGCAACGTCTTTCCTTTGTGGAACTACTGAAAGACTTTCAGTTCACTGTTACGAAAACATTGCCTTTGGAAAAATCTTTTGTCACAGGCGGTGGGATTTCCCTCAAAGAAGTGACCCCTAAAACAATGGAGAGCAAATTAGTCAATGGTTTATTTTTTGCTGGTGAACTTTTAGATATTAATGGCTATACTGGAGGCTACAATGTTACAGCTGCATTTGTCACTGGACATGTTGCTGGCTCCCATGCCGCAGAAATTGCAGAATACACCTATTTACCAATTGAAGAAGTCTAAACAAAAAGTCGCTAAAATAGCGACTTTTTGTCTACTTTTTTTATTTATCAATAATTTTCCCGTTTTCTAAATAAATAGTGCGGGTGGCTACTTTTTCCACAAACGTTTCATCATGCGAGGTGAAAATTACTGTTCCTTGATAGGCACTTATAAATTCTTCAAGTGCTTGGATTGTGTCTAAATCAAGAAAATTGGTGGGTTCATCCAATAAGATGATATTATTTGGTTCTATAAATAATTGCGCCAAAGTAATTTTTATGGCTTCGCCACCACTTAGAGAAGATATCTTTGTCTGTAAATTTTCTTGTTGAAAACCTAGCCGATATAAAAGTGAACGCACAATCTTTTCAGAATAATTTGTCCGCTTCAATAAATAAGTCAACAGTGGTTCATCATTTTTTAATCGATAATCTAATTGATGATACGTTCCTAACCGGACTTTGGGAGAAAAGTAAATGGCCGGGTGACGGGCTTCAATTTGTTGAAGGAAAGTACTCTTCCCAGCACCATTTTTTCCACAAAGTGCTATTTTTTCGTTTAAAGGAATTTGAACGTTCACTTGGTTAAGAATTGTTCGATTCTCATAAGCGAAAGTTAAATTTTCAATTCTAATTGGATATGGATTGTATAAAGAGAACTGATTATTAGTAGGAAAAATAATTTTTCGCTCTTGTTTTGCTTGCGCAACATCGGGTAATCTGTCAATTCTGACCCTAATATCAGAGAATCGGACTTTAGTAGGATACAATTTTACCGAAACTATGGCAAAATAAAGACGGAGGTGAAAACCATGAAGATTACATTGACACGAAAAACATCAGCTTGGGGCGCGTTACGCTATTTTACATTTTATAAAAATGGTGTGCATCAAGGGAAACTTTTTACTAATGTACCTATTGAAATTGAGGCTGATCCTGGTGATGTTTTAACGTTCTATGAAGGCTGGTTCCAATTTTATCGGCGCATTGAAGTTACTGAAGATACCAAAGAAATCACGATTATCAATTCTAAAAAATTACAGCACGTTTTTTATACCTGTGTCGTCTTATTTTTAATTTTAACGCTATTATTCCTTTCCGCACAGAAACTTTCGACATTTATTATTGCTGAAATTTTAATTTACTCTGGTATTCAGTGGCTGTTCCGGCAACAAACCTATCATTTTACTGTCAAGAAAAAAACGGAATCCTTTGCTTCCTATTCTAAAAAAAGTATCGCACACTAAACGAATCTTTAGCGTGCGATATTTTTTAATTACTTTTCATTAATTCGGCCACATATGTGACTGTTTCTGGTTGTGTTTCTTCAATTTTATTAATCGCATCTGCAAAATTCGGTAAATGTGCTTTGTGGGCAATTAATAATTCGTCCAACAAGGTCTTCGCCATGACGCCGCCAGGAACTAATGGATTAATAGTGAAAGCATGCAATGCTGCGCCGTAATCACCATTGATGGCTGCTCGAATAACCGTTTCTTCCATAGCTTTCATATTTTGAATAATTCCTCGTGCTGCTGGCGGAAAGGCCCCCCAGTTGTAAGGTTCATGGCCATGTGCTGTCACAGGTCCAGATACTTCTACAACACAATCATACGGTAAATCAGTAATTGTCCCATTATTTTCAGTAGAAACAACCATATCCGTTCGTTTATCATTATAGATTGATGCGATCATTTCACAAGCTGCATCGCTATAGTGTGTGCCGCCCCGTTCTTCTAATTCTTTTGGTTTGTAATCTAGTTTGGGATCTTTATACAATTCAAACAAACGACCTTCCGTTTCTTTAACCACTTGTGCTCTTGTTTCGCCCCGTTCATACTCTTCGACGGAATGCTTCAACATCTCATCTTCAATATAATAATAGCGATGATAACCACATGGTAACATTCCTAAATCTTTTAACTGTTCATAATGGAACGGCGCATCAAAAATATTTTTCAAATGACTTTCTTGCTCTTGCTTAGGTCCGTAAATTAAATCAATGAGTTCTTGTGTTCGCTCTTGTCCTTCTTTGTCCCAAACGCGGTGCCAATGGAAATGATTAATTCCAGCAAATTTAAAGAATAAGTCTTCTTCTGGAATTCCCAGCATTTCGGCCGCTTGTTTTCTATGACCAATCGGCACATTACATAAGCCAACTGTTTTTTTCCAACCGCCATGTTTAATTGCAGCTTCCGTAACCATTCCAGCTGGATTAGTAAAATTCACTAACCAAGCATCTGGGCAAAGGCGTTTCATATCGTCAATAATAGCTAAAATGACAGGAATTGTTCGAAATGCTTTAAACATTCCTCCCGCGCCATTTGTTTCTTGGCCTAATACTCCATGGGACAAAGGAATCCGTTCATCTTTAATGCGAGCATCTAATAATCCTACACGGAACTGTGTTGAAACAAAATCCGCCCCTTTTAAGGCTGCTTCACGGTCCAAGGTTAAATGAACTTCCCAATCTAAACCAGCAGCTTTAATCATGCGCTTCGCCATTGCACCTACGATTTCCAATTTTTCTTTACCAGCTTCAATATCGACTAACCAAATTTCCTTAATTGGCAGTTCATCTTTTCTTTTAATGTATCCTTCAATTAATTCAGGTGTATAACTAGAACCGCCACCAATTGTTGCAATTTTTAATGCTCCTCTTGTCATCCGTCTTCTTCCTCCTTGATTAAATTGTTATCGTTTACATCTTTAGGATAAATTATGGGAATGTTCCCATGTCAAGCACTATTTTCAAAAAAATGTATGCTATACTTCTTATAAGAATACATTCCACTTTGGAGGTAAAAAATGACGTCTATCATTGATGTAGCAAAAGTTGCCGGTGTCTCGAAATCGACTGTTTCTCGCTTAATTTCTGGAAAAGGATATGTGAGTGCCGATAGTCAAGAAAAAATTCTCAAAGCAATGAAAGAATTAAATTATACCCCGAATTATGTGGCGCGGAATTTACGAGCAGGTGCCACAAAAACTATTGGCTTTTTAGCCCCTAGCTATTTAGGTTCCTTAGGTATTTTCTTGAATCGCTTTATTTCAATTGCCAAAAAATACAATTATTCCGTAACCTTATTTTTTACAGATGGCGATCAACAGAAAGAAATTGATGCCTTGAACCAATTAAAATACAAACAATTAGATGGCTTGTTTTTATTGACACGAACAAATGAATGGTCGGTGATTGAGCCTTACAGCGCGTATGGCCCTTTAGCAACCTGGCATCGTATCGATTCACCTAATATATACTCTTCCTACATTGATCATTACTCTGGTTACTATCGTTCCTTAGAATATTTACAACAACAAGGATACCAAAAAATCGGTCATGTCCTCGGTAATCCCGAAAATTTAAACACGCACGCACGAAAACGTGCAATGAAAGATTTTTATGAAAACACTCAGGCACCTTGGCAAGCTGAGTGGCTGATTAATGATCAGTATACTAACCATTCTGGTCGCAAAATTGCCCATTACTGGCAACAATTAACCGAAAAGCCAGAAGCTTTGGCCTTTTATAATGATCACGTAGCAGCTGAGTTTATTTCAGAACTTGAAAATCTAAATTATGCCGTTCCTCGCGATGTCGCTGTCATTGGCTTTGATAATAGTTATGTCAGTGAATTGATGCATATTACGACTGTTGATTATGCCATTCAGTATCAAGCCGAAAACTCATTTATTTACCTATACAACCAATTAAATCAGACGAACATTCCTGAAAAAAAATTAACCGTTCGTCTAGTTGAACGACGAACGGTGCCTAAAAAAGACCCGGCAGATCAGTCACTTTGACTGATTTACCGGGTCCTTTTAGAGTTAAACAAAAATTATTTATGCTTTTGTTCATTTTTTAAAATAGAAATTGACTGTTTTAAGGATTGAATCATGCCGCCTTCGCTGTATACAAGAACGTTTGATTTGTATAAACGAGCAGAGAAGATTGTTAAAATAATTCCAAAAACTGCCAAAATCACTAATGAGACAATTGCTTCCATTGTTGATGCCGTTTCGGTCGCCAAGCGTACTGGCATAATGTATGACGAAATCAGCGGAATAAAGGAAGTCACTTTCACCACGATATTTTGTGGATCATTCGTCCCAAACGTAATGCCAATCATATAACCGATTAAACCAATATACATGATGGGCTGAACTGCTTTTGCTGTATCCTCTGGTTTGGAAACAAGAGAACCACAAAGTGCTGCCAAAACAGCAAAAACGAGAATACCAATAATGAAAAAGCCTAATGTAAAAATAAAGGTTGATGAAAAGATACTTTGTGGTGAAATACCACTTAATAGACTTTTCATAAAATCAAGATTTTTCAATTGAGAATAGCCGAGAACAAACGCCACTCCGTAAATAAAAATTTGTGTTAAAGCTACTAGAATAACCCCAGTTAATTTGCCATAAAAATGGGTTTGCGCTTTTGTACTAGAGAGAATAACTTCCATGATTCTAGTGCCTTTTTCAGAAGCAATCTCTTGGGCAATAATTGAAGAATAACTGCTGATGAAGACAAATAACAAAATTGTTATCCCCATTGCTAACGCCATTTGAATCCCTGTGTTATCTTCTCCTGTTTTTATTTTGCCATTTTCATCAAAACTAATTTTGGCTTTTTTAAATGTTGCTTGTTGATTCAACATGGCAACTTGCTCAGCTGTTAGGTTTAAACGATTGGCATTCGCCATTGTTTGTAATTGGTTTAACATTTGAGGAATTAGCATCTCGGTTGCATTTCCTAAAGAGCGTTCAGAGTAAAGCTGACCAGAAATCTGATTATCTGTAGTGTCCAAAAGTAAATAGGCATCAATTTTCTCGTCTTTTAATTGTTCTTGGGCCTTTTTCTCAGAAGAAACAGCTTTGAAAGAAAAGTCCTCTGTTTTATTCTTTGTCAACTCTTTAACCAGCGCTTGGTTTTCCGAAACCAGACCAATGGTAGTATCTCCTGAAAAACCGCTAGCTAGAGAGCCCGCTAAGTAAACAATTCCTACAAGAAGAAATGGCGCTAAAATCATGATTAAGAAAGACAGCGACTTCACATTTTTCTTATAGACATCAGTCGCAATAATCCAAAATTTACTCATCTTGCCCACCTACTTTCATTTTGAAAATTTCTTCCAATGTTGGTGGTTGTTGATTAAACATTGGAATGTAGCCGTTGGCTGTCGCTTTATCAAACAACACTTTGCCCACTTCAGCGTTTTCTAATGTCGCTTCTAAGACGCCATCTTGTCGCAAGTGTGCTTCTTTCACACCTGCTGTAGCAGCAACTTCCTCAACAGATAACGGTGATTCTAAAAATAATTTTGTTCGACCAAATTGTTGTCGAATTTCATGAACCTGACCATCTAAAACCATGCGTCCATTTTTTAACATGACTAAATGGTCACAGATTTTTTCCACATTGTCCATATTATGACTGGAAAAAATGACACAAGAACCTTGATTTTTCAATTCAATAATGCCGTCTTTTAATAATTCTGCATTAACTGGATCCAAGCCACTGAATGGTTCGTCTAAAATAATTAACTTCGGTTCATGAATAAGTGTCGCAATCAATTGAACTTTTTGTTGATTGCCTTTTGATAAAGATTTAACTTTATCCGTTTTTTTGCCTTTAACTTGAAATTTTTCCATCCAAAAGTCAATTTTAGGTTCAATTTCTTTTTTAGTTTTCCCCCGCAATGAAGCGAAATAAATTAGTTGGTCTTCAATCGTAATTTTAGGATATAAACCCCGTTCTTCTGGTAAATAACCAATAATATTGTATTCTTTTTCGTTTAATGGTTGACCATTCCATAAAACCGACCCGCTATCTTGTGTTAAAAAATTTAAAATCAAGCGAAACGTAGTTGTTTTCCCGGCACCATTTTGGCCAATTAATCCTAAAATTTTCCCGTCCGGTATCGTAAAGGATACATGATCAACTGCTTTAAAATCCCCAAAGGTTTTGACTAACTCTTTTACCTCTAACACATAAACGCCCCCTTCACTTTTTCTAAACCGCTGTTTAGTTACTCATATCGTATCTTTACTGTGTTGGCTTGTCAATGACAATTGTTATGGAAAGATGCTGCACTTTAATCAGACGCTTTATTTTCTGCTAAACGAAAAAGACCATCCGTCTCGGCAGAAATATGCACTTCATTTGCGGACAAGCCTGTACTTTCATAAAATGTATTTTTAAATTCCTTTGCCGATTTTGATGATTGGCAGGCCCAAATTCGACCTGTACGATTCAGCCACGTACCCAATTCATTTATTAAACGCTCATCAATCAGTAATTGATTTGGTACTTTTTTAAATTTTATTTGATAAACGGGTGTTAGTATTTTCATGATCAGACGTCCTCTCTTTTAAGTTAGTTTTAGTATATCACGAAAGAAATCGTTATCATATTTTCTTGAAAGTTCAACTTTTCATGAAAAAATTGAATAAAAAAAACAGACAAATTAGGAAAAGCACCTAATTTGTCTGGTTCATTTTCATTTATTTTTCTATCTCAGAGGTTGTTTCTTGACGCAAATGACGATACACATTCTTTGCGACAGTTTCAGGTAACCCAGCTTTTCTTAATTCTTCAACACTGGCTGACGTAATATTTTTAAGCGATTTAAATTCTTTTAAAAGATTTTTTTTGCGTTTCGGTCCCAAGCCTTCAATGTTATCTAATTTGGAAGCAAAACTATTTTTACTACGTAATTGACGATGGAATGTGATGGCGAAACGATGGACTTCATCTTGGATTCGTTGCAACAAGAAAAATTCTTGTGAGTTTCTTTCCAATGGTACAACTTCTAAGTTTGGACCAAATAAAAGTTCACTCGTTTTGTGCTTGTCGTTCTTGGCTAATCCAGCTACAGGAATATCGACTCCTAGTTGATTGGCTAACACATCTTTAGCAACATCGACTTGGCCTTTACCACCATCGATTAAAATTAAATCAGGAAAAGGCAAGCCTTCTTTTAAAACTCGTGAATATCTGCGATAAATGACTTCTCTCATAGAAGCGTAATCATCAGGACCTTGGACGGTTTTTATTTTATATTTTCGATACTCATTTTTAGCTGGCCGTCCGTCAATAAACACAACCATCGCAGAAACAGGGTTTGTTCCCATAATATTTGAATTATCAAATGCTTCAATTCGAATGGGCGCAGGTATGTTCATCGCATTGCCTAATTTTTCAACTGCGCCAATTGTTCGTTCTTGTTTCCGTACAATCAAATCAAATTTTTCATTTAAAGCAACTGCAGCATTTTTACTGGCTAATTTAACCAGTTTTTTCTTTTCTCCCCGTTGCGGCTGCAAGACTTTCGTAACTAATAAAGCTTCGACGCTTTCTTTATCAATGTCATCAGGAATCAAGACTTCTTTTGGCACAAAATGCTCATTCTCTTGATAAAATTGTCCAATAAAAGTTAAAAATGCTTCACTGGCATCATCATAAAATGGAAAAATCGATACATCACGTTCGATTAATTTTCCTTGTCTGACAAAGAATACTTGGACACACATCCAGCCTTTATCAACAGCATAACCAAACACATCACGATCAATTAAATCCACATTCGTCATTTTTTGGCGAGTCATAACTGTTTCAATCGCTTTGATTTGATCGCGAAATTCTGCAGCTTTTTCAAATTCCATATGTGCAGCTGCATAAGCCATTTTTTCTTGTAAGCGGTCTTGAATTTCTGTATGTCCACCAGAGAGAAACCCTTTAATCTCTTCCACCATATCTTTGTAGACTTGCGGATCCACATCAAAAGCATAGGGACACAGACATTGTCCTAAATGGTAATACAAACAAGGTGTTTTTTGCGACGGATTACATTTTCGCAAAGGAAAAAGCCGATCTAACAGTTTCTTTGTTTCATTCGCTGCATTTACATCTGGATATGGCCCGAAATATAACGCTTTGTCTTTTAAAACCTTTCGAGTAATCATTAAACGAGGATATTTTTCGTTTGTGATTTTGATAAAAGGATAGGTTTTATCGTCTTTTAACATGATGTTATATTTGGGATTATTTTTATGGATTAAATTAATTTCTAATAAAAGTGCTTCAATATTCGATTCTGTCACAATATATTCAAAATCATCGATTTCACTGACTAATCGTTCTGTCTTAGTATCATGGCTACCACGAAAATAAGACCGGACACGGTTTTTCAAAATTTTGGCTTTCCCAACATAGATAATCGTGCCGTTTTTATCTTTCATTAAATAACAACCAGGTTGATCAGGAAGCAGTGCTAATTTATTTTTTATTCGTTCGTTCATACGATACTTCCTTTCTAACAAAATACTTCATCTATTATACACCTCTTTTTGTAATTAAACAAAAAAAGCCGCTACTTTATGTACGAAAGAAACAGCCTGAAAAGACAATCGCTAATGATTTCTCTTCAGACTGAATCAGACTATTCGTAATGACTAATCAACGTTTATAAGTGTTTGGCAATCATTGCTTGCAATTGGTCTTTTGTATGAACACCGACTGCTTTTTCAACAACTTCGCCATCTTTTTTCAATAGCAATGTTGGGATGCTCATGATTCCAAAACTTGCTGGTGTTGCAGGATTTTCATCCACATCCATTTTGACGATTTTTACTTCGTCTTCATCATATTCTTCAGATAATTGTTCTAAGATGGGTGCTTGCATACGACAAGGGCCACACCAAGTTGCCCAAAAGTCGATTAAGACTAATCCTTCATCTGTTTCTGTTGCAAAATCTTTATCGGTAATTGCTTGTGTCATTTCACAAACCTCCTACTCTTTACTCTTATTACATGCTTAGTATAACATGTCATCTCTAAGATAGCGAGTGTTCTGCTTACTTATTGTAAGTCCTTGTTTATTGGAATTTTACGACAGTCGCACCATTACCACCTTGGTTTTGTGGCGCAAATTCATAGCTTTTCACACTGCGGTGATTTTTTAAAAATTCCGTTATTCCGGTTCTTAATGCACCTGTTCCTTTGCCGTGAACAATGGTTACTTGTGGATAGCCCGCTAGAATCGCAGCATCAATGTATTGGTCAACTTCTGCCAATGCTTCTTCGTAGCGTTTGCCACGTAAGTCTAGTTGCGTGCCAACATGGCTGCTTTCTGCAGAACGAACCGTTGTAACTCTTGGTTTTGCTTCTTTTTGTGGAGCGACAGGCGTCATATCCTCTTCAGATACGTTCATTTTTAAAATGCCTAATTGGACTTGCCATTGTCCTTTGCCGTTGTCTTTTAATAAGGTCCCTCGTTGGCCGTAGGTATTAACAATTACTTCATCGCCAACTTTTAATTTTTTCTGCTCTTTCGCCTTCTTCAGCACTTTGTTTTTAGCAAGCTTGGTTTCTTCATGGTGTAATTGAGAAAGCTGTGTTTTCGCATCAATTAACTGATGTTCTTTGACACCACCTTGTTGGCCACTTTCCAATTGCATTTTGCGAATATCAGAAATAATGGTTTCTGCGTTTTCTTCCGCTTCTGCAATAATTTTATTTGCTTCTTTCCGCGCTTTTTGTAATTCTTTTTCTCGTTCTTCAAAAAACACTTGATAGGCTTCTTTCAGTTCTTTATGCAAAGCGGCCGATTCATCAACATAGTGGCGAGCTTCTAAATATTCAGTTTCGGCCATTTTACGACGGTTTTCCAAGTCTTCAATCATTTCGTTTAAATCTTGACTTTCACCGTCCATTATTTGTTTTGCAGCTTCAATAATACTATTGTCTAATCCAAGACGTTTAGAAATTTCAAAAGCATTACTTCGGCCAGGCACGCCAATTAATAAACGATAGGTTGGACTCAAGGTATCTACATCAAATTCCATACTGGCATTGATTGTTCCAGCTCGATTATAACCATACACTTTTAATTCAGGATAATGGGTTGTTGCCATCACATAGGCTCCTTTAGCGCCCAATGAATCTAAAATGGCAATCGCTAAAGCGGCCCCTTCTTGCGGATCTGTCCCAGCACCTAATTCATCAAATAGTACTAAACTTTGATGATCGACTTTCTTTAAGACAGACACGATATTCGTCATATGTGAAGAGAAAGTACTTAAACTTTGTTCAATCGATTGTTCATCCCCGATATCCGCAAATACTTCTGTAAAAATCCCCATTTTACTTTCTTCTTCAACTGGAATAGGTAATCCAGCTTGACCCATTAATTGTAAAAGACCTAACGTTTTCAGAGTAATGGTTTTCCCGCCGGTATTAGGCCCTGTAATCACAATTGCTTGATATTCTTCTCCAATCACAATGTCATTGGCTACAGCTTTTTCTGGATTTAATAGTGGGTGCCGGGCTTGTTTAAAAACTACATGATTTGCTTGACTAACTTCTGGAACAACTGCTTTTAGTTCTTTTCCTAGTCGCGCCTTAGCATTAATAAAATCAAGTTTACCGATGACATAAGCATTATGCGTAATTTCTCGGCGATAAGGAACCAACTCAGCCGACAGTTCTGCCAAGATGCGAGTAATCTCATTTCTTTCGGCAATTTGTTGTTGTCGCAAACGATTATTCATTTCTAAAATTTGTTTAGGTTCAATAAATAAGGTTTGTCCTGAAGCACTTTGGTCGTGAACCACGCCACCAAAAATATTTTTATATTCTTGTTTGACTGGAATCACGTAGCGTTCATTTCGCATAGTAACAAGAGCATCACTAAGGTAACGTGCGTTTTTCCCACGAATAATACTATCTAGTTCTTCTCGAATGGTCTGCTCACTACGTCGAATATTTTGCCGAATTGCCTTTAAGGCTGGCGAAGCTTCATCTGTGACGTAGCCATCATCATCAATGGCTTGTTTGAGTTGGCGATTTAATTCAGGCAAAACTTCTAGTTGCTCTCGCCACATATATAAACGTTCAAAATCAACTTCATTTTCACTTAACTCATCAAAAAAACGAGTCAGTTCTGAAGTAGTCGACAAGACACGGCCTACTTGTGCTAATTCTATGCCATTTAAATCCGCACCAATTTCAATCCGTTTCATGTGTGGTTGGATATTTTCTAATTTAGGAATGGGGATTCCACCACGTAATCGTTGAACTTTTAAACCATCCTGTGTTTCATTTAGCCATGATTGAATTTTATTTTCATCAGCAATCGGTAATAATTCCGAAACTTCGTTTGTCCCCTGAGCTGTCACAATAAATTGCAACAACTGTTGTTTTACTTTATCAAACCCTAATGTTGATAGAATACGCTGATTCATTTTTCCACCTACTTTTCTAACTTTTTCATTTGTTGAAAAGACTGAGACATAACATAAGAAGTTTCGCTTTGCTCACTTACTTCTTATCTCTATCTCAGTCCCATTCAGCTTTATTTCGTAATTGGTTCAACCCATAATTCATATGCTTGTTTTGTTAGAATTGGGGTATTTTTTACAATGCCTCGTGCCAAGCCACTTGACCGAAACTGATTTTGGACAATATCTGACGGAATCATTGACGCCGTAGCTAACACTAGAAAAAGACCCACGTATAACACAAGAACACTTAATACGCCACCTAATAGTCCATTTACCTGTTTCAAAACTGGAATAAATGTTAATCCATGTAAAAAGATAGCTAAAAAACGAACGACCAACCAGCCTGCAAACAGCAATAATAAAAACGCAACCGCTGAATAAAAGGCTTTGTCCAAGTCTAAAGAAATCTCTTGATTAAAAAAGACAAGCTTTGACGTTGGCGTAACCGATGGATATGGAATATACAATTCTAAATGAGAAGCGACCTCTTTGTAATAGGTTCGAGCAACAAAATATGAAATTAAGTAACCTACCGAATAGAGCACTTGTAAAATCAAGCCTCGTTTAGCTCCTGTATAAAATCCAAAGGCTAAAAGTAATAAAATAAGTATTGTTAACATCTTGTCATCCTTTCAGGAACTACTCCGAAACACCTTTATTTTGAATCTGCTGTTTTCGATTTTCATTCAAAATTTGTTGGGCTTCCACATGATTATGAATTTCTACATCTTCTTGTCCATTCTTTTTCAAAACATCCCGTGCTTCTTCTTCGATAATTTCCATTCGGCGCACACGATTCTCTAATTCAGCCAAACGAATGGTTTTCTGTTTTAAATCTGCTACTTGTTTTTCCAATTTTAAAGCATATTCTTGTTTTTTTAGTTGATCTGAAATTGCATTAATTGCTAATAAAACAGAAGCTTGTTCCGTATCAGTTTGCGGAGAAAGATGTTTAATTTCCGCCAGTTGTTCGTTGACAATTTTTGTGACTAAATCCATATGTTGTTTTGACTCTTGGCCAATAATTGTATACGTATGGTCTGCAATGATTGCTTTATATCGTGTTTTTTCATTTGATGCCATGCTGAGGTTCCCTCCTGTAAATCAATCCATTCTTGCTTATTGTACCATGAAAAAAAAGCGAAGCGCAATTTTCGTACAAATTCTCTCTTATTATATGCCACAAAGCGAAAAATTTAAAGATTTCTTTACAAGAACTCTGGCAATTTAAGAACGAATAGAAATTGTGTAGGAGAAAAAGCGTGGAACAAAAAGTCAAAGTGATTTTTGTCCCACGCTCAAACTCTGATAATCAGCTAAAAATGTTTGTTTCAGCTGTACTTTTTAAGGCTTAGTTATTATCTTTCATCTTTTCTACACGTAAACAACGCATAGCATTTAAAACAGCGATAATAGTTACACCAACATCAGCAAAGACTGCTGCTTGCATTGAAGCCAAGCCTAATGCACCTAGTACCAAAACAATGATTTTAACAGCAATCGCAAAGATAATGTTTTGTTTAACAATTCTCAATGTTTTTCTTGATAATTTAATCGCAGAGGCGATACGACTTGGTTCATCATTCATAATCACCACATCAGCAGCTTCAATTGCCGCGTCACTTCCTAAACCACCCATGGCAATCCCAACATCAGCCCGGGCTAAAACAGGTGCATCATTCATACCATCACCAACAAAGGCAACTTTGTTTTTAGGTGAAGATGCTTTTAACAACTCTTCTAAACGATCCACTTTGCCATCTGGTAAAAGTTCCGCATAAACTTTGTCAACACCAACTTCTTTTGCAATAGCTTCTGCAACTTGTTGATTGTCTCCAGTCAGCATAACAGTTTGTTTGACCCCTTCAGCTTTTAATTCTTTTATTGCTGAAATGGCGTCTGGTTTCAATTGATCCGCAATCACTAAGTAGCCTGCAAATTGATTATCAATAGCGACAAAAATTAAAGTTCCCGCTTCCTTCACTTCTGGTGCTTCGATACCAAATTGTCTCATTAACTTCGCATTACCGACTAAAACTGTTTTACCTTCAATTGTGGCTTTGATACCGTGACCGGCAACCTCTTCAATTGCTGTTGCTGGAACAGTTTCTTTGCCATAGCTTTCTTTAATAGAAATAGCAATTGGATGAGTGGATAATTGTTCTGCTGTTGCTGTTAAACGCAACAACTCTTCTTCAGGTAAAACAACACTAGTTATGTTTTGAACCACAAAATTTCCTTTTGTTAGCGTACCAGTTTTATCAAAAACAATCGTTTCCGTATTCGCTAAAATTTCTAAATAGTTGCTCCCTTTAATTAAAACACCTAGTTTGCTGGCTCCGCCAATTCCACCGAAGAAACTTAAAGGAACAGAAATGACTAAGGCACATGGACAAGAAATAACCAAGAACGTTAATGCCCGATAAACCCATTCATTAATAGAAGTATCAGGGAAAATAAATGGTGGAATCACTGCCAATAAGACAGCTAAAACAACGACAACTGGTGTATAGTAACGAGCAAATTTAGAAATAAAGTTTTCTGCAGGGGCTTTTTTACTGCTAGCATTTTCAACTAAATCTAAAATTTTGCTAACTGTTGAATCCCCAAATTTTTTCGTAACATTAATGGTCAAGGCCCCATTTTTATTGATAAAACCACCTAAGATTTCATCGCCGACTTTGACCGTTCTTGGAACGGATTCACCAGTCAACGCAGAGGTATCTACCATACTTGATCCATCAATAATTTGACCATCTAATGGAACTTTTTCACCTGGTTTCACTAATATTTGTTGCCCAATTTCAATTGTATCTGGAGCGACCGCTTTTATTTGTCCATTTACTAAAAGATTTGCTGAATCTGGACGAATATCCATTAATTTGGCAATTGATTTTCTGGATTGATCAACCGCAGCACTTTGGAACCATTCGCCGACTTGGTAGAACAACATTACTGCCACAGCTTCGGGATATTCCCCAATAAAGAATGCCCCAATCGTTGCCACAGACATTAAGAAATTTTCATCAAACACTTCCCCACGAAAAATATTCGTTACCGCTCGTTTGACAATGTCGCCACCAATTAAGACATAAACGACTAAATAAGACGCCAAAGCAACCCAATTATTACTTGGCTTAATGATAATAAGTGCTAAAAATAAAACAAATGCAATAATGATACGAATTAAGCGATTCTTATTTGGATTACGTCCCTCTTCTTCTTTGACATCTTTTAAAGAAATAACTTTGACATCTGGTTCTAACTTACCAATCACTGCACGCGCTTCATTTTCGACTTCTAAATCATGTCCTGATTCAACTTCCAGTGTCATTTTTTCAGCCATGAAGTCCACACGCGCTTTTTCTACTCCGTGAATTTTTTGGACAGATTTTTCAATTTTGTCTGCACAACTTGCACAATCAAGTCCTTCTAGTTTATAACTCTTTTGCATTTAAACACCTTCACTCCCTATATAATAGCGATTATTCCGTTTACATGAATAACCTTTCATGAATCTATTATAAATGAAGATGCAATCATATGTCAACCGCTTCACGTAATCTTTTTCTATTTTATAGACATAATGGCATAATTGCTGTAGGTGGAATGGATAACTGAGTAATAACTTTCGGATTGAGTCTATTGCTCCCTTTCCACCAAATTTTGGTTTGTTGGTGTTGAAACCAAGCACTTTGTTCAAAAGGTGCTGACAATGTTTGTAAGTGATGCACTTCGATTTGATTGGTTGCCTGCGGTTCTGTTGTGAAATCATGGGCCCGAATACCAATAGAATGACAAGAAATAGGAACTTCTTGTGTAACCGTTAGTGTTTGTTGCCAGCCAATCACTTGGACTCTGTGCGCATCTATGCGTTTGACAGGCCAAATATTTTTACAACCAGTGAGTTTAGCTGCTTCAATCGTTTGAGGTTGGTTAAATAATTGATTTGTTGCACCAAAAAGTGTTTGTTTTTTTGTGATTATCACTAAACTCTGACATAACTTATACAGTTCATCTAAACTATGACTCACAATTAAGGCATGTTGATTTAAATTACTTAATCGCTGTTGAAGTTCAATTTGCAGCTCTTCCTTTAAGGGTGCATCTAATGCGGAAAATGGCTCATCTAATAATAGGTAAGCCGGCTGAGCCGCTAGCATTCGCGCAAAAGCCACTCGTTGTCTTTGTCCTCCAGAAAGTTGACTAGGATATTGTTGTTGGACTTTAGTTAAGTGAAAAGACGCAAGCAATTGAGTGACCAATTGTAAATCTTTTGTCACGCACGTCAGATTTTCTACTACCGATAAATGAGGAAACAACGCATACTGCTGAAACAAAAGACCAATTTTTCGTTGTTGCGGCGACAAATTGATCTTTTTTTCAGCATCGAATAAGACTTGATCATTTAAAACAATCTGACCTTTATCCGCAGTCTCAACACCCGCAATACATTTTAATAACATACTCTTGCCACAACCAGAAGCACCTAAAATTCCTGTTGTTTGCGTCTTTGTTTCAAACTGAATTTGCAAAGTATGACTTTTCAATTCTTTTTGAATATCAACAATTAATCTCATTCCGATCTTCTCCAAGCGCGCTGACTAAAAAATTCCGTAAAAAATAAAATAATCAGGCAAAGTAATAACATAATCACAACATATTGATTGGCTAAGCGCCAATCCCCACTTGCTACAGCAGAGTAGATAGCTAAAGGAAGCGTTCTTGTTTTGCCAGCAATATTCCCTGCTAACATTGTCGTCGCTCCAAATTCGCCTAACCCACGGGCAAAGGCTAACACGCCACCGGCCAAGAGACCGTTCATCGACAAAGGTAACGCAATTTTTCTAAAATATCGACTTTCCGAAAATCCGAGTGTCTGGGCTACCGCCAACAATTCACTATCCATTTGTTCAAACGCCGTTAAGGCTGAACGATACATTAAAGGAAATGAAACAGCAACGGCAGCAATAACCGTAGCTGGCCACGAAAAAACAACTTGAATGGCAAAAAAATCAAGTAAAAACTGGCCGACTGGTTGCTGAACACCAAAAATAGTTAAGAGAAAAAAACCAAAAACAGTCGGCGGTAAAACTAATGGCAACGTAAATAAACTATTCAAAAGAATTTTTAATTTACGATTTTTCAAACGAAAAACAATATATGCAACGCCTGTTCCTAAAATAAAAGTAAATAAAATGGCGATTATTGCTGTCTGAAAAGATAAAAGAATTGGTCGAACATCCATTTTCCCACCTACTTTGTTAACTTAAAGCCAATATTTTCAAAATATTTTCTGCATTGTTGACTCTGTAAAAAATTTAAAAAAGCATCCGCTGATTTTTGTTTCTTAGAGGCGGCAACTTTACCAACTGGATAGATGATTGGCTTCTTCAAAGCAGCTTCAGGCATGGCCGCAACAATCGCTACTTTTGAATTGGTTGCTGCATCTGTCGCATAAACCAAGCCAGCTTCTGCACTTGCATTCGCTACCCATTCAAGGACTTCTGTTACATTCGTGCCAAAGCTTGCGTGTTTTTCTACATAGGACCAAGCACCTAAAGCTTTTAAGCCTTCTTCGGCATATTGACCAGCTGGAACACTCGCAGGATCACCAATTGCTATCATTTGGGCTTTTTTTAAATCAGAAAAATCATGCCACTTTGCTTGATCTTGGTTAGGCACAATAAGAACAAGCTGGTTTTCCAATAAAGGAACGACACTTTTCTTATTAATTAGTTTTTCTGCAACCAATGCATTCATTTGTTTTGTCGAAGCCGAGAAAAATACATCGGCTTTTAGGCCTTTTTCAATTTGCATCTGTAATTTTCCAGAACTATCATAGGTTCCAGTTACCTGAATATCTGGATGCTCTTTTTCAAAGGCTGGAATAATTTTCTTCTCCATGACTGATTCTAAGCTAGCTGCTGCCGCAAGGGTTATTTCTTCTTTTTTTGTTGAAACTGTTTCTTTTTGCGGCTGATTTGTACATGCAGCAATTAGGGCAACTAAACTGAATAAACTAAGCAAGAACACAGTCTTTTTTTGTTTAGACATTTGAACGCCTCTTTTCTTTTATAAATACCCGCCATAACTCAAGTCAATAATTTCAGATTTTTTAATCACTTCTTTGGCCATTAATCTTGGTAACAACAAATCAAAAACAGTTTTTTCTGAAAATAAAACACCACCTGGTAAGCCAATGATCGTTTGCTCTCCTTTATAAGCCAGCAAAAACATTGAGCCTGGTAAGACTGGTGTCCCATGGGTTACGATTTCAGCACCTGTCTGCTTAATTGCTAACGGTGTCAAATCATCAGGATCTACACTCATACCACCTGTACAAACAATCAGATCAAGCCCTTGTGCTAACATCTTTTTGATCGCAACAGTAATTTTTTGCGGCTGATCATCGACAATTTCTTGCTTGACAATCGTAACTAAAGGATACGCGGAGAACTTGGCTTTTAACACAGGGTAAAAAGCATCCTCAACCAATCCTGTGTAAACTTCACTGCCAGTAGTTACAATCCCGACCCGTATTTTTTTGAAAGGTTTCACAGAGATTAGTGGCTCAGACGTGCTGAACTGGCATGCCTTTTCTAATTGGCTTTTAGAAATTGTTAGTGGAATCACTCGAAAGGCTGCAACTTTTTCATCTTTCTGAACTTCTATATTGGTAATTTTAGTTGACAAGGCAAGACCTTCAATTTCATTTAAAGCAATTAATTTTTCTCGATTGACTTTTAAAAGACCTCTCGTGCTAGCTTTAGCAACAATTTTTCCTTCATGGACTTCACTCGGCTGACATGAGTCATCTGTTAACAGGTTATACAAAAATGTCGCTGCCTCTTCTTCATGTATTTCTGCTGGATCCAAGGAAACAAACAGATGTTTTTTCCCTAATGATAAAAGAATTGGAATATCTTCTTGAACAACTATATGTCCTTTTTTAAAACACACTTCCTTGGTCTTTCCATAGTCAATTCGCGTAATATCATGACTCAACGGAAGGCCAACTGCCTCTTCTGTTCGAATTGTTTTCATGGTTTATTCCTCATCATGTATGATTTTTTTATTTGTGATTAAATCCAAAGCGTGGGGCAAAACAGGCAACAAAAAATGCAAATGTTCTGTTACACTTTTTGGACTACCAGGCAAATTAACAATGAGCGTGCGTCCTCTTTGAACAGAAACGCCTCGACTTAACATAGCAAATGGTGTTTTTTCCAAGCTAAGTTGACGCAAGCCCTCACTGATCCCAGGAATGATTCGCTCTGCTACACGTAAGGTAGCTTCTGGGGTCCGATCCCGTTCACTCAACCCTGTGCCGCCTGTCGTTAAAATCAAATCACAGGTCTTAGACCACTCTTGCAATAGCTCTACTAATTGATTTTCTTCATCTGGTAAAATGGTTTGTTTGGTTACCTGGTAGAGCGCAGGTAACTGTTCACGAATCAAGGAACCCGATTGGTCGACAGCAAGTCCTTGAAAGCAACGATCACTTAATGTTACAATGCCCACTTTAAACAACGTCTAACTGATCTCCTTTTTTAATATGACCTTCTGTCACAACAACTGCAAAGATTCCTTCTCTAGGCATGATGCAATCGCCCACTCGCGCATAAATCTGACAGTGTTTATGGCACTCTTTCCCAATTTGAGTAACCACCAATTCGGAATCGCCTATTTTCATTTTCGTTCCAACAGGTAATTGACGTAAATCAATCCCTGAGACGATAATATTTTCCCCGAAAGCACCATTACCAACCCGAGCTCCTTTTTCATTGAAAGCCGTTATTTCTTCAAAAGATAACAAACTGACTTGTCGATGCCAATTACCGCCGTGCGCATCATTTTCTAATCCGAAACCTTTAATTAAGTTGACTTCAGGAATTTCCTTTTTCTGTGTGCCTCTTCGCGGGCTAATATTTATTGCAATAATTTCTCCTGTTTTCATACTTACCCTCCTATTTGTGACATAAATCGTTGTTCTCCTTGTTGTTCCAAGAAAAGATGTTTTTCAGGCTTACAGGCAATGCCACTCTTGATAATCCCTAACAATTCTGCTGTTTGTTCCTTAGCTAAAGCTTCCTTTAACGAGTAGCCGTCTGCAGAATGCAGGCACGTTTTTAAATGGCCGTCTGCAGTAATTCGAATTCGATTGCACGTCTCGCAAAAACAATGCCCTAATGCACTAATAAAACCTATTTTTCCTTTAAAATCTTTTAAGGCGTAATAACTAGCAGGGCCATTGCCCAATGGTTTTTGGTATGGTTGTAACGTTCCATAATGTTTGGTTAAAATGGCTTCTACTTCTTCTTGTTGCTTACCTGGATGCTCCTTCCCTAATCCAATTGGCATCATTTCAATGAAACGAAGATGCACAGTCTCTTTCTTAGCGATTTCAGCCAGTTCTACAATTGTTGCTTCACTTAGCTCTTTCCTAGCTACAGTATTAATTTTGATATTAGGTAATCCCACATCAATCGCTTGTTCTAAGCCCGCCAGAACATTCCTTAACTGACCAACTCTTGTTATTTCTCGAAATTCTTCTGGATCCAAAGTGTCTAAGCTAATATTAATGCCGTCCAAGCCCACCTCTTTTAACCCTTGAGCCTCACGAGCTAACTTCATGCCATTAGTCGTTAGGGTTACTTTTTCGATGCCTGAGATTTGCTTTATCCTTTTAATTAAAGAGAGTAAATTTGGTCTAACAAGCGGTTCACCACCTGTTAATTTAACTTTTTTGATGCCTTCTTTCGCTAATATCCTCAGTAAAAAAATAATCTCATCATCTGTTAGAAGCTGCTCTTTTTTTAAAAAGCAAAGACCTGTTGCTGGCATGCAATACGTGCAACGTAAGTCACAACGATCTGTTAAAGACAAACGAACATAATCAATTTCACGGTTAAATGCATCTTTCATGCTGTTCACTCATCACTTTCCTTTGATTTAATTGAAGAACGAATGAAATGACCACTACGTCCACCATTTTTCTCTAATAAACCAATGTTTGTCATTGTCATTCCTCGATCAATTGCTTTACACATGTCATAAATTGTTAAGAGTGCTGCCTGCACACCTGTTAGCGCTTCCATTTCAACGCCAGTTGAACCCACTGTTTTTGTAAAGCAACGTACTTCTAAACAAGTTTGATTGCGCCAATCAAACTGAATTTCACACTTTGTCAAAGCAACCAAATGACACAAAGGAATCCATTCAAACGTTCGTTTTGCGGCGGTAATCCCAGCTACTCTTGCTACCTGTAATACTTCACCTTTTTTAATCATTTGGGTCTGGATCGCTTCTGCTGTCGCTTCCAACATGTGAATTTCTCCATAAGCGAGGGCTGTTCTTTCAGTGTCATTTTTTTCCGAAATATCAACCATATGCACTTCTCCTTGTGTATTCAAGTGCGTAAATTCCTTACTTTGAACCATTTCTCCACCTCACATTTGACATTTGTTAACGTTTACACAATACTTCTTTTTCAAGTGTATCACTCTTGCATCAAAAAAACAATCTGGCATCCACAATTTTTTTTAGCGAGAAATCGAAGTTAAAAAAGTTAAGCGACAAAAATTACGTGCTTCGCTTAGCCTGACCAGACTTTTGTCTAAGTCTTAAAACTTGATAAGCAATAAGAGGTCGGGACAGAAGTGCTTAACTCCGAGAACCAAGTAGGTACTGTTCAACACTCCCAAAGGCTCAAATACATCGAGTAATCGCAGATGTCATCTATTTGCTTTGCAAATAGTGTTTCTCAGCACTTAAGAAGGCTAAACTGCGACGAATGCTCACATGAGAAAGCCAATAAGAAGGAATTTCCGAAAATTGTCATAAAACACAACGAGGAACGAGTTGATGTTGCATGATACACTACACTCCGTTTCGTTCGCATCAATTTCTACGCATGGAACATGCTAGAATTGAAGGACCCGGTGTTCTTTAATTTTTGGAGACCAAGTCCTTCAATTCTTAGTGATTTATCACTTAGAGATTGATGAGATCGGAGCTCTGCGAAGTAGGTATTGTTCATCATCGAATCACTACGTTCTTCGTGATTCTCAACACTTGGAAGGATTAAGATACGCCGAACACTTGTGTGAGAAAGTCAATTTCGGCTTATTTCCGAAGGACCTTCACCAAGTAGGTACGATGATTTCATCTGTTCATGCTTCACAGTGAAACATCGCAACTCTTAGAGCTGTAGCTCTTTTGAAGGCTGTACTGTGACGAGACGCATGTCGAGAAAACACCTTAGAAGTTGTTGAGATCGGAGCAACGCGTAGTGTTGCTTCTGTTCCCGCCGTTTATCAATTTTTAAGCCTGGAACAAAAATCCAAAGTGATTTTTGTTCCAGGCTCTTACTTTCATACTAATCTTAGGTCAGGTTGTCATCAAGTTTGCCAATAATAGACTTTTACAAGCGCGCCTTTTTTGAGTAGTACACCAGCTGGTTGTTCTAGCAGGCAATTTGTTTCTAAAGTATTTGATAAATTGGATGAAAGATGACTTTTTGTCACTAAATTTACTGTGCCATCTATTTCTTTCGCTCGGTAAAATCGACGTAGTCTACTTGGTGCTAATTCATGCGCTAAAATTACTGTTCGTTCCTTGAGATTTAACTCGACACAATTAAAAAAAGTAGCTAATAATGTCCAGTAAAAAAGATGTAAATTAACCATTGCCGCAAACGGATTGCCTGAAACGCTTAAAATGAGTGTCTCTTGAAATTTACTTCCCATAACTGGGGTTCCAGGTTTCATATTTACAAAATGAAACAACTCTGTTCCTCCGATACGTTTAATCGCTAAAGGTAAATTGTCCTTTTCACCTACCGAAACACCACCACAAGTAATTAATACATCAAGTTTCGGTGAAATCTCAATCAGCCTCTTCGCTAATTCTTCAGGGTCATCTGAACAATGGTCTAGGTGGATTACTTCATTGCCACTCGCTTTGACAAAAGCTGCTAACATGTAGAGATTACTATTATAAATTTTCCCAACTGACAGTGGTTCTTCCAAAGAAACTAACTCACTACCGGTCGCTAAAATCCCCACCTTCATGCGCTTCAAAACAACAACTTTATCAATCCCTTGCATTGCCAACAAACCAATCATGCGACTATTAATCTGTTGATGTTTTGCTAAAATTTTTTGCTGAAAAGCAATATCTTCTCCAATTTCCGCATAGTTTTGGCCCGCAGTGACAGAGCGAAAAATTTTAACATGGTCCTGCCCAAAATCCGTCCATTCTTGTGGCACTACAGCATCAAAATCGGTTGGAATAAAAGCACCTGTCGTTATTTTAATCGCACAGTTATTCGTCTGATTACAATAAAACATGGAATCCCCTGCCACTAAAGAGCCGACGACTTTTAAACAACTTGGGCTTTCAGCAGTCGCACCTCGTGTTTCTACTGCACGAACGGCATACCCATCCATCCCGGCACGAGGAAAATGAGGAATCGCTGTCTCTGCAAAAATGGTTTCTCCGCTAATCCGCCCCAAGGAATCAAGCAGCGCCACTTCTTCTGTTTCACATTGACTCTTCATATGTTGGGTCATTTTCTCTCGTGCTTCTTCCAACTCGATCATGTTTTAATCATCCTTTTTTATTTATTCACTGGTTTAATCGCAACGGCACAAACTTTATATTCAGGAATTGTGGCGATATCATCAAATACAGCATTGGTGATTTCGTTAACATTCCCATCTGGAAAGTGGAATGTCATAAAGACTTCTTGCGGAAATACTCGATTTCCGACAGCCGCATAGGTTTCAATTTTGCCACGTCGAGAATGAACTTCAACTTTGTCACCTTCTTGGATTCCCAGAGCTTGTGCATCGACTGCATTTATCTCAATATAAGAGTGATTCGCTATTTGGTTAATCCCTTCCGTTCGTCCTGTCATTGCTCGGGTATTGTAATGGTAAAGCATTCGGCCTGTCGACATTAAATACGGGTACTCTTCATCTGGTAATTCTTGTGCTTGCTTATACGGAATTGCTTTAAATAAACCTTTCCCACGAGCAAAACTGCCCACATGCATAATCGGCGTACCTGGATCTGTCAAGCTACGACAAGGCCATTGTAAGCTCTCCTTCTCTAATCGTTCATAATTAATTCCACCAAACGAAGGCGTCACAGCTGAAATTTCTTTCATAATTTCTTTTGCAGATTCATACGCACAAGGATAGCCCATCCGTGTCATGACTTCACAAAAAATTTCATAGTCTTCTCGCGCTTGTCCCCTTGGTTCAACAGCTTTGCGGACTCTTTGCACGCGCCGTTCTGTATTTGTAAATGTCCCATCTTTTTCTGCATAACTGATGCCAGGTAAAACAACATCTGCATAAGCAGCCGTTTCGGTCATAAATAATTCTTGAACGACTAAAAAGTCTAAACTTTCTAAAGCTTGACGAACATGTCCTGTGTCTGGATCCGTAACAATTGGATCTTCTCCAAAAATATAAAGGCCTTTGACGTTTCCTGCCGTTGCTGCTGGCAAGACTTTAGTAGAAGTTAAACCTGTGTTTCGATTTAACGGCACATGCCAAGCTTTTTCAAATTTGTCGATTACTTCTGGATTATTGACTTTTTGATAGCCTGGGAAATCATAAGGCATACAGCCCATATCGCAAGCACCTTGAACATTATTTTGACCTCGCAAAGGATTGACACCACAGCCTGGTTTTCCAACTTTACCAACCAACATTGCCAAATTAGACATACTCATAACACCCTCAGTTCCTGTCGAATGTTCCGTTACGCCTAAACAATAAATGATTGGTGCTTTCTCTGCTTTTGCATACATGCGTGCTGCTTGAATTAAATCTTCTGGATGAATATGACAAATTTCTGCGACTTTTTCCGGCGTATAATCAGCCACCATTTTTTCTAAATCTAAAAATCCTTCTGTCCGTTCTTCAATAAAATGGCGATCTGCTAAACCTTCTTTCAAAATCACATGCATCATGCCATTAGCAAATGCGACATTCGTTCCCGCCTGAACTTGTAAATGCAGCGCACTATCCTTCACTAAGTTAATTTTCCGCGGATCAACAACAACAACTTGCGTTCCTCTTTGGATGGCTTGGCGAATTTGCGCACCAATAACTGGATGAGCTTCTTCTGGATTGGAACCTACTAATAAAATCATGTCGACATCTTCAGTGATATCAGCAATAGGATTAGTCATCGCACCAGAGCCTAAGGTTTGGGCTAAACCATGGACCGAAGCCGAATGACAAACACGGGCACAGTTATCAACATTATTGGTACCAAAAGCAGCACGCACCATTTTTTGAAAGACATAATTATCTTCATTTGTCGCTCTAGAGCACGAAAAACCAGCAAGAGCATCCGGACCGTTTTCTGCTTTAATTTCGTTAAATTTTGACGAAACAAGCGTTAAGGCTTCTTCCCAAGAAGCAGGTTCAAAAATCCCATTCCGTTTAATTAATGGCTCCGTTAAGCGATCTCCTGACCCAACAAATTTATATGAAGCAAATTTTCCTTTCACACAAAGTAAATTTTTATTAGCTGGTCCATCCAGAGGTTCAACACCCACCAAACGATTATTTTTAACGAGTAAATTCATCTGACAGCCTGTCCCACAATGTGGACAAGTTGTAGGAATTTTCTGGGTTTCCCATTTGCGGTACTCTTTCGTATCTTTTGCTGTTAACGCTCCTGTAGGACAGGAAGAGACACAATTGCCACATGATTCACAGATAGATTGATCAAACGCCTGCCCATAATTCGGCATCATTTTTGTTTCAAAGCCACGATTAGCAATACTGAGTACATCTCTTCCCTGCCGCAATTGACAGACACGAGCACAACGACGACACATGATACACTTTTCTGGATCATAAGAGAAAAATGGATTACTGGTATCTTCTTGATGGCAAGGCATTCTTTTTCCCTCGGTAAAGCTAGTGGCATCAATCCCATAATCTAGCGCATACTGTTGTAATTGACAATCCCCGTTTTTTCCACAAGAAAAACAGTCTAATTTATGATTACTCAATAATAAATCAAGAATAAAACGTCTGGAATCAGCAACTTTTTCAGAATGTGTTGACACAACCATGTCCTCTTGACAATGTGCCGTACAAGCAGTTGTTAAGCCACCACGTCGGCCGCCTTCCACCTCAACCACGCACATCCGACAAGAACCATCAGGCGCTAATTCCTTTAAATGACAGAGCGTTGGGATTTCAACACCTAGCCCTTTCGCTGCTTCGAGAATGGTAGTCCCTTTAGGCACAGTTACTTCTTGGTTATCAATAGACAATGTAACTGTTTGCGTATGCAACTTTGTTTTCATTTTTACCAACCTCCTTTGCTGGTGGCATAGATTTCTGTTTCAGCAGTCGTTTCAAATTCTTCTGGAAACAAATCCAATGCACTCTTCATTGGATTTGCGACGGATTGGCCCAAACCACAAGCTGATAATCGCGTGACATGCGTGAGCATCTTTTCCAATCGTGGCAAATCACTAGCTGTTGCCTCGTTCCGATTGAATTTACTCAATAATTCCAAAATCCTAGTTGTTCCCAATCGGCAAGGGGTGCATTTACCACAGGACTCATGAGCAAAAAAGGCCGCCACGTGTACTAAATAGTCCACAACATTGACTGAATCATCCATTACTACAATTGCACCAGAGCCGACAGATAAGTCATGGGCCCATAAATCTTCGTAGGAATACAAACAATCCCTTAACGTTGCGACAGCACCAATTGGACCGGATTGTCCACCGAAGTGAATAAATTTTAATGATCGACCAGTTGCAGAGCCTCCGCCGTATTGCTCGCCATAAATTATTTCTTCTAATGGTGTTCCAAGGTTGACCTCGTATAAGCCCCGATTTTTAATATGTCCAGACAAACAAATTAGCTTTGTTCCGCCACCATCGGCAGTACCCATCTCTAAAAAGGCTTGTCCACCTTCTCGTAAAATTACAGGAACACTTGCAAATGATTCAACATTATTTACTAATGTTGGTTGCAAATATAAACCAACATCTGCTAAGTGTGGTGGTTTGACACGCGGCCGCCCCGTTTTTCCTTCAATTGAATTTAAAAGTGCTGAATTTTCCCCACAAATATAGGCGCCAGCACCAGAAATAATCGTAATATCATAATTAAATCCTTCAATTCCTAAAATGTTTTCCCCTAAAAAGCCAGCTTGTCGTGCATTATCCAGTGCTTCTTGAAATGTTTTTTGGATTCTGCGATATTCTCCTCGCATATAAATATAACCTGCTTTTGCTGAAAATAAATAGCCAGCAATGATCATTCCTTCAATCACACTCAATGGATCTTCAGATAAAAGTACTTTATCCTTAAAGGTCCCTGGTTCGCCTTCATCAGCATTACAAACAATGTACTTTGTGGTTCCTTTTGCATGATAAAGATGGCGCCATTTTTTTCCTAAAGGATAGGCTGCTCCACCGCGACCTCTTAAGTGCGCAATATCCAGTTCGTTTAAAATTTCTTCATCCGATAGTGAAATTGCTCTTTTTAAACCATCAAATCCATCGTATTTACAATATTCAGAAACATCGGTCGCAGATTGCATTTTCCCCATTCTCTCTAATAACATTGGTTGGTTTCTCTTAAGCATTGACTCACCTCCTACAGTCCTTCATAGCAATCATTTTGTAAATGTTGAATTAATTGATAAATTTTCTCTTCTGTTAGTTGACTAAAAACGGTGTCCTTAATTTTAATTACTGGACCTAAATCACAAGCCCCGATACAAGGAATACTGTGATACATAAATAAGCCATCTGGGGTCGGCTGATTCTCTGGCACTTCTAAAATGGTTTCTAATACCTCTGCAACCATCGCCCCACCAGTATAATGACACGGTGTGCTGTTACAAATCTTCAAGACATACTTCGCTTGCGGTTCCGTCTTTAAAATGGCATAAAAACTGACGATTTCATAGACTCGCGCTTCCGTTAAATGTAGATGCTCTGCAACTAATTGAGCTGTTTCCTGATCGATATACCCTTCCTCTGAAGCAAATTGTAATTCAATTAAAATATTTAAAATTCGTTGTGGATCAGCATCGTTTGCTAGAATAATCGCTTCTTTTTCAATTAAGCTTAATGCACACATTCCTTTTTATTCCCCCTTTTTAGTGAAACTTGAAGTTGTTCTCCTTGATAATAGATACGCAATTCTTTTGGTATTTCAGCAGATAGTAAACAAAAATCGGCTTTATCTATAACATTTTTTGCTGATTCTTTTTGGCGATTCTGGTTATTCATCATAAGAAATAGTCCTGGCTGTACAACATTACGTAATGAATTTGATTCACAAATGATTAATGCTTGGGCCGGCACAGCTTTCAGAAATTGCTGAATGGCTTCCGCCAAATTTTCTTGAAAAACTTTCAATAGAAAAACTTTTTGACAACCTGCAGCTAATAATTTCATGGTATCTTTATTGCCAATCGTCTCTTGCTCTTCTACTAATTCATAACCAGCTGTAATACTGGTACAAATTCCGCATCCTTTTGTGCCTCGTTGACACACCCCTCGTTGACCACTAATCGTAATAATCTTCAAGCCATAAATTGGATAGACTTCTTGGTACTGTTTAATAAGGGCTTCGGCTAATGTCGTTTTGCCACTATTCCGACCAGTAGAACCAATTTGAATCATGTTTGGTATCTCAATTGCCATAGAGCTCCTCCGTCTGAATCGTTTTCTCAACTCTTGGTTTGACAGTTGCTGGTTTTGTCATAAAGATCAATGGTACGGCCATAAAAAGACTGCCACCTACTGCATTGCCTAAAAATACCCATAGTGTATTTTGCAAATAATCCCACCAACTGATTGTGGTGCTTTGTGAAAAAATTGCCGCTGGAATAATAAACGCATTGGCGACCACGTGTTGAAACCCACAAACAACGAAAACCATGACAGGAAACCACAAGCCAAACATTTTACCTAAATATGATTTTGCCAACGCTCCGAGATAAACCGCTAAACAAACAAAAATATTACAGCCAATCCCTGAAACAAAAGCAACTAGCGGTGGATCAGCAATTTTCGCCTGAGCAACTGCGACTGTTTTATCCAGAAACGCACCTTCAGTTAACCCAACAATATGGCCAAATAAATACGCCACAAGAAATCCGCCTAGACAATTGGTCAATAAAACAACTAGCCAGTTATAACAAAGAGTGCCCACTCGAACCTTTTTCTGTAATACGCCTAATGTCATTACCATCATATTGCCTGTTGCTAACTCACCACCAACAAAAGTAAGCGCTATCAATCCAACTGGAAATAAAGCTCCACCCAGAAAGTTGTTAAAACTTCCCCATTCTGTGGGGGCGGTTCCAGTGATACGAATAAACGCCAAGTAACCCAGTGCAATACAAAAACCAGCCATGATGCCTAAAATACAGAGTCGAACAAACGATAATTTCCCTTTCATTTTTGCCTTATCACCTAAGCTTGCAACTATTTCTTCACTACTGAAAAAATCCATTACGATTCCTCCTTTTTATCGATACCACTGAGACAATTCTTCTTTTCGATTGACATTTTTAAGTTGATTCTCTTTTGATAGTTGCACCGTTTTTACAGATAGATGCTCAAATTCTTGCCGAATCTGATAGTTATTTTGCGCAAGCTGTTTTTGAAATGTTGGTAAACAAGAACATCGATAAAAGCCAAATAATGGTTCTTGACGACCTTCAAAGTCAAAGATTGTTACTTGATTTTGTCCACGCTTAGAGGCTAACTGATACACAAGTTTAGGAGAAAAAGTTGGTATATCACAGGCAATTACAAACACTTCAGCTTTCTGAGTATAGTTCATTGCTGTCACAATCCCACCTAATGGCCCCTTTCCAAGATACATATCTTGAATGATTGTGCATTTTCTAAACGCCTTAGGAAATTTTTGACTATCATTCGTTACTAAAATAACCTCTTCGAACAGTTCCATTAACTTTTCAGCTGTTTGCAAGATCACGTATTGGCCTTGAATTTTCAATAATGCTTTATCAAATCCCATCCGTGAACTTTTCCCGCCGCATAACAGCACTGCTGTACAATCAGCAATAATTTTCGCCACCCCTTTACCATAATTTTTATTAGTTCAAAAAAATATTTTTTAGTCATGTATTAAGTCTATTATAAGACATCCCTCGTACAAGTCAATTCCTTTTAAAAAAAAAGAACGAGAAAAAGAGCGACTCTTTTTCTCGTTCTACCTTATTCATCTGTTTGACGTTTTATTTCTTCAATCTCAATGCGTAATGATTTTCGTTTCTCAATGGCGACATAAACCAAGCCAATCAAAAAGGGTAACACAAAGCTACCAAATCGATACAGTAAAACAGATGCTACAGCATCAACATTGCCGACCAATGGTTTAAACAACAATAAGTAAACAAATTCAAATGGACCAATGCCAGCAGGTGTTGGAATAACTCCTGAAAGAATAACAGCAAAACTGGTAAAGGACATCACTAATAATAAATCAATATTCGGGTGATTTTCTACTAAAACAATGTAAGGAATAATGTACCAAAATAATAATTTAAATACATTCCATGAAAAGATTCGAAGCAACGCTGAGCGATCTTGTGTAATTGTTTGGACAGCCGCCCGCAAGGAATAGATTTGTAAATTACAATTATCCACCCAATCTCTTAGTTTTGGTCGTTTAAACCAACGATTGGCAAACTTAACCAATAAAACTTGCAACTTTAAGCTACTAGATAAAATAAGTAATGCTGCAATTATTACTAATGTTAAAATAACACCTGCTAAAATGAATGGAATCATCTTAGGCGCATTTTCATAAAACAGGGAAAATTGAATAATCAAACCAATAATTGCTAAAAAAATCACGGCTGCTTTGTACATAATCATATGTAATGCCGTTATCCCCACACTTTTAGAAACAGGAATTCCCTTTTTCTTATAAAAATAAATTTCTGAAAGCAAGGTTCCCGTGCCAAATGAAATAATCCGATAAAATGCTACATAACAAGAAGTAAAAAAACCATCCACTGTTGTAAAGTCTTTGTTAAAATAACGAGCTATTTCCTTGATTGAGCGCCCTTCTGCAAATTGATAAACTACTCCAAAAAAAATAACAGCAATCAGCACCAGCCAACTCGTTTCCATCAGTTGAGCAAAAATATCACTTAATGAATTATCCATGACATAAAAGATTACGCCTAAAACGATAATCATTAACAACATATTTAAGCCAATTTTTACTTTTCCTTTCATCGCTTCTCCTTTTTTGTTCTTACTTAAACGTTAGATAGATGCAACTAATCATCGCGATTACGCCAATTGAATAACACAATGCAAAAACTGGTTTTTGGGTTTTATGATGAAATTTCTTTTGTCCCATTAGCCCACCTAGACCGCCACCGACAAGTCCTATCGTCAATAAGCGGCGTTCTGGAATACGCCAGTCCCCACGTTTTGCTTGTTTTTTATCATAACCCATCATACTAAACAATACTAAATTAATGACGAGGAAATAAATGATTACTATCCACTGAAGCATTCTTTCTGGCCTCCTAACTAGTTACTGTACTAGGATACCTTGTTCTGATTCTAATTGCAAAAAAATTTTCAATGACTCATGAAACTACAACAGGAAAGTAAGCTCTCGGTTGCCCGTTTTCTTACTTTCCTATTGAGTACCTCATTTATTTTGCATTTAATTCAGCAATTTTAATAATCACATTGGTCGCTTTTTCCATGGCTTGTAATGAAACAAATTCAAAACGGCCATGCATATTTTCGCCACCAGCAAAGATATTTGGTGTTGGAATCCCTAAATAAGAAATTTTTGAGCCATCCGTTCCACCGCGAACAGGTTCAATAATTGGTTGAATTGACAATTCTTCCATTGCTTGTTTAGCAATTTCGACAATGGACATATCTTTTTCAATCACTTCTCGCATATTATAGTATTGATCAAATAAATCAACTTTGATTCGTTCTTCATCAAATGGTGCATTCAATGTTTGCTGAATTTCTTTAATTTTAGCTTTACGTGCTTCAAAAATCTCGCGATTGTGATCGCGAATAATATACGTCATTGTAGCTTCTTCTGGCGTTCCAGCAAACGCTGCTAAATGATAAAAGCCTTCTTCACCTGCTGTTTTTTCTGGAACTTCGTCAGCAGGTAAGGCATTATGGAAATCAATTCCTAGTTGTAACGCATTAATCATTGTATTTTTCGCCGTTCCTGGATGAACGTTTTTCCCTTGAATTGTAATTTCTGCTTGCGCCGCATTAAACGTTTCAAATTGTAATTCACCTACTGGCCCACCATCCATTGTATAAGCAAAATCCACGTTAAATTGAGCGACATCAAATTTGTCGGCACCTACACCAATTTCTTCGTCAGGACCGAAAGCCACACGAATGGTGCCATGCTTAATTTCTGGGTGATTAATTAAATATTCCATGGCTGTCATTATTTCCGCAATACCTGATTTATCATCAGCCCCTAATAAAGTGGTACCATCGGTTGTGATAAGTGTTTCACCACGATAATTTTTTAAGTTAGGAAAGTCTTTCGTATTTAAAGTGAATTTGCCTTCTTTATCTAAAGGAATCGTTGATTCTCCGTCATAGTTCTCAACAATTTGCGGAGAAACATTCACTGCATTAAAATCAGCCGTATCCATATGGGCAATAAAGCCGATTGAACGAACGTCTTTCTCCACGTTACTAGGTAACGTAGCAATCACAAAACCATTTGTTTCGTTATAAATAACATCGCTCATCCCTAATTCTTCTAATTCTTTTTTTAAGGTTTGTGCAAAGGCTACTTGTGTTTGTGTTGATGGTGTCGTTGTGCTAGTTGCATCTGAGCGTGTTTCTGTTTTCACATAGCGTAAAAAACGAGGTAATAGATTTTCATACATAAAAGAACACTCCTTTAATCTTCATTTTTTTATTTAAAACGAAATGGGTTGGTATTCGCTTCTGATTCAAAAATGGATACAGCCCACTCATTTTCTTGTTTCCATTGATTCATTAATTCCACAAGTTTTGGCTTACAAAGCGCTTCAATGTAATGACCAGGATCGATAACTGGTAAATCTTCAGCAATCATGTCATGTGCCGTATGATAATACACATCACCAGTAATATAGACATCGGCTTGTTTACGTAATGCATCATGATAGAATTTTTCACCACTTCCACCACAAATGGCTACCCGTTGAATCATTTTAGTATCATCTTTTGCAATGACCCGCAAGCCATCCAATTGGAAAGCTTCCTTAACTTGCTGTACAAAATCAGAGAATCTCACAGGCTTGTCTAATACTCCAACCCGACCTAAACCAAATTCTTTTGATTGATTTTCAATGGTATAAACATCATACGCCGGTTCTTCATAAGGATGCGCCTGTAACATAGCTGCAAGAACTTGTTCTTGTTTAGTTTCAGGGAAAATCACTTCGATTTTTGCTTCTTGGACGACACTTTCTTGACCAATTTCGCCAATCGTTGGATTTGCTCCTTGTGTTGGTGTAAAACGTCCTGTTCCAATTAAAGAGTAACTTGTTTTAGAATAATCACCTTGAGCTCCAGCACCAGCTAGACCTAAAGCTTCTCTCATTTGCGGAGCTTCATCAATTGGCACAAAAACGGCTAATTTTTTATAAGGAACAGTATGTGTTTTAGTTAAAAAGGTGGTCTGTTTAATTCCCAATAATTCACAAAACCAATCATTTAGCCCATTGTCAATAATATCCATGTTAGTATGCGCTGCATAAACAGCAATATCGTGTTTTAATAAATCAGCGTACATTTTTTCTTGAAAATTATCTGTGGTTAATCGCTTAACTGGGCGGAAAATAGGTGGGTGTTTCGCAATAATTAAATCAACCTGCTTCTCAATTGCTTCTGCAACGACCTCAGGACGAACATCTAAGGTAACCATCACATTTTCAATTGGTTTATCTAACGTACCAATGTGCAAGCCCACAGGATCTCCCGTTTCAGCTAGCCACTCGGGACAATAGTCATTGAAGCGTCGAATCAATGTCTTACCGTTCACAGCCATTGGCCAGCACCTCCTCAATTAATTGTTGGTCTTGCTGTAGTTTCACTTGTTTTTCAATATGTTCTCCACTTGCTTTTGCTAGTTGTGCAAGAACAGTTTTGCGCTGTTTTAATTCTCGTTGCCATTTTTTGGTAAAAACGGGTCCTTGTTTTTTAATTAAAACTGGCCCAAATAGTAATTCTTGGTCCGTATAAGAAACGGATTGCTCTGTTTTTTCGGCTACGATAATTTCATACAATTTACGGTTTTCTTCCACGATTGTTTCATCAATAATACTGTAGTCGTTTACCATTAACCAGCGTCGTAAAGTTGGTTCACCAATATTCGGTTGTAAAACAAGGCGTTCCTTCCCTGTTAAACGATTTTTTTTGCGTCCAGCTTCTAAAATATCTCGGATTAATGTGCCGCCCATTCCACAAATACTAATGACGTCTATTTGATCTTCAGGTTCAATTGCATCTAGCCCGTTCGCTAAACGTACGATAATTTTATCCGTCAAATTGGATTTACTGACTTGGGTTTTGGCAGATTGATAGGGGCCTTCCACCACTTCCCCAGCCACAGCAAAAGACAGTTTATTTTCTAACATTAAAGCAACTGGTAAATAAGCATGGTCTGAACCAATGTCTGCTAAGCGACTTCCTCTAGGGATTAAATCACCAACCGTTGCGAGACGTTTTGATAATTGATTTTCATTCATATTTTTGATTCCTCCGTTGCTTATTATACCATTGTCAATTGAAGATGAAAACTTACACATTCGTGCAATCTACTGTTTTCTCTCCGTAATCACTTATAAAAAAGAACCCCCTTCAAAATCAATTTCATAACTTTGAAGAGGGCTGTCATTATTGCTATAAAGAGCATTCTCCTTATATTAATAATAGGGAAAACATTTTTAATTAGGCATTTGCCAACCAGTTTTCAACTTCTGCTAAGGCATCCGCAATCCCTGCTGGATTTTTCCCACCAGCTTGAGCCATATCAGGACGACCACCGCCGCCACCGCCAACTTTTGGCGCAATTGCTTTGATTAAGTCACCGGCTTTTAAGCCTTTTCCGTTCATGTCTTTTGTCATAGCCGCTAACAAGCTTACTTTTTCATCTTGTGCAGTTGCCAGAACTAGTACATCAGACAATTCTTTTTGTTTCCATTGGTCAGCCAATTGGCGTAATTGATTCATGTCTTTAACATTGACTTGAGCGGCAATATAACGAACACCATTGATGTCTTTGACATCTTTAAAAATGTCACCAGCTTGTTGGTTCGCTAATTTGCCTGCCAATTGTTCGTTTTCTTTTTGTAGATCACGTAATTGTTGTTGCAATTGCTCTGTTTTCGTAACCACTTCTTTTAATTGAGGTGATTTAACTAGTGTAGCAATCTCTTTCAATTGACGTTCTTCTTCTTGTAAAAGTTGATACGCTTCTTTACTCGTCACTGCCTCAATACGGCGTACTCCTGCACCAATCCCAGATTCAGAAACAATTTTGAAAATCCCGATATCTTCTGTATTAGCAACATGTGTTCCACCACATAATTCGATAGAGTAATCCCCAATATTAACTACACGGACTTCTTTGCCATATTTTTCGCCAAATAACGCCATTGCGCCCATGTTTTTCGCTGTATCAATATCTGTTTCAATTGTGACAACAGGAATAGCTTCCCAGATTTTTTCGTTAACGATGGCTTCCATCCGCGCTAGTTCTTCTGATGTAACTTGCCCAAAATGAGTAAAGTCAAAACGTAGATGTCCTGGTGCAACTAATGAGCCTGCTTGGTTGGCATGCTCCCCTAACACATCTTTTAAAGCACGATGCAATAAATGGGTTGCCGTATGGTTTTTCAAAATACGTGTCCGCATCCGTTCGTCCACTTGCAATTGATAAATTTGACCTTCTGCTAATGGCGCCAAAACTTCTACTTTGTGTAAAAATTGACCGTTTGGTGCTTTTTTCACATCCACCACGTTGGCAACGACTTCCCCTGCGGTATTTTTTACATAGCCGCGGTCAGCAATTTGTCCACCCATTTCAGCATAAAATGGTGTTTCAGCAAAAATTAATTCGGCTGTTCCTACAGATGCTTCATTTACTAGTGCGTCACCTTGAATAATAACAAATAATTCACTATCATGTGTTAATTCTGTATAGCCAACAAATTTACTTTCTACTTTAATATCTGTTAATAAAGCAGATTGAACACCCATTGAAGTTTCTTTACTGCGGGCAGAACGAGCACGTTCACGCTGTGCTTCCATTTCTGTTTCAAACCCAGCATGGTCGACTTTCAAGCCTTCATCTTCTGCAACTTCTTCCGTTAATTCTACGGGGAAGCCAAAAGTATCATAAAGTTTGAAGATAATTTTTCCATCTAATGTATCGCCTTTTGCATCTTTAACTTCTTTAATAACCTCATTTAACATGCTTAAACCTTCATTGATGGTTTCATGGAAACGTTCTTCCTCTGTCCGAACCACTTTTTCGATGAAGTCTTTTTGTTGTAATACTTCTGGATAGTAGCTTACCATGATTTCGCCAACAACAGGCACTAATTTGTATAAAAAGGCTTCATTAATGCCTAATTTTTTCCCGTGCATTACCGCACGACGTAATAAACGACGTAACACATAGCCACGACCTTCATTTGAAGGAAGCGCACCATCACCAATTGCAAAGGATAAAGCACGAATATGGTCAGCAATCACTTTAAAGGAAACATCCGTTTGTGGTGCATCTCCATATTTCACGTTAGTTCCTAAAGCTTCTACCGCATGAATAATTGGCATAAATAAATCAGTTTCAAAATTTGTTGGTGCATCTTGAATGATAGATACAACACGTTCCAAGCCCATGCCCGTATCAATGTTTTTATGTGGTAATGGTTCATACGTATCTTCTGGTGTATGGTTAAATTCAGAGAACACTAAGTTCCAAATTTCTAAATAGCGTTCATTTTCGCCACCAGGATAATTTTCTGGATCATCTTCTGGAATATCTAAAAATTCTTCGCCGCGATCATAAAAGATTTCCGTATCCGGACCACTTGGACCAGCACCGATATCCCAGAAGTTATCTTCTACATCAATAATATGATCTTCAGATAAACCAACTTCATCACGCCAAATGCGTTTTGCTTCTGTATCTTTCGGATAAACAGTCACATATAATTTTTCTGGGTCAAAAGCAAGCCATTCAGCACCAGTTAAAAATTCCCAGGCCCAGTGAATCGCTTCATTTTTAAAATAATCTCCAATTGAGAAGTTCCCTAACATTTCAAACATTGTATGATGACGAGCCGTTTTCCCAACATTCTCAATATCATTTGTACGAATAGATTTTTGAGCATTCGTAATTCTTGGATTTTCTGGCACAACAGAGCCATCAAAATATTTTTTCAAGGTCGCAACACCAGAGTTAATCCATAATAATGTTGGATCGTTTACTGGTACTAAAGAAGCGCTTGGTTCTACTGAATGTCCTTTAGACTTAAAGAAGTCTAAATACATTTGGCGAACTTGACTACTTGTTAATTCTTTCATTGATTTTCCTACTTTCTATTAATAATTAACTATTTATATTTTGTACCCTCTTAAGTGGCAGATTGTGAACACAAAAAACACCATTGCAGTCAAGGACGATTGCTCGCGGTACCACCTTGATTGCAATGATGTTGGATCATTACCTCTTAAGCTCTATAACGCAGAGTCGCGTTGATATTTCTATCAAGTCCATCTAAAGGGAGCAAGTAAATTTATCTGATGCCCTTCTCTCAGCAATGAACGGCTTTCTGTGATCAAAATAAGATTCCTCATATCCTTTAGCTTATAGTCAAAAGTATAAGAAAGATCTGCTAAAAAGTCAATTGTTTTCGTAGGAATCTTTCCTTACTGAGCTGTTTCAAATAACGTTTGCTCTAAATAAGGCAAAATTTGTTCATTTATTTGATACCCTTTTCCCCAAGAGGTTGTAATAATCTCTTCGTTCATACCTGCATCACTAAATTTTTGTTTCACTCGTTTACATACGAAAGACAGCTGCGATTTTGTAGAAGCATCTGGTTCTTTCTGCCAAAGCAAGCGACAAATTTGATCACGATCCAACCCTTCGTGGGCATGCTGATACAAGATTTTTAAAAAGCGTTGCTCGTTTTTTGTAAAGCGAATCTTTTTTACTTGGTCATCAAGTAGCTCGGCTGTGACTTCGGCAAAACTTTGATCGACAGTGTCAATTTTTTCACGAATATCTTCCAATGAATCTTTGAGGCCTAACCACCGGATAATACCTCTTTCCTGCCAAATCTCCGCTTCACGTTTATTACACATCGATTGTGAACGTCGATAAATCGGCTTCTCTAACGATGAAAGACTTCCTAATAATCTCAAGCAATCGTTCTGAGAAAGTGTTTCGCTTAATACAATTGCATCAAAATAATTAAAAAAAGTTAACTCATGTTCTATAGTTTCTTCAAAGCAGTTCGTACAAAAGACTTCATAATTTAAATGTTGTAATTGCTGCTGAAATGTTTGCTCAACTAAAATGTTCTTTGTTAATACCAAAATCCTTCTCATTTCTTCTTTCCTCCTAAAAATTCTCTCTGCTACCAATAACTAAACGCACCAACCAAACTACGTTACCAAATTGCGTGTTTCCTCCAGCGATTGATTAATAAACACCTTTTTATCTTCATCTCTCTTAGCTCCTTTATTCTTTATTTTGGTGGTTATTTATATTATATTAGAAAATGAATTTTTTTGTGTGTAAAATTTTTTTATCCTCCGTAAAAAAAAATGAATTTCCTTTAATATCAGCTAATAAAGCCGATTTTTTAACAAAAAAAGAGCCGAAACTTCCTACTTTTTGCTAAAACACGCCAAAAATTCTGTAATTTTATTATTTTTTTCTTGAGAAAACATCAAAATGTTGATCTTTAACACTAACATTTTGATGTTTTCGACAAAAATCTTTACAATTAATTGGTAAATTTCTCTACTTTTAGCAATAGTCACTTTAAAAAAAGAGTTATTTTAAAAGTGACTTAAATATTTATCATATAAAAAAGTAAGGGACGAGAATCTTTACGATTCTCGTCCCTTACTTTCTATAATCCACAACGTTTTTAGTTAGAAGAATTCTTTTTTGCTTTTCTAGCAGAACGATCTTTTTGACGACGTTCAATTTTACGTTTTTTCTTATTGCTGTCTTCAATTGCCCAATTAATTTTTTTCTTGTATCCTGGTTTAATTTTTTTCTTTTTCTTTTTCACTAAACCAATTAACGTTGGGTCTAATTCTTCTCGAGATTTTTCTCGTTTTGTTCGACGGTTGCGATCATACGTCTCTACAATCTCACCATTTTTAATTTCTTTTGGTTTGAAAGAAACACCTAACTGCTCAATCTGAGTAATCGCTTCATCATCTGCTGGTGAATATAATGTTATGGCAGTCCCATTCAATCCATTACGTCCTGTGCGGCCAACCCGATGGATAAAGAAGTCCAATTCATGTGGAACTTCTGCATTGATGACATGTGAAACCCCTTCAATATCAATCCCACGTGCGGCTAAATCAGTAGCTACCACATATTGGTAGTCAAGATTTTGAACTTGACGCATCACACGTTTTCTTTCGCGTGGTGTAATGTCTCCATGAATTTTGGCAACTTTTAGGCCCTGATCTTTTAAGTAATCGGTGATTTCATCAACTCTTTGTTTAGTATTTGCAAAAACAATCGCTAAATAAGGATGCCCGATAGTCAATAATTGATAAATTATTTGATTGCTGTTTTTTCCTTTGGTGGAAATCAACCAATTGTCAATTGTTTCTGAAATAACTGCTTTTGGTTTGATATGTTCAATCACTGGATTTTCTAAATATTTTTTTAAAAATGGTCGTAATTTTTCTGGAATGGTTGCAGAAAAAACGAGCATTTGTAATTTTTCTGGCAAACGACCAGCAATTTGATCGACTTCTTCTAAAAAGCCCATATCTAATGTCATGTCTGCTTCATCGACAACAAAGGCAAAAGCCGTATGCACTTTCAAGGCTTGTTCATTCATCATATCTAAAATCCGCCCTGGTGTACCAATCACCACATGAGGTTGTTGATGCTTTAATTTATTTAATTGACGTTGTTTATCTGTTCCGCCAACAAAATTTGACACGCGAATTTCTGGTTGACTGAAACGAGCCAGTTGCTGCGCTTCTTGATAAATTTGATTGGCTAATTCACGACTAGGCGCAGTAATCACAATTTGTACTTCGTCGATAGTTGGCTTAACTTTATCCATTAATGGAAGTAAAAAAGTATGCGTCTTTCCACTTCCTGTTTGCGATTGTCCAATGACACTTTTCCCTTTCTTAATGATTGGGATTAATTTTTCTTGGACTTCTGTTGGTTCTTCAAACCCTTTTTCTGCGAGTGCTTCGTTGATAAAAGGTTGAAATTGAAATTGTTTAAATGAAGGCACTTGCCTCACCTCTTCTCGTTAAATTCTTTATGCACTTTGGCATTATAACACAAAAACAACTTTTACTCACCTGCTGATTCCTTTGTTTTCGCAACTTCTAATGTACTGACTGTATAAGTATGGCTGGCTTTTTCATAAAACAAACGCCGTTTTTTACGAATCAAGGTTAACAAAACGTTGATCAAAAACAGTAAATATAAAATTAAACAGAACAAATACAGAAGCAGTGACACCATTTGCAACATCCGATTAGAAGAATTCAATAAATCAGTGGCATTGGCTAGATAAATACTAATTAAACCATACACAAAATACAAATAACCGTAGCGAACAAACAAGACTTTTAAACGAATTTTTTCATGTCCTGTTTCAACCACCCGAATGCGAACAACTTTTTTCCCTAACGTTTGACCGTTTGTCAGTTTCATCATGACGATAAAGACCGCAAAAACCATGATAAAGAACCACATCCGATCTGAAAAAATCGGATAATTGGTTGCCCAATTTTTATAAGCTGGAATGAAATTTAGTCCAAAAACGAGCAGGCCTTGCACAAAGCCAATCACCAACCAATCAATCCCCCATGCAAAGAAACGTCTTAACAGGCTAACTGTCTGCCCTTTTTCATAAGAGGTGGCATCAATTTCTTCTCTTGTTGGCAATAAAAAGGTAAAGAGTGGCGTCAACCAATAACCAACTATGCCTCCGACGGTATTATTAATTAAATCATTGACATCCGCCAAGCGATACGAACGTGGATAAATAAAATAAAGGCCAGATAACTGTGTTAATTCAAAAAATAATGACAATAAAAAACTCGCAAGAACTGTTTTTAAAAATGAACATTTGAAATAATACCGTAAATACACACCAAAAGGTAAAACTAATAAAACATTAAACAGTGGTTCTAAAACGGCATGCTGTTTTAATGCTGGCAAATACGTACTAGGATCTTTGAGCGAAAAAACAGTTTCGTTTAAAATCCCTGAAATAAAATGAAAAGGCCGCAGTTCCATTGTTGGTCCTGTGTATTGAGCCACTTCTGCCCGAGATGGCAACGGTAAAATCACCAAGAAATAGGCACATAATAAATAAAAAACAAATGAATACAAAATCATTGCTCGTGTCCAAACAAAGGAACCATATTTGCGGTATTCATAGATTAATAATGCCCCAGAAATAAAAAATGCTAGAAACGGGAAAATAATGATTGCCCATTTAATTGGTTCGCTATATACTGCCATAAAAATTCCTCCAAGATAAACAATTTCAAGTATGAATGCCTCAATAACACTATACTTGTTTCTAAAAAAATGTACCAACAATAAATTTTATTTTGCAAATCCTCTCCTTTGCAGTATCATTAAGAAAAAGGAGGACGTTCTCATGTTACAGCCATATTTTGCGTTTGGAGTGCCGCTATTTTTACTTGTGCTCTACTTACTCTTTGCACTGATTCACCGTCAAACAACGATTCATTATTTACGGTTTATTTTGTTACTTATTTCAACATTTCTCATGGTTTTTAGTTTCCAAGTATTGCAAGAATCATGGACCATCAACCCTGAAACGTTAAAAGATGCCGCTTATTCTCCGCAATGGTTATGGATTCCTTTAGGTATCGGGTTAATCCTCACACTTTACAACGCTTGGCACGGCCTTCGTACAATGATAAAATACAAGACCGATAAACATTAGTAAGAGTCTAGGACGATGGTTGTGTCCTAGACTCTTACTGTCTCATCATTCAAATGAAATTTAATTTTTCTTAACAAACTCTGATTTTAACTTCATTGGACCAAAGCCATCTACCTTACAATCGATGTTATGATCACCTTCCACTAAACGAATGTTTTTCACTTTTGTGCCTTGTTTAATTGCGCCACTGGCACCTTTAACTTTCAAATCTTTGATTACAGTAACACTGTCACCATCCGCTAAAAGATTGCCATTTGAGTCCTTGACTACTAAGCCTTCTTCTGCAACTTCTTCTGTTGGTGACCATTCATGACCGCATTCTGGACAAATAAATAATCCGCGATCTTCATAGGCATATGCCGACCCACATTCAGGGCAGTTTGGTAATTGCTCTGTCATTAACGTTCTCCTTTGTAAAAAATAATTCTTTTTCATTTTACCTTATTTTCTAGTGAATGAAAAGTAGTCCTAATGATTTATCAACGTCCGATAACTACTTTCTAATTACTTATTTATTTTTGAGCCCACTCTTGGCAAGCTGCTTGGATTTCTTGGTAAATCACTTCAATTTCAGCCGCATCACGTGCATTAGCGCCACTTGCCAAAGGATGGCCGCCGCCATGATGTTTTTTAGCAATTGTATTAATGATTGGCCCTTTGGAACGTAACCGAACGCGATAATAACCTTCCGGCTGTTCAACAAAGATTGCCCATGAGAGAACATCTTCAATTTTTCCTGGCATTGAAACAATGGCTGCCGTTTCAGAATCGACAATATCATAACTGTTTAAAATACTTTGTGGTAAAACGACACGAGCAGCGCCATTTGCGTCGATTTCTAAATTTTGATAAATATAACCCGCTAATTTAGCAACCTTTAAAGGCATTTGGTCTAACTCACGATTTAAGTCTGCGGCATTAAAGTTAAACGTACGCAATTGCGCAGCGACAGCGAGTGTATGCGCCGAAGTGGAAGGATAAAGAAAACGTCCTGTATCCCCCACAATCCCAGCATACAATAAACGAGCTGCATTATCTGTCATCGTTAATTCTGCTAAATGCTGTTGCCAAAAATCAACAATAATTTCACTACAACTACTTGCATTTGTATTCACCCAAACTAAATCTCCATAGGGTTCATCATTCGGATGATGATCGATTTTAATTAATTGATCGCCTAAAGAAAAACGCGCATCACTAATTCGTGGAGCATTTGCAGTATCTGTTACAATGACTAATGCACCTCGATAGACATCGTCAGTAATAACGTCCATTTCAGCTAAAAACTCTAAGCCTTCCACTGGTCCGCCTACTTGATAAATATTTTTTTCAGGAAAGCTCGCTCTTAAGAGTTCTGCTAACCCAACCTGTGAGCCAATTGCATCTGGATCGGGCCTTTGATGTCTATGAATAATAATTGTTTCATATTGTTTAATTGCTGCCATAATTTCTTTTACTACGTCCATTCTTTGTAGCCTCCTACGTTCTCTCCATCACTTGGCAAACAACAATTGCTTTTGCCACAATGACATTTTCTAAATAAACTTCAATATCTAATTTTGCAGAGCGACGACCAATTTCTAAAATCCGTGGACGAATGTCCAATTCACTTTCCAACTGGATTAGCCGCAAATAATGTAGATTCACTTGTTCAATTAGTACATTTCTTTTTTGATTCATCAACATTGTTCGTTGTGTCACGTTAGAAATAATTTCACTTAGGACACCGAACGAGATGGTACCAACACTGTTAACCATTTGGGGCGCAACCGAAAAACGAAAACGGGTTGTTTCTTTGCCATTTTCTTCAACAGGCATCACTTCCCCGGAAATTTGATCTGAAATTGTATCTGCAATTTGTGGTTGTCGTTGCACCAATTGCATAGCTTTCATCACATCTTGGCGAGAAACAATCCCAACAAGCGCTAAATCATCTTCCACCACCGGCATGACTTCTAGACCATCCCAAATCATTTGATGACTGACACTCGCTACACTCATCATCTTTTTCACAACATTGGGATCCTTTGTCATGACTTTATCCACGGTTAAATGTTCACTTTTACCAATGACATCTTTGGCTGTGACAATCCCCACTAAACGTAATTTCTTATTTACTACTGGGAAACGAGAATGATGGGTACTTTCAGATAATGCCTGATAATCTGCAATCGTCTGAGTTGTCAATAAATAATTGGTTTTTTCAAGCGCTGTATAAATATCACTGACGAGTAAAATGTCTTTTTTAATCAGCTGATCACTTAAAGCACGGTTAATCATAGTAGCCACAGTAAATGTATCATATGTGGTTCTCAAGACAGGCATACCCAGACGATCTGCTAACTGCGCAATCTCTTCAGATGTTTCAAATCCACCTGTAATTAAAACGGCTGCCCCATTTTCTAAAGCAAGCTTTTGCACACCTTGGCGGTTACCAACAATCATTAAGGATCCGGGAGTAATATATCGCGTCATCGCGGTTTCTGTCATCGCACCAATTACAAATTTATTAAGGACTTTGTCTAGACCAGAGCTACCGCCTAACACATCCCCTTCAATAATCCGGACCACTTCACCAAATGTTAATTTTTCAATATGTTTTTTTAACTTCCGCTCAATTCGTATCGTACCAACACGTTGAATGGTGGAAACAAGCCCAATATTTTCTGCATCTTTGATGGCCCGATACGCTGTTCCTTCACTAACACTTAAACTTTTGGCAATGCTTCGAACAGAGATTCGATCGCCAATTGGTAATTCTTCAATATGTTTTAAAATTTGATCATGTTTCGTCGCCATAATTTCCTCCTAAACTAGGATCGTCTCTCCTGGGTTTAATACTTTCCCGCCAACTACTTGCTCTACGAATATTGCTGGATTTTGTTGGATAACAGGAAAGGTATTGTAATGAATTGGAATGGTTATTTCGGGATTTAAGTAAGAGACTGCTTCTAGCGCATCCTCTGGTCCCATCGTGTAATTATCGCCAATTGGTAAGAACGCTACATCAATGGATTTGTCTTTTGCAAAAAGGCGCATATCTGAAAACAACGCCGTATCACCAGCGTGATAAATTTTTTTATCTTCTGCTTCTAAAATAATCCCACTTGCTTCGCCCATGTAGGTCATTACGCCGTCTATTTCATAACCGGAACTATGCAAAGCTGGCACAAATTTAACCGAACCAAAAGGAAAGACATAACGCCCACCTAGATTCATTCCATGCGCTTTTACCCCTTGCGACTGTGCATACGTAGCCACTTCAGCTATCGCAATAATTGTTGCCTTGTTGGCTTGAGCAATTGCTAGCATATCGCCAATATGATCGCTGTGTCCGTGAGTGATTAAGATGTAATCAGGGTGTAAATCTTCAAGTGAAACGTCCGCTAAAGGGTTGCCATTAATAAAAGGATCAAATAAAAGGTTCGTGCCGTCGTTTAGACGAATTTCAATACATGAATGTCCATGTCCTATCAGTTCCATTTGTATTCCTCCTACGGTATTTTCTACACACTCTTATGATAATTAATCGTCAAATTCATTCTTAAAAGTAGTACAGTTTAGTACAGTTTACTTTCTTTATTGTAACAGAGAATTAGAAATATACAATCGCATTTGCTTATTTTCTTAGCTAGTAAAGAAACAGACGAGAAAAATCATGAATCTTTCTCGTCTGCTTCTTTTTACTTATTTGGTTGTTTTCCGAAAACGTAAAATCGTTAATATAAAGGCCGCCACACATAATAGAAAGGCGACAAAAAAGGTTTCACGCATTCCCACAATAAATATATCTGGGCGATTAGCCAGATACGTGGTTACTCGTTCACCATAGGCTTCGCTCATACCACGATATAAAATGGTCGTTGACAATGCAATCCCAATGACCATCCCTAAGTTTCTAGCAAAAGAATTCATACTTCCTGCTACACCTAAATCTTGCTTTTCAACACTGCTCATAACCATTGTATTGTTTGGAGACTGGAAAAGTGCATTTCCCAAGCCCATAATGGCCGTTGCAATCACATAATACCAGATGGGCGAGTTCATATCTAAAAACATATACATTAACGACGTACAGCACAAGAGCAACAATCCGCCAAACGTTAAAATAGCTGGGCCAATTTTATCCGTCAAATAGCCACTCAGAGGAGCCCCAACCACCATTAATAACGGAAATACCATCATTAATAGACCAGCATAACTAGCACTTAGTTTGCGTGCATCCTGCAAATAAAATGGAATGACAACATTTACAAAAAAGTTTGAGGCAAAAATTAAAACGGCGGACAATAAACTTAATGTAAAAATTTTGTTTTTAAAAATTGCGAACTTAATAAGTGGGCTTTTTCTTTTTCGTTCAACCATTATAAATAATCCTAATGCGATTACTGCAATAATGAACAATAAATAGGATTGTAACGAGCCAAACCCGCTCTCTTGTCCGAGGAAAATCCCACCGAAGAACGTCATAATCGCAATGGCAATACAAGCAAATCCTGAAAAATCGATTTTTTCTTTTGTTTTTGTAATATCTTTTGGTAGAAACTTTTCGCCAATTAAAATTGTAACTAGCCCCACAGGAACATTAATCCAAAAAATATACGACCAAGAAAAGTTTGATAAGATCAATCCACCAATCCCAGGACCAGCAATCGCGCCTAAAGAGACAAAGGCACCTACTGCACCAAGCGCCCGCCCTCTTTCATTTAAAGGGAATACTTCCGTAATAATTCCTGAATTGGTCGCCATGGTCATGCTAGCACCAATACTTTGAACGACTCGCGCAAATAATAGAAAGCTCAGCGATTGATTAAAGCCACAAAGTAACGAACCAATCGTAAAAATAACCGTGCCAATTCGATAAACTTTTATTTTTCCAAAACTGTCGCCAATTTTTCCAAATAATAATAAACAAGCACAGACAACCATTAAATAAATAGATACGACCCATTCCGCTTGATTCATGGGTACGGACATTTCTTTTGAAATAGTCGGTAAAGCAATATTTACAATGCTGGAATCTAATGTAGACATGAAGGTAAACATAGCCACAGAAACTAAGATCCACCAACGATTTTTTTGCACTTCAGAATCCTCTTGGTAACTTTTAATTTTCTCCATTGATTCATCCCCTCTCGCTCCAAAACAGTTTACTTACTAATAATAACTCTATTTCTTCTTTTTTTCATCGGAAATTTTCTAAAAAATCACTCATGAGATGTTCACCTTCTTATTACACGCTCGCAATTGACAACCATTCGCTTTTACGCTAATTTAAAATTAGCAAACGGAAAACACAAGGAGGACTTGAAATGACCTTAATTTCTCGCATTAAACAACTAGCTCAGTCAAAGCAATTAACCCTCGCCCAATTAGAAAGAAACGTCGGCATTTCCAATGGACAAATTCGTCGTTGGGATACCTCTTCGCCTAAAGTAGAGAATCTTTTAAAAATAGCAGACTATTTTTCTGTTTCCTTGGACTATTTAATGGGCCGCACCCAACAAACAGAGATCAATCATCAGGCACCTATGACAAGCACACAAAAAGAGTTACATATTCACATTACTACGGAAGAGTTAACAGAAGAAGAAATTACTCAGTTAGAGGAAGAAGCAAATCGTTTCTTGCGGTTCCGTAAATTTGAAATGACAAATTCTTAAAGAGCGTTCACTTCTCCTAGTCAATTAATAGCAAAAACTAGAACCTAAACAAAAAAACCACCACGACCGTCGTCTGTGGTGGAAATGAAGGTTGTTATTTACTCTTGGTAGGAGTAAGTATGAAAAAACCAATTCGGGATAATTGGCATAACGTAAGTATAGTGGTTTGTGCCTTTTTTATCATGAGTTTCAGCTATATTTTTTATAAAACTTTTATTAGAACACCATTAACAGTCCTTTATTTAGATTCTTTAAAGCGTTTTCTTTTATTGAACATATTGTTTTAAACATTCGATTTCCTGTGCTACACTTACTTTTAGAAGGGGGATTTTATTATGGCAAATCAAAAAAAAGATAGCTTATCAACATTATTTTCTGAAGAAGTTCATGGACCGTTTGTTACTTTCTTGTTTAACACCCATGTCGCTCATCAAAACGTAGAAAAAGATTCGCTTGTTTTGAAAAATTTTGCAAAAGCGGCAAAAACACGCTTTGAAAAAAAATTTCCTGAGGAAAAATGGGCTGTTTTCCAAGAAAAAATTGACGCACTTCTAGCTGATGCTTCCTTCTGGCGCAACGGCACAGCAAGTGTTTCAATCATCTTATCTCCAGAGAACACCTTTGTTCAACGATTAGATGTGCCCGTTGACGATCAATATTACGTGGACACGATTCCTTATTTACTTGGACTAGTCAAAGACAAACAATTTAACTACCATTATTACCTACTTGCTCTAAATCGCGATTCAATGAAACTTTACAAGGTCGATCATACGACTGTGACTCCTGTTGAATTGCCTAAAGATGCACCAACAGACGTGGTCACAGCATTAGGTGATGAATTAACGGGGGGTAATTTAAACTTTTCAACTCAAGGTAGTTCTAACGGTTCTAAAGAAGGTGTCGCTTATCATAGCATCAATACTAAAGATAAAGAAGTTGAAATTGATTGGGTGAACTACTATCAAGCAGTCGATACTTTCTTAAAAGATCAACTGGATAATCCTGAAAAATTACCACTTTATCTTTATGCTTTACCAGAAAACCAAACACTCTTTAAAAAGATTGCTAAAAACCCTTATTATGATTGCTCAATTTCAGTTGCTGCTTCACCTGCACAAGCAACCATTCAAGATATCCGCAGCGCTAGTGAAAAAATAGCTGCAGAGTTAACAGAAAAAGAAACAGCTTCTTATAACAAATTACTAGATCGTAAATTCTTAGATCAATTTACAGATATTTCGCCAGCGGCAGCTGACGGCAAAATTTCCCATCTTTTTATTGCAACGTCACTCTTTGTTACTGAAAACAATGAAATGTCATCTGAAGAGTACGATCGCCGCAAACTTTTAAACACCATTGCTTACCAAGTCATTCAAAACGGCGGTCAAGTTTTTGTTTTAGACCAAAAAGCTGCACCAGATGAAAAGTCTTTAACGGCTATCCTCCGTTATTAAAAACAGGCAAAAAGCCCATTGTAAGAAAGCGCCTTACAATGGGCTTTTTTTCTGAGACTTATTGAAACAGCACTATAACAGCCTTATCTTCACTTTCTAGTTTTTAAAAAACATCCGATAAAAAAGAAAATAAGGTTATCGCTATACAAAAACCAGTTAGTATGCTATAGTAATAGATGTAGTTTTTGTTCGGTAATATGGGTAGCTGTTTCAAATAAACATCTTCCACATTTTTCACCTTTCAAGTAATTGCAAAATATGAATGTGTTATAACACACATCTAGGAGGATATTTATTATGGAAACAGGTACAGTAAAATGGTTTAACTCAGACAAAGGCTTTGGCTTCATCACTGCAGAAAACGGAAACGATGTATTCGTACATTTCTCAGCTATCCAAGGTGACGGCTTCAAAACTTTAGAAGAAGGTCAAGCAGTAACTTTCGAAATCGAAGAAGGTCAACGTGGCCCTCAAGCAACTAACGTTACTAAAGCTTAATTAAACAATACTGACTCAAAAACCTGACGTTAATCGTCAGGTTTTTTTTATAAAAAAAAGAACAAGAAAACTTTCTGAAACTAAGTGCTTCCTCTATTTTTTTTGAAGAGTTTTCGTTATACTGAAGAGGAAAAATGTTTTAAAGGAGTTTATTTATGCAATTTTATGGTGATTTAACCTTTTTAGGTGTTTATTTATTGGGTCTCTTTTTCATTCCCTCGTGGCGAAAAAAGAAAAAAGAACACGATTGGTTGCCGTGGATGTTTGGCTGGACCGTCTTTATGTTCTTCTCATATGTTTTATATTTAGAAATCATTCGTGGCACAGCCTTCTTTTTAATTCCCATTGCTTTTTTTGGCTTGTTTGCGCTCTTCTACTTCAAAGAAAAAAGGCGTTTACTGAATGGAACATTATTTAATATTTTTCTTGTGGTTCTAGCGACTTATTTAGGGATTACTGCGATTCGTACAAACAACTACTTTCTAATCACCTTAGCAATTATTGCCCTGCTGGCGATTTTTATCGCTTTGGCTTTAGGACTCTATGCCTTAATTATTTTCCTCTATTGGAATGCGGTCGTTGTTATGAGAAAAGAAGGTCGGTCTCTAGGGAACTTGTTGACGTTGTTGCTAGCAATTGGCTTAACATTACTATTAATTTATAATTTCTTTTTTCAATCGTTGTTACCAACTTGGCTCTCCTTACCCTTAACTATTGCGCCATTTATTTTGACTTATTTCGCGTTTGTTTTTTATAATTTTTTAACTGTTTCTACGTTGTATCAATTTAATCAGCCAAAATATACACAGGATTATATTGTTGTGTTAGGTTCGGGGTTAATCAATGGTGAGATTGTGCCGCCATTATTGCAAGCCCGCATCAACAAAGCCATTCAATTTTACAAGGCTCAAAATCGCGCAACGTTAAATCCACCAAAAATCGTCATGTCTGGTGGCCAAGGTCCCGATGAATTACTTCCTGAAAGTGTCGCGATGAAAATGTATGCTTTGACACAAGGTATTCCTGATGATGATATTTTAGTAGAAGCTCATTCAAAAAACACCCTGGAAAATATGCGTTTTTCCAAAGAAACAATGATTGAGGATTTTGGAAATGCTAATTTCCAAGCCATTTTTACTACAAACAATTATCACCTTTTCCGAGCGGGTCTTTTCGCTCGAATGGCTGGCTTAAAAGCTGATGGCATTGGTGCAAAAACCGCTTTTTATTTTTTACCTAACGCGTTTATTCGAGAGTTCATCGCCATTGTAGTGATGTACAAACGCCGCCATATTATTGTTTGCGGCCTAGCTGCCATCGGTATGGTTATGTTATTCTTAACAGGATTGATTATTCAGTAAAGAAGGAGTTTCCCCTATGAGTTTGTATCAAAAATTTATTCAAAATGAACGTTTGCGACGTCTTTGCGTCCTTGCTTTGATTATTTTTGTGCTTTATTTATCCAGAAGCATGATTACAACAATTCTTTTAACATTTATCTTTACCTATTTAGCTGTTCGTTTGGTCCATTTTGTTCAACGCTATATGAAAATCCCGACGATTGTCATCGTTCTCTTAACCTATGCATTGGTTGTTTTTCTAATCTATTTAGCGATTACTAAATATGTTCCCGTTCTAGTTAACCAAACGACTCAAATGATTAATTCTGTAGTTGATTTTTATCAAAGTCCACATACAGATACAAATCAAGTATTGCAATTTATTGATCAATACTTGGAAAAATCTAACTTACTCTCTCAACTCCAGAATGGTGCTTCAATGATTTTACGCTACATTCAAGATATTGGTGCTGTCGGTTTATCATTTGTCATGTCCTTTATTTTAAGTTTCTTCTTTATGATTGAGAAGAAGCAAATGGCTGATTTTTCTAAGTTATTTTTAAAAAGTGATTTTGATTGGTTTTTTCAGGATATCTATTATTTCGCCAACAAGTTCGTTAACACATTTGGTGTCGTAATGGAAGCTCAGTTTTTCATTGCTGTGGTGAATACAGTCATTACTACCTTGGCCTTGGCGATAATCGGCTTTACTCAGTTACCTAGTTTAGCCATTATGATCTTCATTTTGAGCTTAGTCCCAGTTGCTGGTGTGATTATTTCCTGCATTCCGCTAAGTTTCATCGCTTATTCCCAAGGTGGCTTGAACGATGTGATTTATATCTTAGCTTTAATTACAATCGTCCATTTATTTGAATCTTACGTGCTAAATCCTAAATTCATGTCTAGTAAAACAGAGTTACCAATCTTTTATACGTTTGTCATTTTATTAGTTAGTGAGCGTCTCTTTGGTGTATGGGGACTTATTGTAGGAATCCCTGTGTTCACTTTCTTCTTAGATGTCTTAAAAGTAAAACCAATTCGTGGCCTGAAACGGCTACCTAATGTGAAAAAAAATAGTTCAGCAGAATAATTTCTGCTGAACTGTTTTTTTTATTGTTTTCTTAAATCATTTAAAATAGCCAAGGCTCGGTCTTGGTTCATCGTTTTTTGACGTTTTAATTGTTGAGCGACTGCCTCAACTTCTTTACCAGTAGCTCCAACCGTCATCGCTAAAGAACGTGCTTGTAGAGCCATGTGTCCTTTTTGAATTCCTTCAGAGACTAAGGCCCGTAGCGCCGCTAAATTTTGTGCCAAACCAACAGCCGCTACTACTCGACTTAGTTCTTTTGCATCCGTCACTGCTAACAAATCAGCGGCTGCTTGAGATTTAGGTAAGACTTTTGTGGCACCGCCAACCGTGGCTAACGCAAGCGGAACTGAAATTTCACCAATTAGTTGTTCGCCATCCAGCGTCCAACTAGTCAAGCCTTGGTAGCGACCTTCTTTCACCGCAAAAGCATGACAAGAAGCGCTAACAGCGCGTGTATCATTTCCTGTAGCTAAAACTACAGCTTCAATGCCATTCATGATTCCTTTGTTATGCGTGACTGCCCGATAAGGATCTAATGAAGCATAGCGTGAAGCTAAAACAATTTTTTCAGCAATTTCCCGGCCATTGCTCCCCTTACTTAAACGTGAAACTGGAATAGCCGTTTTCATCGTAACAACCGACTCCGTGGCATAATTACTTAAAATACTGAATAAAATCTTTTGCTCCGCAAACCATTCACGGAACAACTCGGCCACACCTTCCAACATAGCGTTAACGATATTTGCCCCCATTGCATCCTTAACATCTACTAAAAAGTCGACAGATATAAATGATTCATCAAAAGCACGATATTGCAAATCCCTTAAGCCGCCGCCGCGTTTAACGATAGATGGATAACTTAACTCTGCTTGTTGAAAAATTTCCGCTTCTCTTACTTGTAGTTTATCAATCAACGACTCGGGGTCTGCAACATCGTAAAAAACGATTTGTCCACGCATTAAGCGTTGTTGACTCACTGTTTTAAATCCTTGTGCTATTTTTGCACCATTACTCAAAGCCGCAATCACTGAGGGCTCTTCTGTCGCCATTGGTACCAAATAATCAGTTTCATCCACTGTTAAATGTAAGCCAACGCCCATCGGCACTTCTGTTTCACTGATTTGATTTTCAATCATATGATTGGCAATCTGCGAAGATAAAGCCGTATTTTCAAATTCTTTTTTTGTATCAGCAGAAATCTGGCCTTCATTAAGAAGAAAAGCCAGGCGTTCCTCAGGACTCATTTGATAAAATCGGCTGTTTTTTTTTTGCTGAGGTCTCTCTAGTAGCATAGCGAGTCCTAAGCCACCGCCGATACATAAAGAAGCCACGCCATATTTCTTTTCTTTTTGATTTAATTGATAACTTAAACTCGTTAATAAACGAGCACCTGTGGCACCAATCGCATGACCTAATGAAATACCGCCACCATAAATGTTAACCTTTTCCTCTGGTAAAGACAGTTCTCTTTGGACCACAATTGAAGTTGCTGCAAATGCTTCGTTGATTTCATACAGATCAATTTCTTCCGTAGTAAGTTGATTCCGCGCTAACAGTTTTTGAATGGCTTTAATCGGCGAAATTCCCATATAGGCTGGATCAATACCGACTTCCACACTGTCTCGAATAATAGCTAAATAAGGAAGACCGTGTGCTTCGGCATATTCTTGTGAAGCAATAATCAAAGCAGAAGCCCCATCATTAATGGTTGATGCATTCCCTGCTGTTACAGTACCGTCTTCTTTAAAAACTGTTTTAAGCGTTCCTAGCTTCTCAACGCTCGAATTAGGGCGAATCCCTTCATCTTTCTCCACAAGCGTTCCTGATACTTCTAAGGGGGCTATTTCGTCAGCGAATATCCCTTCTGCTTGTGCTTGAGCTGCTTTTAATTGTGAATGTACAGAAAATTGATCTTGCTCTTCTCTAGTTACATGATACTTTTCGGCCACATTTTCAGCAGTTAAACCCATTGCTTGACCACTAAAGGCATCCGTTAACCCATCGTACATCATACTAGAAAAAGGCGCATCGTAGCTTTCTGTTTCGTAATTAAATCGTTGTAATTTAGGTGCTTGGGACATATTCTCAATCCCGCCAGCAATTAAAACTTCCGCTTCCCCTAATTGAATCAATTGTTTCGCCAAAATAACGGCCTTCATTCCTGATCCGCAGACCTCATTAACCGTCATTGCGGGAATTTCATGAGACAAACCGCTGTTTATTGCTATTTGTCGTGCGGGATTTTGCCCATTTCCAGCTTGTAAAACATTTCCAAAGATTACTTGATCAATTTCTTCAGAAATAGTGGAATGTCTTTTTAAAAGTTGTGTTGTAACATGTGTTCCTAAGTCTACGGCACTTACTTGACTTAAGCTGCCTTTATATTTTCCAATTGGTGTTCGTAATGCATCAATAATAACTACTGTTTTCAACTAAATGCACCTCCATCTTGAAATATATCATAAAATCCCAGAATCACAAGTGCCAATTACTGAATGTTAACAGACTTATAAGATATTTTTTAATAATCTATGAAGTTAATACAAAAATTCCCCATTTTGGTTCATTTCGTGCTATTTTATATAATGAATCTATTTATCGTAAAGGAGTTAAAGAAATGACAATTGGGATTGATAAAATTAGTTTTTTTGTGCCCCCTTATTATATTGATATGACGGCACTGGCTGAAGCCAGAAATGTAGACCCTGGAAAATTTCATATTGGTATTGGGCAAGACCAAATGGCGGTGAACCCAATCAGCCAAGATATTGTGACATTTGCAGCCAATGCCGCAGAAGCGATTTTGACCAAAGAAGATAAAGAGGCCATTGATATGGTGATTGTCGGGACTGAGTCCAGTATCGATGAGTCAAAAGCGGCCGCAGTTGTCTTACATCGTTTAATGGGGATTCAACCTTTCGCTCGCTCTTTCGAAATCAAGGAAGCTTGTTACGGAGCAACAGCAGGCTTACAGTTAGCTAAGAATCACGTAGCCTTACATCCAGATAAAAAAGTCTTGGTCGTAGCGGCAGATATTGCAAAATATGGCTTAAATTCTGGCGGTGAGCCTACACAAGGAGCTGGGGCGGTTGCAATGTTAGTTGCTAGTGAACCGCGCATCTTGGCTTTAAAAGAGGATAATGTGATGCTGACGCAAGATATCTATGATTTTTGGCGTCCAACAGGCCACCCGTATCCTATGGTCGATGGTCCTTTGTCAAACGAAACCTACATCCAATCTTTTGCCCAAGTCTGGGATGAACATAAAAAAAGAACCGGTCTTGATTTTGCAGATTATGATGCTTTAGCGTTCCATATTCCTTACACAAAAATGGGCAAAAAAGCCTTATTAGCAAAAATCTCCGACCAAACTGAAGCAGAACAGGAACGAATTTTAGCTCGTTATGAAGAAAGTATCATCTATAGTCGTCGCGTAGGAAACTTGTATACGGGTTCACTTTATCTGGGACTCATTTCCCTTTTAGAAAATGCAACGACTTTAACCGCAGGCAATCAAATTGGTTTATTCAGTTATGGTTCTGGTGCTGTCGCTGAATTTTTCACTGGTGAATTAGTAGCTGGTTATCAAAATCATTTACAAAAAGAAACTCATTTAGCACTGCTGGATAATCGGACAGAACTTTCTATCGCTGAATATGAAGCCATGTTTGCAGAAACTTTAGACACAGACATTGATCAAACGTTAGAAGATGAATTAAAATATAGTATTTCTGCTATTAATAATACCGTTCGTTCTTATCGAAACTAAGTATTTAAATCCCCCTATTCAATCAACAAAAGAGCTAGACATTCAAGTTTTTGCTTGAATGTCTAGCTCTTTTTATGAAAGCCAAACTTCTTTGACCCCGTCTGTCACGGCGATACCATCTGTCAAAGCTAAACGTTGTGAATAAGAAACGTAGCCATAATAAACATCAACACCGCCGCCATTGTTCCAAGTAACAGTGATTTTAACATTTGGAGTAATCGATTTTGTAACTGGTTGGGTCGTCGGGCGATAACTAGTCGTATCATAACTTAAAATAGTGCCCGAAGCTCCACTTATTTCGGCTTTTCCTGTGTAAATTTCGCCATTCGTATTCGTCTGCGTGACTGCTCCATTCGCTTCAATGATTAAACCCGCTTGCTTTTGATCTCCTCGTGGATAATAAAAAAGATACGTGGTTGCCCATTTAGCAAATTCATCTGGAATTGGTTTAAGTGATTCCGTTGGTGCCGGACTCGACTTCGTTTGCTTTTCAACCGCGACTTCTTCTTGTCTTTTTAAGCCTTCATTATTTTGATTATTTAGTTTCTCAACCGTTTCTTTAACGATTGAATAATGAGGTTTCCCTAAATCGCTAACAGGAATCGTAGCTAATTTTTCTTCTGATTCTTTATATTGCCCCTCTGCCGTTAACTTTTTAGCTTCTGTAATAATGGCATCATACTTGGTTTGGTCTACGGAAGATGATGTGCTTTGTCCCGTAGCTTCGACTTGTTTTGTGACACTGGTTTTTTCCGTGGTCACGTCTGATGAATTTCCACAAGCACTTACAAACATTGAGCTAACGATTAATAAACATCCCACAATCACATGCTTTTTCATCTTTAAATCCCCCATTTGTTTATCTTTGTTATTTTTTGTTACTTAAATTATCCCATAGATGAACAAAAGAAACCATTATTTATAAAAAAGTTTAGCAAGTGCTTCAAGAGAGGCACTTGCTAAACTTTTTTTCACTGCTATTGATTGATTACTTTGACTAGTTCTTCAAATAATAATGCACTAGATGCTGCTCCTGGATCAATATGACCAATTGCTCGTTCCCCTAAATAAGAGGCACGTCCTTTTTTCGCCACCCAATCTTTTGTTGCTTCAGCAAATTGTTCAATTTTTTCTTCATTAAATTGTTCCGTTCCAATCACTTCAGCAACAGGTGCCCAGACATCAACCATCGTTTTATCTCCTGGTTCAGCTTTGCCGCGCATCTGAATCCCAGCTAGACCTTGCTGAACAATTTCTTTTAATTGCTCTGGCGAACTGATGGTTTCCAAATCTTTTGTCGCTTTAGTCATATTCATAAACGCAGTACCATATAAAGGACCAGAAGCTCCGCCAACTTTTGAAATCAAAGCCATGGATAGGACTTTAAATGTCTCCGTGATTGTTGTTGGTACTTTTTTGTCAAACGCAATTTTGTATTCAGCCATACCACGAGCCATGTTGTTACCGTGATCCCCATCACCAATCGGCGTGTCTAATTCACTTAAATAGTCTTTTTTTTCTTCAATAACTTTTGAATAATTGTCTAACCATGTTTGAATGTCTTTTACTGTTAATTCCATCTTTTATCACCCTTACCAAGAAATTGTTGTTACATTGCTTTCTAGCGCTGTTTGCCAGTCTTTTGTCGCCAAGTCAATCATCGTTAAAGATAATCCTTGCATGTCAATAGACGTCATATAGTTACCCACTTTATGGAAGGTCACTTGAACACCTTTATCTTCTAATAATGTTAGCACGTCGTTCATAAATACAAATTGTTCCATTAATGGCGTGCCGCCCATGCCATTGACAAGTATCCCAACTGTTTGTGGTTGTTGTTCATAGCTACTTAATGTTTTTTCAACTAATTCTTTCGCTAACTCTTTCGATGGTTGGATTTTTTCACGACGATAGCCTGGTTCTCCGTGAATCCCTACGCCAAATTCAATTTCATCTTCTGGTAAAGTAAAACCTGGTTTGCCAACTTCAGGCACAGTGGCTGCTTTTAAAGCCACTCCAATTGTTTTCGTGGCTGCTACAATCTTTTCTCCTAAAGAAACGAGCTCTTCTAAAGAAGCACCTTGGCGGGCATGATGTCCTAAAATTTTATGGACAAGAACAGTCCCGGCAACGCCGCGTTTTCCAGCGGTATAGGTGCTATCTTCGACAGCTATATCGTCATCGACAACGACCATTTCTACATGAATGTCTTCCATATCAGCCATATCTTTGGCCATTTCAAAGTTCAAAATATCGCCTGTATAATTTTTTACGATTAACAGAACACCGGCCCCTTGGTCTGCCGCTTGGATCCCTGTTAAAATTTGATCTGGTGTTGGTGAAGTAAAGACATCACCTAAAACTGCGGCATTTAACATTCCATCACCAACAAACCCAGCATGTGCAGGCTCATGACCACTTCCGCCACCAGATACTAACCCAACTTGTTTGTTTGAGTCGTTGCGAGCAATCACGCGAGAATCTTCGACTTGATGAACAAGGTTTCCATAGCTTTTCACAATTCCTTGGAGCATTTCTTCGACAATTTTACCAGGTTCATTAATAATTTTTTTCATTTAGTTCCACCCTTTCTTACCAGCATTTTGAGCTTCTGCTAAAATTTGCGTCAAATCATCTGAGACACCTGCAGTAATTGCTGCCGCAAAGGCACCTTCAACCAATGGTGCATCGACTAAATGATAATGTTTCTGTTGGTCTTCTTCTAGCATATCAAAAGCTAATTCTGAACTTAAAACGGCACTGCCTAAATCGGCAAAAATTAAAAATTCTCGGTCAGAGTCCGCTTCGTTAATCGTGTCAATGATTTTCATTGGATCTGAACCTAATGAACCATCTGATGTACCACCAAGTGAATGAATCGTAATTTCTTCACTGGCATTCATCTGTTCAATCATCTCTTTAATACCATCTGTAATCATTTTGCTATGTGAAACGAGTAAAATATCTGCTTTCATGTGGACACTTCCTTAATCTAATTTATGTCTTGTTTTATATTCTTGTCCGACTTTATCTGCAACAATGATTGCATTCGCTACTTCTTCAACGACAATTGGGAATGGCATTGAATGAATTGATTCTTCTGGAATGCAAGCAATTTTGGCTACTTCCAACGATTCTTCATAAGTGATTTCATCGACACCAATGTCTGAAAGCGTTAATGGTAAACCTACAGAAGCGCTAAAGTCTAAAACAGCTTCTAATTCGTCTTTTGCTGCATCTTCTAATACAAGTTGTGCAATCGTTGCAAAGGCTACTTTTTCACCATGTAAATAACTGTGCGCACCAGGTAAGACTGTCATACCGTTATGAATCGCATGCGCTGCAGCTAAACCACCACTTTCAAAACCTAAGCCTGAAAGTAAGATATTTGTTTCGATAATCTTATTCAATGATTCAGTAACCACATTTGCATCACAAGCTAATTTCGCTTTTAACCCATCTTCCTGTAGGTTTTCCCAGCAAAGTTTTGCCATGGCCAAAGCTGCATATGTGCCGCTAGCAGCAGGCGTTAAGCCTTCTCTTGAACCCATTGGCAAACTAGCATTAACCCGAGAATATGAATTGTGTGTTGCGCGTGCTTCAAAATATGTGGATAAGGCATCCCCCATTCCAGCAACTAAAAATCTAGTTGGCGCTTTGGCAACCACTTTTGTATCAACCATCACGACGCTTGGACTTTGTTTAAAGTAAGCATAATCATCAAATGAGCCATCTTCATGATATAGTACAGCTGAATGCGAAGTTGGTGCATCTTGAGCCGCAATCGTTGGTACAATAATTAAGTTTTCACCTTCTGCTACGACTTTTGAAGCATCGATTGCTTTACCGCCACCTAAACCAATGATACAGTCTGCTTGTTCTTTTTGTCCAACGTTTTGCAAGCGCTTTGTTTCTTCACGCGTTACTTCTCCACTAAAGCCACCCTCTACGAAGGTAATGTCAAACTTTTTCGCTGTTTCTTCCAATTGTGGACGTACACGATCAACGTCAGCAGGATTTGCAATTAGTAACGCTTTTTTTCCAAAAGTTGAAACGAAGTAACCTAAGTTTAGTAATTCATCTTCCCCTTGAACATATTTCGTTGGTAAAATCAATGCTTTTCTCATGTTGATAGCCTCCTATATTTTGTTTACATACATAGTATAAAACGCTTTCATACAAAAAGCATTGAACTTTTGGTATCGTTTTCTTGCAAAAAATGATAGAATTATTTTGTGAAATAATAAAATATTATGATTTTTAAACTTTAGATTGAAGGATTGCCTTATGACTGTAGAATTAAAAAATATTTTAGATTTAGAGAAGTGGGAAAAATTGCAAGAATCATTGGCCTTAAGCACTCGCTTAGCCATTATTTTAGTCGATTATAAAGGTCGTCCTGTGACGAAACATAGTCAAGTTCAACCCTTTTGCCAACTGGTACGTCACTCCCCTGAGCTCTCGAAACTTTGTGAAAAATGTGATGCTCGTGGTGGCTTGGAAGCTGTTCGCACTGGTCAGCCTTTTATCTACCGTTGTCACTTTAACATCGTTGATATGGCCATCCCCATTATTGTTGATGACCAGTATGTAGGAGCCATTATGGCTGGTGAAGTTTTGCTCGAAGATCACCAAGAAGAGTTAGAACAGGTTTTAACCATGAATGATGCCTTCATTCAAGAATTTTTAGTAACACACCAAGAGCTGTATCAACAATACCCTGTTTTAGAACTAGCAGACTTAGAAAAGAGCGCTACATTAATCGCTGATCTAAGCCAATATATTATTTCTGAAGCCATCAAAAAAGATTATTTAATCAATACGTACAAACAATCCTTACAGATTAGTTCGCGAAAAGAAGAGCTGGAGCCATTGAATATGATCCAAAAAGATATTCAACAAACTTTATTAACTGCTCAATTAACTCCTTCAAGTGCCTATCAAACTAAAAATAAGCAATTACAACCGGTTTTAGATGCCCTTTGGGAAAACAAATCGCTGCGTTTAAATTTACAAGAACTGGCAGACCTTGTTCATTTGACACCGACGTATTTAAGTCGTTTATTAAAAGAGGAGTTTGGTATTCCCTTTAGTCAATTTTATCGACAATTAAAAATCACATGGGCTAAACAGCTTCTTTTGGAGACAGATAAAACGATCGCCCAAATCAGTGAAGATTTAGGGTTTGTTGAAGATAGCTATTTTGTCCGTATCTTTAAACAAGAAACGGGTGAAACACCTCTTAAATACCGTAAAAGAAAGAACAGAGCATAAAAAAACAACGACTCCGAGAAGTCGTTGTTTTTTTACACCTTTTGCACTTGCTGTGGCTAATGCAACAAGTGCAAAAGGCGCATTATATCTGTCGTGCGACAAAGTGATACTATTAAATATGAATTGGTAAACCTAAAGCCAATTCAGCTGTATCCATAGTAATTTCGCCCAATGATGGGTGTGGGTGGATTGTTAAAGCAATGTCTTCTGCATTCATGCCAGATTCAATAGCTAAAGCTAATTCAGAAATCATGTCACTTGCACCGACACCGGCAATTTGTGCACCGATGATGACATTGTCTTCTACAGTTGTAACTAAACGCATGAATCCTTCAGTTTTATCTAAAGAGATTGCACGGCCGTTACCAGCAAATGGGAATTTGTAGCCTTTTGCTTCGATTCCCGCTTCTTTTGCTTCTGCAACAGTCATACCAACGCTTGCCAATTCTGGATCAGTAAAGGCAACAGCTGGCATTGCTTTGTAATCAACTGCAACTTTCTTACCAGAAATTGCTTCAGCAGCAATTTTTGCTTCGTAGCTTGCTTTATGCGCTAACGCAGCACCTGGTACGATGTCGCCGATTGCGAAGATGTTTTTCACGTTAGTACGTCCTTGGTTGTCAACTGGGATTAAACCACGTTCGCCAATTTCAACGCCCGCTTGTTCTAAGCCTAAGTCGTCTGTGTTTGGACGACGTCCAACAGTAACCATTACGTAATCTGCTTCAACACTTTCTTCTTTTCCGTTAACTTCATATTTAACAGTGACGCTATCGCCATTGTCAACAGCTTCTTTAGCCATTGCAGAAGTCACGATTGTTACGTTTTTCTTCTTGAAGTCGTCTGTGACAACTTTAACCATATCTTTTTCATAAGTTGGTAAAATTGATGGGCTACCTTCTAAAATTGTTACTTCTGAACCTAAGTTAGCATAAGCGCCACCTAATTCAGCACCGATGACACCGCCACCGATAATAACGAATTTTTTAGGAACTTCTTTTAAGTTTAAACCGCCTGTAGAATCTAACACGCGTCCGCCAAATTTGAATCCTGGGATTTCAATTGGACGAGAACCTGTTGCTACAATAGCATTATTGAATGAGTAAGTTTGTGCTGAGTCTGGGTGAATAACACGCAATGTATTTTCGTCAACGAAGAATGCTTCGCCTTCAATAATTTCCACTTTGTGTTTTTTCAATAACATGCCAACGCCGCCTGTTAATGATTTAACAACTGTGTTATCTTTCCAGTCTTGTGTTTTTGCAAAGTCTAATTCGACTCCTTTAGCTGTTACACCAAAAGTTGAAGAATCTTGTGCTTCTTGGTAATGATGTCCAGCAGCAATTAAAGCTTTTGAAGGAATACATCCAACGTTTAAACAAACGCCTCCGATGTATTCACGTTCGATAATCGCAACTTTTTGACCCATTTCTGCGGCACGAATTGCGGCAACGTATCCTCCAGGACCAGCTCCGATTACGACTGTATCTAGTTCAATGGCGAAATCTCCTACTACCATTTGTTAATCATCCTTCCATTAATAGTAATTCTGGATCAGCTAATAAGCGTTTAATGTTGTTCATTGCTTTTTGAGCAGTTGCGCCGTCAACGATACGGTGGTCAAAGCTTAATGATAATTTCATCATGCGTCCCACAACGATTTCGCCGTCTGCATTAACAACTGGTTCTTGTGCAATTGTACCAACGCCTAAAATAGCAACTTCAGGGTAGTTGATTACTGGTGTAAACCAGCCGCCACCGACTGAACCAATGTTACTAATTGTGATTGTACCATCACGCATATCTTGTGCAGTTAATTTGCCTTCGATAGCCAATGCTGCTTTTTCGTTGATTTCATCAGCGATAGCAAACATGCTCTTCGTATTAGCATTTTTAACATTTGGTACATATAAGCCATGATCTGTATCAGTAGCGATACCAATGTTAAAGTAATTTTTGTAAACAATTTCTTGTGCTGCGTCATCGATTGATGCATTCAAGATTGGGAATTTTTGAACAGTTGAAGTCAATGCTTTTACAACGTATGGTAAGAATGTTAATTTTGTACCATTTGCAGCAGCAACATCTTTAAATTTCTTACGGTGATCCCATAATTTAGAAACTTCTACTTCATCATGTAATGTTACGTGAGGAGCAGTGTGTTTGCTGTTAACCATTGCTTTAGCAATTGCTTTACGTGTTGGTGTCATTTTTTCACGTGTTTCCATTTCGCCTAAATCAGAAGTAAAGGCTTTTGGCGCTGCTTTAGGTGCAGCTGCTTCCGCTTTAGGTGCTGCTTCTGTTGCGGCAGCTTCAGTAGCTGGTGCTGCTTGAGAACCACCAGAGACAAAGGCATCAATATCCGCTTTAATGACACGGCCACCTTTACCAGTTGCAGTTACTTGTGTAATATCAACGTCTTTTTCACGCGCATACTGACGAACAGATGGCATTGCTAAAACGCGTTTGTTTGGATCAGCGGCTGCAACTACGCCTGTTGAAGCGGCTGGAGCTGATGCTTCCGCTTTAGGAGCGTCAGTAGCTGGTGCTGCGGCTGCCGGTGCTGCTGAATTATGACCAGGTGCGTCAATTTCAACTAACACGTCACCAACATTGGCAACTGTTCCTTCTGGTACAACGATATTTTTTACAGTACCTGTTACTGGTGATGGAATTTCTTCTACTGATTTGTCATTTTGTACTTCTAATAATGAATCATCTTCATTAATTGTGTCGCCCGCTTTAACGAACCATTTAACGATTTCGCCTTCGGCAATTCCTTCACCGATGTCTGGTAATTTGAATTGGAAAAATCCGCCAGCTGCTTCTGTTGTTGGTACAGCAGCAGGTTGTGCTGGTGTTTGTTCTTGTGCAGGAGCTGCTGGTGCTGCATCGTTATCTTCGTGACCAGGTGCGTCGATTTCGATTAACACGTCACCAACGTTTGCAACTGTTCCTTCTGGTACAACGATATTTTTTACAGTACCTGTTACTGGTGATGGAATTTCTTCCACTGATTTGTCATTTTGTACTTCTAATAACGTATCGTCTTCGTTGATTGTATCGCCAGGTTTTACAAACCATTTAACGATTTCGCCTTCGGCAATCCCTTCACCGATATCCGGTAATTTAAACTGATAAGCCATTTTTTAAGTCTTCCCTTCTTCGTTGGATCTGTCTATTTTCTTAGGAGCAAAACGCGGGGAAACGACTATAGTAGCTGAACATTTCATGCCTATAGCCGTATTCCACCTGTTTAATTCTTCGTTTATCTACTTCGAATAACTATTAAAATTCGACGATTTCTCTAGCTTTTGCTTCGATATCTTTCGCATTTGGTAACCAGATATTTTCTGCTTGTCCGAATGGGAAGATTGTATCTGGAGCAGATACACGTCCGATTGGTGCTTCTAATGATAATACGGCACGTTCAGAAATTTCAGAAACAACCATAGCGCCAACGCCAGCTTGTTTTTGTGCTTCTTGAACGACAACCACACGGCCAGTTTTTTCAACAGAGTTAATAATTGTTTCCACATCTAAAGGAGCCACTGTACGTAAGTCAATGATTTCTGCTGAAATATTGTCTTTCGCTAAGCTATCAGCTGCTTTAATCGCTTCACGAACCATAGCGCCGTAAGTGATGATTGATACGTCTGTTCCTTCACGAGTTACAGCCGCTTTATCTAAAGGCACTTCATAAGCTTCGTCTGGCACTTCCTCACGGAATGAACGGTATAATTTCATGTGCTCTAAGTAGACAACTGGATCGTTGCTACGAATAGATGAAATTAATAGTCCTTTTGCATCGTAAGGGTTTGATGGAATAACAACACGAACACCTGGTGATTGTGCGATTAATCCTTCTAAGTTATCTGAGTGAAGTTCTGGTGTATGAACACCACCACCAAATGGGGCACGAACAGTAATTGGCATATTACGAGTTCCACCCATACGGTAACGCGTACGAGCCATTTGACCAACGATTTCGTCAAATACTTCAAAAACGAAACCAAAGAATTGGATTTCGGGAACTGGACGGTAACCTTGCAAGGCAAGACCGAAAGCCAATCCACCGATACCAGATTCAGCTAAAGGTGTATCGAAGACGCGGTCTTCACCAAATTTTTCTTGTAAACCTTCAGTTGCACGGAAAACCCCACCGTTGTTACCAACGTCTTCACCGAAGATTAAGACATTTTCGTCTTTCTCTAATTCAAGAGCTAAGGCATCTGTAATTGCTTGGATCATAGTTTTTTGTGCCATTTTTATTTCGACTCCTTCGCTTCATAAAATGCAATTTGTTCTTTAATTGTTTGAGGTTGAACTTCAAACATATTTTTCAAGAAATCAGAAACTTTTTGTTTTGGCGCTTTATCCGCTTCTGCAATCGCTACTTTGATTTCTTCTTTTGTTTTTTCAATAATTTCTTCTTCTTTTGCTTCAGACCATAAGCCTTTATCTGTTAGATATTTACGGAAACGAGTCAATGGATCTTTTTGTACCCATTCGTCATCCATTTCTTTTGAACGGTAACGTGTTGGATCGTCTCCAGATAAAGTATGTGGACCATAACGATAAGTTAATGTTTCAATTAAAACTGGACCGTTTCCTGCAGCTGACCAATCGCGTGCTTCTTTTGCAATTGCGTAAACTGCTAATGGATCCATACCATCAACTTGAATACCAGGAATTCCTGCTGCAACAGCTTTTTGAGCTAAAGTTTTAGCCGCTGTTTGTTTTTCACGAGGTGTAGAAATCGCAAAACCATTGTTTTGGATAATGAAGACACCGTTTGCTTGGTAAGCACCAGCAAAGTTAATTGCTTCATAGAAGTCCCCTTGTGAAGAACCGCCGTCACCAGTATAAGTGAAGACAACATTTTCTTTTCCACGTTTTTTCAATCCTAAAGCAACACCAGCTGCTTGGATGTATTGAGCACCGATGATAATTTGTGGTGGTAATGCATTTAAATCTTCCGCGTAGTAGTTCCCTGCTACGTGACCACGAGACCATAAGAAAGCTTCTCTTAATGGTAAACCATGTTGTACTAATTGAGGTACATCACGGTAACCTGGTAATAAGTAGTCTTCTTTTTCCATTGCAAATTGACTTGCCAATTGGCTTGCTTCTTGTCCAGCTGTTGGCGCGAAGAATCCTAAGCGTCCTTGACGGTTTAATGCAGTAGAACGTTGGTCTAACACACGAGACCAAACCATGCGTGTCATTAATTCAACTAATTCCTCATCCGATAAATCAGGTACTAAATCTTCATTCACAATTTTTCCATCTTGATCCAAGATTTGGAAAGTTGGGAAATCAGCGTCGACTTTAGCCATTAGCTCTTTAAAGTCAATAGGTTTTTGTTTCTTAGCCTTTGCCATTTTGTCACACAATCCTCTCTATTACGTTTCTTTAATTTCGACAAAAGTAAAACAGAGTGCGAAACTGTATTACTTTTTATCGACTACACTTAACAAATTATCACTAAATTCGAAAAAGCGCAAGAAAAAAACTCTAATTTCTTCATTTTTTCACAAAAGAGCAAAACCGCATGTTTTTGCGGTTTAGTGATAATTTTCACAAACGAGAAAACGGTTTCTGTTCCACACTTCTTCTGTACTATTTTTCTCCCAACTGTTATATTCTATTTTGAAAATATTATATAACAGTTCTATTAATTTGAGCCCCCTTATCCCCGAACTGGCTAGTAATCTGATTTCCGAACTTTGCGTTTTCATGAAAATTATCTTGAAAAAACCAAAAAATAAAAACCGTCAGCCGAGTAACCTACTCAGCATGCGGTTTTTTATTTTTTAGAGAACAAAGTTTTTTTCGTTAATTTTTATTTTTTTTGGCTCGTTTTTTTGCTAAATACTTTACCTTAGGTTTTATCACGAACATTCATTGCTTAAAATCACCAAATTTTCGCAAAACGAGTAATACAGCTTAGCAAATTCTTTTCTCTTTCAGTAGATTTTACTAAATCCATTCCTTGGTAATTTTAATATATAAACGTTTAGCTACTTCAACAGTTAACATGTAAGCAATGATGATTCCAAAGAACCATGGCCAGTAGTTAGCCGGAAGTTTCACAAAGTCAAAAACCTCTCTTATAGGCGTTGCTACAATCAAGAAACCGAGTAAAATCGCGCCTAAACTACTTAACATCACAGGCATTGACGCACGACTTTGAATGAATGGTATTTTCCGCGTCCGGACCATATGAACAACTAACGTTTGACTAACAAGTCCCACCATAAACCAACCTGTTTGGAATAAATGTTGAGTGGCCAAACTATTGGCGCTAAACACAAACCACATGACAAGATACGTTAGAATATCGAAAATACTACTTACCGGGCCAATACATACCGTAAATTTCGCTAGTCCGTTCGTTTCCCACCGAACAGGGCTTAATAACTCTTCTTCATCGACATTATCCCAAGGAATTGTCAACTGAGCTACATCATAAATCAAATTTTGAATCAAGAGTTGTAAGGAAAGCATTGGTAGAAATGGTAAAAAGGCACTGGCTACTAAAATTGAAAAGACATTCCCAAAATTAGAACTGATGGTAATTTTAATATATTTCATCATATTGCTAAATACTTTTCGTCCTTCAATCACACCAGATTCCAGTACATTTAAACTTTTTTCCAGTAAAATAATCGAGCTAGCATCTTTAGTAATATCAGCTGCAGTATCTACTGAAATGCCCACATCAGCTTTTCGTAATGCCGGTGCATCATTAATGCCATCCCCCATAAAACCAACCGTATGACCTTTTGCTTGTAGCAATTCAATAATTTTAGATTTTTGCATCGGATTTAATTTGGCAAATAAATTAGTTTCTTCCACTTGCGCCCGCAACTCTTCATCTGTCATTGCTTCAATTTGAGAACCTAATAACACATGGGAAACTTCAATACCTACATCTTTACAGACTTTTTTGGCGACAATGTCATTATCGCCCGTTAGCACTTTCACGTTGACACCATGTTCATGTAAGGAGCGGATAGCGCTGACGGCTGACTCTTTTGCTGGATCAAGAAAACCCATAAATCCAATCAATGTCATCTCTTTTTCATCTTCAACTGAATAAACTGCTTCTTTATGGACATCTTTTTTTACAGCTACCGCTAACACACGCATCCCTTGTTTGTTCATTTGAACATTCACTCGGCGTAGTTCTTCTCGTACAGCAGTGCTTAATGGTACAATTTCGCCATTAATTTGCGCATGCGTGCACACTTCTTCCATTTCTTCCACGGCGCCTTTCGTAATCATCAATTGATGATCATCTGCATTCACGACAACCGTTAAGCGGCGTCTGGAAAAATCAAAAGGAATTTCATCAATTTTAGTGACATTTTTAAACGGCGTTTTCCATTGATGCTCTTCATAAAAATTAATAACGGCAATATCCATTAAATTTTTCCAACCTGTTTGATAAGAAGAATTTAAGTAGGCTAAATTTAGAACCTCGTCACTCAAATCACCTAATGGATTCAAATGTTGAACCAAAACTACACGATCTTCGGTAATCGTTCCAGTTTTATCTGTACAGAGCACATCCATACCACCCAAATTTTGGATAGCCGCTAATTCTTTAACAATGACTTTATGTTTCGATAAGGATAATGCACCCTTGGCTAAGTTACTCGTAACAATCATTGGCAACATTTCTGGTGTCAAACCAACTGCAACGGCAATCGCGAAGAAAAACGCTTCGCCCCAAGCACCTTTAGTTAAACCATTAATCAAGAAAACGATTGGAAACAAAATCATTACCATTCGTAATAAAAACTTACTGACTTTTGCTAAGCCTAAGTCAAAACTAGTTTTTCCTCGTTGTGTTGTAGCATTTTTAGCAATATCACCAAAAAATGTATGTTGCCCAGTTTTTAAAATAATCGCTTTTCCTTGTCCACTCAAGACATCTGTGCCCATAAACACTAGGTCTTGCATATCTAATGCAGAAACCTCTGTTTGTTGACGATCCACACCTGCATCCACAAATTTTTCAACAGGCATGGATTCGCCTGTTAGCGACGATTGATTAACGAATAAATCTTTGGTCCAAATCAACACGGCATCTGCAGGAATCATGTCTCCTGTAGCTAAAGTTACAATGTCTCCTGGAACAATTTCGTCCATTGGAATTTCTTTCGTAATTCCTTCCCGTGTCACTGCAGCGGTGTTTTCAATTAATTCTTTTAAATCCAAACTCGCTTTTTGAGAACGATATTCTTGTATAAAAGCAATCAAGACACTGGCTAAAATCATCACGCCCATCACGATAGCGGCTTCGAAATCTTTCGTTAAAGTTGAAACGACCATCAATAAGGCTAAGACATAGACAAACGGATCTTTGAATGCACTTAAAAATAAAATAATTGCTGGGGTTGGCTTTTGTGCAGAAACTTCATTTGGTCCAAATTCCTCTAATCTTTTTTCGGCATCTTCATTCGAGAGTCCTTTTTCAGATGTCCGTAATTCCATCATTAATTCCCGTTCAGAAAGCAACGCCAATTTACGTAATTCTTGATCTTTGGTGGCTTTTCTCATATCCATTGTTTTTTTGTTCATCATTTTCTTTTCCTCCAAGGTTGTGGTCACCTGCCGAAAAGAGCGCTAAAATCTTCTCCTTTCGTTGGTGACTGTATTTTGTTTCTCTGTTCACTTCCAGGGTCTTCCATGACAGTCATCCTTTCTTTTTCTTATTTATACTTCCAGTGAATAATTGCTTTTTTGCCAAACACACAAAAAAGGACCTACTCAACAATAGAGTACGTCCCAAAATATCATCTTTAAATAAGATTCTCTATCGTTGAGCTTTAGCACTATAGGGCGTAGATAACATGTATCAGCTACATTATGAATAACCTTCACGATTATTCCTGTTCAACCAACTAAGGGTCTCTCGATCCTTTCGCGGCAGCAGCATTTGTCCAAATAGGAGCCTCACCTAACAATTATTCAGTTTTTATCCACTTCTTATAATAGAGGAGTTTGACATTCTTGTCAAAAGATTTATGACTTTTTTGTTATAAATAAAAAATAACTACTTTAAAGTTTCCTTTATTTCTGCTTTTCGCTCAGGAATAAACCACATGACTAAAACAATCGTATCAATAATCAGAACAGCGATTGGCGCTACCAGTTTACCCACAATCAACGCAATAATATTCAACACAATCGAAAGCGTTAATTTTGGATAGTGGCCAAACAAACGTTGTACTTCGGATTTGGGCCCATTTGCCTGAATCAATGCCCGCACCACTAGATAATAAGCAACATCAGCTCCTAATACTACTAAGCCATACAAAGCTTGTGGCGGCCAAGAAAACGGATGTTCACCTACCCAACCAGTAACAAACGGGAAAAACGTCAACGTCAAAATTAGAAAATTATTCATCCAAAGGACACGTCCATCAATTTTACGGACACTTTGAAATAAATGATGATGATTGTTCCAGTAAATTAATAAAGTAACAAAACTAATTAAATAAATAATGATTTTGTGTCCAGATTGAGTCAGAGCAGACCAATCTGCTTTTTCAGGAATTTTTAATTCTAAAATTAATAACGTTAAAATAATCGCAATGACTGCATCTGTAAATGCTTCTACACGTGTTTTCGGCATCATTTCCCCCTACTTTCATAAAATTAAATAACTTACCCAAAGTAAGTATAACGCATTTCTGTAAAAATTCAATTATTTATGAAGTCTCTCGGTTGTTGAAGTTCCTAAAAACGAGTGCAAGAGTCCTACTTAAAAGTAAGCCTCTTGCACTCATTATAGAACAAATCAGTTATTGGAAGACCCCTGCCTGATAAGGTGCTAACCGCATCCGTTTCTCCACTGTAAACTCTTGGTTTCCTAACAATTGTTGCCACTTTCTGCCTAGTAATTTATTCGGCAAGTCAAATTGGCACTTTTCTCCACTTAAATTGACAATCACTAACGCTGTTGCCTCAGTTGTTTTTCTTAAAAAAGCAAAAACAGACGGATGATTGGGCGCTAATAGTTCAAACTGTCCATCTGTAAAGACTGGATTTTCTTTCCGCAGCGCAATTAACTTTTTATAATAATTCAACACGGATTGCGCATCCGTTTCTTGGTCAGCCACATTTATTTCTTTGAAATTGGGATGAATTGCTAACCACGGATGCCCCGAGGTGAATGAACTTGCCTCTTGATTCGTCCACTGCATAGGCGTACGCGAATGGTCCCGCGTCCAATGCGCCACTTCTTTTAATGCTTGTTTCGCATCGTAGCCATTTTCTATAAGCAAACGATAATGGTTATGGGAATCTTTAGCATCTAACTCGTCAATCTGTTGAAACGGATAATTAACCATGCCGATTTCCTGTCCTTGATAAATAAACGGCGTTCCTCGCAAGAGCAAGGCGATTGTTCCAATCGCCTTAGCAGAATGAGAGGTTTCATCGCCTAAAATTGAATTGATTCTGGGATTATCATGATTTTCTACATATAATGCATTCCAGCCTTCTGTCCCTAAATGCTTTTGCCAGCGCGCCATTACTTTTTTATAGCCTAAAATGTTTAACCGTTCTTCTCCTGGCTTTCCTTCTCGAACATTGTGCTCTAATTCAAAAATCATATTCAGATAGCCCGCATCATTGGTCCATTCCACCGCTTTTTTACTTGAAACGCCACTAGCTTCCCCCACTGTCATGATGTCATACTCAGCAAAAATAGCTTTCAAATCCAGCATATAGTCTTCAATGCCTTTTACATTCATAAAGGGAGCCCATGGATTCGTGGTAATCTTAAAATCCCAAGGTTCTTTTTGGATATGACTAATCGCATCCAATCGGAAACCATCAATTCCCAAATCTAACCACCAGCGAATCATCGCATAAATCTCTTCACGAACTTTAGGATTTTTCCAGTTCAAATCAGGTTGCTTTTTTGCAAACACATGAAAATATGCTTGCTTTGTACCCTCGTCATACGTCCAAGTCGAGCCACCAAAAAAGCTTTGCCATTCATTCGGCATACGTTCTGGTGTCGCATCGGCCCATAAATAATACTCACGATACGGATTATCTAAACTTTTTTTTGCTTCAACAAACCACGGATGTTGATCACTGGTATGATTGACTACCAGATCAAGAATAATCTTCAAACCTAATTGATGCGCTTGATCCAAAAGTTCTTGAAAATCTTCCATCGTACCAAATTCTGGCTGAATCCCTTGATAATCCGCAATATCATAACCATTGTCAACGTTTGGCGAAGTGTAAATCGGATTTAACCATAAAAAATCGACCCCTAGTTCTTTTAAATACGGTAATTTCTCAATAATTCCCTGCAAATCACCAATGCCATCCCCGTTGCTATCTTTAAAACTCCGAGGATAAATTTGATAACCGACAGCATTTTTCCACCATTGTTCCATCTTATTGACTCACTTTCACAACAAATGCTTGCCAAGGCGCTAACGAATAGTCTGCTAAAGCAGTGACATCTGTCGGCATATTTTCAATCATTACTTGTTCTACATGAACGTCTGCAGAAAATGGCTGAACTTTGTCAGAAAAGTTCGTTACAACAAGCCAGCGTTCCTCACCATAGGTACGATAAAAACTGATCACTTCGTCCACTGTTTCTAGCAATTCAAAGTTGCCCCAAACAATTAAAGGATGTTCTTTTCTCAAACGAATCATTTCTTGGTACGTATAGAATAGTGAATTTTTATCTGCCAAAGCAGCAGCGACGTTAATCGTTTGATAATTGGGATTAACATCAATCCAAGGTGTACCCGTCGTAAAGCCCGCATTTTTTTCAGCGGTCCACTGCATAGGCCGGCGTGCATTGTCGCGACCTTTAGTATTAATTTTCAGCAAAATTTCTTCTTTAGAATATCCTTTTTCTAGATACTCATGGTACATGTTAATCGTTTCGATGTCCCGCGCTTCACGAATATCTGTAATCGGCGTATTGGTCATACCAATTTCTTCCCCTTGATAAATATAAGGTGTGCCTTTCATCATGTGCAGTAAAATAGCGAATAACTTACTACTTTCCAACCAATGTTCCTGATCATTTCCCCAACGTGAAATCATTCTCGGTAAATCATGGTTATTCCAAAATAAAGAATTCCAGCCATCATTTCCTAATTCTGTTTGCCATTTTGCAAAAACCTGTTTCAACTTGGCAACTTCCATTGGCTGAAGGTCCCATTTTTCTTTACCTGGTTGTTGATCCAAGCTCATATGTTCAAACTGAAAAATCATAGATAATTCATGACGCTCTGGACTAGAGTACATTTTTGCAATCTCAGGTGTGGCCCCCCATGTTTCACCTACAGTTAACAGCTCTTTGCCGCCAAATGTCGCGGCGTTCATTTCTTGTAAATAACGATGTAAATGAGGCCCATTTGCGGTGATCTCTTCTCCTGGAATTTTACCCACTAAGTCAATTACATCTAAACGGAAACCGCCAATTCCTTTATCAATCCAAAAATTCATCATCTCGTAAACCGACTGACGCATTTGTTGGTTTTCCCAATTTAAATCTGGTTGTTTTTTACTAAACAAATGCAAATAGTATTGCCCACTCGCTTCATCAAACGTCCACGCCGAACCCGAAAAGGCAGATTTCAATCGGTTAGGCACACCGCCATCTGAAGCAGGATCAGCCCATACATAATAGTCTCGGTAGGGGTTCTCCTTGCTTTTTTTCGCTTCAATAAACCAACGATGTTCATCTGACGTATGGTTAACCACTAAGTCCATAATAATTTCAATCTTTCGCTTTTTCGCTTCCTCAATTAGACGATCCATATCCGCCATCGTCCCAAACTCTGTCATAATCGCTTCATAATCAGAAATGTCATAACCATTGTCATCATTGGGTGATTGATAAACTGGTGATAACCAAATAGCCCCAATGCCTAACGTTTCCAAATAATCCAATTTTTCAATAATTCCTGGTAAATCTCCAATGCCATCTCCATTGCTATCCTTAAAACTGCGAGGATAAATCTGATAAACCACGACTTCTTGCCACCAATGTTTTTCCATTCTTCTTCACATTCCTTTGCTTAATTATTATGCTTGATATAAAAGAAAACCTTTTGGTAAAACCATTATCTGTTCTGAAGCAGTTTCGATAGAAGAACTTAGCAAAACTTCTCGATCAGTTCTATCAACAAATTGTGTCTCTTGGCCAGTATTAAAAATCCCATAGATCGTTTGTTCCTCCAAACGACAAGCGAGTCTAATCAACCCCGTTTCAAAAGAAGTTCCTGTCCAATCGATTGTTCCACCAGAAAAAACAGCCGCATACTTTTTGCGAAGGGCAATCAATGATTTTACAAATTCCTTCAAATCCAAATCTTGCTGATTTTCCTCCCAAACCATACAACGACGACAATCAGGATCCATATCACCTGTCATACCAATTTCATCACCATAGTAAAGACAAGGGACGCCTGGTTGAATATACGTAAACGCTAATACTTGGCGCATCAACTCTTTATCCTCTTTCGTTTCATGCAATAAGCGTGGTGTATCGTGGGAATCTAAAACATTAAACTGCATTTGATTCGTTTGTTGTCGATAGAGCATTAACTGGTTGTTCATTTCAGAAAGCATCTTTTCCAAGGACAGTTCTTGCTTAACAAAGTAGCCCATAATCGCATCTGTGTATGCATAATTCATCACTGCATGAAATTCGTCTCCTTGGAGCCAGCTTTGCGACGAGTGCCAAATTTCTCCTAAAATATAAAAATCTTCTTTTGCGTCATCACATGTTTGCCGGAATTTTTTCCAGAACGCATGATCCACTTCGTTTGCCACATCTAAACGCCAGGCGTCAATATCATATTCCTCAATCCAATAACGAGCAATTTCTAAAAGATAGGCTTGCACCTCTGGATTTGCTGTATTTAATTTAGGCATATGCGGAGTGAATGCAAAAGTATCATAGGTAATGTTGCTTGCTTCTTCAAAATCAGCACTTTCTTCATAGCTAGCTGGAAACTCATTTACGTGGAACCAATCGGCATAAATTGAGTCCTGGCCATTTTTTAACACATCTTGCCATTGAGGCGAAGTGTCCCCCATATGATTAAAAACGGCGTCCAACATAATCTTAATGCCCCGTCGATGACACTCTTCGACTAAACGCTTAAAGGTAGCACCATCACCAAAAGCTGGGTCAATTTTTAAATAATCAATCGTATCATATTTGTGATTAGAAAACGCTTCAAAAATCGGGCAAAAATATAAGCCATTAACACCTAAATCTTCAATGTAATCAAGATGATCTAGCACCCCTTGCAAATCCCCACCAAAAAAATCTTGTCGATCTGGTCTTTTAGATCCCCACGGCAACGTCCCTTCAGGATCATTGGCGGGATCACCATTTGCAAAACGCTCTGGAAATATTTGATACCAAACCGTTTCTTTGACCCATTCAGGTGCTTTAAAACGATCGATTTCATGAAAATACGGCATCCGAAAATAATTATTCGCCATCGCTAAATACTTTTCTTCTAAAGGATAAATGCCGTGTTCGCCATAAAACGCCGTCAAGCCATCCGTCCCTACTAAAGTAAAAGCATATGAAAGGCGTTTAAATTTTGCACTTAATGCAATAAACCAGTAATCATATAACTCCGTAGATACTAACTTCTTCATAGTTAACGACTGTTGGTACCACTTTTCTTTCCCTAAAAGATAAGGATCTCCTTGCACTAATTGGACAGAGGCAATGTCGCCTTTTGCCGTACGCAAACGAATATGCATTGTTTCTTCTGTATAAAGATAAGCAAATTCACTTTCTGGACGATGGTAGATTGCAGCAGTGTTCATTTAATTCTCTCCTTTAATTGTCGCTTTTCGTGTATTTTCTAATACTCGAACACATTTTAGCGCAAACGATTGCATTTGTATACCCTTTTTTATTTTTTTATTTAAAATGCTTAATTAGTGGTATACACCACTTTAAACAAACAGTATGTTATTTATAACAAAAAAACTTTTTTAACTTTCTTGATGAAAAACACTTGATTATTTCCGCAATCGGTTGCATAATAAGACTTGTAAAAAATAATTTTTGGAGGGTTCAAAAATGAAAGCGAATTGGAAAAAGATTTTAATGGGCGGTATCCTTTTAAGTGCTTCCGCGGTTTTACTTACTGCCTGTGGTGGCGCAGAAAAAACGAAAGCTGAAAATGAAAGCGGTTCAGCAAATAAAGCAGCTGGTGACGTAAAATTATGGGTTGATACTGAATATATGGGCGTCTTTAAAAAAGTTGTCGCCGATTTTGAAAAAGAAAACCCCGATATTAAAGTTAACTTAACTGCTGGAAATTCGGCAGATGCTAAAAAAGACATTGCAAAAGATCCTAAAGCTGCCGCAGATGTTTTCATGATGCCGCATGATCAAATTGGTCAAATGGCAGAAGCTGGTCTGATTTACCCTAACACAAAATATGAAAAAGAAGTCAAAGAAAATAATATTGACTCGGCAGTCGCAGGGGTCACTTGGAAAGACAAAGTCTATGCCTACCCTTATGCCGTAGAGTCACAAGTTCTTTATTATAACAAAGATACGTATTCTCCAGAGGAAATCAAAACTTGGAAGTCTTTAACTGAAAAAGGCAAAATCGGTACCAATTTTGGCGAAGATGGCGCAAATTATATCTTCGGTCCTCTATTTATGAGTAACGGCGATTACTTATATGGTGAAAATGGCGAAGATCCAAAAGGTACCAACTTTAACAACCAACAAGGTATAGAAGTATTACAATGGATTGCCGATCAAAAAAATAATCCTGGTGTGATCCAATCAAATACAGAAGCATTGTCTAATCTAGGTTCTGGCAAAACGGATGCCTTCCTTTCTGGCCCTTGGTCTAAAAACGATGTAGAAAAAGCTCTTGGCGACAAAATGGGGGCTGCTGCCTATCCAACCATTGATTTTGGCAATGGAGAAAAACAAATGAAAGCTTTCTTGGGCGTTCGTAGTTTTGCTGTCAACCAACAAACACAAGCACCATTGGCCGCAATGACATTAGCAAACTATTTAACCAGCGAAAAAGCACAAATGACTTACTTTAAAGAAATCGGCTTTGTCCCTTCAAACAAAAAATTACAAACAAACGAAGAAATCACACAAGATACTGTTGCAAAAGCTATCTTAGAAATGGCGCAACCAACCCACTCTGTGGTAATGCCAAAAATCCCAGAAATCGTTTCATTCTGGCCTGCGATGGATGCAGTGATCAATGATACGTACAAAGGCAATATCAAACCTGCGGACTATCAAGCAAAATTAGATAAATTAGTCCAAGACACATCAAAAGAAGCAAAAGAATAAAAAGAGTAAAGAAATGGGACGAGCTTCAATCTGCTGTCCCATTTCCTCTATCTTTTTTATTTAAGTAGAAAGTGAGTGAACGAAGATGTTCAAGAAAAAGAAAGCCCAGACGTCATTTCGAGAGGTCTTTAAAAAAGGCGACTTCGCTACAAAACTATCTTTTTTAGTTATGGGTGCTGCAAACTTTGCCAACAAGCAGTGGTTAAAGGGAATCATCTTTTTAACAGCTGAAATTGGCTTTATCTATTGGTTAATCCGTAATGGTTTCCACGCATTAATGATGCTAGGAACACTAGGGACCCAACAGCAAGGATTAGTATATGATGATTCTTTAGGGATTGAAGTTCTAAAAGAAGGCGATAATTCAATGCTCTTATTATTATTCGGAATTGCAGCAATTTTAGTCTGTTTATCGCTAATCATTTTATATGTAATCAATTTAAAAAGCGCCCGTCACCTATATGAATTAAAGACAGCCGGCAAAAAAATTCCAACAACTATGGATGATTTACGTAGCTTGTTAAACGAACGTTTCCATGCAACTTTAATGACGATTCCCTTACTAGGCGTTCTTTTCTTTACCATCTTGCCGTTGTTATATATGATTTCCATTGCCTTTACCAACTACGACCATAACCATTTGCCACCGAAAAACCTTTTTACTTGGGTTGGATTGGCAAATCTAGGCAATGTAATCACAGGCGATATGGCTTCAACGTTCTTTCCAGTACTTGGCTGGACCTTGATTTGGGCTGTTTTCGCAACCGCAACTTGTTTCTTTTTTGGAATCATTTTAGCCTTGCTTATCAATACAAAAGGCTTAAAATATAAAGCGTTTTGGCGGACTATTTTTGTCATCACGATGGCCGTACCTCCGTTTGTTTCACTTTTAATTATGCGAAACCTCTTAAATGGTTCCGGACCTATCAATGCTCTGTTGTTAAACTGGGGCTTAATCGATTCTTCTATCCCCTTCTTAACAGATCCGAATTGGGCAAAATTAACCATTATTGTTGTCAATATGTGGATTGGTATTCCTGCTACGATGTTAATCTCTACAGGGATTATCCAAAACCTTCCTGAAGATCAAATCGAAGCAGCTAGAATTGACGGTGCCAATAAATGGCAAATTTTTAAAAGTATTACGTTTCCACAAATTCTATTTGTGATGACCCCGGCGCTGATTCAACAGTTTATTGGCAACATCAATAACTTCAATGTCATTTATCTATTAACAGGCGGCGGTCCAGCCAATTCTAACTTCTACGGTGCAGGCTCAACTGACCTTTTAGTTACCTGGTTATACAAATTGACTGTCGATACAATGGATTACAATTTAGCCTCTGTGATTGGTATTTTAATCTTCATTCTTTCCGCAGTCTTCAGTTTAATTGCCTATACACGGACGAATTCATTTAAGGAGGCGTAACTTATGGCTAAAGCAAAAAGTTACCAGAAAAAACAACGCACTGCACTTACCAGCGTTTACATCATTCTAACCATTTTAGCAGTTTTTTGGATGTTCCCCATTGTGTGGATTATCTTAACAAGTTTTCGTGGCGAAGGCGGTGCATTTGTTCCCTATATCATTCCCAAAACATTCACTTTAGAAAATTATAAAGTATTATTAACAAATCAGACTGGCAACTTCCCCTTTGTCCGTTGGTTTTTGAACACCTTGTTCGTTTCCATCGCAAGCTGTCTGTTATCAACTTTCATTACAATCGCAATGGCTTATGCGCTGTCCCGGTTGCGTTTCCGCTTAAGAAAACCCTTTTTAAAAGTGGCGCTCGTTTTAAATATGTTCCCTGGTTTTATGAGCATGATTGCCGTTTACTATATTTTAAAAGCCTTAAATTTAACTGAAAGTTTATTCGCTTTAATTCTGGTTTACTCTGCAGGCTCGGCGCTAGGTTTTTACATCGCCAAAGGGTTCTTCGATACCATTCCGATGGCTTTAGACGAGTCGGCTATGATTGACGGTGCCAACAAGTGGCAAATTTTCACAAAAATTACGTTGCCATTGTCGAAACCAATTATTGTCTATACTTCTTTAACCGCCTTCATGGGCCCTTGGATGGATTTTATTTTCGCAAAAGTTATTATGGGTGATAAAGTTGAAAATTACACCGTTGCGATTGGTCTCTTTTCGATGATGACCAAATCAACAGCCAATTCACTATTCATGGCTTTTACAGCTGGATGTGTGCTAATTGCCATTCCAATTACTATTTTATTTATATTAATGCAACGTTTCTATGTAGAAGGCGTGACTTCTGGCTCTGTCAAAGGCTAGAAAAAACATCGTTTGGTTTATAGCCAAACGATGTTTTTTATTTTTTGGCGTTGTTTTCCTTACACGTTTTTCTTCGTAGCGCTTGATAATTGGACAAAATTTTCATGACCGCCAAAAAGTGTTGATTGACCTCTTGATAATCCTCTAAGGAAAGAACACTAAGCGTTTCAGATAGTTGCTGTTTTACTTGATTTTCTTTTTGCTTAAAGAGCTTCTCGCCTTCTTTTGTCGTATAAACATTAACCACGCGGCGATTTTCTTGATTATGGCGACGTTGAACAATCGCTCGTTCTTCTAACCCCGCAATAGAGCGACTCACTTGAACTTTCGACGTTCCTACTTGGTTGGCTAACTCTGTCATACTGATTCCTTCATTCGTTGCCACAATTAATAAAATTAACATGTCTAACTTTGTTAATTTTAGATCCTCCAAGTCTAGGTCTTTAAAAAGCAATTGGCTCATATATGAAAAAATTTCAGTAAAGACACTAATATCTAAATTTGATGAATGCTTCTCTTTATCCATATGTTCTCCCTCGTTTCCCACCTAGTGTATACTAAATTCACTTGATTATCAAATGGTAATGATTGATTTTTGTTAACTATTATGTTACGTTATACACTAACTTAAGGTTGTGTTGTTGATAAATTGGAAGAAGGATGCGAAAAATATGCTAGAACTCAAAGAGATAAAAAAATATTATACTGTCGGCGGAACGACCACTAAAGCTTTAGATGGCGTCTCTGTCGCTTTTCGAAAACAAGAATTTGTAGCCATTCTGGGTCCCAGCGGCTCTGGTAAAACGACGATGTTGAATGTGATTGGCGGATTGGACAATTACGATTCTGGTGACTTAATCATTAACGGCAAATCAACAAAAAATTTTAAAGAAGCCGACTGGGATGCTTATCGGAATAACTCAATTGGTTTTATTTTTCAAAGTTACAACTTAATTAGTCATCAAGGGATTTTGGATAATGTCGAGCTTGGTATGACACTGAGTGGTATTTCAAAAGCAGAAAGACGCCAAAAAGCCGAAGATGCACTCATCCGTGTCGGTTTGAAGGACCATATCCATAAAAAACCTTCCCAATTATCTGGCGGTCAAATGCAACGGGTTGCCATTGCTCGTGCTTTAGCTAACGATCCCGATATTTTACTTTGTGATGAACCAACTGGTGCATTGGATTCAGAAACCAGTCTGCAAATTATGGCACTTATCCAAGAACTTTCGAAAGAAAAATTAGTTATTATGGTGACCCACAACCCTGAATTAGCTCATGAATACGCTGATCGAATTATTGAATTTTCAGATGGCCAAATTCGTCATGACTCGCGTCCTCATATTGAACATGAAAAAAAAGAACCTTTCGAATTGAAACGCACCAAAATGAAATTCACGACTGCGTTGCGTTTATCTTTTAATAATATCCGCACTAAAAAAGGGCGAACTTTTTTAACCGCCTTTGCTTCAAGTATCGGAATTATCAGTATCGCGATTGTCCTTTCTCTTTCAACAGGATTCCAGAAACAAATTGATAAAACTCAGTCGGAAACGTTAGCGCAATTTCCGATTACCATTTCTAAAATAGCGACCGATCAAGATCCAGAAAGTTTCAATAACCAGGACAAAAAAGGCACCTTCCCGAAAGAAAAAGAAGTGACTGCTAAAATTAGCGATGCGGACCGTGCGCAACACACGAATTTAATTGATCAAAAGTTTATTGACTATGTCAATCACATTGATCCTGAATTAAGTAATAATATCGGCTATACTCGTCTAGTCAATATGAACTTATTAAGAGAAATCAACAGGAAAGCACAAGCTGTCAAATTTTCAAACGATGCACCCGACGGCCAATCAAACGCGATGGCTTCTATGATGGCTGCCCAAACTGGCGTCGGCGTTTCTGCTTTTCCTAAACAACTAGAAAATGGAAAAAACAATTTCTTAAAAGACAATTACTCGTTACTCGAAGGAAATTATCCAGAAAAAGAAACCGATGTCGTTTTAATCGTCGATAGTAACAATACCACCAATATTAATGCTTTAAAAAATCTTGGCTTTGACGTGAAAGATAATCAAAAGATTGCCTTTTCAGACATTGTTGGCACAAAAATGAAATTAGCCAATAATAATGCATTTTACACCAAATTACCGACAGGCAACTTCATTCCTAACCAAGATTTGCAAGCTGTTTACGATAACCCAGAAAATACTGAATTAACAATTTCAGGGATTTTGCGAATTAAAGATTCTTCAACAATGAATCTATTAGCACCTGGAATTGCTTATAGCGATGCACTTTCAACTAATATGATTGCCAAAAACAAAACCTCTGATATTGTTAAAGCGCAAGAAGCCAGCAACACTAACGTTATGACTAACGAAACATTAGATGCTTCCGCGAAAGAAAACCTATTGTCTTATTTAGGAGCGAACGAAATCCCTTCAAGTATTATGATTTATCCAAACGACTTCAAATCAAAAGATAAAATTCTTGATTATTTAGATGCTTATAACAAAGGAAAAGATAAAAAAGACCAAATCATCTATTCTGATTTAGCTGGAACAATGACCCGCTTAACAGGTGGTTTAATGGATGCCATCACCTATGTGCTGATTGCATTTGCTGGGATTTCCCTTGTTACAAGTATGATTATGATTGGGATTATCACCTATACTTCTGTCATTGAGCGGACCAAAGAAATCGGTATTCTGAAAGCGTTAGGAGCTCGTAAAAAAGATATTACCCGGGTGTTCGATGCCGAAACTGCTATTTTAGGCGTTGCCTCTGGTATTCTTGGTGTTGTGATTGCCTTTCTCGCAACATTTCCGATCAATGCAGTGCTCTATAACCTGACTGATTTAGAAAATGTTGCCACCTTAAATCCAATTCACGGGATTATTTTGATTGTGATTAGCACAATCTTAACCATGATTGGTGGCCATATTCCTGCCCGAATGGCAGCGAAAAAAGATGCGGCAGTTGCTTTACGTGCAGAATAAATAACAAAAAATAATCCTTTAATTTCTCTTAAAGGATTATTTTTTGTTTGTAATTTTTATAAAACCTCCGTATACTAAATGATTGTGAATACTTAATAAAAGGAAACGAGGTAATTTCATGTTAAAAAAACCATTTTTACTATTTTTTTCACTTTTAGGAGCTATTTTTATTTTAGCTAGTTGCGGCGTAGGAAAAGATGCCGTCACGGATACAAAGTACAAAGTTAGTTTGCAGCAAGCTGCTGAAATCTACGAAAAAGAAGCCGGCGACAGCAAACCAATAGTAAATGTCCAATTTGATACAAAACCAGAAAGTGACTACAGCTATATCTTTACCAACGATACAGAAACACTTTACGTGAATCCTGAAACAGGAAAAGTCACCAAAAATACTGAAGCAAATCAACTTGGCGAAAACGAGACAGCCTTTTCAGCTGCTGAAATCAAAGAATTAGGCGCTGTTAACGACGTCTTAGCCAAAGCGAAAAAAGAAGTTGGAGGACTTTCTCCACGTATTTTGACTTGGAAGTTAACCAAAAATAACAACAAACTTGTTTATACAGTAGATGTTAAAACGACTACGGCAGATGAAAAAGTTACCTTAGATGCCAATAAATAAGCACAAGCGTATAACTTATCACGAAATAACCAAATCTTAAAATACTCTTCGGGACAGAACCTACGCTTTCGGAAAGCTTAACATTTTCTGAAGCCGATCGTTCTGTCCCAATTTCATTCTTTTAAGCAATAATAATTGTTCGTTACCCCTGCTACCGTTATACTTAGTTTAAAAGAAAAGATGGGAGTATCAATTCATGGTTTATACAGTTGATTTTAAAGAAGTAGCCACTCTTGGTTTAGAAAGTTCACCAGTGGCACCTGCTCTTGCTGGACTAAGAGCGAATGAAGCTCGCTATTTTTGGAATAAATACAAACATCGCTTTACGACTGTCCCTGCCGCTGAAGCTCCAGAAACATTGGCCTGGATTGAAAAAATTTTATTGGAACGAGCGTTACATTTCCCTTACAAGCCACTTGAAATTTCTTCTTTCACTTTAGATGGCATAAAAATGGCCTATGTATTTTATGAAAACGGCTTAGCAGTTAACGTGATGTACACATTAGCTGATGAAGGCAAACGCGCCGTTGGGTTTAAACTTTCAGATGGTATGGCAATCCCTGCAGAATTTGAAGGAAAATTCAAATTTGCTCGTCAAAAATCAAAATTAGCTGGAACCATTCGCGGCTCTTATTTTGTCATTAAAGGAACCTATTAAAAAAATGCTTTTGCCCTTATTCTTAAAGGCAAAAGCATTTTTTTATTTTAATTCTTCAATATAGTTAAATACTTGTTGTCCAGCAATACCGCCTTCACCGACCGCTGTCGTGATTTGACGCAATGTTTTTTCACGGACATCACCAATGGCATAAACACCAGGAATTTTTGTTCTCATTTCTTGGTCTGTTTCAATCCAACCAGCCTCATTCGTAATACCAGCTTTCTTAAATGGTTCCGTTAATGGATCTAGCCCCACGTAAATGAACACGCCGTTTGCTTCAATTTCAGAAACTTCATCTGTTTTGACATTCCGTGCTTTCACACCTGTCACGACCATTTCATTGCCAACAATTTCTTCGACAACTGTATCCCAAACAAAGGAAATCTTTTCATTTGCAAAGGCACGATCTTGAATGATTTTTTGCGCACGCAATTCATCACGACGGTGAACAATCACTACTTCAGAAGCAAATTGCGTTAAATAGATTGCTTCTTCAACTGCAGAATCGCCGCCGCCAACGACTACTAAGCGTTTATTTTTAAAGAAAGCACCGTCACAAACGGCACAATAAGAAACACCACGGCCAGCAAATTCTTCTTCGCCTTTTACACCCAATTTTCGGTGTTCACAGCCTGTTGCAATAATTACCGCTTTAGCTTCATAAGATTTGTCATCACAAATCACTTCTTTATAAGATCCGTGGTCTTCAATGCCCATCACAATGCCATACGCATTTTCCGTACCAAATTTCTCTACATTTTCATACATTTTATAGGCCAATTCTGGACCCATAATAGAATCAAAGCCTGGGTAATTCTCTACCTCAGCAGTGTTGTTCATTTGCCCACCAGGCGCACCGCGTTCAATCATCAATACAGAAAGATTAGACCGTGATGCATAAAGTGCTGCCGTCATCCCAGCAGGACCGGCACCAATGATAATTACATCATACATTTTATTTCCCCCAAAATTTTAAGTAAGTTTACTTTACTCCTTAAACAATTTCTTGTCTACTTTTCTGCCCTTTTTTGATATTCGGAGTAGGTGTGTCTATTACGTAAGTTATTGTACCACGGTTTTGTGTTTTCTAGGAGGGGGAAAAGAAAAGTTTAAAAATAACGATCACAACGAATCATTGATTTTTAGAAGCCGTTGTACTGCCGCATCAGAGAATTCTTCTTTATCATTTTTTATGCATTCTTGTTGATTTTGCCCTTGTGGAACAAAACGAAATACTGTAAATGATGCAGATAACGTATCAGGATTACTAATCCGATGAAGACTATTATGCATCCGAATAAGTTCTCCTTCTGCACAAATTCTTGAAACAATTTGCTGATTTTCTACCTCTTCTATTTTCACTTTTCCCGACTGCACAAGTAAAACTTCCTCGATTTTGTGATGCTTATGCCAACCTTGCACAGTTTTTCCTGGCAAGCTATTTATATGTATTTCAAACTCTGGAAATAGAAAATAATTTACTTCTGTTCCATCTGGCTTTTTACGAAAGACGGCCTCGTCTCTTGTTAAAATTTCTATGTATTTCTGTAACATGGCAGGCTCCTTTTAACTTTTTTATAGCCGAAAGCTATTCTTTCAAACTAAGTTTGAAGCTACTTTCTGAAAATTCGAGTTCCTTTAAATATACTTTTATTACCATTTGAAAATCACTTTTTTAAACAATTGACTGTTCAGTATCAATCTCCACTAATCCATCTGTTCATCAGAAACACTTCTACTCTTCTCAAGTACCGCTATGGTATACATTAACCTTACTAGTAACATTATAGCATCAAGTTTTAATCATATGTAGATTTTAAAAAAATTGATAGCACCCTAACAGATGTTTTCGCTGTTCATTTAATTTACATGATTATTTTTTAGATGCTAATTAAATGTTTGTCAGTAAGCTGAATTTTTGATATTTTTATCCAGATTACTTATGTCGGTTTATCAGTTGTGCTAACAAAAAATGATTGTTTTTAAAGATAATTTAATTCATAATATATATAGAATGAAAAAAAGGAGGTTTTATTGTTGAAAGTTGCTATTTGTGATGACAATCCAACGTTAACCGAAAAAATAAACACGATGCTATTTAATTATAACCCAAATATATTTGAAACCTATACCTACTACAATCCTCTCAAGTTAGTCAATCAACTTGACCAAGAAAATTTTGACTTTTTTATTTTAGATATAGAAATGAGTGAAATGAGCGGAATAGACTTGGCAAAAAAAATCCGAGAACGTGATATTTTATCACCTATCGTTTTTTTGACGAGTTACAAAGAATACATGGAAGAAGTCTTCCAAGTACAAACTTTTGATTATTTATTGAAACCGCCTACGGAAGATCGGTTGCACCAAGTTTTGGAAAAACTGAAACAACAGCTAGAAAAAAAAAGAAATTACTTTGTATTTTCTAGTAACAAAGTTACTTATAAAATACCAACCAAAGATATCATTTATTTCGAAAAAGATAAAAGACAAGTATTGATTCATACAGTTGGAGAAATCTACAAACCCTATATGTCAACGAATCAGATAAACGAACAACTTGATACGAATTTTGTGCAAGTCCACTCTTCTTTCATAATAAATTGCGCTTATATAAAAGAGTTAGGAAAAAATTTCCTATTAATGGATTCTAAAGAAAAATGTATTGAAATACCAATAAGTAGGCGCTTCAAAGCCGCCGCTCATAAAAGTATAGTTATGTCCATGAGAGGAAAGATATAATGCTTGATATAACATTACGAAGCCTAAGTTTGTTAGTTTATTTATTTCTTATCTCTTATTTTTTTTCTAATTGGTCAACAGCTATTAAAAATCATAGAGAATTTTATAATGTCATCTGGATTGTTATAATCATATCAGCCATGGTTACGATTATATTATCCAATGCTTACATACCGAACATTTATTTACCGTATCTTAACTTATTACTAAGTTTCATTTTAACTTACACTATTGCTATGCTACACTCGGTCCCTTATCTCGACTCGGCCGTATGGACAATGACACTTATATCAATAAATTTAATCTGTGAAGTATTGTCGTTACACTTTACGAAAATAATTTTAAATGCAGAATTAACATCCTATGGTAGCCCTACTTTTTTCATAACTTCAATAACAATTACAACTTTGATTGGGGTAGCCTGGATAGTCATACTTAAATTTTCAATAGTTAAAGAAGCAAAGTCTGAATTATCGACAAACTTATCATTTATTGTGATTTTATTACCTATTCCCATACTATCAATAATCATTTTATTTGGGCTTTTAATAGGAAACAACAATGACAAAATTTCTGAGATTACTATTACGATTAGTGTCATATTTTTAAACATCTGTGTAATTTTTCTTTATAAAATTACTATAGAATATCAAAAAAATCAATATGATCTTACTTTGAGAAAAAAAAATATCGAAGTGGAGTATAGAATTTTAAATGAAATAAAGAGAAACAGAACTAACGTTTTAAAATTAAAACATGATTTGAAGAATCAATACTTAACAATCCTCGGACTTATCGAAAATGAAGAAGTTAATGAAGCTATCGATTATATTAAGAGTAGTTTTGATATTTTAGAACCACCAACAAAAACTTATGCTGCCGATGGAGTATTAAACTACCTATTGAATGAAAAGCTTGCTGAAGCAAGAAAGAATCAAATTAATGTTGATCATCAGATATTTGTCTCTAAAAATATAAAAATTAATAATGACGTTCTAACTATTGTAATTGGAAATATAATTGATAACGCCATACAAGCATCGAAGAGAATCAAGCCGATTGACAGATATGTCAATATAATTATCAAGCAAGTCAATAATGATTTATTTATTGAAGTATCGAATAACTATAATTCTGAAGAAATTTTTACAAGAAAACATAGAAAAGATAAAGGTTTAGGAATGAAAAACATTGGTGATCTCTTACAACAATTAGGTGGTATTCAACGTCACTGGACGAAAGAACGTAGATATTTTGTAACTATAGTTATATTTAATGTATACAAAGGAAACAAATGCGGTGATAACTAATCAAGTAAATCACCGCATTTTTTAGTATACTTCCATGTCGCATAATTTATCAGAAAATTTCAAAAATAACCAAACAAGCATCAATCCCATAATCGTTGAAAATAGGAACGTTATAGTTGGAAAATTCATAAGGCCCATAGCAGAAAAATTCGAATATATTAGCATTAGTACCACTGACGTTATTATTGAAGCAATTTCCGATTGTTTCCAAATTGAAATTATTTCTGACAATATCAAAATTACGAATAGTAGACTACAACTTGTAACTATGGTAATAAGACCAAGGTAAATTTCAAAAAATAAATTTGAACTATGAAACTTCAAAATTAAGTTAAGCAAAACCTCAGTCACAAATGAAATAAGAAGCGCACTTCCAAAGCTAGATAAGATTATCACGTAAAAAGAACTTGTTTTTTTTACGAGAAGCTCTTTTCGATCAATCGGAAAAAGAAACGTTCTATTCCGGTGATTGCCAACATAAAATCGTACAAGCTCTTTCCTTAGTAATACAGCTCCATAAATTGATATGCCGCACATAGAAACAGTGTTCGATAATGCTATAATTCCTTGAAATGACGAGATCGTATCAGCACTTTCATCAAATATTCCCACAAATGAGAAAAACATAAAAAATAACATTTGGATTACCAGTGTAATTAAGAAAACTTTAAACCAAACATTTTTAATTTTATCTAATTCATATCTATAAACATTCAATTTTGAGTCACTAATCATGTTTTCTCTTTTGTTCATCATAATACTCTTTCAACCCCTCTCTATACTCTTCTCGAATCTCAACCATTGATTTTGGTTCTTGTACATTGCCTTTCTCTATAAATATAACGTCATCAAGAAATGTTTCCATATCTCTCAATATATGACTACTAATTATCAACACTCTATTTTCGGACAAGGTCTTAACATTCTCAATAAATAACTCTACACCATCAGGATCTAAACCGTTAAATGGCTCATCTAATAATACTAATGAAGGGTTGTGAGCTGTAGCAAGACCTAGCAAAAACCTTTGTTTCATTCCTAAAGACATTGTATTAAACTTTCTTTTTTTATTTACATTTAGACCAACATCCATTAATAGAGTCTCTATCATTAACAAATTTTTTAACTTGTAATAAAAAGCATGGTCATTGTATATATCTTCAAGCATAAATCCATTTAAACTATCTGAGTTAACAAAGTTAGTACCCACCTGCAATAATATTTTAGGGTCTGCTATTTCTACTTGCCGATTGTCTATTTTAAGTATTCCACTATCAGGTCTAAGCAAACTACATAGACATTTCATCAAAGTTGTTTTACCTGCACCATTCGGACCAACTAATCCATAAATTTTCCCTACTTCTAAATCTAATTGATCAACCTTTAAATTGAATGTATCACTTACTTTTTTATATAAATTATTTATATTTATTGTTTGCATTTTGCAATTCAGTCCCTTCTTGACAATGAAATAAGTGAAAGTAATGTAGTTAACACGAACCAAAAACAAACTACAATAATATTAGAAACATTAACAGTATTCTGTTCATAAAACAGTGATCTTATCAAATTACTCGATGGAACAAATGGTAAAAATTCAAAAAAGTTCACTAAAGCAGAAGGCAATCTATCTGTTGGATAAGTAATAGGCGAGAATAAAAGTCCACCTATCATAATTATCTGAGTTGCTAATCCTACTACATTAGGTGTTAGCCAATATGCCAAAGCAAAACCTATAGAGATCATACATAATTGAATTAGACTAAGAATAGCTAGGGCCTTCATTGAGAATCTAATTTGGACATCGAATCTTAAATATGCCGCTAAAAATGACATAAACACCCCAGGTAGTGAGGCCATTCCCCAAATTATAAAGTCGGAAATTAATATGTTCAACCGAGAAACTGGCAATGTCCTTTGATAGTCCACAATGCCCTCCTGTTTTGCTGTACTTACTATTTGAGCAGCAAGAACGCACCCTACCGCAATAATCCCAAGAGTAGTTGCTCCAGATGACAGATAGATAGCTGTCTGATTATTCACATCTGGTATTAGAAGTGCTAACCCGTAGACAATTGCTAATGATAGAAATACTTGAGTTAATGTAAAAACAGGCAATAAGTATTTATGTCTTAATAAACTCCACCCTACTAAAGCAAATAATTCCTTAATCATTGATTTTCTTCTATAATTTTTTATCATTTTCATCTATTAACTCTCCATAGGTTTCATTTAAGGATTTTGGGGAAACTTTATAATTTTGAACTTTTCTTTCTATTACTAATTTCATGACCCAGTCAACTGCTTCTAACACTTGACTGTTCTCTAATTCCATTTCTATCATTAATTCCTCATCGTTTATGTTAGTCTGAATTGCACTCGGTACTATTACACTCTTCAAATCACTTAGATTAAGAAAGTTAACAGTCATATAATTTCGATCGTTTATTTTTATAGACTGTTTTTTTAAGTTCTTATCCTCAAGAATCTTTCCATGATTCATTAAAATATATCTATCAGCATATTTTTCAACTTCTAAAATATTGTGTGTGACCACGATGATTATATGCCCCTTATTAGATAATTCTTTCAGATATCTCCATATTTTTTGCCGTCTAATAGGATCCACATCATTGGTAGGTTCGTCAAGGACTATTATTGGAGAAGGATATACAACGGCCATTGCAAATGAAGTGAGCCTTCTAAGTCCGCCTGAAAGTTTCTGTCCTGGTATATCTTTCCATCCATCTATTTTTAATTCTTTTAAAATTTTAATACACTCTTCTTCAGCTATTTTCTGACTGCCTCCTCTTATTCTTATTATTGACTCGACAGATTGAGCCATCGTTATACCTGCCAAGGGAGCATGTAGTTGAGGCATCATAGAGACATATTCTCTTGCAATTTTACTATCTCTCGCAAATGATAGACCATTAAATGTTATAGAGCCCTTTGTTGATTTCGTTATACCTATAATCTGATTCAACATTGTTGTTTTACCAGCGCCGTTATGTCCAGCTATGGCAGTTATTTCACCTTTATTAAAGCGCAAATTTATATTATCATTTGCATAGCTCTCTGATTTCTTGTACTTTTTACTTAGCGAATGTAATTCTAACTGTTGATTCAAAGCAAACCTCCTATATTTAGACTTAATTAAATTGATTGATAACAGGTTGGAACCATAACCAAATTATCATTGCTAGCACACTTATGCTTATTACTTTAATAATGATTAATTTCATAATTGCGACCTCTTCAAAGTAGAAAGGATTATCAACCACAAAAGAAATCAAAATGTTAATATCTGTTTTTTGTATAATGATAAATTGCCACAATATCCTTGTTATAAGTATTGATGCCGCAATAGAATTAACTCCAACACTTTTATTATTCATAATCAAAAAAACTAACAAGAATATTGCATCCGACGACATTCCAGAAGTGATCGCCGTGATTCTACCAAACCTACTCCACGTCCATACATGAGTCATAGGTATCGTAGCAACGGCTTTAACTATGTTTAAATTGATTTTCCTTGAATTCCTTGAAAATATAATGTGCATAAATTCATGAAAAGTTGTAGATACGATTGAGACAAGAATAGCAATTAGAAAAAATTTTAAAGGATTTGTAAACAAAACATTTACTGCACTTCCAAAAGGAGACCCCTTGATTACGAATAAAAATATGCTAATCGTAAACGCAACAATACCGTTAACATCAATCAGGAAAGAGGAGCTTTTAAATAAGATATTCTTAGGCTCGACAAATAGCGGCTTATAATCATCTCTCTGATCGGCTTTTTTTATCATAATTTTATTTTCAACTAATTCATTAAGTACCTCTTCTTCGATTAGTTCGGATGAATTAATTTGTCTCGCCACTTCATCACTCAACACTAATAGTTGATTTTCTTCTGATACATAAACCCAATCGCCATTGTTTAGCTTACGTTTTAACGTACGAGCTTCGGTATAGTCTCGGCCTATTTCTTCTCTTGATAATATTGAAATATTTCCCATTGGGAGACATCTCCTTTACCACAAGTTGGACATTCACTCTCAAACCTTGGCCAAGTTTTATGCGTGAACGAGTTTCCGTCCTCATAGTTAATTTCATATTGCGTTCCCAAACTTTTTGGCTCAGCATATCTTGTTACCACTCTTATTAACTCATCTACAATTGATGCTGTTAATTGAAAGATACCAGGACCATAAGCTATGGATGGGGGAGCAAATTGAATATTTCTAAAACCTACAAATTGTTCAACAAATTTAGGGTCATTTTTACTGAAGTTCAAATTCATGCAATCAAAGCATCCTGTTTTCTGGGGTATTACAGTGTATACTCTTCCTCGGCTAACCTGTGAGGCACCAAACACGCACGGCAAACCAACTTTTACAATAGCTTCATTCACAATTCTATGTATAAGGAAAGGGGGTTCATCAATAGCGCAAACAATGATATCTATTCCTTCTGTCAATTCAACAACATCATTCACATCTATTATTTTTTTATCTACAGTTTCAACGTTAATATTTGAGTTCATTTCATTAATGGCTCTTTTAGCAACTACAGTTTTCTTCTCACCAATATCTGCTTCTCTATATAGTAATTGACGACCTAAATTACTTGCTTCAACTCGGTCATAGTCCACCATTCTGATCATCTTGGGGCCAAGACCCGCTAGTAACGTTAGAATATTTAATCCTCCTCCACCAAGACCTAATAATAGTATTTTCAAGTTATTTATCTTTTCCTGTATTTCAAATCTATCATCATCAGCTTTACAGTACCTACTAAAGTAATTCACATTAGCTAAGTATCTATCTTCAATCATTCTACCAGGAAACGTCTCCTCGATTAGACCTTCATCATTTAAAAAATCTATCCCTTCTTCGATATCTTTTACTGTTAATTCCGGATATTTCCTCTTCATTTCTGTGACAACTTCATCAAACGATCTAACTCCATCGAGTAAATTAGATAATGTCCAAAATTGACCTTCATCATCATCAAATTCAATAGTGATTCCTAATTGGGCCCCAACTCTAAATCTCTCTTTATTTAATTGATATAATGGCTAGATTGGTTTTATTCTGGGATATTTATACTTCATTTTTTTCACTCCTTATTAAAAAATGACGAGATATTTCTATCTCGTCTAACCGTTATTTGGTTATCAAATTAGATAATAATCCACCATGCTGTTGCATCAACTGTATCGGCTTTACGTACGTTAATTTTTTTCATTCCGCATCACTCCTTCCGCTAAACTTTTTATTGAAAAAGAAAATAAATTTCTCTTTCAGTATATCTATATAATAACTTTGACAATCATAAGTATTATTGATTGGTAATAACTAACAATTTCAATGTAACAATTTGCAAAACAACTGCTGATTTTGCAACTATTTGATTAAAGCGTTGAACGGGTATATCTTATATTAGGTTACAGTTTAAAAAAGAAATGTAAAAAATGGACAAAAATGAACTACAGCCAAAAAAAGAATAAAAATAAATAAACTAGCAGCTATTATAAGTTTATTTTTAACAATATTTATAGCGGGACAAACCATCTCACTTTTCTGGTATTCAGACTTGCTACTCTATTCAATATTTATTTGAATTGAGATGCTTTCACTAATTTTAATTTGAATTCTACCTGATAAGTTCATAAAAAATAACCTCCAAAAATTGTATTTTTCAGATACAACTTTTGGAGGTTAAAATATCTTACCTCAGCCTATTTCTTGGCATTTTTCCATACTTATCATTTCTCTACTTCTCTAAATAAAACTCAAATCGACTTCCTGCATACTGCGTACGAACATATTCAAAAGGTAGTCCGTTTTCAAAATAGGATACTTGGCGCACACGCAGAATCGCATCGCCTCGTTTAATCTCTAAATATTCTGCGATCTGTTCCGATGCTTGAACAGCAGAGATTGTTTGGTTAGAATGGCCAATTTTGTGGCCAGATTTGGCTTCAAGTGTTTTATAAAAAGAGTTCGTGATTTCAGATTTGCCATATTGTGAGACCAATGAATAAGGAATGCTCGCCACCTCAAAACAAATCGGAATGTCATCCGCAAAACGAATTCTTTCCATTCGTAAAATTGAATCTTCTGGACCTAGTTGTAATTTTTCCATCTCACTAGAACTAGGTTTCGCTACAAAATAAGACACCGTCCGACTAGAAGGAACGCGATTTTGAGACAAGGTAATTTCTGTAAAACTAGTGGTACCTGTCATTGTTTCTTGAACTTTCTTACGTGCTACATACGTCCCTGAACCAATTTTTCGTTCTAAAATCCCTTCGTCTGCTAAAGTCTGAATGGCTTGGCGTAAGGTCATTCGACTAACATCAAATTTCAAGGCTAATTCTCGCTCAGAGGGCAAACGATCCCCGATACTCCAGACACCTTTTTCAATATCTTCTTTGATTTTATCGTGAATTTGAATATAAATTGGTATATTTTGAACCATTTACGCTTCCTCCTCTTCGTTCATCTCCTCTTCTATTATAACTGGTATAGACCGTGTAAACAACCAAAAAATGATAAATAAAAGAGGAATTGGAATTTTTATCAAAGTTGGTCTAGTTGCATGCTTTCTTTTTATAACAAAAACATTTGGCTTAGTCAGTAAAAAGTGACCAAGTCAAATGTTTTTAAACGAATTTCTATTAGTTATTATCTTTTTACATTTCCTTCTTTCAACAACTTGTTCGCTGTGGCCATCATCAAACGGATTCGGTTCAACTGATTGACCAAAGATACCCCTGGATCATAATCCACCGCCGCAATGTTTGCTTGCGGATATTGACGTCGTAGCTCTTTCACGACCCCTTTTCCAACAATATGGTTTGGTAAACATCCAAACGGCTGCATACAAACGATGTTATTCACCTCGTGTTTTAAGAGCTCAATCATTTCAGCTGTTAAAAACCAACCTTCACCCGTATGATTGCCAATTGATAAAATTTTACTTGCATCTGCTGCCATATCATAAATGGAATGAATACCATCAAAACGGACAGATTTTCTCAATGCCTTATCCATTGGTTTTTCTACCAATTCCATGATTTTTATCGCAAATTCTGCTAAACGTTTGCTTTGTTTTGACATGCCCATATTTTCGTATTTCCAAATTTGATTGTACAAAGAATAGTTCATAAAGCCAACAATATCTGGCACAACTGCTTCAGCACCTTCTTCTTCTAGCAAACGCACAATATCATTATTCGCTGTCGGCGAATATTTCACTAAAATTTCCCCGACCACACCGACTTTTGGTTTTTTTATCTCTTGTAAAGGAATTTCATCAAACGTCCGAATAATTTTTTTCATGAAGTGATTAAATTGTGTCAGCGAACCATTCCGGACATTGGCTTCCACTCTTTTTAGCCAATCTTGGTGTAGTTGATCCACCATTCCTTTTTCTGTTTCATAAGGTCTTGTTCGATAAACTACTCGTTCGAATAAGTCACCATATAAAAAGGCAACTACTAAGCGTTTGATCATTGGCAACGTAAATTTAAATCCTGGATTGGATTCGACTCCTTTATTGCCCATCGAAACTGAAACTACAGGAACTTGAGAAAAACCGGCATCATTTAAGGCTTTTCGTAATAAGGGAATGTAATTCGTTGCGCGACAACCGCCCCCTGTTTGCGTCATTAAGACACTGACATTATCCAAATCATATTGACCACTTTCCAAAGCTTCAACTAGTTGTCCGATAGAAATAATTGCTGGGTAACACGCATCATTATTGACATATTTTAACCCGACATTCACGGCTTCTTTATCCTGCGCAGGCAAACAGACGACATGATAGCCAGAAGCTTGTAATGCTACATCGACTAATCCAGATTGATGAATCGGGCTAAGCATTGGTAACAGTAAAGTATGTGTTTTTTTCATTTGTTTTGTAAACACTATTTTCTCTGGCTCTTCCATTTGCATATGCGGAACAAACTGTTGCTTCTCCCGCTCATTGACAGCCGCTTTCAAGGAGCGCAACCGAATACGAATTGCGCCCAAATTCGCACCTTCATCGATTTTGAGGACTGTATAAATTTTGCCAGACCGATCCATGATTTCTTCTACTTGATCGGTTGTCACAGCATCTAAGCCGCAACCAAAGGAATTCAGTTGGACAAGTTCTAAATTTTTCGTCTTAGCCACTACTTTAGCCGCCGCATATAAGCGAGAATGATAGACCCATTGATTCACCACACGTAAATTCTGCACGTCTCCAAGATGCGAGATACTGTCTTCTGTCAAGACATGGAATCCTTCCTGTGTAATGACTTCGGCAATGCCGTGATTAATCTCTGGATCCAAGTGATACGGTCGCCCCGATAAGACAATCCCTCTCTGGCCTTTTTCAGTTAACATGGCTAACGTTTCTTCGCCTTTTTCTTGAATTTCTTTTTTAAAAGCTGCTAATTCTTGATAACCATGATGCAGCGCTGTTTGAATTTCTTCTAAGGAAATCCCTAAATCAGCAAAATTTTCAGCTAAAACTTTGGCAACTGCTGCTTCATTCGCTAAATTAAGATAGGGATTTCGATAATCTACTTGGCCCTCTCTGATGGCATCCACATTATTTCGAATGACATCTGGGTAGCTTTGCACAATTGGACAATTAAAATGATTATCCGCTTCCACTGTTTCTTGCTGTTCAAAAACAACACCAGGATAAAAGATAATTGGCACTTGCGCATCAATTAATGCTTGAATATGTCCATGCGCCATTTTCGCTGGGTAACAAACCGTATCACTGGGAATCGTTTCAAGGCCTTGTTCATAGATTTGTTTATTAGAACGTGGCGATAATTCGACCCGAAAGCCCAAGTCAGTAAAAAATGTATGCCACAAAGGATAATTTTCATACATGTTTAGGACTCTAGGGATACCCAAGCGCCCACGAAACGCTTTATTTTCCCGCAAAGGTCGGTACTTAAATAACTTGCGGTACTTATAATCAACCAAATTTACTTTGCGTTCTTCTCGTTTAATTTTAATTCGTGCACCACGTTCACAGCGATTTCCCGTAATAAATTGGCGCCCATCCGAAAACACTGTGACCGTTAATTGACAATTGTTTTCACACAAGCCGCAATGAGTAAATTCCTTTTCAGAGGTAAATTCCGCTAACTTTTCTAAAGAAAGAAGCGTGGTTTCTTCCCCAATTCCATAAGCGTCCAAAGCAATCAGCGCTGCCCCATAGGCCCCCATCAAACCAGCAATAGAAGGACGAACCACTTCACGACCGCTAATTTTTTCAAAAGCTCTCAAGACCGCTTCATTGTAAAATGTTCCTCCCTGGCAGACAATCTTTTCTCCCAACTCTTCAGGTCGGCGAACCTTAATGACTTTATAAATGGCATTTTTGATGACTGAATAAGATAGTCCAGCAGAAATATCGCCGACAGAGGCCCCTTCTTTTTGAACCTGTTTCACTTTTGAGTTCATAAAAACAGTACACCGAGAACCTAAATCAACCGGCGCTTGCGATTCTAAAGCCGCCAAAGCAAAATCCTTCACGTTATAGTTTAAGGATTGCGCAAAGGTTTCAATAAAAGAACCGCACCCAGAAGAACAAGCCTCATTTAATTGAATGGAGGAAAGCACGCCATTTTTAATGGTCATCGCTTTCATATCTTGTCCTCCGATATCCAAAATAAAATCCACACCTGGCTGAAAATGGTTGGCTGCTTTGTAATGGGCCATCGTTTCAACTTCACCAATATCGACTTTTAACGCATTTTTTATTAGCTGTTCTCCATATCCTGTAACAGCCGCTTTTCCGATAAAAACTTCTTCAGGCAGTTGTTGATAAAGTGATTTCAGTACTGTCATGGTGGTTTCTAAAGGTTGCCCTTGGTTATTACCATAAAAAGAAAACAACAAATGACCATCTTCATCAATCAATGTGACTTTTGTCGTTGTTGAGCCTGCATCAATCCCTAAAAAGGCCACGCCAGTATGTTGAGATAAAGGTTTCTCCGTTGCTTGGGCTTGCGCGTGTCTTTCTCGAAAATCTGCTAAATCTTCTGCGCTGTTAAATAACGGTGGTAACGTATCGCTTGGCTGTAAATCAGTAGCCTGGCTGTTCACTAAGCGCTGAATTAATTCTTCCAATGTACATTCGGCTGAATCTTCTGAATAAAGTGCTGCTCCCATTGCTACAAACAGTTGCGGTTGTTCTGGAAAAATAACATCTTCTGGCTGAATTGCTAAGGTTTCAACAAACCGTTTTCTCAATTCTGACATGAAAAATAAAGGTCCCCCTAAAAATGCTACTTTACCTTTAATTTTGCGACCAGCAGCTAACCCGGCGATTGTTTGATTAACTACCGCTTGAAAAATACTCGCCGCGATATCTTCTTTCGCTGCTCCTTCATTGATTAAAGGTTGAACATCCGTTTTGGCAAAAACCCCACAGCGGGAAGCAATCGGATAAATAGTTTGATAATTCTTCGCCAATTCATTTACTCCATTGGCATCCGTTTTAAGTAAAACAGCCATTTGATCGATGAAGGCGCCTGTCCCACCTGCACAACTACCATTCATTCGTTGCTCTAAAGCACCATCAAAAAAAGTGATTTTTGCATCTTCTCCGCCAAGTTCAATAGCAACATCCGTTTCTGGGATTATTGTTTCAACAGTTCGTGTACACGCGATAACTTCTTGAACAAAGGGAATCCCTAATACCTCAGCCAGCCCCATACCACCAGAGCCAGTTATGGTCATTGTCACAGGTTGGTCTGCACCAATCCTTGCTAGCCCTTCTTTTAAAATGCGTTCCGTTGCTGCTTTGACATCTGAAAAATGGCGTTCATATTTTGTAAAAATAGGCTGATTTTGTTTATTTAAAAATACTAATTTTACTGTCGTTGACCCAACATCAATCCCTGCTCTCATAACCATCAATTAAAATACCCCTTCATTTCCCAACAGTTTGTTGATTATTATACAAACTGTTTGTTATAATAGATATACCTATTTTAGAAAGGTTCTAAATAATTTGCAACAAGCAATTTACCCTATTTTGTGAGATAAACAACAAAGTTTCCGCGAATGTTGACTATCTCGAAAGGAATTTATGATGGCAAAGAAAACAGACCTTAGAGTACAACGAACCAGAAAAATGATTATTGAAGCTTTTTTTAAACTTGTAGAAACGAAAGGCTACGAAGCGGTGACGATTCAGGATATTGCTGATGAAGCTATGATTAATCGTGCGACTTTTTATGCTCATTTTAAAGACAAACAGCATTTATATGATGCAATCTTTACCTTTACGCTTAGTGCTTTTACCGCTATTCTTGATTCGCAACAACTGGTTAATGGCAACCGTGTCCGCGTGAAGCACATTGAAGAACTTCTGACGCAACTCTATATTAATATTCAAGAGAACAAATCTTTCTTCTTAACTATCATGGACAATAATTTCAACGAACACTTTCGAAAACGCTTAGCTGAAATTATCGAAGAAAAATATGCGACGATTTTTTCGCAGTTGCGTATCACCGAAAATGATATTGATGTACCGATAGATTTTGTTATTGAATACATGACCTCTATCTTCATCGGTACCCTTCATTGGTGGATTACTAGCGAGACGGATATGACACCCAACCACTTAGCCCAATTAGTTATCAAATTAGTTGGTAATGGGCATTTAACTGTCTTAGGCATCGAATTAGAAAAATAAAAACACCGGAGTAGACAATAATGTTGTCTGCTCCGGTGTTTCTGTTAAAGACGAATTAGTTTTTTGAACGCCATTTGATATTGTGGGCTGTATTTCTTGAAGAAGTGACTTTAACACCACTTTTGATGTTGCCTTTTTTACGAGGAATTAAGTCAACTTTGACATCATACTTACCATCGCGTGCTAAATCGTAAACATTTTCAACCATTTCTGTAATTTTTTCTTTAAAGTTCATTCTTATCAACTCCAGACTATTCTTTCTTAATACTTTAGCATATTCTTATATAAATGAAAACTTTTCTAGCCTGTACATGAGGAAAATCTTACCTCATTTTTGTTATATAATTATACAAAAAAAGAACATCTCTCTACCAGAAATGTTCTGAAAACTGGGGTAGCTGGATTCGAACCAACGCATGACGGAGTCAAAGTCCGTTGCCTTACCGCTTGGCTATACCCCAAAAAGAAAATGGAGGAAAGTGGATTCGAACCACTGAACCCTAAGGAACGGATTTACAGTCCGTCGCGTTTAGCCACTTCGCTATTCCTCCAAAAAGTCATTGTCGCTGTAACGACCTGACTTAGTTATAATACAATCTTTTCCAGAAAAAAGCAACCCTTTTTTTAAAAAAATTGTTATTTATTTTTTATTCACTTAAATTCCATTGACGAATAATTGTTTCAAAGGCTTCGTCCAGATTTTTTGCTGTACCTTCTTGCTTGCCATCAATTTCAATGATGAATTTTTTATCATTTTGCGGAATGACACGACCGATTTCTTTTTTACCAATAAATAATTTGTTCATTAAAACATTTGCTCCATTGTATTGGGCTTTTTCTTCTTCAACACGTACTTCAATATCTTTATTCTTTTTTGACATCTCTATCCCTCCAAGAACTCTATGTTATCAGAATCTTTGAAACAAAACAAGCACCCGCTATTTCTCTGTCAGATTGTTCGTTTATCGTTTCAACGCAGCATTAAGGAGTAACGAAATGCGATTCGCTACTCCTTAAAGGCTGATTTCTATTCTTTTTCTGAACCTTCTGCTGCATGATAGTTCACGCTATTTGAGGTACCTTTTTTAGAAAAGTTTTCAATTAGCTCTTTCACGTCGAGGCCCGTTGTTTCTTTTAGTGTTTCTTGTGTACCAGCCAACAAGTTTGTTGCATAATTGGTAATACGGTTGGCGCCAGAATTTTCGCCACCTGCGCCTGTATCTACCACTGAAATCTTGTCGATGTTGCCCAGTGGTTGTGCTGCTTCTTTCATTAATTGTGGCAACATTTCCATCACCATACTTAACACAGCTGCTTCACCATATTCTTTGAAGGCATCAGCAATCTTTTGTTTGGCTTCGGCTTCCGCTGCACCACGAGCTAAAATAGCTTCGGCTTGCGCTTGACCTGTTAAACGCGTTTTATTGGCTTCCGCTTCGGCTAATGCTTCAACTTTGAAGCGTTCTGCTTCGGCTTCTGCTACTTCGCGTGCTTTTTGAGCAAGAGCTTCTTGTTCGCGTGCGTAACGATCTGCATCGGCTTTTTTCTTCACTTCTGAGTCGTATTGTTTTTCACGACGCGTAATTTCTTTTTCTTCTAACTCAATTTGTTTTTGACGTTCAACGACTTTGACTTCCATTTCTTGTTCCACCACGTGTTGTTGTGCACGCGCGCTTTCCAAGTTATAGGCTTGGTCTGCTTTGGCTTTGGCAATATCTTGTTCTTGTTTGTATAACGCTAATTTCAATTCTTTTTCTTTTGAAGCTTCTGCAATTTCTGTTTGACGTTGCAATTCCGCTTGTTGTGATTCTTTTTCTGCTTCTGCTTTTTTGATGCGGGTTTCTTTCAAGGCTTCTGCTTCAGCAATATCTGCATCACGTTTAACTTGAGCGATTCTTGGTTTCCCTAATGAATCCAAGTATCCATTTTTATCACGAACTTCTTTAATTGTGAACGACACAATAACTAAGCCCATTTTAGCTAAGTCAACACTGGCAACTTCTTGTACACTTTGGCTAAATTTATCACGGTTTTGGTAAATTTCTTCCACTGTCATTGAACCTAAAATCGAACGTAAATGTCCTTCTAATACTTCACGTGCTTCATTTTCTAATTCTTCCGTTGTTTTTCCTAAAAATTGTTCCGCTGCTGTCGCAATTTCTTCAACTGACGAACCAATTTTAATGATTGATGTCCCATCACACATCACAGGAACCCCTTGTTCTGTGTACACTTCCGGTGTGGAAACATCTAATTTACTTGAAAGCAAACTAATTCGATTTGAACGTTGGAACACTGGTAAGACAAACGCACCACCGCCACGAACGATTTTAATTTTGTTGCCACCTTCGTCTACATGAACATTTTTAGACCCTAGATAGCTCCCGCTGATAATTAACGCTTCATCAGGTTTGGCTGTCTGATATTTAGAAACAAACACAATTAATAACATTAATAATACTAAAACTGCAATAATAATCGGTAACAAAATCCCCATTTTCTTCTCTCCTACTCTATATTTTTAGACTGCCTTCGTAAGGAATGACATAACAAACCCGTTCTTTCAATTCAATAATCAATACCTCACTACCTCTTGGCGCAGCCACTTCTTGTGGCACATAAAATGCTGCTGGTCGACTTAACGAACCTGTGACACTCTTCAATTGAATCTCGCCCATTCCCTGGACAGGAATTGGGGTAATCACAGTAGCAACACGACCCTCCATGTCTTTTTCCGAAATAGAAATTGTGGCCTCCGAATTTTTCAAAGGGACCAACACATAAAAATTTAGGAAGAAAACAATAATGGTTGAAAGAATACCACTGACAATTAAAATAAGCCAACTATTCACCGCTGTTAATTCTTCCCCAAGGTACCCAAACAGCGAGGTAAAAGCAATCCATGGAATAATCAGCATTGGGTCAACCGGTCCATCAAAATTAAAAACATCCCCAAAAATAATTAGTAAAAAAGCGAGGACCGCGCTCCCCACTAATGCATAAAAATAAACCGTTTCCAATGGTAGACCTTCTAACACTTTTCCCACACTCCTTTCTGTGCTATAACCTAGTAATAGTGTACCAATTTTTAAATAAAAAGAGTAGTAATTTCCAAATAAATCTCAAAAGATACATCTTAAGACCTATTTTTTCTTAATAAAAGAAGCAGCAATAAACGAGCAGTCCTAGAATTATCGAACTTCTACGGACTCCTCGTTTTTTAAAATGTGCTATTCATTTGATTTTAACGCTTCAATCATATTGATTTTCTTCAATTTCCGATGCATAATGACCATCACAAACAACGTGAAACACATGGTGATGACTGCGGAATATAGATAACTTGGCCAATGAATAATTGGCGAAAACATAATTAAATCAACTTCAACGGTTGCTAAAATATACTGATGCAAAATTTTCCCAAAGAAGCAGCCAACAATAATACCAATGAACGTTAAAATAATGTTTTCACGGTAAACATAGGTGGTGACTTCACGATCGTAAAACCCTAAAACCTTAATCGTGGAAAGTTCTCGAATCCGTTCAGAAACATTAATGTTGGTTAAATTATATAACACAATTAACGCTAAAGAACCAGAAACAGCAATTAGTACCCAAATGACAATATCAAGGCTTTTCAGCATATCATCAAACGAACCTTTCATCGCAGTTAAAAACGTAATGTTCAACACTTTCGGCTGTTTTGTCAACGCCTCTCCGATTGAGGTTTCTTGTTTTGAGGATAACTTTTTGTCAAAAAGTAGGAATTCTGTATTATACTCCGGCTTCTGTTTCGTCATCGTCTGGTAGAGTTTCGGCGTCATATAGACAAAATGACCCGTGTAGTTTTCTGCAATCGCGGCAATTTTCACGTGATAGGTTTGATTATCACTATTTTCTAAATTTAATTGATCTCCGACTTTATAGCCAAATAATTTAGCTAATTTTTCATTAATGATTACACCGTCATCGTTGAGGGAATATTTTTCTCCAGTGACTCGATCATTAAATAATTGAAAATCAGCCATTTTCGAAGGATCTTGTGGCACATAAAGAGTAATATTTTGAGTTGGTGCACCTTGGCCCTTCGTTTTAAAGATTTCTGAATATAACGGAATTGTTTTATTCAAACCATCCAGTTTGCGCAACGTTTCTTGATACTCTTTTGTCTCTTCAGCTGTTGTTTGCTCTTTAAAAGTCACGACTGCTTGGTAATGCCAGATTTTATTAAATTGAATTGTAGCGACATCCACAATTGAATCGCGTAAACCAAAACCAACAATTAACAGCCCCATACAACCAGCTATTCCGATAACGGTCATCAGCATCCGTCGTTTATAGCGGAACAGATTTCTAGCGGTCACTTTTTGAATAAAGCTCATGCGTTGCCATAAAGGGCGGATTCGTTCTAGTAAAATCCGTTGACCTGCTTTCGGCGCTTTGGGTCTTAGCAAGGTAGCTGGGGTACTTAATAAATCGATTCTTAATGTCACTAAGGCCGCTCCCACAGTACAAGCTAAGGCTACAATGATGCCCCATAAACTGTAATTTAAGTACCACGGTGTAACTAAATCAGGAATATTGTACATTTGACCGTAGGCATCAAAAATTATTTTAGGGAATAGATAATAGCCAACTGCCAATCCTAATAATGCACCTGTTAGGCTAGCAACCGTTGCATAGGTAATAAAAATCGAAGCAATTTCACGATTACGATAACCTAAAGCTTTCAAACTACCAATTTCCATTCTTTTTTCTTCCACCATACGTGTCATGGTAGTTAAGCTGACTAATGCCGCAATTAGGAAAAAGAACAACGGGAATAGCGTGGCTAAAGAAGAAATCCGATCAGCGTTATCTTGATATTCAGAAAATCCTGGATTGTCTTCCCTGGTAAAATAATAATACGTTGGGGCTTTCAAATTGGCTAGCTCTGTTTCTTTTTCAGCCAACAGTTGTTCCTGTTTAGCCAATTCGTCTTTTTGCTTTTCAAGCATCTCAGCTGGAATTCCTGGTTGTTGATCCAACTGCGCAAGTGCTTGTTTTCCCATTTCCAGCGCTTGCCGACCTTGGTTAATGTCCGGCTGAGCCGAATCACGCAGAGCCGCAACCTGTTCTTCTGGCCGATTTTTCAGTGCCTCTTTTACCTGATTCAAGGCCTGCTCTCTTTTCTTTTCATAATCAGAGGAATACGTATTTTGATGTTTTAATGAACGAAATGAGATTAGCAATTCTGGATACCGTTGACTGTCAAAGGCTTTTTCCGAAACCACGCCAAAAAAGTTTAACGTTCCAGACCCGACCGTTGTGGTTCCCCTGGATGTATTATCAATATATTCTGGTGAATTGATAAATCCAACAACAGTAAAATGAGTTTGCGTCAGTCCTTTTTCTTTAATCGCTGCATCGTTTAAAGTGATTTTATCACCCATTTTATAGTCATATCTAGTTTTCGCTAATGTATCTAATGCAATTTCATTTGTTTGTTTAGGTAACCGACCGTCAACTACTTGATAGTTAACCGATCCTGCTTGATTTTTTCGATAGCCAAACAATTTTACTGCATTATTTTGCGGCCCAATCGTGGCATCTATTGTATACCGCGGCACAACTGTTTCGACATCTTTTAAAGACTGTAGTGTTGTTAAATCTTTCTTTTCCAGTCCCATTGTAGAAATTATTCGCGCATCTGGAAGCTGCTCTTTCTGGTAATAATTATTCGCGGTTTTAATCATATCTGGTCCAGTAGCTTTCAAACCAACAAAGACCATTACACCAAGGAAAATAATCCCCATAATCGATAAAAACCGTGTAGTAGATTGTCTAATTTCACGTAAGCTTGTTTTAATTAGCGCTGTTTTCTTCATTTTAGGCACCTACCATTCAATTTCAGCAACCAATTTAGGCTGATCATTCACAGTCATTTCACGAACTTTCGCATCATTAATTCGAATTACCCGATCGGCCATTTCTGCAATGGCTGAATTATGGGTAATAATTAAGACGGTCGTTCCTGTTTCACGAGCAGTGTTTTGCAAAATGGTTAAAATTTGTTTCCCTGTTTCATAATCCAGCGCTCCTGTCGGTTCATCACATAAAAGTAACTTTGGCTTTTTAGCAATCGCACGGGCGATGGTTACTCGTTGTTGTTCACCACCAGAAAGTTGCGCTGGAAAATTATCTAAACGTTCCCCTAAACCCACCGATTGTAAAACATTGGTCGAATCCAACGCATCCGCAACGATTTGCGAAGCCAATTCGACATTTTCTTTTGCCGTTAAATTTGGGACTAAATTGTAAAATTGGAAAACAAACCCGACATCATTGCGTCGATAAGTGGTTAATTGTTTCTCTGAAAACTGAGCGATATCTGTGCCATCAATAATAATTTCCCCTTCATCACAGCTGTCCATTCCACCAAGAATATTTAAAACAGTTGATTTTCCAGCACCGCTGGGGCCTAAAATAACCGCTACTTCTCCTTTTTCCACTTCAAAAGAAATGCCGTTATTCGCAGTAATAGTTGTCTCTCCCATTTGGTAACGCTTGTATTCATTTTTGACTTCAATATAGGCCATCCACTATCCCTTCCCTTCTACATTAAAATAGTAACATATCTGAGAATACAAGTCTTTCAAAGAAAAGCCTTTTTTGATTTTTTAGCAAATTTACGTATAATAGAAAAGATGGTCCACTTAAATTTGGACTATTGCAAGTATAAAATTAGAGGAGCACGTTATGGCAAACAGAAAGAAGAAACCACCATTTAATTCAACCATCATGCTGATTGGCGCATTAATCATTTTAATTTTAGGCGCGGTTGGCGTTAAAGTTCCTGATGCTTTACAAGATTTATTTAATGTTCAACCACAAACAACCACCCCTTCAAGCACACCAGCACCAAAAGGAGATAATCCTGGACCCATTGAAAATGGTAAAGCCACATTTTCAGCAGAGGAATTAAAGGATAGCTCAAACGGCTGGATTACTTATCATTCTCTAGATCGTCTAAAACGAGCGACAGGCGCTGATGCGCTATTAAAACCCGCCATGGTCAATACAGGAACTTCCGCTAATAAAGATATTCGACCAGCTGGTTTCATTTCAGGAAAAGCTAATCATTCGCGTGGCCACCTAATCGGCCGTCAAATGGGAGGCAGTGGTGATGATCCACGTAACTTAACCACCTTGTATCAGAATCCTGTCAACACTCCTTATATGACGAAATATGAAAATCAGATTCGGGCAGCTCTTGATCGCGGCGAAACCGTTCGCTATCGCGTGACACCTGTATATAACGGAAACGATTTGTTGGCTGAAAAAATCATCTTAGAAGCCAAAAGCCTTAAAACAAATTCACCCATTGATTTTTCAGTAACTATTTTAAACAAACAATAAGGAGGAACTTTCATTGGATTTTGAACAGCTAAAAGAAACATTACCCGATGCAAAACCACAAACATTTTTGCAAGCAATCCTCTCTCAACCTCAAGAAGAGGATGCTGAATTAACTTTCAGTGAAGAAATTGATGAACAGTTTGTCGAAAATTGTAAATTTTTAGCCTCTCCAGAAACCATTTCTGAAACAGATGTGGAACATTGGCGCAAACAAGAATTTTTAGTTGTCGCCCAGAGTTTAGATGGCGATTATCTAGCAGGCACTCTAGAACAAACCTTTGTGATTCCTAGCTCCCTTTACAAAGAGGATATTGAGCAATTTGACAAGCAATTAATCGATTTTTTTATTGCCTACGAGAACAAAGAAATCACTTCTGCGATTTTACCAAAAGAATTATAAAAAAAGCTTGCGGATAAATTTCCGCAAGCTTTTTCTTGTGTCTTATGCTCGATAACGTTCAACGCCATCTAAATAAGTAGCTGCTAGTTCCATGGTTGGTTCTAATACGATAAAGTCAGCATCACGACCATTTGCAATCATGCCACATTGATCATCAATTTTACAGCTGATCGCAGGAACTAATGAAGCCATCATAATTGCTTGTGCAGGTGTTGCAATACCCCAATCAACTACATTTTTAATTGCTTCTTTTAGTTTTAAAATACTTCCTGCTAAGTTCCCAGTATCCAAACGAGCCGTTCCTTCTGCTACCACAACAGGAAATTCACCTAAATTGTAGTTGCCATCTGGCATACCGCCAGCCATCATGCAGTCTGTAATTAACGCAACGTGATCATGGCCCGCTTTTTCCATCAATACTTCAGCCGCTTGCGGATGTACATGGTGTCCATCACAAATTAATTCAGAGAAAACGTGTTGTAACGTTAACAATGCACCAACCATCCCTGGTTCACGGTGATTTAAGCCGCGCATCCCATTATATGCATGAACAAAAACGCTAGCGCCTGCTTCAACTGCCACATCAGCTTCTTCTAAGGTCGCATTACTATGGCCTAAAGCAACAACGACACCTTCATCTGTAACGGTTTCAACAAATTCTTTCACACCATTACGTTCTGGTGCCAACGCAATTTTCTTAATAATTCCGCCTGAAGCTTCTTGCCATTCGTGGAATGTATCAAGGTCTGGATCTCCAAAATAACTTGGATTTTGTGCGCCTTTATGTTCTTCAGTAAAGAAAGGTCCTTCAAAGTAAATCCCTTGAATTTTTGCACCAGGTACTTCTTGGTAGACTTGACCAATCGTACGTGCAACGTCTGTTAAACGTTCTTTACTTGAAGTTAACGTTGTTGGTAAAAATGAAGTTACACCACAAGATAATAAGCCTTCAGACATCACTTTAATGCCTTCTGCATCGTTATCCATTACGTCATGATTCATGTAACCATGAATATGAGTATCCACTAAACCTGGGGCAATCCATTTGCCTTCCTCACGAATAATTTTTACGTCCCCTTGCGGTTCATCTTTTGTATAATTACCAAAGATACCATCCGTGATTTCTAAATAACCAGGTCCTTTAACATCGCTTTTTAAAAAGAACTTGTCTGCAAAGATAAATGTTTTCATCTTCATCCTTCTTTCTTTATTTTACTTACTTCAAAAGTACTCTTAATCAGTACAAAAGTCAAGAAATGGTGTAGACCTTTTAAGCAATTCTGAGGATTTTTTAAAGATTGCCACTTTCCACATTTTTCATTTGTTGTGCTAAGTTCAGATAACGTTCTGCTTCTTCATGTTTATTCTTTCTCATTAAAACTAAATATTTTAGATTTAATAATTCACTTAAATAATAATAACTATTTTTTTTGCGGGCCCAAGTAATTCCTTGATCCACATAAATTTCGGCATCTTTTTCTGTATAATTTTTGAATAAGAAATCAGCATAATTAAAAAATATTTTCGTTAATTCTGCATTACTGCGTTCATTTGGCAATTGATTAAAATAATGAATACTCAAACTTAAAAATCGTTCTGCTTCTACTCGATTGCCCATGTAACCATAAGTAGCACCTAGACAACTAATTAATTGAATCTCTAAATCAGAAACATTTAACTTATCGGCTTTATAGGTGAAAGATAACCCTTTACGCAAGCTAGCAATAGCTTTTTCATAATCATTTAGAACAAACAATTCACAACTACCTAAATAATAATAATATTTTTGCCAGTCCGTATCTAAATACAATTGTTCTTCAATACGATTTTCCTTTAAATAATTTAATAATAATTGATATTTTTTATGGCGAAAATATTCAGCCATTTTTTCAAATGAATACGTAACAACGTGCACATCACCAGATTTATAACGCATAATCTGATCAACAGTCACACCTAAACGATCACAAAGTTGTTGCATTACGAGAACGTTTGGCAACTCTTCATTGTTTTCAATGCGACTTAAAACGCTTTGCGAACAGATGTCTTCTGATAACATTTTCTGTGTCAATTTTCTATTTTTTCTAATTTCTTTAATAACTGCACCTAAAGAATTCATCACAATAGCTCCTATTTATATCGGCCATTTTCCTTGCAAAATGGGGATTTTGTCAAAATATGCGAATTCGCATTATGCTTTTATTGTACTTTATTGCATAATATACTGCAAGAACATTATCTAAGGTTTTCTTAGAAAATAAATAGGTTCATTTTTATTAAAAAGGAGTGTTATTGTATGGCCGAAGAGAAAAAGGTTCACTTCATTTGGGAAAAAACAAATTATTCAGGCTTTGTGGAGAAGGAGTATGAAAATTCTTATCTCATCGTAGTAGCAAATCCTAGTCCTGATATGGAAGAAAAATATACCAACCGAATGATTATTAGTAAAAAAGCATGTGAAACCGCAGAATAGTATTGTTGATAAAACAAGAACTACCAAAAAATAGCTTCGTTAGAGGCTATTTTTTGGTAGTTCTTTTATTTTTGTTTGTAGGTACTTAAAAATTCACGCATTTTATCTGCTGTAGTTTTTAAGTCTTCCATCTTCGGTAAATAAACAATACGGAAGTGATCGGGTTGTTGCCAGTTGAACCCACCACCATGGACTAATAAAATATGATGTTTGTGTAAGAAATCTAAAACAAATTTTTCATCATCATAAATGTCAAATTTGGCCGTATCAATTTTCGGGAAAATATAGAAAGCTGCTTTAGGCTTCACGGCTGATAAACCAGGAATATCATTTATCGCATTGTAAATAAATTCTCGTTGTTCGTAAATTCTGCCACCTGGTAAAAGTAAATCATCGACACTTTGATAGCCGCCTAATGCGGTTTGAATGATTTGTTGTGACAACACATTCGAACATAACCGCATGGAAGCAAGCATATTTAGCCCTTCGATATACCCTTTTACTCGTGATTTATCTCCACTTAACACCATCCAACCGCATCGAAAGCCTGCCACTCGATGTGATTTTGACAAACCATTCAATGTTACGACAAATAAATCAGGTGCTAATGTAGCAATCGGTACATGAACCAAACCGTCCATGACCAAGCGATCATAAATTTCATCAGAGTAAATAATTAAATCATTTTGACGTGCCACTTCGACAATTTCTAGTAATAACTCTTTCGGATATAAAGCACCAGTCGGATTATTTGGATTTATAATAACGATTGCTTTTGTATTCGAAGTTATTTTTGATTTTATATCATCAATGTCTGGATACCATTCTGCTTGCTCATCACAAATATAATGAACGGGTGTACCGCCCGCCAAAGAAACAGAAGCAGTCCATAAAGGATAGTCTGGCATTGGCACAAGTACTTCATCGCCGTTATTTAACAAGCCTTGCATACACATGGTAATTAGTTCACTCACGCCATTACCAGTGTAAATATCATTAATCGTTACATTAGGAAATTTTTTTAATTGGCAATATTGTTCAATCGCTTTTCTTGCAGAAAAAATACCTTTTGAATCGGAATAACCTTCTGAATCGCGAACATTCACAATCATGTCGCGCACAATTTCATTTGGGGCATCAAAACCAAATGGCGCTGGATTCCCTGTATTTAATTTCAAAATACGTATGCCCTCTTCTTGCATGCGTTCTGCTTCTTCTAAAACAGGACCACGGACATCGTAACTTACGTTATTTAATTTATCGGATTTTTTAAAATTTCTCACACGGACTCCCTCGCTTCACAAATTTATACTCTAAAGTTACGCCAACTATAATGAAAAAGCAATAATAAATATCAGAATTTAATAAAAAATTGATGGTTTTTCCGTAATAAACAAGAGCGTAGGACAAAAATCACTTTGGATTTTTGCTCCACGCTCAAAAACTGATAAACGGTGGGAACAGAAGCAACTTCTTCGGAAATAAGCCGAAATTCTCCAAAAATTAAAGAACAATTTTCGGAAATTCCTTCTTATTTCTCGGAGTTAAACACTTCTGTCCCGACCTCTTGTTATACTAGTCGATGCAGATGATGGGACTCGAACCCACACGGACATCTGTCCACATGACCCTCAATCATGCTTGTCTGCCAATTCCAACACATCTGCATTTTAAGAGCACTTATTTATCCTAAAATAATTACTGGTCTTTGTCAAGATAACAAAGACCAGAATTGTTAGATTTGTTCTTTTTTCGCTTGCCAGGACAAACGCCCATGACATTTTCCGCAGACATATCGTGTCGTATCAATTCGTCGTTTTCTGAGGATGACTTCTCCACAAGACTGACATTGGTACTGATGGAAAACTGCTTTTTTCCGTTCTACTAGAGGCGGTGCATAACGGGCACCGCCAGTCTTAGCCAATAACTCTTTAAAGTCCTTATCTTTATGCTGATAGCCTTTGCCAGCTAAATGTAAATGATAGTGACATAACTCATGCTTAATAACTTTTTCCAGTTCCTCTTGTCCATACTTTAAAAAGACAGTTGGATTAAAATCCAGGTGATGCGAAGCTAAATGATAGCGACCGCCCGTAGTTTTTAACCGCCGATTAAATGTAGCTTGATGCAGAAAAGGTTTCTGAAAAAATACGATTGAAATTTTTTCCACTAGCGTTTGAAGCGCTTGATCTGTCATCAAGACTGGTTGAGACTCTTTCATTGTTACTCTTTTCTATCAGCACGAGGCAACATGGTTAAACTAATACGCCCCTTTTTCAAGTCAACATCTTCTACCCAAACTGTGACTACATCCCCCACCGCAACGACATCCGTTGGGTGCTTAACAAATTTAGGACTTAACTTAGAAATGTGGACTAAGCCATCTTGCTTCACACCAATATCGACAAACGCGCCAAAGTCAATTACGTTTCGAACAGTCCCTTGCATTTCCATTCCTGGTTTCAAATCTTCCATTGTCAACACGTCTTTACGTAAAAGCGGCGCGGACATCTCATCGCGCATATCACGACCTGGTTGGATTAAACTAGCAATAATATCTGTGAGTGTTTCTGAACCTACTTCTAACTCAGTAGCTAATTGATTCACTGGTAACTGTTTCAATTTTTCGATAGCTTCTGCTGTCCCTAATTCTTTAGAAGCAATCTCTGCTTTTTCTAAAATTGCTTGTGCTACTGGATAACTTTCTGGGTGAATGCCAGTGTTATCTAACACATTTTTGCCATTAGGAATTCGTAAAAAGCCAATTGCTTGTTCAAATGCTTTTGGTCCTAAACGAGGTACTTTTTTGACTTGATTTCGTGCTGTGAAGACACCATTTTCATCACGATAAGTGACTAAGTTTTGCGCCGTTGTTTTATTTAAGCCAGAAATATGTTGTAAAAGTTGAGCACTCGCTGTATTCACATCAACACCAACTTGGTTTACCGCAGTTTCTACAACAAAATCCAATTGCTCGGCAAGACGTTTTTGTGATACGTCATGCTGATATTGACCGACCCCGACTGCTTTGGGATCAATTTTTACTAATTCTGCCAACGGATCTTGTAAACGACGTGCAATGCTGACCGCACTTCGTTCTTCGACTTGTAAATCAGGAAACTCTTTACGAGCCACTTCACTCGCAGAGTAAACGGAAGCCCCTGCTTCATTAACAATTACGTAAAAGACGTCCCGTTTCACCGCTTTTAATTGCTCTGCCACAAACAATTCAGATTCACGACTTGCCGTTCCGTTTCCAATAGCTACCATGTCCACTTGATAGTCTTCAATGATCTTTTTAAAGGCTGGACCAGCGGCTTCACGTTTCGCAGCAGTCGCTGGTTTATGTGGATAAATCACTTGAATTGCTAAAACTTTACCAGTTTCATCAACAACTGCTAATTTACAGCCTGTCCGATAAGCCGGGTCAAATCCTAGAACAACTTTTCCTTTAAGTGGTGACTGTAATAATAAATTACGTAAATTTTCACCGAAAATTGCAATCGCTTGTTCATCAGCTTTTTCTGTTAATTCATTGCGAATCTCCCGTTCAATCGCTGGTCCAATGAATCGTTTATAGCTATCTAAATAAGCAGCCTCAATGTATTGAGCAGCTAAACTTGTTGCTTGTTTGCCGATTAGTTGACGTTGGAAATAATCATTAATTTTTGTTTCATCAGCGACAAGGGAAACCTTTAAAATGTCTTCTTTTTCACCACGATTCGTTGCTAAGACACGGTGCGGCACCATTTTGCTAACTGGTTCTGCAAAATCGTAATACATTTCATAGGTCCGCTTTTCGTCTTTTTCTTCGTCCTTAACTACGCTAACGTATTGCGCATGTTTAACCATATAATCACGTAACCATGTTCGGTATTTTGGTTCATCGCTAATACGTTCTGCTAAAATTTCATGAGCACCTTGCAAGGCTATCTCGGCGGTTGCAACTTCTTTTTCTTCATTAATAAAAGTAGCCGCTTTGGCTAAGATATCCGCGTTTTCAGGTAAAGAGAGCAACCAATCTGCTAATGGTTCCAACCCTTTTTCTTTCGCGATAGTCGCTTTGGTCCGACGTTTTTGTTTATATGGTCGATACAAATCTTCCACTTGTTGCATTTTTACTGCTTTTTGAATATCTGTTTTGAGTTCTTTTGTTAGTTTTCCTTGCTCTTCAATTAATCGGAGAACTTCTTCTTTCCGCTTTTTCAAGTTTTGTAAATAATGATAACGTTCTTCTATTTCACGGATTTGGACTTCATCTAAACTTCCAGTCATTTCTTTCCGGTAACGGGCAATAAAAGGAACTGTATTTCCTTCATTTAATAAAGTTAAAACCGTTGTTATTTGTTTTGAACGATACGTTGTCAATTCTTTTTGAAGTAGCGCTACTACTTCTTCGTTATAAGCTTCTGCCATTAACTAGATACCTCTTTTCTTATGCATACTTATCTATTTTAGCATATTTTTGCTTCTAAATATAGAAGTGAGGTAACTGATTCGTGCGATTAAGGAATCAAAATTCTGGTTGCCACGCAGGGGTGCGTTTTTGATATTCGATATCTTGGACAATGCCTTTTTCATTAAAAATCACACCATGCACAGAGCCGCCAAAAATAGCACCACCATCTATCCCGATTTTTCCATCACTTTGCCAAAGGTCCGTGGTCTGCATATCACCATGTAACATCGGGGTAATGGTATGACCAAAAACAATGGTCTTGCCTGTATTATTTTTCCCTTGATGAAAGGGTTCGCGAATCCACAAAAAATCCTTAGGTGCTGTTTGCCGCCAATCTTCCATCGTTAAATCAACCCCAGCATGCACAAATAAGTAATGCTGCCATTCAAAATAAAGTGGTCGTTTTGTTAAAAAATCAATTAACTCTGGATAGCGACTACGGATCATTAAGGCCATTTCTGTTGGTGAGTATTCTGCAGTAGCTCCTGGATGCAAGAGACTTTCAATTGTTTCCTTGCCACCATTGCGAACATATCCTGCAAACCAGTCCTCTGGATTTTGAAGAAACTGCAAAAAATATTCTTCATGATTGCCTCGTAAATAAACAGCGCCGTGTTGCTCGACAAGTTCTTTTCCTTTGAGAAAACAGGCTTTAGAATCCGGACCACGGTCGTTTAAATCACCAATTAAAACTAGCTGATGCTCGACTGGGTCATAGTCTGTGAGTAAGGCATCAAACAAATCTGCTTGTCCATGAATATCACTGATTACATAAACATATGGTTTCATAAATAAGCCCTCCTAACTTGCTTATATTAAGTATACGCTAAATTTTAAAATATTCTCGTAAAATGTTTGGAAGTAAAAAAAGAAAATAGGACATAAGTCAAAACGACTTATGTCCCACTCTCTAAATCTTAAAATAATCAGTTGAACAAAAGCAGCACCTACAATTACTCGTTGCAATTTAGCCTTCGAGAGTGATGAACACTTGGAGCTAACTGCTTTTGTCTCTGACTCGTTTGTTTTATTTTTTCTTCTTACCGCCAAACGCATCTTTCATTTTATCAAAGAAGCCTTCTTCTTGTTGTTCAGTTACATTTTGTCCGCCAGCTTTTGCAAAAGCTCGTAGGGCATCCTTTTGTTCTTCATTAAGATTTTTTGGTGTTATTAATTTCACTTTCACGTGTTGATCACCATTGCCCCCACCACGTAAACGTGGCGCACCTTTGCCTCTTAAGCGGAAGTTTGTGCCAGTTTGTGTTCCAGCCGGAATTTTTAATTTCACGTCACCATGAACAGTTGGGACAGTTACTTCGTCCCCTAGAGCCGCTTGGACGAAACTTACTGGTAAATCATAGTAGATTTCTGCGCCATCTCGATCGAAAATATCACTATCTTCAACACGAAAGACTACATATAAATCACCATATGGTCCACCATTGGTACCCGCTTCTCCTTGGTTAGCTAAGCGCATTTGTTGGCCGTCTTCTACTCCAGCAGGCACATTTACTTTGACAGTATGTGCTTTTTTCTCATGACCTGTGCCATGACAAGTTGGACATGGTTCTTTAATTTCTTTCCCTGTGCCATGACACACATCACAAGTTTGACGACTCATCATACGACCTAATGGCGTTTGACGTTCAACATTGATTGTTCCAGAGCCATGACATTTATGACAAGTTTCTGGGTGTGTGCCTGGTTTGGCGCCATTACCGCCACAGGTTGCACAAGTATCTTCTCGATTGTACTTAATCTCTTTTTCGACACCGAAAATAGCTTCTTCAAATTTCAATTGAATTGTATATTGTAAATCGGCGCCTTGTCTTGGTGCATTTGGATCAACAGAACGGCCACCGCCGCCGCCAAAGAATGAATCGAAAATATCTTCGAATCCACCAAAACCACTACTGCTAAATCCGCCGCCACCGAAACCGCCAAAGCCACCAGCGCCGCCACCGTAATTAGGATCAGTTCCTGCATGGCCATATTGGTCATAGGCCGCTTTTTTCTGTGGATCACTTAATACTTCATACGCTTCAGAAACTTCTTTAAATTTTTCTTCCGCATCGGCTTCTTTGTTAATATCTGGATGGTACTTTTTGGAAAGTTTGCGGTATGCTTTTTTAATTTCATCATCTGAAGCACCTTTTGCTAATCCTAGCACTTCATAATAATCTCGTTTCGTCGCCATTGACTTCCCTCCAACTTTCTTCAAACTTTACAATGTGTTTAGAACCAGCCAAATTCATCGATTGCTTTCGGTCTCTCTGGTTGGATTATCTGTCACACCTTGAATCAGTGTTACTAGCTGTGAATAGGTATTTTCAGCTTGTTTAACATCGTTGTAATCATACCACAGTTCTTTCAAAACCTAAATAGTTTCTTGCTAACTTGATTGTGGTTGATTTTCTCACAAAAGACAAGGGACTGGGACATTAGTCATTGTACTAATGATCCAGTCCCTAAAATCAATTGTTATTGATTATTTGTCATCACCATTTACTTCTTCAAAATCAGCATCAACAACATCATCAGCGCCACCTTGGGCAGCTTCAGGATTTTCTTGTGCTTGTTGTTGCGCAGCTTGTTCGTAAAGTTTTACTGTTAAGTTTTGGACGATTTCATTCAATGAATCACGTTTTGCTTTCATTTGTTCGATATCGTTTGCTTCGATGGCTGCTTTTAATTCATCACGCGCATCTTCTGCTTTTTTCACTTCTTCAGCGTCTACTTTGCCTTCTAATTCTTTCAATGTTTTATCAACAGTGAATAATAAAGCATCTGCATCGTTACGTAAGTCAACTTCTTCTTTACGTTGTTTATCTGCTTCAGCGTTTGCTTCAGCATCTTTCACCATACGTTCGATTTCATCATCAGATAAACCTGAAGAAGATTTAATCGTGATTGTTTGTTCTTTTTGAGTGCCTAAGTCTTTCGCACGAACATTTACAATCCCGTTTTTATCAATGTCAAAGCTTACTTCAATTTGTGGCACACCACGAGGAGCCGCAGGAATATCTGTTAATTGGAAACGACCTAATGTTTTATTATCAGCGGCCATTGGACGTTCACCTTGTAAAACGTGAATATCAACAGCTGGTTGATTGTCAGCAGCAGTTGAGAAGACTTGTGATTTACTTGTTGGAATCGTAGTGTTACGATCAATTAATTTTGTAAATACGCCACCCATAGTTTCAATCCCTAATGACAACGGTGTTACGTCTAATAAGACAACGTCTTTAACATCACCAGTGATTACGCCACCTTGGATTGCAGCACCCATTGCTACTACTTCGTCAGGGTTAACTGATTTGTTTGGTTCTTTGTTTGTTTCTTTGCGAACAGCTTCAACTACAGCTGGAATACGTGTTGAACCACCAACTAGGATAACTTCGTCGATTTCAGAAGGATTTAATCCAGCATCTTTCAAGGCTTGACGTACTGGTACTTTTGTACGTTCAACTAAATCACTTGTTAATTCATCAAATTTTGCACGAGTTAAGTTCATTTCTAAGTGCAATGGTCCTGCTTCGCCAGCAGTAATAAATGGCAAGCTGATTTGTGTGCTTGTTACACCTGATAAGTCTTTTTTCGCTTTTTCAGCAGCATCTTTCAAACGTTGTAATGCCATTTTATCGTTAGCTAAGTCAATGCCATTTTCTTTTTTAAATTCTGCAACCATGTAGTCAATGATCTTATTATCAAAGTCATCCCCACCTAGGTTGTTATCACCGGCTGTTGATAATACATCGAAAACGCCATCGCCTAATTCAAGGATTGACACGTCGAATGTACCACCACCAAGGTCAAAGACAAGAATTTTTTCATCTTTGTCTGTTTTATCTAAACCATAAGCTAAAGCTGCTGCTGTTGGTTCGTTAACGATCCGTTCTACTTCTAAACCAGCAATTTTACCAGCATCTTTTGTTGCTTGACGTTGCGCATCGTTGAAATATGCAGGAACTGTAATAACTGCTTTTTCAACTTTTTCACCTAAATAGTCTTCAGCAAAACCTTTTAAATATTGTAAGATCATTGCAGAAACTTCTTGTGGTGTATATGATTTTCCTTCAACATCAACTTTGTAGCCAGCTTCACCCATGTGACGTTTAATAGATGAAATCGTGTTAGGATTTGTAACAGCTTGACGTTTTGCTACTTCGCCCACTTGAATTTCGCCGTTTTTGAATGAAACGACCGAAGGAGTTGTGCGGTTACCTTCTGGGTTTGCAATAATTTTTGCTTCGCCGCCTTCTAGTACTGCGACAGCTGAGTTTGTTGTTCCTAAGTCAATACCAATAATTTTACTCATAGTGAATATCTCCAATCTGTATTAGTTTTCTATAATAATATATTTTTAATTAACGTTTGTTATTGTGCAACAATGACCATGGATGGTCGTAACACACGATCTTGTAATTTGTACCCTTTTTGTAGAACTTCAACAATGGTATCTGCTGGGGTTTCTTCAGAAGCAGGGACTGTTTGAACGGCTTGATGTAAATTTGGATCAAAGGTTTCACCCATTGCTGGGATTTCTTCAATTCCTTCTTCTTTTAAAGCCACAGTAATACTTTCTAGCACCATCGAAATACCTTTTTTCAAGCTTTCGCCTTGTTCATCTGATACTTCAATAGCCATTGCTCGTTCTAAATTATCAATAGATGGTAAAATCTTTTTACCTAAATCTTGTGAGCGGTAACGAACTAATAATTCTCGTTCGTTTTTATTTCGATTGCTCATATTAGCAATTTCGGCTCTTGCCCGCAAGAACTTGTCTTCCATTTCGGAAAGCTCTGCTTTAAGATTTTCAATCTCTGTTGCTTCAACTTCTACTTCAGAAACGCCAGCAGCATCAACAGCTTCCATTTCTTCTTGTAATTCTTCTTGCTTCTCTTCTTTTTTACTCACTTCAGCAACTTCCTTTCTCTTTATGCATCTACTTCTTATCCTAACAAGGTTTGCTTAATTCCCTAAAAAACGGTAATAGTCACCTAGTTGTGAAGCTAGCTCATGTCGAAACGTGTCTACCAAACCGAATATTTTTGAATACGGCATACTGGTTGGTCCTAGCAGGGCAATTGTTCCTTTGCCATGTCCTGATACTTCATACGTAGCAGTGATCATGCTCATATCTTCTAAGAGATTGTTGCCAATTTCTGAGCCGATACGAAAAACAATTGGATTTTCTGTTGTTGCAGAACCATTTAATAAATGCGTCAGCTCATCAGAATTTTGCATAAAGGAATAGACAGATTTCAATTGTTCAATATCTTGTTTGATGCCAAAATCTAACAAATTCATGCGACCACCGACAAAGACTTTTTCTTCAAAGGCATGTCCTAACATCTCATCGAATAAGTTCATCATTCCTTCTGGCGTTTGGAAATAGCGATGTAAAATCATCGGAATCTCCGTCCGCAAACGATGATAAACGGTCAACAAAGGTTGTCCAACCAACTTATCATTGATGATTTGTGTCATTTTTTCAAGATCTTGGCTAGAAACAGCGGCAGGAATGGCAAATACTTGGTTTTCAACATTGCCTTTATCTGTCACTATAATAGCAAGGACTTGCCGATCATTCAAAGGAACCATTCGAAAGCCGGTTAATTTCCGTTCTTTCACTTCAGGTCCTAATGAAAAAGCAGTATAACTTGTCAATTCTGATAGAATTTCAGCTGATTGTCGAATAATATCATTAATCTCATGAAATTCTTTTCCAAAAGATTGACGGATCCTTCTAAGTTCGTTCTCTTCTACTTGTGTTGGTTGTAAAAGATGATCCACGTAGTAACGATAACCAGCCATTGAGGGGATTCGCCCTGAAGAAGAATGGGTCTTAGCTAATAAGCCGTATTCTTCTAATGCTTTCATATCATTACGAATTGTGGCAGAACTAGAGGCAATGCCATCCTCCATCAATTTCTTAGAACCGACAGGTAAGCCCGTGTTCGTGTAATTTTGGATGATAAGTCTCAAGATATTTTGTTGTCTTTCTGTAATCATCGTTATTACCACCCTTCATTAGCACTCTTAACATCTAAGTGCTAACTACATATACTAATATAACAAGTCCTTACCTTTTTGTCAAGGGAAATACGCAACTTTTTAGCACTCTTCACACAAGAGTGCTAATCACTGCAAACCACCTTCAAAAACCATCAATACCAACTTTTGTAATAAAAAAATCATCGAAATGCTTTGTCACACTTCGATGATTTTTTTATTTTTTTACTCTTTTTCACTTAACAAAAATGCTTCAAAAACATTATTCCCCACAAATAGTCCTTTTTTCGTTAAACGTAAGATATCTGCTTCTTCAATTAATAATTCTTCTTTGATTAAGCGTTGAATGACCTCTCCATAAATTGCTTCAATTGGTTCATGAAATTTTTGTTGGAATTTTTGTTTAGAAATACCTACTTTTTTACGTAAGCCTAAAAATAGCTCCTCTTCTATTTGATTTAGACGAGTTAATTCTTCAGTCTCCACAATTGGCAATTGATTTTCTCGCAAGGGTTTCAAATAATGTTGGATTGGACCGTGATTTTTGTAACGAGTTTGTCCAAGATAGCCGCTGGCACCTGCGCCAAATCCATAGTAGTGGTCATTATTCCAATAAGCTAGATTATGCTGGCTTTCTTTTCCTGTTAAAGCAAAATTACTGACTTCATATTGATGCCGTCCTTTTTTCTCCATTGCTTCAATCGTTTCGTCAAACATCTGTGCTTCGATTTCTTCTTCAGGCAGCTGTAACCGTCCTTGGCGAACCCAGTTCATGAACATTGTTTTATTTTCAAGAATTAATGAATAAAGCGAATAGTGCGGCAAGTCCAATGCTAAGGCTTTTGTCAAAGTATCGCGAAAACTTTCCAATGTTTGTCCAGGTAAAGCATAGATTAAGTCAATACTGACATTGGTAAAATTTTCTTTCTCTAAAAATTTCATTGTTTCATAAACATCTGCGGCGGTGTGCTTGCGGCCGATTTTTTTGAGCAAGCGATCATCAAATGTCTGAACGCCCATCGAAAGACGATTGACGCCATAGTTTTTCATGACTTGTAATTTTTCTTGGGTTAAATCACCAGGGTTTGCTTCCACCGTAAATTCATTTCGGTCATCAAACGTTAGCTGTTCGCGAACCCCTTTTAGTAGCACATCTAACTGTTTCGCTGATAATGAAGTTGGCGTGCCTCCGCCAATATAGATGGTTTTCATTTCTTGTTCTGGATACAATGCTTGCGTAAGTTGAATTTCTTTTAATAAACTCTGAATATATTCATCAACTGGTTGTCCTTCTAAAAAGACCTTGTTAAAATCGCAATAATAACAAATATGCTCACAAAATGGAATATGAATATAGGCCGACCGATCGAACATCGGCGTTGAAGTTGAAAGTTGGTTTGTTTTGGTCATTAGCTCGTTTTATCTCCTTATTACCAAAAAGCTCGTTCTTTTTGGAAAGTCTCTACTAGCCATACTAACTGTAAATGACAAATAAATCCATAAAAAAATTCGCACAGTCACTTAAAACAACAACGAGGAGCTGTCATAAAAACCGACACCTCCTCAACCTTGAAAGAAAAGTAAAAAAATTTTTCTATATATAATAGTACAAATCAGTTACAGTAATTGACCGTAACGTTTGACGTATAAAACTTTAATGAACGCAACCAGTGCTAAATAAGCAACAATTGTCGGGATTAAATACAAGAAATAGCTTGGTGATAAACCGACAAATCCTAGTTCTGCACCGAAAGCGGTAAAGGGTAAAACAGTTCCGAGAACAATCCCTGCTGTAGTGACTAACGTCATAATTCCAGAAGCACTACTTTGAAGGAAAGGCATTTTTTCTGTTCGTAGGAAATGCAAGACGAGCATTTGGGACCATAAGGACTCAATGAACCACCCTGCATGGAAAATACCGATAAAGAGCAATTGATCTGCTCCATTTAATTCAAAGAATGAGCCACCTAGGATAGCCGGACACACAATGAAATACATAAATAAATAGGTAACAATATCAAAAATAGAACTCGTTGGGCCAAACCAACGCATAAAATTACCAATTGATTTTGGTTCCCATTTTTTTGGTTTTTCTACGTATTCTTCATCTACTTTGTCCCAAGGAACTGACATACACGAAGTATCGTAAATTAGATTTAATAATAGCGATTGAATCGGAGCAATCGGTAAAAATGGTAAAAAGATACTTGCTGGGATCACGGAAAACACATTGCCAAAATTAGAACTTGCTGTTAATTTGACGTACTTCATCGTGTTCGTAAACACGCGCCGTCCAGATAAAATTCCTTTTTCCAAAACCATTAAATCTTTTCTCAATAAAATTACATCCGCCGATTCTTTCGCTACATCGACAGCTGTATCAACAGAGATTCCTACATCAGCAGCACGCATTGCTCCAGCATCATTTATTCCATCACCTAAAAAGCCAACAGTTTGACCATTTTCAGTTAACGCATTTACAATACGAACTTTTTGGTCAGGCGTAATTTTGGCGAAAATATTATACGCTTGAACGGTTTTTCTTAATTCTTCTTGGTTTAATTGTTGAAGTTCATTTCCTGTAATAATTTTTTCGCCAGCCAGACCAACTTCTTTACAAACAGAATGCGTCACATACTGATTATCCCCCGTTAATACTTTCACAGCTACATTATGTTGATGCAAGGTGTGAATAGCTGCCGCTGCTGTTTCTTTTGGCGGATCCAAGAAGGCAAGATAACCTTGTAAAATCAACTCTGATTCATCTTTAGTTGTATACTCCCATTCAGCCGCTTCGACTTTTTTATCGGCAATTGCTAGAACGCGCAAACCATCTCGATTTAAAGCTTCAACGTCTTTGGTAATTTTTTGACGCAGCGTCTCTGTTAAGGGCACAATTTCGCCATCTAAAAGTACCTGTGTGCAGACCAAGAGCATTTCTTCAACCGCACCTTTGGTAATTAAGCGTGTTTCTCGCGTTTTAAACTCTTTGATAATCACACTCATTCGACGTCGATTGAAATCGAAAGGAATTTCATCTACTTTATAAAAATCATCTGATTGTATATCACTTTCTTGTGTCGCCGCTTGAATAACGGCGTTATCCATTAAATTACGCAAACCTGTTTGAAAATAACTGTTTAGAAATGCTAAATCCAAGACTTTTTGATCTTCTTGGCATCCAATATTATAGTGGTATTCTAAAATTACTTTATCTTGTGTTAAGGTACCTGTTTTATCCGTACAAAGTACATCCATCCCGCCAAAATTTTGAATGGCATTGACATTTTTCATAATCGTGCCTTCTTTAGCCATTTCTCGAGAACCTTTGACTAAATTGGTTGTTACAATCATAGGTAACATTTCTGGTGTCAAGCCGACAGCTGTGGCAATCGCAAACATTAACGCTTCCACCCAATCGCCTTTTGTTAACCCATTAATTAGAAAAACAGTTGGCGTAATGACCAACATAAAGCGAATCAGTACCCACGTTGTTTTATTAATTCCTGTTTCAAAACTCGTCTGCTGCTGCTCTTCTCCGTTATCAGAAGCCATCCTTCCGAATAAAGTTTGATTACCAACTTTAATGACAATGCCCAAACCAGTGCCACTAATTACATTTGTTCCTAAAAATAAAAGATTGTCATATTCTGTATCAATTTGATCACTATCTTTTTGATGAGTCGCGTGTTTTTCAATGGGAAAACTCTCTCCAGTCAGGGATGATTGGGAAACAAATAAGTCTTTAGATTGGATTAAACGTAAATCGGCTGGAATCATATCGCCAGCGGATAGTTGGACTAAGTCGCCACACACAACTTCCTCAATAGGAATTTCCATTTGCTTCTTGTCACGAATGACTGTCGCTGTAACTTTAATCATATTTTGTAATTTTTCAACTGCATTGCTTGATTTGACTGATTGGACAAAACTCATCGTGCCGCTTAAGATGACCATCGCTAACATAATTAACACGCCAGTCACATCTTTTTCCTCTGGGGCAGCATAGACATATTCTGTAAAAAATGAAATCGTGGCTAGTGCTAGTAACACCAAAGTAAACGGCGTGATATACGATTTTATAAAAAGTCGCAGCCGTGAAGCTTTTTTTTCATTCATAATTTTGTTGCGGCCATAACGTTCTTGTAATTCTTCAATATCTTGGTGTTTAATGCCATCCCAAGTTGAGCCGAAACGTTGTAAAACTTTTTCTGCTTCTGAGTGGGCAAACTTTTTGTAACTATAGTCATGGCCCAAGTGACGCATTTTCTTTTCCATTTTCTTTCACCTCATTTATCTGTTGTTGACTTGAATTGACGATCGGTTCATCTTCCATTTTCCTCACCCTTTCCACAAAAAAAGACACGCTGAAAACTCAACGTGTCAAAGAATAATCGTTCTTATCGTTGAGCTTTAGCACTATACAACGTAAAAAGCGATTGCTTTTAGCTACCTTAAGAAAAGCCTTCATTCGACAGTTCCTGTTCTACCCATTGGCGTCTCTCGACATTTTTGGGCAGTAGCCTATGTTTGTATAGGAGCCTCACCTAACAAATCTTATTTAATTACAACAGCAAGTATAATTCTTCCTTGAAAAAATAACGATATAGAAAAAGTTTTTAGCAGATAACTTTTTGTCCATTCAGTAACAAAAAGAAAAATAATCCGCTTATTTACTATGGTTTTCTGGTATGATTCGTATTTATTCATAGAATCATAACTGGTTAAATTAATCTAAAGACCGTCAGATAGCCTTGTCGAGAAGCTTTTCTTCTGCTATTTTTTGTATAGTTAAAGAAACGGCGGTGAGGAAAATGAAATTACAACAACTAGAATATTTTATGGCAGTTTCAAAGTATGCGAGTTTTACTTTAGCTTCTCAAAAGCTCCATACGAGTCAACCTTATTTAAGTACCCAGCTCAAGGAGTTGGAACGTGAATTAGGTGCTTCATTAATTTTAAGAGACAAGAAACATTGTCGGCTTTCTCCAGCAGGCGAAGTCGTCGCCAAGCGAACAGAGATGATTTTTGCACTCATTAAGGAAGCGCAAGAAGAGATTAATGAATTAGTGACCCAAGGATCGACAACGACCATTCGGATTGGAACAAACTTAATTGATATAGATAAAGCATTTGGAGAAGTCTTGTTGTTATTTAATCAATCCTATCCGTATGTAAGTATTGATTTTAAGTATTATTACGATCTTGAAACAGCCTTGGAAACAGATTTAATTGACATTGGGATTGGGATATTTTTGGATACCTCGATTCCATTAGAGAAAGAATTAATTTATACAGAAAGCTATCTCCTTTGTGTCAATAAAAATCATCCTTTAGCCCATGCCGATAGCGTGACGATTGACGAAATTCGTTCTTTACCTTTTGCTGCATATTCCGATCAAGTATATGAAAAAAAAGTGTTTAAACGTTGGGAACGTAAAATCAATTGGGAAAATCGGCAAATCGTCATCGAACTTCCTTCTCTTCATTTAGTCTTAGACATGGTCCAACGAGAAAAAGCCTGTAGCATCCTTCCCTATTCACTCACTGATGAACTAAACAGACGTAACTTAGTTGGTATTCCTCTGGAAGATAGTCCAGAACGAGCCATCTATTTAGTTCAGAATAATCATCACGGACATTGTGAAGCACACCGTTATTTATTTGAACAATTACGTTATTTATTCTAGGAATAGAAAAAGGAGGAATTCCCATGGAACTATTTCGTTTACATTATTTTTTAGAGTTATGCAAAGTGAAACAATTTACTAAAGCAGCCGAAAATTTAGCAATTTCTCAAGCTGCATTAAGTAAGCAAATAAAAATTCTTGAAGCAACGTTAGGCGCTGAACTTTTTAATCGCCAAGGTCAAACTACCACCTTAACACCGGCTGGATTAATTTTAGAAAAATATTGTTGGCGCATCACCAATGAGTTGGTCTCAATTGAAGAAGAGCTAAAAGAAATTAATCATTCTTCCAACCATATTTATGTAGCCACTTATCTCTGTGATTTAGAATATAAATTGAATGACTTACTAATGACAACATTAACGGATCGTTCATCCAACTTACAAGTCCATACTATTATTACAGAAAATATTCTTCAATCCTTGGAAACAATGGATGCAGATTTTGGTATTTCCTTTGCTGACTTACCATTACCTGAACATATTGGTAAAATTGATTTATTTACAGCAAATTATCAATTCATTTTAAGAAATGATCATCCAGCTTTGGCCAAAGCCACGACGGAAGAAATTTTAAAAGAACTAACAATGTACCCCTTCGTCCGTTTAAATACCGAATTTTCCGAGCAAAACAAATTAACCAATTGGCTAGATACTACGTTTTCTAATTTTTCTCCAGAGAAAGTCATTCAAGTGGATACTCTTTCACTTATTACTCACTTGGTGTCTCATTCCGATAGTTTCGCTATTGTCCCCGAATACACAAATATTCAACTTTTAGACAATTCGATCCATACACTGACTTACCAAGAACTACCTAAACGAAACATGGCAGTTTATTATTTAAAAGAACGTTACATGAGTCGACAACTTCAACAACTTTTGGCTGAATGCCAAAAACAATTTCAATAGTAAAAACCAAGACTAGAGCTTGTCGGCAAGCGAGTTCCAGTCTTGGTTTTTATTTGTGTTTTCAGGTAGCGGCTTCTCTTCCTTTGACAAATCCTAAAGAAGTGATAGCCATCACTAACGAAGTGCCTCCTTGACTTAAAAACGGAAGCGGAATACCTTTTAACGGCAACAGTCCAATCACCGCACCGATATTCTCCACCGTTTGAAAAACCAGCGAAAAAATGAGGGCGACACAGATGTACATACAAAAACGCGAATTGCTCCGCAAGCCAGCTACTAAAACTTGATAAAACAAGTAAAAATAGAGAAAAACAACAGTGGCACTGCCCACAAAGCCCCAGGCTTCCCCGATAAAAGTAAAAACCATATCAGACTCACGAACAGGAACATACACTTCAATCCCATGCACACCCTTGCCAAATAAACCACCCGAACCAATTGCCAATAAGCCTTGTACTTGTTGATAGGAGATTTTATCGACATAATCATAGGGATGAATCCATGCTAAAATTCGATCCAATTGATATTGTTTAAAATGTAAAAAGAAGAGTACTTTGTGCCCCCACTCTGTAAAGACTAACAGAATCAAGACCACGCCTAACGTTGCTAAAGCACTGAAAATAATGATTAAAATTTTGCGATCAATTCCTGAAATAACTAAAAGAGATAGAATAATCGTTACGAAAACAAGGGATGTCCCAAAATCTTTTTGTACCGCCATCAAGAAAAAAACAGGGACACTAACCGCAACGATTTTTTTTAGAAGTTGCTTGTCTGAACGCCATTTATCAGACCAGTCTTGTTGCTCATGTTGGACAATAATTTTTGCCAACATTAAAATAAACGCAATTTTCGCAATTTCTGATGGCTGAAATTTAATAAACCCTAAATCTAACCAGCGCTTTGTGCCCGTCAATAAATACATTCCTTTGTCATAGGAAAAATACAAAGCACTCATTAAGATTAATGAAAACCCATAGAAAAAAGGAGCTACTTTCCAAATAAACTTCTGTGACAGCCGACTAGCTAAAAACATGCCCGCATAACCAACAAAAATAAAGAAAAGTTGTTTTAATGCTGGCACAGTTCCGTCTTTTCCTTCATTAACGGCAATCCAATATTGCACACCAGAAGATAAAAGTGTGAGTAAAAAAATGGGCAATAATAAATCATAATTAAGATGTAAGTTGAATTTTTTTGTATTGACCATTTAACTGCCGCCTTTCGTTTGCAATAATTTTAATGACGATTCCTAATGCCACTGAAAAGATTAAATAACTTGTCCCACCGTAACTAACAAACGGTAAAGGAATTCCCGTCATTGGAATCAAACCCAAAACGCCACCAATGTTAATCGCCGTTTGAGCTAAGATCAAGGTCCCGACCCCTAACAAAAACAAGCCGTAACAATGATTCTTTATTACACAACTACTCCGCAAAATGGAGGCCGCTAAAAATAACAAAAGAAATAGTAATAGTAAGCCGCCAATCAAACCAAGTTCTTCCACAATCACCGCAAAAATAAAATCGGTTTGACCTTCTGGCAAGCCACCTTTTTTTACCATACCATTGGCTAATCCAGTGCCCCAAAATCCACCATTATACATTGCTAAATAGGCCATTGAAGGCTGAAATCCGCGATCATGAAAGGATAAAAACGGATTTTTCAAAACAACTAAGCGGTCATACACATGCGCAAAAAAATGTGGTAAGTAGCGGTGATCGCCTAGAAAAATAATTATTTTAGAAAGAAGCGCCGCGCTAGCAACGACAATCCCCGCAGCAATTACACTAAATTTTGCATGAATACTTGCTGAGAAAATTAAGACACTGCCAATAACTAAAATAAGAATAGCCCCGCCAACTTTGGGTTGAATCAAAACTAAAAATGCAACGACCAAAACAAACAGCCATTGTTTCCTTAACTGCTTCGTTGTCAAGCCATTTTCTTTTTCACCTAAATAACAACTCAAGTAATAAATAATCGCAAAATTACAAAGCTCTGATGGCTGAAATTGGATTCCAAAGAGAGAAATCCAACGTTGTGCGCCATTCGCTGCTACACCAAAAAAAGGTAGTCGAACCATTAACAGTAATAGTACCGAAACTAAAAGCAGTCCAATTGCAATTTTTTTATTAAATAACACTTCTAGTCGAACTTTGTAAATCACGAACATTAGCACCCAGCTGAGACACATAATAATGCCTTGTTTAATAAACACAGCAGTGGGCTTCACGCCTTGCATCAGCAAGTCATAGCTACTGGCGCTATAAATCATTAACGCGCCAATAATACTTAATATAATAAAGGTCAAAAGAATTTTTGTTAGACCTAAAGTACGTAGATTCATTCTCTCACCTCTATCTTTTTCTAATTAAATCAATCTTACCAGTCTGAGTTAGAAAACAAATAGAGAGTTTTTTATAGAACTATTACTAAGCTTACATAACAAAAAGTAGCTAGACTTGGTTCATTTCACCTAGTTTCGCTACTTTTAAAAAAAGACATTTATATAATTTTTGTGTGTTGCTCACATTTCTGATAAATTTTTCCAAACTTATCTCTTTCTAAATACTGATAATCTACTAAATACCGTCTCAAAAGTGCATAATCTTCATAGATTTCTCTAAGTCGCTGATTGACTTCTTTTTCCGTATATTCTTTCCCAAATTCAAATTGGTTGGCCACACGTTGAAACACTTGGACTTTTTTCGCATTTTTCTTGGGAATAACCAGCAACTTTCCTTCTTTAAAAAAATTTTCAACCATGTTTATTCTCCTTTTTTGTTTTGACTATTGTTTAGAAAATTGATGATTCAGTTTTTCTTTCTGTTTATCGGTCCATTTGCCAGCGACTTCATTGACAATTGTTTCAGCAAAATCACCTACTTTTTCTCCCGTAATATTTTTGATAGGTGTTCCGTTAGCAGCTCCTTCTTCAAACAAATCAAGTAAATCAGTCAACGCATTGAACATATTGGCTCCGCTATGATCTGAAAAATGCCATGCATATTTTTCAATTTCTTGAAATACTTGTCGATACTCTGCTGGTAATGCTGCAATCCGTCGTTTATATTCTTTGTACTCTTTTTTATCCCCAACAACTTTTTTGATCAACGCTTTAAAATTTGACATGCTCTATCCCTCCGTTTTTTTCATCTTGTTTACTTGTTTTGAAAGCAACGTCCACCGCTGCCAAAAATCAGCGAGTTCTGCTTCTCCTGATGAGGTTAAGCGATAGAACTTCCGCATTGGCCCTTTTTCTGAAGGCTTTTTTTCAGCTATAACCCATTGATTTTTTTCTAAACGCAGTAAAATCGTATAAACGGTTCCTTCAACAATTTCAGTAAACCCTTGGTCATTTAAAATTTTTGTAATTTCATAACCATATGTTTCTTTCCTTTGGATGATGGCTAAAACTAAACCTTCTAAAATGCCTTTTAGCAACTCTGTCTGCTTCACTGCTTTTCCTCCCTGAACTACTCTTTATTACTATGTACCACTACATAATAATACTGAGTACCGGTTCTGTCAACTACTTTGTAGTAAAAAGTAGTAAAGACACGACAACTACCAGTACTTAACTAGTGGTTGTCGTGTCTTATTATTCTTTATTCATTTATTCCGAGTTCTGCTTCAAAGGCTTCTAATTCTGCAGGGTGTGTTTCTGGATAAGCAAAGCATGTTGAAAAATGCCACTCCCCACCACTTGTGCCAAAATAACCTGGCAGTAATTCCAAAGCCAATAATGCTTCTGATGTTTCTTTTTCCGGTAACGTAATCTGAAAAGTAGTCGCTGGAACAAAACCAAACTTCGTATAGTAAGTTGGATGGCCCAGGATAATCAATCCGCCGACGCCTAATTCTTTGGCCTTCTGCACAGAATGCTTAATTAACGCTGAGCCTACGCCCGTGTTCTGTGCTTCTGGATGGACACTTAGCGGCCCAACGGTCAAAACAGCCTTTTCTGTATGATCAGGTAATCGTAGTTTGGCTTTTGAAGACATAATATGACCCGTTAATTTTCCTTGATCAGTTTCTGAAACTAAGGACAACTCCGGAATAAAGTCGGCACTTTCTCTTAATAAATGCACGATAAAATGCTCTGTGGGACGCCAGTTTTCGGTCAAGTTTAATTCCTTGAACGCTTGATACGTTAAACGCTCTACAGCTTGATACTCTGCAGGTTTTTCTTGACGAATCTTCATTATTTGTCCTCAGATTGTTGGAAATAGTCAGCCGTATCTCGTTCATCTTGTTTTAATTGGTCGATCAAGGCTTCAGCCCCATTGAATTTCACTTGGTCACGTAAATAATGATTCCAACGAACCACCACTTGCTCACCATAGATGTCTTGATGGAAGTCCAAAATATAGACTTCCACGGTTAGATCGCGTCCTTCTCCAAAGGTGTCATTATGACCAATTGAGCCCATGCCGACATACCATTTGCCACCAACTTCGATTTGCACAGCATAGACGCCAATTCTTGGTAAGCGCACGGTGCTTTTCACTTTGACATTAGCGGTCGGGAAACCCAATAAACGGCCACGAGCATCGCCATGGACAACTGTTCCTTCTGTTTCATAAATATATCCTAACAACTCCGTGACCTCCTCCATTTCGCCGGCTTCCATTTTTTCGCGAATTCTTGTTGAGCTAATTTTGGCACCAGTCATTTCTTCTTTTGGTACTGTCACCACTTCAAAACGGCCTTGCGCATAAGTTGGTAACTGTTTGACTCCAGCGATTTCTTTAGGACCATACGTATAATCAAACCCAGAGACTGCCACTGCACTATTTAAATTAACGATATACTGATCGACAAAATCTTGCGGTTTTAATTGAGCAAACGCTGAAGTAAATTCGACAATATATAAAATATCAACGCCCAAGTTGGCCATTAGGCGTTCTTTTTGTTCCAAGCTAGTTAAATATTTCATATTTTCTGGTAAAACTTTTTGAAAAACGATTGATGGGTGTTGGTTGAAGGTCATCACAGCTAACTTCAAGCCTTTTTCCTCAGCAATCTTTTTGCCTGTTTCAATTACTTTTTGGTGGCCTTTGTGAACACCGTCAAAAAAGCCTAGGACCATCACGACTTCTTCATTAGGAATTTGAGTGGGTTCATAGGGATGATGTAGTTGAATAACTTGCATGTGCAAAAACTTCCTTCTTTTTTATTTAATTGTTCCGTAGAACTTTACTTGGTTTCAATAATTTATCATGCGTTGGGTGTGGCATGTATAAACTAACCACTTGATTTTGGTAAAATAAGGCAACTAAGGATTCTGGCATTGCCTTTATTCCTAGTTCTTTTTTGTGCAAACGCATGCCATTTTTTACTTTTTGATACAATTCATCTGATAAATCAATTCGTGGGAATTGTTCTACTGCTGTCTCAATGGGCAACAGGCATTGATCGATTGTTTCAGCAGCCATTTGTTTGGCTACTTCTTCTAACGTTAAGCATTGCGCAGCTTGCAAACCGCCACTTGCCGTTCTCGTTAAATCCGACATATGGGCAGGATAGCCTAATTTTTTGCCAGTATCCACGGATAGTGTCCGCACATAGGTTCCTTTGCCACAGACCACTTTAAACCGCCAACTTTGTGTTTGAGCGGATTCATTAAAAATTGGTTCACTAGTACGTTCAAATGAATAAATCATAGCTTTTCGTTGGGGCCGTTCAACTTCTTCCCCGTTCCGCGCATATTCATATAAACGTTTACCATTGACTTTCACCGCAGAAAACATCGGTGGGATTTGTGTGATTTCACCTGTCATTTCGGCCATTGCTTGATCAATTTGTTCAGTTGGCAGAGGTGTTGTAACTGGTTTTTTTTCAACAATTTCACCACTAACATCTTCGGTTGTCGTAGCAAATCCAAGTGTAATTTCACCTTCATAGGTTTTGCCAGAATCTACCATGTATTCGATCACTTTCGTTCCTTTGCCAACGCAGATGGGTAAGACCCCTTCGACATCTGGATCTAACGTACCACCATGACCAATTTTTTTGGTATGTAAAATTTTTCTCAATTTAAATACGCAGTCATGACTTGTCATGCCACGTTCTTTCCATAACGGTAAAATGCCGTCCATTATAGTTCCTCCAGTTCCGATAATACTAACTTTGTCATTATAGCATAAAAGTACCTAGCTTCGCAGTCTCCGTTGCTTATTCCCTTTGGCAAAATCTCTGCTAAATGCAAAAAAAGCCACAAACTCTGATAAAAGCAGAGTTTGTGGCTTTTTTTTTAGCTAGTAAATGATCCCCATGTATTCTGTGCGTTGCCATCGTTTGGTCCGATTGGCAAATAAATTCTCGCGCCTGTCGTATCTGTTCCACCAATAAAAACATACCCATCTGCAATATAAAACGCATCGTAATAAAAGCGAGTATTTTTGGGCCAGATACCATAAATAGGTGCTGACAAACTAGGTTGTCCTGCTCTTAAAACAATGCCTTCGTCCACACCAATTAGAAATGATTTCTTCGTTTGCGGGCGCCAAAGTTCAGCAATGTCGCCATCGTTCACATAGCCTAACAAATGTCCGCTATTTTCAATACGGTAAAGGTTTTGTCGGTCGGGTAATTTCGCTGTAATTGTTCCTACTTGTGTCCAAAGTGCCTCTGCTGATAGATGTTCATTGATTAAAGCATCTGGTGTTGGATAGATTGAAGTGAAACGAATTGCTTGTCCTACTTGATATTTTGGCGCATTAGGTTTACCTGGCTGAATAATGACAGTCTCACCTGTTTCAGAAACGCCCGTTTGTAAATCTTGTGCCAACTGCGCTTTACTAATCCCCCAACGCGCTAAATAACCATAAGGATCTGTATGATCTCCCCACCAATTTTTTGTAATCCAATCATGAGTGACTATTCCATAACCTGTTCCATCATCCAGCGAAAAATCAGCACCAATGTTTTGAGCCAAATCACGGGCCAAATTAACATAGGCAGCATAATCTTTTTTAAACGTCGCCGCATTATTCGTTCGAGCCAATTCGATTTGCGCATAGGCTTTTTGATTAGCTAAAGAACCTGCGCCATATTGAATTTGGCCAGCAGGAGCTAATTGTTTCACTCGTCCACCAGATCCGACAAAATATGAGACATAAGCATTTGACCAATTTCGTTTCATATAGGCCACTTCATTGTCTAAACTGTGTGGTCCTAGGTTCCGCTCGTTTCCAGATTCATGTAAAACAATTAATTCATTGCTTGCAGAGCCTGGAAAATAAGTAAAGTTGATTGGATCCGCTTCGATGGTGTAAGCGCAAGCCGTCATCGGAATCGTTAAACTTAAGCCAATTACTAAAGCAAGTTGAATCATTAATCTTTTAAACATAGCATGCTCCTTTCTTAAAAAAGCCATGAAAGGAAAGTCAAAACAACTTCCCTTCCACGGCTTAAACCTGCAGATAAATGGCGGGACAGAAGTAATTTCTTCGGCAATCAGCCGAAAGTTCTACGTTTGTCCCGACCACTTCTACTTAATCATCTTTATTTTTTAACTGAATAAATAACTCTTTTAACTTTTTCGGCATAGGAATAAAGGTCGCAATATTTTCAAAAAAAGAAAGTCCTTCGTTCGCAATGTAAAAAATCAGAACCATTTCCCGAATTGGCAAATTGTTCCCCACAACTTTTTCAACACGAACCGCTACGGCAACCACAAATAACATCGTAACTTTTTTCGCAATTCCGAGCATACCAATCCGACTGGACAATTCTTTTGTGGCGATTGCCTTAATCCAACCTGTGATGAAATCGACAATAATTAAAAAGAGGAAGACATCCAACAATTGATCTAATCCACCTAATAAACGTACGACAATCCCACCGAAAATGCTTAAAAGCATTGTTATTGTGTTGAGATAACGTTCCATAAAAAGACTCCTAAACTAGCTTGTTATTTTGTTGGAAACGGATCGTCTGTGTACCAACTTCCTTGGAGGTAAATATTTCCAGCACGGTTAGAACAGAATATAATTCCCTTATTATCTATTTCGTACAAGGCTGTACAAATTGGTTGAGGAAAGTTGTATTGAACTGCCGTTAAAGGAATATTCCAAATATTTCTTTTGAGAACAGAATTTATACTATAACCTGTGGGAACATTAAAAACTTTGATCACCTGACTGTTCAATTTCGTTGGATCACTCAAATTACATCTTACAAATGCATCGACACGATTTCCAACTCTGATTAATACAAATTTCATATTCACTTTATTAAAGGCCGCCTGATATTTTGCCTCGACTTCACCGACTCCACTAGCTTCATAAATGGCCATTTTAGAGGATTCCAAAGGCACACCATTGACGGTTGGCATAGTTACAAAATTCTTCATCCCAGCAATCTCTTGGTCACCTGTTTGTGTCACAGCTTGACCTTTAATCGCTTCCGCAACGTTTTTCGGGTGCATATATTTACTCGTTAAAGTTCCCGCGACTGCTTCGCTGTCTGATGCGAAGCCATAATTTTCTACATTGCCCAGCCCCACTTGTTCAGCGGTTACTTGGTGCGGATTATCCTGATTTTCCACATGGGTATTGAGTTGCTCTGCCTGAACAAAACCACTCTTCGCTAAAACCGCTTGGGCATCAACAGACAGACCAATATGAAGCCCCACGTAATCAACTTCTACGCTGGCTGGCGTCACCCCATTTGATGAATCTGTATAGCTCATTAAATAAATGAAACCTTCATCTGTGATAAATTTCTGATCATTGATTTGAATTGAAAAATCGCCGAACTCTTTTGCTGATTCTTGGATTTGAGTTACCCAATTATCCGTAGTTGGTAAATACGTAGCGATTTTAATCGTTTGATTATTGGGCGCAGCGGCTTTCACACGTTGATTAATCGTAAAAAATTGAACGTTCTGGCGAATAAATGCCACCGCCTCGTCAGTTGTGAATGTTTCAAACATTTGTGGAATTAATTTTTTTGCGGCTTCAACGAGATTGAAGGCCGCTAATTGTTGCGGAATCACACCGCTTTGGGTGGAACCTGTTTTCACGCCCTCATCATCACGGCTGGCCATTTTATTGTAGTCCGCTTGGGAAACTTCCTCCCAAACGTCTGTTGGCTTCTTAAGAATTTTAGCCGTAAAATCAGTGGAATAACTGTTTGCATTGGTGGCTGTATTGCCGGCCGTTTTACCGTTAAAGTCTAACTTCAATTTGACAGTGGTTGGCTTAGCCAATAAAGAAATGCCATCTGCTTTTGTCATGCGGTCATTCAAATCAATTTGAAGACGATTCGCTAGAGTAGCTTGTTTGATGCCTTGTGTATCTGTGCGTGCTTGGACAATTTCTGGATTACTATCACCTGCTTCTGCTACTAATTGATCGAAATCATTTCGCAAAGTATCAAATTCTTGTTTATTATTATTTGCCGTTGAAACTGCATTTCCTGCAATCGTGATGGCTGTTTTGGCATTGTTCATCGCTTGGTTGGCTGTTTCATTTGCTTGATTGCCTGCATCGGTGGCAATTTGTACGGCTTCTTTGCCAGCTTCATCTGCGATGTTTTTCGCTTCAGAAATTCCATTCGTTAACTGGACTTGGTAAGCATCTACTTTCTCAGCTGATGCATTCGACTGATCCAAGATTGCATTGATTTTAAGGCGACCTTGATTCAGGGTATCTAATTCTTCAATATGTTCTACTGACATTTCGTCACACTCCTCTAGTTTTCATTATTTTATTAAAACTGGCCACCCAATTGGGATTGAATATACACACGACAGATGACCGAAGCATCCAACCATAGTGGCTGATGAGAGAAAAATTGAAGCGTGTGATTGCCGCGTTCGATTTTTCCATCTGTTGTTTTTCGTAAATAACTCAAAATGTTTAGCCGTTGTTGTTGCAATGATAGTTGGGGTAATTTTTTGCCATCCACTACCAAATCAATGTTCGTTACAGAATGCGAAGGTCCTTTAGCAGTTGCCTTGAACGTTAATTCTGCGGTGTTTATATAAAGAATGTCCTCGTCAAAGTATAAATTCAGCTCCACTGGCTGTGTCTTGCTAAGTTCTCCTTGTATTGAACGATTTAAAAGTGTCGTCGCCCCTTGTGCGTAAGTTTCGCTAATCTCTTGTTTCCGACTGAAAGCTGTCATGGTACTATGAATTGTTTCTTGCAGATTTCCCAACTCTAGCTGAATGTCTTGGGGGGCACCAAAGACATCTTTTTTACTTTCTTTTTTGATACGAAGGTTGACACTCCCAAATTCATTCGTATTAATCATGATAACCGTACCCAACCGCAAACGATCGATTGCCAAAGGTTGATCTGTTAATTTAATTAAATCAGCTGCAGTCACTACCCAAGAAACTTGTGGTTTGGTCCATTCTTCTAACATTCGCAAAGCATTTTCCTTTAATGCCTTGGGATCAGAAAAACGCTGTTCTACCCAAATTGACTCCAATAAACCATAGCGGTCAATTGCGGCCTTGTTCTCTAAATACGGAACCCCTTGATTGACCGAGCGAATATTGACTTTGTTAACACCTTCGCCTGAACCTAATGGATAAATCCGATTGATTAGCATCTTGGGATTATGTTCTATTTCAAATCCTTGCATATTGTAACCTTCTTGAATTCGCGCAACTGGTTCTGTTGGTGGTTTGACTAATGAAAGTTCAAAAGGATAGACCTCTGTATTCCATTGCCAAAGATATTCCTCTTCGAAATCGGCTGGGATGCTAAATAAAGGCTCGACTAGCCCATTTTCATTCTCCCATTTATAGGTTAATTTCCTTGAAAAATCACATTTTTTCAGGACCCAATGCTTTGTTTTTTGTTTATTCAATAGAAATTGAATGGCTTCTTTCGTTGTTTTGTTTTTAATTTCGTGACAACCAAATAGGACAGTATCGCCTAAGGTACATAATGCTTCTGTGGCAGAGTAGTGAATTTGATTATTGTTCGCATCTTTCTTAATTGTGGTTGGCATCACGCGATATAAACCAATATATTCATTCTCATTGTCGGTCAGTTCCACCCATTGCATTTCTGCAATAAATTCATTTTTAGGATCATCTAGTGGCATGGTAAAATCTAAACTGCCAATTTTGTTCTCTATTTTTTCATAACTGACTTGATAGGCATTATCCAAAATTGCCGTATATGTTCTTTTCAAATCCAGCGCCATTAACATTTAATCACCCTCCTACACAAATCGGTTAGGATAGCGAATCGTCAAGCGGAAGTCGCTATCTTTGGCTTGAATATACAGCGGTTCATTAGGATATAGATAAAAATCGTTCATTGGTCGAATCATCGGTGCACCATTTTTTGTCAGATAAAAATTTTCAGTATCAATGATAATTTCCGAACGATCAAAGTCTCCTAAGTTAATTGTATCGTTCCGTGTTTTAATCCAAACACCACGTCCGGTTCCTGTTAAAATAATGGTCGGTTTGACTTTTAATCCTTCAACCGTAGGATAAATTTCAATTGGCCGAACTTCTTTGCCTAAATCCCCCATCGTGTAAGCCCGATTTTGAAACGTAATCATGGTTGATCCCCAATAAGCCCCGCCTTCAATTAAAATTGGAAAATCAACTGCACCTGAGCCTGTATTCCCCATTAAGTAATTTGCTTGAAATGTAATGGTTGGCGAACCCCACATCACACTAGTCGCATCACTCCGTGTGTATTTATACGGATCAGAAAGCAATAAAGTAAAGGTGCCTGTTACTTGGTTAACGCCTTCGGGTACATCACTCACTGAAGACTTACTACCAAACCACAGCATTTCCGGTTCATCGTTAAACCAAATAGAAACGTCTTTTTCCGTAAACAAAGCAACATTTAAATGATTAAATGCATCTCGAAACGCTTCATTATTCACAGCTGAAAGTCGATATTTGACTGTTAATTCTCGTTCTGGAATCCGCGCATAAACGTGGCGTTTGCCATCACGAATCCCTAATTGATAGCTTTCAATTTCGCTTGGAACTAATTCTCGTCCTGAAACTGATAATGTTTGATAGCCAGGGATGACTTTTTCTAAAAATTGACCGTTAAAATTCAACGCTTCTGAAGGAAGAGGCGTTGAATGAGTTGCTTGATTGGTATCAACAAATTTATACATGTTATCCTCTCCTTCCTAAGCGGTTATTTTGTTTCACTTGTTGTCGTTGTAACTCTGTTGCTAAATAAGGCGCCGTAGTTGCTGCGACAACTTTCCCATCTAACGTTGACTCTACTGTCACAAATAATGGTCGATTGTATGCATCATTTTCTAAACGATGGTCAATCGTTGCTGTGAAGTTTCCTCGACCAGCTAAGTCCAGGGCAAAATCATTTAACAGCGGTAAGTCTAAAATAGAAGCCATTGCTCTACTAACGGCTGTTTCGCCTGCATAAATCCCCGTAGCAATCGTGCCGCCGAAATTCAATTTATGCAAATCAGATAAGGGACCTTCTTTTGCTGGTGAAAATGGTAAAAAGTTACGAATTTTACTGACGACCCCATCGATTGCTTCTTTGGCTTTTCCAATTGCGCCTGTAATTCCATCAGCAATCATGCCGACAATATTCGCACCGGCATCGGTGAATTTTGAAAACCAACCTTGGATTGCTTGCCAAGCACCTTCAATTACAGAACCAATGGCAGTTTTTACCTGATTGGCTGCATTGGTAACCCCATTTTTGATATTTTCAACTAACTGTCCGCCCGAAGCTAACAGTTGACCAAAATAAGAACCAATCTTCGTGATCATTTGTGAGATTAATGTTCCTGCTGCGGACAGCAAGGCACCCAATAGACTGAGTACACCATTAATTAAGGCTTGAATCAGTTGAATCCCAGCACTTAACAACTGTGGCAACGCATTGATTAACGCACCCATTAAAGCGGTAATGAGCGTAATTGCTGCAGTAACCAGTTGCGGTAAAATTGAAATAATCCCTTGGATCAAAGCCATTAGCAATTTGACACCTGCGCTGATGATTTGTGGTAAGGCACCAATTAAGGCATTTACCAATGTCAAAATTAAGGTAATAGCTGCCGCAACTAAGGTTGGTAAAATCGAAATAATTCCTTGAATTAACGCCATTAACAATTTGACACCTGCGCTGATAATCTGTGGCAAGGCACCTACCAACGCAGTCACTAACGCTAGAATAATCGTCAGCGCTGATTGAATTAACTGAGGTAAAATCGTCATAATCCCAGTGACTAATGCCATCAAAATTTGTAAACCAGCAGTCAAAATCAACGGTAACATAGTAACAAATGCATTGACTAAGGCTGTGATAATTGAAACACCTGCTGTAACTAGCATTGGTAACGCTGTGACAAAAGCTGTCACTAATGTAGTGATGATATTAATCGCTGCAGTTGTAATTGTTGGCAAGGCGGTGACAATCGCATTAACTAAAGTCATTAATAAGCTCAAACCAACTTCTATCAACATTGGTAAGACTGTTGTAATCCCCTGAATCAACGTAGTAATAATTTGTGTTGCCGCTTCAATTAAGACTGGCAAATTGGCAACGATCGCACCAACAATTAACGTAATTAAACTAGATAACGCGGTTACGATGCTTGGAATAGCTTCTGTTATTTTCCCGAGAATACTGGTTAAGACGGTTGTAAAAAGTTGTATAACTTTCGGTAGATTAGCTGCCAACATTGTTGTAACAGATGTAATCGTGTTACCTAAATTATCAAAGACTTGGGTAATACCACCCGCACTCAAATCACCGGTTTTCATCCAGGCCGTCACGAATGAAACAATCAAGGAAATAATTAGACCAAACGGCCCAGAAATTCCTAATGCAGCCAGTGCAACTTTTGTCAGAACTTTTACCAAAAGACCAACCGCTAAACCAGCTTTGTCAAAGGTGCCACCAAATTGCCCTAATAAGTTACTACCTAATTGCAAACCACTGGCAAAAACGCCTGTTAGCACACGACCAATTGTTGAAAAAATAGTCGCCATTTTCTCTAAGCCTACTGCAAAAAATTGTTTAAAAACTGCCATTACTTGCTGAAAGGCCGGCTGGATCTGTTGTAGCAATCCTACCAATTTGCCAAACGCCGCTGAAACAGCTCCTTGAATGGCACTAGCTAAGCTATTGATACTATTTCTAAATGTTTCATTGGTTTTATAGAAATAAATAAACGCTGCTACCGCTGCTAAAACGGCTGCTACAATTAAAATTAACGGTCCTCCACTTAAGGCACTAAAACTAGCACTTAGTTTTGATAAGCCACCACCTAACTTCCCAATGTTTCCTTTTACAAGAACCAAACCATCACTAAACTGTTGAAATTTTTGCTGAGCCATCGTTACCATAATCAGCATGGGCCCAATGGCGGCTAAAATGCCCATAATGGCAACAATAAAAACTTGGACGGGTTTTGGTAATTTGATAAATAAATTCACCAAAGCTGTAATGCCTTTGACGACTGTGATAACCACTTGAACCAAAATTTCCATTCCTGGAGCCATCACGCTTTGAATCACTTGTGCCGCCGCTTCAAATGATTGATTCATCTGAGTCAATGCCCCTTGCAACTCGCCTTGCAATGAATCAGAAATCCCTCCTGCACTAGCCATAATCAGTCCTTGCATTCCTTGAAATTCGCCACTGACCCCAGCACCGACGCCCATAGCTGTTTTTAAAACGTTCAGCATAGGTAAGGAAACGGCACTAGTCATGGCCGTCCCAAAGCTCAGCATATTATTTTGTGCATTAGTAAAGCCATCAGAGGTTTCTTTCCCCGCTTTTTTAGCTGCTTCACCGGCTTGTTCAGCAGAATCTGTTAACGCTGTGTTCATTTGATCTGCTGCCTTTGCTGTTTCGTCTCCTGTTTTTTTCACTGTTTCTCCAGATTGTTGCATGACGGTTTTAAATGTGTTCATGACCGTGGCTGACTGATTGACACCCGCACTAATTTTCCCTAAATATCCACTTAATAAGGCATACTCACCGCTCATACTTTTTAATGCTTGTTGGACGCCTGCAAGGCTTTTCTTTGCCTCCGATAACGGCGTTTTTTCTTTGTCATTCTCCATCTACTCTCCTCCCTTCTCGATAGCGGCGTAGACGCTCTGCCACAGTGGCAAGTTGCGTTTTTTTCCGCTCATTTAATTTTGTTCGTTGTGGCTGGTTAGCTGCCAGAACTTCAGCAACTCGTTTTTCATAATCATAAAAACTTTTAAAGCTTTCAAAAACGGGTTTTCCTTTTTTGTTTGTCGCTTGCGCTTTAACATTTAAGTAGGCAAGCTCGTGCCTTTTCCGCTCTTCATCTACTTCTGCTAAATTAAAAGCAATCATTCGTAATTCAAATTCAGACATGGTCATCCGATCCACTTCTTCAAATGAGCGACAGCCTAAGTAGCGAAAAGCAGAAAGAGCGATGTCGTGATACACGTCATCGCTCGTTTTAATTAGTTGGTCGCTTGCGCTTCTGCTTTCTTCGCTTCTTTGCTGAACTGATCGATCATTGGTTTTGTAAGAGGTTGCTTTCCCATTTCTTTAAGCAAGTCATCTGAAAGTTTTTTGACATCTTGGGTCATTAACCATGCTTCAATTTCCGACTTACCTATTTTTAATTGCCCACTTTGTAAAGCTTCCATGATGTCAACTAAGATTACTGGATTGTATTGGCGTAAATAAATCATTGCTGAACTGATGCCCATGCCGAATTTGGCAGCGCCATTTTCAATTTGGTAACGTTTATCTAATTCGCGAATCGCGCCAATCGTAAATTTCACTTCAATTGTTTTTCCGTTAATCTCTAAATTCATTTTTTATCCTCCTAAAATTCAACACTTTTTTGATTATGCGCCAGGTTGTGGTGCTTTATCTGGAACGGTATCTTGGAACGCATATTGTGCTTCCGCAATAATATCTGCTTCTACTGTTGCAAAGCCATCTTGTGGTTTGCCATTAATAGAGGCTTCTGTTTCGATTTCTACTAATTCTTCTACATTGGCTGGTAAACTCCATGAATTTACATAACCTTGGGCATAAATTGCTGGATATTTACCTTCCGCATTTTTTTCACCTTTTAAATCAACATCCCAAAATTCCATTAAGATGCCATCTTCAACTGCGTCTTTCATGTATAAATTTTCATCATCGCGAGAGGCTAAACCGCTTAACGATAACGTAACTTCTAAACCAGAAACAGCATTCGCAACGCCATCTTTTGTTTGCGTACCGCTCGATTCACGTGAGAATTCCCATTCATGTTCAATTTGAAATAAGGGTTTCATTGCTTTCTTTGTCGCTGCTTCATCCAAGCGACGAACTAATAAAATACGGTCTTTTCCTTGCATAACTTCTCCCATTGATAATTCCTCCTAGTAAAATTGCATGTGTAATGGTAGTACAGCATGCCAAATTGTTTTTTTCATTTGTTTGGTATCTTTTACCATTTGTGCTTTGACTTCTTGATGTTTGATACCCCAATTAAAATGAGCCGTTCGTTTTAAGTTACTGGTTGCCTGCCGTAAAATCGTTCCTTTAATTGTAGAAATTTGTTGTCGTTCAGATAACGCACCATAAACATGCATTATTAATTCAATTTCTCCCAAAATAGCTGATTTAGTTGGCTTAGGTAATTCTTTACTATCACCTAAATAAACAAATGGCTGATCTGGTAAATCTGTCGGCAGTTCCTCTAGCAACAAAAATCCTGACGTCTGGCAGATTGCAACAAGGGCTTCATATAACTCTTGTTCCGCTTCATTCATTTTTAGCGCCACCTTTCCATTCAAAAAATTCAGGATTGGTTAACAAATTGGCTCTCTTCTAGTCAAAATGAAGGATCTTGAAAGTAGCCGGCATTTTCTGCTCCTTCATAGCTGACACAAGAAAGCAGTCAAAATCATAGAATTCCGTGTCTTCATTTTTTTGGTTGCCTCACGTTTATCTATCTCTTTCGACACTATTAATTTACCATGTTGACACCTGAAAAAATTCCACGCTTTTTCCATGTTTACATCCCTAGTTCATCCGCCACCGCTTCAAAGAAATGATTTCTTAATTTATAGGCTTGGCTTTTACTAATAAATAATTGCTGGGCAAGTCCAATTAATGTTAAAGAGGGCCGTTTTTTCATATATAGTTCTTCAATAATCACGCGCGTTTGTTCATCCGCTTCAGCTAAACAATTTTTGATAATGTCTCGATTTCTCTCTAAGTTCCACAGACGACGATCCATAGCTATCGTAATCGCCATTCGTTCGGTCACTACAGAGTGAAGTCCTTGTCCTCTAATACCAGCATTTAAATCTGCTTCTTGATAAGGGTGCCGTAATTCTTCTTCCCGTTGCCGGATATACTCATCTGTTTTATAAAAGTCTGCTAAAATATCTTTGATATAATTAAATGTTGACGTACGCATTGGTTAATCTCCTTTACTTTTATTCATTTAAAAGTGTTAATCGATAAATAAAATAACACTCTTTCGACATTTCTAAGCCGTGACGAATCACTTCATCTGAATAACCGAGCCAAATTAAATAGAGATACTCGCTTTTTGTAAACGTTGCGGCCTTAATGGATTGGATGGGTCTTGATTGATCCATCGACCAATTACCGATTGCTTGTCCTAATTCTTGAATTTCCTGCATAATAAGTTTATTTTTTTGACTTGCCCAATCGGGATATTGATTCATTAGTTGTAAGAGTCGTTTTCTTTTTTGTGCTTTTTCGCTTTGTTGCTTTGAAATATCTTTAAATACAACGCTTTTCATTTCAAATAAATCTTTTTTACGTTTTGTTAAATTACTCATGTTTACGGCCTTCTCTTTCACCAATTAGATAACCTAACATTAGTGTCATTGTCCAAAAGATAAACCCAATAATAATTGTTAACATATTTATTTCACACTCCTCATTCGTTTGTCTGTTGTGTCTTTATATTGGAAAACATAGCCACTGGCGTGCTTCATTAGACGAGAAATAATGCGTGTTCCATAGGCCTCCACCAGTTGTTTTCCAGAAAAATTAGTAGTAAAAATAGTTGCTTTATTCTGTCTAGCTTCTAAAATTCGATTTAAGATGTCATTATTAAAATCCGTACTAACTTTATTTTTAATTCCTAATTCAGCACCTAAATCATCTAAGACCAAAACGTCTGCTTTTTTCATTCTAGTAATATACGCTTGAGCCTTTGCTTGGCTTTTGGTCGACTCATTCATGGACATTTTTAGTTTTTCTAATAACTCAGAGTAGCTGACAAATAAACAATACTTTTGATATGCAGAGCGTTCTAAGACTTCAACTAAAATACTGATAGCCAAATGACTTTTACCGACACCAGGTTTCCCTGAAAAAATAACGTGGATTGGCTTTCCTTCAACAATCGCTGAAACTGCTGCTAAGGCCCGTTCTTTTGCTTGTCTTGTTTCTAATTCAGTGGTTTGGTAATTGGTTAAGCGACATTGCCGTAGCGCATCATCAGCAATTAAGGACCCTTGATGAAAAAATTTTTGTGTACGCGCCATAAAACTCTCTTGAGAACGTTGTTGAGTGGCTTCTTGTTCATGTTTTTTTAGCATTTTATACCCACACGACCAACAAGTTGGGGCACAACGTTCTGTGCCATCTTTATTTTTTTGTTGCCAAACATATTGTTCACTGCCACATTCAGGACAACGGTCTTCAACTTTTTCTAACAATTGACTCAATAGTATTTGAAAAGTTTGATCTGTCGCATGCATACTGATTTCCTCCTTTCTTTAAAAACCTAACTCTTGATATTCTTCTGTCATTTGCGGCGTATGCTCCAACACTTGTTTTTTATCATTTATCAGAACTTCATGTACGGATAAATAATTTTGCTGCTCCCAACTTTTCAAAATAGCATTTATATAGCCGTAATTCCGTTTATTTCGATCAACGGCAATTCCTAAAGCATGCAAGATTAATTGGCATGCTTCCTCTTGGCCAGCCCCTTTTTGCATAAAATCTTGCAACCAATACTTAAAATCTTGGCTTGTTTTTGAGGCCAGTGTACCAAAGCCGTTTTCCTCATAAAAATGATAAATCATCTTTAAACAATCGTTTTCTGAACTACTACCTTGACTCTGACCTAACTTAGACTGGACTATGCTTTCCTGTGGTAACCGTTGGTAGTCAGCTGGTTGACCACTGACAGACGATTCTACTTTAAACGTATAAGCTTTGCTATTTTTTTCAACAATCTGATTTTTCTCTTCTTGATACAAGGTTGGTTTGTAACGATCACTGCGAATATAATTATGAATTTTCCAATGTTTGATAACGATCACACCACTTTCAAATACTAGAATAAATTTTTTAACCATTAGCAATTTTAGATCGTCTTCCCCACAACCAACCATTCGCTGCAATTTTTTGGGATTATTGATAAATCCATCATCATCGGCACGCATCGCTAAATGAAAATACAGGGCCTGACTTGATAAAGGCATATCTAAAAACGCATCACTATCAATAATCGTTTTTGCAAACATGCGTCGTTCTGCCAATCCGCTTCTCTCCTTTTGACTAAATTATTGTTACTCTGTTAGTAATTCCATGAGGCCAATCATACCAATCACGATGACCCCAATTTTTATTGAGACACTGCTTATTAATAAAATAATTGCTAAAAGTAACATATCCGACAACGTTTTTTTATAATTCCGACTCATTTCTTCACCCTTTCCACCAAAATACGGTTTTCCGAACAAAGTGTTTAAAAAAATTAGTTCAGTTAACCGAACATTTGAATGGCTCTATCTTAGCATCAAATATTTTCACTGTCAACTCATAAGTTCGGTTTTGTGAACTGCTAATTTTAATTGAGATTGTTACTTGCCTTCTCTAAACAGGTATAGTATACTTTGAGACAATAGGAGGTTCGGAAATATGAACATTTTTGCTATCCGTTTAAAAGAGGCTTTAACAGCCAAGAATATCAAACCTAGTGAATTAGCGAAAAAAACTGGCATCGGTAAATCTTCGATCAGCGATTGGCTAGCTGGTCGTTACGAAGCAAAACAAGACAAAGTTTATCGCATTGCAGATGCATTAGACATTAATGAGGCCTGGTTGATGGGACAAGAAGTTCCCATGGAAAAAAATGCCTCAACTATCGACCGCATTTATAAAAAATTAGAACCCCAACGACAAGCCATCGTTTATCAATTTGCCGAACAACAATTACACGAACAACAAACGCAAGCAGAAATTCTCTCATTCCCTCGCCGTGACGAAATGACACTGGCTGCCCACGCTGGGGATCCAGAAAAGATATTTTCAAAAGAAGAAATCGAGAAAATTCACGATTACTTGGATGAAATTGATGCCAAATATCAACAATCGATTTCTTCTGACAAAAAAGAGGATTAACTTCCCATCTACTCTTTTTATTAAGTAATGGCAGGTGAATGGTAAAGTGAATGATTATGAAAAACTCGTCAGTTCCATTCAAAAGGATGTGACGGTTTTAGAAATTGATTTATACAATCAAACAGGTTGTTATGGGTTGTATCGAAATGGCAAAATTTATATTGAAAAAACATTGAGTACCCGTCAAAAGAAGAACATTTTAGCCGAGGAATACGGGCATTATCAAACATCCGTTGGCACTATTTTAAATCAAAATTGTACAGAAAATCGGAAGCAAGAGTTGAAAGCCCGCAATGTGGCCTTAGAGCAATTAGTTACATTAGACGATTTAATTCGTTGCTCTGAAGCTGGCTTAAGTAACCATTATTCTTGTGCTGAATTTTTGGAAATCGATGTTGAAACATTAAAAAATGTGATTACGTACTATCGACAAAAGTATGGCGCCACTTATCTTTATAAAGGACGGATTTTTGAATTTAGGGATTATTCTGTGGTGGTATTAAATACTGGGTTAACTTAAAAAGCATGGAACAAAATCAATAAGGATTTTGTTCCATGCTTAAAAGTATTCTGGAAAATTCAAGAGCGGTTTTTGTACCAATGGTTAATATGTCCAACGCCAAGCATAAGATTGGGGACAAGTATAAGGACGAATATAAATGACGGCCAAAATCCGATGAACTGAATAATATGTTCCCGCATACTATGTAGTACAAAGAAGAACAGAAAAAAGTACAGGGAACTCTTGCCTGAACCCATTTCTTTTAAATAACGATCTCCATTTTTATAGAAACCAACAATTCTTTTCATTTTTGCACCTCCATGACTATTTTATCAAGAAATCATGAAAAGAAAAAGCACACCATTCGTCTGGTGTGCTTTTTCTTTTTAATTATTCACCTTGATTCAACTTACGAATCAACTCATCAATGTGATTTCCGTATTGGACAGATTCGTCTCTTTCAAAAATCAACTCTGGTGTTTTATACAAGGTTAACCGTTGTCCTAATTCTTTACGAATCAGTCCTTTGGCTTTGTCTAAGCCTTGTTGAGCTTTTTGTTGTTCGGAAGCTAAATCAGATAACAAGCTGTAATAAATCGTTGCTTGTTGTAAATCACCGGTCACACGAACATCTGTAATAGTGATGCCTTGGACGCGTGGATCTCTGATGCGTTTGTTCAAGATATCATTCACTTCACGCATGATTTCTTGACCTACACGACGGTCACGATAATTTGCCATAGTGTCTTCCTCCAATTACTAAAATTATTGTTTGATTTCTTCCATAATGAAGCCTTCAATCGCATCATCTACACGTAAATCATTGAAGTTTTCAATCATAGCGCCACATTCAAAACCAAGTTTGACTTCTTTCACGTCATCTTTAAAGCGTTTCAAGCTTGCTAATTTACCTTCATAAATAACAATACCATCACGAATGACACGCACGCCACTATCGCGGCGAATAAAGCCTTCTGTAACATAACAGCCAGCGATTGTGCCAACTTTAGATACTTTGTACAATTCACGAACCGTCATTTGACCCGTAATTTTTTCTTCAAATTCTGGATCTAATAACCCTTTCATCGCTGTTTCGATTTCTTCTAGGGCTTTATAGATAATACGGTGTAAACGAATATCAACTTCTTCTTGTTCTGCTTGTTGTTTCGCTTGTGGTGTTGGGCGAACGTTAAAGCCGATAATAATCGCATTACTTGCTGCGGCTAAAGTTACGTCGCTTTCATTGATGGCCCCAACTGCCGCGTGAACAATTTTCACACGAACGCCTTCTACATCAATTTTTTGTAAACTTGCTGAAACGGCTTCGGCAGATCCTTGTACGTCTGCTTTGACAATGATATTAACTTCTTTTAATTCGCCTTCTTTTAGGCTTTCAAATAAGTTATCCAATGTCACACGGCTACTTGCTGAACGTTGTTCAAGCAACGCACGTTTAGCCCGTTCTTCCCCTGCTTGACGTGCTGTTTTTTCATCTTCAAAGACCACAAAACGATCACCCGCTTGAGGAACATCATTTAATCCGGTAATTTCTACAGGAGTTGCGGGTCCTGCTTCTTTATCACGGCGGCCCATGTCATTGGTCATCACACGAACACGTCCGTAAGTATTACCAACAACGATTGGATCACCAACATGTAAAGTTCCTTGTTGAACGAGTAATGTCGCAACTGGACCTTTACCTTTATCTAAGCGCGCTTCAATCACTGTTCCAATTGCTTTTTGCGTTGGATCAGCTTTTAAGTCTTCTACTTCAGCAATCAATAAAATATTTTCCAATAGCTCATCAATGTTTTGATTGAATTTCGCTGAAATATTGACGAAAATCGTATCTCCACCCCATTCTTCAGGAATTAATTCATGTTCACTTAATTCTTGTTTCACATGATCAGGGTTCGCACCAGGCTTATCAATTTTGTTAACTGCTACAATAATCGGCACTTTTGCCGCTTTCGCATGGTTAATCGCCTCGATTGTTTGTGGCATTACTCCATCGTCCGCTGCAACAACTAAGATGGTAATATCAGTGATGCTGGCACCACGCGCGCGCATACTTGTAAAGGCCGCATGTCCTGGTGTATCTAAGAACGTAATTGGTTTGCCATCAATATCTAACTGATAGGCACCAATATGCTGCGTGATACCGCCTGCTTCACCTGAAGTCACACGAGAATGGCGCAATGTATCTAATAATGTTGTTTTCCCGTGGTCTACGTGTCCCATGATTGTGACAACAGGGGGACGTGTAGTTAAGTTTTCTTCAACAACTGCTTCTGGTTCGAAGAATTTATCAATGTCCGCAATATCAACTTGAACTTTTTCTTGCGGTTCCATGCCATAGTCCACAGCTAATAATTCAATTGTATCTTTATCTAAGGCTTGGTTTTGGTTAACCATGACACCCATCATAAATAATTTTTTGATGATTTCCGCTGGTTCGCGGTGGATTTTTTTCGCAATATCCGCCACGTTCATACCTTCTGTATATTCTAAAACATCTGGTAATTCACGGAATTTACGTGCTGGTACTGCTGGCTTCGCTGATTCTTGTTGATGTTTGCCTTTTTTCCCTTTTTTGTTGAAACGATTGCGGTTTTGGTTATTAAAGTTATTCCGGTTATTACGATTTTGACCGCCACCAAAATTGTTGTTACGGTTTTGGCCGCCACGGTTTTGGTTGTTCCCGCCATTGTTATTTTGGTTGGTCCGATTTTGATTCGTTGTAGAACCGTTATTGTTTTGGGTATTGCGGTTTTGATTGTTTGTATTTGTTTGATTGCTACGGTTTTGTGTGTTGCTTTGGCCGTGACGATTTTGGTTGTTGTTGTTTCTTTGTTGTCCATTCGTTGATTGATTGTTTGGACGATTTTGGTTATTTCTTTGTTCACCAGGTTTATTGTTCATTGGTTTCTTATTGGCTGGTTTATTTTGTGTTGTTTGTTGCTTTTGGTTGTTTGTTGCTTTTGATTGAGTATTTACGGTACTTCCTCCTCCGAATGCTTGACGAAGCTTTGTTTCTTGCTCGGAACTAATTGCGCCCATATGGTTTTTAACATCCATACCTAATTGATGCGCTTTATCGACAACGTCTTTGCTTGCTTTATTCATTTCTTTTGCTAGTTCATAAATTCTTTTTTTTCCCATGCAATCACCTTCCTAACCTTTTAGTAATTCCTTGATTTTGGTGGCAAATCCTGCATCAGTTACTCCGATAACCATTCGTGGTCGCCCAATCGCTTGGCTGAGCTCGAATTGACTGAACAGTTCGCTAACAGGAACATTATAATAAGAACTTTTGTCCTTGATTTTCTTTCTAGTATTCTCACTGGCATCTTGCGCAACAAACACAAATTTCGCTTTGTTTGCACGAATATCTTTAAGGGTTAATTCCTCGCCTGTGACTAATTTACCGGCGCGCATTGCTAAACCTAAAAGGTTCAAAATTTTGGTTTTATTTTCCATCGCCAAACAACTCTTTGCGGGCTTTTTGATGTGTTACATAATCCAATAGTTCTTGATAAAATTCATCACTTAATTTTGTTTCTAAGACACGATCAAGAATTTTTTTATCCCAAGCTTTTTGGACTTCCGCAGGATCCAAATCAACGTAAGCGCCACGTCCAGGTAATTTACCAGTTGGATCTAAGGCCACTTCGCCTTCTTTGGAGCGAGTAATTCTGACTAATTCTTTTTTCGGTTTCATTTCGCCTGAAACAACCGATTTACGCATTGGAATTTTTCTCTTTTTCATTTTTTCACCCTCCAAAAACGTTATTCTTGTTCAGGTAATTCTTCTGTAATTTCTGCTTCAACAACTGCTTCTTCAGCAGCCAAGTTTTCGTAATCATCTGCCGTCATATCTGAATGGATAATTGCTTCATCCATTTCTTCTGCCACTTCGGCAACTTCTTGATTGGCTTGTTGTTCATAAAATTCAGCCATATCAGATTCTGATTTGATATCAATTTTATGGCCCGTTAATTTAGCAGCTAAGCGCGCATTTTGACCACGTTTACCAATTGCTAATGACAATTGATAATCAGGTACAACAACTGTACATGCTTTGCTATTTTCTGGATCAAAAATAACATCTAATACTTGAGCTGGATTCAAGGCATTACTAATATAAATAGCTGGATCTTCGTTCCATTCCACAATATCCATATTTTCGCCTTTTAATTCATTCACAATCGCTTGGACACGTTGGCCTTTTGGACCGACACAGGTACCCACTGGATCAATATTAGGATCTGTTGAACGAACAGCTACTTTTGAACGATCGCCAGCTTCACGAGCGACACTTACGATTTCAACAATTCCATCATAAACTTCTGGAATTTCTTGTTCAAAAAGACGTTTTAGTAAATCTGGATGACTACGGCTTACAAAAACTTGTGGGCCTTTTGATGTGTTTTCAACACGTGATACGTAAACTTTAATCCGATCATGCGGTTGGTAAAATTCATTTGGCATTTGATCTTGTTTTGATAAGACTGCTTCGATTTTGCCTAAGTTTACATAGATATAACGACGATCTTGACGTTCAACAATTCCTTGCATGATGTCATTTTCGTATTCGCTAAATTCATTATAAATAATTGTTCTTTCTGCTTCACGGACACGTTGTAAAATTACTTGCTTTGCTGTTTGGGCAGCAATGCGGCCAAAGTCTTTTGGCGTAACTTCAAAACGAATTTTGTCGCCGATTTCATATGCACCATTTAATGCAACGGCATCTTTTAATGAAACTTCCAGTTGTGAATCAAATACTTCTTCTGTTACTTCTTTGACAGCATATACGTGAATATTGCCTTTTTTTGGTTCAAATTCAACTTCGACGTTGCTTGCTTGTCCATAATGTCTTTTATATGCAGAAACTAAAGCTGCTTGTAACGCTTCAATCACCGTATCTTTAGGAATCCCTTTTTCAGCTTCTAATACGTCTAATGCATTTAACATTTCTTTGCTCATTGTTTTTCTTTTCCTCCTATGGATTCGTTAAAGCTGAACGAGTGGTTCTTCTTCCAAGGGAAAAACTTCTCGTTAAAACTTGTCACAGGCCTAGCTAAAAGTAAAACTTTTAGTGGACCCTTTTTTACATTCGAGTCTGTTGATTAAAATTGAATGGCTAAACGAGCTTTTGCGATATTTTTACGTTCAAAAGTCATTTCCTTCACTCTGGTTTTAATTTTTACACTTAATGTTAATTGTTCTGAATCAAGATGGACTAAGGTACCTTCAATCTGTTTTTCTCCATCAACTGCTTGATAAAGAGAAATATGAATGTACTTGCCTACCGCTTGTTCATAATCGCTTTCTTTCTTTAACGGACGTTCTGCTCCCGGAGAAGAAACTTCCAGAAAGTACGCTTGCGGAATTGGATCTGGATCCATTGCATCTAGTTTTTCACTTAATTTTTCGCTGACAAAGGCACATTCCTCAATATCAATGCCACCTTCTTTATCGATAAATACTCGTAAAAACCAATTTTTTCCTTCCTTAACAAACTCTACTTCCACAAGTTCAAAATTTTGTTCTTCTAAGATTGGTGTGACTAACTTTGTTACAGTTTCCACAGCACTACTCAAAATTTTCGCCTCCTTCGAGATTGATGTAACGAACCGTGTCCTGATGACTTTTCCATCAAAAAGAGTGAGCAGAAATCCGCTCACTCCCAACTAGTATCATTACGCTAAAGATAGTATAGCACAGAACCACTCCAAACTCAAATGAACAAGCTAAATCTCTCGAAATTTGCACATTTTGTCTCGATTACTGAAACTATCTAAGCGATTATTTTTTCGTTTTAAAATAGATAAATAATCCTTGAATCAAAAGAAGGCTACCTAAGAAAAGAAACGCGTTTTCTTTTGTTTCTCCTGTTTTTGGCAATTCCTTATTACGAATCGCCTGTTTTTCAATGGTTATTGAAGTAGTTTCTGTGGTTGAATTCGTGGTAGTATCTGTTGTCCCACTCGTTGGTGGTGTGGTACTTTCTATAGGTTTTTCTGGCGTATAGTGATTAGTAAATACTTGACCTCCATCATACTGAGTAGTCGCCACAAGATTTCCTAAAAGCGCCTCGACGGTTACTTGAACTTGAAGGTTGTGCGTATCGTAGGAAACACCTGCCTGTTGCGTGTTTACTTCCCGAATGGTGTATTGATAGTTTCCAGGAGTTTCAAAGGTTAATGGTGAAAATTGAATTTTCCCTAAAGTATCGTTACTAACCGTTTCTAGTACTGTACCTTTCTCATCTAACAATTCAAATTGAAATTCAGCATCCTTTAGTGGTTTTCCTAAAAGAACTTTTCCAGCTAAAAATGAAGCAGCGACTGGTTGATATGAAATCTTATGATTCACAACAGTTTTCAGTGCAACTAAGTTTTTACCAAAGTCTTCAGGTGTTATTGAAATCTTGTTTTGCGAAAGCTGGTAACCGGTAGGTGCTTTGGTTTCTTCTAAAGTATAGTTATCTTTTAACAAGCCTTTAACAATCGCTGTTCCGTTTTGATCTGTTGTGATTTTGGCCACTGTTTGATTGGTTGAGTTACGAATGAGTTCAAACTCTGCACCTGCTAAACGCTGGCCTGCTTCATCTTCTTTATGAATTTCAACAACATATTGCTCACCATTGGCTTCTCCACCACCCGTTTGTGAGACACGACTCACTTCGACTTCTTCCACCACCGTTTGATTTTCTGTTAATTTTGCATAATTTGTGAAGGTTTCACCTTTTTCGGGAAGATGATCGATTTTGGTTTTATAGGTGATACGATATTCATTAGTCCCAATATTGCCAAAATGCACCGAAAAATTGCGGTCACCAGGACCATACTGGACAGACAACTGACCAGTTATATCTTCCTCTGACGTGAACTGCCAAATAGCATTTCCATCCAGTGTCCATTGTCCTCGTTCAATTTTCATAGTGTCTTTGATATAACTTAAACTTGCTGTTTTTAGCACATCTTCCACTTCTAAATCAGTATACGTTTGCCCTGTTGGATTAATCCGTAGTACATTGTAAATTTCGGTTGGATCGTCTTCGATAAACCACGAATACTTGCTAAATTTTTCGTTAACATCATCGCCTTCACCTTGGTAATCAAGATCGCCAGCAAATATTTTTTCCCCTTCCACCGTGACGTAAATAGGAATCTTGGATTCATTTTCGACATTTTCGAAATCAATCAAACTTGTAAAATATAAAGACCCACTAATATTGGCATGGTTTTCTACGTAATCTGTATACGTTAACGTGACCGTTTTATTTGCTACATCGGTCTGTGCGATTGCAACCACAGCACCTGTATCATCTACTACATTAAAGGTCATATTTTTCTCGAGACGTAGCTCTTCGGGTAAAGTGATCACACTCGTATCCCCACTATTAACGGTATTATCCGGTAAGTTGAACTCAATTCGGAGGTAGATGTCTGTATATTGATTAATGGTCCCAAGTGGGTTCCCCTCTTTGTCCGTTAGTTGAATCGCTGTCACAATGTTGCCCACTTGTTTACGCGGTATTACGTTTGGCGTAGCAGAAATTTGATTGGTTTCACTGGTACTAGTTGGTTCCGTTTGCGCATATCCTGTTTCAAGTTTCAGAAAAGGCGTTATCAGCGTCGACAAAAGAATGAAAAACATTCCCCAATAGACAAAACTTCTTTTTTTCATTTTTATTCAATCCTTCCTATCTAAAATAATTGGTTAGGTTTATACTATCAAGGATTAACTAGGTGCAAGTGTTTTTATTTTTCCCAACGATAAAAAACAAAAAACACCGAACCAAAATAATTTTGGCTCGGTGTTTTGCTCCTAATGTCTTTTCTTATAAAACCATAATTGAACTTTTTCAGAAATGGTTGATAAATGTTGGAAAGTTGAGTCTGCTGCAAAGAAAAGAATGGCTAAAAGTAACAAGGCTGTTGGCGATACCGAAGTTAACGAGAACAAGTTTTTCATGGAAATACTTGTAATAACCATTCCGATTAAACAGCCAATCATTACGCGCTTGCGGTAACGATTCATTGGTGAACTAATTTTATAAAGAACCATAAAGCCGACTGAAACTAGCAACAATGTTGCAGTCGTTGAAATGTCCGTTTTTTGAAGTGCAAGAATATCACCACAAATTAGTAAAGCACCGACTACTAACATATCCGTTAACCCACCAGGAATTGCTTTTGATAACACATTGAAAAGAAATTTCCCTTCAATGCGACGATGATTTGGTTCCAAAGCTAGAAATGTCGAAGGAATACCAATTGTAAATAAACTAATCAATGTGACTTGTGTCGGTTGTAAAGGATATGTCACGGCAAAAATCATAGCAAAGACAGACATCAGCAAGGAGAAAATATTTTTTACAAGGAATAAACTTGAAGAACGTTCAATGTTATTAACTACTTGGCGGCCTTCAAAGACAACCTCCGGCATCGTTGAAAAATCAGAATCCAACAACACAACTTGCGAGGCTTGTGCTGTAGCTTGATTTCCTGAAGCCATGGCAATACTACAATCTGCTTCTTTCATGGCTAAAATATCATTGACTCCATCCCCTGTCATCGCCACTGTATGATCTAATTTTTTCAACAATAGTACAAATTGTTTCTTTTGTTCTGGCGTGACACGACCAAAAACGGTGTATTTTTCTAAAGCTTCTGTCTGGGCTTCCATTGTAGTTAATGTTCGCGCGTCCACATAATTTTCAGCACCAATAATGCCTGCCGCTTGTGCTACATTGGATACTGTTAAAGGATTATCGCCAGAAATGACCTTAATGGCCACATTTTGTTCAGCGAAATATTCAAAAGTTGCTTTGGCTTCTTTACGAATCGGATTCCAAAGAAGAATGTAGCCTAGAGGTTGAACCTCTGCTGCCAACGTTTCCTGAAATTCTCCTAAATACTTTCCGAACACCAATAAGCGATAGCCTTGACTTGTATAATGTTCCACTTCAGATTGATACATTTCATAATTGTCTCTCAAAATCATCTCTGGCGCCCCAAGAATATACGTCGCTTCTGGGAAAGTCACGCTACTAAATTTTTCGACAGACGAAAACGAGGTGTAGCTAACGGCTTCCCTCTGATTATTAGTAACAAAAAATTCTTTCATCGCTTTCATCGTATCGTTGTCAGCTGACATTGTTCGGCAAAAATCGCCAATTAATTTTTCGACATTGGTTAAGTCTGTACCATCATTTTCGATACTCGCCACAGGAACCAACTCTTGGACTTCCATCGTGTTTTCAGTAATTGTTCCTGTTTTATCTACACATAACACATCGACACGTGCTAAGGATTCGATACTTTTCATGTTGTGCAATAAAACGCCGCGCTTCGCTAAGCGCATTGTGCTGGCAGCTAATGCAACGGTTGTTAAAAGGTACAACCCTTCCGGAATCATCCCAATCAAGGCAGCTTCCATGGAGACAATGCTGTCATGAAGCCCTTGATGGTTGATGAAATAACTTTGGAAAAATAGAACACAGCCGATCGGGATAATAATAATCCCTACCCATTTCACCAAACGGTTAATGGAACCGACCATCTCTGATTGTTCCCCTTTTTTAATTGATTTCGCTTCAAGCGTTAATTGATGAACATAGGCCTCAGCGCCAATTTTATCAATTCTTGCATAACAAGAACCTGACACAATAAAGCTACCTGACAAAAGTTGGCTATCTGCTACTTTGGTAATCTCATCAGATTCCCCAGTTAACAAGGATTCATTCACACGGACTTCACCAGATAAGACAATTGCATCCCCAGAAATCTGTTCACCCGATTTAAAGAGCACCACATCATCCAAAACCAGTTCATCTGGCGAAATTTCTTGTTCTTGGCCATCCCTTACAACGGTTACTTTTGTAGCGTTTAGAATATTTAAGCTATCTAATACTTTCTTCGACTTAATTTCTTGGTAAATTCCAATGACCGTATTAATGATTACTACTGGCAAAAAGGTCATATTTTTATAAGATTGTACCAGCATTAATAACACACCTAGTACCACAAAAATTAAGTTGAAATACGTAAATACGTTATTAATAACAATCTGTTTCGTTGTGATAAACTCTGTATCGACGGCGGCATTGACTAAGCCTTTTCGCTGTCTTTCTTCAACTTGTGCGGCCGTCAAGCCTTGTTTATCTTCTGGATAATAGCGTTCCGCGTTAGCAGTCACTGCTATTGGTTCATTTTCTTGCATTTCTTTTTTTCTTCTCAAACACATCACCCCTTGTTCTAGTCGACTCTTTCATCGTCTCCTTCTCTCCCACAGTATAGCACTGAATAAAAATTTAGATAACAACTAGCGCCCAACTATAGAAAAAAATTATACATTTCCTAAACATTGTCATTTTCAGGAACAAGCTAACGCAAAACCTTTTCATTTACTTGTTTTTCCTTTACTATAGTAAAGAAGAAATATCAAGAAATGAGGAACAATTGATGGCACAGAATCACGTAATTAAAGTTAGTAAAAAAACATTAGCAGAGATGACCACTGTTTATCAACCCAATCGTTTAAATAAAACGGTCCCTTATACTGTCTTTGTGGCCAAGGTTGGCACCACTACCATCACTGCTTATCAATCAGGTAAAGTCATGTTTCAGGGACCTCAAGCTGAAAAAGAGGCCGCTCGTTGGGAAGGAACGAGTACCACACCACAGAAAAAAGTTTCTGCCCAGACTACTACACTGCCTGCTGATTTTGGCAACTGGTCTGTGATAGGTTCCGATGAAGTCGGTAATGGCAGCTATTTTGGTCCTGTAACTGTCTGTTCTGCCTATGTTGACAAAAGCATGATTAGCAAACTAAAAGCATTGGGTGTTCGTGATTCCAAAGAATTAACCGACCCACAAATTATTCAATTGTCACATGTCATTAAAGAACTGATTCCTTACAAGTTATTAATCGTTGAACCAAAAAAATACAATGAGATCCAACCAAACTACAATGCTGTACACATGAAAGTCGCTTTGCATAACCAAGCGATTTATCTGTTGCTACAAGAGTTGGCTCCCACAAAGCCAGAAGGGATTTTGATTGACCAATTCACCCCTGAAAATAACTATCGGAAATATGTTCGTAATGAAAAAAATCAAGTCACTGAAAAATTGTTCTTCGTCACTAAAGGAGAGCAGTATCATGTTGCTGTTGCTGCCGCCTCTATTATTAGCCGCGCTGCTTTTTTAGAAGAGTTAGACAAAGAATCTGCAGAATTGGGTTTCTCTGTGCCCTCTGGTGCTGGCAGCAAATCAGACCAAGTAGCCGCCCGTATTTTGAAAAAAGGCGGCCTAGACTTATTAGCGAACTACGCGAAGCTGCATTTTGCAAACACCCAAAAAGCCCAAAAGTTACTATAAAATAAACACCAAGCAAAAGTCCCAATGCCGATTAGCGGCGCTGGGACTTTTGCTTGGTGTAAAAAATTATTTTTCAATTTCGATAAACAGGACTTTTAAGTAATCACCTTCTGGAAAATTAGGATTCACTTGAAAGTCTGCCGGTAATTGATACGTGTCCGTAATCTTGTAACGAACATTTTTCTCTTGCAAGGCAGTAATCACCATTTTTTTATATTTGGCTAAGGATAAATTTGCCGCATTGGTTGAGGCAATAAGCGTTCCCTTATCCGTTAAAATATCAATAGAATCTTTCACTAGCTCCCCATAATTTTTAGCAACGGAAAAAACTTTCTTTTTGTTACGAGCAAAACTTGGCGGATCCAAAATGATCATGTCATAGCTCAAGCCTTTACGTGAAGCATATTTAAAGTAGTCAAAAACATCCATGACAATAATCTTTTGCGGGGCAAGATTTAAATGATTGACTTCAAATTGCTCAGTCGTTTTCGGTAAGCTTCGTTTAGCTAAATCCACACTAGTGGTGGCCACGGCACCTCCCATAGCGGCAGCTACTGAAAAAGCACCTGTATAACTAAACATATTTAAGACTGTTTTACCTACTGCAAAACCATCTACTAATCGACCACGAACTTCTTTTTGATCTAAAAAGATGCCTGTCATTAATCCTTCGTTTAAATAGGTAGCAAATTGAACGCCATTTTCAGTGACAAGTAATGGCTCGGGTGCTTGTTCGCCATACAAAAACTGTGATTCGGGTAAATCTTTTGTGGAAAAGCGAATCTTTTCGTAGGCACCAATAATATCAGGGTAAACTGTGCGAAACGCCGTCAAAAGTTCGGCTTTTTTCTGATAAAGGGTTTCATTATACCATGAAAAAACGGCGTAATCTGCATAGCGATCGATGATTAGACCCCCAATGCCATCTCCTTCTCCATTAAATAATCGATAAGCGGTTGTCAGCGAATCCTTTTCAAAAGACGTCCGCTTCTCACGACTTATTTCAAAGAGTTGTTGAAAAAAAGATTGATTAATTGGTCCATGCCATGACAGCAACCAACCAATTCCTTTATTTTGTTCGCCTAAATATCCTTCGGCTAAACGCTGGCCTTTACTATCAATCAAAGTAAGCCAATCTGTTGGCAACGGCGCCGGCACTTGTTGCAAATCTTCTTTCTGAATTAAAGGATATCCTTTTTTAAATTTATGTTCTGCTTTTTTAGTTACTTGAAGTTTCATTCTGTACACCTACTTTTCAAAGTCCTATCTAGTATAGCAAAAAAAGGCCCATCTGTCTTTAAAGGATTCAAGCTTCACGTCATTTAACGAACTAAAAAGTTTAAGGAAATAGTAAGTTTTCTTTAACATCACCATTCCTCACTTCGGTAAGAATTGACATAAAATTTGTGAAAGAGTAAAATTAAAGCGATATTGTAAAATACGAAATTTACCTAATTTTACTTTTATAGAATCATCGTTTAGAAAGGACGTTTATTTTGAAAAAATTATTTAAAACAAATATTTTGAACACGCGACTGGGGTTATTCTCGCTAATCGCCATCTTACTGTGGCTAAAAAACCTCTTTGCGTACGCCGTTGATTTCCATTTACGTTTGGAAAATATTAACGAGTATTTCATACTCTTAATTAATCCAATTGCCACAACGGTCTTTTTATTAGCCATCGCTTTGTATGTTCGCCGTAAAAAAGCTTCTTATATTACAATGATGATTATTTACTTCTTGATGAGTTTACTGCTCTTCTCAAATGTCGTGTATTATCGAGAATTTACTGACTTCATCACAGTTAATACGATGCTTGGTGCTGGCAAAGTAGCTAGCGGTCTTGGCGAAAGTGCCTTACGTCTCTTTAGACCTTATGACGTCATTTATTTCTTAGACTTCATTATTATTGGCGTATTATTATTAACGAAAAAAATTAAAACAGATGCGCGTCCAGTCCGCGCACGTGTAGCAGTCTCTGTCACACTCCTTTCTGTTGTCTTTTTCTTATTCAATCTATTTATGGCTGAAACAGAACGTCCCCAATTATTAGGACGTCAATTCTCTCGTGACTATATCGTGAAATTCTTAGGCTTAAATGCCTTTACCGTGTACGATGGCATTACAACTTACCAAACAAACCAAGTCCGTGCCGAAGCTAGTGCTAACGATATGAAACAAGTTGAAGATTACGTGAAACAACAATATGCGGCACCCGATGATAGTAAGTTTGGTATTGCAAAAGGCAAAAATGTAATTTATATCCATTTAGAAAGTTTCCAACAATTTTTAGTTAATTACAAATTAAAAGATGAAAATGGCGTAGAACACGAAGTCACACCATTTATCAATAGTCTTTACAATAGTAAAAGTACCTTTAGCTTTGATAACTTCTTCCACCAAGTTGGTCAAGGAAAAACAAGTGATGCTGAAACGTTACTTGAAAATTCACTATTTGGTTTAGACCAAGGTTCACTCTTTACACAAGTTGGTGGGAAAAATACGTTTGAAGCAGCACCCGATATTTTAAAACAAACGCAAGGATACACTAGCGCTGCTTTCCACGGAAATGCCGGTAACTTCTGGAATCGGAATGAAACCTATAAACGTTTAGGCTATGACTATTTCTTTGATGCTAGTTATTATGATGTTAATTCAGATAACTCATTCCAATATGGGTTACACGATAAACCATTCTTTAATCAATCCGTTCAATATTTAGAACATTTACAACAACCGTTCTATTCTAAATTTATTGCTGTATCCAATCATTATCCTTATTCTCAATTTACAAACGATGAAGCAGGATTCCCAATTGCAAAAACCTCTGACGAAACAATTAATGGTTACTTTGCAACAGCGAATTATTTAGATAAAGCGGTCGAAGAATTCTTTAACTACTTGAAATCTTCAGGTCTCTATGAAAACTCAGTCATTGTTCTTTATGGCGATCACTATGGGGTTTCTAATTCAAGAAACCAAAACTTAGCAGAATTAGTAGGTAAAACCAAAGCAGATTGGAACGATTTTGACAACGCCAATATGCAACGTGTTCCTTATATGATTCACGTTCCTGGTCAAGAAAATGGCGGTGTGAACCATACGTATGGCGGCCAAGTTGATGCCTTACCAACCCTTCTACACTTGCTTGGTGTCGATACGAAAAACTACATTCAGTTAGGCCAAGATTTATTCTCTAAACAACACAATCAAATCGTTGCTTTCCGCAACGGCAATGTTGTAACACCTAAATATACTATTTTAGGTTCTAGCATTTACGATACTAAAACAGGCACTTTAATTACAGAGCCAACCGAAGAAGTTAAGAAAGAAGTCGCTGATTTAAAAGCCAAAGCGACGAAACAATTAGAAACGTCTGACCAAATTACTAACGGCGACTTGCTTCGTTTCTATACCAATAGCGGCTTAAAACCAGTTAACCCAGAAGACTATGATTACAAGAACCAATTGCAACAACTGGAAGCAATTGAAAAAGAAAAAGGTGAAAAATCAACGAGTGTTTACAGTAAAAACAATAATAAATCAACCGTTGATGAATATCACACTGACAGTTATCAAGGCTATCAAAAAACTGGTAAATAAATCTTCAAAAAGCTTGAGCAATTTGCTCAAGCTTTTTTGCTACTTTTTCATAATTAATTCATATTATTTCACTATACTAAAGATAGTTTAGAGAGGTGAAAGTTGATGAGAAGTGTCCGTTACGCTACAGCTAGTAGTTTTTATCATAAAAAAATCACGTTAATCATTGCACTCTTCTTCTTCCTGTTCTCTTTCTTATTGACTGGGCTGTTTAACTTAATTGATTTTGAAAAAGAGTTTTTACGAACGATGCCAGACTTTGTCGATATTGAAAAACAAACTAGTTACCATTACCAACTGATCCAATACTATTGGCACCTCTATCTAGGTAGTGTCATTTTCTTTGGTGTTACTTTTCTTCTGTTGATGTATGTGACATTACGCATAAAAAAGGAAGAAATACATACATGGTATCACATGCACTTTTCAAATATGTATGTCACCAAACAGCTCTTACTAGAGTTATGTTTACCGGCTCTATTAGGAATTTTCAGTTTTTTACTTTTCACTTTAATGTTTCAAGAAACGTATAATACTGTTCTTTGGGCTGCTCGTGATGCTATTTTACAGTGGTCTCATTTGGAAACTCCAGCATTTTTAGCTAAAAGTACCGACCAGGATGTCACGATTACAAATATCCAGCATTTAGGGATTCAAACGATCCAAGCGTTTTCTTTTGATTTTAAAAGTATGCAGTCGCTTTATACAATCCGTAATTGCTTTGTTAACTGCTTAATCTTGCTTGGCATTCCTCTTGTTTGCGGGACTCCTTTCACATTGATTTATTTACGTACACATCAGAAATAAGGGAGGGATTTTCTATGAATGTCACACCATCATTCAAAAAAACAACCGAAAAAAAATCCTCATTCGACGCGTTAGCTTTGCGAGAAGTTTATGGAATCATTTATTCTGCTCCAGAACAAGAACTCGCATTGGCCGATTTTTTCCAAACAAACCAATTAACCATTACTAGGCTTTCTTCTAGTGAAACCTTTCTGCCTTACTTGCCATTAGAAGAAAATTTATTTATCGCTAGTACGATCAAAGAACGGGATCGAAAAATAGTTCTAGCCGAAGCTTTCCAGGTGTTCCAATTAGAACCTGCCTTACTTGGTCGTTCCTTTACTTCTTTTACGACTTTTGAAAAAATTAAAATGCGCATAATACAACTTTTGCTTTCAAAAACAAGTACGTTAGTGATTGATGATATCTTTTCTTCATTAACGATTGGACAACGTCAAGAAATTTTACCTCAATTAAAAATAGCAGTTCAAAAAAGAAACAAGCGCTTGCTATTTCTGACAAAGGATCCACAAATTATTGATAGTCCCTATGTGCACCCCCTGTCTCTACATGCGTTATTAAACTAAAAAAAACGTCTGGCACTGATTGTGACCAGACGTTTTCTTTAGTTTTCAGTGATTTCAACATCAGGAAATGAAATAATAAATGTGGTGCCTTTACCAGGTTCACTCTCAACATTAATTTTTCCTTTATGCAAGCGGACCAATTGTTGAACGATTGGTAAGCCTAATCCTGATTCTCCATATTTCGTATTTTTACGGGATGGATCTACTTTGTAATAACGATCCCAGATATTCAGAATTTGCTCTTCCGTCATGCCGATTCCTGTATCAGAAATACGGACAATGGTTTCTAAATAGCCTTTTTCTAAAGCAATATGAATTTCGCCATTTTCAGTAAATTGGATGGCATTTTGAACAATATTGACAACTACTTGAACGAAACGATCATAATCGGCATACACATCAATTGGTTCAGTGGTGTCTAAATACAATTGATTACCGGCGGCTTCAGCTTTGGCCGTTAGTTGAGTCACAATATTTTCTAAAGCTTCTGTTCCGTTGAACTTCTTCACAACAATTTGAATCTGGTTGGTCCGAATTTTTTCATAATCAAGATTTTCATTGACTAAGCGAATCAAGCGAGCGGTCTCATTTTGCATCAGTTTAATCGCATTCTCTTTTTGATTTTCAGGAATAGCATTATACTGCAATCCCTCTAACAAGCCATTAATAGTTGTTAAAGGCGTCCGCATTTCATGAGAGGCATCCGCCATAAATTGACGACGGCGCTCTTCTTGCCGATTGATTTCTTCTTGTGATTCTTTTAAAGACGCGGCCATTTTATTAAAATCTTCTGCTAGGTCATCAAATTCATCTTTGTCATGGACCGGTAATTGAATATCAAAATTTCCACTAGTAATTTCTTTGGTGGCTTTACGCATCCGATTAATTCGTTTCACTTGGAAAGTCGCAAATAGATAGCTTAGTAACAAGGCAATCACACCAGAAAAAATAAAGCCTTTAATCAAGTTTTGTGTCACGGACTGGACACTTCGGTCAACGTTTTTGGCAGGTTGTGTAATCACCAATGCTCCAAGCAGAGTTTTAGTATTTTTATCAAATACAGGCAGCATCACGTAGGCTGAGGTATTCTTTTCCCCATAAATATCAACGTTTTCTGTTGCATAAACGTAGTTACCTTTCATAATTTGATCCCAATTTTTATCAATTAAAGAAAAGTCTAACTTTTTCGTGCTATCAATTGTTGGGTATAGAACTTCTCGATTCTTTTTAATAAATACAAATTGTACATCTTGCTTTTGTAACACTTGCTCAGTTAACTGTAATGAATAAGCAAATGCATTTCGTTCTGATACTCCGGCTATATTGGTGAAAAATCCCCTTGTTTCTATGACTGATTCTGCATAACCATATAATTGATCATAGTTGTTAGCTTGCATTGTGCGCTTGGTCAATTGTGTGAAAGACGTTCCAACAATGAGAATAATCAGAGCAATCACACCTATAAAAGCAAGTAATTGTTGATACAAATACTTCATTAAGCAACACCTGAATCGTCGAATTTATACCCTACGCCCCAAACCGTTTGGATGACTTGAGGACCTACTTTTTCAATTTTTTGTCGTAATTTTTTGATATGGGCATCAACTGTCCGTTCATCGCCAAAGTATTGATAGTCCCAAACCAATTCTAGTAGTTGTTCGCGTGAAAAGACTTGGCGTGGTTTTTTTGCTAAAGTGTATAGCAAATCAAATTCTTTAGGTGTTAAGCCTTCAATTAATTGATTATCTAAATATGTTTCTCGTGTTTTCGTATTCATTTTAAAATGATCCGTAATCACATCAAATGTTTCATCTGTATTCTCAGACGTATCATGCGCAGCCTCTGCCACCTCGGCACGACGATGTAGAGCTTTCATCCGTGCAATCAAAGTTAATGGACTAAATGGTTTTGTCACATAATCATCCGCACCCATTTCAAGGCCAATTACTTGGTCACTTTCAGAATCACGAGCGGTCAACATAATAATGGGAACATTGGCTGAAACTTTGCGAATTTCACGACAAACAGCCATCCCATCCATACTAGGTAAGTTTAAGTCTAACGTAATCATGTCCCATTTTTCTGGCGAAGCAAGAAAAGTCGCCAATCCTTCTTTGCCATCATCTTTAAAGGTAGCTTCCCACCCTTCATTTAAGAAAAACATTTGCATCATTTCTGAGACGGATTCATTGTCTTCAATCATTAATATATTCATTTCATTCACTCCTTATTCACTTTTCATAAAACTGCTCTATTGTAGTATACTCTAAAATTGAATTTGTACCAACCGATTCTATATTTCTTCAAAAATCCTTTACAGAACCATCAAAAATCACTTTTTTTCCTGCTCTTTTAAAGAAAACGAAAGGAACCCATTGTCTTTTCAGAAAAGTTTGTTAAAATAACAAGCGTAGAGAGGATGTTAGGGTATGGATAAAATGAAAGCTATTACTTTTTTTGATTTAGATGGAACTTTGTTAGATGGAACATCGCAAATAACTCCTGAGATTACCGCAGCAGTGGCGGCCTTGAAAGACAATCAAATTTTACCTTTAATTGCGACAGGACGGACCTTGTGTGAGATTCAGCCAATTATGAAAGCCAGTGGCATTGACTCAGCGATTGTAATGAACGGGCAATTTATTCATTATGAAGGAAAAACGATTTATTCAGATGAATTTACAACAGAGGAATGTGTTTCACTGCATGAACATGTCAAACAGCGTGGTCATGAATTGGCTTTTTACAATGAGCGCCGTATTTTTTGTACAGGGCATACTGGCACAGTGAAACAAGCCTATGATTATATTCATTCAGCTGTTCCAGAAATTGATCCCACAGGTTATGAGAATGATGCCGTCAACATGATGTTGGTCTTAAGTCAACATGGCGATGATGATGAATATTACTATGAGCGGTTTCCTGAATTGACCTTTTATCGCAATGGTCCTTTTTCAATTGATATTGTTCGTAAAGGGGTCTCTAAAGGCTCTGGTGTCAAAAATCTTTTTAACACCTTGGGATTAAACGGCATTCCCACTTATGCCTTTGGTGATGGCATCAATGATTTGGCGCTGTTTGAGGCCTGTGATTATGGAATTGCCATGGGTAATGCGCGAGAAGAACTAAAAGAAAAAGCCACCTTTATTTCAACTAAAAATACTGAAAATGGCATTGTTAATGGCTTGAAAAAATTTGATTTACTATAAGAGAAAACTACCTTCTTCTATTGATGTACTTTAGAAGAAGGTAGTTCTTTTGTATGTTCATTTTTCTTTTTCTGCTGTGCACAGAGAGCTACTCCCACTACTTGAATCAGCAAAATCGCTCCCAACAAACAACTTAATACGATGTTTCCTGATAGGATTGTTCTTCTGATTAAAATAATTAATACGACACTGCTAATTCCGTAGAGTAACCATTGGTTGTCCATTTTTATTGACCCCTTTGTTTTTCTATGTTTAGGATAGGATGTTTCCTACTAAAATGCAAGGAAAGATCCTAGATTCTTACAACTAACCCATAATTTTTACTAATTCCTTATTTGTTTTCATTTATTCTTAAGATTCGTTTCATTTTTGTAAAAAATCACACTTTTTTTCTATCTCTGTTTTAAATTGCGTACAGTTCTTAAAAAAAATGATACACTAAAAGTGAACTCGAAATGAAAGGAGCCATTCCTTTGGTTAATAGCGAAAAAAGAAAACAATTAATTATTGATACATGCATTTTAGCTGGAAAAATTATGCTGGAAAGCGGATCTGAAGTATATAGAACCGAAGATACGATTACTCGGATTGCTGCAAATGCTGGCGAGCCAGAGAGCGTTTGTTATACGACGGCTACAGGGATTTTCGTAGGCTTTCGTTCCAGTAATTATACGCAATTAGAAAACATCCCCCAGCGCTCGATTAATTTGGAAAAAGTTAGCCTTGTCAATCAATTATCAAGAGAATTTGCGCAAAAAGAGATTACTCTACCAGAGCTTTATCAGCGCTTAACTCTATTAGAAACGGATACCCCCACTTTTTCAATTTCGTTACGCTTGTTAGCAGCCGGAATTGTTAGTTGTACGTTAATGTACATTTTTGGTGGCACTTGGCAAGATTTTATTGCAACTTTTTTTGTTGGCGTGATTGGGTATGCCAGTTATCTTTTTACCCAAAAGTTATTCCAAGTTCCTTACCTCGATTCATTCGCAGCCGCTTTTGTCATTGGTTTGTTGGCCTATTTGGCTGTGCATTTTCGCTTAGCAGTCAACATCGATAATATTATTATTGGTGCGGTAATGCCGTTAGTTCCAGGTGTGGCGATTACGAACTCTTTTCGCGACATTTTAGCGGGCCACCTCATCAGCGGGACGGCGCGAGGAACAGAAGCTATTTTTATTGCTGGGTCTGTTGGCCTAGGGATTGCCTTGATTTTTAAATTATTTATGTAAGGAGTGTTCAAATGGAACTAATTTTTCATCTTCTCTTTAGTTTTTTAGCGACTGTGACGTTTGGTATTATCACGAACATTCCTCGTAAAGCACTGGTGGCTTGTGGCATTACTGGCATGACAGGCTGGATGATTTATTATGTCTTAACGCAAACTTTTGATGCTAGTCAAACCTTTGCAAACTTTTTAGGAACGGTCGGGTTAGGGATCGCTAGTATCTTTTTTTCCCGTTACAAAAAAATGCCGATGATTATTTTTTATATTCCAAGTTTGGTTCCTTTAGTACCAGGAGGCCCTGCCTATCAAGCAGTTCGGAGCATTTTGTTAGGAAATATTGATGACGGGTTGCAGTTGATTTTAAAAGTTGTCTTTACTGCTGCAGCTATCGCAGCGGGCTTTATGGTGACCTCGTTACTGGAACGAATTGTCAAACGTTTTTTCCCCAAGCGACTCTTCCGATTGGTCAAAAAATAAAAAAACAAGCTCATTTTCTGAGCTTGTTTTTTTATTCTACTTCTTCAAAGAACAGCAACAAATCTTGTAGCGTTAATTGTGCTTTTTCAGCAGCGTTTAAATCTTGAACAATTTTACCTTTTTGTAAAACAATTAAACGATTGCCATATCGTAAAGCATCTTCCATTCGATGGGTAATCATCAAACAAGTTAAGTTCCCTTCTTCAATCCGTTGTTCCGTTAAGTGCATCAACTGCTTGGATGTTTTGGGATCTAAGGCAGCAGTATGTTCATCTAAAAGTAATAATTCTGGTTTTGTGATAGTGGCCATTAATAAACTTAAGGCTTGGCGTTGACCGCCAGAAAGGTTACCTGTCGGTGTATCCAGATGATTTTCCAAGCCATTGCCAACTTCTTGACAGATTTTTGTAAACAAGGCGCGTTGCTCATTTATCTTCCGTAATGTTAAGGGACGTTTTTGTCCGCGTTTCATGGCAAGCAATAAATTTTCTGCCACAGTCATTCTTGGTGCTGTCCCCATTTTAGGATCTTGAAAAACACGCGCTAGAGATTTGGCCCGTTTGACTTCAGAAAGATTGGTGCGATTGACTCCTTCAATTAAAAATTGTCCTTCTGTTAGTGTCAAAGTTCCTGCTAAACTATTGAATAGCGTACTCTTGCCTGCGCCATTTCCACCTAAAACAGTAATGAAGTCCCCAGGATAAATGGCTAAGTTCACATGATCCAAAATCACTTTTTTTTCATTCATCCCATTATCAATGATTTTTGTCGCATTTTTTAATTCAACAACTGGTTTCATTTCGTTCCCCCCTTATCAGAAAAGCCGTGTAGTCGTAATGCTTTTTTCAATTGTGGGATCATTAAACAGATTGCTAAAATCACTGCTGAGAAGATTTTCAAATACGTCGTATCAAAGCCTAATTTAATCACTAATAAAATCAATAGTTGATAAATAATACTCCCTACAACAATCGCCATCAGCCGTTCACCAAACGTTAATTCTCCAAACAGTACTTCACCAATAATGAGTGAAGCCAAGCCAATCACAATGACACCTGTTCCTTTACTTACATCCGCATATCCATCATTTTGGGCAATCAAAGCGCCAGATAAGCCAATCAAGCCATTCGATAAAACCAATCCTAAAATTTTCATGCGATCCGTTTGAATGCCAATCGAGCGAGCCATTTCTTCATTGTCACCTGTCGCAATATAGGCTTGTCCTAAACTAGTATTAAAGAAAAATAACAGTAAAATCATTACCACAGCCAAAACACTAATCCCTAAAAAAATAGTATCATAATAATCGGGTAAGGCCATTTTTTGAAAAACATCTTGAATCTTCGGTTGGTTTAATAAAGACTTATTTGGCGATTTCATCACAAATAAAATCACGGAATTTAAACCAGACATCACTAAAATTCCTGCTAAAATAATTGGAATTTTTCCTTTTGTAAATAGTAAACCAGTCACTAAACCGGCAATCATTCCTGCTCCGACCCCTAAAAGAGTCGCTACAAATGGTGAAACCCCTGTTGTAATGGCAGTTACACAAACCGCCCCTCCTAACGGAAATGAACCTTCTGTGGTCATATCTGGAAAATTTAAAATACGATAAGTCATAAAAATACCTAGTCCTAACAAGGCCCATAACATTCCTTGTCCAATTGCTGAAACAATCATCGCTTCTCCTACTTTCTTTGATAATTAGTTAATCAATTTCGATTTTTTTGCTAACTCTGCGGGAATCGTAATCCCTAACTTTTGAGCTTGTTTTTCATTGATAATTGTGTCGCCTGTATTAAAGGTATAAATGGGTGTAGTTGCTGGTTGACTTTTCCCAGACAGAACCTCTGCTGCCATTTTGCCGGCTTGTACCCCCAACGCATGTTGATTAATCCCAACAGTTGCTAAACCGCCTTGTTCTACCATTGTATCCACCGAAGGAATAATCGGCGTCTTGGTTCGATTTGCTTCTCCGACTACCGTTTGCATAGCATTAGCAATCGTATTATCAGTTGGTATATAAATCACATCTGTTTCCTTAGTCATCACTTGAACCGTTTGTGCTATTTCATTACTTGATGGCACAGCATATGTTTTCACTGTCAATCCTTTGGCTTCAGCTGCTTTCTGCGCTTCAGCTACTTGGTATCGAGAGTTTTCTTCTGAGGAAGCATAGAGAATACCTATTTTTTTGGCAGCTGGTATCAATTCTTTTAGTAAATCCATCTGGGCTGACAAAGGAGATTGATCACTAACACCCGTGATATTACCGCCTGGCTTTTGATTGTCTTTCACCAATCCTGCACTAACAGGGTCCGTAATGGCGCCTAAAATGATCGGGATTTCTTGGGTAGTGTTGGCTAACGCTTGCGCAGCTGGCGTGGCGATACCAATTAAAACGTCTGCCTTTTTTTGTACTAATTGTTGACTCATGATTGCTAACTTACTCTGGTCGGCTTGACCATTTTGAAAAATAATTTCTAAGTTTTTGCCTTTGTCATAGCCATTTTCCTTTAACCCTTCCTCAACACCTTTATAAATTTCATCCAATGCGGGGTGACTGACAAACTGCAAAACCCCTACAGTAACGGTTTCTTTCTTTGAATTCGTCACTTTTTGATTCACAAAAAAAGCACCAATTAAATAAATAGCTAATAAAGACACGACAAACGTTAAACGTTTATTTTTCATTTTGCATTCTCCTAACTGCCCTTTTGTTTGGCAACTTTTTCTTTTTAATAATAAAACCATTATCTATAGGGCGTTTCTTCCGTTGAAAGTGAAACTGAGATTCGTAATCCTCTGCTTAGTCAAAATCCTAGGAACACTTTTTTACAAATGTCAGGATTTAACTGCGACGAGGATCGCAACTTTGGTGAGAATCGCAGGAGCACTTTTTCTACGAATGGGACAACGTTCTCTTCGTTCACCTTGTACTACTCATCACTCTTAAAGGCCAAACTGCGGCGAGTATACGCAGCCTGCATCTACTCTGTCACTTCGTGCCAATCGTAGTGCTTGTCAGGATTTAACTGCGACGAGGATCGCAACTTTGGTGAGAATCGCAGGAGCACTTTTCTACGAATGGGACAACGTTCTCTTCGTTCACCTTGTGCTACTCGTCATCTACTCTGTCACTTCGTGCCAATCGTAGTGATTGTACGAATGGGACAACGTTCTCTTCGTTCACCTTGTGCTACTCATCATCTACTCTGTCACTTCGTGCCAATCGTAGTGATTCGTAGCAAAAAAACAACGACTTATCCTAAGTGTTTAGGAGTGGTCGTTGTTTTTATGCAAAACAAAAACCACATAGACGGGTCCTCTATGTGGTCGTTTTTTCTTCTTGAATATAACCAGCATAGATACACTTTTTAGAATAAGTCTTCTAAAGTTGTATCTATGAAAGAATCATACATACAACTATCTACGCCAGTTTTGCCATGATTGGTGCATTTCTTTTACGTTAGATAATTGTGTCATGTATTTTCCCTCCTAGTTATGTTGTTAAAGGTAGTCTACACTATATTGATTTTGTTCGTCAAGAAAAAGTTTTTATTTTCTTGCATTTCTTTTACTTCTAAAAAACGAGCCACTCTTATGAGAGGCTCGTTTTTCTTTATTTCAGCATATTTACCACTTAATTGTTTCGGTTTCTTTCAATTTTCACGGGAACTTTAACTGCTTGTTTTTGCGATTGAATCAGCCATAAACTTACTAAAATCGTCATTGAAATTACTAATGCCATCGAAAATCCCCTCTTTCTAGTTCCTTAAAACTTTCTACAATCTAAGTTTAACATAGCTAGCTATTATTCACCAGTTTCTGGTACTGTATCAGTGCTTTCTATCGTCGTTTCAGTAGATTGAGCAACGCCAGTCGTGCTGGTCGTCGTCTGTGTTTCCGCGGTCTTTGCTGCTTCTTTTTCAGCTTCTTGGGCTGCCTTTTGTTGGTCTTTCAAAACGCCAGCCATCGGTAATCGATTTAATTCTGGTATTAATTGTGTTTTTAAATCCATAGATTTTTCGACAACCGTCCGTGTCTTTTCTTTGCCATTTTCAAAGAAAACAAGCGTGATCTCATCGCCGCTAACATTGTATTGCTCTTGTGCTTTGCCAGCATTATAAATTAACGGATAGATATACAGCGAACGATGAAATTCATTCATTTTATCTGAATTAAACAGCTTCACCATTTGATCGTATTGCTTGCCAGATGGTTTAGCAAACATGACTGACATGGCTCCTGTTTCTTGGATTTTCTTGTCTGCTGTTTTGTAATCTAAGACACTGACTTTCTCTGATTTGATGGGTCCTGCGACTAACGATTCAACTTGAGCAGCTCGAATATTTTTTTGCATCGTTGGAATAAAAATGATTGAGCCAATTATTAATACTAATGCTACAATAGCGGTAATCATTAACAGTTTTCTTTGTCTTAATTCATAAAGTGCCTCTTTTAGTTCTTCCATAAAATTATTCAACTTCTAATCGCTCCTCGCTTTTAGTTCTTATCTATTATACTAATCATTTTCTTTCTTGCCTACCCTTGCGCTTTAATTACTAAAAAAACCAGCAAACTTCCCCAGCTTTCTAAGGAAAACCCAACTCCTTTTTAACAAGCTTCTTTCTTAAATTCAAAAACTCCGCTATAATAAAGCTATTAGTCGGAAAGAAACGAGGGATTTATTATGTCATTTGATGGCGTATTTACTCATAGCATGGTTCATGAGTTGACAGAAACACTCGTAAGTGGCCGGATTTCAAAAATCCATCAACCTTATGAAAACGAAGTCGTTTTAGTCATTCGTGCGAAAGGTAAAAACCATAAATTATTATTATCAGCACATCCTAGTTATGCGCGCATACAACTATCTACAATTACCTATAGCAATCCAGAAACACCTCCTAATTTTGTGATGATGTTACGAAAATTTCTGGACGGTGCCATTTTAGAAACGATTCAACAAATAGAAAATGATCGCGTGATTCACTTCACCTTTTCAAAAAGAGATGAACTAGGTGACTTACAAAATATTGTTTTGATTGTTGAATTAATGGGACGTCACAGTACAATCGTTTTAGTTAACCAATCTTCTGGAAAAATCTTAGATGCGATAAAACACATTGGAATGAGCCAAAATAGTTATCGTTCGTTGCTTCCTGGAGCAACTTATATTGAACCGCCAAAACCAATGGGACTTAATCCGCTCACGGCCTCAAAAGAAGAAGTCTTTGCGCTTCTTTCTACAGCTCCTGAATTAAACGGACGCTATTTACAACAACATTTCCAAGGTCTAGGCAAAGATACAGCAGACGAATTAAGTGCCCGTTTACTTGCACAACCAAATGAAAAAATGGCCATCTGGACGGAATTTTGGTCCTCAGTCACTGAAGCTGTTGTACCGACATTAACCGTCACTGAAAAAAAAGAATATTTTACGCCCATTCCTTATCAATCATTAGTTGGTGAACAAACAACGTATCCGACACTCAGTGAATTACTAGATGCCTTTTATTCTGGTAAAGCAGAGAAAGACCGTGTCAAACAACAAGGCGGCGAACTAATTCGCAAAATTGAAAATGAACTAAAAAGAAATCAAAAGAAACTTAAAAAATTACAACAAACCTTAGCCGATACAGAAAACGCTGAAAATTACCGTCGCGACGGAGAACTATTAACAACCTTCATGGCACAAGTCCCAAAAGGAGCCACCGAGGTGGAATTACCAAATTATTATGAAGAAAATGCACCGTTGCGTATCTCGCTAAATCCTGCACTTTCACCTAATCAAAATGCACAAAAATATTTTCAAAAATATCAAAAATTGAAAAATGCTGTCCGAGTTGTTAAGACACAAATTCAGCAAACGCAACAAGAAATTTCTTATTTAGAGTCAGTTGTGGCACAACTTGAAATTGCGACACCAATGGACATTGAAGTGATTCGTGAAGAACTGATTGAGCAAGGCTATTTAAAACGTAAAAAAAATAAAAAACAAAAACAGCCGAAAAAAAGCCAACCCGATCTTTTTTATGCCACAGATAGCACACCTATTCTCGTTGGAAAAAACAATTTGCAAAATGATCAATTGACTTTACGAACCGCTAAAAAAACTGATTATTGGCTCCATGCCAAAGATATTCCTGGATCTCATGTAATTATTCGTGACGCACATCCTAGCGAAGAAACCCTTACTGAAGCCGCACTTCTAGCAGCTTATTTTTCAAAATATCGACTTTCTTCACAAGTGCCTGTTGACTATGTCCAAGTAAAACATGTGCATAAACCCAATGGAGCAAAACCAGGTTATGTGATTTATGAAAACCAACGAACGTTATATGTGACGCCAACAGAAGAATCGATCAAAAAAATCCAGCAAAATAAGGCTTCTGCTTCCTAATTATATTAAACTAAAAAACAACGTACTGCCGATTGATCGTACGTTGTTTTTTTGCATTGGCAAAGACATTTATCAAGTGATAAATAACACAAGTAAGCTCAATTAGTTTACAAACTAGCTATTTCTCTCTATACTGACTGTTGGAGGTGAAATTCATGGTCTTTTTACACATTATTTTTGGGATGTTTGCCTTTATTGGCGCTTTAGGTTTAGGTGTCGCCTTCCGCGATAGCTTTACAGAACTTTCAACACCAAAGAAAGCAGCGATTATTTTATCTTACGTAGGTGCGATTGGTTCAACAGTCCTAGGGTTCACATCAGCAACAAAAAATCCATTTGTTTTAGCTGCAACAGTTGTCTTAGTTGTCGCCTTTTCTATTGCTCTTTTCAAAAAAAGCAGTAAAGAAACAAGCAAATAACAAAACCTTTGAAGAGCGGCATAGCGACAAGCTACCCTCTTCCTTTTACATACTATTTAAAGGAGTGAGGCAAATGTCTCTGACTATTTCTGAAGAAGTAAAACAACGTTTAGCCCCTTTCTTAACTGAAACGAACACCTTCTTGTTGGTAGCAAATGACGGCTCTAATCCTTATTCTTCCGCAGAAGGTTGTTGTATGATTGGCGATCGTTTCATTATCGTTCCTGTTGATCAAGCAGAAGCGCCTTATACCGAAACAATTGCTAATGATTCTTTTCACGTCTATACTTCAACGTATGACCAAATGTTTTTAACAGGGCATTTACAGCTAGTGATTCATCCGAATGCGGGAACCATTACTTTAAAAAATGAAAGTGGCATATTAGATAGTAATGTGGACATTTATCAACACTAAAAAAGCAAACAAAACGTTTACGCGTTTTGTTTGCTTTTTTAGTGTTGAAAGGCTTGAAAGGTAGTAATGATTACGTACATCATCCCCGATGCAATAATCGGACCAGCTGCAATTCCTTTTAAAAAAACGACGCCAAGAATCGTTCCAAAAACTAAGGCCACCGTAATCTCAGGCGATTGATTAATTAAACCTACTCCTTTTGAGGATAAAACAGCCACCAGAATTCCACAAAGTATCCCCAGCCATCCCATCGGTGTTTTGAATGATTGAATTAAATCCTTTAAGCCAATTTGTCCTGTAGCAATCGGGACTAAAATGGTAATTGAAATAATTGTGACGCCTAAATTAATGCCTTTATCTGACAACCACGACATGATTTTCGCACTATTTGGTAAAGCTTTTAAAGCAAGCACAACAACTGACGCAATTAATAAACTTTGATTTTTTGCAACAAACGCAATCAAGGCAATCAGTAGTAAAAAAAGCCAACTTTCCACTGGTTGTCCTCCTTTCTGATTTGGTTCTTTCGTTAACCAAACTTTCTTGTCTTTCCTATTTTAGCAAAGAACCTCTTTAATTACCATTCAGCTTCAGTAATTATTGTCTTTTTCACCCGAATCTTGCTTAGAAAAAACAAGTTAAAAATTAATTTTTTCTCATAACAAGCCTTTTTCTCTTTGAAAAATTATTTTATGAAGTATACTAATATTAACTATAAAGTAGTTTACTTGCATTTATACTGGATATTCGATATCCTATTTAAGGCTCTTCAATTGAGCGAGCATCACAAAAGACATTTTAGTAGCAATTCTTGGGGAAGTAGTGCTACTAAGATGTCTTTCCTTTTTTTATTTTTACTAACAATATACGTTTCTTATATTAAAATTCACAACTCTTTATAAATAAAAGCGCCTGCCCCACAGTTGTCTGGACTGTGGGGCAGGCGCTTTTCAAGTCATTTAAACACGCTTTAGTTTTCTTTCAAACGATAAACACTTGGACTTGGGTTAAGAAAACCTGCTTCTAAAATTTCGATGTTAGTTAATGCTTGCTCTTTAGTTACTAGTTGCGGTGCACCATTTTTCAACGTTTCATAGACGGCATCATAATAACGACCGTAATCACCTACAGGCGTTTTAATTTGTTTTTTAATCCAGTCGCCATTGCCATTACGGTAGGTCACTTCTCCATAATACATTGGTGAATCTTCTCCAAAGCCTGGTGCATCCGGCATGATTCCGGCTTTTAAATCATTTTCTTGTTGATCTTCGCCATATTTGATGAACGAGCCATTGCTGCCATGAACAATAAAACGTGGATACGGACTAGCGACAGAATGATTCGTTTTAACTTTTACTTTTAATTTTGAACCATAATGTAAATCAACGTCAAAATAATTATCGACTGCCTCGCTCACTTCATTATTACGAATATCATAAGTGACTTGATCTGGACGCCCGAAAAGAGCAATCATGCGATCCATTAAATGAATGCCTAGTCCGTAAAACGAACCATTTTCTTTAGGTCCTTGTTCCGTGATACTTCCTGGTCGATAATAATCAATATGCGTTTCCACTTCATTGATTTCTCCTAAAAAGCCTTGCTCTACTACTTGCTTCATCGCTAGGTAATCGCCGTCGAAACGTCGATTTTGATAAGGCATCACTACTACCCCTTTTTCTTGCCCTAATGCAAATAATTCCTCTGCGTGTTCTAACGTATCACAAAATGGTTTTTCCACAATCACTGATTTACCAGCTAAAATGGCTTGTTTGGCTAAATCATAATGTGTATGCGCAGGCGTACAGATTGTGATCAATTCAATTTCTGGATCCGTCAATAATTCATTAAGGTCAGTGGTAAAATTTACGCCTTTTTCTTTAAAGGGCGCTGCTGCTTTTTCATTAACATGTAAATCGAAAATCGTTTTCACTTCTAGTGTTTCTCGAATCATTACGTAAGGTAAATGGTAGCGGTTGGCACTTTTACCAAATCCAATAAACCCCATTTTTACTGTCATATTTTCCACACTCTTTTCTTATAATTAGATAAGTCCATTTGTTTCAATGACTTTTTGATACCAATAATAACTGTCTTTCGGGATTCTTTCTAAGGAACCTTTTTGTGTTTCATCTTGATCCACATAGACAAAACCATAACGCTTTTGATAGCCGTTAAGCCACGACAGTAAATCGGTGTAACTCCATGTACAATAACCAATAACTGAAACGCCATCCGTAATCGCCTCTTGAATCGCTTGGATATGGCTTCGCAAATAATCAATGCGATACGTATCGTGAATTTGTTTATCTTCTGTTAAGGTATCATATTCGCCTAACCCATTTTCAGTAATTAAAATAGGCACATGATAGCGACTAGCTAATCGTCGTAAGGCAATTCTCAAACCTTGCGGGTCAATGGCCCAATCCCAGTTCGTTCGTTCAACATATGGATTATTTACTTTTTTAAATAAACCCGGTACCCCAGATTCCGTTTCAGAACCCTTTTCACCCGTTGTATTCATCTTCCCTATTCCAACACCATCTAATGGATTAGCAGCAACCGTATCCGTCCGATAATAATTAATACCTAGAAAATCAGGTTTGGCTGAACGTAGTAACGCTAAATCGCCCTCTTTTATCGTTGGGGCCACACCTTGCTCCTGTAAGTAATTTAATGCGGCAATTGGGTATTCTCCCCAAAGATAGACATCTAACCAAAAATGCGACAACAAATCTTCTGCATTTTCTGCCGCCAAAACATTGGCAGGATGCGCATCAACGGCATAAACAGGCGTATAAGCAAAGCTAGGGCCAATTTTGCCAGGCATTTCTAATTCATGAAACGCATTAATCACTGCTGCATTGGCTAAATTAGCAATATGATTGGCCTCATACATCCGTTTATTATCTGTTACGCCGGGAGGATGCACGGCTAATTGATAACCTAACGAAGTAAACACATTTTGTTCATTTAAACTAATCCAATAGCGAACTTTGCCACGGAAAGCGTCAAATAAAATCTTCGCATAGGCCACAAAATCATCAATAATTTTTCTTGATTCCCAGCCACCATATTCTTTTTGCAAAACAGCTGGCAAATCCCAATGATACAAAGTTACCATTGGTTCAATTCCTGCCGCTAATAACTCATCAATTAAATCTGAATAAAATTTCAGTCCCGCTTGATTTACTTGACCACGTCCTTCAGGTAAAATTCGTGTCCATGCAATCGAGAAACGATATGCTTTTAAACCTTGTTGTTTCATTAAAGCCACATCTTCTTTGAAACGATGATAATGATCGACGGCTAAATCACCAGTTGTCTCTTTGAACGTTTTTCCTGGTAGCCGAACAAATTCATCCCAAACAGAGGCGCCTTTGCCGTCTTCATTCCAAGCACCTTCTACTTGATAAGCTGCCGAAGCAGAGCCCCATAAAAAATCTTGCGGAAATGCTTTTAGTTGGTGATGTTCCATTGTCATACCTCCCTCTTTTCTGTGCTGCCCTTTTATTGTAAAAGGTTTTCACAAAAAGTACCAATCAGATCAATAAGTTCTTCTGTTTACTTTTAAAACTATATAGTTTTAAAAAGAATAAGTCAACTACTTTTATTTAAGTACTTGATTATTAAGTGGTTACGTTAAAAATAAATATATAGTTTTAACATGTTAAATTCATGGTATAATGAGAGAAATACTGGTGATAAAGGAGGACTCTGATGCGGACAAATACACGTTATAAAGAAATTTATGCAGCTATAAAACAGGATATTGAAGCAGGTGTTTATCCCATTAATCAAAAGTTACCCCAAGGTCGTCTTCTTGCAGAAAAATATCAGGTCAGCGAACTAACCATTACAAAAGCCTTACATTTGCTTGTGCAAGAAGGTTATGTTGTCAGACGACGTGGCTCGGGCAGCTTTGTTCAAGACTTTCAAAATCGAACCATTACTAAATTTTCTCCGTTAACCGGCACTTACTCAACCTACGATGGAAAAGTTGAATCCGTGGTTTTAGGCTTTGCAACAGAAGTACCTGAGCCTTGGGTGACTGAAAAATTAAGTATTACAGAAGAAGAGTTAGTCTACAAAATTATTCGTTTACGGATTATCGAAGATGTGCCCTCAATTATTGAATACACTTGGATGCCCGTTGCTTTAATTCCGAACTTGACAATGAAAGAATTGAAAGTCTCCATTTATCAATATATTTCGGAACAATTGCATCAAAAAATTCAAAGTGCGCGGGTCAGCATTTCTGGGATCCGTCCTTCTGCGTTGGAAAAAAAATATTTAAACTTAACCGATAATGATTTCCTGATGCGTGCAGAACAAATTGCTTACCTAGGCAATGGACATATTTTTGAATACTCAATTGCGAATCATATTCCTAGTGAATTCACTTTTGAAACTGTCTTAATTGCAGAAAAATAGAAAACTTTTATGTTGCCATTTCTCATTTCTAACAAAATGATCTCTTTACTTTGAGCCAATACTTTTTGTTAGAAATGTTTTTCTGTTAGTTAAAAATATTTTTCAAATTATATTTCCAAACATGAATTTTGATAAAAGTATTGCTATTTACTAGAACTACGATTAAAATATTGCTTGTAGCACTCTTTTTTATATAGATACAAGCAATTTGTTTTTTACATAGTCAATCAACCAAAGTGAGGACTTTATATGAGGAAACCCTACATTTTAATGAGCTTACTCGTTCTAAGTACCTTATTAAGTGCTTGTTCAACTGTAAGTGGCAGCCCAGCAAGTCAAAGTGCGCCCGCACCTGATGAAGTGTTGGCGACAAGTATTGGGACGTATGAAAATCGAACATTGTTGGTTCCAGATGGACGTTTAGCCTTAACTGCCTTGCATAAAGGAAAAGATTATCAAGGCAAACCAATGTTTTATGTCCTGTTTGAATTAACCAATACAACCGAAAAAACACAAAATATTCAGCTAATGATTCAAAGTTTTATGGAAGTTAGCCAAACTGTCCACGGAAAAGCCCAAAATTTACAATATGCAGTCTTAACAGATTCACCTTTCCAAGACAAATTAGATCGTTTAGCAGATGAAATCAATCCTGGTGAAACAATCCAAGGCGCTTACCCGTATGAATTTATTAATGAGAACAAGCCGGTCCATTTTAAATTTAGAGATCGCCTTCTCAGTCTGGATGAACCCATTGCATCAGAAGAAATTACCATTACAGAAAAAAGTTTGGTCCGCTAGCTTAGCTAGCATTGGACCAAACTTTTTATTTATTATTCAGACGGAAAAGATTCTCCTTCTATAAAACGTGTGTAAATGTGTTCGCTCTCAGCAGCTTCTCCCCGCATTAAATGAATAATTTTCTCTGCAGCCACCATGCCCCATCGATGTTTAGAATAGGCAATTGTTGCTAATCGCGGTTGCACAAACGCACCTAGTTCAGAATTATCAAAACCAATAATCCGAATGTCTTTCCCCATTTGGTAATTTGTTTCTGCAACATATTTATAGACACCGATCGCCATTTCATCATTAAAAGCAAAAACATCGACTGGTTCTGTCTGTGGTTGACTCAAAATTTTTTTAGCAGCCGCATAGCCAGAAGGTTCGGTAAAATCGCCTTGGATAATTTCATAAGGTATCCCAAAACGAGTTAATTCTCGTGTACTAACAGCCAATCTTTCTTGGCTATCATAACCTTTTTCTGGTCCAGAAAGCAGAAGAACTTTTTTTGAACCCACATTGACAAATTGCTCAATTGCCTGCGTGGCACCGCCACGATTATCCAAGAGAACTTGCCGAATATTCCTATGCTCAGTGGTTCGATCAAGGACAACGATTGAATGGCCTCGTTCAGCAAACTTTTCAATTTCTTTTGTTGGAAATGTCCAATCTAAAATAATTGCCCCATCCACCATTTTTTCAGGAATGAAAAGATGTGACTTTTTACCGCTGCAGACAATCATCTCATAATCAAACAGTGCTAAGCCTTTCTTAATTCCCTCCAACAATTCACCATAAAAACTACCGCCATAATCGGCCAAATAGACACCAATAATATTGGTTTGACGACGTTTTAATGTGCGAGCGGCCATGTTAGGAACATAGTTTAGCTCTTCAGCAATTGCTTGGATGCGCGTTCGTGTTTCTTCAGTTACCTTTGAACTCCCATTCAATGCGTAAGAAACGGTCGAGATTGATACGCCTGCTTTTTTTGCAATATCTTTAATTCCTACCATGGACTACTCTCCTTTCTAATGGTAAATTTCAATAACACTTGCTTCATTTAATAATGAAAGCACCTCGTCTTTTTGAACTTCCATTCCCCCTTCTCGATAAGGGTTTTCTTCAAACTTAAACGGAACCTCTTGACCATCAATAACTATTTTCGCTGACTGATTTGGATAAAATTTATATGTGACAGGTTTATCAAACAATTGGTAAGTTAGTGCTAAACCAGACAATTTTTCTGGTAACACGGGATCGAAAACCACACTTTGGGCCTTTTGCCGAATCCCTAAAACAGCTGTAATTAATTGATTTAAATAAATTCCCGGCCCGCTTGAATAAATTCGCCAGCCACCTTTTACCCCAATACTTCCATCTTTTAGTTTACCAAAATTTTCTTGTGATTCATACCTTGTTTTAAAATCGCCATCGGAACTACTAAAATAGGCATTGGCTTGGCGTAACTCTGCATTGTGAACCACTTCTTTTAATTGAACTGGATTGATTTGCATTAATGCTTGCCAGGTTTTGTCTCGCTGACCAATTTTCGCCATCGCTTCTGTATAGCGAATGTGCGCATGAACATACTGTAAACCAATTTCGCGACCAAAATTAGCCGCCTGTTCTGCTCGTTTAAAATTAGTGCTCACACCGCCTCGATAGTTCGCTGGTTTGTTCATTAAACGCACGCCATCAGGAAACGTTAATTCTTTTTCAATAATTTCTAAATGATGACTTACTTGTTCCGGTGTTAATAATTCAGCTAACATACTACGAGTCATTGGCAATAATCGATATTGAATCCCTGTTTTTTGGTCATTTGGGTGAATCATTTGTTCAAAAGTTTCTGGCGTTTCCATATAAATAAACCCTGGAATCGTTTCATCCGCCAACATATATTTTTGAAAATCGTTCTTTATTCCTGCGACTAAAATTGTTAAGTGCTGACTATAAGTAGCATCGATTTCCGTAATTAAAGCCGCAAATTTTTTCAACACTTGATACGTTAAGGCAACGGTCCAACTACTAGCCATTTGCTCTTTAAGACGATTATCATAAGGTTGTAACGTGTCATCCCAATCGCCGTCACCGTAACAGGATAGAAAAGTTTCTGGTAAAAAATGTTGTTCAATATAATTTATTTCTTTTTTCAAATGTTCAAATAAAGATGCTGTTTCTTTTGTTTTGTGATTATCTTTGCGACTTGTATAAGGGATTTCCGTAGCTAAGATTGAATAATCTGCAGTTTGTTCCAAATAATCAGTCACTACTTTCAATGGCCAGACGATAATATCGCCATGGCTTTCACTGGCTTTTTGTTCTTCGTATCGGTCAAACATAAACCATTGCGGCCAGTTGCCATCGTCCTCAAATTGATTTTCAAATAGATGCTGAATAATGGAGGCCACGATCTTAGGCTGTTGCGTCGCAAAGAAAAATTCTGTCGGTCCTTGCGACACATCTCGTGTGCCCCAAGCTGCTCCACCATACTGTTCTAAGCCATGTGGCGACAAATAATGAACGAGCATATTATGAGTATACCAACGAGTTAATTGATTCATTTGCTGCACACTTGAGTCTGTGTGTGTTAACTCAAAATGATGTAACAAGCCATTAATGAATGCTAAATATTGACTTTCTGCTTTTTCAAAATCTAATGGTGTATTGACTAATGCTTGGTCCTCTATACTGCCCGTAATAAGTAGTGAAAATTTTTGGGTCTTTTCGATTGCCAAGACTAATAAGTCTGCTTCAGCTCCACCAAATAATGTGCTATCGGTTACTTGAAATGATTTATCAACTGTCAATGCATAGGTTAGTTCTGGGTAATAATTTTCTGTAGCAGAATGATTTCCCGTCACTCGAAGTGTTTTGCCAGTTTGTTCTAATTGATAGGTTGGGACTTCTTCAGGTCCTAATAACAAATGGTTAGAAACAGCCCACATATATGCATCCTTTTGACTGGTCACTTCCAATTGAATCACTCTTGAATCAGGCGAAGTGAAGGTGCGCACTCGAATTGTATCCTTTGGCAACTTATAATACCACGTAGCAGAGTTCAACCCCATTTCAAAAGCAGAAGGCATTGTTAGTAAGCGCCATAAGCCATTCTCTAAAATGTAGATTCGTTGACCAGAGCGTTTCATAACGTTTAAAGCGTTTCGGCTATTACTCATTAATTTGTTCATGGTCGTATTTCCTAAAACTACTTGTGAATTGAAAATGCCATACATATACACTGTCGTACTAAGCAAAGGTTCGTCAACCGTTAAGCCTTTACCACTTAATAAAATGTGGCCATGCGCTCTTTCCATGGCAATTTCTTTTTCTTGAAGTACAACGTGATGGTAATTTTCCGTGAAAAAGGAATACGTCTGACCTGCTACTTTTTCAATTTGTGTCTGAATGGGATAAAGTGCAGCCAACTCTTCTTCTGTTAATGGATTTCCTGTGATAGGTTCTCCTAAAAGTTTCGGAGGAAAGTCCTGTGTTTCTTCTAATGAATCGAATGTCACAGTTTCATAAATAGCTTGTAAGTCTTCTTTCGATAAAAAAGGTTCAGCTAATGCTTGCGGCTGTGTTTCTGTTACCGCACCATAAAAAACAAATTCCTTACTTTCATTCGTTAATTGGACGGCTTCCGTTTGTAAAGCGGTGTAAGCAAATTCATATTGATAGACTTCATTTGCTAAATATCTTTTCCCCAATGCTTCTGGTGTGTTTGTTTGTTTAAATGAACGTCCGAAAAATTGATAGCCGTCCGTTGAGTAGCCTACTAATTTTTGAAAACTCCCTTGAATAAGGGCTGGAAACTTCTCATTTTGCGGTTGATTTTGTCTTGATAAAACAACAAGCTCTTCGCCCTCTTGCCAAATGTGATGATCAAGATACTGCGAAACATACGCTTCATTTGACTGAACGGCTCCTTTTGTCGCTAAGCCAATATCTTGACCATAAACAATATCTACTAAGCCAGTTCCAGTGACATTAACCCGCCAGAACCATTGATTGCTTGGCCCCAAACGAAAGTCAACTTGGTAACGAACCGCTTCAAATTCACCCCGCCATGTCAATTGATTATCTGAAAGATAAAACTCACTTTGACTGTTGGAACCAATCATTGGTCGATAATTAATTGTGTCCCCTGTAATTATCCGCAAATAGAGTTGGTTCATACTGCCGTCTAAAGGATTACCTTCTAATTGATTAATCATCATGCCACAGCTATTCAATTCTTTTAAATCACCTGTCTCTAGAAATGTAGCAACTGTGTCTGCTTGCTTAAGCTTCTTTATCTGCATAACTTATCCTTCCCATCTTATTCATTTAACGTGACTGTTGCGGTTTGTACATCGCGACTATTTCCACCAATCATTACGATAAATTCACCTGCATCACTGGTTACCTGATTATCTGAATGAACATAGCGCACCATATCCTCTGAAAGAAGAAACTGAACTTCTTTTTCTTCCTTTGGTTCCAGCCAAACTTTTTGGAAATCTTTTAACTCTTTAATTGGGCGAACCACTTGTCCCACCAAATCACGTACATAAAATTGCACGGTTTCCTCTCCAGCGATTGGACTGTCATTTCTTACTAAAACAGAGACCGTGACTGGTTGTTCTTTGGTAAATGTTAATGCACTTAGTTGAATTGGTTGATAAGAGAAATGACTATAACTTAAGCCAAATCCAAAGGGATATTTAGCGTAATTAGAGACATCTAAATATTTAGAAACATATTTTTCTTCTGGTGCTGACTCATAAGGACGCCCAGTATTGTCGACATTGTAAAAAATTGGCACTTGACCAACCGTTTCTGGAAACGACATACTTAAACGACCACTTGGATTGTACTCTCCCCACAAAATTTCTGCTAGCGCATTGCCCCCTTCTGTTCCAGGTTGCCAAGCTTGCACAATTCCTTTTGCAACATCTATCCCTTGTAAATCTAAGGGCCGGCCACTGTAGACCGTGACAACAACATTGGGATTTTTCTCAATAATTTGTGCCACTACTGCTAATTGTTTTTCGGGTAGACGAATATCACTGCGACTGGCAGCTTCCCCACTCATCCAATCTGTTTCGCCTAGTGCCACTACTACTTTATCTGCTTGACTAGCTAACGTTAAAGCCTCTTCAATGGCCGCCGCGGTCGGTTCAAAGTAATCAAAGGGTTCTTGGGCAACTAGAAGATTTGTGGTTAATTTTTGGGCACCAGCCACGAGGGAAATGGCTTCTTCTTTCTTTCCTTGCCATGACCAAGCCCCTAAAATATCTTGTGATTGGGCCCCTGGGCCGACAAGCGCGATTTTTTCTTGCGGTGTAAAAGGCAAAATATTTTCATTTTTTAAAAGAACCATTGATTTTTGAGCAATCTTTTTAGCTATTTCTCGATGTTCTTTGCTTAAAATCACTTCTGCTTCCGCTTGTTCATCCGCACCACGATAGGGATTTTCAAATAAGCCTAGCTCATTTTTTAGTTTTAAAATTCGCATAACTGCTTCATCAATAAGTGTTTCAGCAATCCGGCCTTCTTCAAGTAATTCTTTTAAATAATCTGGATAACACGTGGTCATCATTTCAATATCTACACCAGCTTTGATAGCCAATTCTGCTGCCTCTTTTTCATCTTTGGCAACGCCATGAGGAATTAATTCTTTAATCGCTCCCCAGTCTGAAATCACAACTCCTTCAAACCCAAATTCATTTCGTAATACGTCTCTAAACAGCCATTGGTTGCCTGTAGCAGGAATCCCATCCACTGTATTAAAGGACGTCATGACAAGTTTTGCACCCGCATCTAATCCAGCTTTATAGCCAGGTAAATACATTTCTCTTAGCTGCCGTTCAGACATATCTACCGTATTATAATCCCGACCAGCTAAGGCACCACCATATGCCGCAAAGTGCTTCACGCACGCGGCTACTCGCCAATTGTCCTCTTTTAAATTTTCTCCTTGGTAACCTCTAACCATTGCAGCAGCTAAGCGGCTGTTGAGTAATGGATCTTCACCTGTTGACTCCATGACACGTCCCCAACGTGGATCGCGCACTAAATCAACCATTGGTGAAAAGGTTACATGTAATCCTGAAACAGCAGCTTCTTTTGCTGAAATCTCCGCCATTTTTTCAACCGCTGCTTCATCCCAAGTGCTTCCTAAAGCCAAAGGAATCGGAAAGATGGTTCTGAAACCATGAATAATATCCGCCATTAAAAGTGTTGGAATATTTAATCGATGATTTTGCATATATTCTTTTTGAACACGTTTTGCTTCGTTTGCACCGGAAACACCTAGTGTTGTCCCCGCCGTATCAATCGTTTCTTGACTTAGTCCTAGCTCTGACATAGGGCCGGTCTTTTCTTCTGCTTTATCTGAATAAAACGCTGCTGCTAATTGTAATAATTGATTAATTTTCTCATCAATTGTCATTTCTTCGACTAATTGAATCAGTTGATTTTCTTTCATACTCTCACCTTTCTTCAATACATACTTCTGCTTCTAAAGGAAAATGGTCGGAGGGAAAACGTCCATCGATACTATCTGTTAAACTTGCGGTTTGCTGTACTTGCCAACCTTTTACATAAATATAATCAATTTCTTCTAATTCCGCCCAAGGTTTTGTGTAAGTAAAATTTTGAAATGTTCCTCTTGGGCCATAATGAGTAGCTAAATTTTTGCTATCTTGAAATTTTTTTTGAACAAGTTGATGCACCGCTTCCCCCGACTCTGCATTAAAATCGCCCATTAATAAAGTTGGATACTGTGCAATTTTGTCATGTAACTCCTCTAAGATAACGGTCATTCCTGCTAAACGAGCATGAGCTGAAATATGATCCAAATGAACATTGATGACTAAAAAAGGCGTATTTTGAGTCGTTTCCTTAAATAGTCCCCACAAAGCAATTCTTGGACAGCCAGCTTCAGGATGGATACTTGGCTGCTGAGGTGTTTCAGATAACCAAAAATACCCTGTATCAATAGCCTGAACTTTTTGTTCGTTATAGAGAATCGCTAGTCCTTCTCCTTGACCATCCCCTTCTCTTTCCGCAGAAAGACAGGTGAATGTTGTATACGCCTTTAAATCCCTGACTTGATTCGGTCGTACTTCTTGAATACAACAAAGGCTCCAATCATGAAAATTGATTAACTGACAAACAGCCTCTTTACGAAAAGACCATTGCCAATCTTGGTCATACTCTGTATCTACCCGGACATTATACGTAGCTATTTTCATTTTTAACCTCCTGCAATAGTTGTTGAATTTGACGCATCTCACGACGGATCTGGGTTGTTTCACCGCCACCATGGCCTTTTTTCCAATACACTCTGACTGCTTTTCTTGCCTTTATCTGATGATAAGAAGGGAAAAAATCTTTCATTGGACATATCGGATCGTGACTCCCAACAGAAGCAAAGACTGGATTTTTAATTTGCGAAACAAAGTGGCGACTATCAAAATAAGGAAGAACCGCGGCAATTTTTTCATGCGCTTGAGGATGCTCTTGTAAGTACTGATGAATAATTTGATACGAACCCGTTCCTTCTGCTACTCGATTTTCTAAACAAGAATGACTTGGAACATCTGCAAAAGTAGCTAAAATCGGGAAGTCGACTAAACTATTCACCATTAACACTACGCCACCCCCTTGGGAACCACCACGAAGAATGATTTGGTCCTGATTAATTTCAGTAAAGGTCCGCACCACTTCTACGCTACGTAAATGGTCGGCAAACAAGCGGCGTTGGTACCAATCTTCTTTGTCTAGAAATCCTCGTCCCATTGGTGCTTCATGCCAAATTGTTTGATATGGCACGCGATCTTTGGTTAATCCCCCTTGACCTCGATTATCAATGACAAAACAAGCACAACCAATTTGTGTCCAATGAGCAAATTGCCAAGGTTCTTGAATATGATTCATATAGCCTAAACAGTCAATCACTATTGGCTGTTTCCCCGCCGTTTTAGGAAGTAACAAATAGCCAAAGATGCGCTCACCTAGGAAACTTAAAAAGTCGACCTGTTCCACTTGAACATTTTCCAATGGATAGTCAATGACCCGCCGATGGATATCTAGCGGTATTTTTTGAAGTTCTTCCTTGGTCTTTTGCCAAAACTCAAAATACTCATTCATGTTCCACACCTAACACTTTCTGAAAAAACGCAACTTGAAGAAAAGCCGTTGTCCCGAATCCTAACGCAATATATAAAAACAAATTAAGCTTATAGAAAAAAACAAACGTTAAAAGAGGTAAAATAAACAAAATAATCGCATTGGCACTATTACTTAAGACCACATAAACCGTCTCACTTAGTGTCTTTTTAACGGACCAATTAAAAACGGAAAAGAGAAAAAGAAAACTCGTCAAAAATAATGCAACAAAACTTAATAGAAAAATAGCTAAGAAACCTAAACTAGTGGCTATTTTAAATAAACTTGTTACGACAATACCGCCCAGTAAAAAAGCAACGAACAAGACACCTGTTAAAATAAAACCTCGCATGATGTTATTTTTTAATGCTGTCCAAAACGTTCGCAAAACAGGAATATCTTTTTCACGATACAAACGATAGATCGTTCGATACAACGCAATTAAGCCGACACCGCTAAAGATGCCTGTTATACAGGTAATTAAAAAGAGAAAATTAATAATGATCAAGTTGGCAATAAAAGAAAAAATCCGATAATACCAACCTTCATATGCAAATAGCTTATTCATATTAAAAGAGAAAAGCGGATTTCTCGTTGCTTTATCCGCTTTTCTCTCCTCCTCTCTTACTTAAGTTTGTCTCTGTTTTCTGCCATTTTCTCAGATTTTATTTTTTCAATTGCATCCCATTTATTTGATTTTAAGAATGCTTTGTAGTCTTCTAAAGATTTGTCAAAGGCTTTATCATCTTTCGCACGAATCATTGAAATAACGGTTGTATTTAGTTTGGTTTCAATCGCTTCATTCGCCCGAGCTTCCGGCGTTCCTGCATCTGGATTAATATTTTCAATTACGAAATGTGGGACTAATTTTCCTTTGCCCCATTCTTGCATTTGCGTTAAAGCACTTTCCATTGGCACTTTTAGTTTATTAACACGGTCATTGTTAAAGTATAGGAAACGACTAATGCCATATTTTTTGTTGTAGGCATCATTGTCTGTTTGTTCTAATTTTTTCACTTCTGGTAAATAATCAATTTTTCCTTGATCATTGTACGCATAAGTAACTCCTTCAACGCCATATTTTGTTAAAATTTGTCCCGGTTCATCAATTAAATATGTGAACAGTTGAGTGACTTTCGCTGGATCTTTCGCATCTTTCGTAATGTAATTACTTAACCAACCTGAAATGCCGGTTTGATTTAATGTTGGTTTTCGGCCAGAAGTGCTACTTGGTCCATCAATGGCTATATAACGTGTGCCAGATTTTTTCATAAATTCTGTGAAGTTCCCACCTTGACCACTGGTTCCAGCAACGAGCATGGTTGCATAATTTCCTTGTTTCACTTTTTCATCAAACGTCGCTCCATCATCTGTGAAGCTATCATCACTAATATTTCCTGCTCGGTAAACATCATTAAATGTTTTTAACCATTCTAAGTATTCTTTATCTAAATTTCGATCATAGTATTTACCATTTTTATCCTCTAAAGGAACACCTAAGAAGTCTTGTAATTTGTCTAAAAATGGTCCTGCACCATCGCCCACTGTGGTGAAGCCCATTGGGGTCATCTCAGGATATTTTTCTTTAATCTGTTGCATGACTTTTTCAAAATTTTCTGGTGTTGAAACGTCTGGCTTGCCTAATGCATTATAGACATCTTCACGAATAACAAAATTATCATTTACTGGGATATTTCCACTTTCATAATCCGCTTTTGTATTAGAGTAATTAGGGTAACCATATGTTTTTCCATCCTCTAAGGCATACCATTTAAACGTATCTTGGTTAACAACTTTCATTAAATAGGGGTCATATTTTTTAGCTAAATCGTTTAAAGAATAGGCCCAAGAATCTGCTTTCAATGCTGCTTGTCCAGTTTTTTCAGTTAATGTCACAATATCAGGCATATCTCCACTTGAAATCATGGCATTTAATTTTGAATCATCGCCGGAAATAAATTCAATATCCACATTTAAATCTTTTTTAATCTGCGCAGTGGTCACATCTTTTCCAAAAGGCAATGCCGTCCAATCTGAGTTAATATACCATTTAATCTTGGTCGGTTCTTTCTTCTTATCTAACTTCCAAGCAGGCGTCTTTTCATCTAATTCATACCGATCCTTAATTGAGACATCTGAGCTAGCTTTCTTTTCCCCTCCGCTACAGGCCGCTAAACTAACGACCGCCGTTGCCACCAATAAACCGCCTAAAACTTTTTTCATATTGTTCCCTACTTTCTTTATTCTTTTACTGCACCGGCCATCATACCGCCGATAAAGTGTTTTTGTAGTAATGGATAAATGATTAAAATTGGTATCGTTGTAATGACAATTGTTGCCAGCTGAACACCACGTGTCGTTGCCTGCACCACCATATCTGTACTGCCGCTCTCTGTCATGGTACTCAAGTTTGATTGAACAATAATTTCATAAATTTTCATCTGCAATGGATACAAATATTCTTTGGTAATGTATAATTTCGTGGTCATAAAGTCATTCCATTGACCAACCCCATTAAATAAAATAATGGTGGCTAATGCCGGTTTTGTTAAAGGTAAAAAGATTTTATAAAAAATTTGAAACTCACTGGCGCCGTCTATTTTGGCGGATTCTTCTAAAGATGGTGGAATTTCTCGGAAAAAGTTCATTAAGATAACTACATCATAATAGCTAAATAAAGCTGGAATGATATATACCCAGAAGGTATCTAAGAGTCCTAATGACTTAATCAAAAGATACGTGGGAATCATGCCCCCACCAAAGTACATTGTAATAACACCCATCGTTGTATAAATGTTACGCCCGACTAGTCTAGATTTACTAAGTCCATAGGCAACAATCGCACAGAACAGTGTATGCGTCGACGCACCGATGACTGTTTTTAAAACAGAAATCAAAAACGCTCGCGGAATGCTACTATCCGAAAAAACTTTCCGATAATTTTCTAGCGTAAATCCTTTCGGCCATAAAACCAAGCCTTTACCGGCTAAACCCGAACTTGACGAAACTGAGGAAACTAAAATATTCCAAATTGGCACGATAATTAATAAAGAAAACAACACAAGAATTAACGTATTGAAAAAGTAAAACCATTTGTTTTCTTTTGATTTTCTTTTAATCACAGCTGTTGCCTCCTTTATAAAATAACCGACCGACCATTGTTCATTTTTCTAGTAATGCGATCTGTAATGACTAATAAAACAATTGAAATAACAGAAATCCCTAAACCAACTGCCGTCGCATAAGAAAAGTCCCCTTGCGTTAGCCCCATACGATAAACAAATGAATTAATTACTTCTGATTTGTTTTGGTTTTGAGCATTCATTAAAACCAACGTTTGATCTAAGTTCGATCCCAATAAACCGCTAACATTTAGAATTAAGTTCAACGAAATAATCGGTGCTAATAAGGGCAAAGTAATCGTTCGGATTTGTGTTAATTTTGAAGCACCATCAATTCTCGCCGCTTCATAAAACGTTGGATCAATACGAGACATGCCAGCAAGATAGAGAATCGTGCCCCAACCTACTTCTTTCCACAAATCAGAAAGAACAGCAATCCACCAATACTTATCAGGATCTAACAAATGATTGACGCCCTGATTCATTAAGCCTAACGACATCATGACTTGGTTGATAAAGCCATTTGTTGAAAGCCACGAAATCAACATCCCGCCTAAAACGATCCAAGAAAAAAAGTGCGGAATATAAGAAATTGTCTGAATCACTTTTTTTAAATGTCCATCTCTCATTTCAAAAATCATTACTGCTAAGATAATCGGAATAGCGAATCCTAAAAAAAGTTTCATTAAACTAATCGCTAAGGTATTACGAACTGCTTCCCAAAAAAAACTATCTTCCATAATGATTCGAAAATTTTCAAGTCCAACCCATGGTGCAGAAGAAACCGTATCAACAATCGTATAATTTTTAAAAGCAATGATAATTCCATAAATTGGAATGTAGTTAAAGACAATCATGAATGCTACACCCGGAAGTACCATCCAATGCAATTGCCGCTGATCATAAAACTTTTTTAGTTTTTTCATAAGCAGGGTTCCTTTCTTTTTAGTGAAACGTTTCTACAAACAGATTATACATTCACTTCAAACGGTTGTAAACCCTTACATTACGGTTTTATTTAAAAATAACAGCATTAAAAAGCGCTATAGACCATTTATAAAGAAATTATTTTCCCTGATTCTTTTTCCATAAAAATACTCTTTTCTAGATATTTTAAAGCATTTTATAGAAACGTTTCACCAAAATATGAACACCTTTTTCTTAAAAATAATTCTGTTAAATAACAGAAAAAAGTCTGGTCGGATTGACCAGACTTTTTAAATATAGATAGTAAAATGTGTAATTTCAGGGATCACCCCAAAACGGGCATGAATGGCGGTCGTCCCTAAGCCTGTATTAACATATAGTTGCGTTTCTTGGTCCAACTGATACAATCCTCTGGTATACTTTTCTGCTAAAACATTTGTGATTGGATAAAAAGGAATCCAAATTTGTCCACCATGGCTATGTCCTGCTAAAACTAACTGTGTACCCGTACCAACAAATGCATCCGCGACATCTGGTTCATGGGTCATTAATAACGCATAGTCATACGTTTCTCGATAGGATAATGTTTCTGAAACGGAAGGATTTCCTAATAACGAGTCATCTAAACCACCAATAAAAAGACGGCGTCCATCTGCTAAGGTTACTGTTTCTCCTTGGTTTTTCATAACGGTAAAGCCACTGGCCTCCATGACTTCATCATACACCGCAGAAGCACCGCCACCGTAATCATGATTTCCCCAAACTGCATATTTTCCAATTGTCGCTTGCAACTGTTTTAATTTTTCAATCATCGGTTCTTTTTGTTGCGGATTTTTGGCATAATTGTCAAATAAATCACCTGTAAAAACGATAATATCTGGTTTTTCACGATTGACTTTTTTTATGACTTTATCTAACCGCTTCGTTTCATAAAATTCTGAAACTTGTATATCCGAAAGTTGCACAACATTCAATGGTTCTCGTTGATTTTTCTTTCCCAAAGTCACCTGATTAACGTGAACTAAATTCGGCTCAATCTTCCACGCATAGATTGGGAGTGCGATAATTAAGAAAAAAAATAAGAGCATTATACTTAAACCAATTTTTTTAACCACATCACTCGCTCCTTTCTTTTCTCTGATTTCCGAAGACTTAGTATAGAGAAAAATCTTCTTAACCACAATCTAAAACAAAGGAAATTAAGGCTTTGTTAAACAACCTAAAGAATTTCCACAATCTCTTATCCTTTTCTTAGCTTTTTTATAAAAAAAGCTAGATAATTTCATCTGTCGATGAAATTATCTAGCTAGAACATTCTTCTCTTAATGATGATGTTTTCGAAACGTTTGATAACCAATTAAGCAAAATAAAATCCCCAATAAAATCATTCCAGTTACTGAAAATAAGCCTGCTAACATCTTTCGCATCCTCTCTGTTGCTAAACTTCCTTATTTGTAGTCACTATTTCTTGTTGTAAAATTGGTTGAAATAGACGACGTTCTGCTAATTTTCTTGCTAAAATTGCTTCACTTTTTTTCGTAAAGATACCTAAGTTATGACGCTTGCCTTTCAAAGAGATATAAGCCAGCCATTTCCCAGAAGCGGTCTGGCTCACTCCTTTGTGTCCGCTGCTATTATTTTTGGGGCGTTTACTTTGTAACTTCCCTGGAATTACGCCAGCAACTCTTTGTCGGTAATCCTTCTTTTTACGATGACCGCAACTTTTGGTATGGCCATTCAACAAATTTTCACAGCGAACCCAGCAAGCTTGTCCGCACGAACACAGACAATACGCTTTCATTGTCTGTTGAATACTTTCGATCCGTACCACGACTAATTCATGATAGTTTTTTTTCAACATTGTTTGATAGCGATGGTGCGCACATTTGGTTCGATACCCACGAATTAGTTGTCTTCTTGAAGCTTCTGTATAGCTCCCACAAGAACAGCGACAGGCCCAAACAATTAGCCCTTCTTTTCTTTTTGCCGTTGGTGCTACTACTGTCAACTCACCAAACTTTTGGCCAGTTAAATCTTTATAGTTACCTGCTTGTCTCAATTGACTATCCTTCGTATTCTTGTTCTCGCCACATCTCGATTGGGTCTCTCTCATAGTGCTCATTTTTCTGAGTCTCTCCCTTTCTTAGTTCTCTGACCACCTCAGCAAATACTTGCCAATCTTTTGTTTCCGGCAAATGACGCCATGTCAATTGACGACACCGTACTTTCGAACTATAAAAATCGGACAAATACAAATCGGTTTCTAAGGTTAATTTGTGATCAATCATGACATCCATATAATTGAAAGAAGCAATAATTTTTGCAATAAAGCGGTTATAATCCTCCCCACCAGAAAAATCAACAAATACATGAATCGTTTTTTCAATTGCGCAAAAAGAACGATCATTTAACAAACAAAACATAAAATCATAATATAGATGCACGCGTTCATACATTAAAAATCGTTTTTGATGCAGCGACTCTGTCTTTTGTATAAAACCATCTAAGGCGCGATGAATTTGAGGAAACCGCTCTTCAAAGAAACTGCTCTGCTTGGCGGGAATAAATGCAGCCACTGAAAAGTATAGGCGGTCCCAGCGATAACAAATCAACTTTAATTTTTCTTTTGTTTCCACCGTAATTCGCTTTTCAAAGAAAGGAATAACACTATTCATATGATCAATAAATTCGTCTAACATGGTTAACTTATCTGGAAAAACAATCGGACTATCAATGTATTCATTTAAACTTAAAAAAAGAAAAATATATGAAGTCTCTTTGCCAAAATCCTCTTTAAAAAGAGGTGTTTCGCTTGTATAGATTTTTTCAAACGCGTGCTGTAAACAGCTAGGCACATGAACTTCCGTAAAAGAGTCCACTACATGATCAGAAAATACACGAAAACGTTGGATCGTTAAAAGAATAAATAGTTGTGCGCTTTGATTAAGACTAAACGTTCTTTGATACATCAGTTGTAAATCGTTTATAAATCGTTTAATGCCAGGACTATTTTCCAGCAAAATGTTAGGCAGCCTTTCTTGATTACTTCCATAAAAATAATACAAGCATTGAAAACAAAAACTTCGGATATTTTTCTCTTCTCCAACCAAGCCTGTTGACTTTAATTTAATATGCCAATTAGCTAAAATCAGATTTAGTTTATACGAGAAGGCATAAATTTTGCTTTTGCTCATAAAATGAATTTGAGAAAATTCTTGAATCGTGTGCTTTTGATAGAGGCCCACATCAAGAAGCAACTTGGCCATTAGTGATTGATCAAAATAATATTTTCTTAAGGCTTGATAATCAATTTGCGATAATTTTTGCGCACTAATCAGTCCTTTAGCTGGAAAAAGAATTTGACTCCTTGAAGAAATCTGTGTACATTCATAATTTATTTGACGGCACAACGATTCTAACTTTTGAGTGGATAAATCAAAATATCCATAAAATTCTTCTTTTAATAATGGACCTTCACTATTCATAAAAGTTTGATAAATAAGTAATTTATCTCGGAATTCTTGGTCTAATAATTCATCTAACAAAGTAGTCACATTTTCAACTCCAAACTATCACGCCTTAAGTATCTATTTTTTTAACAAGACGTGAGTGTCAATCTTGCTTATTTTTTCCACAAATTTAAAAATGATTCTTTCGATATTTAGGAATCTTCATAGAAAAGTATTATTTTAACCAAAAAAAGCCCCCTTGCGTCACCAAGGAGGCTTTTTTTGTTATTTTTTTACTTTAAATTTAAAGAAAAGCTGATTTGTTTGACTAATTTTCTGTTTCTTTTCTAGCCTATTCGTCAAAAATGATTGAAACTTTTGGTTCGCCTTCTATACTATCTTCCTATAAAGTTCTTACTCTTTTAAGTATCAGCTTCTGTCAATAAAAGTCCTCATTTGGCATTGCTAATCTGAATACAGTATGACTACTTGTTGCCGCTATTTTTTGCTGTTATTTTACTCTTTAATTGAAGCGCTAGAAACGCTGTCAACTGTTGGCTTTTCGGTCGCTGACTCTTCTTCATGGACTGATGCACTTGAGACACTATCTGCCGTTTCTGGTGCTTCTTTTTTGGAGGCACCACTGACTGCATCGACGTTTTTTCCACCGACTAATTCTTGCCCTGTTTGTTTTAAATACCAATCAACAATTGGTTTAAAGTCTAAAATATACTCATTAATTCCCGCGTAATTTCCATTATCATCATACATCGCTTGATAATTATGCACTACATAGGTATCTGGTCCGTGCATTGGAACATGAACGCGAATAGCATCTGTTTTTCCTGACCGTAATTGTTGAATCACCCATTCTACATTTTTCAATGCTTTTGGCGGATGGCAATTCGCTAATGGATTACCAACCTGTCCTGGTTGCCGTTTAGCAAACATTTCTTCAGCAGCCATTTTTTTATTGTAATATAAAAATTGATTATTACTGTCTGCGTAAGTCAATTCCATTGGCATTGATTTTAAGAAATAATTTAGCTGATCTACGGTTAAAATGCCTCGATCTAATTTTACGTATGTGTCGCCTTCCACAGCCTGAACCGCTTCTGCTGCTTGTTCTACCCAATCATCTGCTGCCATATCAACCCCTTCGATCGTTGTTTCAATGGTTCCTTTTGCATGTAAATCTTCAGGTAAGTCTTTTGGCTTAGCCCCTTCTAATTTTGAAATCACATCAATGAATTCCACGAATTTTTGTAATGTGCTTTCTAAAAATTGACGTGTTCCCTCCGCAATTAAGTTGCCGTTTTCATCAAATGCTTCTTTCGCTTTTCCTAATAAAAACTCGTTTCCAGGCATCACGATTGCATTGACACCAGGTGCATCAAGAATTTGACGGAGATGTAATTGCGCACGCGAGGTTCCTTGATCATAATAAGAGCAACCAACAATCATTACTGGTTTATTTTCCAGCGGATGAATTTTGAAAGATAACCATTCTAATACACTTTTCAAACCGGCAGGAATGGTATGGTTATGTTCGGGCGTCGCAATAATTACGCCGTCTGCTTGTAAAATTTTGCGATTCATATTCTGAATCAAGACACTGTTCGTTTGATCCTTACTTTGATTAAACATTGGAATATCTTTAATTTCTAAAATTTCCAAGTCGAACATTTTATAAAACTCTTTGCCAATATATTGCAGTAGTAACCGATTATAAGAAGAATCAGCGTTTGATCCGACGATCCCAATTAATTTCATTTTATTCACTCCATTTCGTTAAATCGTTTCCCATGAGAAATTTTCTGCTTCTTTTTTATTTTGCGCATGCGCATGTTTCAGCTGTTCTGTAATTTCAATAAATACACAAAAATCTGCAAACAAACCAGCTAGTTTATCTATTTGTTCTGAATCTTTTAACGCATTGTTTTCATCAAAAGCTTGTAAAGAATGCGCTAATAGAAATTCAGAGCTTGGCATAATTCGTGCTTTCAATTCAGGAGCATCTAAAATTTGACGCAGATGCGCTTGTGCTCTAGAGGAACCTAACGTGCCATAGGATGCACCAGTAATCATAACTGGTTTATCAACAAACGGAAAAATCCCGTAAGATAACCAACTTAGGGCATTCATCAAAGAAGCCGGCACCGCATGGTCATATTCAGGCGTACTGATAATGACGCCATCTGCTGCTTCAATTTTTTCAGCAACCGTTTTAACTATTTCTGGCAAAACTTTGTCTTCTGGCTTGTTAAACATAGGAAAGTCAACAATTTCAACTAGTTCAATGTCAGCCTCCTGCGCAAAATAGTGTTGCATAAATTGCAAAAGTTGACGATTGGTTGATTGCTCTGAGTTCGTTCCTACTAAGCCGATAATTTTTTTCATAATGAGCTGTCCTTTCTTTTTCGGTTCTATGAATGGATAATGTGAAGAGTATCTGCTAACCCGCTGCTATATAAAATTTGCTGATCTTGTGTAATGATGACTCCTTCAATCCCATCTAGTTGATTGAGGATTTCAAGCGCTTCTGGAATTGGATAACCAAATAAACGCGTTGTCCAAATCTCACCATCCACTGAAGCATCCGAGATAATTGTGATGCTGGCCATTTCAGTTTCCAATGGGTAACCGGTTGTCGGATCCAACAGATGGTGATAGACTCGCCCAGCTTCGGTTAAACTTCTTTCATAAATGCCCGACGTCACAACCGATTGATTAGCCACTTCGACAAGTAAGCTGATTGTTTCTCTGGATTTTTGCGGATTGCGAATACCAATTCGCCATTTTTTGTTTTGATGCGTAGAGGGCCCCAATGTCACAATATTGCCGCCCAGATTAATCAAAGCAGACGTCACATGGACTTCTTTCAAATAGGCAATTAGTAAATCAGCGATATAGCCTTTTGCTAAAGCCCCCAGATCTAATTTCATTCCTTCTTCTTCCAAAAAAACCGTTTGTTTTAAGGGATTTAAGTGAATCTTTTCTGGATTAATTTTTTTCAAACAGGCTTTAATCTCCTTTTCTGACGGGACACGGGCATCTTTAAAACCAATTCGCCACGTTTGAACTAACGGGCCAATGGTAACATTCAAATGACTAGCTGGATCACAACTATGTTTTTTCCCTAATGTAATTAATTGATACAACTCTGGATGAACGCTAACTGGTTTTTGCCCAGCTTGTTGATTGACAGCCATCAGTTCCGAAGTTGAATCATTTGCACTAAAACGTTGTTCATAAGTGATCAATCGTTGGTGCACTTCTTCTAGAATTTTTTCAGGTTCTTCATGGTCTACAAATACATCTATTACTGTGCCCATCAAATAAATAGTTTGACTTTGTTGCACCTCAAGACTTCCTCTCCACGAAAGATTGTGTTTTATTTCACATTTATTCACAAATGAATCATACGCCTTTATTTGATGCCAGTCAAGTCGTTTATATATTTTTTTATATAAAATAACGACCTTAAAATTTTCATTTAAGGTCGTAACTTGTCTTGAACTCTTTTAAAAAACGCTTTTTTTATTATATTTTGAAAATAAATATATAATTTTCTATATAAACTAATTCCCCTTAGATAAAATTGTTTCTTTCAATGTTTGAATTGCTTCCAACAAGATGCGGTTTTTATTGATTTTTGCATACGCGCGGGCATCTTGTAGTAGTTCTAAAATTTGCTCTTGCGGCTTTTCTTCAGCTAAGGCATTTTTCGCAAGCTGGAAAGCTGCTCTTGCCAAGTAATACGTGACGTGATTATCAGAACAGATGGAAATCGCATACTCTAACAAAGCATCACTTGTTTCTAAATCGCCTTTTTCTGCATAAAAAACACCACAGTGAAAGACAACATTTAATACTCGCCAAGTATCTTCCATTGATTGAATAGTATAAAGATATATTTCCTTGAAGACCTTATTGAAATAAAATTCCGCTTTCTCAATTTCGCCTTCTTTGGCATAGGCCATGCCAATTCCAGTAAAAGCTAACAAACGGTAAATATCGCTCGTGTATTTTTGCTCTTCAAACAGAAGTTTTTCAAAGGTAAATAAGCAATCCATCAACGAAGCATTTTGAAAAATCATGACAAAGCCTTGTAAATAATAATATTCTAATAACAGTTGGGAATCTTTGATTTCATCAAAAGGAATATTTTTTAAAATTGTTTGCAATTGGTCATGTTCGCTAGTAATCAAGAAGAATTCTGCTTCTTCCATTTTTTCAAGAATTTCAGGTTGCTTAATCCCTACGCGCGGGAAGAGTTCCCCCAAAGGTAGCTCTAAACGATTACATAGTTGGATCAATATTTTTAAAGTTGGGACTTGACCATTCTTTTCAAAGCGACTAACCGTAACTTGCGTACAAATCCCTTTAGCCAATTCACTTTGTGACAAACCACGTGCTTTGCGTTTTTCTATAAACCGTTGTATATTCATTGCTTTTCCTCTCATTCTCATCTTCTCAAACTTACTATAATACAACTTACCTTAAAAATATATATAGAAAAAGAAAAATGTTTATAACAAAAAAGAACACAGACAACTCTTTCATTAAAAGTTTGTCTGCGCTCTATTAGAACCTAAATCACTAAACGTCAATTCAGCGTTATTTAATCAATCCGATACGTCCTACTTGCTCTGTTTAGAGAGCAGCTCTTTTTTTAGCTTCTTTCACAAACGTATTCATGGCCTGATATAATTTTTCCTTGATTTCTTTGAGATTAGCTTGTTGTAATTCTTTATTGGCAACTAACTGTTGACCGTTCACCCAAACAGCTTCAACATTGCTAGCATTTGCTGAATAAACCAACGCTGAATAGGCATCAAAAATCGGAAACATATTAACTGATTGCGTTTCAATTAATGTTATATCCGCTTTTTTGCCCACTTCCAATGAACCGACTTGCTCCGCCAAACCTAACGTTTTAGCGCCCCCCATCGTTGCCAGATAAACAATTTCTTTTGCAGGAAACAAGGAGCGATCTTGGTGTGCTGTCTTATGAAAATTCGCAACCATGCGCATTTGGGTGAATAAATCTAATGTATTCCCACTACTAGGTCCATCCGTGCCTAAACCGACAATAATCCCTTGATCAAGCATTTGCTTAATCGGCGCTACGCCTTTGGCTGATTTAGTATTCGCACCGATACAATGAGCGACACGCGCTTTTCCATTAGTAGCAGCTAAACTCGCAAGATCTTCATCTGTTGCCAAAATACAATGCGCTAAAATAAACGGCTCGCTCAAATAACCCAGTTCTTCTAAGAAAGCAATTGGTGTTTTTTGATAGGCTTTTTCAAACTCAGCCATTTCATAAGTCATTTCAGCAACGTGCATGGTCACAGGAACTTGGTATCGCCGACTAAGTTCAATAATTTTTGCTAACACTTCTGGTGAGTTGGTATTTGGTGCATGTGGCGCAAGCATAGGCGTAATCAACGGATGTCCTTGCCACTTGCGAATAAAGGTTTCCGCGTAAAAAAGACCGCCTGAAGGTTCCGGACTATCACAAGTGGGCATGTCAATAATCGTTTCTCCGAGCAAAGCGCGAACACTCATTTTTTCGCAACTTTTAGCAATTTCATCTTCAAAATAATACATATCACAAAAGCTCGTAATACCACTCAGTAACATTTCGGCAATTGCATAATCACTACTGCATCCTACTAATTCTTTTGTCATGAATTGTTCTAATGGAAAAAGAAAACGCCGGAGTCGATCTGGCACATCGTCTCCTAACGAACGAAACGGAATCATGCCTACATGGGTATGGGTGTTAATCATCCCAGGCATTAAAATTCCATTTTGACCATCGATTACTTGATTTGCAGGCATTCGCTTTTCATCAAGTGTGGTCATTGGTGCTAATTCCACAATTGTGTCTTCTTCAATCACTAAATAGCCGGCTTTGATTTCTGAAAATTGCTCATCCATTGTTAGTATATGCACATTTTTAATGAGTGTTTTCATGCAAAAGAACTCCATCCTCTGGAAAAACTAATGGATAGAAACGTTGTGACTTCGTATCCATCATCCCAAAATCTGTCACTTTAATGGCTGGCGAGACAGGCAATGATAGTGTAGAAAAAGACATGATTTCATTCATATTTTGATAGCCTAAAGCTTGCATAGCTTGTCGAACTTTTTGTAAAGAAGCGCCTAATTGTTCAATCGGTGCTTGCGATAAAATCCCACCAATTGGTAAAGGACAAGTTGCCATCACTTGCTGATCCGAAGCAACCAAATAGCCGCCTTGCATCGCTAATAATTCATTCTGCGCTAACAGAATATCCTCAATCGTATTACCCATCACCATTAAATTATGATGATCATGGGCCCAGGTTGTCGCAATGGCTCCTTTCTCGGAAAGAGGTTGATCCATTAAAGAAAAAGAAATATTACCATTTTTTCCGTAACGTTCCATCACAATTAATAAGGCACAGTTGGCTTTTTGCCATTGCAACAACCCATTTTCAACAGGAATTTCTTTTGTAATTCGCTCTGTAAATGTGCCAATCTCTTGTTTTTGAATCACATTACAACGAACTGTTTCTTTTGTTGTAGCCACCTTTAAAAGTAAATCTTCTTCTGTTAACTTTTTACATTGGATGGTTTGTTGGTAAGCGGCTGGAAACTCTTCGATTTTTTCTGGATAATGGAAGGGCTCGCCTTTTTCAAAAACGACCTTTCCAGATTTATAAACCGTAGTAATATCAAAACTTTCTAAGTCATTTAATAACAAAAAGTCAGCTTTTTTACCAGGTGCAATTTCGCCGCGATCATGGAGACCCATTCGTTTGGCCGGCGTATAAGTTGCCATATAAATGGCTTTTTCGATAGGCAATCCTGCATGAACGGCTTTTTTGACATTTTCATTTAGATGACCTTTTAGCAAATCATCGGCCATCACGTCATCCGTGATAATACTTGCATAATTGTAGAAGTCATTGTCTACTATCACCTGAATGTTTTCAGGAGTGATTGATTTATTTTGAAATTGAATAAAGACGCCCGCTTCAATTTTTTCTTTTAACGTTTTAGGAAATTGATGGGTATGATCTGAAGTGATACCACTATATAGAAAATCTGCTAACTCTTGATCTTCGATTTTAGGACAGTGGCCTTCTAAAGGCATGGTTGGTCGTTGTTTTTGACACAAATCGATAATTTGACGAATTAAAGAATCTGGCTCATAGGAAATCCCTTTAAAATTCATGGCTTCCCCTAAACAAATCACTTTTGGCTCTTTGAGTAATTCTGCTACTTCTGCTAAGCCGATAATCCCACCAGTTGTTTCTAATTCGGGAGTGGTCGAAGGAACCGAAGAAGGAATTGCGTGAAAGATATCTAGTTCTGTTTCAGCGGCCATAAAAGCTTTTAAGCCTTCTAAGCCAAATACATTAGCCATTTCATGGGCATCGGCAATCACCGTTGTCACACCGTAACGCACTACTGCTTTGGAAAAAATAGTAGGTGTCGTCATGGAACTTTCAATATGCATGTGTGCATCAATTAAGCCGGGAATCATCCATTGATTCTCGGCATTAATTGTTTTTTGGGGCTGCAAATTGACGTTCTCTTCTTCATAAATGTAATAAAATTTATCATTTTTAATCGCAACATTTCGTTGAACGAATGTTTGAGTGACTGTTTGATACAGCCACACATTTTTTAGTAATACATCGACGTTCATTTTGTCCCTCTTTTCTAAAACTATTGATTCATCGTCCGGTTCCATTGATCAATCCAATCCGCTAGTTGACTATTAATAAAATTAAAATCGACTGTTTTGGCACGTTCGGCAATGGCACCATATGTTTTATTTTTCGCTTCTTTTTCGCTTAGCGTTACTTGTTGATTTGTAGGTCCTTCATTTAATGAAATCGCTTTGGCCTTTTGTGATTCTTCACTAATCCGTGCGTTAACAAATTTAAAGGCGGTTTCTTTGTTTTGTGCTTTTTTAGGAATATTGACTGTATTATAGTTGGCATACGTGCCGCTTTCTGGGACGACATACGTCACGTTTTCTGCTGCGCCTTGAATAATATCAACCGCAAAATCAGCAACCACAGCTGCTTCAATTTCACCAGATTGGAACATATTAGCTAAGTCTGACGATTTTGAATACGTTTTAACAACGTTTGGTTTTAATTCTTTCATCGCTTCAAAAGCGGCCTTCCCGTTATCTTTTGTAATATCTTGACCAGCATGTTCACTAGCAACGTATAACATTAAAGGACCTGCCGTCGTGGCAACGTCTGGAACAGAAATTTTACCTTTCAAATCTGCTGACCATAAGTCATCCCAGTTCTTAATTTCTTTGCCTAATTTTTCTTTGTTGTAAACAATCCCGATACTGTTTACAGCGATTGGTACGCCAGCACCACTTTCAAAAACCTCTTTTGCTCCCGGCGTTAACTGACTTAAATTAGGTACTTCTTTTTCTGTAATTTTTTCAAATAACCCTTCTTTTCCACCTTGTGCTGCATTTGCTTGTGCTAATTCAATGACATCAATTCCCGCATTGGGATTATTTTTTAATTTCGTAAAGCGGTCTGCGCTATTGCCTACTTCTAAGGTAACTTTCGCTTCATTCTCTTTTTCAAACGGAGCGATAATGTCTTTTTTGACAATATCTTCACTTAATCCGAAAGTTGAAACGACTAAAGCATTACTTCCACCTTTGCTCTCGCTTTTCGTAGTTGCTTCGCTGTTTCCACAAGCAGTCATTAATAACGTTGCAGCGACTAATGTCCCTAAAATTACGCGTTTTTTCATTTTTAAATCTTCCTCCAAAATGGTTTTTATTTTTCTAAAATAACTAATTTCTCAGCTGGAAAAGCCAAGTGAATGGTTTCGTTTGTTTCATATAACTGTTCACTTGTTCCATTAACCAGCAATGTACCTAACGCTGTTTCCACTTCATATTGATAGCTTTTCCCTAAAAATGTTCGGACAGCGACAGTACCTGCGACAGTATTAGTAGCAGCTTCTGAAACAATCTCAATGTCCTCTGGACGAATCGTTGCCACTGTCGTTGTAACATTTGGTTCAGGATTAGTCGTTTTCACTATTTGATTTGTTTGTGTCCGATAATGACCAGCTTCCATTTTTTCGACAGAGAAAAAGTTTTCAAAACCGATAAATTCAGCGACAAATTTAGTACGAGGCAAACGATAAATCGTTTCTGGTGAATCATATTGTTCAATCACGCCATTATTCATAATGGCCACTTTATCTGAAATAGAAAAACATTCTTCTTGGTCATGTGTGACAAAAACTGTCGTAATGCCTAATTGTTGTTGAATCCGTTTGATTTCAATCCGCATTGCCACTCGTAATTTTGCATCTAAATTACTCAACGGTTCATCCAGTAGTAATAGTTTAGGTTCGATAATCAGAGCACGTGCTAGCGCAACCCGCTGTCTTTGACCACCAGATAATTGTTTTGGATAACGGTCGCCCAAGCTTTCTAAACCACATACTTTTAGCATTTCCGTGACTTTTTGGTCCATGGTTTGTTTGCTTTCTTTGCGTAATTTCAGCCCAAAAGCGACATTTTCTGCAATCGTTAAATGGGGAAATAACGCATAGCTTTGAAAAACCATCCCGAAGTTTCTTTTATGGACAGGAACCTTTGTTAGTTCTTCTTGGTCAACGAAAAACTGTCCGTCGTTTGGCTTAATTAATCCAGCAATCACTCTTAGCGTAGTCGTTTTACCACAACCACTCGGTCCTAATAAAGAAACTAACTCTCCTTTTTCCATTGAAATATTTAAATCTTTTAAAATATCTTGTTTTCCGTCATAGCTGACGCGAATATCTTTTAAATCCACAAAAGTCAAAATTTTCTCCTCTTTCTATCTCGTGCTTCTTCCATGTTTTAGGCAATGGAAGCTAGTCCCAACGTTTTTTCAATTAAAAACATTAAGCCCATTGTTAGTAGCATCAACAATACAGAAATTGCTGAAACAGTTGGATCATAATTGTATTCCATATAACTTAATAAAGAAGTAGGCAGCATCGTCACACCGGGACCTGATAAAAACATCGATACAGGAACATTGTTAAACGAATTGACAAATGCTAACATAAAGGCTGCAAAAATTCCCGAAGACACATTGGGTAAAACAATTTGAATGAAAGCTCGCAATCTTGTACAACCTAATGTCCAAGCTACTTCTTCCATTGAATAATCTAGTTGTTCCATACTTGACCCAACCACTCGAATAATATAAGGCAAACTAATTAAAAAATGCCCCATTAACAATCCTTGAAAGACAGGCAAACCTAATTTAATAACAATATATTGAAATAACGTATACCCGACCACAATTCCTGGAATCACAGTTGGGGATAAGAAAAAGCTTTTAATAAAGTTGCGCCCACGAACGGAATAACGTGCCAGCGCATAGGAAGCCGGAATCCCTACTATTAATGCTAAAACAGTCGCTAATACCCCAATCAACAAACTTAACTTAAAACTGTCCATAAACGTTTCCGATTGTAAGGCTTTGGCGTACCAATCTAAAGTAAAACCTTTAATCGGAAATTGAATCGCTGCGGCTGTTCCAAAAGAAGTCACCACAATCAAACATAATGGTAAAAATAAAAACAGAAAAACTAGAATTGCAATAACAGATAGTCCTTTTTGCTTACGCATGATTTGCTTCTCTCCGATCTACTTTCTTAGCGACCATGTCTAGGCCTTTCATCACAATTAATGTTGTTAAAATCATAATAAATGCAAGAACACTCGCCGATTGCCAATCACCTAAAGTATTAGCCTTTTGATATAAGAAGGTCGACATCATCATTTTTTGGTTACCACCTAACAGCTGTGGCGTTGTATAAGCCGTTAAAGTTCCTGTAAACACTAATATACTTCCTACAATGGTGCCTGGAATTGATAAAGGTAAAACAATTTTCCGAAAAGCCGTCATTGGATTGGCGCCTAGCGTCTCAGCCGCTTCTAGCATTTCTCCTTCAATGTTTTCCATAACCCCAACTAAGGTCATAATCATTGTCGGTAAAAATAAATACACTGAACCGATAATAATTGCAAATTCTGTATACAATAAATTCAGCGGTTGCTCAATTAAGCCCGTTTTTAATAACAACGTATTCACTACACCGTTTTTTCCTAAAATGTTAATCCAAGCAAAACTTCGAATAACTGAGTTGGTTAATAGTGGAAACAAGGTCATAGCCATTAAAAAGCCACGCCATTTTTTGGAAACTCCAGCAATAAAGTATGCCGTTGGAATGCCCAACACAATTGAAATACCCGTCACTATTAACGAAACTCTTATCGTTCGCCAGAAAATTGAAACATTATAGTCATCTTTAAAAAAAGTAACATACTGATTTAGTGTCAAGCCATGATCAGTAAAAATGGTTGGCAAAATGCTAGTAATTAATGGAATCATTAAGAAAAATAATAATAGTACTAGCCCCGGTGCCACAATTAAATAAGGAACTTTCTTGTTCATTCGTACACTCCTCGTTCGTTTTTTCACTTCATCAGTATACGCAAGGAAAACGTATATTTCAACACATTTTCATCTTTTTGTTCGTTTTTAAACCCGAACGTTCGTATATTTTTTCGAAAAAGGTTATTAAAAAATAAAACACGAACATTAAACAAAAAAACACAAACAAGACTGTTTGTGTTTTTTGTCAACTTTTTTATTTATCACTTAATTTTCTTGGAACGTTTGATCCTTTTCCATCATTTTCACTATAATACCATCTTGATACACCTGATAATATCCGAACAATTCATTCTCTTTTGAGACACTATTCTTTTCAGATATAATTTGAACAACATAACTTCCTTTATTTGACTGCTTAAACGTATAATGAAACGCCGAGTCATTCGTTGGTATCCCTAAACCATTTTGTAAAAATTCAATCGCTTCCTGTTTAGTATAAGATTCTGCTTCTAATTGCGTTCCTAAATGCGGATTTTTTTGATCGACAAATTGTCTTACTTTGTCATTATTAGCAGACTTTTCTATAACGACTTCCTGTTGTGAATCCCTACTTCCTGAACAGCCAGATAATACAAATAAAATCATCAACAACCCCAAACACTTACTCAAAGTTTTCTCCTCCTCTCCCTTTTCATTAGTGATACCTGATGATTTCTTTTATATTTTAGCATGCTTGATATAACGAATGGTGCTCAAAAAAGACAGAATCAACAAGTAAAAATTGTCGACTCACCTTTCTCAACTAATATTAAAAACTATTTGTCTCAATATTTTCGAATTCCCTGTAAATTACTGATAAATAAAAACAGCTCTTTTTGCGTATACTTATATTATCAGCACCTAAAGGAGGAACTTTCTTGAATAAAAAAAATCTACTCACTTATCAATCAATGGCAGCCTTGTTTCTAATATTCAGTCTCTTTACTTTTGACCCATCGGTTTCTTTTGCCACCCGTTCTGGAAAAACGCCGGTTTCAGTTGAACTAGAACTTGGAGGGCTGCCTGGCGATGAATCGGTTGACGATGCCATTGATCCTGACTTAGAAAATCCTAACACTAGTTTTGACTTGCTCTTTATTCCGAAAGAATTTACTTTTGAAACCCAAGCGATTTCTGGTGATTTAACGTCAGTTCCTATACGACCTTCTGAAGGCAATACTCATACAATGAGACACTTCGGGATGGGGGATGTTCGCGGAGCCTTAACTGGTTGGCATGTCACTGCTGAAATCCCACACATGCGAAACGAAGCTCATTCTTTACTAGGCATCATTACGTTTCAATTAACAGGCGGCTATGCCCGCTATGACAAAACGTTAAGGCGTTTCTTTATGACAAATACAATGTATGGACTGGATTTTTCAGAAGATCCTGCTGCACCCGACTTCCCGACCAACCCAATTATTATCGGTAACGGTGCGACTTTAATGAGTAACGCTGGTGATAGAAAAGGACAAGGAATGTGGAGCGGCCGCATGACCGATATTTCTCTTGCAATCCAAACCCCTGTTTCACAATTATTTCCTGGCGCATATACAGGTTCGATTATCTGGAATTTAATCTCTGGACCTGCATAAAATAAAAAAAACGCTTAGAAAACTAGCGGAATCACTACTCTTCTAAGCGTTTTTTTATATCATAAGGACTATTTGCTCCTTCTATTTGTCTAAGCATGCTTTACCACTTTTCGTTTAACGAATCACTTGGCCCCAACGGTAATCAAACTGATACTCTTGATTACCATTATTCAGGTTAATTTTGTATAAATAACGCGGGACTTTAATGAATAACGCATCCTCTACTTGAAAAGCTTCAATAGGTACATTTTCTTTAGTTAAAAGCAACGGTGTTTGCCACTCGTATGTTTTTTTCTGCCAATTGTATAAGCCAACTATCGCTTGATTACTTTGTCTTTTCTTGTATGACAGAACATAATAATTCGCTTCATCTTGCTTGCCTAATAAAACTGGTGCTATTAGTTGCTCTTCTAGTTTTCCTTGCACTGTTGTACGCTCTTCCGATGACAGCTTTTGACCAATTTGACTCTCATTTGAATCTACCGTCCATTTAGGCGCTTCTTGTGTTTGAAAGACTTCTTTGAAAGTTGGATCTTGTTTTAACTGCCAATTTTTCAAATCTAATTGATAATATCGATTGTTTAATCCATAAATATAGAGATAGCGATTATCCATAAAACGATAATCAACGAAATCAGAGCTTAAATAGTCTTTTAATTCAGGGAATTTCTTCACTAAATCCGCTTCAGAAAACTGTTTTTTCCCTGTTTTTGTATCGAGTAAGTAAATGGCCTCGTTATCAGCATTATTCAAAACCACATATTGATCTGTTTGACCAATTAAATAATCACGCCAACCTAAACGTTTACTCCACATTCGTTCGCCCGTCTGACTATTAACAGAAATCACTTGGAACAATGAGTTACTGGTGCTAATGCCATTCGTTCGTCCATTTGGGATAATCATTCGCTCGATTGAAGTTAAGCCTTTCGTTTTTTCAGAATAAAACGTCGCACTTTTCTCTTCAATCGTTACTGAACGAAACATTCCGAAAAAGATTAAACCAGCAAAATGTACCACTGCAAGATAAACCAACAAAATTAACGCATAGGGAACCAGTCGCCTTGTACTCCGCCTTCTTATTAAGGAAATAACCAAAATACCACTAATTACTATAAAAATAATTGCTACAATGATGACAAAAATATCATGATAAAGCCAACCAGACAATTGCCAACTTCTATAAAGTGTGTCCATTACGCCATCCTTTCCAATTGTTATTTGCTTATTATAAAAAGGATACTATTTTTTTTTGAAAAATAACAACAAAAAGCGACGAGCAGCAATAAGCCCATTCAAGTTGACTAACTAGGTCAACTTGAATGGGCGTGGAGAAATGTGCCTTGTTATTCCGCTTCTTCAATTGCGGACAAAGCTTTTGCAATATCAATTTCTTTATTCCGATAGTCAGCATCATGAACTGGAAAATGCTGCCGCAATTCTGCTGCTTCCATCCACGAAACAGTCCCTTGTTTAATGCCAAAATCAAGAATGTGCCCACCAAATTGGTGATCCTCACTGATAAAGTGCAAATGAAATCCTGCAGCAGAAGCACCATGAAATAATTTAGGTGTAAAGAACCCTACAACTGTTCCCTGAATATTCTCCGCTGTAAATTCAGGTTGATTGCGTGCTGCTTCTACAAATGGTGGATATGGTTTTTCTTGTTTAGGTGCCACACGGACATGCATCTTCGCAAAAAGACCGCTAATTTTAATTGCCGCAAAAAAATTAGGACTAATTTTTTCTAAAATTTGTGCTTTAATATTTTCATCGGTTTCCGTTGATACAGGGAATGCGCCATCTTCTTGAAAACGAGTAACTGCGGCATATGGCGTTAATTCTTCGCCTTCTAAAATAGTAATTTCGCCAGTTTGATTCGCATGATACAATATACCGTCCAATAAAATAATTTCGCCATTTGAGCCTTCTAATGTCCCAATTCCAAAATCACCTTGCGTGAGTAACGTACCAATTTCTGCCGTTCCTGCCATCAAACTTTCCATTAAACCGCCTAGCGTACCATGTTGATAAACATATTGTTCGCTCATTTTTCCATCTCCTAATAAAGTTGATCTGGTAACAATGTTTTACCTAATTCTTGATTATCTGAATAATCCACAGGAACATCAATAATCACTGGGCCTTCTGTTTGCATTCCTTCTTCTAAAGCTGCGGCAAATTCTGCTTGTGAATGTACTCGAACCCCTTTGGCTCCAAAAGCTTCAGCATATTTCACAAAATCAACTGGACCAAAATCTACGCCAGAGGATCGATTATATTTCATTTCTTCTTGGAATTTAACCATATCATAACTACCATCATTCCAAATAATATGCACGATATTTTGCTTTAAACGAACCGCTGTTTCTAATTCTTGCGCCGAAAATAGGAAACCGCCGTCCCCAGAAACAGAGATAATTTGTGTATTCGGACGAACCAGCGCAGCCGAGATTGCCCAAGGCAAAGCGACACCTAATGTTTGCATACCGTTACTAAATAATAAATGACGCGGTTCATAACTTCTAAAGTGGCGAGCCATCCAAATGTAGTGACTCCCTACATCAACAGTAACTGTCATTTCATTCGTGGTTTTTTCTTGAAGCGTTTGAACAATTTCTAATGGATGTAATCGATTTTCAATTGTACTTGTTTTTACTTCTTTAATCGTTAATTTTTCTTGAAGCGTTTCTAAATAATCTTGCGCATCTTCTGTTAATATTGGTTCACTAAATGCTTCTGATAATTTCAAAATATTTTTAGACATATCACCAATTAGCTCTTCTTCCGGTTGCATATATTGGTCAATTTCCATTTGAACTTCATCAATAACAATAACGCGCGCATCTTTTTCTGCATTCCAATTACGTGCCTCATATTCAATTGGGTCATAACCAATCGCAATCACTAAATCACTTCTTTTTAACAAACGATCCCCAGGTTGGTTTCGAAATAAACCAACACGCCCAAAGAAATGTTCTTCTAATTCTTTTGAAATAATGCCTGCTCCTTGGAACGTTTCCACGACTGGCAAACCAGTTATAGCAACCAATTCACGAATGGCTGCGGTAACTTTTCGTGCAGAGGCCCGCATTCCTAAAAGTAAAACAGGTAATTTCGCTTGCTTGATTCGTTCAGCTAAAGCTGCGATTGTTTCTGCTGATGCATGGCCCAGTTTCGGAGCCGACAAAGGCTTAATTGCTTCGCCTGTCACCAGACTATCTGTGACATCTTGTGGGATCGATAAGAACGTTGCACCTTTTTTCGCTGTTTTGGCGATACGGTAAGCATTGGCAATATTTTCAGATAATGTTTCTGGATCTTGAATTTCTGTACTGAATTTTGTTATTGGACTAAATAATGCAGCATTATTCATGCTTTGGTGAGTTAATTTTGACAAATCGGACCGTTTCACCTGTCCAGCCAATGCTAAAACAGGGTCCCCTTCTGCAGTCGCAGTTACTAACCCAGTTGCTAAATTGCTGGCACCAGGTCCACTAGTTGCAATAACTAAGCCGGGCTCTCCCGTCAAACGACCAATCCCTTGTGCCATAAAGGCAGCGTTTTGTTCATGTCGAGCTAAAATTAATTCTGGGCCTTTGTCAACTAATGCATCAAAAACCCCATCAATTTTTGCACCAGGAATCCCAAAAATATAGGGCACTTCGTGATTGATTAAACTTTCTACTATGATATCTGATCCTTTTTTACTCACTGTTATACCTCCAATTAAAATCTGTACTAATTACAAATACAAAAATACCACTAAAATTCTAATTAATCAACAATGAAACACCTTGAAAACGTGTAATATACTAATTCGCATATTTTAATAGAATTGAGATATTTCAAAAGATTAAGCAAAAATAATGCAAAATACCTTAAAGTTTTATAGTCTTTCAACAATTATTATATACTTCTTCACTAAAAATTAGTAAGATTAACCTATAAGAAAAAAATCACAACCTGTGATAAATTATTGGAGGAAAAATATGTCAAAAGGGAAGAAAATTTTTGCCATTATCTTTGGAATTATCTTGGTTCTATTTCTTGCAGTTGTTGGAATGGGAGCAAAACTTTATTGGGATGTTTCTAAATCAATGGATAAAACCTATGAAACAGTAGAACGATCTAAAAAAAGTCAGGTCAATTTAAACAATAAGGAGCCTTTTTCTGTTTTATTATTAGGGATTGATACAGGCGATGATGGGCGTGTCGAGCAAGGTCGTTCGGATACAACAATTGTTGCAACAGTTAATCCTCGTGACAAGCAAACAACCTTAGTCAGTCTTGCTCGCGATACCTATGTTGATATTCCAGGTCAAGGAAAACAAGATAAATTGAATCACGCCTATGCTTTTGGTGGCGCATCTTTAGCAATGGACACAGTTGAAAACTATTTAAATATACCTATTAATCATTATGTTTCAATTAATATGGCTGGTTTAAAAGAATTAGTCAACGCGGTTGGCGGAATCGAAGTGAACAATAATCTGACTTTTTCTCAAGACGGATATGATTTTACGATTGGTAAAATTTCATTGGATGGTGAACAAGCACTCTCCTATTCAAGAATGCGTTACGAAGATCCTAATGGTGACTACGGCCGCCAAGAACGGCAAAGAAAAGTGATTGAAGGCATCGTCCAAAAAGTCTTAAGTCTTAATAGCGTGAGCAACTATCAAGAAATTTTAACAGCTGTTTCTGATAATATGAAGACAGATTTAAGTTTTGATGACATGAAAAAAATTGCCTTAGATTATCGCAGTGCCTTTGGTAAAGTGAAACAAGACCAACTTCAAGGTACTGGTTTTATGCAAGATGGTGTTTCCTATCAACGTGTGGATGAACAAGAATTAACTCGTGTCCAACAAGAGTTGAAAAATCAATTGAATACAAAATAAAAATAAAACCCACGAGTACTATAAATACTCATGGGTTTTATTTTCTCTTCTATTAACGTTCTTGTTTCACCGCTTCTAAAGCCGCTGTATTAATAATATTCCAAGGTTTGTCAAACGCTGGTTGGAAGAAGAAGTCCGCATAGGCTAAGTCTTCAATCGTCATTTTGGCTTGAATCGCTAATGAAATAGCATTAATGTTTGCAGTTAAATCTGCTTTCGACATTAATTGAGCGCCTAAAATTTGTGTTGTTTCAGGATCATACACTAATTTAAACCAAGCTTTTTGTTTGTCTGGATTAAAGTCCATCAAGTAGTCTTCTACTACTGTCACCGCTTTTGTTTCTTTTCCTAATTTTTGAGCCATGACTTCGTTAATCCCTGTTGAAGCAAATTTATAATCAAAGACGGCCAAGCCAGAAGATCCTTGAACACCAGGGAAAGGTTTAACTGGTTCCTCTAGGTTTTTCACAGCAAAGCGACCTTGTTTACGAGCATTCGTTGCTAAGGCAATATTTACTTCTGTGTCTGCAGGATTGTATTTAATTAACGTAGCATCCCCTACTGCAAATACATCCGGCTCACTTGTCCGCATGTATTCATCCGTCTTGATTAGGCCATTCGGATGTAATTCCAAGGTACCTTTTAACCAAGCAGTGTTTGGACGGACACCAACCGCTACAACGACCAAATCAGCATCGTACGCATTTTTATCTGTAACGACTTTTTGCACACGACCGTCGCCTTCGTAACGTTCAACTGTTTCACCAGTTGCAATGGTAATATTATTAGCTTCCATCTCTTCTGTTAAAACATCTGTAAATTCTTTATCTAGATACACCCCTAATGGACGATCTAAAATATCAATAACGGTAACCTTTTTACCGGCTTTTGCAAATGCTTCGGCAGCTTCAATCCCAATATAACCACTACCAATCACAACCACATTATTGACTTCTGGATCTACTGTTTTTTGTTTTAATTTAATGGCCCATTGACGACCACGCATCAAGTAAATATTATCCAAATCTTTACCTGGAATATCTAATTCAAATGGGACAGCTCCGGGACTGATGATTAATTTATCATAATTTTCAACACGTTCTTCACCTGACACTAAATCTTTCACTGTCACTTGATGTTCTTTTGGTTGAATCGCTGTAATTTCAGTATTAGAAAAGACATTCACACCACGACTCTCCATTTTTTCGCCAGTCATATAGCGAACAGAATTAACATCTTTCACTTTTCCTTCTAGGTACAACTGCATGCCACAAGACAAGAATGAGATAAAATCACCTTTCTCATACCATTGAATTTCTGCATCAGGATGAAGATTTAGTAATTCCTCTACCGCTTCATAACCTCCATGTGATGATCCTAAAACAATAACTTTCATCGCTCGTTCCTCCCATATAATATTATTTCTTACATAATAAAGAATATCATATATTCTCAAAAAATAACAAGTAATATCCTCTTTTCCATTCTCAATTAAGTTCTTTAAATGAGAATAAAAAGGAGTATCCTCTGTATTTCGCCACTTTTCAATTACTTTTTTTATTTACTAAAAAATAAAAAATACTAAATTCTCCGATACGATTGATAGGGACGCCCCACTTTTAAATAGCTATTTTTACTTTCTAAAAGGTTATTTTTTTCTAGAAACAACACATATTTGCGAACAGAAACATGTGAAAGCTGACTCGCTTCTGATAATTCTTGAATCGTAAAATAGTCGGTAAATTCGTCTATTTTTTTTAACAATAATTGTAATGTTGCTTGTGTTAGTCCTTTTTCTAAGGACATGTTTTGAAGATCTTGTTCATTTTTACGTGCGTTTGTCTGTGAAGAATGAAACAATTGGTCCACTTTTGTTTGCGAAAGCTCCTTCGTTTCCAGCGTGAATTGAGCAGCTTTTTTCTGATAGTTTTCGATACTTTGTTGAAATCGCTCAAAAGAAAAGGGTTTAACTAAATAGTCTAAAACGCCTAAATGTAAGCTTCGTTTAACATTTTCTAACTCGTTGGCAGCCGTAATCAGGATAACTTCTGTGTCAATTTTTTCATCTCTAATTGTTGCCAGATAGGTCAAGCCATTGCCATCTTTTAAATGAACATCTAATAAAACAAGTGCTGGTTGTTTTTCTTTCGTTAGTTGTAGACCTTCAGCAATTGTTGCCGCCGTAAAAATAGTCGGTTGGTGAATTAATTTTTCAAGATATTTTTGATGTATATATGCAACCATAGGATCGTCTTCAATAATCAATAGGTTCATTTTCCTCTGCTCCTTCGTAATGAACATTTATGCGAAGGACAAGCCAATTGTTTTGTTGGTTTTCCCAAGTCAATGTCGCTTCCGCATTCTCTAATAATCTTGCCAAATAAGAAGTGAAAAACTCTTGTTCAAAGCGTTCCAGTTGTTCTTTTGGATAAGCAAACGAATAAGTCGTCGTCAAACTTCCTGGCTGATAATCAATGGTTTCAATGATCTCTTCTGGTAACGGTTGTTCCATCAGGAAACGATGAATATAACGGTAGATAGCAATCAAATTTTGCGTATCTTCATCTCGTTTATTTGGTGGAATTTCTGGATAAATTTCAATAGCTAATTGTGTTTTAATTTCTGCAAACTTGATTCTTTCCCCACTTAAAAAACCTGCTAAAATAGGATTCCTAACCAAAATAGCTAAGCGCTGTGCAAATTCCTTTTCTGGTTTCAATAAATCGGCTAGATAATGTTTTAGCGCCTCGTAATCTTCTAAATCGACTAAGCCATAAATGACATGCATCTTATTCATAAATTCGTGTGATTGACTTTGTAATGCCGAAGCATATGTCGTTGTGCTGACAAGCTGTTCTGCGACAATAAACGTTTCCGTCGCATTTTTCAGAAAGATAACATGCCCAATTGTTTTTTTACGGACATTAATCGGGGCGATTGAGACGAAATAATCCTGGCCATTTTGACGATAGAATTGCTCTGTTTTTGAATGTACGACTAATTTTTCAGGAGATAAAACCAATGCTGAAAGTTTCTTTCCTAGTAAATTTTCTTCACTATTTGTTATATTATGATACATTTTAGTCGCCTCAATATTTGCTAATAAAATATTTTGATCGGTATCAATCACAAGGATTGCGTCTTTCGTTTCCTCAAGCATGGCGTTTCGCTCTTCTAATAGACGAGCAATTTCTCTTGGCTCTAAATCGTGAAGTTGTTTTTTTAAATAATAAGAAACCACGATGGCTAATATAAAGCCAAAACCAACACTTAAAAGGACACTCACTGTGTAATCATTTTTTGTTCGTTCAATCAATTGTGAAAGCGAGGTCATTTTAATGCCCATTGCCACAACCCCAATTTGTTTTCCTTGATCATAGACTGGGACAAAACCTCGTAATGATTCTCCTAAACTCCCTTGACTAACAGACAAATGTTCCTCCCCTTTTAATGCTCGCACTTCATCGCCACCTTCAAAATGCTTACCTATTTTTTGGCGATCAGGATGTGTTAAACGAATCCCCTGCATATTCATAATCACGATAAAATCCAACTGATGGATTTCACCTAAACGAACCGTATACGCTTCCAATTCATCTGAATAGTGATCATTCTTTAAGGCTTCAATAACATTCGGTTCAATAGCCAACTGTTCCCCGACGGCTAAAAGTGCTTGCTCTTGGTTTTTACGAACTTCTTTAATTGTTTGGACCGTCGTTACTCCGTAAAAGAAAGTAATCATAATAATTAATGTTGCAATAAAAATCACTGATAAGAAGCACCATAATTTCCCGCCACGCTTCATTCCATCCCTCTTTTCTCTTCAAATAAAGTATAGCATAGGAAGATTTGGTTAAAAAACTTTTCTTTAGTTAAATTAATTAAATAATCTACTCTGCAGAAAACGTTTACATTATGATGAATATAGATTAAAGTTATAGGAGGAAATAGCATGGAAAAGAAATTGCACGCAACAGCTGCTAATGAAACAGATTGGCGCAACAAATTAACCAAAACGAGGATTGGTTCGGTTACGTTACCTGTTTATCTTGTAACAGCTAGCATTATTCTTGTTACGGCTCTATTAGAACAACTACCAGTCAATATGTTAGGTGGTTTTGCCGTAATTTTAACAATGGGTTGGTTACTTGGAACAATTGGTGGAAATATTCCTATTTTGAAACATTTTGGCGGTCCCGCAATTTTATCTTTATTAGTACCATCAATTATGGTCTTTTTCAATTTACTCAACCAAAATGTCTTAGACTCAACAGATATTTTAATGAAACAAGCAAACTTTCTCTATTTCTATATTGCATGTTTGGTCTGTGGAAGTATCCTTGGAATGAACCGCAAAATTTTAGTCCAAGGTTTAATGCGCATGATTGTCCCGATGGCATTAGGAATGATTTTAGCAATGGGTGTTGGGACCCTAGTTGGAACGCTGTTAGGTCTCGGTTGGAAACATAGCCTTTTCTATATTGTCACTCCTGTTTTAGCTGGTGGAATTGGTGAAGGCATTCTTCCTTTATCCCTTGGTTATAGTGCCATTACTGGATTGCCAAGTGAACAATTAGTGGGGCAATTAATTCCCGCAACCATTATTGGTAATTTTTTTGCTATTATGTGTTCTGGTTTACTTAGTCGTTTAGGAGAAAAACGCCCTGAACTTTCTGGACAAGGTCAGTTGATCAAAATTACTAATTCAGATGATTTAAGTGATGCTTTAGAAGAAGACAAAGCACCAATTGATGTAAAATTAATGGGTGCTGGTGTTTTAATTGCGTGTACCTTATTTATTACAGGCGGTTTATTGCAACACTTAACAGGCTTTCCTGGTCCTGTTTTGATGATTGTTGTCGCAGCCTTTTTAAAATACTTAAACGTAGTACCGAAAGAAACCCAACGCGGATCAAAACAGCTTTATAAATTTATCTCTGGCAATTTTACGTTCCCGTTAATGGTCGGCTTAGGTATGTTATATATTCCTTTAAAAGATGTCGTAGGAATGCTTAGCTGGCAATATTTTATTGTGGTAATTAGTGTCGTTTTCACTGTTATTGCTACAGGATTTTCCGTTTCACGCTTCATGAATATGAATCCCGTTGAGGCTGCCATTGTCTCCGCTTGCCAGAGTGGTATGGGTGGGACTGGCGATGTGGCTATTTTAAGTACAGCCAATCGAATGAACTTAATGCCGTTTGCACAAGTTGCGACACGTTTAGGCGGTGCCATTACAGTAATAACAATGACTGCTATTTTTAGAATGCTTTTTTAACTATAAGTGAATTATTTAGGAGGAAAATGATATGTCAACAAAAGATGTAAAAGAATTAGCGATTGAGCAAGCAAAAAAATTTGGGGGAAAATTAGAAGTCTGCCCTAAAGTTCCGATTGAAACAAAAGCAGATTTAGGAATTGCCTACACACCAGGTGTTGCGGCTGTTTCTTCTGCCATACATGAAAAAAAAGAACGCGCTTACGAATTAACGACAAAGAAAAACACCGTCGCCGTTATCAGTGATGGTTCAGCAGTTTTAGGTTTAGGTAACATTGGTCCTGAAGCAGCGATGCCTGTCATGGAAGGAAAAGCTGCATTGTTTAAACGCTTTGCTGGTGTGGATTCGATTCCCCTTGTTTTAGATACACAAGATACTGAAGAAATTATTCAAACGGTGAAATTTTTGGCTCCAACCTTTGGGGGAATTAACTTGGAAGATATCAGCGCTCCTCGTTGTTTTGAAATTGAACAGCGTTTAATCGATGAACTAGATATTCCCGTTTTCCATGATGATCAACACGGGACAGCGATTGTTGTTCTAGCGGCTTTGTACAACAGCTTAAAATTAATCAACAAGAAAATAGAGGACATTCATGTGGTAATCAACGGCGGTGGCTCCGCTGGTCTTTCGATCACAAGAAAATTTTTAGCTGCTGGTGTAAAACATATTATCATTGTTGACCGTGCAGGGATTCTGAGCGAAACAGATACAGCTCTGCCACCACACCACGCAGAAATTGCGAAGCTAACCAATCGGGAACATCGTACTGGTGATTTAGCTACTGCTCTTGAAGGCGCTGATGTCTTTGTTGGTGTTTCAGCACCAGGTGTTTTAAAACCCCAGTGGATTCAACAGATGAATGAGCAGCCAGTTATTTTTGCAATGGCTAACCCAGTTCCTGAAATTTTTCCTGATGAAGCTTTAGCGGCAGGCGCTTATATTGTCGGAACTGGTCGTAGTGACTTTCCGAATCAAATTAATAATGTGTTAGCCTTCCCTGGTATCTTCCGTGGTGCCTTAGATGCTCGGGCGAAAAAGATTACGATTGAAATGCAAATTGCCGCTGCCAAAGGTATTGCAAAATTGATTCCCGATAATGAACTCACGCCGACCAATATTATTCCCGATCCATTCCAAGAAGGAGTCGCAAAAGTCGTCGCCGAAAGCGTCCGTAACGCTGTCAAAGAAACAAATTAAAAAGAGAAAAAAGAACAACCTAACTCCTCTTGAGTTAGGTTGTTCTTTTTAAAATCTGAAACGATAATTCATTATTTAAAACTGATGTTAAACTCTTGCATATCTTTTTCAATATAAGTAAGTAATTTTTTATTTTCAAAGAAACGTGTAAAGTAGTACGCAATACGATAATCTTCAACAGCATCTAGTCCTAGCATTTGTTTATTAAACGCTTTTTCGTATAATAAGCAATCTAAAGAGTAAATAGAACTGTGCGTCCGATTAATTTCGATTCCTTTATCACTTAATTCAATACTCTTTGCATAATCTTTAATTAATGAATAGAATTTTGCGGTATTATAATAAATACGGCATTGCTCTAATGGATAATCTAATTTGAATTCGCTTAGCAATTGTAAAGATTTATCGTAATAAACTTTTGCTTTTTCAATATCATCTTCTAATTCATATAAAATACCGATCGCATTCATACTCAAAATATTATAAATATTAATATCACGACTAATTTCAGAACCACGATGTAAATAGAACAATGCTTCGCTATTATTTTTCTTACCTAATAAACTCGTAATTCCTTTATAATAGAAAAATTTTGTTTCTAAAATTCTGTTTGAACTTTCGATATCATCTGGATAGTCTTTCAACAAATCATAGGCTTCATCGTGCTTAAAGTAAAAGCATAATTCTTCTACTTTATTTAATAAGCTTTCGAGTTTTTTCTCACTAGAACCTTCGATACATTCTTCTACTTGTAAGTCTAAACGTAGACATACAGATGAGAAAATGTCTAAACTGTCACACACATTTTTGTTTTCAATGTTACTAATTGTTGCTTGTGTACAAATTCCTTTTGCCAATTCAGCTTGCGATAATTTTTTCTTTTTACGCGCTGTTTTGATTTTTTCTCCCGCTACTCTCACAGTCAAAACTCCAATCTTTCTATTTTTTTTGTATTAAACATACCATCATTTTACAGATAATGTTATAATGAAGCTATCATAATAAAGGAGGTGAAATATATGTTTGATTTACTTGCTTTATTAACTGGAATTTCAGTTCGTGGCAATGCACCACACCAATAATTACGTGTTTGTTTAACTGAATTTCTGACGGCTCTACCTATGCCAGTAGGTGGAGCCATTTTTTTATTTAATATTATAAAATTAACAGTATTTCCAAAACCTCATACTTAGTATAACACAAATTATAAATTATGCTAGATAGTTGCCAAATTAACGTCATTACAAGGATGTTACGTTTTTACAACATCTTGTAAAACTAGACAATGCTGTCCTTCTTTATCCACCACACTCAATGATAGTGATAGTATCTTATGATAGAAACAACATGTACATTATAACAATTATTATTAAGAAAGCTACTTCTCAATAGGAGAAGTAGCGCTTCTCTCGTTACAGTTTTACTCTTCTTCTTCAGCCATGAATGTATTGAAAACTTCTTCAATCATATCCCATTCAGCGTCTGTTTCGATTTGCTGTAAATCGCCTTCTGTACCTTCTGCGTTTTCCACATATGAGTAAGCTTGCAATTCAACATCTTCATCCTCAGGAATTCCTGCTGGATATAATAAAACATAATTTTTACCGAATTCTTCTTGACCGTCAACAGTTAGTAAGATCTCGTATAATGTTTCATTTCCTTGTTCGTCTACTAAAGTAATGTGTTCATGTCCTTCGTGATCATGATCGTGGTTGTGTTCTGTCATTCTTCTTCTCTCCCTTGATGTATTCAAAGCTCGATAATTATCGGCTATGTGCATCTAAATAATTTTGTAGAATCATTACTGCCGCTAGTTTATCAATGACTTTCTTTCTTTTGGCTCTTGAAGCATCTGCTTGCTCCACCAAGAAACGCTCTGCTTGGACAGTTGTTAATCGTTCATCTTGATAGTCAACAGGTAATTGAAATAATTCTTGAATCTTATCACCATATGCCATGGATGCTTCAGCTCTAGGACCGATGGAATTATTCATGTTTTTCGGTAAACCTACGACAAATTTCGTGACTTCGTATTCTTTCACCAATTCACCTAATCGCTCAAAGCCGAAGTTCTCTTCCTCTTCATTGATGCGAATAATTTCGATGCCTTGCGCTGTCCAACCTAATAAATCACTAACAGCCACACCGACTGTCCGTGAACCTACATCTAGCCCCATGATCCTCATTTGATATCGATTCCGTGGTTCGCTAAGTAATATTTGGTTAATTCTTCCATGATTTCATCACGTTCATGACGACGAATTAAGTTTCGAGCATCTTGATAACGAGGAATGTAAGCCGGGTCCCCAGAAAGTAAATACCCTACTATTTGGTTAATAGGATTGTATCCCTTTTCTTCTAATGCCCGATATACGGTTTCTAACGTTTCACTGATTGCTTTTTTTCGATTATCATCAAAATCAAAGCGTACTGTTTCGTCTGTAAAACCCATTTTACTACACCTCACTTCTACTTTTATACAATTTCATTTTACTAGAAAAGAACCGAAACTACAAACAAAATTTCTTCTCCTTCTCTCTTTTTTGTTATTTCTTAGTCTTTTATTAATAAAGACTCCGCAAAAAAATGACAGCCATCGATAATTTTAAAATTATAAAAATAAATACACAACTTTATAAAACAAGAATAAAACTCTGCTAAATCGCCAGAATATCACCTTTCCCTCCAATTCATTTTGCGAAAAAATCGACGTTTTTCTTTTAAAAACTTTTAAATATCTATGATTAAATAATATCAGCCTTTTAATGTTACAATTCGCTAACAATCTGTTTACGATGTAAATTTTCGATTGCAGCTGTTATTTATTTCCTCTTTTTGGTTCGTTTGTAGTACACTAGAAGAAAATACATAAAGTGAGGCTTGCTCAATGACTCCTGCTCATTTGGATTTACTTTTAGAAACCTGTTTGTTAGCTGGTAAAATTATGATAGAAAGCGATGCAGAAATGTACCGTGTTGAAGATACAATGAGCCGAATTGCGCTTGCTTCTGGCAACTATCGAATGGTTAGCTATGTGACACAAACCGGGTTATTTGTTGGCATAGATGGAACCTCCACGATTCGTATGGTTCAAGTAATGAAACGTGGCATTGATTTAGAAAAAATCTCTCGTGTGAATCAGCTGTCTCGTGCTTATGTGGCTGGTGATTTTTCTTTAGAGGAATTACTGAATAAACTAAAAGTGATAGATAGTGAACACCGACATTTTCCAATTAGCGCACGCATTGTTAGTGCGGCCGTTGTCAGCGCTACAATTATGATTCTTTTTGGTGGTGTCTGGTCCGATTTGTTCTTGACTTTTCTGATTGGTGGTTGCGGCTATAGTCTTTATTATTTTAGTTTAAAGTTTCTCAAGATTAAATTTTTATCTGAATTTTTAGCTTCGCTGTTTATTGGTGCAGCCGCTATTCTTTCAGTCAAATTGGGACTCGGACAATCACAAGATTTAATCATCATTGGTTGTGTCATGCCTTTAGTGCCTGGTGTGCAAATTACCAATGCTCTTCGCGACTTGCTAGCCGGACACTACTTATCGGGTGTTTCTCGTGGGACTGAAGCATTAATGACTTCAGGAATGATTGGTTTTGGTATTGCTTTTGTCTTTCAACTTTTCTATTAAAAGGAGTGACTTACTTGCTAGGAATCGTTTTGGTACAATTTATCTTTAGTTTTTTAGCTTCTGCGGCGTTTGCGATTATTATTAATGTTCCTCGACGATCACTGGTGGCTTGTGGTCTAACTGGTAGTGTAAGCTGGATGCTTTATTGGGTAATCGTTGAAGTTTTTAGTGGAAATGCGGCATTAGGTTCCCTCATCGGTGCTGTCGGTGTTGCGGCAGTAAGCTACCTATTCTCAAAAATATTGAAAATGCCTGTCACGATTTTTAATATTCCTGGTATTGTTCCATTGGTACCTGGTGGCTTAGCTTATCAAGCTGTTCGGAATATCGTAATTGGCAATTATGAAAAAGGTGCCTATTTTACCGTGCAAGCTGTAATGATTGCTGGGGCAATTGCGTTAGGCTTAGTCGTTTCTGAGGTTTTCAATCAGAATATCCGCAGCTTTCGGGAAAAAAGAGAATCTTTGGGTTTTATTCGTCGTAAGCGCAACAAAATTAAAAAATAGACAGCAAAAAAGTTGGTTGCTTCCATTTGATAAGGAAGCAACCAACTTTTTTTAAAAGGAACGATAGACATATTGATTTTTTGGTGCTTGATCTGCTTTGACTTTCTCCACTTGCACAGTTGGTATTTGTCGTTTAAATGGTGGATAATAGGACAACTCAACGGTTCCGGTAATCGTTACCCAATCATTGTTTTGAAATTGAGTATGTTCAGGAAAATGAACCAACAAGCCAAAAACACCAGAATCAGCGACACAATGAATAATCCCAAAACGGAAAACAAATTGGTCAACACTTTCTTCTCGTTTTGAATTATAGACAAAGCCTTTATAAGAAATCCTTTTTCCTGCAAATTGACTTGGATAATTATAGATTAGTTCCATAATTTCCAAATAGTTTTCATCCGTAATTGAAATCACAGATTGGCCATCATATTGTTTCATGGCTTTTGCCATCTGCTTGTCATAATCCGTCTTATTGAAATACATACTTGTATCAGGTTTCAAATATTGCGTTTGCATATCAGGATCCCCTACTGATTCTTTACTTACCGGAAAGTTAAAGCCTTTTGCTTCAACAATTGTTGTGTCTAAACTAACTGTCGGAAATAATAAGCCAACAATCAACGGTAAAGAAAGTAGTAAATAGGCAAGCCCTCTTTGGCTGGGTTTTTCCAAATTATGCTGATGGCCATGATGTTCATGTCCCCCATGATGGTGCATGTCTTCATGTTTTTTTTGCATTGATGGATCTGCTTGGTTCCACAAAATCAATTGGACAATCGCCATAATAAAAGCTAAAACCATTGATAAAACAGCTAAGTAATTATAATGAATATTGATATATTGGTTCAGCTCACCTGAAATTTGAAGATACATCATCAAACCCATATATCCAATTAAAATAATAAATCGTATCATCGATTGTAGGCCTCCTTTCTAAACTACTGCCGCATAAATAGTTACGACAAGCGCCACTATCAAAACAAATTGTACAATGAATGACATTTTAAAATAACGTTTCATCATCAATAAATTTTTAATATCTACCATTGGACCAAAAACTAGGAAGGCGACAATTGGTCCTGTTCCAAACAAACTCAAAAGAGAAGAACCAATAAATGCATCTGCTTCTGAACAAAGTGATAAAGTAGCAGCGATGACTAGCATGACTAGAATCGCTAAAATCTTTGAATGGCCCAGTTGCATAAGTGCACCAGTTGGAATATAGGTTTGCATGATTGCTGCCAACAAGGAACCAAAAATTAAATAACGACCCGTATCAAAAAATTCATCAATACTATGGGTTAACGCTGACCAGCCGTTTTTCCAAAATGAACGAGCTTCATCAACGTGTTCATGCGTATGAGCAACCTGCTCTTCTTTAATCTGCGCCAACTCTTTTTCTGTTAAAATTGATTCTTTTCGAAAATAAGCTAACCAAATGCCGATAACCCACGCGACAATCATACTGCCTAAAACTCGCCAAATCACAAATTTTGTTGCGCCACTAAAGGCTACGTATGTTGAGAATAGCACAATTGGATTAATGATTGGTGCCGTCAACATAAAAGCAAAAGCGGTATGTGTTGGTACATCTTTTTTAACAAATTGATGCACAATGGGTACAATCCCGCATTCACAAGAAGGGAAGAAAAACCCTAGGAAACTCCCTACACAAATTGATAAAAATTTATTTTTAGGTAACACTTTTTTTACTCGTTCTGGTGTTAAAAAAACATGTAAAGCGCCTGAAATCAAGCAACCTAACATGACAAAAGGCAATGCTTCGATAATAATCGAAAGAAAAATAGTGCTCATTTGTAAAACAGAGTTTGGTAAAAATTGAAACATTATAGACCTCCCACTAGTAAAAATCTAGTTAACTATACTCCTAACACCAGACAAACACAAGTATTTGTCAAAAAATTAACTAAGAGTTTAAAAATATTATCACCGATGTCTCTGTCAAACCAGCTGGATAAAAGAACAAAAAATGAGCATGGGACAAAAATCACTTTGGATTTTTGCTCCACGCTCAAAAACTGATAAACCACCATTATTCTAAATTTGAAATAACTCTGAGGCTGAATCGGGGTCTGTATCATATACCTTAAATGCTTCACCGACGCCTAAATCCTTTTGCTTCAAAGTAGACTCCATGGCCATTCGCGCATGAAGTTTCGTATTATTTTCTTTGCTAAGATGACCTAAATAAATGCGTTTTGTTTTATCACCTAATACATCCGCCATCACAAGAGCACCATCATCATTGGATAAATGGCCTTTATCTCCTAAAATCCGTTGTTTAAGACTCCATGGATAAGGTCCTGCTCGCAAAATTTCAATTTCATGATTGCTTTCGACTAAATAAGCATCTGCATTTTCAATCGTACCACGAATATGATCGCTACAATAACCTGTATCCGTTAGAACAACAAAGGAACGATTATTGCGATGAAAACGATAAAATTGAGGCGCAATCGCATCATGTGAGACACCAAAACTTTCAATGTCCATATCTCCCAAGGTCAAAACTTTGCCCATTTCAAAAATATGTTTTTGAGCGACATCGACTTTGCCAATCATGGGATCCATCGCTTGCCACGTTTTTTCATTAGCATAAACATCTAACTTATATTTTCGCGCTAACACGCCAACGCCGTGAATGTGATCCCGATGTTCATGTGTAACTAAAATCGCATCTAAATCTTCTGGTTTGCGATTGACTTCTGCTAACAGTGAAGTGATTTTTTTGCCACTTAAACCCGCATCTACTAATACTTTCTTTTGGTTGGTTTCAATAAAAAGGGAATTGCCTGTACTGCCACTGGCAAGAACACTGATATTAAAAGCAAACTCTGAATCCATTTAAAACTCTTCCCTTCTACATTACAACATTAACGTGTTTCATTATACAACGGACCTTAATGTTTTTCCACCTTTGGCACAGTATTATTTGTGATGATGGTATTACTTACGGCATTCACCTGTTCAATTTCAACTGAATCTTCACCAGTAGAAATTCCTACAAACCAGACTGGAACGTATACATTTTTCTCACGAATTTTATAAATTCTTGAATAGGCCAATTTAATGAATGTTATTTTGGAATTACTAGGAATCCGGTTATTCATATAGAGCGTGTCTATCGCATCACGATTGGAATATAAATCCGTTTTGTCTCGTAACTCTTCAATATTTTCAATGTGCGTTTGCGAATATTTACTAATTTTCCATAATTCACCTGACGTATCTGCTAAAATACTTAATTTTGCCGTGTCGTCTCTAAAGGGAATTCCTTTATATGATTGTGCAGCCACAATTTCTGCCGTCGGCTCTTTTAAATGAGAAAATTCTGGTAAGTATTGATATTCGTCTCCGAATAATAAAGCATTTTTTTCATTTAAGAAGGTACTTAAATCTTTATCAATTTTCTTAGGATCAATAAAATAGTTTTTACTAGGTACACTCGTTAAAGTATTATCCGCAATTTGCAGCCCATTTCTCAAAAAGTTTTTATTCTTTTCACGTTGGATTTTTAAAGCAGCAGAAAAATTGGTTTGTTCGCCACTTAAATAATAGCCTTCCAATCGTTCTGAAGAAAGTGTCCCTTTATACGAGATGTTATCTTTTTCCAACCGACTTTCAATCGATTCTGTTTGGCTGGAAGAAGAGACGTTGCTCTCCTCTTGTTGACCTTCCCGATAAATTCCAAATAAAAAGATATTTAATCCTAAAAATGCTAAGAAGAAAATCCACTCAATTCGTTTAAAATCCATTAGCCCACCTCCAAGCTTGGTAATTGTTTTACCAAGTCCGTTGCAGTGTACCAATTGTTGTTATAAAGGACATACCATTCCGGACTTAAATCAACGACTTGTTTGACTTCTTCAATTGTCTGCCACGTATAACCGATAACAGCCGATTGGATTTTTTCCTTTTTAGCACCAGCCGTTTCTAAACGCTTAATCAATTTTTCCGTGCTTTCCAGCGTCACTTCTTCTTCTGAAGGAATCGGCACTTGGATTGTATTCACACTTGTGTTAATGGTTACGCTTGGTGCAGCACCATCGTTGTTCGTGATGCGAATATCCACTTGGCCTTTTAAATCATTACTGAACACTGGGAAACCTTCCACAAAAGTCCGATAATTGACACTATCTTTCGTTCGATCAAAGTAACGTAAATTCCCCATATTGGTTCCTAAACGTTTTACATAAGAAAAGCTTTGATTATAGATTGAGTCCCGTTTATTCTCTTCTGGCAAGGTCCCTTTAAAATCGATTTTCCCCAGTTTTTCTTCTGCAAACAATCGTTCTTCTTTACTCGTATAGGTTAAGTCTTGACTGTCTTCATTGGTTTGGATATCTTCCGTTTCATTGAAAAAAGCATTCCTAAAACGAGTAACTGGTTGCGAAGCTAAGATATAACTGTACTTTTTCAACTTCATATCATTGGTTAAATAACATTGCCCTTGTTTGGTTAGCGTATTTTCGGAAACGTCTTGATATTGTAATCCCTCTTTATTGATAATTCCCATTAAGCGCGCCTTATTGACAGTCATAGGTGCTTCATAGACGTTGGCTTGATCATAATCTAAAAAACGTATCTTATTTTCGTTAAAATCCAATTGAATTTTCGTAAAATACTGGTCCGTCAACTCATTAAAGTTAGTAAAATTAATGGATAGATTATAAATCGAAGCATAGTCCGAGATTAAAAAGGGACCTTGATAAAGAAGTTCAATGCCTTGTTCCATTTGGTTGTAGCGCTTAAGTTGCTCTGCATTTTTTGTCACAACTTGTGTCAATTTACCAAACGTAGCCATTTTAATATCATTTTGAACATTACTAATTAATGTTTCACGATTACTTTGCATCGCTTTTCCATCAGTTATTCGAATCAATTGCAAAGGTAAATAGACATCGCCAATGGCTTTTTCATTGACAGCTGTTGTGACTTGGCTTCCCGACTTCATTTCTGGTATTTTTTTGGCAGAATTCAGCCAGATATTGACTGAAAAATATATACTTAAAATGACCATCAAAATCAAGCCAATTCTTGTAATCCATTCTGATAATTTCATCATTCCCACCAATCCTCTTCATAAGGTTCATATGGTAGTGAAATATAGAAAGTCGATCCTTCACCTTCTGTACTTTCCACCCAAATACTCCCGTTATGGGCCCGAATTACTTCTTTAGAAATTGCTAAACCTAAACCAGTCCCACCTTGTGCTCGCGCACGTGCTTTATCCACACGATAAAAACGTTCGAAGACTTTCCCGAGATCTTTTTTAGGGATGCCCAAACCTTGGTCCGAGATACTAAAGACGACATTATTATGTGTTTCAACTAGTCGGCAGGTAATGACGCCGCCATCTGGCGAATACTTAATCGCATTGTTCAAAATGTTGTCTAAAACCTGAATTACTTTGTCTGTATCTAATTCTACCCATAAATCGCGTTTAGTAAATTCACGGCGAATTTTGTAATTTTTTTGCTCATTTTCAATCATCATATCAAAGCGATCCAAGACAAAATTAATCAATTCGTTAAAATTCACATATTCTAATTGAAGATGTGTATTCCCAGAGTCCATCCGAGATAAATTTAACAAATCATTAATCATACGAATCATCCGGTCGGTTTCTTCTAACGTGACTTTTAAGAAATTCGGCGCAATCTCAGGGTTTTCCCAAGCTCCTTCACTTAAAGCCTCTATATAACTACGCATACTTGTCAAAGGCGTTCGCAACTCATGAGAAACATTGGAAACAAATTCCCGTCTTTCCCGTTCGTTTTTTTCCTGTTCTGTGACGTCATGCAGTACGCAAACTAAGCCAGTAATAAATCCTGATTCCCGACGAATCATCGTAAAGTCTACCCGGATAATCATTTGGTCTTCTTCACGATCAGACGTTGAGCGATCAATCAGCAGTTCATCTGGCTCTTCTAACAGCTTCCGCAATGTGTAATCTTCTTCAATATCTAACAACTCTAATAACGAGGTCCCAATCACATTTTCATTTTTTACATTTAATAATGAAAGGGCCATCTCATTAATCGTAATCACCTTTCCGCGGCGATCCGTCGCAATGACACCATCTGTCATATGCGTTAAGACACTATCTAAACGATTTCTTTCTGCTTCCATTGTTTCTTGTGCTTCTTCAATCCGTTCTGATAATTGATTAAATGTTTCTGCTAATTGGCCTAATTCATCTTTTCCATGGACTTCTACTTTTCCAGCGTAATCACCACGAGCGATTCGAATGGCTTGCTCGCGCATTTCACCAATCGGCTTCGTGATTGATCGTGCAATCAGTAAGGTCACAATAATCGAGATTGCTGCGGCAATAATAGAAGCAGTGAAAAAGATACTTGCTGTGTTGGTAATTTCTTGGTATTTATTTTCTAAATTACTTTTCACATAAAGGACACCAATCACTGTTTCCCCAGTAGGCGATTGAATCGGCTGAACATTCACATACACGCGTTTATCATTATCTAAAGCTTGATATTTTTTACTCGTAAAGTCATTTAAATCACGATAATCATTCTTTTTCCCAATAATATTTTGTTGATTTAAATCATTGGTTGCCCGAATAATCCCTTTATCATCGACAATTCTCGCTTCAGAAATATCTGCATTTGAAAAATCAGATAACGCTTTTTTTAAATTTGCATCAACATCACTACGTTCGAGATCTTTGTTGCTCATCTGCGTACTTAACGTATTTGACAATTGGACAACTTGGGAATCCATATTTTTCTTAAAATCGGAAATTGTAGTGGCTTCCAATTCACGAATGAAATAGCCACCAATGATTTGAATCGCAATCAGTAACAGCAGAATAAATGATAAAGCAATCTTAAAATTAACAGATTGAAAAAAGTGAACTTTTTTCTTCATACCTGATTACTCCTGTTCAGGATTTCTTAGATAATAACCAACCCCACGACGAGTAACTAAATACGTTGGATGACTTGGACTATCTTCAATTTTTTCTCTTAAACGACGTACGGTTACGTCCACTGTCCGCACATCCCCAAAATAATCATAACCCCAAACGGTTTGTAATAAATGTTCACGAGTCATCACTTGTCCGATATGTTTTGCTAAGTAATAAAGTAACTCAAATTCACGGTGGGTTAATTCAATTTTTTCACCCCGTTTTGAGACCATGTATGCATCAGGATGAATGGTTAAATCACCAATCGTTAATTCAGATTGTGTTGTCACCTCGGCTTCTTTCGCATTGGTTGCACCTCGCCGTAAATTGGCTTTGACACGAGCAACTAATTCACGATTTGAAAATGGTTTCGTTACATAGTCATCGGCTCCTAATTCCAATCCTAAAACCTTATCAATTTCAGAATCTTTTGCAGTCACCATAATGATTGGCATATCATGTGTTTTGCGCACTTCTCGCGCGACTTCTAAGCCATCCATTTTAGGGAGCATTAAGTCTAAAATAATTAAGTCTGGTTCCACTTCTTCCACTTTTTCAAGTGCTTCTTCTCCATCATAAGCAGTAAATACTTCATATCCTTCTTTAACCAAATTATATTTAACGATCTCTGAAATTGGCTTCTCGTCATCAACTACTAAAATTTTCTTCACAAAGAGACACCTCTTTTTCCTTCTAATCTTATTTGATACTTTCCTATTATACCTTATTTTGATGATGTTTTCATCTTTAGCTAAAAATGCGCCTTCAGGTTCTCCTAGTATAACAAAAAAAGAATCTCTGACAACAATTGACGCTTGTTATCAAAGATTCTTCTTCCGCTAATCTATTCTTCCGTATCTAAGATGAATTTTGCTACAAGAGCGGCTAATAATCCACCAATTAATGGCGCAACGATAAAAATCCACAACTCAGATAACGCTGAACCACCCGCAAAAACGGCTGGCGCGATGCTACGAGCTGGGTTGACAGAAGTTCCTGTCAAAGGAATACCGACTAAGTGAATCATTGTTAGTGTTAACCCAATTACGATTCCTGCTAATGAAGCATTGCCTTTCTTAGCACTTGTAACTGTCATGACAACTAAAACAAAAATAAATGTTAAAATAATTTCGACTGTCAATGCACCAGCAACACTTAATTCCCCTACGCCATTTTGACCTAAGTTCTCAATACTTTTACCAGCACCTTTTAGAATGCTTAATAATGCAAATGAGGCAATCAAGCCACCAACAATTTGTCCCACTACATAGTAGATTAGTTCCATTGTTGTTATTCGTTTATTAAGCCACATTCCTATAGAAACAGCTGGGTTTAGATGTGCACCTGAAATTGTGCCAATACTATAGGCAGCAGCAACGATTGTTAACCCAAATGCTAAGGCAATCCCCGTTGTTCCAATCCCTTCCATACCATTTCCTAGAACGGCTGTTCCTGTCCCAAAAAAGACAAGAATAAATGTTCCTAAACATTCTGCTATTGCTTTTTTCACAAAAAATTCCCCCTTTGTAGACAAATTGTAACACATTCGTGAAATTTTCAATATAATTTTCGTTGTTTTTTCAGTAAAATGATATTTCTATGAAAAAGAGAAATCTTAAATGAAAAATCCCCTCAAAAAAATTTGAGGAGATTTTTCATTTAATTAATCATTTAATAACTGTATACCAACACCTAAAAGTCCTGGTCCTGTATGAACAACTAATGCCGGACTAATCGTTCCAAAGTAAATTTCTTCTGCTTGTGGAAAAGCCGCTTTCAAGCGTTCCATCATTGCTTTTGCTTCTTCCTCTGCCGCACCGTGAGCGACTGCCAAACGAAAACGGGGTGCCTCGCCTATAAAGTTCTTCACCAACTCAAACGTTTTATCAAGACTTTTTTTACGGCCGCGAGACTTAGCCACCGTATAGTAAATGCCTTCTTCATTACAAGAAATAATGGGGTTTAATTTTAGCGCATTCCCTAAAATAGAAGTGACTAAACCAATTCGTCCACCTTTTTGTAGATATTCTAAAGTGGCTACATTAAAAAATACTTTTGCGTTGGCTACTTCTTCTGTTAATTTTTGTTGTAATTCTTGCCATCCTAATCCTGTTTCAATTAATTCTGCTGCTCGAATCGCTTGAATGCCAGCCCCGATACCAATGTTCTTTGTATCTAAAACAAATACATCTAGTCCTTCGGTTTGTTCTCCAAGCAAGCGAACCACATTATACGTTCCACTTAAACCACTAGAAATGGTCACCGCTAAGACTTTTTCGTAACCCGCTTCTTTAATTTTGTCAAAAATAGCTTGGATTGTTGCACCATCTGGTAATGAAGTACTAGGGATTTCTTTCTCTAAACGTTGATACACTTCTTCTGGTGTAATATCTACCTTATCTGTATAGGTTTTTTCAGGATAAATAATCTGTAAAGGCAAGACATACATGCCGTATTGTTTGACTAATGCCTCTGGAACATCTGTCCCAGAATCAACCAGTAGTGCGATCTTTTCTTTATTCATGTGTCATCTCATCCATTTCTTTTAAGTATTCTTGTTCCAATTCAATCACTTTTTCACTAAACATTTTAGTAGCAAAAGACATTGTCGCTGCTTTTACAGCCAAATATTCAATCCCCATAGGTTCTTGTGATTTGGCCTGAACTTCTTTTTCTTGCGCTTGAGCAGCAATCACATAAATCGCTCGTTCCTGTTCTTGACAAAATAAATTGTACGCTTCACGAATACCAACCGTAGCTCCTTGGAATAAAATGCCTTGCTTAATTTCTGGCAATGTTAACACTTGTTTCAACAACGTAATCGCAATTAAAAACGCTAAATGCTTTTGATTGTAGCGCTTTTTCACTGGGGCCGGGATTAACCCGTGTTTGACATAATTATTAACCATCGATGACGTTAACAAAGTATGTTTTTCCAGTGTAATCAATGGGGATAAGTATTTTTCTATCAGAGTAATCACTTGATCCATATATAATTCAATATCTGGTAACTCATGCCATCTTGGCAAATGAACGTTTTCCAATTGTTGGCCCCAATCTTGTAGTGATTTTTCTATCTCGTCCATAAAAACCCTCCTAACCATTTCTAAAAAAGAATATCATACTTTTGACAATTATTCAATCTAGTTTTTAAAACTAGATTTAATAAAAAAGAAAAGCGAGCAATTTTGGAATTGTTCACTTTTCTCTCTTTATTTTTTTAAAGAACGTTTTCCGATTAAAATACCTATCAAAAACAGGCCTTCTAATAAAACAAAAAACAAGATAAAACAATGCATAAAGTAAGCTTCAGGTAAGGCATTGATAATCGGATCAGTCAGCGGATTAAATAACCAAGCATCGTTGTTAAAAAATAATCCATGAAACGCAATAAAAAATTGATCAAAGCCAATCAGCATGAAAAAGCCAAAAAGCACAGGCAAAAACATTCCCCACTGAAATGGCCGTATCAATGTCCATAAACGCTGATTTTTTACCAAATATTTTAAATAAAGGACACTAGGCATCAACGTAACTAGTAATACGCCATAGCACAATAAAAACAATTTTTTCACTTCATAAAAATGAAAAGCCGCGCTATCAGACATTGGAAAATCAGGAAATACTAATGTTTTTTCAAAAGGATTGTTTAAGTACATCATTAAATGATCGTAATTTTTAATCAAGGTCACACGATCAACCTCTACGTCTTTTAAAATATTTAAGTGTTGGATATCAAAAAGATACAATGGACGAAAATTAATCGTGATCGTGATACTTAAAGCCACAATCGTTAAAAACAAACAAATGAGTCCAAGCGTTTCCCTTAAACGCAATTTCGACCTCATCATACTCAAAAAGTCCATTCATCTAAGGAATCAACAACATAGGTTGGTGGCGTTGGCAAAGTTGGAACAGCTGACTTAGGGGTAAAACCTGATGTAACTAACAAGCTATCAATACCATTTTGAATCCCTGATTGAATATCGGTTTCATAATTATCTCCAACCATAATTACTTGCTCTTTTTCCACGCCTAAATGCGCAATCGCTCGTTCCATGATAATCGCTTTTGGTTTGCCAATATAAACTGGTTTTGTTTGAGTAGCTGTCTCCACAAACGTCACAACTGAACCTGCACCAGGTAATAAGCCTCTTTCTGTCGGAATGTTCTTATCTGGATTGGTCCCAATAAACAACGCCCCTTTTTGAATGGCTAAGGTAGCTAAAACCACTTTTTCGTAAGATAATTCTGTATCAAGTCCCACGACAACATAATCAGGATTTGTTTCATCCCATTCAAAACCTGCTTCTAAAATTAAGTCAATTAAACCAGCCTCGCCGATGACAAAGACTTTCTTGCCTCGATTGGTTTCTTTCATGTAATCAATCGTCGCTAAAGTCGCTGTATAAACAAGGGATGCTGGGACATGAATATCAAATTCATTTGCTAAACGTTGTGCCACTGTTTCAGGAGATTTAGTGGTATTATTCGTTACAAATAAAAAAGGCAAATCTTTTTCCTGTAACTGCTCGACAAAACGTTTTCCGGCTGGAATTGGTTCTTTTCCTAAATAAATCGTTCCATCTAAATCAATTAAATATCCTTGATAGTCTTTTTTCACTCTGTTTACTCCTCACGTTGACGAATCGTAAAGCCTTTGCCAGATTTTTTGGAACTAGGCTGTTTGGGTGTAGTCGTTTTTTTATTTTCTTCTTTTCGCGTACGAATCACTGGCTTGCTATTTTTATTAGCGGGCGCACTCTTTTCCTCGACAAACGCGTTAGAACGATTATTCTTTTTATGGCGACGACGACGATGCGTTGTTTTTTCTTTACGTTCCCCTGTTCGTTCAATTACAAAATAGGCACAGCCAAAATTACAATATTCATACAAATAGTCTTCTAGTGTATCAATGCGTTGATCCGGCGCTGCCCGACGATTAGAAGTATCAAAAAAGCCACGCAAGCGTAACTGTTCATAGCCCCAGTCTCCTACGATATAATCATAACGCGCTAATACTTCACTAAATCGTTCACCTAAGCGTTCAGGATCAAAGGCATCACGATGATTTTTAACAATTCGGTACTCTCTTTCACCAATTTGAATATCTGTTTCATTCACAATGGTGACAATTTCCCCTTTTTTCTTTTCTTTTACAGGTTCTTCTTTTATTTCTTCAAGAACTGCTGTTAGTTCTTCTGTAAAGGTTGCAGCAGTTTCTGTTTCTTTTTTTTCGGTTGTCTTTTTGTCTGTCATTTTTTCACCACCTAGTTTTTATTATACCTTGTTTTTATTTGATTGGATAGTGGGCATGCAGATAGTTCGCCACGACAGTTCTTAAAACGTCTGGAAATAAAAATTCGACTTCTCCAACTAACTCAATCGTTGGGAAAAACGGAACAAATTGAAAGTGATCCACTGTTGTCAGCGTATACTTCTGCTCTGGCTGAATAGGTTTCCCTTGCCAAAAAACGGTCTGGCTATTTTGCTCAAAACGAATCCCATCATAACATAATTCGCCAAAAATTTTCCCGCGGAAGCCCATCCCGCGAATCGGAAATTTCCGCAGAAATTGACGACTTTTTTCCATTTCACGAATCAAGCGGCTCATGTCTGACCCTTTCAAGGTAACCTTGATTAAATGCATTGGATGAGGCAAGGCCTCATGTAATTGGTCTGCATTGATTATTCCTTCTGGTAAATCTGCTAAAAATAACCCGTTGTTCAACACAGCCGCTTCGGTCTGCCCCGCTTCTTTTAACGCCTTCAAGGCAACAGTTATAAAGGCATGCGGTTGCCGTAAGTCCGTTGACAAGGTTTCAGGGATTTGTGCAATTTGCTGCGCTTGCAATAGTCGATGACCTTCCGTTAAGTAACCCGCAATTTCCTTGGCCTCAGTTGCTTGCTCTTCTAAACTTGCTGTTTCAATCGTTTTCGCATAACTTGTGACTTGCTTCGTGTCGGCATCCACAAACAGATGCACTTCACCAATATACTGTCCATATTTGCCAGCAGCTGCTAGTTGCACATGATTAATTTTTTCCCCATCTTTAAATAAATGATGTGTATGGGAACCTAAGATCACTTGAATTTCAGGATAATTCGCCGCAATCATAAAATCAGTATCTATCCCCAAGTGACTAAGCAAAATGAGAACATCACATTGAGGCGCAACTTCTGTAATCAGTTGAGGAAGGACTGCTTCCACTTGTTTGATTGTCCAGCCATTGGGATTATACGTTAAAGGAAATGGTGCGGTTAAGCCAATAAACCCTAACTTCGTGCCTTCTTTAGTTGTCATAATTTTATATGCTTGACAAAAATCTGGTAACGTTTGGGTTTTTGGATCTTCTAAATTAGCTAAGACCACTTCAAATGTTGCCTGATCATATAAATGCTCTAATTGTTTCTTTGAATTGCCGATTCCTTCATTATTTCCAATTGTAACCAGGTCATACGCTAATGTATTCATTATAGCTACATTTGCTCGACCATCTGTTGCTTCGGTCAAAGGATGACACCGATCTGAAAAGTCACCTAAATCAATGGTTACGACTGTTTTGCCCTCTTTTTGGTACAGCGAACGTTTGGCTTTAACCAGACGCCGTATTTTGGGCCAATTTTCAAAGTGAGAATGAAGATCATTGGTATGGAACAACACAATCTCTTCCACTAAAATCGCCTCCTTTATTCAGCGCTCTGATTAATAGTACCATATTTATAGAAGAAAGTTACAAAAAAGAACAGATGACTTTAGAAGAATTTCTCCTAAAATCACCTGCTTTTATCAGGACGAACTATGCGTTATTTTTGGGACGCTTGCGTTGCGTCGCTTCCATGATAACTGGTAAGATCACAGGACGACGTTTGGTTTGTTCAAATAAATAACGGCTTAAGTTTTCGCGGATTTCTTGTTTCAGTTTGCTCCATTCGAAATCGTCACTTTCTAAATGCTTTTCAACAATTTCTGTAACAATATTGCTACTTTCTTTCATTAGGTCTTTACTTGTTTTAACGTAAACAAAACCTCTAGAAGTAATTTTAGCTGGTGAAACAATTCGTTTTTCTCGGCGATTAATTGTCACAACAGCCACAAAAATACCATCTTCGGAAAGAATACGACGATCTCGTAAAACGATATTACCAATATCGCCGACACCAATTCCGTCAATCATAATATTTTCGGCCGTTGTGCTGCCAGCTACCGACATTCTACCTTTTGTATACTCTAGAATGTCCCCACGACCTGTAATAAAGATATCTTTATAAGGCATGCCAATTTCGTGTGCTAAGTCCGCATGCGCAGCTAACTGGCGGTATTCACCTTGGACAGGAATGAAATATTTTGGTTTCATTAAGTTCAGCATCAATTGCAAGTCATTCGGATTAGCGTGACCAGACACACGTAAATTGTCGGAAATTTGCTTCACCGTAGCACCGGCCCGATAGACAATATCCTCTGTTTTGGCAACCGTTGTTTCCATGGCCGTTGTTGGCGTTGTCGTAATATAAACTAAATCGCCTTCTTCAATTCGAACGACACCATGTGTATTATTAGCCATTTTTTGAAGTGACTTAATAGGTTCTCCCATTCGGCCTGTTTCTAAAATTAATAACTGTTCGGGTGCATATTTTTTCATTTCTTTTGGTTTCACTAATAGATCTTCACTTGGCAATTGTAATTTTTCTAATTTCATCGCCGTCCGAATAATCCGTTCAAAATCTTGGCCTGTCAAAACGACTTTACGACCAGAACGATCCGCTGCATTCAATACTTGTTGAACCCGTTGCAAATTACTTGCCACACATGCCACGATGATTCGTCCTTCCCAATAGCGAATCGTATCGAACACTTCATCAGCGATTTGGGCTTCGGAAGCAACTTGGACTGGGTTTTCAGCATTTGATGAATCACTAAGTAACGCCAAGACGCCCTCTTTCCCAATTTCAGCCAAACGGCCATAATCGGTTTGATACATCTCAATCGCACTTTGATCAAATTTAAAATCACCAGTATAAACAATGTTGCCTTCTTTTGTTTTGATGCTAACACCAATCGAATCTGGAATGGTGTGCGTTGTTTTAAAGAAGCTCACCGTTGCTTGACCAAAATCAATTTCTGTATGCGGGTCAATCACATGGAAATCTTTAAATTTCTTCGTTTCCGCATGACTGTTGACACTTAGTTTTGCTAGTTCAATCGTTAATTCTGTCCCAAAAACAGGCACTTGAATTTTTGAAAGCAAATACGGTAAGGCCCCAATTGCATCTGCATGGCCATGTGTTAAAAAGACCCCTGCAATTCGTTCACTATTTTCTTCTAAATACGTAAAATCCGGAATGACAACGTCAATTCCTAAAAGTTCGTTCTCTGGATATTGTAATCCACAATCCAGTACAAAAATTTCATCTTCCACTTCAGCAACGTACATATTTTTTCCATTTTCACGAACGCCGCCTAATGGAACGATTTTTATTGTACTCACTCTTTTCACCTCTCTATGATTACACGTTCTTTAAATCTCTAACGTGCGAATAATTCTTTGCTCTTCTTCTGGTGTACAAGCAACTAGAGGTAAACGTAAATTTCCAACAGGAATACCTAAATGATTTAAGGCCGCTTTCACGGGTGCCGGCGAAGGCACTGAAAACAAGGCGTTCATTTTTGGTAATAACTGTCGTTGAATTTTAGCCGCTTCCGGCAAGTTCCCCTGCTCCAGCGCTTGATACATCTCATACATTGACGAACCGAAGACATGACTGGCTACCGAAATAACCCCTTGTCCGCCAAGTGCCTTGGTGGCAAAAGCCAACCCGTCTTCTCCAGTATACACTAGAAAGTCTTTTGGCGCTCTTTCAATCAACTCAGTAATTGCATCTAACCCTGCACATTCTTTAATCGCCACAATTTTTTCCAATTGTGCTAAGCGCAAAGTAGTTTCCACTTCTAGACATGCAGCCGTTCTACCAGGAACATTGTATAAAATAATTGGTAGTTCACTTGCTTCTGCGATGGTTTTAAAATGTTGATACATACCTTCTTGATTTGGTTTATTATAATAAGGAACAACCGCCAAAACAGCATCGATACCAGCGATTGTCGCTAACTCTTTCACAAAAGCGACTGAGTCACGTGTATCATTCGTACCTACACCACAAATAATCGGAATACGTCCATCGATCAGTTCAATAATTCGCTGGAATAATTGTAATTCTTCTTCATGAGTTAACGTGGGTGATTCACCAGTTGTTCCTGCTAAAATAACGCCTTCTGTATGATTGGCCAATAAATAGTCTACCAATTGCGGTAGTTTATCAAAATCTATTTCTCCCGATTCTTGAAACGGCGTAACCATTGCCGTAATAATTGTTGCATTCGTTAAATCCATCCTATTCCCTCCCGAGTATACAATACAAACCTTCTAGTCGTTTTCAGGTACACGAAGCAAATTCATTTCGTGTAGCGTTTCAGCAATTTGGACCGAGTTCCAAGCAGCTCCTTTTAATAGGTTGTCTGACACAATCCATAAATGGAAACCGTTCTTCACGTCAACGTCTTGACGAATACGGCCGACAAATGTTTCTTTCTGGTTGACGCTATTTAGCGCTTGTGGATATAGTTGTTCACTTGGCTCATCTTGCAAAATTACACCTGGAGCTTGAGCCATTAATTCTTGGATGGCTGAGACCGATGCATCTGCTTGTTTCACTTCTATATAAACAGATTCAGAATGTCCTGAAATTACCGGAATACGGACACAGGTAGCAACGACTTTTAGCTTGTTGTCTCCCATGATTTTTTTTGTTTCATTCATCATTTTCCATTCTTCGTAGGTATACCCTGCTTCTGAAAAAACATCGATTTGAGGTAACGCATTAAAAGCAATTGGATAATGTTTTTTGTCACTGCCAGCTGGCAAAATTTCAGCTGACCATTCGCTGACAGGTTTTCCCTCTAAAAAATCTTCGGCTTGTTCTTTTAGCTCATTAATTGCACGGATACCTGCGCCACTCACAGCTTGATACGTTGAAACGATGATTCGTTCTAAGCCAAACGCTTGCCGAATTGGTTCCAAGGCCACCATCATTTGAATCGTAGAACAATTGGGATTTGCGATAATTCCCTGATGATTTTTCAAGGCTTCCGGATTCACTTCTGGAACAACTAAAGGAACATCTTTTGCCATTCTAAAATGGCTAGTGTTGTCAACAACGACAGCTCCGCGCTTAACTGCTTCTGGTGCAAACTTTTCGGAAATACCCCCACCAGCACTAAATAATGCTAAATCGATTCCTTCAAATGATTCCGGGACTAATTCTTCCACGATAAGAGGTTGTCCTTTAAACTGAATCTCTTGTCCAGCAGAACGCTTAGACGCCAATAACCTCACACTGGCAATTGGCAAACTTGTTTCTGCTAACAATTCAATCATTCTTGTCCCGACAGCACCTGTTGCTCCTACCACGGCAACATGATATTCTTTTCCCATATTTTCATACTCCCCTCTTACCTTCTTGTAAAAGCTACTTGTCCTATTTTACCATAGTATTGAAAAAACCTACATAGTCAAAAAAATGATTTTTTTATTTTCCCATGATATTTTAAAACTATTACCCATCAAAGGACTATCCATTGACTTTTGACTTAAATTTGTTATAGTTAAAACGAATTTAATTATAAAGGGAGCGAAATTTCATGGCACGCGTAGAAAGTTTTGAATTAGATCACAACACAGTAAAAGCACCATATGTTCGCCTTGCTGGCACAGAACAAAATGGTGATGCGTTAGTCGAAAAATATGACTTACGTTTCTTACAACCAAACAAAGATGCCCTACCAACAGGCGCATTACACACGTTGGAACATTTATTAGCAGTTAACATGCGTGATGAATTAAAAGGAATCATTGACATTTCGCCAATGGGTTGCCGCACTGGTTTTTATATGATTATGTGGAATCAACATTCACCACAAGAAATCCGTGATGCATTAGTCAACGTTTTAAACAAAGTAATCAATACAGAAGTTGTTCCAGCAGTCTCTGCAAAAGAGTGTGGAAACTACAAAGATCATTCTTTATTTGCAGCGAAAGAATATGCAAAAATTGTCTTAGACCAAGGAATTAGTTTAGATCCATTTGAACGTATTCTGTAATCTTTAGCAATTAACGACAGAGAAACCCACTATTAAGCTGTGGGTTTTTCTGTTCTCTTTCTTAATTTAAACGGAGGTTTTTTATGAATCAAACAATCGAACAATTACTAAGTCACCGTTCCGTTCGTCATTTTAAAAAGCAAGCGTTAACGGACAAGCAGAAACAACAGTTAATTACTGCAGCTCAAGCAGGATCAAGCTCCAATTTTTTACAAGCTTATACAATTATAGAAATCAAAGATCCTGAGCTACGCAGAGAATTGGGACGTTTAGCGAATTGTGAAGACTATGTCGTTAACACTGGTGTGTTCTATGTTTTTGTTGCTGATTTGTATCGTCATGCAACGATTTTGTCAAAAGAGGGGCAATCATTGGAACCCTTAAAGACACCAGAATCATTATTAGTAGCTGCCGTTGATACAACGATTGCTGCGCAAAACATGGCCATTGCGGCTGAATCTATGGATTTAGGGATTTGTTATATTGGCGGCATTCGAAATGACTTAGACACAGTAGCCAAACGCTTATCTTTGCCTGAATTAACTGTACCACTTTTCGGATTAACAATCGGTGTACCAGAAACGTTAAATGGTGTAAAACCACGGATGCCTTTTGAAAATATTTTAAGCGAAAATCACTACCAATCAGACAAATTGACAGATATGCACACATATGATGAATTATTAAAAGATTATTATGCCAGCCGCTCAAGTAACGCCCAAACAGCGGATTGGTCACAGAAATCTTTGTCCTATTTTTCTTATAATCGTCGCCCAGAAGTAAAAATTTTCTTGCAAAAACAAGGATTTGATGTCTAAACAAAAGAGCGTGGGCTTACGTTGAAATAACGTAAGCCCACGCTCTTTTGTTAATTTTTATTTATCTTTACTAAATTTGTCTTTTAAGTCTTCAAAGCCTTCTTTAACTTTATCAGTTAATTTTTCAGCGCCTTCTTTAAGGTCGTCGCCGGCATCACGTGCTTTGTCTTTTACGTCAGCAAAGGTTGATTGAGCTTTTCCTTCAAGTTCTTTGCCTTTATCATCCGTAACTTTGCCTTGCGCTTCTTTTGCAGTACCTTCTACTTTATCTTTTGCATCGTCAAAACGTCCTTTTAAATCTGCCATGCTAATCCCTCCTAAATAATTAATTACATAATAAGAGTATCATTCTTAGCCATTTCCTTCAAATATAATGCATGAACTGCGAATAAATGGTTATTTTTGAGCTATTAAAGCTTTTTTTGCCAAGGCAAAGCAACCAATTGTTCCTGGATTATCTTCTAAAAGAGGCGTCACCAAGTATTTTTCTAAAGGCGGTGTTTCCACGTATCCATTGACTAATTCAGCAAATTTTTCACGAACTTTCGGCATCAAATGGCGTTGTTTCATGACGCCGCCACCTAAAATGATCACTTCTGGCGCTAATAATAAAGTCGTATTGTACGCTGCTTGTGCTAAATAATAAGCTTCTAGTTCCCAAGTTTTATGATCCTCTTCCAATAAATGACCTTTTTTACCAGAACGACCTTCAACTGCTGGTCCTGCTGCAATCCCTTCTAAACAATCTCCATGATAAGGACAATTTCCTGCATACGTATCTTCAGGATGACGACGGACTAACGCATGCCCCATTTCTGGGTGGCTAAAGCCTTCAATAAACTCACCGTTTTGAATCGCTCCAGCGCCAACACCAGTTCCAATTGTATAATATACACAACTAGATGTATGTTGCCCATTTCCAGCAACATACTCACCATATGCCGCAGCATTCACATCCGTTGTCCAAGCCATTGGCACATCAAAATGTTGTTTCATAGTTCCTAACAAGTCAAAGTTACGCCAAGCTAATTTTGGTGTAGAAGTAATATAACCATACGTAGGAGAATCAACGTGAATATCAATCGGACCAAACGAACCAATCCCAATCGCTTTTAAAGGATATTGTTGGAAAAATTCTATTACTTTTTTCATTGTTTCTTCTGGGGTTGTTGTGGGAAAACTGACACGTTCCACAATGGTCAAATCATCTGTCCCAACGCCACATACAAATTTTGTGCCACCGGCTTCGATACTTCCTAAAAGTTTTTCTGTCATTGCAATATGCTCCTTCGTTTCCATTTTATAAGTAAGCGGATACATTACTTTTGATTAAATAACTAACATACACGTTTAGTTTACCACTTTTTTGTCGTTTCGACAGAACAATTTAACAATTTCAGTCAGGTTGCCCAATGAAATCTGGCAAGTTGCTAAAGAGCATTTTCCTAAAACAAAAAAACGAGCATTCACGGTTATCTAACAATGAATGCTCGTTTTTTGTTTATTGATTCTTTAGCGAAAAATATAACAATAGTCCGATTGTAATCCACCCACCACTAAGTAAAAGCATTAACCAACTCAAAAGCGTTTCTTTTAGAATACTTCTGGGTTCTTTTGCATGCTGAATAAAACTCATACTAGTCAGCAAAGAAAAGAGGAAAAACATAAAACAAATGACCGCTAAACCGCCAGACAACCAAAACCAACTAGCCATTATTCTCACTCTCCTTTTCGCTTGTTTTTTGATAATTATTGCGCCAAATGACACTATAAATTGCCCCAATTGTGATTACTAACAACGTGTAGAAAGTCGGTAACCACCATGTAGGTAGGACCCATTTGACCGTAGCTTCTTGATTCAATTTTTTTGCTTCACGAGTGTTAATCGTAAATTCTTGTTGAAAAGGCCAAGACTGTTGTTCATCTTGTTGTAAAATAGCACGTCCTGTAAATATATAAGTCCCAGCATCTAGCGGTTGTTTGCCCAAATCAAGATGAAAATTCATGGAACTATTTGGGGCAAAGCGAACATTTTTTAGTGTCCGTTGTGCAATTTTTTTAGAGGATCCTTTTTTTATCACTTGACCTTCTAAACGAACTTCTGGAAAAATAGCAGCATACGGATTTTGAATGACCGCCTTTAGTGATTTGGCCCCTAAAGCAATTGTAGGTGTTACTTTCACTAATTTCAGTTGGTTCACCTCTGTTAAAGGAGCATTCTCAGCACTCCTCATGGCAATCGCAACATTAAACCCGTAGCGACTGGTTAATCCCATTGTTTGGTTCTCTTCCTCTGTTTTTTCATCTTTGAGATGCGCATAAACCCCGCCTAAAACAACTCCTTTGATAGGCTGATCAAGTCCCTTCACCTTCATCTTTGCTGATACTGTTTGATGAGGCGGCACACTCACTTCCTCATTTTCTAAAGTAACCAAGTCTGTCAGCGGAACCTTTAACGATGAATCAAGTGGTTTATCAAAATCATTGTACACAATCAACCCATTATCATTTGTTGATGCATTTGCTAGAGTCAATACGATGGACAATTTTTCGTCTGTCTTATTTTTTATGTCTAAGACAATAGTGGAAGATTGCTTTGGTGCCAGAATTAAATCATAATAACTAGATGTTCCTGACACTTGATTTTCTGGTAAAACAGGCGTTACTGTAAATTTAGTCTTCATTTCTTCTGTAGCTTCTACTTTTGGAACAATAATAAAAAATGTGAAAAACAGAAATAGACAGAAAACACCGACTTTTTTTCTACTCATTTCTTCAAGATCTCCTTTATAAAGCTGAATGTACCTACTAGTCTAACAAACCAGCGAAACAATGCTGATCAATCTTTGTCCTTTGGGAAGGATAATCTTGAAAAAAGTCTCCTTGAAAAATACCAAGGAGACTTTTTATTATTCACTATAATATAATTCTTTTTTTATCTGTGTGGTTGATACTTCTGGCGTTCGTGGCAAATAAAGAACCTTTGCGGTTGTTTCAACTTCTAGAAAATCAAAAGCCCCTTGCCAATCATCGCCCATGACTAAAGTATCAATTTTAAATTCAGCAATATCGGAAACTTTTTGTTTCCAACTAGTTTCAGGAATAACTAAATCAACATAACGAATTGCCTCTAATAATTGTTTACGTTTTTCATATGAAAAATAACTTTGTTTCTTTTTTTCTAAATTAAAAGCATCTGTTGAAAGTCCAACAATCAGGTAGTCCCCTTGTTGTTTCGCTTTTTTCAACAAATTAATATGACCATAGTGCAGGAGGTCAAATGTGCCGTAAGTAAGTATTTTTTTCATAAAAACCTCCATTGTACTTTGATATTTCTTCGTTAATTATCAATTTTTGTGAATAGAAAAAAGGCTACTCTTGATTGACTTTGATGGTTTTTCGATCAAATTTTTTATTTTCTGTAGCAGTATAGATTAGTAATAACTTACTCAGAGATTTTATAGAGAAAGACGTTGTTGTAGCTTTTTTTAATTGCTTTAACTGCTTTTGCAATTTTAACGGATTTTTATCTTTTAATAATTTAATTTTCGTTAAACGAAAAATGTGTTCCTGATGCTCAAATGAACGTTCAGCATCTGAATGACTAAAACGAAGATATTCTGAAAGCACCTCTTGATTTACAGCAACTTTTCCTTTTGGTAAAAACCATTCTTTGCCATTTTGATCTATTAGATGCCGCTCGCTTTGATTTGAAATAACAATTTCTTTATCGTCTTCAAAAAGATACGAAAAAAGCATTGCTTTTTTTATAATTATGTACTCAGTTACTTCATATGAAGACAATTTTCTTAATTCTTCTATCAAACTATTCCATTGATTATTTTGAACAAATTTACTTAGTTTGTGAATAGGTGGTACTCGTAAAATGAACTTCTCATCTTTCTCTATTTTCACGATATAAAAAGTTGTGTCTACGTCATTTTCCCAAATAAACAAAATAATCATTTACTGCCCCCTAGACTTGTTGTTCCGATACTTAATAGTCAAATAAATATATTTAGGAATTTGCATTAACCGATCGTATCTCTTCATTGTCAAACAACGATATAACCATTCCAAATTGTGATTTATATAAAATTCTGGCGCTCTTTTTACTGATCCAGCTAATACGTCAAAAGTACCGCCTACGTCTAAAAATACATTAGCTGTCAGGTGATCAATTGTTTGTTCCAAAAAAATCTCTTGTTTCGGTGAACCTAATGCTACAAAGACAAACCTTGGTTCAGCTTTGTTAATTTGTTCCACAATTTCTTGCTGTTTTTTCTTTGTATAGCCATGTAAAATACCGCTAATAACAATCCCTGGATATTGTCGTTGAATATTTTTAGCTGCTGCTTCAACTACTTCTTGCTTTGCACCATACAAGAAGATTCGTTCCTTATGTTGATTTGCATACTCTAAAAAATTATCCATGACATCAATTCCTGTAACTCTTTCACGAATAGACCCACCCATTAGCTTCGATGCCTTGACCACACCTATCCCATCTGCAATCCGATGAGTTGCTCTTTTCAAATATAACTTAACTTCTGGATGTTCAAATGCTAACAATGAAATCTGCGGATTAACGCTAGTTACAATCATTTTCTCTTTAGCTTTGAGATAACTTTCTAAGTCATCCATAATTTCTTGATGTGTTAATACGTCAACTGGTAATCCCCCAATATATTCAGTGCGTACCTTACTTTTCACAAAATCCCCCCAAGATTCTCTCTACCAACTCTACTATTTTATTAATGGTCTCTTTTGACTGATATTGATTCCATTCTTCGTTAATTCTAGCAATATTATCTTTATAACTATTTATTGAAAAATTTGACAATGCCACAATCAACTGTTTTTCATTTTCAACTAACGGTCCTGGTAAATATTCAAAAAAATCAGGCTCAATTCCAGGATTTAATGCATATTTTTCTAAATCTGGACAAAAAAATAAAATATTCGGTTGCTCTTTAACATGCATGTATTCAAAGACCACACTCGAATAATCAGTAATCAAGTAGCCTATTTCACTAAAGCTTTCAAAAATATGCTTTTCCCAAATAGAAACATTTCTCGGTAGTTCAATGGCATCTAACTGGATTGATGGATGTAATTTCATATAAAAATGAAAATTTGGCATAGCAGAAAAAGCCTTTATTGCTTGATTTATCACAAGCATCATTTCATTCATTCCCTCTCGGTAAGTTGGTGCATATAAAACTTTATTATTCTGATTTGTTTCTCCTACCTCTAATTTTTCAAGATAAGCAAGACGCGGCGAACCAAAATGACAAAATTGAGCATTCTCGAGACGATAATTGTTTCTAAAAATTGCTTCCATTTTTAGTGAATTAACGATAAAATAATTCATTTTATCGTAAACTTTTTGAAACCTGATTTGATCCTTGCTACTTCTATGTTTCGTGTGATAAGCACCCCAGCCAAACTGTTTTAAAGCCCCATTAGCATGCCATAATTGGATAACTACTTGCTTTTTTTTTAAAATTGCCAATTCTGGAAAATAATTATCTACAAAAATTAACGGCGCTGACTTCAAGTATGAAATCGCCGTTGTAATCAACAAAGTTTTCTTATCAAAAAGTATCGTCTTTATGCCTTTTTGATTTAAGGATGCTGCGTATGATTGACAATTTTTTGTATAAAGTACTATTATCATTCCGTGATATTGTTGTTCTAATTGTTCAATTAAATGTCCATCATTTCTTGGGAAACTCATTATGTACACAATTTTTACTTTTTTATGTTTGTATGGTCTCCGTCTTAATACTGTTAAGTACAATTGTTTTAGCACTTTTATATCCTTTCACAACCAATAGTTTTCTTATAAAAAAGATATGATCAAAGTCTTTAAAAAGAAAAAGCTTACATATAAACTCATTAAAACAAATTATACCTTAAAGATTCTAAAAAGACAATTGCACTTTACAATATGTATACTATCCAAATAATTTAAATTATACGGTATACGGACTAGCTATACTTTCAGTTAAATAAAATAATATTTAAATAATTTCTCTGAATTTAAAACTGCCTATCCAACAAAAATAGAGGTTTCCCACCACAGTGGAAAACCTCTATAAACCTTGTCATAACAATGTTTTGAAAGACTATGCGTCTGGATTTGCGTTTTCGTCTTTGAGACCGTATTTTTTGTTGAAACGGTCCACACGTCCGTCGGCTTGTGTGAATTTTTGACGACCAGTGTAGAATGGGTGTGAGTCTGAAGTAACCTCAACACGTAATAATGGATAAGTGTTGCCATCTTCCCATTCAACAGTTTCTGAAGATCCTTTAGTTGAACCTGAAAGGAATTTGAAACCTGTTGTTGAATCCATGAATACTACTGGTTGGTAATTTGGATGGATATCTTGTTTCATACGTTTTTTCGCTCCTTTGCCCTGATCCATTTGCTGTATCAGAGTTATTTTGTCGGTATACAACAATGCTATCTTACCATGTTTTCAGTTGGTATGCAATTATCTTTTTGGATTTCTTTTAATTTGTTTGCCAAACGAAACATCATGGAAAACTTCAAATAATTGTTGATTATTTTGGGTCCGTTTTAACATTTTTATGAATTGATCCGTATATTCCAGCGAGTCTCCTGACATATTATTTCTCAATTTCCACGTTTCTTCTAGTTGTTCTGGTGTCATTAACAACTCTTCTTTTCGCGTACTTGATTTTTTAATATCAATTGCTGGGAAAATACGGCGCTCTGCTAATTCACGAGATAAATGGAGCTCCATATTGCCTGTGCCTTTGAATTCTTCATAGATGACATCATCCATTCGGCTACCTGTATCCACCAATGCTGTGGCTAAAATAGTTAGACTGCCCCCTTCTTCGATATTTCTAGCAGCACCAAAAAATCGTTTAGGTTTGAAAAACGCAGCTGGATCTATTCCGCCACTTAAGGTTCGACCACTAGGCGGGACCACTAAATTATAGGCCCTTGCTAAACGAGTGATGCTGTCCATTAAAATAACTACGTCCCGTTTGTCTTCAACTAAGCGCATTGCTCGATCCAGAACCAATTCAGCAACTCGCGTATGATTTTGTGGTTGTTGATCAAAAGTTGAAGAAACCACATCGCCTTTAACGCTTCGCTCTAAATCAGTCACTTCTTCAGGACGCTCGTCAATTAACAACAGAATCAATTCCACATCAGGATGATTTTCTGTAATCCCATTAGCAATTTCCTTTAAAACACTTGTTTTTCCCGCTTTTGGCGGCGCTACAATTAAACCACGTTGCCCAAAACCAATTGGGGCAAATACATCAATCATTCGTGTTGATAATCTGCCAGCCGTTGTTTCTAACGTTAATTGTTTTTCAGGATACAACGGTGTTAGCGCTGGAAAATGTGGCCGCTCTTTCGCTTCTTCAGGATCTTTCCCATTGACACTTTCAACATGCATGAGTCCATAGTAACGTTCTGATTCCTTTGGCGGACGCGCCTTGCCAGCTACTTTGTCCCCATTTCTCAATCCGAAACGACGAATTTGAGAAGAAGAAATATAAATGTCTTCTGCACTTGGTCCATAATTAATTGGCCGCAAAAAGCCATAACCATCCTGAGAAACAATATCTAAAATTCCTTCCATGAAGAAAAACCCTTGCTTCTCAGCTTGTGCACGAATCACAGCTAAAGACAATTCTTTTTTGTTCATTTGGCTATAATAAGGAATTTTAAACTCTTTCGCGTACGCATAAATATCTTTTAACGTACTGTTTTCCAATTCAGCCATTGTTAAATAGTCGCTCATTGATCCACCTCAAACGGACCTTCTTGTTCTTCGGTTTCTAGCATTTGAATATCAGCGCCTAAAGCAGTTAACTTTTCGATAATGTGGTCGTACCCACGTAAAATATATTCTACATTATAAATTGTGGTCGTACCTTCAGCCATCAAGCCGGCAGTGACTAGGCACGCACCTGCCCGTAAATCAGAGGCGACTACTTCTGCACCATGTAATTGATTTGGGCCATTTAAAATAATCATATTGCCTTCAACCGAAGCATCAGCCCCCATCCGCACTAACTCAGGGATATGCTTATTTCGTTGAGCATAAATCGTATCAATAATTTCACCAGTTCCTTGCGCTTTTAAAAGTAATGGCGTTAACGGTTGTTGCAAGTCTGTGGCAAAACCAGGATACGGATAGGTTTTCACCGTCGTCATTTTCAGATCATGTGACGGATGAACTTCAATCATGTCTTCTTCAATTGTCATCTTAACGCCCATTTCTTGCAATTTCGCAATGAAGCTTTCTAAATGCTCATAAATAACATTTCGAACTTTGATTCCTTCACCCATAGCTGCTGCCATAGCTAAATAAGTCCCAGCTTCAATTCGATCTGGAATAATCGAGTGACGACAACCATGTAATTCTTCGACACCTTCAATCCGAATAACGTCCGTTCCAGCTCCTCGGACTTTTGCACCCATGTTATTTAATAATGTAGCAATATCAATAATTTCTGGCTCACGCGCAGCATTTTCAATAATCGTTTTGCCTTTGGCTTTAACTGCGGCTAACATGACATTGATTGTAGCGCCAATAGATACCATATCCATAAAAATTCGTGTTCCTTGTAAGCCAGCTTCGTCTGTTCTCAAGTACATCGCCCCATGTTCGTTGGTTACATGAGCGCCTAATGCTTCAAATCCTTTGATATGTAAATCAATTGGACGAGGGCCTAAGTAACAACCGCCAGGTAAGCCGACAACGCCTTCCCCAAATCGACCAAGAAGTGAGCCCATAAAATAATAGGACGCACGTAAGCTATTGATTTTTCCTTTTGGCATTGGCACAGAAACAACTTCTGTTGGGTCAATAATTAATGTATTATTTTCAAAAGTAATTTTAGCACCCATAATTTCTAAAATTTCAATTAATGAGTGAACATCCTGAATGTCAGGAACGCCATCTAAAGTCACGGGCGAATCTGCTAAAATAGCAGCTGGAATTAAAGCGACCACACTATTTTTAGCGCCGCTAATGGTTACTTCGCCTTTTAATGGACGATTCCCATTGATTACAATTTTTTTCATTTATATTCTCACCTATCTGTAATATACGTTTTCTAAATAAACTACCCAATCATTCTATCATAATCAAGCTTAAGAAAAAAGAAAACTTCTCAGGTATTTTAATAGAATGAAAAAATAACAAAAAATAAAAAAGACAGCCACGTGCTGTGGCTGTCTTTAACGTAACTAGTTGATTAAGCTTTGTTAGCTGAACCGAACCAATCAATGTGTTCTTCTGCATCTTTGATGATTGCAGCTTTACCTGGTGCTAATAATTTACGAGGGTCAAATCCTTTACCTTCTAAATCTTTACCAGCTTCAATATATTCGCGCGTTGCTTTAGCGAATGATAATTGGAATTCTGTATTTACGTTAACTTTTGAGATACCCATTGAAATTGCTTTTTCAATTTGTTCTTGAGGAATACCAGAACCTCCGTGTAATACTAGAGGTACATCAGAACCGACAGCTTCAGCAATCGCTTGTAAGTGATCAAATGCTAAACCTTTCCAGTTTTCTGGATATTGACCGTGGATGTTACCGATACCACATGCTAAGTAGTCAATACCTGTAGCAACCATTTGTTTACATTCTTCGATATCAGCTAATTCGCCAGTACCGATGATTCCGTCTTCTTCACCACCGATTGAACCAACTTCACATTCGACAGAAATACCTTTAGCGTGAGCTTTTTCAACTACATCTTTTGCTAATTTTAAGTTTTCTTCGAATGGTAAGTGAGAACCATCAAACATGATTGAAGTATAGCCAACTTCGATACATTCTAAAGCAGCTTCGTAGTCACCGTGGTCTAAGTGAATTGCTACTGGAACTGTGATATTCATTGAGTCTACTAAATTAGTAATCATGTCTTTAGCTACTTTGTAGCCACCCATGTATTTAGCAGCGCCCATTGATGTTTGGATTAGAACTGGTGCTTTTTTAGCTTCTGCTGCTTCTAAAATCGCTTGTGTCCATTCTAAGTTATTTGTGTTATAGCCACCTACTGCATAGCCGCCTTTACGTGCTGCTTTTAAGAATTCTGCTCCTGATACTACTGGCATAAAAAATTCCTCCTAAGTTTTTAAAAACTTTATTTGTTAGGTGTTCCCTAACCAACGGTTCTATTTTAGCAGAATTCCTGACACTTTTCTAGTAAAATTCCCTTTTTCAGAAAATTTTTGTCTATTCTTTCACATAACCTTCATTTTTATAAAAAAACCTCCAGTTTTCCCGTTATAACTTTGGGATCTGAAGGCCGACTTGCTATTTTAATTTTTTCTTTGGTGGATAACGTTTCACCTTGTAAGATTGAAGCTCAGGAAATGTTCCTGTACTATGAAAAATCCGTTGTTCATCTTCATTGGCAAAACGCCCTAAAACCGATTGTGTTGGTAAAATATTTACAAAGGCATTCTCATCGATACTGTAAACTGCTTGTTCTAAATCATAGAGTTCGTAGCGAGTAATGACCATCATAATCATCCGACCTTCTGCACCTGAATAGCCGCCGATTGAAGGCAACAAGGTCATGCCACGAGCGATTTGTTGAGAAACTTCTAAGGCAACGGCTTCTGGTCTCGTGGTGACAATCATTGCTGTGACTTTTTGGTGACTGGTATGAATCATGTCGACCACCTGACTCAAACAGTAAATAGAAATAATAGTATACAACGCACTTTCCCAGTTAAATACAAAACCAGCCAACAGCACAATAATACCATTCAATAAGAACATAAAATTACCAACGGTTTTCCCTGTTGTTTTTGAAAGAATCAGTGAAATAATGTCCATGCCGCCAGTGTTAAAGCCCATTTTCAATGAAAGCCCTGCGCCAACGCCGACTAAGACACCACCCATAATTGCGTTCATCAAAGGATTCGTAGTGACTGTTACGATTGGCACAAACATAGTGACAACGGAAATACCAATAACATTGATGAAACTAAGAATCGTTGATTGTTTCCCTAATTTTACAAACCCTAGAATGAAGACGGGAATGTTTAAAAATAAAATGAAGATCCCTGTATTAATATGGATTCCTAAATTTGTATATAATAATGTAGCAATGATTTGCGCAATTCCGTTCATCCCTGCCGAAAAAACTTTTGCCGGAATCAAAAAGAAATTCAAACCGACCGCAGAAGTCAAAGCGGTTATCGCCATCACTGCTATTTTTTTTATCGATTCATTTCTTTGGTAAGTACTAACCAATCGACTCATTTTCTTCGCTCCTTCGCTATTCTTCTGACTTAGAATAACAGGTTCTATCCTAAAAGAAAAGGGGCTAAAAGCGAACATTGAAAAAAATTTTTTTGCAACGTTTCCATGAAAGAATGCGGGAAGATATCCCTAAAAACTGATCTTCTTATTTCTCTATTCAAAATGATTCTAGCCTAACCTTTTTTACTATTTCATGATATGATGAAGCAAAGAATATTTTAGGAGGTTTTTACATGGCTGCAAAAGAAGCAAGTTTTGATGTAGTTTCAGAGGTCAATATGGAGGAAGTCAAAAACGCGATTCAAATTGCCTTGAAAGAATTGAAAAATCGTTTTGACTTTAAAGGGTCAATTGCTGATATTAAATTGGAAAACGATAAATTAGTAGTCGTAGCTGAAGATGATTATAAAGTCGAGCAAGTGAAGGATATTTTATTTGGAAAATTAGTCAAACGCAATGTTCCGATTAAAAATATTCATTTCTCAGAAAGTGAAAAAGCCTTAGGCGGTACCGCTCGCCAATATGGTGATTTAATCAGTGGTATTGATAAAGAAAATGCGAAAAAAATCAACACAGCTATCAAAAACTCTGGGATTAAAGTTAAGTCACAAATCCAAGAAGACAAAATTCGGGTAACTGGAAAAAGTCGGGATGATTTACAAAAAGTCATGGCTCTTTTACGAGAATTAGATTTACCAATGGCTCTTGAGTTTAATAATTATCGCTAAAAAAATCCTTCAACTGTTAATGAACAGTTGAAGGATTTTTTTGTTTTGGTACCGGCCATTCTTGATTATTCAATAAAACGATTGGTCGGCGTTGGATTTTCCCTGAAAAAGCGGCAATTGCTTTGAAAACCTTTGGCATAAAATAAAACGCATTTAATTCTTCTAAATCCAGTTCTTCTTCTGCCGTAAACGAGACACAAACCTCTTGTTCTGAAAGCATAATTTCAATTTTCTTTAAAAATTGAAGTTGCCGCATTCCCGGCGCGAAATAACCAGCCTTTGCAACACGAGAGGTTGTAATATCTAATTTATCACTAATGATTAGCGCTAGCGTCATTAGCTCTTCCGAATCAAAGCCGTTACTATGATTTTCTATAGAAGATAAAATTTCTTCTTGATAAGGCAAACAAATCTTTTGCTTACGAAAATATGCTTCTGCAAATTGTTTTCCCCGAAGTGCATGTCCTGCTTTTCCTTGTAGCGCACCCACATCATGGAGCAGTGCCGCAATTTTTGCCGCTTCTAAATACTCCTCTGAAACAGCAAGTTGTTTCAAAATCATTTCCGTCATGGCCACGACATTGGTTACATGAAACCAATTGTGGTATGCCCACCCAGCTTCTTCATCTTCCATTTGACCAATTGCATCATAAATTTGTCGAATTTCAGTATCTTGATGAATGCGTTCAAACAGCTTCATTTATTTTCTCCTTAAAATTAGTTACTGTTCCAAAAATTCTTTTAACTCTGCAGGATTTTTTTCGCTGTTTAAACCAACAATTAAACGAATCCGCGCTTTCGGTCCGTTTAAACCACGGGCAAAAACGACCCCCATTTTTTTCAAGCCAACGCCACCACCAGCATAATCATAGATATCTTCAGCAATGCCATTGGAACAACGAGAAACTAAAACGACTGGAATCCCGTTATCTAGCATTTTTTGTAATGCTGGGAGCGTTTCTGGCGGTAAATTCCCCGCACCTAGCGCTTCAATTACTAACCCATCCGTTTCTGGGGTGTTTAATAATTCAAACATCCGTTCACCCATCCCCGCATAGGCCTTCACTACGTGAACATTCCCTTTCACAGAAGAAACATCGCAGACTTCTTGCGGTAAGACCTCTTTCGCAAAAAAAGCACGTTCTTTCGCAATGGTTCCAATTGGTCCAAAAGTTGGCGTCCGAAACGTTGCGACGTTCGTTGTATGTGTTTTTGTCACATAACGCGCCGTATGAATTTCATCATTCATCACGACTAAAACACCTTTATCGTACGATTCGTCTGAACAAGCAGTCCAAATAGCACTGATGAAATTATACAAGCCATCACTACCGATTTCGTTACTTGACCGCATTGCTCCTGTTAAAACAATGGGGATTTTTTTCTCTAAGGTTATATCTAAAAAATAAGCTGTTTCTTCTAATGTATCTGTTCCATGCGTAATAACCACGCCATCAATTGGTTCAGAATAAGCTTTTTGAATCCGTTCTTTTAATTGAAACATCCGTTCTAAGGTCATGTGTGGTGAGGGAATATTAAAAATATCTTCGACAACTAAATGAACCTTGCCAGAAAATAATGCTTCTTGTTCCATCAACGGATTTTTTTCATTCGGGGCAACACTTCCTCCTGCTACTTTCGACATGGAAATGGTCCCACCTGTATGAAGGACTAAAATGGTCTTCATTTGTTTCCTCCTTTGTTTTCTTTATTTTTTAACCAAAATTGTTTCACTTGTTGAATGAGTTGTTCATTGGTGTTTGCCTTTCGATGCGCCAACCAATGCGGCGGAAAGAAACGCTGGACACTTGGTAATTCAAATCGTTCGTCTAATAACAACACAAAGCCTTTATCTTGCGCATCTCTAATGACACGTCCAGCCGCTTGCAAGACTTTATTCATGCCAGGAATTTGATACGCAAATTGAAACCCTTGCCCTCGCTCTTCTTGATAAAAAGTGCGAATCAGTTCTTGCTCTGGGTTCATTTGTGGTAGCCCGACACTAACAATTATCGTACCAATCAATCGGGTACCTTTCAAGTCAATTCCTTCTGAAAATATACCACCTAAAACACAAAAACCGATGAAAGTTTCTTGAGGATTCTCTTTAAATTCAGCTAAAAATGCTTCTCGCTCTTTTTCGTTTAAGTCCGTTCCCTGAATTTGAGTTTTTACTTGCGGGTAACGTTGGCTAAATACTTGATAGACATCATCCATATAGGCGTAGGAAGGAAAGAAAATTAAATAGTTGCCTGTTTTTGTTTCACTTAACTTCCCTAAAAGTTCACTAATCTGTGGATAACTTTTTTCACGGTTTTTATAGGTTGTTTGAAGATGACTACCGATCATCAACAATTGATTTTCTTCTGGAAAAGGATACGGAATCCGATAACGTAGGCTTTCTTCACCTCCACCAAGCACTTCTTGATAATAATTCAGAGGTGTTAAACTTGCCGAAAATAAGATACTCGCTTTCCCTTTATCTAATCGTTGTGACAATAAATAAGCCGGATCGACACAAAATTGTTTCACAACGCAGTCATAGTTTCGCAAAGAAATAGACGTATAAAAGCCGTTGTCGTAATACTCGCTGATTCGAAGATAACTTAAACAATCAAAATAAAAACTGAGAATCGACGCCAATTCCTCAATGTGTTGATTTTCTGGCAACCATTCTGCAATTACTTCTGTTAATCGATGTATCTGTTTAACTAATGAATCAATTGGCGCACGTTGGGCAAAAAAATCCGTGTCTTTTTCTTCACAGATTGCTTCAATATCATCAAACGTAGTTAAGACTTTTTGACAAGCTCTTTTTAATTGAACAGATTCTTTTTGCAATCTTTTTTGAATTTGTGAAACCGCATTCCTAGAAATAGCGGCCGAATACATCTCCCGTGAACGATTAACCAAATTATGGGTTTCATCCACTAAAAAAATATTCTCTTCTGCACTTTGGGGTTCTTCAAAGAAGCGCCGTAAATAAACCGTTGGATCAAATAGATAATTGTAATCGCCAATAATTAAATCACACCAAAGACTTGCATCTAGCGACAACTCGAATGGACACAATTGGTGCTTTTGTGCATACCGTTCAATAACCTCTCTCGTTAAATGATTTTCATGTTGCAATAAATCCCACAGTCCCTCATTTAAACGATCATAATAGCCGTCAGCAAACGGGCAATGTTCTGGTGTACAATTTCGTTCAGTTAAAAAACAAATTTTATCTTTTGCTGTTAACGTAATACTCTTAGTTTGCGCTTGTTTTTCGGACAGCGCTTTGACGGCATCTTCAGCCACTTGCCGCGTGATGGTCTTAGCTGTTAAATAAAAAATCCGTTCACCTTCTTCTTCACCAATTGCTTTCATTGCTGGAAAAAGAGTGGACATTGTCTTGCCTGTTCCAGTTGGTGCTTCCACGAAGAGCCGCTGTTTACTAAGAATTGTTTTATAGACGGCTACCGCCAATTCTCGTTGCCCTTTGCGATACTCCCCGTAAGGAAAACTAAGATTTTTTAATGATTTATTTCTCAAAATACGCCATTCTTCTTTAAAAATTACCCACTGTTCATAGCGCCTCATCAAATCAGTAAAAAACTCCGCTAATGCAGCTTCTGTAAAATGGCGTTCTTGTCGTGTGATTTGTTTTGTGGTGGTCTGATAATAAGTGAGTTGCAGCGTTATTTCAGAAAGTTGTTCTTGTTGGCAATACATGTGACCATAACACATCACTTGATACCAAAACAATTCGACCTTTTCTGGCGGCAATTCTTCAAACGCTGGTTCGGATGTTTTAATTTCATCAATGACCACTTGCCCAGTTTCTTTCACAAAAATGCCGTCTGCACGACCTTCTACACAATAATTATGGCCATTTAAAGGCACCTCAATTTTTAAAGATACTTCCTTTTGATAAAGGCTCCCCGCTTCCTTTTGCAACATTCGATGAAGGCGACTACCTTCTTGTGGTGTATGTTCACTCACATGGCGAGAATCGATACTTCCCCGCCTTAAAATAAATTCGACCACTTGACGCACCGCAATTTTTCTCGTTGATTTCACGTAATCCCACCTATCTGCCTCCCTATTATAGAACATACATTCGCTAAACAAAAGAAAAAAATCCAAAACGAACACAATCATGCGTTCATTCTGGATTTCTCTTTAGATTATCAACAATTAAAAACAACTTGTTTCTTCTAACTGTTTGGTTTCTTTTCCATTTGCTTTTGCCACGACCAATTGCGCCATTTGTTTAAACGAATTATTTAAACCAATGCCGCCCTTTTTGGGCATCTTCACAATCGGTACTTGCTGATAATAGTGACTAACTGCTGGATTTTCTTCTGCCATCGCTGCAATTGCAGGAATGCCCGCAGCATTAAACTTACAAGCTAGACGAGCAGCCATTTCTCCAAAATTAGGATAATGCATGGCAGGTCCGCAAAGAACCGCATCGGCATGAAACTTTTTTGCAAAGCCAATAAATTTCTTTGCTACCTCTTCCTCGTTTTCCAAATAATATTGGTCACCACAATAAAGTGTCGCAACAATTTCCGCTCCTTGCTTCTGTAAAAATGGTAGCAATGTTACCCCTGGACCTAAGGGAGCTTTTTTACCACTTGGTTTCAGCTGAGCTTGTTCATCACTGCCAAATCCTGCTAAACTGTGGTTTAAGACTAAAAGGATTTTTTTCACGCCTATTTCCTCCTTTTTTATAAATCATCGAAGTCAAAGGAATCAAAATCAATTTCTTCACTCTCTTCTTCTTGTGCTTTCCATTCTTCACGTAAATATTGGTCATCCATAACTCGAATAAAAGGATAATAAATGAACATTCCTAGTACCAATAAGAGAGCTTGCAGAATTGATCCTTGCCAACCGCTGACTAAAAATCCTGAGATAATTGGCGGAGTCGTCCACGGCAATTGAATACCGTTCGTCAATGGAACTAAGCCCCAATCCATAGCAAAATAGGCAATAATAATATTAATTGCGGGTACTAAGACAAATGGAATTAAAAGGATTGGATTTAAAACAATTGGTAACCCAAAAATGATTGGTTCGTTAATCCCAAAAACACCAGGAATTAGTGAAAGTTGCGAAAGCTTTTTAATTCGTTGACTTTTACAGAATAAGACCATCACAATGATTAATGAGAGTGTGGAACCGGCGCCACCAAATGTTGCAAACATATCTTGAAATTGTCCAGTGATGATGTTGGGAATTTCATGACCGTCTTTAAATGCTTGTAAATTTTCAACAGACAATGCCCGCAAAACAGGATTAAAGACTGCGCCAACCACGCTACCTCCGTTAATGCCAAAGAACCAAAAGAAGTGTAAAAATAAATAAGCAATGCTCATCGCACCTAAGGTATTACCAAGACTCAATAAGGGCGTTTGTAGAAATTCAAAAATAACATCTTGTAAATTACCATAAGGAGTTAAAGCAGCCAGCCAATTGACTAAAAACATGAGAGTAACAACTAAAAAACTCGGAATCAGGGCCTCAAAAGACTTAACCACTGTTGGTGGCACTCCTTCTGGCATTTTTATTGTCCACCCTTTACGAACAATGGCCACAAATAAACGAGTCGCAATTAATGCGACAATCATTCCTAAAAACAAGCCACTGGAACCCATCCATTTTAAAGGTAAACTAGTAACTTCATAAACCTTTGAACTATTTTCCGGTGTAAATAATGTTTGATAAGGCGTTACAATAAAAAATGAAACCAATGCGATAATTCCTGCTTGCATTGCATCCACATTGAATTGTTTCCCTAAACTATAGGCAATACCGACAACGGCCAGAATAGTCATTACATCAAAACTAGCACTAGCTGGAACAGACATCATTGTCGCCCAGTCTTTACCAAGCAAATGAGACATCCAAGTATCCCATTGCGGCAAAGGAAAATTAGCAATTAATAAGAAGACCGAACCAACAATCAACAAGGGCGTTGATAAAAGGAAGCCATCACGAATCGCTACTAAATACTTATTTTCTCCTATCACTTTTGCCAAAGGGGTCAATACGCGCTCTAACCAATCCAAAAATTTTTGCACGGTCGTCACTCCTATCTATTATTTTTTATTTTGCTTAATTAACCGCAGCGCTTCTTTCAATGCTTTTTCGCCATCCATCATGCCATAAATTTCTGGCGCAATTGCAGCGACAGGAATCCCTTGAGGAGCAAATTGTTCTTTTGTTTTTTCTAATAAAAAACGGACTTGTGGTCCTAATAAAATAGCAACAGGCTTCTCTGCTTCAACCACTTCTTGTGCTCTTGCAATAGGAAAAGCAGTAATCATTAAAGGCATTTGATGTTTTTCCACCACTTCCATCATTTTATTCACCATAATACTTGTAGACATTCCTGCATCACAAAAAAGATAAATTTGTTTTTTACTCATGTTCCTTCACTCTCCTCATTTATTCAATTGGTGCTTTGATTCTTTTTTCATAGGCTGCTAACCATTCTTGTGAAATCGGCTGAATCTCTGTGGTATGATTCTTGCCTGGATTTGCAATATAGATTTCTGGTTGCTGCATATCAGTACCAACCGTAAAAGTAAATTCCACATTCGTAGCTACGCCCCAGTCTCCCTGTTTGTTCATGGCCACTAGTGAAAATGCTCCTGCTTTCCCATAACGTTGGGTCAATTTTTCATGAAAAGCATAGACGGCTTGATCACATGCTTGTTGTGGCGAGCGCCCTTCCCCCATTAAACGGACGATTTCATAAGAAAGACAGCCTTTCATTAAATCTTCACCTAATCCTGTAGCCGCAGCACCACCAATTTCGCTATCAACATAAAAACCAGAACCTGACAGTGGTGAATCACCAACACGTCCTGCTTTTTTCATGAAGAGTCCCGAACTGGAAGTGCCAGCTGCCATTGATCCTGTTTGGTCTAACGTAATAGCGCCGACAGTATCATGCCCATCATAGGGGTTCAACTGATTTTCCTGAATTTCTTTTAAACGCTTTTGCCACCATTGATTAGCGCGTTCTGTCAACATATTCTTTCTTTCAAAACCGTGCAACATTGAATATTTCGTTGCACCTGCGCCAACACGAAAACTATTAAACTTCTCTTTACTTAATGCTTTAGCCACTGAAATCGGATTTTTAACATCTGTAATTCCTGCCACAGCACCAATTGCAAATGTGTCTCCATCCATATAGGCAGCATCCATTTCTAAAATCCCTTCCTCATTAGGTAAACCGCCGTAGCCCACTGACTTATAAAAAGGATAGTCTTCTACTTCTTTAATTAATTGTTCCACGGCCATGCCTGCAGCACCTCCTTGTTGTAATTCTTCTGTAGCTTTTAGTAACCCATCATGTGCCATCCGCCATGTCGCAATTGCACCCCAAGTCATTTTCCATCCGCCCTTTCGTTAACGCTTACATTTCTCCATCATTATAAACTAGTATATACTGTTTTGTATATACTGAAAATGAAATTTTATACAGAAAAATAGAAGATACACGTATGCGACCTCTACGAAACACATTGGCTCCTTCTCATACGTGTATCTTCTATTGGTTTTACGCTTCTGTTAATGCAATCATCGCTTGCATATAGATTTCCAGATTAAGCAGTAAATCTTTTTCATCCATATATTCATCTTGGTTATGCGCAATGCCTTTTTGACCAGGAAATGATGGACCAAAAGCAACGATATTCGGCATAAAGCGAGCATACGTAGCACCGGTAGTTGTAACTGGCGTCCCATCTAAGCCAGTAATTTGTTCATAAACCTTGGTTAGTTTTTGAACATTGCGCTCATCTTTTGGAAACAGCGTACTAGGGAGGCGGCGGATGACGGTCACTTCACTTTCTGGAAATAGTGCCTTCGTTAGCTGCGTGGTTACTTCGTTTTCTGTAATAGAAACAGGATAACGCACGGCCAATGATAACACCAATTGCTGTCCTCGTTTTTCCAACGCATAGGGCGTTAAAATCAATTGCCCGCTATCCTGATCCTTAAAGTCCAGAGCTACTCCTTCGCCATAGTGCTTTTCGTGAAAACTAGCGGTTAACCAGTCGAAATACTGTAATAAATTTCCTTTGACTAACTGTTCCTCGCTAATTTTCTGTGCCAATAAAGTAATCGCGTTCTTGCCTAGTTCTGGCGCATTGGAAGGAGCACGTTTTCCCGTGATTGCTGTTGTTTTTCCTGCAATCACCACACTTAATTGATCAGGTACGTGGTCTTTTGCTTGATCACCCATAATCTGACCAATTTGTTCACTTGAATCATCTGGGATGGTCGTTGTGATTTCATAATTAACAATCCCTCGCTCCCCATAAACTACTGGATATTTACAATCTGGAGTAAATCCAAAAATAGGTGCGTTTTCCTTCTCTAAATATAAGGGGATATCTCCACTCCCACTTTCTTCATCCGTGCCAAACATTAAGCGAATGGTTTTCTTTGGTTGGTAACCAAGTTCTTTCAGTAATTTCATTCCATACAGGCAAGCCAAGATAGGACCTTTATTATCTAGAATTCCTCTACCATACAAACGTTGATTTTTTTTCGTTAATTGAAAGGGCGGCACTGACCAGCCAGAACCTTCTGGTACTACATCTAAATGACCAATAATTCCCAGATATTCTTCCGCTGTTCCCCATTGCGCATAGCCAACTGCGTCATTGACAATCCCAGTTTGAAAACCATAACGCTCTGCCAGTTTCAGCGTTTCTTCCAAGGCTCTTTTCGGTCCTTCGCCAAAAGGGGCCTCTTTTTTAGGCGACCCTTTCACACTTCGAATCGCCATAATTTTGTTTAAGTCTTCATAAAATAAATCTTTTTGAGCGGCTATTTCTTCTTTGATCTTCATTCGTTCCAAGAACCTCCTAGCTCCACTTGGTTGTTTTCAGACGGGCTATAGCGGGTCAGTGTGTTTTTAAACGTGTACCGATCTGCTCGATATAAAGAGACATCATATAAAATAGGGGTTGCATCAAGCGCATAGGTGATAGAGTGGACTTGTAAAAGTGGCTGGCCCACAGGAACATTCAATAATTCGGAAATTTCCGCTTCAACTAAGATTGCTTCAATTTCTTGATGCGAATAAGCAATCTCGACGTTCTTCTCGATTAAGCAGAAAAGAGAGCCCTCGAAGTCTTGCTTCGTATGGCCTTGTACGTATGCCTGTGGCAAATAAATTTTTTCAACTGTCATTGGTTCGCCGTCTAACATTCGGCGGCGAATCAGTTCATAAATCGCCTCATTTTTGCCTACTTGGAGCGCCTCCCGAATTTTCTCAGCGGGATGTACTACTTCTTCAAAGGAAATGACTTCTGTCTGGCTTTTTTTCCCGTAAGCTTTGGCTGCCTCAGTAAAACCTTGTAAGCCAGCGCGACCACTTTGAATTTTCGCTTGCGACATCACATAACTACCTTTACCATGTCGTTTTACCAAAATATTTTTGCGGATCAAATCATCAATCGCTTTACGGATGGTCAAGCGACTGCAGTTATATTCTTTAGCTAAATCGTATTCTGAAGGTAGTTTTTGTGCACTTACATACAGACCGTCTCGAATTTTCTTTTCAATTTCTGCAGAAATTTGCTTAAATTTGGGTGCATTTTCTGTCATTTCATCGCCTATCTTTCTTCAAAAAAATAAATTTCCTAGTATATACCACACTGTCTATACTAAATCAATTTTTAAGAAACCGCAATCATTTGTTGCGTTTCTTAAACATCAAAAAAGAAAGCGAGCCACAAGTCGGTTGGACTTGTGGCTCGCTTTCTTAGGAAAAATATGTTATTTCCCTTTCATCCGTTCTTTGCCTTCTTGACACATATAGAGTAGCGGACAGGCTTCACATTTAGGCGCTCTTGCTAGGCAGTGATAACGCCCAAAGAAAATCATGGTATGGTGCGTTTTCACCCAGAATTCTTTCGGAACTTTACGCATTAAGGTTTGCTCAACTTCAGTAACATTCGCATTTAGCTTACAAATTCTAAGGCGCTTGGACACTCGTTCCACATGTGTATCTACTGCAAAAGCCGGTTCGCCGAAAGCATCTCCCATTACTACATTGGCTGTTTTTCTCCCCACGCCAGGTAAACTGACCAGTTCATCTCTGGTTTGCGGAACTTCTCCATTGAAACGTTCTAAAAGTTGTTGTGCGCACGCTTTAATATTTTTTGCTTTATTGCGATATAAGCCAATGGTTTTTATTTTAGCAATAATCTCCTCCACCGGCGCAGCTGCTAAAGCTTCTGGTGTTGGAAAAGCTGCGAATAAACCAGGAGTCGCTTTATTTACCGATACATCGGTTGCTTGCGCACTTAAAATCACAGCAATTAATAATTCAAAAGGATTCTTATGTTTTAATTCACATTCTGCATTTGGAAACATCTCATACATAATTTCAATAGCTTCCATTGTTTTCTCTTTTGATAGCATGGCCCACCTCCTTTTTATTCACTGTCTTCTGGATTTAACCAATTGTGTAATGTAACCTTTGGTAACGCTTCTTGTGTCTGACCTTGTTGTTCAATCTCATTTTGAATCATAGAATCTTTTCGTTTTTTCTGATCAGCAGCAACTTGTTCTTTGGTGGTAATATTTTTACGCTCCCACGCAAGTAAAATACGATCAATATATTTTAAACTATACGCCTGATTTAAAACGGCTTCTCGCAACGCTAACCGGATTAACTCAGGGGAATAATGGTCCGTGTTCAACCACTGACCAATCATTTCTAATTCAATGGGTGAAAGTGGACGTCCGAATTCTTTTTCAAAGCCTTGGTAAAGCTGTTTAATTTCATCTTCGTGGTTTGCGACAACTTGTTTTTCTTTGCTCGTTTGTAAAAATAATTGAATCTTTTGAAAAACAGGCAGTAAATCATACGTATCCATCATTTGACCTTTTTGGTTTTGTTGTGTTTCAATTCGAATAAATCCGCGAGAAACCAATTGATTTAACAACTTATAAATCGTATCTGGCGTTTTGCCCATCGTCTCTGCAATCGCCATTAAGTCTGGAAATAAATCGCCTGCATTTTGCGAACGAAAAAGTTGCAGTAAAAAGAGAAATTCATCATCTTTCAAACCAATTTTTTGGTAATGATCAAATAGTAAGTTTGAGATTGTTGTTTCACCAGCTTCTAAATATTCACGAATTGATAACATTGTTGTTGTCCACTTCCCCTTGCTTGTTTCACTTATTGCACTTGATAAACATCAAAATAAATAGCTTTCATATAATCAATTAAATAACTAGGATTCAATTCTTCTCCCGTTGCATCATAAATTAATTGATTTGGTTTACGTGAAGCGCCGTACTGATGAATATGTTGTGTTAACCATTTACGGATATCAGAATAATCCTCCGAAGCTAAAATTTCATCAACAGATAATTCTTGTTTCATTGCGTGAAATAGTTGTGCGGCGTACATATAACCCAAGGCATAAGATGGGAAATAACCAAAGCTACCTCCAGACCAATGAACATCTTGAAGGACACCTTCTAAATCATTTTCAGGTGAGACGCCTAAGTACTCTTGGTATTTTTCGTTCCACACTTTTGGCAAATCAGCGACTTCCAAAGAACCATTAAACAACATTTTCTCAATTTCATAACGAATAATGATATGCAAAGGATAGGTGAGACTATCGGAATCAATCCGAATCAAACTTGCTTTCGTTTCTTTTAAAGAAGCATAGAAATCTTCAAAAGAAATATCATCAAAAGTACCTTCTGCGCATTCTTGGAAAAACGGGTATTGTTTTTGCCAAAAAGCCCGGTTGCTACCAATGATAATTTCATTAAAGAGCGATTGTGATTCGTGAATCCCCATAGAGGCACCTTCGCTTAGCGGCGTAAAGTCAAATTTAGGATCAAAATTTTGTTCATACATCCCATGACCCGCTTCATGAATCACACCAAATGTTGCCATTGAGAAATTATTTTCTTCCCAGCGCGTAGTAATCCGCGCATCATTTCGATTTAGAGCTGTCATAAATGGATGAACTGTATCATCTAATCGGCCTTTTGAAAAATCATAGCCTAATTGTTCAACCACACCAATCACAAAACGGCGTTGTTGTTCTTTGGTCATTTTTCTAGATAAAAAGTCAGTTCTAGGCGGCGTACCTTTTTCTGCCAAAACGGTCCGAATCTCTTGAATCCCTTGTTTTACTTGGTCGAATACTTGGTCTAGTTTCTCAACCGTCATCCCTGGTTCAAATTGATTTAATAACACATCATACGGAGTTTTTTCTTCTTTTTGCCAATAAGGAATGAACTCTTTTTGGAACGCAACGACCTTCGTTAAGGTTTCTTCTAACAAGCCGAAATCTTGTGCAGCGCGTGCTTTTAGCCAATCTGTATGTGCTTGGTTTAATACTTTAACATATTCTTGCATACGTTCAGCTGGAACATTTTTATTCAAAGCATATTCTTCTTTTACTTTTTCAAAAACCAGTTTCCCTAATTCAGATAATTCTTCAGGGCGTGTCTCAAAATAGGCCAATGCTTCTTGAATAACTGGACCAATACTTCGTTCAAAATATAATCCGGTTAAATACCCTTCTACTTCTCCTCGAAAAGGACTACTTTTTTCTGGCATCCCAGTTGATGAATCCCAGTCTAATAATGTCAAGGCATTTTTTAGTAATTGAATTTCTTTCACTTCTTGTAAAAATACAGCTTCCTTCATTTTTTACACCAGCTTTCTTAGTCTTCCCGTGGTTTTCTTGGTGGACGTGTTCCCCAGTATTGGAATAAATCTGTTCGTAAGGCTCCGTTGTAAAGCTTCCGTTTTTTAGTAGCTTTGGCACCATAATATTCTTCAAAAGCAAGATCACTCGTCAGTATATACTTGCTCCAAGTAGTTAACGGACGGAAAACATGGCCCATTTCTTTATACAAACGACGAACACTTTCCTCTTCTCCTAATCGCTCACCATAAGGCGGGTTAGCTACCATTACACCATATTCCTTCTCGGTTGTAAAATCTTTTAATGCCAATTGTTTAAAGGTAATTGAATCACCTAAACCAACTTCCTCAGCATTCGCTCGTGCGACTTCAATCATTCGCCCATCAACATCTGAACCACAGATATCTAATTCAACATCGTAGTCTGCCTTTGCCTCGGCTTCGTTACGTACTTTTTCAAAAATTGCTGGATCAACCCAATCCCATGTTTCACAAGTGAAACTACGATTAAAGCCAGGGGCAATGTTATGGCCAATTAATGCTGCTTCAATACAAATTGTTCCAGAACCACAAACTGGATCATAAAAAGGACGATCTTTGCGCCAATTGGTCAACATCACTAAAGCAGCTGCCATGTTTTCCTTAAGAGGTGCGCCCCCCTTTTCAATGCGATAGCCTCGTTTAAATAAACTTGGTCCAGTCGTGTCCAACGTCAACGTCACTTTATCTTTTAGCAGAGCCACTTCTAATTTAAACAAAGCTCCTGTTTCGGTTAAAGGCACCGTCGCTGGACGATGGTAAACTTCTCTTAAACGGTTAACAATGGCTTTTTTGGTGATGGCTTGGCAATCAGGAACACTATACAATTTTGACTTAATTGATTTACCTGCAACTGGAAATTCTGCATCTAAAGGCAAATAATCTTCCCAAGGAAGTGCTTTAACTTTTTCAAATAATTCATCAAAACTATAGGCGTTAAATTCGCCAACGACGATTTTAATCCGATCTGCTGTTCGTAGCCATAAATTGGCAGTGGCAATTGTTTCAACAGTGCCTTCAAAGACGGCCCGGCCATTTTCTACTTCACAGGGAATCCCTAAATCACGCAATTCTTTTCCAACTAATGCTTCTAAGCCACTAGCAGCCGTCGCAACAAGTTTGAATGTTTTTTCTTTCGTCATAAAAACTCCTTCTTGACTCTTTTTTATTGTCTGGAGCTAACAGTCCTGCCGACTACTGCTCCGCTTGTTTTTTGTAATTGTCCGCTTTCTCTGAACTAAACGGTCCTGTCTCGGCCTCTTTAGAACAGATAGCTTACTACTTTTATCTCAGTTTCTTTATTTTAACATTTTTTTATTCTTTTCGTAAAAAAAGCCTTCACAACTACGTTGGAAGGTCTTCCTGAATTACTTGTAATTTTCTATAAGCCATGTTCTGTATCACCAATTCTTCAGGAAAAATTGGTGACGGTCATCATCTATCTGCAGAGTAAACTCTGCCTCTTCTACTCGTTCATTTCCTTTAGAAGAGCGCCCCTACCATTGTTTGGGTTGCTCGCTCGAGGGGTTTACCGCGTTCCACCGATGGAGTTTCCCACATCGCTTCGTCACTGTGGCACTTTCAAGGATACTTTGACATAGTCGAAACCTTAGTCATTTTTCCTGCCGTTACTCTAAAAGAGTACCTTAGCTTATGATTTCGCTAAGCACGAACACTACAAGCATCTCAGCTTGTGCGAGCATGGACTTTCCTCAGCTTGCAAAAGCAAACCGCGATCACCCGAAAATTACAAATCTGTTTAAACGAACAGCAAAAATTTATACACTAAAACAAGTGTCCGCTATTCTAACAAATGCTTTCTGTTCCTCGTGAAAACTTGACTTAAATTGTCTTGTTAAAATTGACGTGTTTGTGCATTATCAACATCATGGTTCGCTGGTTCTGCAGTCATTGACGGTGCGGAAGGCGTTACAGGTGTTGAAGGTGTTTCATCTAACTTTTTACCAAAAACTTCACGCTCTAAGTTTGATAAACGTTTTAAAATATCAAAGTTGGTCACTGCTGCACTTTTTGGTACTTCTTGAGCAACACGAGGCGTTGGTTGGTTTTTTGATAATTGGTCTAATTTTGCCATTAAGCGGCTGTTTTCTTCTTGCAAGCTTAATAATTCTTTATTATAAGCTTCGTAGTCTTTAATAACATTGTCTAAAAATTCGTCTACTTCAATCGGGTCATACCCGTTCATCATTTTCGTTTTAAATTCTTTTTGTAAAATGTCTTTAGGACTATATACTAAATTTGCCATGTTTACACCTCATTTGTTTATTTACGATAGAAAATTTCATAGTTCCACAAATACTATTGTAACGAAAAATAGCTAGAAAATCAAACAGATTCTCTAATCAATCACCGAGTTTTGTAAATCATCCATTGTAATTAAGCGAATATCATAGGGTTCTCGTTCCGAAAAATGTTGTGCGTCCTTTAAAAAATACTCCGTTTTGCCAGGGTACTCTTTGTCATAAATAAGTAAGCTGCCCCCAGAATGTTCCAAAAGAAATTTTGTATGCATTTTTAATTGTGCTGGCGATTGATAGGGCTGGTGACTTACTGAGTTGATATAATCAGCCAAACTTTCCGCTTTCGTTAACAGTTCTCGATTTTGTTCATTCCAATTATTGCCAAAGTCTTTAAATGGATAAAGCAAACCTAGCTGGACTTCTGGATATTCCGTTTTTAATTCCCCAACTACTTCAGCTGTCCAAAGTTCAACACCTAAATTGCCAGAAATCAAAATCCATTCTACTCCCGCTTCAATATAACTGGCTAACTCTTTTTTTAAGACATTTTTAATAACTGTGATTTTCGGGTCTTTTCCTTGAAATATCCCCAATTCAAAGCTGCGATAACCGGTGACATAGAGGGTTTTTATCATTTCCATAAGTCATCCCTTTTCTTTCAGGTCTTTTTTTTGGTATAATACAGGCTAGGAGTGTGATAAACGTGACGTTCCATTATCCTAACGGAATACCTTATAATCATCATGAAGCACAATCACCAAAAAAACAAGTAAAAAAGAAACGCCCCGTTGAATTTGGTAATCGTGGGATGGATTTCGAAGAAGCGATCAATCAAAGCAATCAATATTATCTATTGAATAAGCAAGCAGTCGTTCATAAGAAACCCACTCCTGTTCAAATTGTTAAAGTAGATTATCCCAAACGAAGTGCGGCTGTTATTAAGGAGGCCTACTTTAGACAAGCTTCAACGACTGATTATAACGGTGTATATCAAGGCCGTTACATAGATTTTGAAGCGAAAGAAACGAAAAATACCACGTCCTTTCCCTTTAAAAATTTTCATCAACATCAAATTGATCATATGGAACAATGTATAGCACAACAAGGGATTTGTTTTGTGCTATTATGGTTTTCAAGCTTAAAACGCTGCTTCTTTTTTAGTGGTGAAAATCTAATAACGCATTGGAAAAACCAAGCAGTTACTGGAAAAAAATCTATGCCGCTTGCACTCATCGAGAAAGAAGGAATTGAATTATCTTTTGGAATCGCACCGCGAATCCCTTATCTCGACGCAGTGGAACAATATATTCAGACACACTAGATTCATAAAGTTTTGAAAGTATAACAAAGGAGTTGCTATTTATGCCAACCGCAAATTCAGGCTCGCGAGCTGCTAGACATGCATCCAACACCTCATCGAAGTCGAGTTACAAGAAAAAGACACAACCGCCGAAAAAGAAAAAACGGCTTGTTTTAAAAATCTTTCTTGGCTTACTTATCGCTGGGATGGTCGCTTTTTTAGCAGGCGTTGGTCTTTTTTGGTTCTATGCACGACAAGCCCCAAAATTAGAAGATGACAAACTGAATGCGACAGTTTCATCGAAGCTTTACGATATTAATAATGAAATTTTTGAGGATTTAGGCGCAGAAAAGCGTGAATTAATTCAACCAAATGATGTGCCTCAATTATTAAAAGATGCCATTGTTTCTGTCGAAGACCGTCGTTTCTATAAACACATTGGTGTGGATCCGATTCGGATTATCGGTTCTGCCCTTTCAAATGTCAAAAATGGTGGATTACAAGGCGGAAGTACCTTAACCCAACAATTAATTAAATTGTCCTACTTCTCTACAAAAGAATCTGACCAAACCTTGAAACGGAAAGCACAAGAAGCATGGATGGCTGTTCGTTTAGAACGTGAAAAATCAAAAGAAGAAATTTTAACTTACTACATTAACAAAGTCTACATGGCGAATGGTTTTTATGGAATGGAAACAGCGGCTGAAAATTATTATGGTAAACATTTATCTGAACTTGATTTACCACAAACGGCCCTACTGGCAGGAATGCCACAAGCGCCAAACTCATACGATCCCTATACAAAACCAGATACTGCTAAAGAACGCCGGGATGTCGTACTCTACACAATGTACGACAATAAAAAAATCTCGAAAGCAGAGTACGAAAAAGCCAAAGCTACCCCAATCGATGAAGGCTTAGTTCCATTAAAAGCCAGTGATGACAATCGAAAAGTCGTAGATAATTACGTCAAAGAAGTAATCAATGAAGTGAAAGCAAAAACTGGTAAAAATGTTTACACAGACGGACTAGATATCTACACAAACTTAGATATGAATGCCCAAAAACAACTTTACGATATTGTCAACAGTGATCAATACGTTGCGTTTCCAGATGATAAAATGCAAGTGGCTTCAACCGTTATTGATGTTGCCTCTGGACAAGTCCGAGCACAGATTGGTGGTCGTCACATTCCTGATGATGTACAATTAGGAAACAATTTAGCTGTTAACACCCAACGTGATGTTGGTTCAACCGTGAAACCAATCATGGATTATGGTCCCGCAATTGAGAATTTAAATTATTCGACAGGTCGCCTCATGGTGGATAAGCCAACGAAATATCCTGGTACCGACATTGATGTCTTCAACTCTGATTTAACATATCAAGGCGTCATTACTATGCGCCGTGCGATTATGGGTTCTCGTAACACGACCGCGGTCCAGACGTTTGATGAAGTTGGTAAAGAAAACATCATGCCTTTCATTAAAGGACTAGGAATTGACTATAAAAACTTAGAAGCGTCGAATGCCATTTCAAGTAACACAAGCGACGTAGATGGCGATAAATACGGGATTTCCTCATTGAAATTAGCAGCAGCATATGCGGCTTTCGCCAATAACGGGATTTACAACAAACCGTATTACGTAAACAAAGTCGTTTTCAATGACGGAACTAGCGTTGATTATCAACCTGATGGCAAACGTGCGATGAAAGACTCTACCGCCTATATGATGACGGATATGTTAAAAGATGTTTTAAACGGCGGAACAGGATTTAACGGCGCCATTCCAGGCTTAATCCAAGCGGCCAAAACAGGGACTTCTAACTATACTGATGAAGATTTAGCGCGAATGGGCACAACAGAAAAAGGAATTGCCCCGGATAGTACCTTTGTTGGTTATACAACACACTATGCCGTTTCTGTTTGGACTGGATACAATGATCGAAATACACCAATCTATCAAGAATACTATGGAATTGCCTCGGATGTTTATCGTGAAATAATGAGTTACTTGTCTCAAAATGTTTCAAACGATGACTGGGTGCAGCCAGACAGTGTTGTGCGGGTAGGTAATGAATTATACGTGAAAGATGCCTATGAGGTACCAAATGTACAAGTTTTACCAAGTACTACCTCTTCAGCACCACAGCCGGAATCTAGCAGTACGGTGGAATCCTCTTCCACAAAAGAAGCGGAAAGTTCATCAAGTTCTAGTTCAGAAAGTGCGCCTTCTTCCTCTGAAGCGCCACCATCAACCGAACAACCGGCAAGCTCTTCCTCAGCAGAGCAACCGGCAACATCGGAACAACCACCCGAACCATCAAGTTCTAGTTCACAAGAACCACCGCAACCACCTGAAAGTAGTTCTAAACCAGACGAAAATAAAGCAGCATAAAAAGTACGGGGCTCATCATGAGCCCCGTACTTTTTTAGATTAAAAATGGACGAAGTGAACTGAATCACTTCGTCCATTTTTACTTATTTACTTTCTTTATTTGCCAAAGCTGCACCAACGAATCCTTTGATTAAGCGTTGTGGGCGATTTGGACGAGAAATTAATTCTGGGTGGAATTGACAAGCCACAAAGAATTGTTTTTCAGGAATTTCAACAATCTCAACTAAACGATTATCTGGTGAAACTCCAGAGAAGACTAAGCCATTTTCTTCAAATAATTGACGGTATTTGTTGTTAAATTCATAACGATGACGGTGACGTTCTTGTACAACATCTTCATTTCCGTATGCTGCCGCAGTTTTCGTTCCTTTTTTCAATTTACATGGATATAAACCTAAACGTAGTGTGCCACCTAAATTCTCGATGTTTTCTTGATCTGCCATTAAATCAATAATGTTATTTGTCACGTCAGGATTAGTTTCTGCAGAACCAGCATCTTCTAAGCCCACAACGTTACGACCAAATTCTACACAGGCCATTTGCATACCTAAGCAAATGCCAAGGAATGGTACGTCATTTTCGCGAGCAAAACGAATCGCTTCAATTTTCCCTTCAATTCCACGATCACCAAAACCACCAGGAACCAAAATACCATCTGCTGAACCAATTCTTTCAGCGACATTTTCAGCAGTTAATTCTTGTGAATCAACCCAATCAATTTCGATATCTGAATCAAAATCAAATCCAGCATGTTTTAATGCTTCTACAACAGAAATATAAGCATCTGGTAATTCAACATATTTACCAACCAGCGCAATTTTTGTTTTCTTTTTCAAGTTAAGAACTTTCTCTTCTAATGCACGCCACTCAGTCATATCTGCAGCCGGTGCGTCCAATTTTAAATGATCACAAACAATTTGATCCATGTTTTGTGATTGAAGTGCTAATGGAATGGAGTATAATGTTTCAACATCACGAGATTCAATTACCGCTTCTGGATTAACATCACAGAATTGTGCTAATTTGTTTTTAGTGTTTTGAGAAACAGGTAATTCTGTACGGACCACTAAAATATTTGGTTGAATCCCTAAACTTCTTAATTCTTTGACACTATGTTGTGTTGGTTTAGTTTTCATTTCGCCAGCCGCTTTTAAGTAAGGAATCAAGGTTGTATGGATGTACATTACGTTGTCACTACCCATATCAGCTTTCATTTGACGCAATGCTTCTAGGAAAGGTAATGATTCGATGTCGCCGACAGTACCACCTACTTCTGTGATAATCACATCGGCATCCGTCATTTTCGCTGCACGCATGATTTTTTCTTTGATTTCATTGGTAATGTGTGGAATAACTTGCACTGTTGCACCTAAGTATTCCCCTTTACGTTCTTTACGTAAGACTTCTGAATAAATTTTCCCAGTGGTTACGTTTGAGTATTTATTTAAGTTAATATCAATAAAACGTTCATAGTGACCTAAGTCCAAGTCTGTTTCGGCACCATCATCTGTGACAAAAACCTCTCCATGTTGGTAAGGACTCATTGTCCCCGGATCCACATTAATATATGGATCGAATTTTTGAATCGTTACTTTTAATCCACGATTTTTTAATAATCGTCCTAAAGATGCTGCGACAATCCCTTTTCCGATAGAAGAAACCACGCCACCTGTAACAAAGATGTATTTTGTCATAATAGTTAAAAACCCTTTCTTTGATAATATTTTGTAGAGAGAAGTAAAACAACTTTGAGACTCTTACGTTTCTCCAAATAAAAAAGAAACAAAAATAGAAAAGCTCCCTATCCATTACGAATAGGGAGCTTGTAAGTTCGTTCAAACTTCTGACCTTCTTAAAGGTGCCCAAGTAGTATAATACAAGCAAACGGACATCAGGTCAAGTACTTCTATTCAAGAAAATAATTTTTTCTATTTTCTCATTTTTCTTGGGCATTCAACTAAAAAGCTTGACTCCTTCTTAGGAATCAAGCTTTTTGGTTTCTTACTCTTCAGAATATTCGTCATCAAAATCGTCTTCATCTTCAACATCATCGTCATCAATGATTGTTAAATCTTCTTCGATTTGCGGAATGTCTTCTTCATCATCGTCTGAATCTGCACCAATCTCTTGTAAGTCAGAGTTGTATGCTTTGATTTCTTCATCTTCATCTTCTTCATCATCGTACAAGATGTCTTCTTCATCATCATTTGTTAATTCAGCATCTTCTGGATCGTCATCGTTATAGTCAATTACATCTTCATCGTTTGGATTAGTGATGAAGGCATTTACTTTTTTACGTTTTCTACGACGTGGTGCATCTTCTTCGTCTTCTTCCAAGCCATGTGTAACTTCTTCATCGATTGAATCGATTGGATACCATGAACGTAAGCCCCAACGATTGTCTCCCAATGAGATAAAGCTACCGTCGATGTTTAAATCTGTATAAAATTGTGCTAATTGGTCACGAATTTCACTATCAGACTTGCCAAGATAATTTTGGATTTGGTTAACTAAATCAGAAAAATCCATTACATCTGCATGTTGTTCTAAAATAGCGTGTGCTACTTCAATCATGGATAATTCTTTTTTGTTTAACCCTTCAAATACATTAATTTCCAAGAGGTACACGTCCTTTCACAGTCTACTCCTTATCATACAAAAACATTGAAAAAAAATCAATTCTATTCTGCAATATTTATGCAGTAAATTCTAATTCTAAATGATATTCTCCGATTCGCTCTGTTTGAGAGTATAAATCATAATCAACTAAAATCTTACCAGACATTGGTTGGTCTTTTAAACTAACACGCAAATTATGTGTAAACGTACTAATCTGTAGCAAGCCATAAGGGGTTCGATAACTTGTATCTAATTTTTCCTGATAGCCAAATCTTAAACGCATCCGTAATTCACCGGCACGAATCAGCTGAACATGCCCGTCTGGTTCAATTTTAATGGTTACGGGGGTTGGTTCTGTATCCTCTAATAATTCTTCTTTGTAACGAATGTATAATGTATCACCCATTTTTACTAATTGACCTTCTAAGTCAAAGAAAAAATCTTTTTGTTCGTTGCCTTGTTGGACAATCGTTTTTAGTTGAATCGATACAGGAACGCCTGTTGATAAATCCATAATGGTCACTCCTTTTCCAAAATATAACTTTCTTATTGTTGACTTTTTCAATGTATTTGTCAACTAAAGTCAATTTTTCCTTGCTTATGTACCTTTTCTTATTGTATAAGCTCTTTTCACGGGTTGCAAGCATTTGTTTCATCTATTTAATAAGAAAACCGTTTACTATTTTAGAGAATTCCTTCAGAATTCGTTTATATAACATGCTTTTTTGCGTTTTTTGTATATAATATAAGAGAGAGTAAGAAAATAAACGTATTAAATGACGTAATTATAAATAGACAGGACGTTTTTTATGAGCACAACTTTTCCCCTTCACACTGAATCATTTATGCTCCTTGATTCAGGTTGTTTAACAAACAGTGACTATTTTTTACCTTTTGCCTTGACCGATGTTTTAACCACTTTTTCAGGAATGCAGCACCAACCAATCATTCATTTCTGGCAATTGGATCAAGCTATGATTCTTGGCATGAAAGATACCCGTGTACCTCATCTAAAAGAAGGCATCACTTCTCTGCAAGAAAACGATTATTCTGTAGTCGTTCGCAATGCCGGCGGTTTAGGGGTGATTGCCGATTCGGGTATTTTAAATGTTTCACTTATTTTACCAAATAATTCTGAACACAAATTAAGTATCGATGCGGCTTATGAATTAATGTGGGCTTGGCTCCGTCAGAGTTTTCCAGAGAAAGAGATTGACGCCTTTGAAATTACTACATCCTATTGTCCCGGTACTTATGATTTAAGTATTGGCGGTCAAAAGTTTGCTGGGATTGCCCAACGACGCGTCAAAGACGGTATTTCTGTCATGATTTACATCAGCGTTAACGGCAATCAACTTGCTCGTGGAGAAGTGGTGCGAGACTTTTACCTTGCTGGCTTACAAGAACAATTTGGTGAAAATGGCTATCCACCCGTTGATCCAGCAGTGATGGCAAATTTAGAAACCCTGATTGAGACTCCATTAACAATAGACGCCGTAAAAACCCGTTTAATCGAAGCATTACCTCAACAATTTGAAAAATCTATTGATCCAAACTTAACCGAACCAATTATAACCTCGGAATGGTTCCAAACAAATTTAACTGTCCAGCTGGAAAAAATGGCGCAACGAAACGCCTTAATTAAAGGAGAGATCGTATGACGATTCCGTATAAAGAGCAACGATTACCAATCGAAAAAGTTTTCCGTGATCCCGTCCATAATTATATTCATGTCCAACATCAAGTGATTTTAGACCTTATTAATTCTGCTGAAGTGCAACGATTACGTCGCATTAAGCAACTAGGTACTTCTTCTTTTACGTTTCACGGTGCCGAACATAGTCGTTTTTCCCATTCTTTGGGTGTTTACGAAATTACACGTCGGATTTGTGAAATTTTCCAACGTAACTACTCTGTGGAACGATTAGGTGAAAACGGCTGGAATGACGACGAGCGCCTGATTACACTTTGCGCAGCTTTATTACATGATGTCGGTCATGGTCCTTATTCACATACATTCGAGCATATTTTTGATACAAACCATGAAGCAATCACGGTCCAAATCATCACCTCACCAGAAACGGAAGTCTATCAAATTTTAAATCGTGTTTCGGCAGATTTTCCTGAAAAAGTCGCCAGCGTTATTACTAAACAATACCCAAATCCTCAAGTGGTGCAAATGATTTCTAGTCAAATTGATGCCGATCGCATGGACTATCTGTTACGTGATGCATACTTTACAGGGACTGAATACGGAACCTTCGATTTAACTAGAATTTTACGTGTGATTCGACCCTACAAAGGAGGCATTGCCTTTGCTATGAATGGGATGCATGCGGTGGAAGACTATATCGTTAGTCGTTACCAAATGTATGTCCAAGTCTATTTCCATCCTGTTTCTCGTGGGATGGAAGTGATTCTTGATCATTTATTGCATCGGGCGAAAGAATTATTTGAAAACCCTGAATTTGACTATGATTTACAAGCCTCTCTGCTTGTACCATTCTTTAAAGGGGACTTCACCTTACAAGAATATTTAAAATTGGATGATGGCGTCCTCTCTACGTACTTTACACAATGGATGGATGTGCCTGATTCAATTCTAGGTGATTTAGCCAAACGTTTCCTTATGCGTAAGCCTCTGAAGTCAGCCACCTTTACGAACGAAAAAGAGAGCGCAGCAACGATTGCTTATTTAAGGGAATTGATTGAAAAAGTTGGTTTCAACCCTAAATATTATACTGCCATTAATTCAAGCTATGATTTACCTTACGATTTTTATCGTCCAAATAAAGACCGTCATCGTACACAAATTGAATTGATGCAAAAAGATGGCTCATTAGTGGAATTGGCAACAGTCAGTCCCCTAGTTGCAGCACTTGCTGGTCAGAGTCAAGGAGATGAACGTTTCTATTTCCCTAAAGAAATGCTTGACCAAGGAAATAAAAAACATTACGATTTATTTGATGAGACGTATCGTGAGTTTTCAAGTTACATTCATAATGGTGCGTTAGTTTTAAAAAAATAGGTTTTCTAGGAGGATTCTATGTCAATTAAGTTAGTTGCTATTGATATCGACGGAACATTGCTAAATTCACAACACAAGATTACCCCACGGGTCAAAGAAGCGCTCCAAAAAGCAAATGAGCAAGGCGTTCGTATTGTTTTATGTACAGGCCGTCCTTTGCCAGGCGTGAAAGAACAATTGGATGAATTAGCCTTATATGGTGAAAATGATTTCGTGATTACCTACAACGGTTCGCTTGTCCAAGCAACCAAAGATAATACGATTATTTCACGCTATACCTTGAGTTATGAGGATTTTTTAGAAATTGAAATGTATTCTCGTAAAGTCGGCGCTCACTTGCATACAATTGATGATTCCGCTATTTACACTGCCAATCGCAATATTGGTAAATATACGATTCACGAAGCATCTTTAGTGAACATGCCTTTGAAATATCGTACGGTGGATGAAATGACACCAGAGATGAACATTATTAAAATGATGATGATTGATGAGCCGGAAGTTTTAGATCCTGCCATTGCAAAATTACCATTACATTTTACCGAAAAATATACGACTGTTAAAAGTACGCCTTTTTACTATGAAATCATGAATAAAAATGCTAGCAAAGGCAATGCTCTAGCAAAATTGGCAGACCATTTAGGCTTAAATAAAGACGAAGTGATGGCCATTGGTGACAATGAAAATGACTTATCCATGATTGATTACGCTGGGATTGGTGTTGCGATGGGCAATGCGACAGAAAATGTTAAAACAATTGCCGATGTGCATACCACTAGTAATGACGAAGATGGTGTCGCTCAAATTATTGAAAAAATGGTTTTAATTTAAACATTCTTTTCAATAACAATAACCCTCAATCTAATCAACATAGATTGAGGGTTATTCGTTATTTTATGATGCTGCCGCTAGCCATTTTTCAACGGCCCAGCGGTGGCTTCCTCTTTTTAATAAACGGACTGCTTCTTCTGGTGCAACCCAGTGTAAAGTATTGGTCCTTTCTAAGGGTTCGCTAAGTTGCCGCCAAGTATTCGCTACATAAAAATATCCAGGATTATAATAGGCCGTTTGGCGATGATTCGAATAAAAATATTCATCGGCTTCCCCTAAATAACGGCCAATTTCTACACTAATTCCTAATTCTTCTAGCACTTCTCGATGGATTGCTTCTTCTTTCGTTTCGGTGCCTTCAATTTCGCCTCCTGGTAAAAAATAAGCTCCATTTGGCGCTTGTACCAGAACCATTGTGTTATTTTCTGGCTTTGAAACAATAATGTATGCAGCATATCTTGTTTGATAGGTCAATGTCTCTTCTCTTTTTCCAAACGTTGGCGTTTTCATTGGCGCACCTCTTCTCTTTTCATCTATTTTACCTGAGAAATTCCTTTAGAACAAGTCAGAAACCAAGCGTTTTTCTCTACATTTCACGTTTATCTATGCTACTATTAACGTTGGAAATATAATTAAGTTTGAAAGGGAGTTTTTAACTATGAAAATGGCTCATACATGTGTGCGTGTAAAAGATTTAGAGGCATCATTAGATTTCTATCAAAAAGCCTTCAATTTTGAAGAAAGTCGCCGTCGTGATTTTCCAGAAAATAAATTTACTTTGGTTTATTTAACTTTACCAGGAGACGACTACGAACTAGAACTAACTTATAATTATGATCATGAAGCATACGATTTAGGCAACGGTTATGGTCATATCGCCATCAGTACAGATGATTTAGAAGGATTACACGAAAAACATCAAGCAGCTGGCTTAACTGTCACTGACTTAAAAGGCTTACCTGGAACTGCACCATCTTATTACTTTGTTGTCGACCCAGATGGTTATAAAATCGAAGTCATTCGTGAACGTTAAAAAGTTTCACTTGTTCACTTACTGAGCTTTTTGTGTTTGAGAGCTGTCCGAGACAAAACTTGTCTCGACTTCTTCTCAAACACTTTTTTCAAAAAAAGTGCTACAATAGAACGTATGAATTTATTGAGGATGTGATGTTATTATGACAAAAAAAATTATTGGAATCGCTGGCAATCAACTTTTGCAGGCAGCTGAAGTGTTTCACGGTAACCAAGTGACTTACACCCCACAAGGTTTTGTTAGCGCTGTTCAAGCCGCAGGTGGCGTTCCTCTCGTTTTGCCAATTGGCCCCAAAGAATTAGCCGCTACGTATATACAACAAATTGATAAACTACTTTTAGCAGGCGGTCAAGATGTTGCCCCTGAATTTTACGGACAAGAACCCCATATAAAATTAGAAGAAACGAATCGTGATCGTGACGAGTTTGAGTTAGCCCTAATTGAAGAAGCCTTAAAACAAAACAAACCTATTTTTGCGGTTTGCCGTGGAATGCAATTAGTCAATGTTGCTTTAGGTGGCACATTATATCAAGATTTATCGATGTATCCTCAATGGTCAGTTAAGCACGGACAACAACCCACTCAACCAATCTTTGCGACGCATCGTATTGATGTTGAACCAGACAGTCAATTATCAAACATATATGGTACAACTGGTCAAGTCAACTCGTACCATCACCAAGCACTACATACTTTAGGAAAAGATTTACGCGTTACTGCTTGGTCCTCTGATGGCCTTGCAGAAGCAGTGGAATCAACAAATGAACAGCAGCCTTTATTAGCTGTTCAATGGCATCCTGAACTAATGTACGCACGTGATGCCAAATCCCAAGCACTCTTTAACTACTTTGTTCAAAAATTATAGCAAAAACGGAGGGACGTCTTTCGCCCCTCCGTTTTTACTTGCTATCATACTTAAAAATCAAAATTATCTGGATCTGCACCAAAACGATGATCCTTATTTAACTGATTAATTGCGGTTATTTCTTCTGGCGTTAATTCAAAATCAAAGACAGCAAAATTTTCCTGAATTCTTTTTTCGTGAACAGATTTGGGAATCACGATAATATCATTTTGTAAGTGCCAACGAATAATCACTTGGGCCGCTGATTTACCATATTTTTCACCAATTTTCACTAGTACTGGTTCAGATAATAAATTACCTTGTCCTAGAGGAGACCAAGCCTCCACGGCAATCTTATTTTCGGCTAAATATTTTCGTAGCGGTTCTTGTGTTAACGTAGGATGTAATTCAATTTGATCCACCATTGGCACAACATTTGCTTCTGTTAATAAATCTTCCAAATGATGTTGATGAAAATTGGAAACGCCAATTGCTTTGGCACGACCACTTGCGTAAATTTCTTCTAATGCTTTCCATGATTCTTTATATTTACCAGCAACAGGCCAGTGAATTAAATATAAATCAACATAGTCTAACCCTAATTTTTCTAAGCTTTTATCAAATGCTTTAATCGCATTTTCATAGCCTTGATCTTCATTCCATAATTTCGTCGTCACGAAAATTTCTTCGCGGGGAATACCCGATTGACGAATGCCTTCGCCCACCCCTGCTTCGTTTTTATAAACGGCTGCCGTATCAATCAAGCGATAACCCGCTTCTAAAGCCCATTTTACTGAATTTGTTGCTTCTGAGCCATCTTCTACACGCCAAACGCCTAAACCTAGGCGTGGCATTTCATTGCCGTTTGCTAATTTTTTTGTTTTATCCAAAGTCATGTGTTTCTTCAGTCCCTTCATTTTCATTACTTTTAGTATACTACGCATTCTTCTTTCACGAAACAATCACGACTTGTCAGGTCATTTTCTTTATTTTTAATAAATAACGACGCCAATAAGTCAGCACTCCGATTAATGCCACAACTACAATTGTTCGACCGCTAACGCTTCCAATCCACAGTTTAACTGCAAGTAACCAGATACAAAAGAGATAAACACAGGACCAATTAAAGGAAACTTTCAATGTACATGATTCCGCAATTTCGATTATCTGACTACTAAAAAAACGACTTCCTAATCGTAAAGCGACTGGATTATGGAAGATGAATGTTCGTCGCTTGTCAGCCGTCAAGCGAGTGGCACATCGTTCATCAATAAAAATTGTTACAGGTAATTTAGAAAGTAAATCATTTTTTGCCCATTCAATTGAAACTTTCACGCAGCACTCACAACCTTTAACAAAATTATAAAATATATTATTTATTTACAAAATTATAACATTCCTAAAAAAACATGTTAAGTCTTAAAAAAAACTTTCTATTTTCTTCCCCTTTCGCCGAGAGATTTAGTATACTAAAAGAAGAAATTTTAGAGAAAGTTGGATTTTTATGTTGATACTTGGTTTAGCCAGTACTGAAACAGTCGATTCTTCTGCTCCTGATTTAGCAGAAGCGACCGTAAAAAAAGTGAGCGCGCTACAACGCTTTTGGAACAATATTAATTGGGATGCCATTGTCGCTACCTTAATTGAAAAAAGTTTATCAATTTTATTTTTAATTTTTCTATTTTTTATTATTCAGCGAATCGGGAAATATTTAATTGATCGCACCTATGCAAATTATAGTAAAAAGCAACATTTTAGTGAAAGCCGTTTAAAAACGTTACACACTTTAATTATTAATGCATTTCAATATACGCTGTTCTTTTTCTTCATCTATTCTCTTTTGACCATTGTCGGTGTGCCTGTTGGCTCATTATTAGCCGGAGCGGGAATTGCCGGTGTTGCCATTGGTTTAGGGGCTCAAGGATTCATGAATGACTTAATTACCGGATTTTTCATTATTTTAGAACAACAAATGGATGTAGGCGATTATATTCGCTTATTGGCGTTAAATATTGAAGGAACAGTTACTTCTGTCGGATTACGAACCACTCAAATTAAAGCGGTTGATGGAACTGTTCATTTTATTCCAAACCGAAACATCACCACAATCAGTAACCTGTCTCGTGCCAATATGCAAGTGTTAATTGATGTCCGCATCAATCCTGAAGAAGGTTATGAAAAAATTTGTGAAGTGATTACAGAAGTCAATGAAACGTTAAAAGAAAAGTATATCGAAAGTATTCAAACTGGGCCAGATATTTTTGGTATGGTTGATTTAGGCAATGGCAACTTTGCGGTGCGAACGACCATGTATGTACTAAACGGCAAACAATTTGCGGTCAAAGAAGAATTTCTAGCTCAATATATCAAAGCATTAACAGAGGCCGGTTTTACGATTCCCAATACGCCCATTATTGCAAAATAAAAAACAGCCACCAGATATTTATTAGTTATCTGGTGGCTGTTTTTCTAATTGTCCAATGATTTTAAAAACCCACTAACTGCCTCCACTCCAAACAATAACGCCTCTTCGTTCGGTTCAAACTTGGCAGAATGAAGGCTATAAGGACTTGCCACGCCTAACCAAAACATCGTGCCTGGGACTTTAGACAATAGATAGCCAAAATCTTCACCTGTCATTGCAACCGGTGCTTGTTGAAATTGAACTGTTGCTTGTTTGCTCATGTATTCAATCAAATTCGTGGTACATGCTGGCTCATTCACTACAGGTAAATACCCTTTCTGATCAAGATGAACAGTTACTTCACATTGAAAAGATTGCGCAATACCTTCACTAATTTCGCGAATTCTTCGCTGCGTTTGTTCATTCGTTTCTGCTGTCAATGTGCGAATTGTACCAGATAAAGTTGCTTCTTCGGCAATCACATTGCAGGCAGTCCCTGCATGAAAAGTCCCAAAAGTAACGACTGCCCCAATCACAGGATCAACATTTCGACTAACGATCGTTTGCGCTTGCTGAATTAAATTTGTGGCCGCTAAGACCATATCATTTGCTTGATGCGGAAAAGCCGCATGTCCACCTTTTCCTTTTAAGGTAATGTTCACTTCACAAGTGGCAGCAAACAATGTCCCTACTCTGGTACTAATAGTTCCGACTGGCAAATCAGGATTAACATGAAGCGCATAAAATTCATCAGGTAACCACTCACCAAACGCATGGTCTTCATACATCAACATCCCCCCTGCTTCATTTTCTTCAGCAGGTTGAAATAAAAATAAAAAGTTATTGTCTGGTTGCTGTTGACTTAATTCTTTCAAAACCCCTAAACCAATTGTCATGTGAAAATCGTGCCCACAGGCATGCATAAACCCTGGTCGTTTTGATTGAAAAGCAGAAACCACTTCCTCTTGAATAGGTAAACCATCAATATCAGCACGCCAGCCGATAGTTTTCTGAGGATTTTTGCCTTCTATGAAGACTAAAATCCCCGTTTGCCATGTTCGAACTTGCAGATAAGGTTGCTTCATTTTATCAATTTCATTAAGTAAAAAGGCTTGTGTTTCCTTTTCTTCTAAACCGATTTCAGGTATTTGATGTAGTTGCCGTCTAATCGCAATTAATTCTTCTTGCTCCACAAAAGCCACTCCTTCATTTTTGGGGTAATCGAAAGCCGCCATGAAGAAGTTTCTTCATCGCGACTGACTAATTTATTTTTAGAGTTTACGTAATTCTTCTAAAATCTCTGTTTTACTCTTGGTTTTATCATCAATTTGTTTAATTACTTTTGCTGGCACGCCTGCGACAACGGTATGCGCTGGAACGTCTTCCACAACTACTGCCCCAGCAGCCACAACGGCACCTTCACCAACACGAACCCCTTCTAGTACGACCGCATTCGCTCCAATGACAACCTCGTTTTCAATAACCACAGGTGCGGCACTTGGTGGTTCAATGACACCAGCTAAAACCGTTCCTGCGCCAATATGACAATGCTTCCCTACAGTTGCACGACCGCCTAAAACAGCGCCCATATCAATCATAGTCCCTGCACCAACGACGGCGCCAATATTTAGAATAGCCCCCATCATAATCACCGCTTGATCGCCAATTTCAACTTTTTCGCGAATCAAAGCACCTGGTTCAATCCGAGCATTAATGTCTTTCAGATCAAGAAAAGGAATTGCAGAGTTACGTGCATCGTTTTCTACAACATAATCCTCAATTTTTTCTTTGTTTGCTTCTAAAAAAGGTTTTACGTCAGCCCAATCGCCAAACAGTGTCCCAGTTTTACAATTATTAAAGACCTTAATTGTTTCCGGAAACGTGACTTCTTTTAATTGCCCTTTCAGTGTTACTTTAACAGGCGTTTGCTTTTTGGCATCGCCAATATACTGAATAATCTCATATGCGTCCAATCACAGCACTCCTTTACTTCGTGTTATCATACAGAATAACGCATTTATGAGAAAAAAGTAAAGAGTTTCTTGCGTTTTATTTAAATTACTTTCATTTCTTCTTCTGATTTAGGCAGAACAAGATGATGTTTTTCTAACTCATGCGCCATATGATTGACCGCTTTTAAAATTTCTTTGCGTGTAATGATACCTTTAAAGCGTTGATTATCATCAACCACTGGTAAAAAAGAAGCATCTACTAATAAATGTAACACTTCTTCTAAATCCCACGATTCACCAATTACAGGAACATTGACTTCCATTACATCGGCCACAGTAAATTCATTCAATTTTTCAAAATCCACTGAAGTCAAATCAAACATTTTATCTACAACGTCTGTCAAGCCGATTAAGCCAACAAAGCGATCTCCCTTATCTAACACAGGAATCTTGGAATAGCGAACTTGCGATAAGACTAATGCCGCGTGACTTAAAGGATTTAAACACATTACATTGGCGACATTTTCGGCAGGTACTAAAAACGTTTCTTGTTTTTCTAATAATAATTCTTTTACAGCAGTCCCTATCATGATTGGGTTGCCTCCATTTCTAATTCTTTAACACGTAACTTATTGTACCTAATTCTGCGAAAAAAGTCTTGGAATTCGCAAATTCTTCATAACTTAACAAACGAAAATTAACGTTTTGTTCTATTCTCCCCAAAAAAAGAGAACGCTTTCTTAAAAAATAAAAAATTGATAGTAGAACATTCCCTCGCTGGCTTATGTTCTACTATCAGGTAAAAAATCGACTTTTTTACTTCGTAAACGTTGCCTTTAATCGTTCCAACGGTTGGTGCTCTTTGTTATAGTACTGAACGAGATATTGTTCAGGTGTACTTTCAATTATGGCATATGTTTTCTCTTGAACTGGTCCACGAGGTAAACGAATACTTCCCGGATTAACAAAGAGAATGTTATTGTGTCGCTCTGCGCCGAGTACATGAGTGTGACCAAATAAGGCAATTGTCGCTCCTGCTTCTTCCGCTTGTAAAGCAAGTGTCGTGAGCCCCATTCTAACATTGGCCAAATGACCATGTGTCATATAAATAACTTGATCTCCCACTTTTTTAGTCACAGTTTTGGGAAATTCATCATAAAAATCACAATTTCCTTGGACTACAATTAATTTCTGCCAAAGTTCATCTGTCGGTTCTAATTCAGAATCACCACAGTGAAAGAGTGCATCGACTTGTCCTTCATAATGATTCACTAAGTCAACTAAACAGTCACGGTCGCCATGATTATCGCTTACTACCAAGATTTTCATACGTTTCAACTCCTATTTTTTTAGCCATTCTTCCCATTGTTCTTTTAATTTTGCCACTGCTTGTCCACGATGACTAACTTTATTTTTCTCTTCTCCAGACAATTCAGCTGCCGTTTTACCAAGCTCTGGGACATAGAAAAGTGAATCGTACCCAAAGCCTCCTTCACCACGAGGAATCGTGCCGACTTCTCCGGGCCATTCAGCTTCGACCACCAGACTTTCTTTCTTTGGTTCAGCAAAAACCAATGTACAATGGAAACGCGCTTGTCTTTTTTCTTTTGGCACGCCCGTTAACTCATGCAATAGTTTCGCATTATTTGAAGCATCGTTAGTTGGTTCACCAGCAAAACGAGCAGAATAGATTCCTGGCATTCCCCCTAACGCATCAACAATTAATCCTGAATCATCTGCTAATACTGGTTTCTGTAAAATTTCTGCAATTGTTTCAGCTTTTAGACGAGCATTTTCTTCAAATGTTCGACCAGTTTCTTCTACATCTGGCAAATTCGGATAATCTAATAACGTCTTAACTGTATATCCTTTTTCACCAAAAATTGAACTAAACTCTTTCGCTTTACCAGGATTTCTAGTTGCAATGACAATCACTTTCTCTTCTGAATCTTGCGAAGGGACTTCTTCAGAGGCTAAAGCATAAAGCGCTTCTTTCTGATACGCAATTAATTCCTCAATCCCTGTTTTTCCATAAAAGAGCATGGCATTTAACTCATCTCCTGAGAAGGTAGCTTCTTCACCCGTTCCTTGAATTTCCACAAATTCACCAGACTCGGTCATCACGATGTTCATATCCACTGCAGCATTCGAGTCCTCTGCGTAATCTAAGTCCAGCACACAATAACCATCGGGTAAAATACCCACGCTGACAGCAGCTAAATGCTCTTTAATTGGGTCTTCCGCTAGCGCACCAGTCATCAATAAATGATTAACTGCTAAGCGTAGAGCAACAAAAGCGCCTGTAATACTAGCAGTACGGGTTCCACCATCTGCTTGAATCACATCACAATCGACAACAATGCTCCGTTCCCCTAACTTTTCTAAGTCAACAACAGCTCGCAATGACCGCCCAATCAAACGTTGAATCTCCATTGTTCGCCCTGTTAATTTTCCTTTCGCACTTTCCCGAATATTTCTTGTGTTCGTCGCGCGAGGGAGCATGCTATATTCAGCTGCTACCCAACCTGTTCCCCCGCCTCGTAAAAATGGGGGAACCTTTTCTTCGACAGTGGCTGAGCAAATTACTTTTGTATCGCCAAACGAAATAACCACCGAACCTTCTGGATGTTTAAAAACATTGGTTTCAATAGTGATCTTTCGCAATTCTTTTGGTGCACGACTATCATGTCTAATCATTTTCGTTTCCTCCTAAGTGAATCTGTTGTGCTTTTAAGTTCTCTATACCAAGCCAACTGCTTGCAATCTCTTCAAACATTTTTGCAGAACCAGTTGTATAAAATTCATGGGGCTGTGTAGGCGCTTCAGGCGTGTGGGCAATGTCAAAATAATCGAGAAGCATGCTAACTTCGCCAACTGTTTCGGCTCCTGAGTCAATTAATGTCACATGACTTCCCATCACATTTTGAATCACCGGACGTAACAACGGGTAATGGGTACAACCTAAAATCAACGTATCAAGTCCTTTTAATTGTAATGCTTGAAGTGTTTCTGCCACAATTTTTTTTGCTACGGAAGAACGATATTGATTACTTTCAACAATGGGGACAAATTTAGGGCAAGCTAAACTAGTCACCTCAATTGCTGGTGCCTTACTTTTAATGGCGATTTCATAGGAAGCACTTTTGATTGTCCCTAAGGTACCTATGACACCAATTTTGTTATTTTTTGTGACTTTAACGGCTGCTCGTGCGCCAGGTAAAATAACACCGACAACTGGAATTGGCAAGGCAGCTTTAATTTCTTCTAATGCGACAGCCGTCGCGGTATTACATGCGATTACTAGCATTTTTATTCGTTTTTTCAATAAAAAATCGGCCATTTCCCAAGTAAACTGAACGACTTGTTCGGCTGGTCGTGGGCCATATGGGCAACGGGCTGTATCTCCTAAATAAATTAATCGTTCATTTGGTAATTGTTTTAGCGCTTCCTTTAAAACAGTTAATCCACCAACGCCAGAATCAATTAATCCAATGGCTTCTTGATTGCTCATTCTCATCCTACCTTTGCCTTTTATTCACTGCCTTTATTTTCTACTTTTTAAGGACTATTGTCAATTTTTCCTGTTTTGCTCTCATTTATTTCTTTTTTTGAAGGAAATCTTTTTCGATTAAAAAACTAGTAATTCATTTTTTTGTATGTTATAATTCCTAACATTGAGAATACAATTAGAAATACATTTGGTTAATTTAATTTAAATAACACGTTTCTCACCGAATCCTCTGTTATCTTTTCTACCAAATGATTGCAAAGGAGACTGCCTATGATTTCTTTAGAACATGTAAATAAGTATTTTGGGGAGCATCACGTTTTAAAAGATATTACTTTAAATGTAGAACAAGGAGAAAAAATTGTCATTATCGGACCCTCTGGCTCTGGCAAAAGTACATTAATTCGGTGTATGAACCAATTGGAAAAAGTCAATGATGGTTCCGTCGTAATTGATAACATCGACATCACCAAACCGAAGGCACCGATTCAAAAGGTTCGCCAGAAAGTTGCCATGGTCTTTCAAAATTTTAACTTATATGCTCACAAAACGATTATTGATAATTTAACGTTAGCACCGATTAAAGTGATGGGCGTTTCCAAAGACGAAGCGGTTCGTACTGGCATGGAGTATTTAGAACGAGTCGGCTTAGCTGATAAAGCTTCTGCTTATCCTTCGCAGCTTTCTGGCGGGCAGCAACAACGGGTCGCTATTGCTCGTGCCTTAAATATGCATCCTGAGATTATCCTTTTTGATGAACCGACTTCGGCACTTGATCCAGAAATGATTCAAGAAGTTTTAGATGTAATGGTCGATCTTTCCAAACAAAATATTACCATGGTTTGTGTCACACATGAGATGGGCTTTGCTCGTCAAGTGGCTGACCGTGTAATCTTCATGGACCAAGGACAGATTATTGAACAAGGAACACCTGAACATTTCTTTACAAGCACTGAAAACCCTCGTGCAAAAGAATTTCTAAGCAAAATTATTCATAACGGGTAATGAATAAAAAAACAAAAAATTGGAGGAATGAACAATGAAAAAACAAAATAAATGGCTAGCTGGACTCTCCTTACTTGTATTAGCAGGCATCATTGTTGGCTGTGGTAGCGGCAACAATGACTCAACTTCCAAAAGTGCTTCATCAAACAAAACGGTCACAGTAGAACAATTAAAAAAAGCGGGGAAAATTAAAGTAGGTGTCAAAGAAGACATTCCTAATTTTGGCTATATGAATCCTGATACAAACAAAAATGAAGGGATGGAACCAGATATTGCACGCTTGATTGCGAAAGAAATTACCGGCAGCGAAGAGAATGTGGAATTTGTGGGCGTGACAGCGAAAACGCGCGGTCCCCTTTTAGACAATGGTGAACTAGATATGGTAATTGCTACATTTACAATTACTGATGAACGTAAAAAGACTTATAATTTTACAACTCCCTATTATACAGATGAGATTGGTTTCCTTGTGCGCAAAGAGGATAACTTCTCCAGTATGAAAGATTTAGACGGAAAAACAATCGGCGTTGCACAATCTGCTACGACAAAAGAAAACTTAGAGAAAAAAGCGCAAGAGGAAGGAATCAAATTTACTTATCAAGAATTAGGTTCCTATCCAGAATTAAAAACAGCGTTAACTTCTAAACGAATTGATGCATTTTCAGTGGATAAATCAATCCTATCTGGCTATGTGGATGGCAAGACAGAAATTTTAAAAGATGGTTTTTCGCCACAAGAATATGGAATTACCACAAAGAAAGCAAATACTGAATTAAATGATTATCTAAATGGTTTAATTGAAAAATGGGAAAAAGACGGCACACTAGAAAAAATTTATCAAGACTGGGGCTTAAAAAATTAATCATTCCTAAGACTTGAAGAATCAAAAATTTTAGGAGGGATTTTTATGTTTTTGTTAGCCAATATTTCCTGGCTTGAAGAAGGGCCATTTGCCTTATATCGTTGGGAAGCTTTATTTCAAGATTGGCGAATTTTTGGTCAGGCATTTCTCTATACTATTCTGCTTTCTTTAGGAGCGATCTTAGTTGCCTTTGCTTTAGGCATTTTCTTTGGCAGTTTATCAGCGACCAAAAGTAAACTTTTACACGCAATTAGTCGTGTCTATGTAGAATTTTTTCAAAACACACCTTTGTTGATTCAATTTATCGTAGTCTATTATGGCTTTCCTCTGCTAAGCCCGCTGCTTTCATTTTCTATTACTACGATTGCCATTCTGTGTGTAGGCCTCTATCATGGCGCCTACATTTCTGAAGTGGTTCGCTCAGGAATCGGAGCTGTCCCAAGAGGGCAATTTGAAGCGGCTTACTCCCAAGGATTAACGTATGGTCAAACGATGCGGTATGTGATTTTACCACAAGCATGGCGGATTATGTTACCGCCTTTAACCAATCAAGTAGTGAACCTAATTAAAAATACGTCAACAGTTGCCATTATTTCTGGCGCTGACGTAATGTTTGCTGCCAATAGTTGGTCGTCTGTCAACTTGAACTATATTCCCGCCTTTGCGCTTGCTGGTTTCTTATATTTCATTCTTTGCTTCCCATTAGCGAATTTGGCTAGACAAATGGAAGAAAAAAATAAGAAAGCATATAGTAGATAGGAGGAAAACAGATGCCTTTTTCAGAAGAAATGCGTCAATTACTGACAGCAAATAATTTTCAATTTCTATTTAACGGCTTAAAATTGACGCTCTATATTTCCTTCGTCTCAATTATTTTGAGTACGATTTTTGGCACCATTCTAGCCGTTTTGCGAAATCAAACCCATGGACCACTGAAGTTACTTGCCAGTATTTATGTAGAAGTGGTGCGTAATATTCCAAACTTATTGTGGATTTATGTTATTTTTTTGATTTTCAAAATCAAATCTACACCTGCTGGAATTGTGAGTTTTACTGTGTTTACTACCGCTGCTTTAGCGGAAATTATTCGTGGTGGTTTAAATGGGGTCGATAAAGGCCAAATTGAAGCGGCGCGTTCTCAAGGTTTTTCAAATTGGCAAATTCTTTATCATATTGTTTTGCCTCAAGCCATTCGCAATGTTTTACCAGCGATCGTTTCTCAGTTTGTTACTGTCATCAAGGATACAAGTTTCTTGTATTCCGTAATTGCTTTACAAGAACTCTTTGGCAAATCTTATATCTTAATGGGGCGCTACGCACAAACAGGACAAGTATTCACTATTTACGGAATCGTCGCCCTTATTTATTTCATTATTAACTTTAGTATCTCACAATTTTCACGTTGGCTTTCACGAAATTGGGCGAAAAGTTATTAATGTAGTTAAAAACAGGAGGCTGAGACAAAAGTGTTTAGCTCCAAGAAATAAGAAGGAATTTCCGAAAATTGTTCTTTAATTTTTGGATAATTTCGGCTTATTTCCGAAGGAGCTGCTTTTGTTCAGCTGATTATCTTAAGATTTAGAAAGTGGGGCATAAGTCATTTCGACTTATGCCCCACTTTCCTGTTTTTATTTTATCTTACTTCTACTTGATGTTTTTCAATTAGCGCTTTTTCAACTTTTTCCATTGAACGGTTAATTTCTTCATCCACTAATGTCGCTTCTGCATTAACGAAAGTTAAACTATATGCCATTGATTTTTTGCCAGCGCCTAGTTTTTCACCTTGATATACATCAAATAAATGAATCTCTTTCAAATATTTACCTGCGTTATCTGAAATAGTTTTAACTAGTTCTTGATTGGTAACTGTTTCATCGACTAATAAAGCAATATCTCGAGAAACTGCTGGGAATTTAGACACTGCTTCATAAGTAACCCCGCCTGCTTCTGTAGCTACTAATTGTTGCAAGTTTAATTCAGCAACATATGTTTCAGGAATATCGTACGCTTTTGCTGTCGTTGGGTGAACTTGTCCGACAAAACCAACCACTTCATCTTCTAAATAAATCCATGCTGTCCGGCCTGGATGCATTTCTGGAATCGCCGTTGTCGCTTGATAACTGATTTTTTCTGTTAATCCTAAAACAGCTACAATACTTTCCACTAAGCCTTTTACTGTATAAAAATCAACGGCTGTTGCTTTTGTTTGCCAATCTTTAACCATTGTATTACCAGTTAAAGCAAGTGCTAAGTGATTTTCTTCTGTAGGTAAATTTTTTGTTGGATCTTCTGTTTGGTAGAAAACGCGTCCTACTTCGTAGAAGGCGATATTATTATTTTTACGTGCCACATTGTATGCGACATCATCTAATAAACCAGAAATTAAGTTCATACGTAACACAGAACGCTCTTCACTCATTGGCCATTGCAAACGTGTTGTTTGACTTTCTTTCATCATAAATTGACGGGATTTTTCTTCTGTTGTCAACGCATAGCTGATGGCTTCACTCGTACCATGACCTTCCAGTAAGCTCTTTAATTGGCGCGTAACATGTTGTGCTTTGGTTAGACTTCCAGCAACTGTTTCTCCACTTGGCAATGTTGAAGGTAAATGATCATATCCATAAATGCGCGCCACTTCTTCAATAATATCTGCTTCAATCGCAATATCCCAACGTCTTGGTGGAATCGTAATTTCATAGGCGCCTTGATTTACTTCATAAGCAAAACCGAGTGCTTCAAAAATTTCATTCACCGTTGCTTCATCTAATGCAGTGCCTAAATATTGGTTGATTCGTTCTAAAGTCACAGCTACCTGTGCTTCTTTAACGGCCACTTCAGAACCAACTGCAGTGCCTGAGACCACTGTTCCGTTGGCTAACTCTGCAATCATCGCGGCTGCCACATCACAAGCTAGCCCAACTGTCGCTTGGTTGATACCTTTTTCAAATCTACTTGAAGATTCACTCCGTAAATTGAATTGTTTAGACGTTTTGCGAATAGACAATGGATTGAACAATGCCGCTTCTAAAGCCACAGTTGTTGTTTCTTGACTGATTTCAGAATTAGCCCCACCCATTACACCGGCTAAGCCGACAGGCGTTTTTCCATTCGTAATGACGATATTTTCTTCTGTTAATTGACGTGTTTCACCATCTAATGTAATTAGTTCTTCTGCTGCTGTTGCTCGACGAACCAAGATTTCTTTACTATCTAATTTTTGGTAATCAAATGCATGCAATGGTTGACCAAATAATAATAAAATATAATTTGTCACGTCCACCACATTGTTAATCGGACGGATTCCTTCATTCATCAATCGATTTTGCAACCACTGAGGACTTTCTGCAATCGTCACATCTTTAATAACACGAATTTGATACGCTGGCGCATCTTGTGAATCTTCAACAGTCACTGTTACGTAATTTCCCACGTTATCTGAAGCATCTTCTTTGAGTTCGGGATCATTAAACTGAGGCGTTTGACGATAAATTGCGCCAACTTCATAGGCTACCCCTCTCATACTTAATGCATCTGCACGGTTTGGTGTAATTGATAATTCAATAATCGCATCATCCATGTCTAAATAAGGGAAAACAGGTGTTCCATTCACTGCTTCTTGAGGTAAATAATAAATCCCTTCAGCGTAGGCTTTTGGTACGACATTATCTGAATATCCTAGCTCTTCTAACGAACAAATCATTCCGTTAGAGACTTCGCCACGCATTTTACCTTTTTTAATTTTTTGATTTCCTGCAATTCTTGAACCAGGTAACGCTACGATGACTTTAATTCCTGCTTTTACATTTGGTGCTCCACAAACAATTTGTGACAATTCTTCTTCACCGATGTCTACTTGGCAAATTGATAAGTGGTCAGAGTTTGGGTGAGGAACACATTCTTTTACTTCACCGACAACAATTTTCTTTAATCCTTCTTCAGGTACAGCAACGCCCTCAACTTCGATACCTGTCACAGACATTTTGTCCGCTAATTCTTGCGGAGTAACGTTTGAAAGATTAACATATTCATTTAACCATTTATAAGAAACTAACATTTTTCAACTACTCCTTTACCTTGAATTGATTTAAGAAACGTAAATCATTTTGATAAAAATTACGGATATCATTTACACCATAACGTAACATAGCAACGCGATCTGGTCCTAAGCCAAAGGCAAAGCCTGAGTACTCTGTTGGATCAATCCCTGACATTTGTAACACATCTGGATGAACCATCCCCGCACCTAAAATTTCAATCCAACCTGTATGTTTGCAGACGTTACAACCTGCGCCGCCACATTTAAAACAGCTGACATCTACTTCAACTGAAGGTTCTGTAAAAGGGAAATAGCTAGGACGTAAACGAATTTTACGATCTTCACCAAACATTTTTTTCATCATGACTTCTAACGTCCCTTTTAAATCACCCATTGTGACATTTTTATCGACAACAAGGCCTTCAATCTGATGGAATTGGTGACTATGTGTCGCATCATCTGTATCACGACGGAATACTTTCCCAGGAGAAATCATTCGTAATGCACCTTTTGAAAAATCGTGTTTTTCCATTGTTCGAGCTTGAACTGGTGAAGTATGCGTACGAATTAACATCTCATCTGAAATATAAAACGTATCTTGCATGTCGCGTGCCGGATGATCTTTTGGTAGATTCATGCGTTCGAAATTATAATGATCGGATTCTACTTCGTATCCTTCCACTACTTGATAACCCATGCCTAAGAAAATATCTTCAATCTCTTCCATAACTTGTGTCAAAATATGACGTGTGCCTTGAGGCATTTGTTTCCCAGGTAAAGTTACATCTAAACTTTCTTCTTTTAGTGCCGCATTTAACGCTTCGTTTTCTAAAACAACTTTGCGCGCTTCAATTGCTTCTGTTAATAAATCACGAATTTCATTTGCAAAGCCCCCCACCACTGGTCGTTCTTCTGGTGAAAGGTTTTTCATGCCTCTTAATACTTCGGTGATTGGCCCTTTTTTTCCTAATGTTTCTACGCGAATTTGGTTTAATTCTTTTAAAGTAGCAACTTGTGCGATTTCTTTGAGCGTATTGTCTCTAAGAGCTTCTAATTGCGCTTGTAATGTCATTATGCGTTCCCCTCTATCTTTTATTTAAACTAAAAAAAACGATAACCCATTCCTTTCAAAGGAACGAGCTATCGTGTTACCATCCTAATTCATAACAAATTGTTGTCATGCACTCATTTCATTTAACGGCAATTACCGGTTTGCTTTCTTCTTGAAAACAAACAAACTCAGGAAGTGAATTTCGCTTGGTGACTGTGTAAATCAGCTTCCAGTCTCTGGCTGACTCTCCCTAAAACACGTCAATTCAAACTACTTGTTTCCATCACTGTTTTTTTAGTTATTTAATTACGTTTAGTTTACAAGAAGTTTTGCTTGCGGTCAACTGCATTCTTCGTCTTTTACCCATTTTTCTGCCCAATGTTGAATTTGTTCCATTGCTAATTGCAAGTCTTCGCCTTTTTCGGTCAGGAAATATTCTAAGCGATTTCCTTCACCGCAACGAACAGCTTTGGTGATAATTCCTTCAGCTTCTAGTTCCTTCAATCGCTCTACTAAGACACGATCACTTAACATTGGAATTTTTTCTTTTAATTCGCCAAAACGTTGAGGACCTCGTTCTAATAAAACATCAATAATTAAACCATTCCATTTTTTACCAAGTATTGAAAATGATTTTTCAAATTTGGGACAAAGTACAAACGATTCTGTTTTTACTTTTTCCATCTTCCTCACCTCTTCAATGAGTATAGCACATTCCTTACAAAATGTAAGTGTTTCTGCTTCTAATTTTTTCTACTTTATAAAATCTACAACATTTCCTGTCTGCATGTCAATAATTACTCCTCCATTTAATAAAATTAAATAGACGTGCGACACCTCTTTATGCGTCGCCTCTTGTAGCGCTCTACGATAAAGATTCATCTGTCCGCGATACCGTTCGACAATTTCAGAAATCGCTTGGGGAGAGGTGCCTTTTACATGATCGGTTTTATAGTCATACAAAATGCATTGATTGTCTAATTCGATATAGCCATCAATAATCCCATGAATTAATAAATCATCTTGTGTCGTTTCTGGATAATTTTGAATGAGCTCTTCTGCTTCAATCAGCATAGAAAAAGGTTGTTCCCTTCTAACGGTTTGATGGTGTTGAATCAATTGTTTTCCTAAGGCGGTGTCAAAGAAGGCCACGATTTGTTCCAGATTCATTTTTTCAGCAATTGCTGGTAAAATCAATTTATTTTCCACTAAGCGTTCTTGAACAGCTCGCACTTCCTCGTAAGAAGGTTGCTTACTTAAATCAATTAGTTGTAATAAATAATGAGTTGCTGTCCCAATTTCAGCTGCTGAGGGCGCTTGAACCGTATCTAAAAATTTAGGCTTACTTAAATCTCCTTCAATCATTCGATTGACAATCAACGGTTGCGCTTGAATAGTATTGTCTTCCCGAACCTCAATTTTACCAATTTCTTTGTTATCGGGGTCATCAAATACTCGCTTGATTTCAGAAACAGACTGATAACTGGTGGTCCGAGTAGCCACTTCAAACGGATAATTGAAACTTAACCGTGCAAGACCACGATTGATTTTGTCAGCAGATAATTGCGCTTTTTCGGCTAAATCCTCTGCTTGTCTTTCTGGCAATTGTAATTGCTGAATGGCTGCTCGTAGTTGTTCTTGGTTGAACCACTGAATATGAAAGTTAGCTGGGTGCTTCTTGACTTGCGGAACGTTACTTACTACTACTTCTTGCTGATATTCAGCGGCTTTTTGATGACGTACCAATGTCATCCCAACCCAATTCATTAAACTACTTTTACTTTGCAAGCGATTTTCAGCTGGTAGCACCAGTGTTTCTACATCGCCAACTTTCAGCCACTCTTTCCACATTGCCGCTTGGTCTTTATAGGAGCCTACCAGAAAAAGTTTCTGTTCTGCACGTGTCAACGCCACATATAACTTCCGCATTTCTTCGGATAGTAATTTTCTCAATCGTACTTGTTTAATCGCCAAAAATGGTAAAGTATCGTACATAACTCGTTCTTCAGGTTGTAAATAACGAATGCCTACCCCTAAATTTTCTTCAAAGATATAGCGTTCATTCAAATCACTGACATTAAATTCTTTGGTCATATCTAAAACGAATACCACCGGAAATTCTAACCCTTTACTAGCGTGAATCGTCATGACGCGTACGGCATTCTCTTCACTTAAAACGACTGGTTCTGCTAAATCTTTGTCTTTTTCTTGCATTTTTTCGATGAAGCGAACAAATTGAAATAATCCGCGGAAGGTTGTTTTTTCATACGCCGCGGCCCGATCCACCAACGCATATAAATTGGCTTGGCGTTGTTTGCCAACAGGCAACCCGCCAACATAATCAAGATAGGCCGTTTCACGATAAATCGTCCACAGCAAGTTGCTAATCTGGTTGCGTCGAGCCTGTTCCCGCCATTTTTCTAATGATTCAGCAAAACGTATAGTTTTTTCCTGAACAACTGCTTCCTCCATGGTTGGTTCCATCTTTTGATTAAACGTTAAAAATGCTTCGTAGTAACTGGTTTCCTTATTAGCCAAACGAATAAGCACTAATTCGTTTTCTTTTAATCCAACAATTGGTGAACGTAACACAGCTGCCAAAGGAATGTCTTGATAGGGATTATCAATCAATTGAAGCAAGGCAATCATTGTACGAATTTCCGTTGCTTGGAAATAATTTTGAGCATCATTGACTTGAACTGGAATTTCTAATGATTTAAAAACATCTAAAATAGTTAAATTATTTTTCTTCGTAGGCGTTAATAAGACAATATCTTGATAAGTAATCGGTCGATCCGTTTTCAGCTTTTTATCATAAATTAAGAAATTTTGGTCAATTAATTCACGAATTTTCAAAGCAGTAACGTAAAGTTCCCCTTCTGTCTTATCTTCAATCAACAACTCAGGGGATTGTAATTCTGGAAATTCAACTGATTCTGTTGCTTTTTTTTCATAAATTAGCAATTCAGTTGAATAATCAGCCGCCTCCGAAAATTGATCAAAGCCATGAACCAAAGCGGCTGACTCATCGTAAGCAATTTGGCCCACTCGCTCATCCATTAATTGACTAAATACTAAATTCGTAAAGTCTAAAACGTCTTTGCGGGAACGAAAATTTTCAGCTAGAATAATTCGTTTACCCTCTTCGCCTTGCCCATACTGATTGTATTTTTCAATAAACAATGTAGGATCTGCCAAGCGGAAAGAATAAATAGACTGTTTCACATCCCCTACCATAAAAAGGTTTCCTTCTGTGCTAAGCGGACGGCGCAACCAATACAAAATAGATTCTTGTAATTGATTGATATCTTGGTATTCATCGACTAACACTTCATCAAATTTTTCGCGATAGTAAAGAGAGGCTTCTGATGCTTGCCAGCCATCTGCCTGATTTTTCGCTAAAATAGCTAACGTATAATGTTCTAAATCGTTAAAATCCACTAAATTTTTAAGCCGTTTTTCTGCGCCATAGGCCTCCATAAATTGTTTCCCCACGTGAGCCATTTCTTGAACAATGGGTGTGGCCTCTTTCAAGACTTGTTTCATGGCATCTGGAGAAAGTGTAAACAGTTGCTTTTTCAAATCATTTAACGCTTTTTTATTTTGTTCTCGTAACTGTTTGGCTTGTTCCGCGGTTGGTTTCAACTCTTCGGCACGAACCGTTGGGTAGCGGTCAAAGCTCAACAATTCAGTCAAATTATAGGCGCTTTCTAAATCATTTCTCTCTAAAAATTGTAAAAATTGTTTTGTTTGTTCCTTTTCATTTTGAGCTAAATACCAAATCTTTTGAAGTTTCTCTTCGCCCTCTGTTAAGGTCACCATTTCTTCGTAACGCTGAAGAGTTCGTTGTAACGTCTCAACGGCTAGCGGTTTTAAATACGTCTGAAATAACGTTGATTCGCCTAGCTGATTCCCTACTTCGTAGGCTTGTGTTAAGCCATTAATCCACGCCTCTGGATCAGGATTGGCTTTGGCAAATTCATAAAAAGAAAAAATTAAGTTAGTGAGTCCGTCATCACTATGGTCATTGGAAAAATTCGCTGTTAATTGGTAAAATTCTTCTTGATTTTCCGCATAAAATTGTTCACGTAATGCATCCCAAACATCTTCTTTTAATAACAATGTTTCTGTTTCATCTGTTAACATCCGAAAAACTGGATCTATGTCAATTAAATAATAAAAACGACGAATAACAGTTAAACAAAAGGCATGTAACGTGCTGATATTGGCTGTTGGCAAAAGAGCAATTTGACGAGAAAAATGCCGTCTTCTTTCTGGATCTTGTTCTTCATTCATTGCCTTTTGTAAAGCCACTTGGATACGTTCTTTCATCTCACGGGCGGCGGCTTCAGTGTACGTCACAATCAAGAGACGATCGATATCGACGCCGCTTTTGACTTTTTCAATGACACGGCGGACTAAAACAGTGGTTTTTCCTGAGCCAGCCGAAGCAGAAACTAAGATATTTTCATCGCCATCAAACACCGCTTGCCATTGACTGTCGGTGAATTGCTCATTGGCTGGACGTAGTGGAATTGTTTTACTCATCTTCGGTTGCTCCTTCCTCATCTTTGTTTAACAAGCGCGCCATAATTTCCTCTTTGGATAAATTCTCAATACGATGATAATTATTTTCTTTTAACATCACATCAAAATCACAGACACTTCGAAACGGACAATAGCGACAAGCAATCCGTTCCTTGCCTTGATAAGCGGGATTAAGTTGAACTTCGCCGCCAATAATTTGATTTCCCGCTTCAATAAATTTATTTCGGTTATGGGAAAGCAACGCGCCTAATTCTGGTTCTGTCACAAATTTATCTTCTTGGCGACGACCAGGTTTAATTTGTTCTTTGGCGGATTCTTCAATTGGAAACAGCAACGAACTTTGTTTAGCTTGCAGACTCGTGTCTAAATGATCCAATAAATCTGGGTCTTTCATCAAAAGACCATCAAACTGATATTTTTTAAGCATTTGTTGTTCAATGTCGTCTTTGCCTTCATAAGATAACGTAGGATTGTGTACATGCAGATAAAGTGAGCCAGCAGGTTTAGCTTCTTGACCAACTAATTGCACAGCATCCATTAAAGCCACATCCAAGTACGTCAGCATTTGCATGGCTAAGCCGTAATACGCTTCTGTCATATTAAATTTACGGTGACTCGATTTATAATCAATCACACCTAAATAGGTTGATTCGGGGGTAACCAATTGATCAATCCGGTCGATTTTTCCCCGAACATGAATCTTCCCTTGATTTTTTAATGGTAATTCCAAACCAGAAATTCCTTTTTTAGCGGCAATTTGGCCAAATAACACTTCCGTTTGAACAGTCGTCATGCCACTTCGTTGGCTTTGACGTTTCAGCGCCCAACTGACTTTTTTAATTGTTTGACTCAATTGATAGCGAATATAGTTCATGCGACTAGAGGTCGTTAATACAGAAAAACGCGCATCCCCTAAAATACTATTTAGTACTTCCTCCGCCAATAAATTGACTTCCTGATCGGTTAATTCAGATAAGTTCCGTTGATTCATAATCAATAATTTAAAGAACTGATCCAATGCTTCATGGAAAAATTCCCCTGTAGCTGCTGGCGAAAGCCCAAAGACATCTCTTTCTTTCAAACGTAAGCCATAGCGAGAAAAGTATTGATATTGACACCGATAAAAACTCTCCATCCGAGAAACGGATGTATAAATATCTTTACCATATAAAGGTTCTGCTAAGACCTCATCAATCTTTTCAGGAATATTTTGATGCGTTAAACTTTCGAAAACTTGCTTGGCTAGCGGCGCAATTGATTGGTTCATTAGCGCTTTTTCCATATTTAACCAGAAAGGCAACAATCCTTCTTGTGTTTCTTTCCGTTGTCTTTTCAAACGCGTTAATTCACCGATTAACGTCCGATACGTACTAATATGGGCTAAACTGGTCGTTTCATCATCGAAAATGGTTGTTTCATTTTTTTCAAAAACGGGCAAGTTTAAATCTTTTTGGATATTTTTAAAATAAGGAGACGGTTTGACTTCTTGAGCGGTGTCTTTAACACTTGGATAGGTTAAATATAACCGTTCTCGCGCTGAAGAAAAGACAAGATACGCAACATAAGGTTCTTGCGCAATTTTGCGTCCGGTTGTCCCACGTAAATATTGGTTTTCCGTTAACGTATCATTGATTGTCTGACGTTCTTCATCAGACAACAGTGTTTTATTTTCAATCTTTTGTGGAAAAATTTCTTCCGTCATCCCAATAGCAAAAGTAACCTTGGCAGCGCCAGGTCGAGTTAAATCCATTGCGCGAACTTGTACTTGGTCAATCGCTGTCGGCACTTTACTATAGTGCAAACCTTCCAAGCCACTAACAAATATTTCTTGAAACGTTGTAAAATCAAACGAACTTTCTCCGTAAACAGTGACGTATTCATCTAGTAACGACATCAATGCATCCCAAGTCTGTTCATGGTTACGAGCTGTTTCTAGTTGACCTGCTTCGATAGCTTGTAAGCGCCACATTTTTAATTGTGTTGCCACACCACTTTGCAGTAAAAAGTGATAGAAGACGGTCGCTGCTTCCAAACCAGTTTTGGCACTTATCATTGCTTGAAAGTAACTAGGTAACAGCCGTTGAAGCGATTGACGAATCGCATTTGACTCTTCTTCCATCGTAGCGACATCTTCTTGCTCTTCCGCTTCAAAATCATACCGAATAAATTCCCAATCTTTTTCTTGCGACCAATAATAACCTTCATAGCCGTATGCCAGGACTACATTTTCGGTAATATCAACTTTTCTGCGCCAAGCGTTCCGTTGGTTTAACCAATCAGTCAAGCTTTCTTCAGAAGTAGCGAGTTGATTCATTGGCATAAATAATTCCGTTCTCAAAAAACGGAGCACATCGCGATAACGATAATTGTACGAATGAATAGCAAATAAAGATTCAATCCATTCGACTAAAGGATGCCGATCCATAGCCATATCTCGGTCGACATAAACAGGAATCTCGTGTTCCGCAAAAATCGGTTCTAATAAATTTTCATAACAATCTAAATCACGAGTCAACACCTGAATTTCTTTGTACCGATACCCTTCTTCCACCACTAAACGGCGAATTTCAGTTGCAACATGTGTTAATTCTTCTTTAACGTTTTCAGCACGCCACAGAAATAAGCCATCGCCTCTCCAGTCAGTTGTGCTTAATGGATGCAGGTGCTCTTGCGATTGAATCCAATAATCATTTAATCCTTGCAAGTCTGGGTTTGTAATTAATACCTCTTTCTTTTCCACATAATCTGAAAGAATCGGAATTTGCTTCTGTCTTGCTAATTGATAAAGCTGATGGTAGGTTTGCCCCGCTTCATAAAATAACGACCGCGGATCAGGTAAGTCATGCGGATATTGTTTGTCCAATAAAAGGGCTACTTTCACAGAACCTGCTTGCGCCATTAGCACTTCAATCAACTTTAATTCTCTGGCGGTAAACTGCTGATAGCCTGAAATAACGAATTGAACATTCGACAAATCAACCGTTTGTAAATACTCGCTTAAATGTTGAATAATCTCCGCTGATTCATAGCCATACTGACTCATTTGTAATTGGAATCGTGTAAAAATTAACGTTAAATCTTGAAACTTAAGTTGTAAATCTTGTCCTTTAGGGTTCTCCGTTTGTTTTTCTAAAAATGGATAAAGCTCCGCAATTTCAATATTGCCTTCGTGCATTTCTTGATAAAGCTGAAATAGTTGCTGAATAAAGCCAGGCTTGTTAATTTCACCTCTAAAAATTTTTAACTCTTCTTCTGCTTCTACTAAAATTTTGCGAAAAATCATCGCAGCACCTGCATCAGATAAAACATCTGCCGAGTAAAAAGGTGTATGTTGTAAATAGTACCAAGCCAAACGATAAAAACTAAAAACCTGCAGACGGGTACTGGTTATTGAATCAGACGTAGTTGTCTGTAATTGACGTAACTTTTGCAAGACTTGAATTTCTTGCTCAAACTTAATATGGTTCGGGACTAAATAGAATACTTCATGCTGTGCGTCTTCCTCTAGCCATTGTTTTGTCGCCTGTATAAGTGGCGCTTCTAAGTCTGCCACGGCGGTTCCTCTAATAAACTGCACACTCATGGTTTCACATCCTTTTCCTTTGCACTGCCTTTATTTTACCACAAAAGAAGGACGGAAACATGTGTTTGTTTTTACACATTTCCGTCCTTCTCTTTTACTCATTGTCTCTTTTATTGTTTTGACACTTCTGGTATTGGACCAAACCGTGAGAATGGCCACATCACAAATTTCACTTCACCCAAAATATCTTTTTTATGAATAAAACCAATGACACGACCGTCTTTTGAATTCCGTCGATTATCACCTAAAACAAAGTAGCTATCTGCTGGTACTTTTTCTTTTAATGAAAAATCGCCTGTCAAAGGTTGACCATCTGTTAAGGCTTTTTTAAATTCATCTAAATAGGGTTCGTCAACTTCTTTTCCATTGATGTACAACGTATCATCCTTGTACGCAATTGTATCTCCAGGTAAACCAATCACACGTTTAATATAATTTTTATCTGGTTCATCTGGCGCTGGGAAAGTAATAATATCGAAACGATTAATTTCTGTGTTTTTTAACGTAATTACCCGTTCACCATCTGCTAACGTTGGATCCATTGAATGACCTCTCACTACGACAGGCGTAAATACAAATTGTCTCAGTAAAAACAGACCCAAAGCTAAACAGGCAAAAAAGACGACTGTTTTAATTAATTCTTTTGATTTCAAACTCATTCCTCCAAAAACCTTATTATCTTATGTCTCATATTCTACCACAAAGTAAATCAATCCTATAGTGCTTAACACCCAATTAATTTTTATGTACGCTTTTTTTACAAAATGGTCAGAAAAAAAACGTATTTCTTTCAAATTTGATTCTTACTTTTTTGATCCTGCTCATAAAAAAAGCATAATCAATTCTAAAAAGGGCTGAATTGATTATGCTTCTAGCGTTTTAGCGATCCATCACAACCACGTAACAAACTTCTAAAGGACCATGCAACCCGACAACCAGTTGCATTTCAATATCTCCTGAATTAGAAGGCCCTGAAATAAAGTGAATCGCTGAGCCGATTTTTTCGCCTTTTTCTATTTTTTCTGTATAAAAAGCTGCTGGCTGAGTCGAACGTGGAACGAGTTTGCTAAACGGTATAATTGAAATGTAATGCTTCGGTAAAAAGTGTAAAGCTCTGCCTTGCCCCGCATTGGACTCCACCACAATCGTTCCTGATTCAGCTAGTAAAAACTCAGCAAAGGCAATCGCAATATTTGCCTGAGCAGCTGTTTGAATATTCGCTTCTCGTTGCTCACTTCCAGGTTGCCATTGCTTAACAGAAACAGCCTCTAATGACTTAGCTAAATCAACTAATCCACAGGCTTCAAAACGTGCATCTGTTGGCAATAAAAGATTGCCTCCACCGAACTCAGCAACAATTTGCTGAATCGTCGTCAGTAAATTTTCTTGTGTAGTTTCCACTAAGTTCGTGTGAATCGTTTCCACACGTTCTTTCACAATCGTTAATAGCTCTGCTGGTGTTTTATCTGCCAACTGTTCTTCTGGTAAATGATTAACCGGCTCAAATGGATGAGCTGAAACAGACTGTTTTTCTACGCCTAATTTTTCTCGTAGATTTTGTAAAAAAGGTTCTCGATTTTGAATCGCTTCGTTAGTCATTTTTTTCACCTTCTTGATGTTTTTTGAACCAACTTCTGAAGTTTTCTGAAGATTTTGGTGGTCTTGGCAAATCACGAACATCGGTCCAACCTTTTACTAACCCTGGTCCTTTATCAAGGTAGCCCCCATGATTGTACATGTTTTCAACAGTAATTTCTTTTTGTTTACTTAAAATGCCCGCTGCAGCATGATCGACTTTCATGGCTGCTTTAAACATTGCTGGTGAACCAGTGGCTTTGCCTACCATACGCATTTGGAAATCTTCAAATCCATGTTTCATTTTCAGATCATCGGTCATCACTTTACGATGTTCAATTAATAATTCGTGCAATGGAATTTTCACAGGACATGTTTCCGTACATGCCCCACAGAGACTAGACGCATAAGGCAATTCCCCAAACTGTTTATATCCACCTAAAATTGGAGAAAGCACAGCACCAATTGGTCCTGGATAAATAGAGCCATAACCGTGTCCTCCAATATGGCGATAGACCGGACAAACATTCAGACAAGACCCACAACGAATACACTGTAAGACTGGCTGAAAGGCTGTTCCTAACGCTTTTGAACGCCCGTTATCCAAAATGACTACGTGAAATTCTTCCGGACCATCGGATTCATCCGCATTTTTTTGCCCAGCAAACGTCACATACGTTGTTAAATTTTGACCAACGGCACTTCTGGCTAAAAGGTTATCTAAAACCTCTGCTTCACGCATCGTTGGTACGATTCTTTCCATTCCCATTAACACGATTTGTGTCTTAGGAATACTGATGGTCAAATCAGCATTTCCTTCATTTGTATTTAAGTTAATTAAGCCGCTATCCGCAATAGCGAAATTACAACCTGTAATGCCAATCTCCGCTTCCAAAAAGAATTTGCGCATCACTTCTCGTGCACAGCGTGCCAAATTTACCGGGTCATTATCTCCTTGATACCCTAATTTTTTCGCAAAAACCTGACGAATCTGTTCGCGATTTTTATGAATACTTGGGAAAACAATATGTGACGGTTCATCCCAGTCATCCATTTGTAAAATGAATTCCGCCAAGTCTGTTTCCATCACACTGACATCGTCTAATCCCAATAACATTGGATCAATATCGACTTCGGTCGTCACCATTGATTTAGATTTCACAATTTTTTTCGCCTTTTTTTCTAGAACCACTTGTTTCACATATTCATTGGCCTCTTCGGCGGTTTGAGCAAAAAAGACTTTGCCACCTCGTTTGGCGACGTTATCACTGAACTCTTCTAAATAGTCAGGCAGATACTGAATTGTATGTTGGCGAATTTGTTCTCCCAGTTCACGCCATTGTGGCCAATTGCCTAAAGCTTCCCGCGCACCTTCTCGCCTCTCCCATTGGGCATCTTGTGCTTTGGCGACAGCCTTTTGCATAAACACATCTTTTTTACTTTCTTCAATTCGTTCACTTAACGGCTTATTGCTCGTTGATAATCCCACAGTTCTTCCCCCTTACCCTACCGATATGATTTGTGGTTGGTCCATGCGTGCTTCATCCACTTCGTGATTAAGGACTTCTGCAATATGCATAATCTTAATCTTTTTCCCATCACGATTAAATTTACCGCCGATATTCATCAGGCAACCCATATCCGCACTAATTAAAATTTCTGCGCCTGTATCAATCACATCGTTCATTTTTTCCGTCACCATTTGTTCAGAAATAGCTGGCATTTTCACTGAAAACGTTCCGCCAAATCCGCAACAATTTTCAAGATGTCCTAAAGGAATCATTTCTAATCCTTTCACATGATCCAACAAAACAAAAGGCGATTCTCGTTCATTTAAAATTCGCGTCATATGACAAGAACGATGATAAGTGGCTTTCCCATGTAACGTTGCGCCAACATCTTTGACCCCTAAGACACGATAAAGAAACTGACTAAACTCGTAAGTTCGCTCAGCTAAACGTTGTGCTTTTGGCCCATAAATAGGATCATCTGCTAAAAATTTGTGGTATTCTTTCATCATGCCGACACAAGACCCCGCAGGTCCCACCACATAATCGGCACCGTCAAAACTATCAATTTGATTCTTAAGCGTTGTCGTGCTCTCTGTCACATAGCCACTATTGTACGTTGGCTGACCACAACACGTTTGGCTTGTTGGTAAAACCGTTTCACAGCCATACCGTTCCAAAACCTCTACCATTGCTTGCCCTACATTTGGAAAAAGTAAATCCACCACGCATGTCGAAAATATACTCACTTTCACGCAAAATAACCTCCTCGTTTTCTACGAAAAGGCTCCATGAAATTAATTGGGCGGCTGTCATTAAAAGTCACTTGGCTGTCGTCTCTAACTACTTCACAGTGCCTTTTCAACAAATACGTTATTTGTAACAAAAATCGTTTTTTAAAATGATTCTTATACAATAATTATTTTACCAGTATCTGGTTTTAACAGCAAACGATTCCAGAAATTTTGTGCATTTTCACACAAAAAAGGAAGCTTTTTTATAAAAGTTTCTTTTAACCCCTTTGAAATTCGTTTTTTCTGAAGAAAAGAGTGACGAAATTTTGAAATTTTGGTAAACTAAGAAAAAACGAGAAATGAGGGCCATGCATGTTCATTTCATTTAACATGTTTATTCTATTAATTGTTGCAACGATCCTAATGATTTTTCTGATTATCTATTTGACAGTCACTGGAAATGATAAAAATAATAAAAAGAAACAAAAGAAAGAAACAAAAAGAACTACGCCAACTTTAAACAAAAAAACAACCGTTCCCCCTTCTCAGAAGCCAAATGTTGTGACTGATGTTGCAAAAAAGAGCGAGCCAGAAAAGCAAGCCGTACAACGAACACAGAAACCAACCACTAGAGAGGACGAGACTTCTCAATTTACACGAAGCCAACGTCATAAATGAAAATGGGACATAAGTCGAGATGACTTATGTCCCATTTTCTAATTCTTAAGATAATTAGCTGAACAAAAAATCCGCTAGTTGTTTCACTTTTTCTTTTAATTAATGATAGTTTATTCTTCTTTTCAGGTGTATACTAAATGATTGAAAAGAGACTTTTACTAATTAGGAAGAGGTGATTTTTTGTCTGCAAAGCGGTTTATTCAATTATTCATTTGTTATGCTATTTCAATGATTGTCGCAATACTTTTAACGGACTTATTTAATTTCTCGAGTCCTATAGCTTATTTAGTAGTGGCTAGTATCATCGGCTATGTAGTCATTACTGTTCCATTAACAATTATGACTCTATTAAAAAATAAAAATTAATAAAAAAATTGAGCGATTTTAATCACTTAAATTGCTCGATTTTTTTATTTTCATAATATTTTTCACTTATTTTTTCATTTTCATTGACAGAATAGTTGTAATTGTCAGAAAATTGTATATAATAAAGAAAGTTATTTTCATATTATTTTTTTCAATTAAAGGAGAATCCTATGAGTGAAACACAACAAACAACCTTAAAAAAACAATTAAGCTCGCGCCATATTACGATGTTAGCCTTAGGGGGAGCGATTGGCGCAGGTCTTTTTAAAGGAAGTGGCGAAGCAATTGGTATTGCTGGTCCTTCTGTTTTAATCGCCTTTCTAATTGGCGGTGCTGTTCTCTTCATCGTCATGAGTGGTTTAGGAAAACTTGTTTTAGATGGCGGAGACACACATCATGGTTTGTCTGGCTTAGTTCGACCATTTTTAGGTGCACATTCTGCTGATTTTATTGATTGGGTTTATTATTCCATGTGGACAATTAATATTATCGCAGAAGCGGTTGCCGCAGCTTCCTTTTTACAACTTTGGTTTCCTAATATTCCTGCTTGGTTTTTTGTTTTCATTTTAGCTATTTTAACGACGCTCATCAATCTTTACTCGGTTCGTTTATTTGCAGAAACAGAATATTGGTTGGCGTTTGCTAAAATTAGTGTCATCATTTTGTTAATTATTTTTGGTGTTTATCTGGTGGGACAACAAATGCTAGGCAGTGGTGTCTTCCCTACTTTACAAAGTATCACCAATCATGGTGGCTTCGCCCCACATGGCATGAAAGGTATTGTTAATTCTTTATTAGTAGTTATTTATTCTTATGGCGGTTCAGAATTAATCGCGATTACTGTCAGTGAAGCAGATGATCCTAAAAAAGCCATTCCTAAAGCGATTCGTGGTGTGATGGGACGGATTATTTCCTTCTATATCATTCCATTATTCTTACTTTTGATTATTTTCCCTTGGAATACCTTAGCAGGCACAACGGTGAGTCCATTTGTTATGGTTTTTGAAAAAATGAATATTCCTTTTGCTGCTGACATCGTAAATTTTGTGATTATTTTAGCCTTGTTTTCTTCTATTAATTCTGGAGTATACGCCTCTTCTCGCCTTTTATATTTTCGTTTAAAAGACAAAAAAGGGCCCCTAAGTAAACTAGCGGTTTTAAACAAGCACCAAGTACCTCAACGTTCAGTTTTCTTCTGCGCCAGTGTTTTATATCTGGGCGTTATTCTTTCTTATTTTGTTGGCGATGAATTATTTGGTTACTTAGCCGGTTCTCTCTCTTACACTGTCTTGTTAATTTGGATTTTAATTAGCGCTGCGGCGTTTGTTCTGTCTTTAAAACGAGGGTCTCTCTTTGAAAAAAGTATTAATCTTCTTGCTTTAATCATTTTAGGCCTCATCTTTATTGGCATCTTATTTACAAATTCGTCAGGCGTTACTCTTTTAACAGGCCTATTGTACTTTGTTATTTTCTTTAGTTATCGTAAGAAAAATGATTCCTTTCTACTCTCTGATGAAAGCTAAATAGACCGAAAAAACGAACAGTTTTGTAAGATAACTGTTCGTTTTTTCGATGTTCAAAAGCCGTCTTCTTTTGCTATACTATTTTCGTAAATTGTTAGGAGGAGAAAAAATGAAAAAAATTGGCGCTATTTTATTTATTGGCGTATTGATTGTTGGTGGTTATATAAGCTATCGTTTTTATGCAGATACATATAAGGGTGAAAAAGCCTATGCACAAGTTCCTCTAGAAATTCCTGAAAGAAAACAAGCATTAAACAATCAAAAACAACCAGTCTCTGGTCTATATTCATTAAAATACGCATTAACTTTTGTTAAAAGTAATGGAAAAACGCAAGTCATGGATTACGAACGGACAGACAAAAATCCTCAACCTTTGGAACCAAATGCTTACATAGAAGCAACCATTAGTAAAAAAAGAATCATCCAATCTCCTGTCAAAATTGATAAAAAAGAGATTCCAGAAAAAGCTTTTGCACAATTAAATAACCGAAAAACAACCAGCGATAATTAGTCATCGCTGGTTGTTTTTTTACATGGAATAACAATTAATTCATAAATAATGGTACGCTGATTTTGCTTAATTTCATGAGAACCAAAAATTTCTTGTACGCGTTGTTCTAAAATTGGAACTGACCATTGTTCTTCAAAATAGTTGCGGAAAAAGTCTTTTGAAATAGCTTCTGATGCTTCAAAGAAAAATTTTTTTGTGAAAAAAGGTCGCTGTTCTTTTTTTAGAAATGCTTTGTATTGTGCCATCCAATTTAACTGCGGGTTGCTCTCTTGCTCAAAAGGAGAAAACAACGAATCTTGCTCTTCCACTAGCCGAAATATAAGACACCATTCCTCACTTAATTGGCACAATGCATTAACTTTTTCCGGCGTATCCAAAGCAGGGTTCATCGCTGAAAAAACGACTTGAAATTTTTTCCCAGTCTCAATCAGTCTTTCTTGGCTTTGGTGAAGAAAAACAACGTTGCTTTGTGCTTTTGCTTCCGCAATCTCCAACATTCTCTGAGAAATATCGGCTAGCGTATACTCCGTGACTTGCTCTTGAAAAAAAGGTAAGTATCGTCCTGTCCCACCTGCGATATCCAGAAATGTCTGACACGGAAAAAGACCTTCTTGGACCAAGAAATCACGTAATTCTCGAGCAATTGGAAATGGCGATTCTTGTTGAATTTCTTCATATTCTTCTGCAAATTCATCCCAAAATTCCGCCAATTCTTGCTCATTATTATTCATCAACAATTGCCCCTTTCTCTCAATTCTTATAAAAAGTGTAGCAAAAGAAGCGCCAAAGAGCTAACAAGTTCACTCATTTAAATCAATAATTTCATCCACAAATCGCAGGGTTTTAGGTCGATGAGTAACCAAAATAGTCAACTTATTGTGGGTAAATTTTTGTACTTCTTGTAACACTTTTTCTTCGGTCTTTTCGTCCAATGCGGAAGTCGCCTCATCTAAAATAAGGATCTCTGCTTGTGTAAATGCTAAGCGCGTGAAAGCAATCCGTTGTTTCTCGCCGCCAGAAAAATTCATTCCTTTTTCACTCACAATAGTGTTTAAACCTTCCGGCAACCGTTCATAAAGTTCCCCCAACTGAAAACGATACATAGCTTCAATTACTTGTTCATCAGAAATTTCTTGATTCAATACAATATTTTCTTTTAACGTTCCTTGAAATATTGGCACATCTTGCGATAAATAAAAAACTTTTTCATAATAATCTTCCAAATTGAATTGTGTTAGAGGAAATTGATTCACATAAACTGTCCCCTCTGTCGGTTTCAATAATCCTAAAATCAATTTAATCAGGGTAGATTTGCCTGTCCCACTTTTTCCAATCAAGCCATAGGTTTTGTTCATTGAAAATTGTCGATTTTGTTGGGACATAATCGTTTGACTATCTACGCTAAAACACACATCTTTTAATGAAATTGTTTGAATTTCAGGTAACGCTTTGCCTGGAACCGCTAAATCAGGATCATCTTCTTTTTTATAAAAATCTTCCAAGCGCTGATAGGCTACTTTATCCAAATTATATTGAACAAATAAAACATTAAATATGGCTATCGGCGTATAAATTCGATCGATATACATCACTATCGCTACAAGTCCACCTAAACTTAGCGTCACGACGTTAGTAAAACTAAGTACGACAATACTTACTTTGATTAGTGCTACTAAAAAGGCAAAAAAGCCAAAGAAAAATTCATGGATCATAGTCATTTTTGTTATATTTTGACTATTTTCCTCTGCCATTAACGCGTAATTTTCAATCTCTTTTTTATATTTTCGATTAATTCTAAAAGTTACTAGTTCTGTCATCCCTCGTATCAAAGTAGCATTCATTGCTTCTTCAGAAATAAGTGTTTTTTCTTTCATTTTTTGTAGCGTTTTCAAAAGTATTTTAGTTAAAATAAATACAATCACATAACCAATTAGAATTGCTGGTAATAATTTTTTATCAATCAATGCTATGAAAAATAAATTAAATAACGTCTCTGGAATTAACTCTCGAAATAAGCGCCCATAAAAATTCAAGTGGATATTTCTCCCAGCTGCTGCACCAACTTCTACTTTTTGTAGTAAAGCTCCCGCTCCCAGTTTTAGATATTCTTCATAGGAAATCTTGCTCATTTTTATTAAACTTAATTTCTTCAAATAGAAATAGATGCCATTAGTTAAGTAAGCTTTCGGTTTCTGTTCACAGTAAGACAATAGCGGAATTAAAATAATTGTTGTTCCATACGCTACTAACAACCCTAGTTGGAAACTTTTTTGATAATGATCTAACAACTGTTGAAAAAAATAAATTGCTAAAGCACTACATAATGAAACAATCACGCCAATCAAAATGTACCAAGTGAAGCTTTTCCGAAAGTGCGACCATATTTTTTTAGTCATTTACTCCCTCCTTTTCGAACAGTACATACCTTACTGTAGCATAGTTTTTGATTGGCGCCTATCAGCAATTTATCTCCAGATAATAGAAAAGCCCCCCAGCGAAAGCTGGATGGCTTTTCTATTGTTAATTCTTTCTGATTTGTAGATAACTTACACCTAAAACGGCAAATGTACTTGCCAGTGTTCCTGCTATTAGCATAAACGGTGTTTTTGTTGTGCCTGTTTTGGGAAGTTCTCGTTTCCCGTTTTCTTCATTTAATTTTTGAATTGGTTCACTAAGCAGTTGGGGAGCCAACTGTGGGCTTCCTTCATTTTTCAATGTGTTTAATGGAGCGTTTAGTATTTGTGGTTGATTTTTTGATGTAATAGTTTTATTTGTCTCCACAGTTGTTTCTGTGGATGGCTGTTTTTTCTCAGTTGTAGTAATTTCTTTTGTTGGCGAGACATGAACTTCTGGTTGGCTGCTTTCTGCGGTTTCTGTTGTGCCATTATCTTCAGTTGTTACGCTTGGTTTTTCAGGTATGATTGGTGCAATCGTGCCTAGTGTTTCACTTTCATCTGGATTTTCTTCTTCCGTTGGCGACACATGAACTTCTGGTTGACTGCTTTCTGCCGTTTCCGTTGCGCCATTCTCTTCAGTTGTCACACTTGGTTTTTCAGGTATGATTGGCTCAATCGTGCCTAGTGCTTCTCTTTCATCTGGATTTTCTTCTTCTGTTGGTGAGACATGAACTTCTGGTTGGCTGCTTTCTGCAGTTTCTGTTGCGCCATTCTCTTCAGTTGTCACACTTGGTTTTTCAGGTATGATTGGTGCAATTGTACCTAACGTTTCACTTTCATCTGGATTTTCTTCTTCTGTTGGTGAGACATGAACTTCTGGTTGGCTGCTTTCTGCGGTTTCTGTTGCGCCATTCTCTTCAGTTGTCACACTTGGTTTTTCAGGTATGATTGGTGCAATTGTACCTAACGTTTCACTTTCATCTGGATTTTCTTCTTCTGTTGGTGAGACATGAACTTCTGGTTGGCTGCTTTCTGTGGTTTCTGTTGCGCCATTCTCTTCAGTTGTTTCTGTTGCCTGTTCCAAAGTAGGTATCTTTGGTTCCCATTCTTCTATTGTCTCTAAAGGAATGTCTAGACTTTCTTCTGTTGGCATTTCCACATTTTGATTGCCGCTTGCCTCACCGTCTACAAAAACATTTTTAACCTGTGATGTATTTTTTTCATTCGTTGCTTCTTGATTGTTTAGTCGATAATTGATGTCATAACTATTTTCAAATGTCGCTTGATGTTGCCCCGCTTCCGTGATTGTCGAAGTGTAACGGACGATAAAGGAAGTAAAGCGTGCTTTATCTCGATAAAAACGTAAATTAAAGTCATTATCCGTCACGAAGTCAATTTTGCCATAACCTTGTTGCTCAAACTCGGCAAGTGAAATATATTTAGTTTCTTTGTCATTCACAATATCAAATGTAAAACTCTCTTTATTTAATTGTTGACCACTTCCTTGTCGATCCGCAATTGAAATATCTTCTGTGACATCGGATTTATTGAGGTTCACATTTAAAAACCAACGTACTTGATTTGACTCTCCAGCCAAATCGCCTACTTTATAAAAAAACGGATAGTCTCGCTCAATTTGGCCAGTCTCTGTGTTAGTCATTCCTTCAATCGTCAAACGTTGAGTCGCCGTTGCTGTTCCGAAATCCGTTTCTATCACATTCGGTTGCGAACTATTGGTGATAAGCGTTTTAATCCCGAAAGAAAAATGCCCGTTCACATTATGTAAAGATTCAACTTTTTCATTAAATGTTGCTACAACATGATCTTTATAGATAAAAACTTCCCCTAAACCATTTAAATTGATTTTTCGTGGTGAGCCATCGTTCTCGGTCATTCCAACTAGTTCGTCTGGTAAAGTTAAAGTAATAGTATCTCCAGGTTTTATTTTCTGATTTTCTTTGTCACTAAAAGATACTTTAATGGAGGTCATCTCCCCTTGGTATAAAGTAGTGTGATCTAATTCTACTTTGTCAACGATTGAACTTTTGCTCAATTCGGCGCCAAACGAAATTGGACCAATCAATAACGCCCCCGCAATTGGTAGAATCATTACCAACAGTAACACTAAAAATTTTACACTTTTTGTCATAAAAAATTATTCACCCTTCTTTTCTCTTATTTTTTCCACTTAGTGGTCTTTTTCAGAAGTTGACAATAGCAAAAAGATATGTCTCGCACAATATTAATGCTCATTTAAGTAGCCTTTTTTTTAAATTTCTAATTCACTTCCTAAGGAAAACGTTTTATTATGGTAGTTACATTAGATAACGTTTGTTACAAAATATCTAATGCTGCCAAGTTTGAGTTGCATAAATAACATATTTCACATCAATAATGAATAAAAATACTTATTTCATCCTCATTTTGTTTCCCAGGCCATTTATTCTTGTTATAATAAAGTTTATGAGATAAGGAGGAAAAGAATGAAAAATTCATATTTTGACGGTGGTTTAGCCACGTATATCGGGACTTCAATTTTAGCAACCTTGATTACTGTCTTTACATTAGGCATTTGCACACCTTGGGGAATTTGTATGATGTACAACTGGAAAATCAAGCATACCGTTATTGATGGTAAACGCCTTTATTTTGACGGTACAGCTATGCAATTATTCGGTCATTGGATTAAATGGCTTTTATTAACTATAATTACTTTAGGAATTTATGGTTTTTGGTTGAATATCCGTTTGCAACAATGGATTACAAAACATACCCACACGCTTTCATAAAAAGAGGAAGGATGAACTGAGTTCCGGTCCATCCTTCCTCTTTTTATGAATATCTAACAGAGTGTTATCCTACTCTTTGAAAAAACAAGGAATTTATGCTATACTTTGATAAGTATCAAGGGATACTTATGTTATTTCGGGGGCGTTACGGATTCGACAGGCATAGTTGAGCTTGAATTGCGTTTCGTAGGTTACGGCTACGTTAAAACGTTACAGTTAAATATAACTGCTAAAAACGAAAACAATTCTTTCGCTTTAGCTGCCTAAAAACCAGCTAGCGAAGATCCTCCCGGCATCGCCCATGTGCTCGGGTCAGGGTCCTAATCGAAGTGGGATACGCTAAATTTTTCCGTCTGTAAAATTTAGAGGAGCTTACCAGACTAGCAATACAGAATGCCTGTCACTCGGCACGCTGTAAAGCGAACCTTTAAATGAGTGTCTATGAACGTAGAGATTTAAGTGGCAATATGTTTGGACGCGGGTTCGACTCCCGCCGTCTCCATTTTTAGAAAAGTAGAGAAAAACAAAAGAGAGCTAAAACCTTATAAAATAAAGGTTTTAGCTCTTTTTATTTCTATAAGAAAAGGATACAAAAGAAGAGAAATGCAAAATATTTTGCACTCATTCTCTGAAAAACTTGCGACTTAACAACTCTTACGGTTGGAGTAATCCAATGATACACTTCAAATTAGCCAGGAACAAAACGTTAAATCAACTATTATCAAAGAATAGTAAACTTCAGAATCTACAATGAATAGCATTGAAACTAAAAAAAATTTGTATATCCATATTTTAAATTAAAAAATTCTCTACATATCTTTTCAGCATATTAAATAACAATATAATAACGAAATCCCAGACTAGTTTTTTTATTTTTTACAATTTTTTCTATAACTAAAAACTATTTTAAAAGGAACCGAGAAAAAAGCACCCATAATCCACTCCTTATTTTTTAATCTTTAATTTCACAATAAAAATTTCTTTTAACAAAAAAACTTTAAAAAACACTCGTTATATTAATTAACTTATTTTAAATTAGTGAAAACAACCAATTGGTCTAGACTAAGAAATCGCTTATATTAGAATATGAGTTAAAAATGATAAATTATTAACTAAAAAAAATAAGTTATTATATATTTTTAGTGGAAAACAAAGTAATATCCAAAAAGGAAAAGAAATAACAAAAAAAGAAAGAAAAGGAAGATCATTTTGAACAAGTTTTTAAAGTATACATTTTCTCTACTGATTATTATTATTGGAAGTTTTTACAGCCACCAAGTTGTTTCTGCAGAGGAGCTAGTCGGAACTGGTATAGTTGATCTATTTGAATTTAGTGATACTAACTTATCTCAAGGACAAACAACTTCTGTCAAAATAACATTTAGTGAAAAATATAAAGATCATATCAAACCTGGCGATACATTGACCTTTCCGATGCCAGCGGGGCTAGAGGGCATGACTGAAAATGACGGTTCACCAAGAAAAATTTTGTTAAGCGACTTAGGCGAAGCACTTATATACAAAGACAGAATTGTTGCAACTGCCAATGATCGTGTAAAATTTCTAGAACATGTACATGGTAGTTTTAGTTTTGGTATTAAATCAACTGTTACTAACAGTACAACCGATGCCACTATTGAAACAAATTTTGGAACAACTTTAGAAAAAAAATCCGTAACTGTCCGAGGCATTTCTCAAAATCCAGGAACGAGTACTCAACCATTTTTCTACAAATCAGGGGATTTACTAGGCGACTCTGATAAGGTCCGTTGGTTTTTAAATGTAAATTTAAACAAAGAAGAACTTTCAGATGATATCGTCATCTCTGACACTCACGGATCTGGTCAATTATTAAACAAAGATAGTTTCAATATTACGGTAAATAATTATTTAGGTTCAACTACCTATACTCTCAACGCTTTCATGGAAAAAGGATTCGGCACCATCGAACTTTCAACAGATAATAATTTTATTATTCGATTGAAGAAAGACCATGCACGTTTAGCCTCATTTACTATAATGTACACTACGACCATTACAACTGAAGGTCGTAAACAAGAGCTCTTTGAAAATAGTTATGACGTAAACTATCAAATTTTTAACAAAGAGCGAATGACAGAAAAAAATTCAACTAGCGTCAAAAATCTATTTGCTGAAGGAGAAGCAGATGGCGATTTAGACAAACAGGATCCTAATGAGCATGAGATTGAAACTCCTAACGAATCAGTTGAACCATTACCAGATAACACCCCCACTCCTGAAAAACCATTAGTTGAAGATTCAGAAAATCCTTCAGAAAAAGGACCAGATAAAAGTCAGCCTGAAATTCATATTGGTGAAAAAGAAGACTTTGTTGAAGATGAATCCGATAAAATCAAAGATTTAGAAGATACCCCATCAACAGAAAAACCTCTTTCTCCTAAAGATATTGAGAATGAAACGAACAACTCTGTTGATAAAAATCAACCTGAAATCCATATCGGTGAAAAAGAGGAAGTTGTTGAAGATGAGTCTGATAAAACCAAAGATTTAGAAGACACCCCATCAACAGAAACGCCTCTTCCTCCTAAAGAAGTTGAGAATGAAACGAACAACTCTGTTGATAAAAACCAACCTGAAAGCCGTATTAGTGAAAAAGAAGACCTTGTTGAAGATGAATCCGATAAAATTAAAGATTTAAAAGACACTCCATCAACAGAAAAACCTCTTTCTTCTAAAAAAATCAAAAAAGAAACAAGCAACACTGTTGATACAAACAAAACTGCTGTGAAAAAAAACAGCCCTCAAGCGAATCAAAAAACAACAAGTGACACAAGTATGACAACCGTTTCATCTTTATCATCAGTAAATGAGAAAGAGAAAAAAATACTTCCTAAAGCAGGAACAACAAACAATATGTTTTTAACCCTACTGGGTCTGCTAATCATTCTTTTCACTTCAATTACTGTTTATTCTAAATATAAAAAAGTAAATTAAATAATCAAAACCACCCGCTCACACGGGTGGTTTGTTTTGTGGCTGTGACCTCTATTACCTTCCGCGTCACATTTACTCACTGCTCCTGAAAGGAGCTATTTTATTTTTTGTATTTTTTGTCCTGTGAACGGACCTACATCTTCAAACATTGTTAGTTAATCTGCTACATAATCTTCACAAAGTTAATTACGAATGTATTCTTCTATCTGCTTTTTATTTTTTTTACTGTATCCATATAGTAACCGCCACACCAAAATTTTTTATGTTCCTAACGATATTTTAGTTCTGTATGTCTATCGAATATCATTGAGCTACTTTTTCCTTTTAAATGCAGAATGAATTGGTAGACACTTAATTTTGGAGGAATGCATACTAGCATATGAATATGTTTCGTATACAACTTTCTAGCGATATTTTGGCGCAAAAACAATATGATACTTACATTCCATCTTGTGTATAAACTTTTTATGCCCTTTTTCATAAGGGTTACCTCAAAACTTTTGATATGATGGTCGAGAAACCATTTGCATAGTGGATGGTTTTCAATGCATATAAAAAAAGAGTCCCCTTCCTCAAGGAAACTCTCAATTGCTAAGTCAAAATAACTTCACGTTATCTAAATCTTTTAAATCAATCCTATGGTTCGCGGAACAAAGGAGCTAAAAACTTAATAGAATAAATCGCACAAATTCCGACAATAATATAGATAATTTTTGCTAATGGTGTGGTTGCACCGCCACTAATTGTTGCAACTAAATCAAAATTAAATGCACCAACTAATAACCAGTTTAAACCTCCGACAATCAATAAAATTAAAGCAATAATATCCAGATATTTCATTTTTAACACTCCTTCCAAATTTGATAAGCCAAGAGTAACACGTTTATTCTTTATTTACGAAAATAATGATTCAGGAAAAAAACTTTTTTCAATTATTTTCTCGAATCATTTTTTCGTTATTAAGAATTTTATGATATAACTAAAGAGTAGACAAAAACAGATTCATTATCTCTGATAAGAAATGGTGGTTTATTATGCGTGCTAAGTTATTTTTAATTTTGCGGAATCGAGTGTTATCCCGTGTTGTCTTTGTCATTCTATTTTTACATGTGCTTTTTACCACAAATGATTTCACGGTGTTGCTGCTCCTCTTACTATTGAATTATTTACTCACGCTTGAGGATAGCGCGAAAAAAAACAGAAAAATCCAAACTTGGCAGGAATTTAAACAGTCGATTGATTGGCCCTTTGTCGCTTTTTATTCAGGGCTTGCTCTTTTAGTTATTTCGTTAATACTTCTGTTTCTCTGGTTCAATTATGCACGATAAGGAGGATTAAAAATTGAAAAGCTATTTTTTTACTCTTTTTTTAGTATGTTTAGCCTTTTCGTCATACTACTTTGGTTTTCTGGATATGATAGTAAGGGATTTCTATTGGCCCTTACAGATTTTCTAGGTTTTTCTATTATTCACCAAACGCCTGTGCTGGATACTTATTATTCCCAGCAGCCTTTAACAACCAGAATGTTGATTTCTTCTGGGCTTCATTTTTGTACTTATTTTTGCTTAGGTTTGGTCATTGATTTACTACGTAAAGGGTTTAAAAAAATAAAAACATAGTCACTTTTATTATACGAATCGTTAATTTCCATGCTTTCTGGTCGTCTTTTTCCGCCGCTTGTACCAGATAATGAAGCCGCTAATAATTAACGCACAGGCAATTAAAAGTAATGTCCATAATAGTAAATTTTGTTGTTGTGCCACTTTTTTCATCCCCGCTGCTGCTTTTTCTGGTTGATATGGGATACGATGTCCTCGAACTAATAACCGATGACTGTTTATCATATACGGTGTGCAAGTTAATAAAGTGACGAGATCTTGGCCAGACTCAATGTGTAAATCTTTTGTATCAGTTGGTTCAACGGTTTTTATTTGATCTACTTGATAAGCAAGCGTCTTCCCGTTAACTTCGATATAAAATTCATCGCCTTTTTTTAATTCTGGCAAATCTGTAAATAATTTGGCTTGAGGGAGACCACAATGGCCTGAAATGACCGCATGTGTATTCGCACCACCTGTAGGATAGGAGGTTCCTTCTAACAAGGAGCTTCCTTTTTCCAATAGCAATGCATTCGTTTTATCAAAAATTGGTAAACGGACATTTATTTTTGGAATGGTTAAAACACCAATCGTATGACTTTCAAAATAGGATTTGTCTGGTTTTTTCGTTGTTTTTTGCGTTTCAGAAAAAGGATCTAATCCAGGATTGCTGCCTTTTTTCGCTAATTCTTGGTTTTTCTTTTCCATTTTTTCTTGAAGTTCAGCCATTTCTTTGGTGTTTTCTTGGCTTGCTTTTGCTTGATAATGAGCGATAATTTGTTGATCCAGATAGTTATTTAATGCATCGCTAACAAAAGGATACGCAAATGCACCTATTCCAATAATCAGTAAAAGAATCATAAAACCATCAATGATACGACGTTTCTTTTTTGACTTCATTGCTTCCTCCTTAAAAATAAAGCATGAGAGCCTGGGACAGTGATTGGCCCAGGCTCTTTGTTTTTCTAAAAATTTCTTCGGTGATGCTAGAAATTAAGCATTTTCTTTTCTACGTCTAGCAAAGTAGACTCCTGCAATAAGTAGCAAGACTGCGCCACTTCCTAAGTAAACGTAGATTCCTTTGCCACCTGTTGAAGGTAAGGTACCTTTGTGTTTGTTTGGTACTTTTTCTGGTGAAACTAGGTTTTCTGTTGTGCCATATGATTGTTCATTGACCACAAATTCAATCCGATTTGTTAACAAGACATAATCATCAGGAGCTACAATTTCTTCTAAATAATAGGTACCGTATTTAAGCCCTGTGATATCAACTAATCCATCAGCCGTTGTTGTAAAAGTAGTCGCTTCAGCTTTTGTTTTCACCCAAGTTGCTGCTTTCGTTGTTTCATCGATTTTCAAATAATTTGCTGTGTCACTGTTTTGATCACGAACGACAAAGGAAGCTCCCGCCAAGGCTTGTGTCGCTGTCACATCGCCATCGACTTTAATGAAACGTTTCCCACCTGTCACAACTTCAACAGTTGGTGGTGTTTGGTCGTCGGTATGACCGTTATCAACATTCGCCTCATTTTTAAAGCCTTTCGTAGGATCTGCTTTTTCATTTAAATGCATAAAGTAAACGAATTTTAGTGTGCCGCCTGGCGTTAACGTAGGAATATATTCTGGATTAACGGCGACAGTGAAGCCATTTGCTTGTTCAGTCACTTGATAATTTTCAGGAGCAATCACTGTATCCCCATCATATAACGCATAGGCATACTCTCCAGAAGTCACGTTATCAAAAGTTAAGGCTGCATCATGTTTATCAACTAAATTGAATTTGACGTATTTATTAGCGTCGCCTTCTTTGTCTGCAATCCCCAATGGAATATTTACAGAAATTTGATATTTAATTTTTTCGCCAATTGCCACATCTTTACCATCTAAGTTTGGTGTTGTTTTATCAACTTTAGAGGTATCATTTTTGACTGTTTTTTCAACAGGTGTTTGATTGTTTGCTTCAATTGTAAATGGTGTTTTTGTTTGATTTTCAATTAATTCTGCATTATTTGGCGCTTTTACTTCTTCTAAAATATACGAACCAACCTCAAGATTTTTAACTGTTAATTCTCCCGTTCCATTCTCTGCTTCTGTGAAATCATTTTCGCCAATTTCATAACTTTTCCCAGTAATAAAGCGTTTTGCTTGTTCTTTATCCGTTGTCCATGTATATAATCCATCTTTGACTCCTTGGATATATTTTACTGTGCCTGGTGAGCCTTCGCTTTTAGAAATAACAAATTCTGCGCCATTTAATCCTTCATTTTCAGCAGTTCCTACTTTTTTCACATGTAAACTACCATCATTGGCTACCACATTTTTAGGATAAATATGAACAATCGCTAATTCTTCTGTTCCATATTTATAGGAACCATCTGCTTGCTTGATCATTTCGTAAACTGGGAACGCCACCACCATATTCGTAGCAGCAACTACGCCCTCTTTTGGTTCCTCTTTAATGGTGTACACTGCATCTTTACCATTTTGTTTTTTAGGTAACTGAACAGTGACATTCCCATTTGCATCGGTGGTTCCTTGAGCAACAGGTTTCCCAGGAGTTAAACTTTGGACAGCTTGTTTAGCTGCATCAACGCTTGCGCCTGCCGCTCGTTGCTCGTAAAATTCGCTCGTCACGTTATAAATACTAAACGTCACATCTGCCAGTCCTTGATATTTATCAAACTCGCTCATTTCTTTCCCGCTATTTTGAATAAGCGGATCTGGTAAATCCGTCATTTTCTTTTTGTGAATCACGAGCTGTGCGCTCTCCCCATTTTCTTCTGCAAATGCAGTTGTTGTCCCTAATACACTCGTGAAAAGTGGCAAAATTAGTAACAAGGTACTAACGGTGTACCAAACTTTTTTTAATTGCTTCATTTTCTCTCTCCTCTTTTTTGTTTTTGATAAAATAGCCAAATGGCTACCAGCCCAATGATTAGCAGGCCTGCAATCGTCAACCAAATAGAACGTTCTTCATTTGTTTTTGGTAAGAAGCCTGACTCTTTTACTTTTTTATTGATTACATGTAACGGTGCTGTTCGTTGTCCGTTCGTTGCATAAGAATTTTTTTCCACCGTAAAAGGAATTTCTGTTTGATTCAGAAGATAACCTTTTGGTGCAGAGATTTCTTCTAAGAAGTACTGGCCATCTTTTAAGCCTTTAACTGAAAATTCACCGGCTTGATTAGACGTGAGTTTTTTAGCTAATGCTTTTTCTTTTTGCCAACGATACCCGTTTGCTGTTTCATTGAGGTATTCCCCCGCTTGATTTTTGACGATAAAAACAGCCTCTGGCAAGGTGATTTTCGCATTTTCACTATCAACTTTGACAAAAGACTTGCCACCTGTACGAACTGTGGCTCTTTTAGTCAAGGTATGTTTGTCCGTGACTAATTGTCCTTCGTTGTTAATCGCAGTGTCAGGTTCAGCGGTCTTTTCTAAACGCATTTGATACGACACAGTCATTGTTTGATTTGCAAAGTTTTGCAAGTCTTTAATTGAAAAATCAAGCGTAAATCCATGCTTTTGCGTCGTCAGTGTGTAACCTGTAGTAACTGTTTTTCCAGCCACTTTTACCACAATTGATTCTGGTAAAAGTGTCAACGTTGTATCCGCCTTATCTGACAAACGGAATTCCTGATATCCTAAAATATTCGCTGGAATCTGAGTCGTTAACTGATAGTTAATGTGCTCTCCTTGATTAAAGCCTTGTTGCTTATCGAGTACCGTTTTTTCAAGTGGTGGTAAGTCATAGGCATTTTCTTCATTTTTTGGATATAAATGAATATGCGTTAACGATTGCCCTTGTGGATCTTGAACAGGCAAAATCACTACTAGGTTGCTAGCTTTTTCCTTTACCACTTCCGGTGCTTCCGCTTCAACAAATAAATAGGCTTTATCTCGTTGCTGCGAATCTTTGCTAGCTAATGAAAAAGAAACCACTCCATCTTCTCCATTTATTGTCTGTGTTTTATCTTCTGCGATCGGTTTTCTATTTGTTGCACCGGTTTCTGCTAATTGACGCTGTGCCTCTTGGACCGTTTTTCCTTCAGAACGAAGCTGATAAAACGGATCCGTCACATCATAGACTTGATAAGTGACGTCATTTAAGCCCCGATAATTTTGAAGCAGCGTTCCCTCTTCCCCTGTGTTTTGCTGCTGTTCTGGTAATTGACCATCAGGGAACAATAATTTGTGCAACGTAACTTGAACGCTTGCTTGCGATGCTTCTGCTAATGCTTGCTGTGAAAACCCGAAAAGAGCGAGTAGCATGACGCAAATACTTAACCAACGTGCGTTTTTCATCGATTACACACTCCCTTCTGGTCGTCTAATAAAGAGATAAACACCCGCTATCACGAATGTACTAATCGCTATCAAGTAAAACCACAAGCGTCCTATGCCACCAGTTTCAGGTAAAGGAACCTTTGCTTGGTTAGTAACATCTAAAGTAATTTGATTATTCTTCTCTCCAGAAATTAAAACATCTGCTACTTTTTCCCCATCTATCGTGACTGAACCATCTTCGCGAATTATTAATTCGATTGGTTCTTTTAACCCCTGATATCCTTCTGGCGTAAAGGTTTCTGTTAGGACATATTTCCCTGGTTTTAAGTTTTCAAAAACAAAAGTATCCGTTTCTTTGCCATCTTTTGGTAATTCAATATCCGTATCTGGTCCTGTTAAACGGAATTTCGCTCCTTTAAGTGGCGTCTGATTATCGGCTTTTTTATGAACCGTTAAGTCAAAAGGTTTCAAATGATTTTGATGTGTCAGTGTCCATTCTGGCGCATTTTCTTCAATATTTTTGCCTGCATAGTGAATTTCCCCATATTTATCAACAGTAAATTCATAATTTCCAGCAAGAGTGTCGTATCCTAATGGTCCTGATTGTTCCACCATTCGATACTCACCAGGTTCACTAATTTTAAAATAGCTCAATCCTGCAGTATCTGTTTTTTGAGTTGCCACAGTTTGGTAACTTCCTTGAGCATTTTTTCTTTGCAACGCAAAAGTCACCTCTGCTAAGTTCACTTGTTTGCCGTTTTGCATGGTGTATTTTCTAATTCTGATTGGCAAAGAAGAAAATTTATTTTCAATTTCCAATGGAATAACTTGATTTGTGGTGGTCACTTCTTGTCCATCGATGCTTACTTTGCCTTGCTCACTCACCTCAATTTGCCAAGTCGTTTTCTTACCTAACTCATGTCCTGCAGGTGCTTTTACTTCAGTTAATGTATAGCGTTCCCCTTTTTGTAGGCGCACATCTTTTGGCAAGGAGTAGCTCCCATCTTTATTGTCCACTAATGTTGTCTGAACATTTTTACCACTCAATTCAAAGACGGCTCCCGCTAAGTTTTTCTCACCTGAGGAAGAATTTTTGATTACTTTTAAATCTAATGGCTTGAACTGCTTCGTGTTTTTCCAAGTAGTATCGTCGATTTTTTCTTGACTGTAACCAGGAACTGCTAATTCACGGGTTGTTTGGTAATTGAAAGCTTGTCCTTGATTATTGTATTGGGGAAGTCCAAGAACTTCTTGATAGCTTTCATCCGCGGTTTTGGAAAGTTGGGTTACATTTTTGCGCTCCCAACTATTGCTGGTATCATTTTCTGGTTTTGATAATTTAATATACCCAGTTTGCCAGTTGGCTGTGTCAGTTACTTGCTTTCTACTAATTTCATAAATCACGTTATCTGGCCGACTTGTTGGGTCTTGATCATACTCTTCCCAGATTTTTTTCACGTTTAACTTCACGCCAGGTGCTTTTCCCGAAGGAACCCCAAAATCAACTTTTTCAGGGGCCGTGGCTAATGGCTGAAACGTTGTCCGACCATTCATTTGATACCAAAAATCAGGTTTGAAGTTTTCTGACTCTGTTTGAATACGTACTTGATAATGAATTTGAATTTCTTGCCCTTTACCCAAATAAATCTCATTACTATTAATTGTAGCGCCTGTTAGCGACACTTCTGGTAATGTTTGAACCTGAACAGGACCCACACTTTTCATTGATAATGTATTTGGCTCGTATTTAAAAGGTTCAGCAATTGGATCAACTACTTTTCCGTTTACAACCGTTCCTGAAATCTGAACGGCTTTTTTCGCTAAATAATCAGAAATGTCTGGTGCATAATCCGCGGATTCATAATAAAGGTCTCCATTTTCATCGGCTGACACCATCTCACGCATTTTATCTTCAACTTGTTGTTTAGATAAATTAGCTCGTGGATCGCTTTGCAATTGAATGCCCAATCCATGTATTTCAATCCCACGTTGTTTTAAGGCCATTGCCTCACCTATCGTGGCGATAAACGTACTGTTAATTCGTTTACTGATATTGTTTTGATCTGGCGCATTATAGCTACCAGAGATATAAGAAGTGCTACCTGGTTGGTCTTGTCGATTCGTAAATTGTGTCCCGTAAAAGCGACCATCCGCCTCTGTTTGAACTCGACTCACTTTATAAGAGAAGGTTGGGACGCCATCCGTTAAAAGTACAATAACTTTCTTATGTCCATTTGGCGTTGCTAACATATCACCAGCATCTCTTAATGCTTTTTGAGTGAAAGTTCCTCCTCTAGTGCTACTTGGCGTAATATTTTTAATTGGATTTTTGACTGTATCAAACGGTCCCATTTGAATGGCGTTGTTATTATAACCGTCACTTGAGTAGCCAACATAGCCCATGTTGATGTTATTGGTAATACCGCTATCTGCCAATGTATCAACAAAACGGTTCACTCCTTTTTGTACTTCACCAATCCGATTGTTTTCATTCATACTTCCGGACCAGTCAACGACTAAGACCAAATCCAATGGTGTGATTTCTTTTTGAACATTTCCACGCACATTAAGATATACATCAAAAAGCCCTGGTGTTGTTGTTTCTCTAGCATATTTTCGGATGGCATAATCGGCTTGGTCTCCTGTACCGCCATACTCAATATAAGAATTTGTGCGATTAGTAGGGTCCCCATTCCAACTCGTTTGACCATCCCATTGTGTACCACCATCTTTATTCCCTTGATGGTTTAACACATTTTGATTGCCTGTGGGCTGCCAATTAGCTGTCGGATAAGTACCAGAATTATCCGTCGTGTATTGTGGTGCAATTAAAGGTAGTGCCAGATTCGCTCTCAAAGTGGCTGGCGCCATTCTTGCTTCTGCAAATGGATTGGTTACCTCTTCTGTTGCGGTCGGCTGTTCTGTTTTTTCTGGAGCCGAATCATTTTTGTTAGTTTCTTTCGTATTTTCTGGTACAGTTATTTTTTCTGGTTCAGTTGATTCTTTAGCAGAATCCTCTACTGTTATTTTTTCAGAAGTAACTGAAACATCATATTCGTTGTTTTCATACAATAACTTAGGTGGCTGAGCTGTTTGAAGCGAACCTTGCTCAACAGCTAACGAAAGCTGTACCGGCTTTTTTACTTGTGCGTCCAAAGTCAGATAAAGCGTACCATTAGTCACTTGGTAAGAATATCCGTCTTTTTCAATTACAGCAGTATCCATGAACTGTGCATTTTTCAATTGAATTTCTCGTTGTAATGGCTGCTCTGTTTGGTTGAGAAGATTTAACTCGATATTAATATTCGTTTTATCATTCTCATCTGTTATCATTTGAGCGGATGTAATTTCAACTTCTTTGGCTGTTTCTGCATAGCCAATGAGCGGTATGAAATAGGATGAGACAAGTAAAAAGACTACGCCGAAAACCCCAAATTTCTTTAGTAATTTAATGTCTGTTCTCTCCTTTCTTTTATGAATTAACAGTTAAATTAGAATTGCCTAGCACGTAAAATTTCATTATTCTAATCTGATAATTATTATACAGAGAAGGAGCTCATTAAATCACACCAGCTTTCATACCAAGCGGTTTCATTTCTGAAATTGCGTTATTGTTTCGATGATTGTTTCATTAAAGTAAAGGACTTGGGAGGAAACAATATGATTAGGTTTTTAGAAAAAAATTATCGGAAAATGGAAGAAATCATTCGTGTCTTATCCATTTCTGATAAATGGATGACTAAAAAAGAACTTGCAAAATATATTGGTAGTTCTGAGTCTACTTTTATTCGTTATATTGAGGAGATTAAACAGCGTTGGGGCGAAAGTTTAACCATTAAAACATCGCATAAATTAGGCTATCGTTTAGAAAACTTTAATGTGTCCTTATATTTAAACGTACTGACGGATATGGCAAAAACGTCAACGACCACCCAATTGCTCCATGAATTTATCCAAAATCCTGGCAAAACCATCGAATATTATTGCGATACCATCAATATTAGTCGCTCTTCTTTTGCTCGAAAATTGAAGCAGTGTAATCAGGTCTTGGAAACTTACTCTCTTCGCGTTATCGTTGATCAAGGCTATCAATTAACTAGCCAAACAGAAGAATTGCCTTTACGTATTTTTACAACCTTTTTCTTTTTAATGTATTATGGTCATTATGAATTGCCTTATCAATTAGATAAGCAGGAAATCAAACAATTAATGCGCCGTAATCAATGCCAATTAAATATTATTAGTATGGATAACAGTTATGAACACGATTTCTTTATTATGTATTTTATTGTTGATTTATTAAGAGAGCATCAAGGATTTCAACAACGTTTCCAGAAAAAAACAGATAAAAAGAGTCCAATCAAAATGGAAGATTATCTTTTACTCAGTCGTCATTTTACTGGACTCAGCCGTGAGACCTATCGGGAAGTTCTCCTGTATTTTCAAAGAGGCGCTTTTCAGCAATACTACTCCGAAGACCAAGAAGTCATCAGTCAAAGAATACGTGAAAATTTAAAATTTAATGCTTTTTCACAGATTGAACAATTAACAGAAGAAGTCGTCGACTTCGCTGTTCACTTGTTAACCTGTCTTTATTTGTTTTCTCAATTAGTGCCTTTTGACACCTCCGAATTGACACAAAGGGCCACCTTTTTCACTCGACAAATTCATTTTACTCAGCTTCACTTATATGCACGATTAAAAGCAGAATTGCATTTCTTTTCCGCTCTTTTAGAAACAAATCTATTAAACTATTCATCTTCTTATATTTTTTGGTTGCTTAATACTTTTCCAGAAATTAACCAGAGTTTCGACTCAAAAAAGATTTTGATTATTAGCGACATGGGCCTGAATCATAGTCAATATATTGGAAACTATGTCCACGATATTTTAGCTTTGCATCGGATTCGTTCAAATACGTTAGCAATTACGGAAGAACAATTAGGTGAACATCAACTTGAAGAATTTGATTTGATTATTACCAATCAACCAATTATTGAAACCAGTGTTCCAAGTATTTTAATTAATGATGCTATCTTATTTTCTAACAAAAGAGAATTGCTCGATTTATTAAACTTTTAACGTCTTAATGGTTTTCCCTATCTACCAAAAAGATAGCCCTTTTATCAAGAACCGCGTAATGTGAGGTGCCATCATACAGAAGATATTTTTCTAAAATAAAAAAGAAAATGAGCCTGGGACAAAAATCACTTTGGATTTTTGTCCCAGGCTTAAAAATTGATAAACGAAACCAGCAAATTAAATTTCTGATTGATTCACTGGCCATCTTGTGTGACTTTTACTTGGCAAAATTAATGTAATGAAGATCACTAAAGTACCGATAAAAGGAAGTAAATAGAATAAAATCCACCAGTTACTGTGGTCGCGATCATGCAATCTTCTTGCTCGAACAGTAAAGTTTGCCAACCAAATTAAAGCAGTCAGCAAGAAAAAGATAATGGTCACAGTATTCCATTCTTTAATGATTGTTCCATCATTGGGTGTTACTTCAATATATCTGTAAACGCCCGTAATTGCTGAATAAATCCCTAACACCAAATAATTAATTAATTGTGGCCACCAATATTGTGCTCGTGTTGCTGACGCATTCATTGTTGTAATATTATTCCAGTATTCTCTATACGCGTTAAACATATTATCACCCCCGCATTAACTATTACAGAAGTCTTTCGTTTTGTCAAAGAATAACGTTATTTTATGCCGCTTAATGACACGTCCATGTGCCTTCCTTAAACTCACACGAAGCTGACTCTTCAGAAGAAGGAGTTAATGAAACTAACGGTTGCTGTTGTTTTTCTTCTGCGAGAATTTTTTGAATAGTTTGGCTGATTTGCTGTTTCGGTACTGCACCATTAATTAAATATTTTTGATTAATGATTAGTGCGGGAACTCCTTGTAAACCATAAGCAGAAGCTAGCGCAAAATCTTCTTGAACCGCCGTCCAAACAGCCTCGGAAGCAACAGCTTCTTTCCATAAAGCAAAATCAATCGTTGTCTCTTTTACTAGCTCCTCAATTACTTCTGGCTCTTCAATATTTAAACTTCTCATAAATAAACCTTCTTGTAACTTATCAAACAGTACCCAATAAGTGTCTTGGTTGCCAATGTATCCAGCTGCTTTTGCTGCTAATAATGCATTCTTTGATGTTGGAAAATCAAATCGTTGCTTCCTCATCCCTTCAATATTAAAACGATGCTTTGAATCGTTTTGATTGGCATGCACCCAATGCGTCAAAACTTCTTCTTTTACTGCTGCTCGTGAGCCAAACATTGTTTCAAAATCGTTTGCGGACCACCCCAACGCAAACGACCGATGAATCAATTCAATTTCAGGAAATTCTTGTTGAATCTCATGCATGCGGTCAGACATTGGAAAACAAAAACTACAAATAACATCATGGAAAAATTCTATTTTCATCCTTACCCTCCAGTAACTCTTTTTTCAAAACAGATTGAACTAAATTTACCATTTTGCTTACTAAAAGTAAACAAATGAAGCCAATTAAAAGAAAAAGATGAAACAAAATGCGCTATGGCTTTTGTCTCACCTGTTCTATCTACTTATTCTGATGTGTCCATTCCATTACCCGCTCACCATTCGTATCTAATTCACCATTAAATACAAAACCAAGTTGTTGATACAACCGAATTGCTGAGCTGTTCGTATCATAAACACTCAAGTATAGCTTGTTTGTTTGGTATTTTTCTATTAGCATTAACATTAAAAGTCGACAGGCTGCTTTCCCATAACCTTGTCCTTGGAACCGTTGATCAATTAAAAAGCGGTCTAACCAAACGCGCCCATCTTGCCAACGTCCATACATGGCATAGCCGATTAATTGATTGCCGTCATAAATACCTGCCGATTCCCATTCTGGAAATTGGTCCGATTCTTTTAGATTTTCTGCCATTGATTCAATGAAGGTTTGTTGTTCAGCGAAAACTTGTAGGTTTTCCACTGCTTTACGATTATCGTTTGTTACTTTTTCAAAATGTATTTCCATTGTTTTCACCTAATTAGTTGTTATTTTCTGCATACTTGTCTTCTTTCTTGCTTCTTATTTTAACATACTTATTTCCCTTTGCTTTCTCTAACTCTCTGTGATTATACGTTTCTCTTTTTTATGGGAAATCTTCCCTATAAATGGAGACTCTTTTCAAGAGATTTCTTTTTACACTGCCCGTTTCAAATGATATAAATGATATATAGAGTGTTTTAACTATGTGCAACATGATTAAAAGTTAACTGTTGGGGAGCAGTTAACTTTTTCTTTTTAACCACAAAAGAGAGGATCCGCTGTGAGAAATAACTGCAGTGGATGCTCCCTTTTGTATATTATTTATTTACTAGCCGATAGTTGAAAGCTTTCCCGTTACTCAGTAGTATCGATTTTGTCTTCTTGACTATCTAAAGAACGGTCAACTTTTTCGTCGTAACTTTCCATGGAATTTTCATTTTTATGTTTCTGCTTATCGACCGTTTTATCGACTTTTTCTTTCTGTCGATCAATTGTTTTTTCCATCTCTTCGCCAGCCGAGGTACAACCACTCAGTAAAAGGAAACTTGTGAATAAAAACGCTGACAAGATAACTGTTTTTCCGATTTTTGTTTTCATAAACTCACCTCTCGTTTAATTTAAAAAAACGTCCCGATAAAACATTGTTTCCTTGATTAATTACTCACAATTAGCGAACGACTAAGACATTGCACAAAGCATGGTTAACCACATAATCTGTAGTAGAACCAATCAAGGTTCGTTGAATAGCACCTCTTCCCGTGGCACCTAGCACAATTAAATCTATGGCATAATTTTCAGAAATCGTGTTGGCAAGATAACGTTTTGGGCTCCCAAGTTCAACAATTTTTTTGACTGTTTTTACACCAATTTCACTCGCTTGTTTTGCCTTTCCAGTGAGCATCTCTTCTGACTTGTGTTTTTCTAAATCATACAATTCTTCAAAAGAAAATGGACTCGTCGTAAATTCAGCATCATTAATAATTGTAGCTAAATAAAGAGTGGCTTGTTCCTCTTTGGCAATCCTGACAGCTTCATGAAAAGCTTTTTCAGATTGATCTGAGCCATCAAGAGCAACCAAAATATGTTGATATACTGACATTTTATCCGCCTCCTTAACCAAATTAAGAATCAAAACTAACACAACAGCTGTGTTACATTTTAGTGGCTATCTGTTGTAATTTTTCCACGGTTAATGCTTGATAATTTGTTTCTTCAAGTAGTCCCGTTTGAATTTCAACAGAAACATCTTCCGTACATGTTTCTAAAAACATTGTGGCATAATCAAACTGTTGCTCTAAGAATGTTTCATACTCCAGTCGACAACGTAAAAATTCTTTCGCGGTATCTGAAACATGTAAACACATGCGGCGCTTATTCGCTTTCTTGGTTATCACAAAATAGGTTCCTTCTAAAATCGTGGTAATCTCTTCAATAATATACGCTGCATCTTTTACCATTCCGTCAATCCAGTCCTTTATTTGTTTTCAGTGTCGTTGCTTTTTTCTTTGTCGTCACTTAACAGCTCTTTAATTTTTTCACGATTATCGTATAACTTTTTTCCTACGCCCACTAAGGCGCCGCCTGCCAATAACTTTGTTAAAAAACCGCCATTTGCGTTTGTTTTTTTGCCATGGTGTCCTTTTAAATGATGTCCCATCCTAGCCACCTCCATAATTTTTATTTCTATTACCTATGAACATTATCTCATATGTTTTCACAAAACGCACGTATAACAATAGTTTTTTAATCAAGGCTCGACCACTTTGTAAACTCATGACTTTTAATATGCCGAATCTCTTCAAATAAAATATGTGTATGTCCAACTTTTGCATACTCCATTGAACTCATCCCTTCAAAAACACCAACAATTGGCGGTTGAACACGGCCATAATCATCCAATGTATTCAATTGGATTTCTAAAACCTGGTTATTTTTTAAAGACTGCTCTAAGTATTCTTCAATTTCTTCTGTTGTCTGTTGCGGTAAGCGTTCAAACGCTCTCTTAGAATATTCGTCAGAAGCTTCGATTCCTTCTTGTAACTCCCCCAATGCAAAAGCGGTCGCCCATTTCAGTTCAAAGGGCCGATCATGGTACTCATTATAAGGTGTAAATTCTTTTTTTGTTCGTTTCATGGTGTTATCCTCCTAAACCGACATTTCCTCCAGCATGTCCACCGACTAATCCTGAACGATGAATTGCCGTCGCGCCTTCCAACAAAGAAGAGGCGTGGATTAAAGCTTGAAAGCCAAATTTTTGTCGGATTTTATCAATCAGATAGTTTAACTCCATTTCACTAATTTGCTCTTCTGGTTCCGAAAATAAATCTAATTGTAAAGATTCATTCCAAACTAATTTCCCATAAGAAAGCCCTAATTGCCGGACATCGGTTCCCGCTAGATAATGTTCTCTAAAAAGGGCTAATACATAGGTGATCAAAACTTTTGTATTGTTTGTTGCAGGAATCGTTTGTTGTTTTCGCCAACCAGTTCGTCCTTCACGGTCAATTTGACCTTTGGAATAACCAACGTAGACTGTGATACATTCCGTTTGACAATGCGCTTTTCTTAAACGAGCAGCCACTTGTTCTGTCAGTTCCTTTAAGACTAGTTCAATCTGATCTCTTCGCGCATAATCTCTCGGCAAAATCTGACTATTTCCAAATGATTTTTCAGCTTTATGTTGCGCTTTTTTCCCTAAAAAGGTACGATCAATCCCCCATGAATGAGCATACAATTGAAGCCCCATCACGCCAAATGTTTCTTGTAAAAGATGCGGATTCGCTTGCGCTAACTCATATACAGAATCAATTCCTAAACGATTCAGTCGTTTAGCCATTCTGCGACCAATCCCACAAAAATCTGTCAAAGAAGGCAACTGCCAGACAGTATCTGGTACACGATCATACCGCCATTCTGCAATAAAATCTGGCGAATGTTTGGCGCCATTGTCCAACGCCAATTTAGCCAGTAACGGATTGTCCCCTATCCCAACGGTCACATAAATACCCACATGATTATAAACGACTCTTTGGATAATCCGAGCCATTTTATAGGCAGTTTCACAATGAAAATAACTTAAAGAAGCCGTTACATCAAGAAATGATTCATCTACACTAAACACAGAGTGATCTTCATCTGCGACAAACTTTTTATATAAATTATTAATTTCTTGATTTTTTTTCATGTACAAATTCATTCGTGGCGGAACCACATATAAATCAGGATGAGCGGGCACTTGATTTTTACGCGTAACATTTGAAACACCTAAAACTTTTTTTGCCATTGGCGATGCTGATAAAACTAATCCCCCCGCATTTTCGGCATTACTCATCACTACCAACATCGTTTTCAACGGATCTAACCCACGTTCTGCGCATTCTACACTAGCGTAAAAACTTTTGCAATCAATACAAAGAATATCGCGACTAGGTTCTTTTTCATAATCAAATTTCACAAACATCACCTCACTTGCAAAATCATTATACGAACAAATGTTCGATTAATCAAGCGAACACTGTTTATTTTTTTGTTTTTTTTCAAGAACGGTTGGTGATCAAAAAAAATAAGTATTCGGAATTTTTATATTCCAAATACTTATTTTTTCTTTTACATCTTATTTCGATTTAAAAATAATGATAAAAAGCCCGTTCCTAACAGAATTACTGCTGAAACATAATAAGGGAAAAAGTGATTGATATCAAATAAAGCTCCTGCTGCCATTGGTCCTAAAATATTACCAAAACTTGTAAATGTCGAATTTAGACCGTTGATGGTTCCTTGTTGATCTCCAGCATGTTTGGATAAATAAGTAGTTACTGCTGGTCTAAACAAGTCAAACGCTAAAAAGACAATAAACGTTGAAAATACAACAACTAAATTATTTTTTGTAAAGGCAATCACGGCAATAAAAATGGCACTTGCAAAAAAGGTTAATTGGATTAAACCCATTTCACCTATTTTTTGGACGATTGCATCAAAGAAAAACAACTGACAAATCAACGCTAAAATACCACTAACCGTAATCACGATTGCTATTTCACTTGTGGTAAAGCCAAAATTAATAGTCGCCATAATACTATAAATAGATTCGAACGCTTGCAGGCCAAAAGAGGAAATTAAGATAATCACAAATAATGAGGTAAACATTGGATTTCTTAAAATATCCATAAATGAACCTTTTTTCGCTTCAACAGCGGCTAAAATTCGTTTCTCTGGCTCCTTCAAAACAGTTAATGTCAAAATAAAACCAATAAACGCTAAAAATGCGGCTGCAAAAAACGGGGCGCGAATACCTAAATAAGCAATAAAACCACCAACTCCTGGTCCGATAATAAAACCACCACTAATTGCAGCTGACACAAGTCCCATCGCTTTCGGACGTTCAGAAATCGTGGTCATATCTGCCACAAAGGCTGTCACTGACGGCATTAATAAAGCGGCGGCAATCCCACCTAAACCACGAGAAATATAAAAACCGCTTTTCGCTTGGGCTAAACCAAATAATAACTCAGAAATTGAAAACACCAACATACCCGTCGCAATCATTTTTTTCCGACCAATTTTATCCGAAAGGACACCTGCGATTGGCGATGTGATTAATTGGGCAATCGCAAAAATAGAAATCATCATTCCCATTGTGGTACCAGAAAAATGCATTTCTTCTTTTAATTGGGGAATTACGGGAATGACTAGGCCTACGCCTAGAAAAACAAGAAATAAGTTAGAAATTGCTAAGTACATCATACTATTTTTTTTCGTCATAATTTGCCTCCTCCATAAAAAAACAGCCATCAAAAATGGCTATTTCTGTTTCTTTGTATGTACTTTCTTTGACAGTGTTTCGGCTGAAACACTCGTTGAGTCATTGAGATACATTTTACACTAATTCGCTGAAAATTTCACTAGTTTTTACTTATTTTTTTAAAGGAAATTGTTATTTTTTAAAGACATAACTTAAGTATCCAAGTATTTAATGAATCGCTTTTGTTTTTTATCAGAAATATAGCCAATGTGTTCATAAAATTGATGTGCTGCTGTACGCTGTTCCCCTGAATTTAAGCGAATCGCAGACAAGTTACACTTTTTAGCTTCCGTTTCTAGTTTCGTCATTAATTGTTTGCCAATTCCACGGCCTTCTGCTTCTTTTGCCACTGCTAATCCCAGAACGTTCAATAACGTTTGGGAATAAATTGTTTCATACAGTTGCGCATGCACATAGCCTAAAATCTTGCCTGTCTTCGTTTCTTCATAAACATATAAAAACTCTCTGTCACTGGCTAGTAGTAATTTCTCAATCTGTTTACAGGTCACGTCAACGGGAACTTCATAGCCCAATTGTTCTTTATTAATGATAGTTAACGCCGTTGCATCTGTTGGCTTCATTTTTCTAATCAAGAGTAACACCCTCCTAAATGATATTTATAGAGTATTACTTTGGCTACTCTATAGTTTTTTCGATAAATAAAGAACTAACTCATCATCATTAACACACCGTTCGTTTGGTTTCAGCTGCTTATTTTGAAACCAGACTCCTGAACCATCTGGCACATATCCTTGTTTGATATATAATCTTTGCGCTGCACCATAACCAGGATGCAGGCCTACTCCCAAAGAAACAGTATCTGCATAACTTTTGGCAACATTTTCTGCACGATTTAATAATAACCGCCCCACTCCTTGTTTTTGAAATGGTAAGAATACATTGAAATCAGCTATTTCAGGATATAAATTTTTAAAAGGTCCTTCCTTAGATAATGGCAGTAACGTCACATACCCTAACAGCGTTGCCTTTTTCTCCGCTACAAAAACCGTTCGTTGCTTGACTAATTGTTCTTCTAAATAGTTCATTAAAATCTCTTGGCGACTTGGCCAACCTTGTTGGACAAATTGAGTATCCAGCGCTAAGATATCTTTCTCTTGCATTTCTCTAATAACCACTAGCTCAGACATTAGCATTTCCTCCCGAAAAGCGTTTTCATTTTATAAAACGAAGCGAATAATTCTTCGCTCCCTTATTCATTTTCAAAAACCATCGAGTTGATGATATTTGGGCAAAACAGCAACACATGTTTCTTCTGAATTAACAGCAATAACGAACCCTTGCCATAAGGACCACGTCACCGTTTCACCTAATTTCTCTTTCACTCGTTGAATCATTTCAGCTTGCGTTAAGTCTCGTGCAGGAAAATGTTGAACTTTATCGTTACTGATTAAAAAAATAAATGATTCTGAAAAAGCTGTCATGACTTCAGGTGGTAAATTTTTTAATCGTTCTTGATAATCCATTGAAACCACTCCTTCTTTTTTATCATACCACAACATCCATTTCTCTAAAAAGCGCAGCACTTACTACTGAATATCTGCTAAAATTTGCCTGATAATCTGCTTTTCAGACAGTTGTTCAGATAACCGCTGTTCTCCCGGAAACCCTAAATAATCTTCTGGTAGCCACCAACGTTTCATTTCCACGACACCAAATTCTTGATTCTTGTTTCTCTGGCTATGTCTTTTCAGCGTTTCTTCAAAAGAAATATCAAAATAATAAACCTGAACGTTTCCTTCAAAGAGATGAATTATTTCCTGAAAAAAGGAATGATAAATGGCTTTTTGAAAAATCCCTTCAACAATCACATACTGGCATTCTTGATAACCAAAAGCTACCAACTGTTTTAACAAAGCAATACTTAGATTATCTGTTTCATCTTTAACACGAAGCATTTCTCTGCGCACCACATCTTGAGAAATCAATAACGATTGTTCTTTAAGACACTGATGAAGCGCTTTAGCTATCGTTGTTTTACCACTACCAGAATTACCACGTAAAATAATTAATTTTGGTTGCATCTGTTTCCCTCCATTTTCTTGATTGTTGAAAACCAGCACAAAAGAGCAAAAAACTTGGAAAAAACTCTCCAAGTTTTGCTGTTATTTTGATGAATGTTTCGTTGAATCTCGCTGAATGAATTCCGTTCCGACAATAATTTTTCTAGGAACTGGTGGGGTATTCAAGCATAACTCTTTCATTGTCTCAACGGCTAGCTCACCCATCCATTCAGTATGAACTTTAACTGTTGTTAATGTTGGTGAAACATATTTTGCGACACTAATATCATTAAAACCAATGATAGAAATATCTTCTGGCACACGAATGGCTGCTTCTTGTAACGCCCGCATTGCACCAATCGCCAATGTATCACTTGCAGCGAAAAAAGCGGTTGGACGAGTGTCCGCTTCTTCAATAAAGTCTTTCATCGCTTGATAGCCTTCTTCAACAGAAAAAGCTGCTTCGACAACCCATTCTTGATGATAAAGGTCCAGATCTTTTAAGGTTTCTTTAAAAGCGACAAAACGTGGATCAACCAATGCCACGTGGGACTCTTTCGTATATTCTTGCCCAGAAAGCATACCAATTTTCTGATGCCCTTGCGCCAAAAATTCTTGCACAATTGTTTTAACACTTCCAGTAAAATCAACAACAATGGAGTTTTGGCCAAAAACCATTGCATCAAAGTCTACAAATAGAAGAGGTGCGCCTAAGGCGGCTAAGGCCGCCACTTGCTTTTCATCAAATTTTCCTAGGGCAATTGTCCCATCAAATCTTTTTTGAGACAGGTTTGTCAGAGATTCTTTGACTAAAAGAAAACCCAATTCCTCTGCCCGCTTTTCAACACCTAAACGAATCGATAAATAGTAAATATCATCCAGTTCTTCTGGATCGCTGAACCATTGGACAAACCGAATTTTCTTTTTGCCTGCTTGTTTTTTTCTGGCTCGCTTTTTATAATTTAACGTTTCTGCTGTTTCAAATATTTTCTTCTTCGTTTCATCACTAACTGATAATGTTTCATCATAGTTCAAAACTCTCGAAACTGTCGCTGAAGAAACACCGACTTGCTCTGCTATATCTTTAATGGTTACGATGTTCCTCACCTCAAACTAATCATTTTCTATACATTGAATAAATCGTTCAAAAGCACGACGGCCTTCTTCATCACGTTTAAAGACGCCGGCATCTGTTAAAATTTGAACAAAAATTGTCCCAATTCCTTGTTGGATCACTTCTTTGACATTGGCTTCAGTGATGGTTTGCTGACTGAGTTCATCCGCCCAAGCTCGATGACTTTCAGCAATTTGATTGGGTTGCTTTAATAAATACTTTTCGACTTCTTTTAATTCTTGTGCCAGCCTTGGTGGCAAAATAGCTAGTCCCATTACTTCAATTAAGCCAATATTTTCTTTCTTAATATGTTGTACTTCTGGATGTGGATGAAAAATGCCATCTGGAAATTCCTCCGAAACATTATTATCTCGTAAAACTAAATCCAATTCAAATAATGACCCTTTGCGTCGAGCAATTGGCGTAATCGTATGATGCGGTGTACCATCTTCTGAATAGGCCCGAACCGAGACTCGTTCATCAGAATAATTGCGCCATTTGGTCAAAATTAATTCGGCTGCCTCAACTAGTTCCTCTTGATGATCACTTTGAAGACGAATCACAGACATCGGCCATTTTAAAATACCAGCAGTTATCTCAGGATATTTTTTCAAAGAAAATCTTGTTTCCATTGGTGCTAAATCCATTGGAAATGTATGACGTCCTGCTTGGTAATGATCATGAGATAAAATAGAACCACCAACAATTGGCAAATCTGCATTAGAGCCCACAAAATATTCAGGGAATAACTCCGTAATTTTAAGGAGCCGCTGGAACGTTTTTTTCTCGATTTTCATTTCTCGATGTTGTTGGTCCAAGAAAATCGCATGCTCATTATAGTAAGCATATGGCGAATATTGAAAGCCCCAAGCTTCGTCCTCTAAATTTAGTCGGATAATCCGATGGTTTGTCCGTGCTGGATAATTCACACGACCATAATAGCCTTCATTCTCCATACATAACATACACGCTGGATATTTTTTTTGACTCATTTTCTTTTCAGCCAAAATTTTTCGAGCATCCTTTTCTGGCTTCGATAAGTTAATGGTAATTTCTAGTTTACCATAGGGTGAGTCCATTGGGAAAATAATATTTTTGGCGATTGCTTTCGTTTTAATGTAGTTATTTGTTTTACATAACTGATAAAAATAATCCGTTGCTTTTCGTGGAGACTCTTGATAATAATCCATAAACTTCCGATTAATGATGGTTGGGGTCGGCGTAATAAAATCCATTAACTCTGCTTCTAGTTGTTCTGCTTCCGTAATTGAGTCATCGATTTGGTGATTGGCTTGTGCAATGTTTAAAAGATGTTCCACCACACGCAACGGTTCTTGCTCACAAACAACCGCTTCTGGTTGTTCAAAAAAATCACAGCCAACTAGTTTGGCAATCCGATTCGTCAAATAATAACGGTCTGTTTCCGTCCAATCGCCATTTTCTATGATTATCTCTACAAATGCAGCAATCCATTTACTACTTTCTTTCATCATCTGATGTTCTCCTATTCATTATAGCCTTGAGGATGTTTCACATGCCATTGCCAAGCGGTGGCGATAATATCCTTGACCTCAGTTACTTCTGGTTGCCAGCCTAAAACTCGTTTGGCTTTTTCACTAGAAGCAATCAACGTACTAGGATCCCCTGCTCGGCGTGGGGCGATTGTCGCAGGAATTTCTTGACCTGTCACTTCGCGTGCAGCATCTAACATTTCTTTAACAGAATAGCCGTTGTTGCTTCCCAGGTTAAAGACGTCACTTTCGCCGCCATTTTTCAAATATTCTAAAGCCAAAATATGTGCTGCAATCAAGTCTTCAATGTAAACATAATCTCGAATGCACGTGCCATCTGGTGTATCATAATCATCCCCAAAAATACTTAGCTCTGCTCGTTGGCCTAATGCCACTTGTAAAATAATTGGCACAATATGCGTTTCTGGCGTGTGATCCTCACCAATTGAGGCATCTTTTTTTGCTCCTGCAACATTAAAATAACGCAAAGCAACATATTTCATTCCATAAGCGTTGTCGCACCATTTCATGATTTTTTCCATCATTAATTTACTTTCCCCATACGGATTTTTAGGATTCGTTGGGGTTTCTTCTGTAATAGGCATTGCTTTTGGTTCGCCATAAGTGGCCGCTGTGGAAGAAAAAACAATGTGTTTCACCCCGAATTCTTGCATGACTTCCAAGGCAATTTGAGTGCCGTGAACATTGTTATTGAAATACATTAACGGTTTCTCCACGGATTCTCCTACTAAAGAATTGGCCGCAAAGTGTAACACCCCTTCAATTGATTCCTTTTCAAAGACACTACGTAAAAAAGCTTTATCACGAATATCGCCTTCATAGAAAGTCGCTTGTTCATGAACTGCTGCACGATGCCCCGTTAATAAATTATCAACAACCACAACGGTATAGCCTTTTGAAATTAATTGATCGACGGCATGTGAGCCAATGTAGCCTGCGCCACCTAATACTAAAATAGACATTTAAAGCCTTCCTTTCTAAAATAACTTTCTGGCACCGTCATCAATTGATGCAGGATAAAAATCAGCAGCATAGCCAATTTTATCTTGATAACTCTGGCCAACAGCTTCAATAAATGCATCTATATTTTGCTTTGGTACCAAAGCAATACTACAACCGCCAAACCCTGCACCAGTCATCCGTGCGCCCAAAACGCCTGGTTGTTCTTGCGCACAAACCACTAAGGTATCCAACTCAATGCCAGTTACTTCGTAATCTTCTTTTAGCGAACGATGTGAGGCATTTAATAATAAGCCAAATTCTTCCAAATCCCCTTCAGTTAGCGCTTGTTTTGCCAATAAAGTTCGTTCATTTTCTGTGACGGCATGACGCGCTCGTTTAATCAACGCTGGATCTCCAATCAATGCTTGATATTGTTCAAATGTCTCGCTGTCTAATTCACCTAAAAATTCAATAGATAACTCTTTTTGAAGCAAACGAACGGCTTCTTCGCATTCTGCACGACGTTCATTATATTTTGAATCTGCTAATTCACGACGTTTGTTAGTATTCATAATAACAATCGTATACTCACCTAATTTGGCGGGAACCATTTCATAGTGCATATTATTGGTATCTAGTAGAATAGCTTGATCTTTTTCTCCCATCCCTACGGCAAATTGGTCCATAATTCCCGAATTAACGCCAATGAATTCATTCTCCACTTTTTTACCGATTTGCACCAATTCAAGCATTGGACAGTGTAAAGCATATAAATCATTACAGATCGTTCCCATTAAAAGTTCAATAGAAGCAGAAGAAGACAAGCCAGCACCATTAGGAATCGTACCGTAGAAGAGCACATCTAAGCCAGAATCAATATTGTGTCCGCTTTCAATCAAGTAATTTAAAACGCCTTTAGGATAATTTGCCCAATCATCCGAATCTGAATAGGTTAAATCTTCTAATGAAAATTCGATGAGACCAACCTCTTTAAAATTATCAGAAAACATTCGAATTTTTTGGTCGTCTCTTTTTCTTGCCACACCAAATGTCCCTAAAGTAATAGCCGCTGGGAAAACATGACCGCCATTGTAATCTGTATGTTCACCAATCAAATTAATTCTTCCAGGGGCAAAATAACAGGCTGTCCCTTTCTCACCAAATATTTCTACAAATCGATTCATTAACAGTTCTTCCATCACTAATCGCTCCTTTCACTAGTAAACAAATTGTATAATATTTACTAAACTTTTGCAAATATTTACTTAACATTTTCTTGATTGTCATTTTGATTGAAAACGTGTACAATACAATTAAATAAAGATTTATTTTCTTAGCGTTTCTTTTTGACTATTTAAATAATCTAAACAACAAAGTTAAATTTACTAAATATTTACTTAAAGGAAGGATTGATTATTTTGACTATTTCAACTGAATCATTTGGACAAGGAATGCTTCTTTACACACTGACGAATAAAAATGGTGTGACTTTAAAAGCAACAGATTTTGGTGCGCGAATTGTTGCGCTCGACGTTCCTCTTACAAAAAATGAATCCCGATCACTCGTGCTAGGCTTTCCCTCAGCAGATGAATATTTGTCTAAAGACGTATATTTTGGTGCAACAATTGGTCGAACAGCTGGCCGAATTGCCGATGGCTCCTTTGAACTAGCGGGTAAAACGTATCAAACGATGATTAATACTCCTACTCAAACAACACTTCACGGTGGCACACCTGGGTTTGAAAGTAAAAAATGGCACAGCGAAATCCAAGAGGCACAAGCAAATCCTTCTGTGAAATTTTGGCTAGAGAGTCCTGCTGGTGAAAATGGTTTTCCTGGAAATCTCACTGTTTCAGTCACGTATACATTGACTGAAGAAAATGAATGGCAAATTGAGTATCAGGCAACTACAGATGAACAAACACTTTTTAATCCAACCAATCATGTCTACTTTAATTTAACTGGAAATCCTACAATCCCCATTGATGCGCATGAGTTACAAATAAATGCCCAAAAGTTTGTCCCGCTTGATGAAAGAGTTTTACCGCTTGGAGAATTAGCTTCCGTCGACCAGACAGCTTTTGATTTACAAAAACCTAAAAAATTAGCTGAGGTTTTTTCAAGTAACGATGAACAAATCCAAAAGATGAACGGCTTCGATCACCCTTTCATCTTAACCAATCATGATTTAATTAACCCAGATGTTATCTTAAAAAGTCCAACTAAAGATATCACCTTAGAGATGTTCACTGATCAACCTTCAGTTGTTATTTTTTCAGCAAATTTTGCTGATAACGGTCCCGATATTCAAGGGCAAAAATTAGTCAATCACGGAGCGCTCACATTTGAAACCCAAGTCTGTCCTGGTGCTGAAAGATTTCCGTTGTTCGGTTCTATCACCCTCTTACCTGAACAGGAATTTCACTCAACGACCCGTTTCAAACTAATTTATTAAGTGAAAAGATGCTCTTAACCAAGCTTATCTTCGAACTAAAAAAGATAAGAATGGTTAAGAGCACTTCTATTATTTGACATTTTTAATCGCTCCATTTACACTATTTTCAATTAGAAAGGCGGTGATGTCTATGTATGCAATCAAATTTTTTCATGGCTATTTAACTGCAGATGGTAAACGTACGCGAGATAAATCAGGTTGTTTAGTTTACCACTCTGAAAAAGAAGCACAAAAATTAGCAGATAAAATTGGCGGGAGAGTTAAAAAAATTGGATAACCTTAGGTAAAGGATAGATAAGCAAGGCTATTTTGCTATCTATCCTTTTTTATTTTACATATTCCTCGACTTATTGTATTGATTTGATACAATAGAGAAAAAGCCTAAAGGAGCGCTTACATGAAACAAAATGACTTTGATTATATGCAAATGTTAAAAGGTGAATTATATTACGCCCCCACCATTTTACCCGAAAACAAATCAACAAAAGGCAAGGTGTTAGCTCAAAAAATCAATCAACTTCCTATCGATAATGTGAAAGAAATTGTGGCCCTAGAAAAAGAATTATTAGGAAAAACTGGCAATGAGTTATATATCACCCCACCCCTCCATGTAGATTACGGTCGCCATATTGAGGTAGGAGAAAATTTTTATGCAAATATGGATTGCATTTTTTTAGATGTAAACAAAATCATCTTCGGTGATAATGTCATGGTTGGCCCTCGTGCTAGTTTTTATACTGCCGGCCATCCAATTGATCCAACGATTCGAACTGCAGAATTAGAATTCGGGACGCCAATTATTGTTGAAGATAACGTGTGGAGTGGCGGCAGTGCCACCATTTTACCTGGCGTTACAATTGGAAAAAATGCTATTGTCGCTGCTGGTGCTGTGGTTACAAAAGACGTTCCTGCGAACACGATTGTTGGGGGTAATCCAGCAAAAGTCATTCGCAAAATTGATGAAAACGATCAGCAATTTTGGACAGAAAAGCAACGGCAGTATCAAATCGCTAAGAAGCAATTCTTTCATGAATAAAAAAGCCCCAATCCAATGAAAACAACGGATTGGGGCTTTTTTTAATCTTCTTCATAATAATTAAACATCCAATGGATGCCAAACTGATCTTTTAGGGAACCATACTTTTTGGACCAAAAAGTTTCAGATAATGGCATTGTAACAGTGCCACCTTCAGATAATCGTTTAAATAAGCGATCAATTTTTTCATCATCATCTGTGCTAACCACGAGCGAAAGGTTATTTCCTTCCGTAACTTCAAAACCAAACATATCAGGAACATCTGAAATCATTACATAGGTTCCTTCAATAATGATACTTGCGTTCATCACTAAATCCTTTATCTCGTCGCTTATAGGATGCTCAGGATCCTCAGGTGCTTCGCCAAAAGTCATTAAATTTTGACATTTTGTATCAAAAACATCTTCATAGAACGCAATTGCTTCTTTTGCTTCACCTTTAAAATTTATATACAGCTCTAACAAATGACTCACCTTCTTTCATGATCAAATTTTATACTTTATTTTCTCATGATTTGTCAGAAAGCAAAAATAGTCTGCTTAAAAATCTGATTTTTCTAGTAACAAGGTAACAAATTTTTCCAAATACAGTTGGTCAACCGCATCATAGCTATTTGTTACACCACTATCAATATCTAAAACACCGACCAATTGATGATTTTTTACCATCGGTACAACGATTTCAGACATCGCAGCTGAGTCGCAAGAAATATAATTGGCGTGTGTCTTCACGTTATCAACAATCAATGTAGCTTGTTTTTCCGCTGATTCACCGCAGACACCTTTGCCCATTTTAATTCTGGTACAAGAGACTTTCCCTTGAAAAGGCCCCAAAACTAATTCTTCATCTTTATATAAATAATACCCAGCAAAAACGGTATCTGGTAATGTTTGTGCAAGTAACGCGGACGAGTTTGCTAAATTTGCAATAGCATCCGTTTCTATTTCTAGCAAACCGCTCAATTGTTGTAAGCACAATTCGTAGGCTGCTTTTTTGTTTTCTCTCGTTTGTTCAGTCATGCTTGGTTCATCTCCTTCATTTTGTCTTATTATAAAGGAAGATACGCAAAAGTGCTATGTTAAAGTGAGTCAAACAAACTTGAAACGCTGATACACGTTGTGAGCAGAAGCACTTTATAAGGATTAAACTGTGACGAGTAACCGCTGGACTGACACTATGCGTCGCTCAGAGCTGAACCCTGTTTCCTCTGTTTGGCTTTTTAGCATTCTATTTCTACCTAATTTTAAAGCAAGTTAAACCCATTGTCCTTTCAACATAATCTGGCGTTTCTGTGGTTTTCTAGCAATCACTTCTGCTGTAGAAGCTGCTTCTGTAAAGATAAAGTTTGCTTCGTCGCCTTCTGTAAACCAAAGACGTTCTTCTTCAAATGAAAAAGGTGCTTCTTTGCCGCAGCCATGGACGTAAGCTTGAGTAAGTTGCTCTTCTGTAATCTTTCCTGTCATTTCACAAAAATTACGTAATTTTTCAAATAAATCACCTGAAACATTAGAACTCCAAGAGTCAAAAAAGCCATCACTACCTAAATGAACCGATACACCAGTTTGGCGTAACACATCAATTGGTGGCAATAAATAACGAGGATCATAGGGAATTGTAGACATAATCGCCGTTTGATGCGTTGCCAAGCGTTGGTATAGTTTTTCTTTTTCTGCTGGTCGTACATCTAGCAGCGCAAAGGCGTGACTGATAGCGGTTCGCTGAGTAAATTTTCGTTCTTCCAAAATGTCTAAAAATTTATCAATTGTATAAACACCCACTTCCCCCGTATCATGCAAGTGAATATCGATTCCTACTTGAAATTCTTCTGCCAGATCGAAAATGGTTTCTAAAGATTCTTCAATTGCATAATCAATGCCTGCAGGATCTAAACCGCCAACCATTGTTCCACCATTTTTTAGGGCTTCTCTCATGAGTAAAACCGTTTGGGGATTTTTTAATAATCCATGCTGTGGAAAGACAACAATATCATAATCAATCACATGCGCATATTTTTCTAAGGCTCTTTTGACGCCCCAGAAGTTTTCTAGTTCTACATAAGGATCAATGTTGACATGTGTCCGAATATAAGAGGCTCCATACCCAATCAATTTTTCAATCATGGCCGTCGCTCGTTGTTCTGTTGACGGCGCTAACAATTTAAGTTCACTGGCTTCGTCTGCTAAACGCTCTTTTAAATTCTTAACAGGTTGGCTAGCACGCCAGCCTAATGAAAGGTAGGTTTTATCTAAGTGGTTATGGCTCTCTTGAAAAGCGGGAATAGCCAGTTGTCCGTTTAAATCAGTTCCTTGTTGCTTTTCAGTGACTTGATTTTGCGGAATAATCGCTTGAATTTTGCCTTCTTGAATCGCTAAAGTATAGCGTGCGGTTTTAGTATACGTTAATTCGTGGTGGTCTTTAGCAAAACCAGTTTCTAAACGAACATTATTCAAATAAACAATGGATGCTGTCATTCTCTTTCCCCCTTTTGAACGGCTTCAACCAGTTGTCCTTTTAGTATCAGTTGTTGGATTGGCTGTTGGCGTGCAATCACGTGAGCAGTGCTCTCAGCATTAAATAGTAGGAAATCTGCAGAATCGCCGACGTTAGGCCAAACTCGCTGCCCGTTAGGATCAAGAGGCGTTACAAAATTACTCGCTAAGCCCCATAAACGATTCAAGCGATACTCATCGCTAATTTTAAATCTTTGAGCCGCTGTATTTAATTTTTCTATTGTATTGCCACTGCCAAAAGGCGACCAATGATCCGTCAAACTGTCATGAGCCACGGAGATCTTAACACCTTGTTCAACCAAGGTTGGAATCGGCATGGTGGGCATTCCAATCGGTACAGTCGAAGTCAAATCAATCCCTGTTTCGATGAATTTTTGCGCAATGTCTCTAATTGCTGCTTCTTCTAAGCTCCCCAAAGCTAAAGCATGACTTAAAGTAACTTTGCCAAACATTTTTGCTTGTTCTGTATAATCAACAAATTTATTAAATTCATAAAGTCCCAAAGTATCACGGGCGTGTAAATGAACATCAATTTTTTTATTAAATGTGGTAGCTAATTCAAATATTTTTGCGATTGAATGATCCACATGACGATCCACAAGGGCTGGATCAACGCCGCCGACATGAGTTGCCCCCATGCGTAAGGCTTCGCGCATCAAAGGTTCGACTTGTGAGCGGAGTAATCCGTGTTGAGGAAAAGCCACAATTTCATGAGTAATGTATTGTTCATATCGACTAAATGCTTCTTTAGTGATTTCAATATGTTTCGTTCCAATAGATGGATCTACATTACAATGACTGCGAATATGATAATGGCCTTGTTGAATATACTGCTCAATAACTTGGCAAGCACGTTCTAAACTAGTTGGTAATTGTTCAGGTAACAGCCAAGTTTCTTCTTCAATACGTGTTAAAATTCCTTTCGTTAGTGGACGACAGGCCTTCCAAGGTCCCCCAAAATACGTTTTATCAATATGAATATGCATTTCTCTTAGAGCAGGTAAAACGAGTTGCTGATTCACATCGATAACTGTTTCGCTCTCTAAAGGCCTTAACTGCGGTGCGACCGCAGTACAGACCTCGTTTTCAATTCGAATATCATAGCTAGCTGTTTCTGTCGCAACAATTCGCTGATTCACAGTAGAAAATCCTGTTTCTAATTTACAGTTTTTTAAAAGCATGACAAACCCCTTCCTACCTTCATTCAATTAGTTAACATAAGCCCATTTTAAACTGTACGTAGGTCCAAATGAATGCCAATACAGATCCTTGATTTTTTGATTAGCTAATACAGAAATGCTTCGATTGTAGATTGGTGCTAAAACCGTTTCCTGATTCACCAAAATATCTTGTGCTTGAGCAAAGTCATTTAAACGAGCCTCTTGATCAGCCGCATGTGTTGTTCTAGTCTCTTGGATTAATTGATCATACGTATCACTCTTGAACGTTACGCCGCCCAAGGTACTATCCGAAGTAAAAATGCGCATAACTGTTAATGGATCACGATAATCGGTTCCCCAACCAGATAATTCTAAATCATAGTCTCTCGTTTGATCACGATCAACACGAATAGTAAAAGGAACTTGAGTAACATTCACTTCTAATCCGTCTAGATTTTCTTCCAATTGAAATTGGAAAAACTCAGCAGCTTTTTTGGCGCTGTCTGTATCATCTGTTAAAAATTCTAATTTGATTTTATCCAGCCCAATTTCTTTTTTCCCTTTTTCCCAGAATTCTTTTGCTTTCGCTGTATCGTAGGTTAAGTAGTTATTTTTCTTAGCAGCTAGTTTTGTGAAATCTGTTCCATCTGGCGCAATCGTTTGTCCCGGCGGAATTACTTGATCTGTGGCCGTTGATTGATCTTGCAAGACTTCTTTTACAAAACTTTCTTTATCAAAAGCTTGTGCCAACGCTTTACGAATATTGTTGTTCGCTAAAGCCGGATTTTCTTTTCCATCACGAACACTGTTCATTTTTAAAAAGTATGTGACGAATTGAGGAATTGAAAGAAAGGCTGGATTATCAACATAACCAGGAATAAATTCACCACTTAGCTTATTCACTACATCCAATTCATTCGAGTCAAACAAATTCACCGCTGTCGTTGGGCTCTTAATTACTGAAACTTTTGCTTCTGTTAATTTAACTTTTTCAGCATCCCAATACGTATCATTTTTTTCGTAGGTCCAGTCATCGGAAGAGGCATTATCCCATTCTTTCAATTTAAAAGGACCATTATAAATCAAATGTTCTGCATCAGTGGCATATTTATCCCCTTGTTCTTTGATATATTTTTCATTTTGCGGAAACAAAACAGGAAACGAAAGCAAAGATTTCAAATAAGGGGTGGGCCGTTCTAAAGTTATTTCTAACGTTTTATCATCTAGCGCCTTAACCCCAAGAGTATTCACATCTGCGCCTTCTAAAGCAATTTCCTTAGCATTTTTAATGACATCAAAAAATAAAGCTTGATGAATCGATCCTGATTTAGGGGAAGCAACTTGTTGCCATGCATAAACAAAGTCGTTTGCTGTTACTGGATCATCATTCGACCATTTGGCATCTTCTCTAATCTTAAATGTATAAACGGTTTCATCTTCAGAAATCGCTGGTTCTTCGGCAGCGACCCCCAACTCTAATTCATCGTCTTTACCTAAAACATAGAGTCCTTCATAAACTTGATTCATGACTAAAGTCGAGGTCGTATCCCCCGCTGTGTGTGGTTCCATTGTCGAAATAGCCGCTTCAGAACTAATTGCAATTTTTTGTTCCGCTGCTTTGTTACTATCAGCCGAGTTTCCCGTTCCCGCCTGACAAGCCGTTAAAGCTAAAAGCAAACCGACGCATCCTAACATTTTTAATTTTTTCATACCGATCCCTCCATTTTACAAACTATAACCTTCAAAGTTACCAGAATTTTCTGATAAAATATAGAAAAAGAAGCATATCTGATAAGAGTCTCAAAAAACTTACAGATTATAGAAATACTTGAGAAATTTAAAGTAGCTGAAACAATAGTAAAAGCATTAAAAATTAAGTATACTATTGCTATATCTTTAAACAATGCGTTTCTATAGGTTGTAAGCGCTGATTGTTCTTATTTGGTCACTTGTGACTACCAATCACGTGATGACTTGGAACTTTTTTCTATTAGTATAAGGATACCTTATTTTCCCTAAAATAGTTTTGTAACATCTTACAATAAATACACTTAATTTTTAGATAATTCATACAAAAGGAGGCCTTGCTAATGATGACGGTCAATGATCTACTCCATGCAGAAGAACTACCTGGTTTAACCTTATTGACGCACGAGACCAATTTAGATGCGCCAATTCTACAAGCAAATATTTTAGAAAATCCTGATGCTTTTGACTGGTTAACGCCAGGAGAAATTTTATTAACTACCGGCTATATTTTCAAAGATCAGCCTTGCTTGCAAAAACGTCTTATTCAAGAACTAGCAAATATGAACTGCGCTGCTCTAGGCTTTAAAGTCCAACGCTATTTCAATGAAGTTCCACAAGAGATGATCCAATTAGCGAATGACGTCGGATTACCAATTCTCTCAATCCCTTATAATTACAACTTTTCTCAAATTATTTCATTGGTCAATCGCCGAGTCAATCAACCTGACGAAACGATTAGCCAACATTCTGTTCATATGCATAATAAATTTTATACAATTATCAAAGCTGGCGGAAAAAGTACCCAATTACTAGAAGTATTAAGTGCCGCGATTCAAGCGCCTGTAATGCTTTTAGACGAGCGTTTTCAGATTATGAATCATTTTGATTTACCTGATGCGCCAACAAGAATCACCAGTATTTTAAACAACGCGACTCTCAAAAAACAGTTTGAGACAGCTTTAAAAGCCCAGAACAATGAGCTACTATTATTTTATAAAGAACCATTGACTGTTGAATTTTCCTTAGCGAACCATCAGTTATCTTTGCGAATTTTACCCATCAAAAAGAAAAATCTCAGCTTATCTTACTTAGTGATTTGGCAAACTACCAAAAAATTACAGACGATTGATTTATTATCTGTGGAGGTCTGTGCTCACTACCTTTTACCACAACTTCAATTAGAATCTTCGGAAAATTTAACAACGAGGCAAAAGATCGGGGCGCTGTTTCAAGACCTTATCCAAGAAAAAAATACCAATCCTCAAGCTTGGCAAGAATTTAGTAATTATCTGCAATTAAATGAAAAAGATACATTTAGTCTCTTGCTTGTAGCCATTGAACAATTGGAACAACTGTTTAATCCGACTATTCAAATGAATAGCATTGGCCATCAATTGAATCATATTTTAGAAGGATATCGACAAAAAATTACTGCCTTTCCTACACAAACTGGCTTTATTTTATTACTAGAAAATCCAGCGCAAGAGGAAGCCACCTACCTTGCACAAACCACTCATCTTGCCAAGAATTTACTAGAGCAACTAATGAAACTGAATCCAAAATTATCATTTAAATTAGCGATTGGTCCAACTGTCAAGAAAATCACCAATCTGTGTGATTCTTATAAATTAGCACAAGAAACATTCCACTTAGCACAAGCAAGTCAAGAATTACAACAACGAACTATTTTGAATTATGACGACCTCTTTTTTTATCGTTTAATGATCGAAACCCTGACCAAACAAGCCAAACAAAAAATATATCAACGATTGATTGCACCATTAGAAAAAGAAGATCAAAAACATGAAAGTTCCCTACTAGAAACCATCAACACCTACTTTCAATCGAATAAAAATATTTCGTTGACTGCCACAAATATGTATGTACATCGTAATACAATTATTTACCGCTTAAAAAAAATAGAAGAGATTCTTCACTTAACTTTAGAATTTCCTGATAGTTCGCTACAACTAAGTTTGGCTGTTTATTTATATAAACAAAAATTACTATAAAAAGGCCACCACGAATAGTAAATCGTGGCGGCTTTTTTAACTGTTTCAATTTTGTTAGCGAATAATCATTACAGAAATTGGTGCATATCGAGCCATATAAGCTGCTTGGCTACCAAAAAAGCTTTTTAATTTGCTAGTTGACTTGGAGCCAATAATTAACAAATCTGGTTTATTCAAAGGAATAAGCTTATTAATAATTAATTCTCCTGGGTTCCCTTCATTGACAATTACACTTACTTTATCGATGCCATTCGCTAACGCTTCTTGTTGATATTTTTCCGTTTGTTTCTCTAATTTCGCCAACTGTTCTTGCCAATAATTTTTATCTAACGATTGGTAAACATTAATCTCTTTCTCTTCTAAAATCGAAACAATAACCAATTCAGCTTGTTCTTCTTTTGCTTTTTGGATAGCATAATGAAATGCTTTTAACGCATCTGGCGACTCTTCAACACCAACCATAATTTTTGAAAATTTCATTATTTAACCTCCTCTACTTGTTGCTCCATAGCTGCAAGCTGCTGTGCATATCGTTTATCGCCTTTATATAATTCCACAACCGTCCAAACTAACAAGAGGATGACGAGTGCTATGATGACATAGGCAATATTATCGGCTAACGTAATTTGACTCGCTGTCGGATTATCACCGAAAAATCCTTCAATTTGATCAGGTAAGCCTTTCATATTGAGGTAAATTAAGCCAATGACAGAAACCCAGCCTAACAATTTAATTAACCACGAGTTTTTAAAATGTTCACCCATTTCAACACGGCTATCTGTAAACATCAGTAAAGGCAACATAGAAAATGGCAAAGCAAATGCTAGAAAAACTTGTGAATTGTTCATTAAATTATTAATCGCGATATGCTCTTCCACTGTACTTTTCCCGCTGGTCATTAAAACACAGATTAAGACAGGAATAACAGATAACAAACGTGTGACCATCCGACGTAACCAAATTGGCACACGCATATGAATAAACCCTTCCATAATGATTTGACCAGTTAACGTTCCTGTAATTGTTGAATTTTGTCCTGATGCCAATAAGGCTACCGCAAATAAAATCGATAAAATTCCAGAACCTGCAATATGCGCTAAAATAGAATTACTCATAACCGCTGGATTTGATAAAGCATCAAACAAACCAAAGAATGAAGGATCTTTGACACTACCGGATTTAAAAACGGCCACACCCATAATCAATAACAAAGAGTTAACAAAAAATGCCATCGTTAATTGAATATTAGAATCCCAAGTTGAAAAACGTAAAGCGCGTTGAATATCGGTTTTATCTTTACGATCAATTTTACGACTTTGTACAACAGAAGAATGTAAATACAAATTATGAGGCATCACTGTTGCACCAATAATCCCCAATGCACCTGTCAGTGGCGTTTGCCCATTCACCGCATGTGATGTAGAAAAAGCTTCTGCGCTAGGAACCAGCCCTTTAATTACATCTCCCCATACTGGATTTGACAATGCCACTTGATAAGCAAAAATCACAAAAATAACAACAATTAAAGCAACAACAATAGCTTCAATTTTTCTAAAACCAATTTTTGTCAATAACAACAAAAGTAAAACATCAAATACCGTAATGAAGACAGCCAGACCTAAAGGAATATGAAATAATAAATATAAGGCAATTGCGCCCCCGATAACTTCAGCGATATCTGTAGCCATAATTGCTAACTCTGTTAAAATCCATAATACAATACCTAACGTCTTACTAGTTCTAGCACGAATCGCTTGTGCTAAATCCATCTGTGAAACAATGCCTAATTTAGCAGCCATATATTGGAGCAACATTGCAATCAAACTGGAAATTAAAATAATCGACATCAATAAATATTGAAAATTTTGTCCCCCAGTAATTGAAGTAGACCAGTTTCCTGGATCCATATACCCCACTGCTACCAATGCTCCTGGACCTGAGTAAGCAAATAACGTTTTCCAAAAACTCATATTTTTAGGCACGTCGATGGTGCCATTAATTTCTTCAAGCGAAGGACCATTTGCATATTCAATCAAATGATGTCTTTGCTTTGGTTCATGTTCTTCTGAATTTTTCAATTCAATTCCTTCTTTCGTTTTGCAATAATTTTAAAAGGCCCTTCCCATTAGATGGTTAACCTCTAATATATTTTAGGTACACCTAAAATATACTGCTAAAAATAACAAAATGCAAGACTTGAAAGAAAATTTTGACAGTGTAAAAATAGATTGTCGTAAATGTGCGGTCTTAAAGTTTGAAGAAATCAGGATAGCTGGTAGTTGATTATCTTAAGAAGTAGAAAATAAGGGACCTAAGTCATTTCGGCTTAGGTCCCTTATTTTATTTTTATTCGGTTATTCTATTAAGAATGGATGCTACAATTTCTGTCGTGTCAGCTGAATGATTTCTAAAAATCTCGGTAAACTGAATCTGACGAAAACCTTCAAGTACTTCGGGCAACTTATTTTTCCCCCATTCAAAAGTTCCATCATTTCTTTTCAATAATCTCTGTAAAATTTCTTCTTTCTCGACCGCTAACAAAAAATGATAAACGTCAATGCCTGCTCGTCTCAGATATCCAATCAGCTCTTCTTCATATTCATTTTTATAAAGGGTCATTGGAACAATAATCGGCCGTCCAGACTCTTTGGACATTCGTTTTAATAAATGAGCATTCCAGCAACGCCATTCCTGATACTCTTGAAAATCATTTTCTTTCATTTCTTCGGGAACTAGCTCCATCAATGCACTACCAATAATTTCTGGATCATAAATGATTGCATTGGGAAGTTTTTGTTGTAACTCATGTGCAATGGTCGTTTTTCCGGCTCCAAACGCACCGTTTAACCAAATAATCATCATAATTTCCTTTCTTCTGAACAAATTTCTTTGTTGTTTAATTTAGGTGCTAGATTACTTTTAATTTTTTTAGCCATTCACTTATAGTTACTACTTACATCTTTAACAGTAAACGAGACAAACTAAAAATACAACATCCTACGCTATTAACCTCGGGTTACATAACATACTCATCTGATAATTTCTCCCTAAAAAAACAGAATGTGGGCAATCTTTTTAAGAATCATTGAATAGAATAACAACAAACAGTAATTCAGGTATAACCAGCTAGAAATTGTTTTATTTTTAGTCACGAGTATGATAAGCATGTAAATCAAATAGAATCATATTAGGTGAGGTTACTCTGAAGAACACAGGTTATCGCTCGGAAATGTCGAGAGACAGTAACGAGTAAAGCAGGGATTGTCGAATTAAGGCTTTCCTAAGATAACTAGAATTTTTTTCTTACGTCTCAGAAAGCCAAAGCTCAATTATTGTGATTACCCTATAATCTTCTTCTTTTATTCGGCGACCTCTTTAATATGATTAATTGGAGGTTTTTAAATTGAAAGCTGTCACTGCATCATCTAAGAAAAATACCCTACTTGCTAAAAGTATCGGGAATCTTACCTTACTCATCATTTTAGGCATTTTCATTTTTATCATCGTCTTCTCTTGGCTAAAAATGAATCGCCCTCTTCACACCCTTCCCTCAGAAGAATTCCTCGCAACACCAAGTAAAACAGATGATTTCTTATCTCCATCAAATCTTTTTTACTTTTCAATTCGAACCATGTTTCGAATGATTGTGGGTATGGCTTGGTCCTTCCTGTTTTCCTTTGTTTTTGGTATTTTAGCCGTAAAATATAAAACGGCACGAAGAGTCATTTTACCATTAGTTAATTTCCTTGAATCTGTTCCATTACTAGGCTTTTTAACCTTTACAACTGCTTGGTTACTTGGTTTATTTCCAGGAAATGTGATGGGCGCAGAAGCGGTTGCTATTTTTGCCATCTTCACAGGTCAAGCTTGGAACATCATGTTGACTCTTTATCAAATAATGGAAGTTATTCCTTCAGATCTAGTCAATGTGACCGATCAGTTCAAGTACAATGCTTGGGAAAAATTTTGGCGTCTTGAATTTGTTTACTCAATTCCTGGCTTACTTTGGAACGTTATTATTTCTCAAACTGCGGCTTGGTTTGCCTTGGTGGCTAGTGAGCAAGCTTCTGTTGCCTTTCCTAAAGAAACCAACCTTTATTTACCAGGAATTGGTTCTTATATCCAAGTAGCATTAAATCGAGCCGACTTTAAATCCTGTTTATGGGCTGTTTTTGCCTTATTAATCAATGTGGTGATTTTAAACTTTTTAGTCTTTCAACCTTTAGTTCGAGCCACTTATTATTTTAAATATGAAACAGATGTCGAAAGTACGACGCCACCTAAATCCATCATTTATCATTTATTAAAAAAAGCAACTTTAACGAAATACTTTTCAAAAGCTTTTGTGAAATTCAGTCATTTTTGGATTTACGATTTACCAAAAGTTTGGTACTTTTTCAAGCTAGACTATCTCTATCGATTACTAGCAAAATTACGCCATTTCTTCAAAACATTATGGTATGTCAGCTTAACCATTGTCGGGGTTTATTGTTCTATTAAGCTCTATCATTTTTTGCCCCATCAAGATTTCAGCATGATTCCAAGATTAACCCTTTATACTACGCTACGGGTTACCTTGGCTATGGTCGTTGCTGGCATTCTCTTTACTCCCTTAGCAATCTGGGTTGCGAATGATAATCGGCGCTTAAGTATCGTTCAACCGATTGGACAAATTTTAGGCTCCATTCCGTCAAATGTTTATACTCCATTCATTGTGTTGATTATTAGTATGGGCTTCAACAAATTAGAATGGTGGATTTTACCACTCATCATGGTTGGTTGCCAATGGTATTTTTTCTTTAATGTAATTGCTGGCTACTTAGCCATCCCTGATGATATTCGTGACGTAACCAAACTTTTTAAATTATCTAAATGGCAATGGTGGACAAAATTTTTGATCCCTTCTATTTTACCTTACCTCATTACAGCAATTATTAACGCTGCTGGTGCTGCTTGGAACGCTGATATCGCAGCAGAAAGCATTCAATGGGGAAAAAAATCAATAGATGTTACTGGCCTAGGACAATATATTGCGGCAAACGATGGTGTAAAAGATAAATCTGCCTTAGGAACCTTAGCGATGTGTTTCGTTGTTGGTTTATGTATCGCCTTTGTTTGGCAACCTTTATATCGAGCAGCAAAACAAAAATTTCACTATTAATAGCTGGACGACTCAACTCGACTAAATTTTTAAGATAAACTAGAGAGGAGAACGATAGGTGATTTCCCTTTGCCTATCTAATAAGACGATGGAAAATAAAGAATTATTAAGCATAAAATCAGTATATAAAGAATTTGAAATTGAAGGACATTCAGAACATTTAAAAGTCCTTGAAAATATTGATTTAACGGTTAAAACGAATGAATTTTTAAGTATTATCGGACAATCAGGAACAGGAAAATCAACGTTGCTCAGAAGTATCGCTGGACTTCTTCGTACAACTAGAGGTGAAATTACTTTTGAAGATAAAATCATTAATGAGCCTGATGCCAATATCGGCATGGTTTTTCAACATTTTGCCCTTTTTCCTTGGTTGACAGTTGAAAAAAATATCAGCTTTGGCTTAGAAAACCGTAAAGAAATTTCCCGTGAACAAATAAATAAAAGAGTCAGTAATCTCATTGAAATGATTGGTTTAACTGGTTTTGAAAAAGCATATCCCAGAGAGTTATCTGGTGGAATGAAACAGCGTGTAGGCTTTGCTCGTGCTTTAGCCATCGAACCTAGCTTATTGCTCTTAGACGAACCTTTTTCAGCTTTAGATATCATTACAGCCAGCCAATTATCCAACGATTTATTAGAAATTTGGTTAAACAATCAAATTGCGACTAAATCAATTGTAATGATCACGCATGACGTTCAACAAGCAGTCCAACTTTCTGATCGGGTTGTATTAATGGATGCAAATCCTGGTCGTATTGCCAAAATTTACTCAATCGATATCCCCAGAAATCAACGTTCGCCAAAAACAACCATTGATATTGTAGAACAAATAACAGAAGAAATGGTTCGTCGCATTCATTTGTAAATAGAACTGTTTTGACTTCTGCTTATGTCTTGACAAAGAGTTACTTAAAAGACTATTATTTCTTTGTAATAAGTTAGGTGAGGCTCCTATACAAACATAGGCTATTGCTCAGAAATGTCGAGAGACACCAATGAGTAGAACAAGACTGGTCGAGGAGAAGGCTTTTCTCAAAATAGCTAAGAGTGATCTTTACGTTGTATAGTGCTAAAGCTCAACGTTCATGTTGATGTATCTTTTTAGTCTCTAGTTAATCAGTTAAGTACTTTTATTTAAAATTAAGAGAGGAGTGAAAGTATGACTACTATGTTAGCAATCATTGGAACTGTTGCAATCATCACAGTTCAAGTTATTGAATATAATATGACAGAAATTCACATTCCTACTGCAGGAACATTTAATGACGATGATGCAGAACCCCCACATTCTTCTGTAACCCTTGTATTTATTCGCACTATACTTATCACTCTCTCACTTAACTTTCCATCTCATTTTTTTGAGATGGTTTTTTTATGTATTCGAGAAAATAATAAACAAAAAAGACTGTTAAATCAATGATTTAACAGTCTTTAGTATACCGGCGGCCGGGGTCGAACCGGCACTCCCGTGAAGGAACTGGATTTTGAGTCCAGCGCGTCTGCCAATTCCGCCACGCCGGCAAGATATTTTTGGAAGGCGGTAACCGGATTTGAACCGGTGATGAAGGTTTTGCAGACCTCTGCCTTACCACTTGGCTATACCGCCATATTCCATTTTTGTTACAAAAAAACTGGGGTAGCTGGATTCGAACCAACGCATGACGGAGTCAAAGTCCGTTGCCTTACCGCTTGGCTATACCCCAATAAAATTACAAAGGGCGACCGATGGGAATCGAACCCACGAATGCCAGAGCC